>JAXMBZ010000001.1:0-760324 GCA_046349615.1 Planctomycetota bacterium
ATGGGAGCCGAAAGGTCAGGCATGTGCGCATGTCAGGAGGGAGGACGTACGCTAATGGCATTGGTGCTCCGCATCCCAGACTCGTGACTCGCTCGCGCCGGAGGAACCGGCGCGAGCGAGCCACGAGTTCAGTTTTCTCTCAGCATCGGTTGTCGGTGTGGGGGAGGTGGTGTGGGCTGGAGGTCGAGTTCGTGCGGGGTTGGGACGTGCTTGAGCCTCGGACTGAGGGTGAGCACGGAGCTCACCAGCCCTCAGGTCTCGCGTGCCGGGGCGCAACGATCGTGCTCGCTCCTCGTTCGGTGTGGGAGGCGGGCTTCCATGTCGATCTCGATCCGTCGGCCTTGGAGGGCGAGGCCCTTCACTTCGAGTCGGGTGCCGGTGGGGAAGCGGCCCGTGTAGAGCTCGTTGCGGAACAGTTCGTACTCCGGCGACTCGCTCGCGCACGTCGAGCGGCAGCCGCTCGACGTCCAGGCCAACAACGACAACAGGCTCGCGCTCCTCCACGGGTTTCGCAGCTCGGTTCCTCGACGTGATCGGGGGCTTCGGTCGGGGACGACCGTCTGCGTCGACGAGATCCAGCGCCTTCCCTCGCTGCTCAACGAGGTCCACCGATTCATCGAGGAGAAGCGCCTGCGCTTCATCCTCTGCGGTTCGAGCGCGCGCAAGCTGAAACAGCAGGGCACGAACCTCCTCGGTGGTCGAGCCGTTCGACGTGAGTTGCATCCCTTCGTGCCGGTCGAGCTCGGCGCGCGATTCGATCTCTCCAGCGCCCTGTCGATCGGGACGTTGCCCGTCGTGCTGGGCGCGGAGGATCCGCAGGACGCGCTCGAGGCCTACGCCCAGACCTACCTTCGCGAGGAGATCCGATCCGAAGCCCTGGTGCGCAACCTCCCCGCCTTCGCTCGATTCCTCCGAGCTGCCGCGCTCTTCCATGGACGGACGCTGAACGCGTCGAGCCTCGCACGGGATGCGGGAGTCGCGCGCACGAGCGTCGTCGGCTACGTGGAAATCCTCGAAGACACGCTCCTCGCCTTTCGGCTTCCACCCTTCGAGGCGAAGCTCCGCGTGCGCGAACGGCGACACCCCAAGCTGTACTGGATCGATGCGGGACTCGTTCGAACCGTGCGCGGAGACCATGGTCACGTCGAACTCGCCGAGCTGGGTGCCCTGCTCGAAGGGTGGATCGCGAATCTGCTGCGAACGCACGACGAGCACGACGAACTCTTCGACGAGATCGGGTACTGGGCGCCGACCGACGCCGCCAAGACGGAGGTCGACTTCCTCCTCCGTCGCGGGATGGAGTTCCTCGCCATCGAGGTGAAGTCCTCCTCCCGCCTCGGGCCCGACGAACTCCGCGGGATCGAGGCGATCGCCGAGCTGCCGAAGCTCGTGCGTCGCGTGCTCGTGTACGGCGGCAAGGAGGAGCTCGTCACGAGGTCCGGGGTCTCCGTGTGGCCGATCGAGCGTTTCCACGCTGCGCTCGCGGAGCACCCGCTCTGGCCGGGCGGTTGATTCGACGCGCCCACGCGCTCGCACTCAAACGAAGAGGCCCGGCCGCTCGCGCAGCCGGGCCTCGCTCTCGATGCCCTTCACATCGTCTCGGGCACCCGAGCCCTGGGTGCAATCAGGGGCTCAGGTCTCCCTGGACCCCGCGCGGCAGCAAGTCGCCGTTGGTTTGCGTGCCGGTTTCGAAGGGGAGGTCGGCCACTCCATAGGAGCCGACGCGTTCGATCAGCAACGCCAGGAAGGCGGGGTCGGGGATGCTCGCGGCGCTCGAGTTCGCGAGGTTGCCGTCGATGCGCAACCAGCCGTACTCGACGCCTTGGATGTCTTCGTGCGGGGAGTTCCCAGTCGACGCGAGGAAGTCCTGCGAGAAGACGTCGGAGATCTCGCGCAGCTCGCGCTTGTCCCAGCACCGGAACTCGATCTGGCCGGAGAACGCCTCCTCGTTGTCGTTGAACGCGAGGAAGTCGAGCAGCGCGTCGAAGCGCACGCCGCCGGTCAGGTTGATGAGCACGAGCTCGCTGTGGATGCCCTCGGACTGACCGAGGAAGCGCGGGATCAGCGTGACGTCGCTCGTGCACTGGTACTCGAGCCCGTTCAGGTCGCGATAGCCGTCGCCGTCGCGATCGGTGGCCTCGCCCTCCTCGCCGACGCCGCGGATGGCGTACGGATTGAAGGCGTAGTTCACGACGTCGAGGCCGTCGATCACGAGCGCTTGACCGATCAGCGCGTTGTGCACGATCGCCTGGCCGGTCGTGCGGCTCTTCGCGAACACGTACACGTAGCCCTGCGCCTGGTTCGGGTTGTCGAACCGCGTCAGCAGCGTGATCGTGTCGTTCGGCGTCAGGCGGCGCGTGCGGTTGATCTCGAGGCAGTCGAGCTCGTTCCCGTACTGGTCGCGACGGCCGATGTAGACGAACTCGACGTTCACGTCGCTGCCTTCGCCGTCGACGTTCGTGACGGTGAGCAGCGTCGCATCGCCGAAGCGGTTGTCGAACTCGGGGAACACGAGCAGGCTCGCGGGGTTGCGCTGACCCGGCTTGCAGTCGTCTTCCGGCGGCGGCGGCGGAGTGGGCACCGCCTCGATCGTGAGATCGAAGAGCTGGGGCGTCGCCGTCACGGAGCTGTTCGCGCGCGTGAACGTCGTTTGGACCTGGACGAACTGGCCGAACACGCCCGTGAACGCCTGTCCGTTCACGGCGGGCACGTACGGCAGGTTCGCGAGCGCCGCGACCGAGTTCGCCGCGCGGTAGGCGACCGCGAAGCTCGTGTTCGCGGGCACGTTCGCGTTCCAGCTGATCTTGCCGAACTCCGTGTTCTGCGCGTGGCTGTCGTACACGACCGTCCACGAGCCGTTCGGTTGGATGGAGCCCAGCGACACGCGGCCCGTGAAGTCGCCGAAGTTGTACGGCGTCGCCCCGGCTCCCAGGTCGACCGTCAGGTCGACGGCGCCGAGCCCGTCGGAGTCGCCCGCGGGGTCGATGCGCACGGCGTTGTTCGAGGTGAAGTTCGTCACCCACACCTTGCCGTTCGCGTCGACCGACAGACCGCGTCCGTCTTCACCCGTGGGGCCGATGTTGATCGTCTTGACGAGCACGCCGTTGTTGTCGAGGCGCAGGATGTTGCGCACGCCGACGCCGGAGCGGCTCACCCAAACGTGGTTGTCCGCGGGCGTCACCACGAGCGTCGGGTGGTCCGCGGCGCCGCCGAGGCGGCGCGGGAAGCCGGTCTGGATCACGCCCGCCGCGTCGAACTTCGCGATGGTGAACACGCCTTCCTGGACCGTCCAGATGTTGCCCAGGAAGTCACGCGCGAGGCCGTGGGGGAGGAAGAGCGCGCCGCCCGCGCTGATGCACGTCCCCGTGTTCGTGTTCGTGTCGTAGCGCAGCACCGACTGCTCGCCCGGGCTCGCCGACCAGAGGATTCCGTTCGAAGTGATCACGCCGCCCTGACCGCCGCAGCCGGGCGGGACGAACGTGTTCAGGATCGCGCCGTTCGCGCCGCTGATCTTGTTGAACGCCGTGGGGAAGTTCGGATAGCCGCCGACCCAGGCGTCGCCGCTCGCGTCGACGGAGACGTGGCGGACTTGGATTCCGTTCGTGCGCTGGAAGAGCTGGATCGCTTCGTCCTGCGCGTCCTGCACGATGCCGTCCGCTCCGCCGGCGCCGTCGGTGACGTTCGGCCACGCGAGCACGTTGCCGAGACCGCGCGACGTGTGGATCAGACCATCGCCGTTGCGGTCCACGCACGTGTTGTAGAGGAACGGGGGAGCGAGGTACTCACCGTTCGGGTTCGGCGCGCCGTTCGCGTCGACGCGCGTGCCGCCGATGCACACACCGATGCGGACGACGGAGCCGAAGCCGCCGCTCTGCTCGTCGCGGTTGCCGACCCACACGTTGCCCGCGGCGTCGATCGACGTGCGCGAGGGGTTGCCGGCAAGGCCCTGCGGCTCGGTGCGGTACTCACCGAGGATCTGTCCGGTGTTCGCGTCGAAGCGCACGAGCGTATTCCGCCCCGACGCCGCGACCGCGCAGAAGTCGAGCGCCTGGCCGCCCGGCACGACGTCGAGCTGCAGTTGGTCGTGGACCGTCGTGAAGTTGACGTTGCTGAGCACTCCCTCAGCGAAGTCGGCGTCGAGCGTGTACGTGCGGCTCTGCGCTGCGACGCTCTCTCCCGCGGCGAGGACGAAGGCTCCGACGAGGAGCGAGCGCAGGCTGGCGGCGCGGACGAACGAAGGCTGGAAGGACGTGGTGCGGATCATGGTGGTGCGCTCCGGACCGAGGTCCGAGAGGAACCCCCCGACCCCGACGACCGTGCGGCCGCAGGGGGCGGAGGAAAGGGAACGTCCCACGATTGGAAATTCCTACCCCCAGTCTGTCAATGCAAAATCCTAAAAGACAAGGCCTTGCGTGCCTGCTTCTGCCGTGCAGGCAGGAAATTCCTTCTCGATCCCACGCCCTCGGCACCGGGATTGAGAAGTCCTTTCCAGGCCGGAGCGCCGCGACTCCCGGCCGGAACACCCCGGTGCCCGATCCGACGGGGGGGGACGCTGGAGCGGAGGGCTCGCGCAGGTGCAGGGGGCCGAGCGGGCTGCGGGCGCCCGACGCGGCCCGCGTCGGTGCGGTCCGAGCTAGGGCTCGAGTTCGGCGGGTTCGGGGAGGGGACCCGCGTCCCGGAGCCGGGGGGCGGCGCGCATGCCGCTCGCGCTCCACCTCCACAGGAGGCCGAGCCCGAGCACGAGCCCGGACACGACCCACACGGTGATCGCGAGCGACTGCGTGGCGTCGTAGAGCAGTCCAGCGAACTGGCCGAAGACGGCGAACGAGACGCACATCCCCAAGTACTCGAAGGCGAAGACGCGTCCGCGGAACGAGTCCTCGACCCGGCGCTGCCAGAGGATCGTCGACGCGACCCAGAGCGCGCTCCCGCCGAGGTGCGCGAAGCCCACGGCGATGCACGAGAGCGCGAGGCCGTCGGTGAAGCCGAACGCGGCGTACCCGACCGCGGCGCACGCGAAGCCGATCAGGATCTGCCGCATCAACGCGGCGTCCGTCGTACCGAGCACGCGCTTGAGCAGGATCGGACCGATCCACGTGCCGATCCCGCGCGCGGAGAAGAGCGCGCCCGTCGCGTGCGCATCCGTGCCCTCCGCGCCCGTCTCGCCGAAACGCACGGACCCCGCGAGCGACAAGATCACGAGGAAGCCGCCCGCGCCGCCCCACAGCGTCTTCGTCCACAAGATCGGCACGATCCCGAGCTCGCGCGCGTGCGCGTAGCCGCGCCGCAGGTCGGTGAAGAGCAGGAGCTCGCTCCAACGGAACGGCTCGCGCTTCGCGGGCGCGGGGAGCGACATGCCCAGCAGGAACAGCGCGCTCACCACGTACGACGCCGCGTCGATCACGAAGGCCGCGCGCACGCCGAACCAGCCGACGACCAGGCCCGAGAGCAGCGCTCCGATGCCGAGGATCACGCTCCACGTCGCGGCCGAGAGCGCGTGCGCGTCGAACAGCTCCTCGCGCGACACGGTGTCCGGCAGCGCGGCCGTGCGCGCGATGTCGAAGAAGACGCTCGCCGCCATCTGCAGGAAGACGAGCGTGTAGAGCAGCCACAGCTCGCCCTTCTCGTCGACGAAGAGGAACCCGAGCACGATCGCCGCGCGCAGCACGTCCGACGCGACCATCAGGAAGCGCCGCGAGATCCGATCGGCCAGCGGGCCTGCGAGCGGGCCGAGGAGCGCGGGCGGGATCAGTCGGAGCGCGAGCTCGATCCCGAAGAACGTGCCGAGCGCGCTCGAGTCGCCGCCGAGGCGGCCGATGAGCACGATGCAAGCCATGCGGTTCAGCCAGTCGCCGGTCTGGCTGACGATCTGCGAGAACCACAGCCGACGAAAGGCGGGGTTCCTCTGAACGACCTCGATCACCTGCGCACGTTACGGAATGTCGTGTGGGCGCGGAACAGCGTGGAGAGCGCTCGCGCGCCGCTTCGACGCCGAACACGGCGTGCACGCCGCGCGCGTCCGTGGCACGCTGCACGCATGACGCATCCGCTCCTCCAGGAGACCGCGCACAGACCTTATCCGTTGCCGAACGGGGCGTGGGTGATGGAGCAGACGTGGCACGACTTGCTCTTCGCGCACGCGCCGGTCGACGCGCGGAGGCTGCGCGCGCTCGTGCCTGCCGCGCTCGAGCTCGACACGTTCGACGGCGCGGCCTGGGCGGCGGTGGTGCCGTTCCGCATGAGCGGCATTCGCGCGCGCGGATTGCCGATCCTGCCTGGAGCCAGTGCGTTCGCGGAGCTCAACCTGCGGACCTACGTCCGCCATCGCGGCGTTCCCGGCGTGTGGTTCTTCGCGCTCGAGGCCGAGAATCCGCTCGCGGTGCGCGTCGCGCGGTCGCTGTTCCACCTGCCTTATCACGACGCGCGCATGCGCTGCCGCGCGGACGGCGAGGACGTCGAGTACTCGAGCGAGCGCACGCACACCGGAGTTCCTCCCGCGCGCGTCGAGGTCCGGTACGGTCCGAACGGGCCCGCCGCGACGAGCCGCCCTGGGTCGCTCGAGCACTTCCTCACCGAGCGGTACTGCCTCTTCGCGGCGAACGAGAGCGGCCGTCTGTCGCGCGCGGACATCCACCACGCTCCATGGCCGCTGCAGCCCGCGCACGCAGCGTTCACGCTCGACACGCTACCCGCAGCCCACGGGCTCGACTTCCCGCTCGCACCGCCGCTCCTTCACTTCGCGCGGCGTCTCGACGTGCTGATCTGGGCGCCGCACTCGGTTTGACGCCGTGCGCGAGGCGGCTTCGCGCGATCGTGGTTGGCTCCGCGCGCGCCGCGCGTTCGGGCGCGCGGGTATCCTGCGCGCATCATGCTCTCCCTGCGCATCGCCGCTCATCCCGCGCTCGACGCGGGCGCGTTCGTCACCGAGTTCTCCGCGCCGCTCGGCGGCGTGCCGGCGTCGAACGAGCTCGCGCGGCTCCTCACGGCCGGGGCCGCCGCGCCGCTCGCGAGCAGCGACGACGTCCGCAAGGCGGTGCGCGACCTCCTCCGTCACGGCGGGTACAAACCGACGGGGCGCGGAAAGCCGTCGAGCGAGTACCTGCTCGCCGCCGTGGCGGAGGGAAGCCTGCCCGCGATCAACCCCGCGGTCGACGCTTGCAATGCGGTCTCGTACCACTCGGGCTTGCCGATCAGCGTCGTCGACCTCGCCCGAGCGGCCGAGCCGCTCTCGATCGCGATCCAGCCGGAAGGGACGACCTACGTGTTCAACGCCTCGGGCCAGGTGATCGACGTCGGTGGGCTCCTCTGCCTCGTCGACGGTTCGGGGCCGTGCGCGAACGCGGTCAAGGACGCGCAGCGGACGAAGACGAACGCGGAGACGCGTCGGACCCTGTCGGTGGTGTGGGGGACGCGGGCGCTCCCGGGGCGCACGCTGGAGACGGTCCGCTGGTATCGGGAGCTGCTCCAGCGTGCCGGGGCGAAGACCGAGGACGTGCAGGTCCTCGCCGGATCGAGTTCGAGCCCTATTTGATGGCCGTGAAGACACCCGTTGATGGCTTTTTGGCGGCCGTGTGGTGCGGCGGATCGGGAGCTCCTGGCGCCGCTCCGGAGCCGTTCGAGGAACACCGCTCACCGTGCCTCCGCGGGGGCGCTGTCTAAAGGAAGAACCCGTCCAGGCACCGCGCCGTCGAGCCGGTCGATCGGGGCGCCGAGTCGCAACCTCCCCTCCGCGAGTCGGCCCGATCCGTCGCTCGCTCGACGACCCGGTTCGACGACCTCGCGACCTCGAGTCCAGCGTCCCGTGCCCCTCCGCGAGCGGGTCACGCTCCGAGTCGGGCTGGACGCAGTCCGCGCTCCCGGCTTCGGACCGGTTCGCAGGGCGTTCTACGCCGGGGTGCGTACAGGCCCTTTCTTGCCCCGAACAAGGCGAGTCCCTATAACCCCAGGCTCATTTTCGGGTCCGGAGCAATCCGCCAACCCACGGAGCACGCCCCCCGCGCACTCCGCAGAACGCCCCGGAACCTGCCCCCCAGGTTCGTACACGATGGTCCAAGTCTTCCCCAAGAGCGCGAACACCCTCTCCAAGGCGTCGATCGTCGTCGCAGGCATCGTCCTGGGCACGGTCGGACTGGCGACCATCAACATCAATCGCACGACCTACGTCACGACGCAGTCGATGCCGATCGAGCAGGTCGTCCAGTTCACGCACACGCACCACGTCGGGAGCCTCGGCCTCGACTGCCGCTTCTGCCACGCGGCGGTGGAGGAGTCCTCCTACGCCGGCATCCCGCCGAGCAAGACGTGCATGGGTTGCCACTCCGTCGTCTGGAAGGACGCGCCGATCCTCGAGCCGGTGCGCGAGAGCTTCCGCAACGACACCTCGGTCGAGTGGATCAAGGTCCACGACCTGCCGGAGTTCGTCTACTTCAACCACTCGATCCACGTGAACAAGGGGATCGGCTGCGAGAGCTGCCACGGCCGCGTGGACAAGATGCCGCTGATGATGCGGCAGAACTCGCTGAACATGGAGTGGTGCCTCGCGTGCCACCGCGCGCCGGAGCAGTTCCTCCGCCCGAAGGATCAGGTCTTCACGATGGGGTGGGACCCGGAGAAGGCGCTCGGCAAGACCCAGGCGGAACTCGGGGCCGAGTTGAAGGCCGAGAACCACGTCCAGAGCCGGACCAACTGCGCTACCTGCCACCGATGAGCACGAACCACGACGCGGACGCGACCCTGTCCGAGACCACGATGATCGCCGACGGCGAAGTGCGCGGAGCGAAGCGTTTCTGGAAGAGCCTCGACGAGGTCGACGGCCGCGAGACGTTCGAGCAGTTCGTGCAGCGCGAGTACCCCTCGCAGTCGCACGTCTTCCAGGATCCGCCGCAGCGCCGCGAGTTCTTGAAGCTCATGGGCGCGTCGCTCGCGCTCGCGGGCGTCACGGCCGCGTGCACGCGTCAGCCGAAGGAGAAGATCTACGCCTACGCGAAGAACCCCGAGAGCACGCTCCCGGGCAAGGCGCTCTACTTCGCGACGACGATGCCGTGGGGCGCGGGCGCGCTCGGTCTCGTCGTCGAGAGCCACGAAGGCCGTCCGACGAAGATCGAGGGCAACGAGCTCCACCCGTCGAGCCTCGGCGCGACGGACGTGACCGCGCAGGCGACGGTGCTCGGGCTCTACGACCCGCAGCGTTCGCAGAACCTCTTCGAACGCGCGACGATCCGCACCTGGAGCGACTTCTGCGCCGGCCTCAAGGCTGCGCTCGGCGAGGAGACCTCGTCGCAAGGCGCGGGCGTGCGCATCCTCACGGGATCGGTGGTGTCGCCGACGCTCGAGGCGCAGATCCAAGAGGTCTTGAAGGCCTACCCGAAGGCGCGCTGGGTCGTGTGGGAGCCGGTCAACCGCGACCACGCTCGCCGCGGAGCGATGATGGCGTTCGGGCGCGACGTCGACGTGCTCCCCGACCTCGAGAAGGCGTCCGTCGTGCTCTCGCTCGAGGCCGACTTCCTCGCCGGTCCCGAAGGCGTGCGCAACACGAAGGCGTTCTCGAAGCGCCGCAAGGTGCGTGCGGGCGGCGTCGTCGAGATGAACCGCCTCTACGTCGCGGAGAGCGCGCCGTCGATCACGGGCGCGAGCGCGGATCACCGCCTCGCGATCCGTTCGAGCGACGTCGATGCGTTCGCGCGCAAGGTCGCGCGCGCGCTCGGCGTGAAGAACGTCGGCGGTGCCGAAGCCGCGGACGCGCGCCTCGACCGCTTCGCGGAGGCCGTCGCGAAGGACCTCGCCGCGCACAAGGGCGCGTCGCTCGTCTTGGCGGGTGCGAGCCAGCCGCCGCACGTGCACGCGCTCGCGCACGCGATGAACGCGGCGCTCGGCAACGTGGGCAAGACGCTCGCGTACGTTCCGCCCGCCGAGGCGGCCAACGCCGGTCACCTCGAAGGGCTGCAGCAGCTCGTGCAGGAGATGAACTCGGGCGCCGTGCGCCTGCTCGTCGTCTCCGACACGAACCCCGTCTACACCGCGCCCGCGGACCTCGGCTTCGCGGACGCGCTCGCCAAGGTGAAGCTGCGCGTCCACCACGGGCTCTACCGCGACGAGACCGCGCTCGGTTGCGACTGGCACGTCAACGCGGCGCACTACCTCGAGAGCTGGAGCGATGCGCGCGCCGTCGACGGCACGCTGTCGCTCGTCCAGCCGCTGATCGCGCCGCTCTACAACGGCAAGACCGCGCACGAAGTCGTCGCCGCGCTCGTCGAGAAGACGACGATGTCGCCCTACGACATCGTGCGCGAGCACTGGCAGAAGGCGCTCGGCGCCGAGGGCTTCGAAGCGAAGTGGCGGCGCGCGCTCCACGACGGCGTGCTCGCGGGCTCCGCGGCGAACGCGCTCTCGGTCGAGCTGCAGAACCTCCAACTCCCGGCGCCGACGCCGGTGCAGGGGATGGAGCTCACGTTCGTGCCCGATCCGTCGATCCACGACGGTCGCTACGCGCTGAACGGCTGGCTGCAGGAGCTCCCCAAGCCGCTGACGAAGCTGACTTGGGACAACGTCGTGCAGCTCTCGCCCGCGACCGCGAAGCGCCTCGGCATCGAGTCGGGCGACGTGGTCGAGCTCGAGCTCGCGGGCCGCAAGGTCCGCGGCCCCGCTTGGATCCAGCCCGGACAGGCGGACGACTCCGTGCAGATCGCGCTCGGCTTCGGGCGCACGCAGGCGGGCTCGTTCGCGACGAACCTCGGCTTCGACGCGTACCAGCTCCGCACGAGCACGGGCGCGTGGATCGCCGGCGGCCTCCAGGTCCGCAAGACGGGCGACACGATCAAGCTCGCGTCGACGCAGGGGCACGACCGCCTCGACGTCACGCCGGAAGGGATCGCGATCGAGGGCCGCAAGAACGACGTCCTCCGCGTCGGCACGATCGATCGCTTCCGCCAGGCGCCCGAGGCGTACTACCTCTCCGCCGAGGAAGCCGCTCACCACGGCGAAGGCCACGGTGAGGGCGACACGTCGATCTATCCCAAGCACGCGCGCGGCGAGTACGCGTGGGGGATGGTGATCGACCTGAACGCGTGCACCGCGTGCAACGCGTGCGTGATCGCCTGCCAGTCCGAGAACAACATCCCGGTCGTCGGCAAGAAGGAGATCCTGCGCGGTCGCGAGATGCACTGGATCCGCATCGACCGCTACTTCGAGGGCGATCGCGAGCGTCCGCGCATCCACGCGCAGCCGCTACCGTGCATGCAGTGCGAGAACGCGCCGTGCGAGACGGTCTGTCCCGTCGCGGCGACGTCGCACGGGCCGGAAGGCCTCAACGAGATGACGTACAACCGCTGCGTCGGCACTCGTTACTGCGCGAACAACTGCCCGTACAAGGTCCGCCGCTTCAACTTCTTCCTCTACTCCGACTACTCGACGGAGTCGCTGAAGCTCGGCCGCAACCCCGACGTCACGGTCCGCTCGCGCGGCGTGATGGAGAAGTGCACCTACTGCGTCCAGCGCATCAACCGCGCTCGGCTCGCGGCGCACAAGCAAGGCAGGAAGGTCGAGGACGGCGCCATCGTCACGGCCTGCCAGCAGGTCTGCCCGGCCGACGCGATCGTCTTCGGCAACGTCGACGATCCGAAGAGCCGCGTGGCCGCGCTCAAGGCGCAGCCGCACAACTTCGGCCTGCTCGCCGAGCTCAACACGTTCCCGCGCACGACCTACCTCGGGAAGGTCGTGAACCCGAACCCGGAACTGGAACCTTCGGCCTGATCCCCGCCTCGCGAGCGCACGCTCCAGCGCGCGCTCGCCGCACGACCCCAGCACCCCCCGCATAGGCATGAGCCAGTCCACTCATCACGCCGACCAGGACGCGTTGATCGGTCCGGGCCACACGATGGCCACGCTGACCGACAAGATCAGCGACATCGTCCTGACGAAGAAGCACCCGCTTCAGTGGTTCGCGATCACGGGCATCGCGGCCATCTTCGCCAGCCTCCTGGCGCTGACGGTCTTGAACCTCTTCTTCACCGGCATCGGCGTCTGGGGTCCCAACAACCCGGTGGGTTGGGGCTTCGACATCATCAACTTCGTTTGGTGGATCGGCATCGGCCACGCCGGAACGCTGATCTCGGCGATCCTCCTCCTGCTGCGGCAGGAGTGGCGCACGTCGATCAACCGCTCGGCCGAGGCGATGACCGTGTTCGCCGTGATGTGCGCGGGCATGTACCCGCTCTTGCACACCGGTCGTCCGTGGCTCGCGTACTGGCTGCTCCCCATCCCGAACTCGATGGGCATGTGGCCGCAGTTCCGCTCGCCGCTGATCTGGGACGTGTTCGCCGTGTCGACGTATGCGACGGTGAGCATGCTCTTCTGGTACGTCGGTCTCATCCCCGACTTCGCCGTGCTCCGCGACAAGGCGACGAAGAAGATCCAGAAGGTCGTCTACGGGATGCTCGCGCTCGGCTGGCGCAACGCCGCGCGTCACTGGGACCGCTACGAGACCGCGTACCTGCTCCTCGCGGGCATGTCGACGCCGCTCGTGCTCTCGGTGCACACGGTGGTCAGCTTCGACTTCGCCGCGGGCATCGTGCCCGGTTGGCACACGACCGTGTTCCCGCCGTACTTCGTCGCGGGCGCCATCTTCGCGGGCTTCGCGATGGTGCTCACGCTCTCGATCCCGCTGCGCATCTGGTACGGCGTCGACGACCTGATCACGGACAAGCACCTGGACAACATGGCCAAGGTGCTCCTCGCGACGGGCTGGATCGTCACCTACGGCTACGGGGTCGAAGCGTTCATGTGCTTCTACTCGGGCAGCACCTACGAGGAGTTCATGCTGCTCAACCGACTGAAGGGCCCCTACGCCTTCCAGTACTGGTCGCTGCTCCTCACGAACTGCGTGCTGCCGCAGATCATGTGGATCCCGAAGCTGCGCCGGAACATCTGGGCGCTCTACTTCGTGGCGATGTCCGTGAACATCGGCATGTGGCTCGAGCGCTACGTGATCATCGTGGTCAGCCTCCACCGCGACTTCCTCCCGTCGTCGTGGGGCATGTACGCCGGCTCGCGTTGGGACTGGGCGATGTTCCTCGGCACGCTCGGCTTCTTCACGACCATGTTCATGCTGTTCATCCGGTTCCTGCCCATGATCTCGATCGCCGAGATGAAGGCGCTCGTTCCGCACAAGCCCGGGCTCACCACGGGCTCCCGCCAGGCGGCGGCGCACCACTGAGGTACGCGACATGAGCTCCCCCCAAGCGAACGCCTCCCCGATCTACGGCTATCTCGCCGAGTTCGACGACAAGGACGCGCTCTTCGCCTGCGCGAAGGCCGCGCGAGCGAACGGCTTCACGGACATCGAGGCCTACACGCCGACGCCGCTGCACGGTCTGCCCGAGATCCTCGGGTACAAGAACTACATGCCGCACCTGGTCTTCCTGGGCGGCTTGGTCGGCGTGGTGACCGGGTTCGGCCTCTGCTACTGGGCCTCGGTGATCGAGTACCCGCTCAACATCGGCGGCAAGCCGTTCAACAGCTGGCCCGCGTTCGTGGTGCCGACCTTCGAGACGATGATCCTCTTCGCCTCGCTCACCGCGGTGTTCGGGATGCTCGTCCTGAACGGGCTCCCGCAGCCCTACCACCCGGTCTTCAACGTCGAGAAGTTCGCGCGCTGCTCGAGCGACCGGTTCTTCTTCATCGTGCTCTCGCGCGATCCCAAGTTCGATCTGCAGAACACGCGGCGGTTCCTCGCCGACCAGAAGGCTCTCTCCGTCGACGAGGTGCCGCATTGAAGCTCCACCACGCCGCCCTCGCGGCCTTCCTCGGGCTCGCGTTCGCGTCCTGCCGCCAGGACATGCACGACCAGCCCAAGCACAAGCCGTTCACCGGCTCCGTGCTCTTCAAGGACCACCGCTCTGCTCGTCCGCTCGTCGCCGGCACCGTCGCACGCGGGCAACTGATGGACGACGAGCACTACTTCACGGGCAAGATCGACGGCAAGCCCGCCGAGACGTTCCCCGCCGCGCTCGCCGATGCGTTCGGCGGCGGCGCGGACTGGCAGTCGCGCATGCTCGCGCGCGGTCACGAGCGCTTCCAAATCCAGTGCACTCCCTGCCACGGCAGCGTAGGCGACGGGAACGGCATGGTCGTCCAGCGCGGAATGAAGCGCCCGCCCTCGTACCACATCGACCGACTCCAGAAGTCGCCGCCGGGCTACTTCTTCGACGTCATCACCAACGGCTTCGGCGCGATGATCGATCAGAAGGACCGGATCAAGGTCGAGGATCGCTGGGCGATCGTCGCCTACGTCCGCGCGCTGCAGCAGTCGCAGAACACGCTCTACGCGGACCTGTCCGCCGAGCAGCGCGACGAGCTCGATCACCCGAAGCCGCGCACCGAAGGTCAGACCCACGAGACGCAGCACGGCCGCTGAGCCGCCACGAGCCTCATGAACACGATCAGCGAATCCTCGCGCTCGCGCCTCGACAGCCTGATGAAGATCGGCGTCGGCGTCGGAATCCTCGGCGCTCTCGCCGTCGGACTCGGCCTCGCGCAAAACGTCGACGCGAACAAGCCTCAGTTCCTGCAGTCCTACCTCTACGCGTACCTCTTCTGGCTCGGCCTCTCGCTGGGCTCGCTCGCGTTCGGGATCCTGCACTTCCTCACCGGCGGACGGTGGGGGATCCGTCTCGAGCGAATCCTCCAGGCGGGCATGGGCACGCTGCCGTTGATGGCGCTGCTCTTCCTTCCGATCTGGATGAACATGCAGGAGCTCTACTCGTGGTCGCGTCCCGGCGCGATGGACAGCGAGCTCATGCACAAGAAGGCGTTCTGGCTGAACGCGAGCGGCTGGACGACGCGCATCTTCATCTACTTCGCCATCTGGATGTTCTGCGCGTGGCTGCTCACGAGCCGCGGCAAGAAGCGCGACGCGACGGGCGACAAGAACGCCGAGAGCGGCGTGCGCTTCCTCGCGGGTCCGATGATCATCCTCCACGTCCTCGCCGTCACCTTCGCGGTGATCGACTGGGCGATGTCGCTCGAGCCGGCGTGGTTCTCGACGATGTTCGGCGTGATCTTCGTCGCGGGTCAGGGCATCTCGACGCTCGCGTTCTCGGTGCTCATCTGCGCCTGGCTTCGCAAGGACGAGCAGTTCGGCAAGCTCTTCGGCGCCGATCACTTCCACGACCTCGGAACGCTGATGTTCGCGTTCTCGATGTTCTGGACGTACACGAGCTTCTCGCAGTACCTGATCATCTGGTCGGGCAACATCGCGGAGGAGACGCCGTGGTATCTGCACCGCACGGGCCACGGTTGGCAGTACGTCGCGATCTCGCTCGTGGCGCTCGGCTGGTTCCTGCCGTTCCTGCTCCTGATGCAGCGCAAGATCAAGCGCCAGGCGCACCTGCTCGTCGGCGTCGCCGTGATCGTGATCGTCGCGCGGCACTTCGACCTCTACTGGCAGATCGGCCCGGCGTTCCACCACGACGGCTTCCACGGTCCGCACTGGATGGACCTCGCGATGCCGTTCGCCATCGGCGGGTTCTGGCTCGCGCTGTTCTCGTGGCTGCTCAAGGCACGCCCGATCACGAACAACCAGGTGGAGATGATCCACGCGGAAGCCCACGCGGCCCATCACTGATCGACGAGGATCCCCGTGAAGCACACCACCCAAGCCCTGGGCAACGACCACGAGCGCACCGACGCGCACGTCGCTCCGCTCGTGCAATTCCTGATCTTCCTCGCGGTCGTCTGCGGAGGCAGCTTCTACGCGATGCACCTGCTGCTCGACTGGTTCAGGCAGCAGCCGGTCCCGCTCGCGGGCAACGTCGAGCACCCGCTCGCCGAAGGCCGCGTGCAGCCGCCCGAGCCGCGCCTCGAGCTCGCGCGCGACGCGCGTGGGAACTTCCTCGTCGGCAAGAGCGAGGCGCATCCCGAGGTCGGCCAGAACTTCACGGCTCAGACGCTCAACGGACTCCACGCCCGCGAGACCGACCAGCTTTCGAGCTACGGCTGGGTCGACAAGGAGGGCAAGGTCGCGCACATCCCGATCGAGAAGGCGATCGAACTCACCCTCAAGAAGGGTCTCCCGGTCGCGGAGAAGAAGCGCTGAGTCGAGCGCGCAGCGTCCCCGTCCCCCGATGAAGCACCTGATCCGCAATGCACGCGCGCTCCTGGCTCTCGGAGCGCTCTTGTTCGGCGCGGCGCCCGCCTTCGCGGGCGACCCCGAGCACGTCGCGCGCATTCGCGAGTCGGTGGCGTTCGATCAGAAGCTCGGCGCGGAACTCGACCTGACCCTCTCCTTCCTCGACGAGGAGGGCCGCTCGGTCAAGCTCGGCGACTTCTTCGGCAAGAAGCCCGTGCTCGTCACGCCGATCTACTTCGGCTGCCCGCAGCTCTGCACGCAGGTCTTGAACGGCCTCGTCGACGGCTTGAAGGAGATGAGCCTCGAGCCCGGGCGCGACTATCAGATCGTCAGCTTCTCGATCAACCCGCTCGAGAAACCCGAGCTCGCCAAAGAGAAGAAGGCCTCGTACCTCGAGCTCCTCGGCAAGCCCGAGGCCGCGAGCGCGTGGCACTTCCTCTGCCCCGATCCGGCCCGCAACACGCCGCCCGTCGAAGGCAAGGACGGCGATCACGCGTGGCACAACGCGTCCGTCGACGCGCTCACGGCGAAGCTCGGTTTCCGCTACGCCTACGACCCCGAGATCGCGCAGTACGCGCATGCCGCCGGCGTCGTGGTCGCGACGCCCGAAGGCCAAGTCTCGAAGTACCTCTACGGCATCCACTTCCTGCCGCGCGACCTGCGTCTCGCCATCGTCGATTCGTCCAACGGCAAGGTCGGCACGATCGCCGACCAGCTGTTCCTCTGGATCTGCTACCACTACGACCCGCTGAGCGGCAAATACAGCTTTGCCGTCGTGAACACGGTGAGGGCGCTCTCCGTGCTCACGGTCCTCGGATTGATCACCTACCTCGTGATCAACCTCCGACGTGAACGCGCGGCGGCGCGGTTGCAGGCAGGAGGCTGAGCCCAACATGCCCCAAGAACTCCCCCTGACACCTCCGTCCGCCTCGACGTTCGCGCCGCAGGTCGACGGTCTCTACTGGTTCCTCGTGATCCTGAGCACGGTGGTCACGGTCGGCATTTTCGCCGCGGCCCTGTTCCTCTCGATCCGCTATCGCCGTCGTCCCGGTGTCGCGCCTGGAAACATCGAGGGCTCGCTCAAGCTCGAGCTGCTCTGGTCGTTCATCCCCGGCGTGCTCGCGATCGGCATCTTCGCGTGGGGCGCGAAGGTGTACTTCTACGCCGCCAAGCCGCCCAAGGACGTGATGGACTTCTACGTCTCGGGCAAGCAGTGGATGTGGAAGGTCCAGCACCCGACGGGACAAAAGGAGATCAACGACCTCCACATCCCCGTCGGTCGCGCGATCCGTTTGACGATGACGTCCGAGGACGTGCTCCACAGCTATTGGATCCCGGCGTTCCGTCTGAAGAAGGACACCGTGCCCGGCCGCTACACCGAAATGTGGTTCCAGGCGACGAAGCCCGGCAAGTACCACATCCAATGCGCCGAGTACTGCGGCACGAAGCACTCCGGGATGATCGGCGAGTGCTACGTGCTGGAGCCCGAGGAGTACCAGCGCTGGCTCTCCGGCAACACGGGCGAAGCGCCCGAGGTCGCGGGCCAGAAGCTGTTCGAGAACCTGCGCTGCGTGACCTGCCACATGGCGGGGCCCGGACAGCGCGGACCCGAGCTCGTCGGCGTCTACGGGACGAAGGTGGCGCTCGAAGGCGGCGGCGAAGCCGTCGTGAACGACGAATACATCCGCGAGTCGATCCTGAAGCCGCTCGCGAAGGTGGTGAAGGGCTTCCAGCCCGTCATGAACACCTATGAAGGCCAGGTCGGCGAGGAAGAGATCATGCAACTCGTCGCCTACATCAAGTCCCTGAAGGCTCAGGGCGGAGGCAAGCAGTGAGCGCCCAAGCCGTCGCAGCGCCGCAGCACAAGGTCGCGGAGCCGGAGCACCGCGAGACGTACCTGAACTACGACTACAGCTGGAAGTCGTGGCTCTTCACGGTCGACCACAAGCGCATCGGGATCCTGTATCTCCTCACCGTCGCGTTCTTCGTCGCCATCGGCGGCCTGTTCGCGATGATGATCCGCGCCGAGCTCCTGACGCCTCAGGGCGACCTGCTCGAGTCGGAGACGTACAACAAGATCTTCACCATGCACGGCGCGGTGATGATCTTCTTCTTCCTCATCCCGGGTGTACCGGGGGTGCTCGGCAACTTCGTGCTGCCGTTGATGATCGGAGCGCGTGACGTCGCGTTCCCCAAGCTCAACCTGCTCTCCTGGTACATCTTCGTCACCGGCGGTCTGCTGACGCTCTTCGTCGCGGCCACGGGCGGCGTCGACACGGGCTGGACGTTCTACGCGCCGTACAGCTCGACGTACTCGAACACCCGCGTCGCCGAGACGGCGATCATGGTGTTCATCACGGGCTTCTCGTCGATCCTGACGGGCCTGAACTTCCTCGTCACCGTGCACACGATGCGCGCGCCGGGGATGACGTGGTTCCGTCTGCCGCTCTTCATCTGGGCGTCCTACGCGACGGCGCTGATCAACGTGCTCGCGACGCCCGTGCTCGCGATCACCGTGCTGCTGCTCGCGCTCGAGCGCATCTTCCACGTCGGGATCTTCGATCCGAAGGTCGGCGGGGACCCGATCCTGTTCGAGCACATGTTCTGGTTCTACAGCCACCCGGCGGTCTACATCATGATCCTGCCGGCGATGGGCGTGATCAGCGAGCTCGTCGCCGCCTTCTCGCGCAAGCGCATCTTCGGCTACAGCTTCGTGGCCTTCTCGTCGCTCGCGATCGCGGTGCTGGGCTTCCTCGTGTGGGGCCACCACATGTTCGTCAGCGGCCAGTCGGCCTACGCGGGCCTCGTCTTCTCGGTGCTGACGGTGATGATCGCCGTCCCCACGGCCGTGAAGATCTTCAATTGGACCGCGACGCTGTATCAGGGCTCGATCGAGTTCGCGACTCCGTTCCTCTACACGCTCGCGTTCTTCGGCCTCTTCCTGATCGGCGGCGTGACGGGGCTCTTCCTCGCGTCGATGGGCCTCGACATCCACATGCACGACAACTACTTCGTCGTGGCCCACTTCCACTACGTGATGGTGGGCGGGATGGTGACCGCGTTCTTCGGCGGGCTCCACTACTGGTGGCCGAAGATGTTCGGCCGCATGTACAACGAGCTCGCGGGCAAGCTCGCGGCGTTGATCATCTTCGTCGGGTTCAACATGACCTTCTTCCCGCAGTTCATCGTCGGGTACATGGGCATGCCGCGCCGCTACCACGCGTACGCGCCGGAGTTCCAAGTGCTCAACGTGCTCTCCTCCGCGGGCGCCGCGGTCCTCGGCACGGGCTACCTGCTCGCCGCGTTGAACCTGATCTGGTCGCTCAAGTTCGGCAAGGTCGTCACGGAGAAGAACCCCTGGGGCGCCACGGGCCTCGAGTGGGAGACGCAGACCCCGCCGATTCCGCACAACTTCGAGGTCACGCCCCGCGTGACGCAAGAGGCGTACGCCTACCACGAGATGTACTCCGGCAAGGAAGCTCACGGTGTCCACTAGCGCACACGCAGCCCCCATCGCCGCGCCCCATCACGGAGCGCACGGCGACCCCGGTCACGGCCACGCCCATCACCCCGGGCTCGCCCATCACTTCGACGACCTGGAGCAGCAGAAGGACTCGGCCGTCTACGGCATGTGGGCCTTCCTCGTCCAAGAGGTGATGTTCTTCGGCGGCCTGTTCATCGCCTACATCGTGTACCGGAACCTCTATCCGGACGCGTTCGCGCACGCGAGCAACCTGCTCGATGTGAAGCTCGGCTTCGTGAACACGATGGTGCTGCTCGCCTCGTCGCTCACCATGGCGCTCGCCGTCCGCGGCGGAGCCACGGGAAGCAAGCCGACGCAGCTCATCATGCTGGTGCTGACGATCGTGTTCGGCCTGACCTTCCTCGTGATCAAGTACTTCGAGTACGCGTCGAAGTTCGAGCACCACCTCGTGCCCGGGCCGACGTTCGATCCGGGGCACATGTCGGAGTGGTTCGCGCAGCACCCCGAAGAGGTCCCGCACGCGAAGATCTTCTTCTTCCTCTACTTCGCGATGACCGGCGTCCACGCCGCGCACATGATCGTCGGCGCGGGCCTGATGGCCTGGATCTTCCTGCGCGCGAAGAAGGGCGAGTTCGTCCCCGAGCACCACGACGCGCTCGAGATGTCCGGCCTCTACTGGCACTTCGTCGACATCGTGTGGATCTTCCTCTTCCCGATGATCTACCTCCTCGGCTACCACTTCGGACCTCATCACTCATGAGCGGCCACGATCACGGCTCCGTCCAGGGCCACGGTGGGCACCATGTCCACGTCGTGTCCTTGAAGCTCTACTTCACGATCATCGCGCTCCTGTTCGCGTTGACGGCACTCACGGTCTGGACCGCGAGCATGGACCTCGGCGCCTACAACACCGTCGTGGCGCTCCTGATCGCGATCACGAAGGCCACGCTCGTCGTGCTGATCTTCATGCACGTCCTGTGGTCGAAGAAGATCGTCTGGATCATGGTCGGGTCCTCGCTCGTCTGGTTCGCGATCCTGGTCGCCTTCACGATGCAGGACTACCTGAGCCGCGGGACCGGCTGAGCTCCGAACGCGGGCCATTCCACGCGCCGTCTCGGTTCGCCCCGGGACGGCGCGTTCGTTCGTGGGGAGGGGGTGCGGATGGAGGATTCGCTCGACGGCGGGCCGACTCCTCCGCCGCGGCCGGGTCGGGCGTCCGGGCTGGGGGAGGACTCGACGAGGTCGCGAGCACGCACACCTGCTCGTTGCGGGCCCGCACCCCGCCGCTAGCCTATCGCCCATGCCCTTCGAGTCGCCCGACGTCGTTCCCCAGACGGTCGGACGTTCCAATCGGCTGGCGTTCGGAGCAGGCGTGCTCGCGCTCGTGCTCTCGATCACGGTCGGGATCCTCGCGCTGAACCGGAGCCATTCCGAGTTGCTCGCGCGCAGTCACGAAGCCGCCGTGCACGGGGTGCAGGCGCGGTTGACGCTCGTCGACTCGCTGCCGGGCTCGACGCTCGACGCCGCGGCCTTGCTCGGACTGCAGCACAACTTCGAGGAGCTCCGTCGCTTCGAGACGTCGCAGCTCGTCGTCCTGGATCGCGACGAGCGCATCCTGCTCCACACCGGTCATCCCGAGCTCGTCGGCGCGTCGTGGGCGACGCTCTCCCTGGAGCAGGTCGGCGCGCCGACCCGCGAGCTGCGCGAGATCCTGAGTCAGCCCCTCCCATGGAGCGACGAGGTCCGCATCGACGGCGAGGGCTGCATCGTCGCAATCGGGACGTCGCCGTCGAAAGGGATCACGCTCCTCACGCTGACCCCGACGGCCGACGTCGACGCCGCGGTGCACGCCGCGACGCTGCCGTGGTGGATCGCGCTCGGGTTGATCACGCTCGTCTTGATCCCGCTGCCGCTCGTGCTGCTGCACCGTAGTTCGCGGCAGGCGCTCGCGGCGGAGGAAGCGGCGCGCCTGCGGGCGGAGAGCAGCGAATCGGCGTTGTCCGCAGCGCTCGAGAGCCTGCCGTTCGAGGTCTGGGTGCAGGACCTCGATGGGCGCGTGAGGATGCAGAACGCGACCGACCTGCGCGCGAATGGTCGCATGGTAGGCAAGACCGTTCCCGAGCTCGGTTATCCCCCCGACGTCGAGGCGTTCTGGAGCACGAACCACCGGCGCGCGACTCTGGGAGAGACGGTCGAGACGCAGTTCGAGCGTGTGATCGACGGGCAGCAGCGCCACTTCCACTCGGTGCTCGCGCCGGTGCGTACGGAGCGCGGCATCACGGGCGTCACCGGGGTCAACATCGACGTCACTCGGTTGCGGAGCGTCGAGCGGGAGCTCCAGCTCGCGCTGCAGCGCCTCGATGCGCACGTCGACAATTCGCCGCTCGCGCTGATCGAATGGGACAGGAATCTCCGCGTCGTCCGCTGGTCGGACGGCGCCGAGCGCATCTTCGGATGGAGCAGCGCCGACGTCGTCGGAAGGAGTCCGAACGACGGGCTCGAGTTCCTGTCCGAGGCGGAAACCGCCGTCTCGGACGCGTTCGAGCGGATGCGTTCGAGCGGCGTCGATCGCGTCGTCCACGAGGCGCGTGTGCGCACGAAGCAGGGCCGGACGCTCCAGTGCACGTGGCACGATTCGCTCCTCCGCGACGAGAAGGGGGAACTCGTCTCCGTCGTCTCCCTCGTGCAGGACGTTTCGGCGCAGAAGCTCGCGTCCGACCTCCAGAAGATCCAGGAGCACCTCCTGCGTCGCATCCTCGGCGGAGTGTCCGAGAGCACGTTCCTGCAGGAGGTGCTCGAGAGCATCCAAGCCCAGATCCCGGAGGCGCAGGGGTCGATCCTCCTCGTCGAACAGGATGGACAGCACCTCCGCACGGCGTGCGCGCTCGGTCTCGCGCCGGAGTTCTGCGCACTCGTGGACGGGCTCGAGATCGGCCCGGAGTCCGGCGCATGCGGCGCCGCCGCGTGGTTCAAAGAGCGGATCGTCTGCGCCGACGTGGAGACGGATCCGCGTACCCGAACGTTCCGCGACGTGCTCGCGCGGTTCGGGCTCCGCGCGATCTGGTCGCAGCCGATCCTGTCGCCCGAGCGCGACGTGCTCGGCACCTTCGCCCTGTATCTCACGGCGCCGGGTGAGCCCAATCGCTCGTACCTGGAGATCATGGAGACGGCGGCGAGCCTCACGGGGCTCGCGCTCTCGCGCCGGAACACGCGTTGGATCGAGGACACGCAGCGCGAGATCCTGCGCGGCATCCTCGACGAGAAGCCGATCGAGCTGATCCTCGAGGTGCTCGCGTCGGGCATCCAGAGGCAGGTCCCGGGGATGATCGCCGGCGTGCTCCTGCGCGACGTCGACGGCGTGCGACTGCATCCGGCGGCGGGACCATCGTTCCCCGAAGAGGTGCTCACCGCGCTCGACGGCCTCATGATCGATCCGACCGGGGGTACGTGCGGTCGCGCGAGCTACACGAAGGAACTCTGCATCAGCGAGGACTTCGAAACGGATCCGCTGATGGCGTCGTTCTGGCCGCTGCTCTCGAAGTACGGGATGCGCTCGGGCTGGTCGCAGCCGATCTTGAACGGGGAAGGCGAGGTGCTCGGCACCTTCGTGATGTACTGGCGCCAACGCCGCCGGCCGAGCGCGCGCGAGCACCAACTCCTCGAGATGGCGACGAGCCTCGCGGCGCTCGCGATCGAGCGCTCGCTCGCGCAGGGCGTCGCAGCGACCCACCAGCAGGTCATGCGGCTCGTGATCGACGAGGCTCCGATCGAAGACACGCTTTCGGCGCTCCTGCAGGGGATGGAGCGGCAGATGCTCGGCATGCGCGGCGCGGCGCTGAGCAAGTCGGCGAACGGGCGCCGACTCGACTTCGCGGCGGGACCGTCGCTCTCGCGCGACTTCGTGCGCGCGGTGGACGGCGTCGAGGTCGTCGCAGGCGGATGTCCGTGCGGGAATGCGTGCGCCACGCGCGAGCGTACGATCGTGCGCGACGTCCAGGAGAGCCCGCTGACCCGGAACATCCTCGGGCTCTTCGAGGGCGAGGGCATCCGCGCCGCTTGGTCGAACCCCGTCGTTTCGGTGCGCGGCGACGTGCTCGGCTCCGTTTCGATGTACTGGCGCGAGCCGCGCGAACCCAGCCCGCGCGAGTCGATGTTGCTCGATTTCGCCGCGAGCATGGCGGGCATCGTGCTGGAGCACGCGCGCGTCGAGGACGAGCGCCTCCGGCTCACCGAGCGCCTCGAGACGCTGCACGAGATCGGGCGGGCGATCCTCGCCTCGGACACGATCGAGGGGATCGCCGGCGCGGCCGTGGATCGCGTGCTCACGCAGATCCAATGCACGCGCGTCAGCGTGACCGTGTTCGATCTCGAGCCGGGCCCCGGGCGACTGATCGCGGTGGCCTCGAGGAAGCCGCACCATTTCCACGTCGGGGGCAAGTCGGGTACGCAGTTCCTCGCCGCTCGCGAAACCTCGCGCCTCGCCGCGGGCCTGCTCGCGACGGTGCCGGACCTGAGGCCGCTCGTCCGAGACCTCCCCGAAGTCGCAGACCTCGTCGAGGAAGGCGTGCTCGCGATCGTCTTCGCGCCACTCGTGCTGCACGGACGACTGCTCGGGACGCTGAGCATCGGGCTCGATCGCACCGGCGATCTGCCCGAGGCCGAGGGCGACTTCCTTCGCGAGGTCGGGGACATGCTCGCGCTCGCGATGGAGCAGTTGCGGCTCCACGAGCGCGAACGGGACCTCACGACGCGGCTCTCCACGATCAACGACATCGGCCGGCGCATCCTCGAGGTCCGTTCGGCCGCGGGCATCGCGCTCACTTCGGTCGAGCGCATCCACCAGGCGATCGAATGCCAGCGCGCGAGCGTGATCCTCTTCGACGACGCCGCGACACGCTACGAGGTCGTCGCGGCGGTCACGAAGGTGCCTTCGCGCCTGTCCGCGGGCCGTACGGGACCGCTGGCGGAAATGCACTTCGGATCGATCGCCGATCTCCGCGCAGGACACGCGTGGTGCGTCGAGGACATCCGCGAGCACTCGCCGTGCATCAGCACGCTCCAGGACCTGCTCGACGAGAGCATCTTCAGCTACACCGCGACGCCGATGGTGCTCCAGGGCGAACTGCTCGGCGTGCTCTGCATCGGGCGCGATCGGCCGAGCCGTCTCGAGCCTGTGGAGCTCGACTTCCTGCGCGAAGTCGCGGACCTGCTCGCGATCGGTCTCCGGCAGGTTCGCCTGGACGAGGAGCTCCATTCGCGCGCTGAGGAGCAGCGACGACTCTCGGAGCGGCTCGCGACCTTGAACCGGATCGGAGGCGCGATCCTGCACTCGCGGACGAGCGCCGAACTCCTCGCGAGCGTGCTCGCGGCGACGCGCTCGTCGATCACGTGCAGGAGGGCGAGCGTGCTCCTGTTGGACGAGCAGTCGCGCGTGCTGACGCTCGCCGGCATCGACTCGGAGTACACGAGCCGCGCCCGCCCCGGCGCCATGATTCCGCTGGAGCTCGTCCCGGCAGACATCCTCGCCGCGGTCCGCCGCAACGAAGTCCTCCGCATCACCGACCTCGAGCCGCATCGCTCGGTGGTTCCGCAAGTCGACGAACTCGTTCGCGAGGGCATCCGCTCCGTCGTCGTGATCCCGATGCTCTCGCAGGGCCAGGTCCTCGGCGCGCTGAACCTCTGGTCCGCGACCCACGAGGGCATCTCCGACGGCGAGTGCGAACTCGGCCGCGAGATCGCCGGTCTGCTCGCCGTCGGTCTCGTGCAGCTCCGCCTGCACGAGAAGGTGCGTCGCAACGCGGAGGAGCTCGAGCAGCGCGTCCTCGAGCGCACGGCCGAGCTCACGGAGGTGAACGAGGAGCTCGAGAGCTACGTCCGCACCGTTTCGCACGACCTCCGCGCTCCGCTCCGTGCGATCCAGGGCCTCGGCACCGCGGTGATCGAGGACTACGGCGAGCGCCTCGACGTGCAGGGCATGGACTACCTCGCGCGCATGACGGCCGCGGCGGAGCGCATGGACAGGATGCTGCTCGACCTGCTCGCCTACAGCCGCATGGGCAAGACCGAGATCGTGCTCGAGCCGATCGCGACGGAGGACGTCGTCCGCGAAGCGCGCAACCTCGTGCACGCCGTGCTGGACGGCTCGAACGCCGTCATCGAAGTGGAGCGCCCCTTGCTCCCGATGCTCGGCCATCGTCCGACGCTGCTGCAGGTCGTTTCGAACCTGCTGACGAACGCGGCGAAGTTCGTGCGGCCGGGGAAGACGCCGCGCATCCGTCTCCGCACCGAGCGCTCGGGCTCGAACGTCCGCCTGTGGGTCGACGACGAAGGGATCGGCATCGCCCCCGAGCACCAAGAGCGGATCTTCCGCGCGTTCGAGCGACTGCATCCGCACGACGAGTACCCCGGCACCGGGATCGGGCTCGCGATCGTCCGACGCGCGACGGAGCGCATGGGAGGCCGCGCGGGTGTCGAGTCTCGACTCGGCGAAGGCAGTCATTTCTGGATCGAGCTCCCCTCCGCGACGGATCGCCCATGAAGGCCGAGAACCTCACGCTCCTCCTCGTCGAAGACGATCCGAACGACGTCGTCCTGGTCCAGCGCGCGCTGCGTCGCGCGGGGATCGCGCTCCAAGTGCGCAGCGCGGGGAGCGTGGCGCAGGCGCGCGCCTACCTGACCGGCGAGGCTCCGTTCCAGGACCGCGCGGCGAACCCGATGCCGTGGATGATCCTGCTCGATTTGAAGATGCCCGGCGGGAGCGGGATCGAGCTCCTGACGTGGATGCGCGCACGCGTCGACACGCGGCGGATCCCCGTGGTCGTGCTGAGCTCCTCGAAGGAACCGGGCGACGTCGATCGCGCGTACGACGCGGGCTGCAACTCCTACCTCGTGAAGCCCGTCGCGTTCGACGCGCTGCAGGAGATGCTCGTCGCGTTCGGGAAGTACTGGCTCGAGTTCAACGCCGCGCCCGAAGCGTCGCGTGGTTCGCGGCCTCCTCCTCGGCTTGCATGAGCAAGACGTCGACGCCGCGGCGACGGAGCGGGTAGGCTCCCGCGGCCTTGACCCGCCTCCTGCCCATGAACCTCCAGGTCTTCGAGTCACGCACCACCGCAGAGCGTGCGATCGCGAGCGAAGTCGCCGCGTTGGTGCGCCGGAAGCCCGACGCCGTGCTCGGGCTCGCGACCGGCAACACGCCGACTGGCGTGTACGCGGAGCTCGCGCGCCTGCACCGCGAGGAGGGCCTCGATCTCCGGCGCGTGCGCACGTTCAACCTGGACGAGTACTGCGGCCTCGCGCTCGGCGATCCCCGGGCCTTTCGTGCCTGGATGGAGCGCGTTCTCTTCGCGCCTGCCGGCGTGCCGCTCGCGAACGTGCACTTCCCCGACGGCGTCGTCGAAGGACACGCCGTGCGCATCGAGGAGCTGCCCGCGTACTGCGATGCGTTCGAGCGCGCGATCCGCGATGCAGGCGGGATCGACCTGCAGTTGCTCGGAATCGGACGCAACGGCCACGTCGGGTTCAACGAGCCGGGCTCGACGCGCGCATCGCGGACACGCCGTGTCGAGCTCCACCCGTGGACGCGACAGGACGCGGCGCCGGCGTTCGACGGGCTCGCGCACGTGCCGACGCACGCCGTCACGATGGGCATCGCGACGATCCTCGAGGCGCGCGCGCTCCGCATCCTCGCGTTCGGCGAAGCGAAGCGCGCGCTCGTCCGGCGCACGTTGGAGAGCCCGCCCGATCCTTCTTGGCCCGCGAGTCACCTCCGTCCGCACGCCGATGCCCGCCTGATCGTCGACGCGAGCGCCGCGCCGTGAACTCGTCGCGCGACGGAGGACGAGCGCCGTCCCTCCCTCGCGCGGACTCGGCTAGCGCTGCCGCACGACCAACCGGTCGGGGAGCTCGTTGCGGTCGCCCGCTCGCCACGGATGATGCTCGGCGAGCACGTGTCCCGTCGCGCGGATGCCCTCGACGAGACCATGCGCGAGCGAGCCGCGCCGGATGCCCGCGAGGACGTGTTCCCGCGTCGCTTCCCAGTGCGCGGCGCCCGTCTTCGCGTCGATGCCCTCGTCGCCGAGGACGATCACGCGTCGCTCGAACAAGCTGACGAACACGAGCACGCCGGTGCGCCCTTCCGTGCGGTGCAGTCCGAGACGGAAGAACTCCTGGAACGCCTGCTCCTCCGCCATCTCGGTCGCGCGTGCTTCGCTGACGAACGTGCGCTGCAGGTCGGGCAGCAGCCATGCGAGCCCGTATCCGAGTGCGCCGAACGCGAGCTGCTCGAGCAGGAGCCAGTGCGGCTGCGTCCACGAGAGGTACGCCTCGAGCAGCAAGCTGCACGCGAGCAGCGCGACCAGCGCGCATGCCCAGCGCGCGCCCTCGTGAGCGTCCGAGCGCTCGAGCACCACGGGGACGATCTCGCCCACGGTGCGCTTCTCCACGTCCTGGAGCGCCGCATGCACGGCGGCCTGATCGCGCTCACCGAGCACGG
Organism: Planctomycetota bacterium; assembly: GCA_046349615.1. GTDB lineage: Bacteria > Planctomycetota > UBA1135 > UBA1135 > JADJNY01. Next base: position 28,099 of record JAXMBZ010000001.1, read on the forward strand.
ACAGGGCGCGGTACCGTCTCTGGCGGACGAGCGCGCGCACGACGAGGAACATGAGCACCGCTCCGAGCGCGTACGGCCCGAAGCGCGCGATGACGTGCAGCCACGGGTGGCTTTCTTCCGGCCACAACTCGGTCGCTCCGGTCTGGAGCAGGATCGCGAACGCGTTCTCCATCACCAACTCCCCGAGGAACCGCCGCCGCTGAACCCGCCGCCTCCGCCGAACCCGCTGAACCCGCCGCCTCCTCCGCCGCCGCCGCCGAAACCGCCGCCACCGAAGTGCCCGCCCCAGAACATGCCGCCCCGCGACCTTCGCCCCGTCCCCCAAGCTCCGCCGTAGCGCCGGAGACGACTCAGGAGCACCAGCAGGAAGAAGAGGACGAGGAGCGTGCAGGCGAGCGCGCCGAAGTCGACCCCGATCTTCGGTGCCGGCTCGGGGATCGAGCGGCGCACGTTCACCGGCGCTCCGCCCGCCGCGGACTGCATCGCGGCGATCCCGTTGCGGATCCCGTCGCCGAAACGTCCGGCCTTGAACTGCGGCGTGATGTCGTTGCGGATGATCTGCGCGCACCGCGCGTCCGTGAGCGTGCCTTCGAGACCGCGTCCGACCTCGATGCGCAGCTTGCGCTCCGATTTCGCGACGACGAGCAACGCGCCGTCGTTCGTCTCGACCGAGCCGAGCTTCCACGTGCGCGCGACCTCGAGCGCGAACTCCTCGATCGTGCGGCCGCGGAGGTCGGGCACGGTCAGGAGCGCGATGTCGTGCCCCGACCCGCGCTTGTACGCCTCCATCGCGGCCTCGAGCTCGCGCTCCTCGGCCGAGGAGAGCAGGTGCGCGAGGTCCGTGACCCAGCCGTCGTTGCTCGGAACGTCGACGTCGAAGGTGGGAGCTGCGGGAGCGAGCTCCGCCGCGCACGAGCGCGCGGGTTCGAGCGCGGGCGCGACGCCGAGCACGAGCGTGCTCGCGACGAGCGCGAGGACGACGCGCGCGGCGAGCTCGCGGAGCTTCCTCACTTCGACGTCCCGAAGTCGACCTTCGGCGTGGCGCGTTCAGTCGCGTCGATTTCGAGCTGCGAAAGCCGCTCGAAGCGGAAGAAGCCGCCGATGACGTTGCTCGGGAAGGTCGCGAGCTTCGTGTTGTAGGCCTTGACCGCGTCGATGTAGTCGCGCCGCGCGACGGCGATGCGGTTCTCCGTGCCTTCGAGCTGCGACTGCAGGTCCTTGAACGACTCCGTCGCGCGCAGCGCCGGGTACTGCTCGGAGACGACGAGCAATCGCGACAGCGCGCCGGAGAGGTTCTGCTGCGCCGCGAGGTACGCCTGGAGCTGCGCGGAGTCGGTGGGGAGGCTCGACGGGAGTTGCGCGCGTCCGACCGACGCGCGTGCCTCGGTGACGGCCTCGAGCGTCGATTTCTCGAAGTCCGCGGCGCCCTTCACGGTCGCGACGAGGTTGGGGACGAGGTCGAACCGGCGCTTGTACTGGTTGTCGATCTCGGCCCACTTCGCCTTCGCGTTCTCCTGCGACGACGCGAGTCCGTTGTAGCCGCCGACACCGACGCCGCCGACGATCAGGACGAGCACGACGACGACGACGAGCGCGATCAAACAGCCTTTGCCGACGGCGCCGCGACGTGACGAACGCGCGGACGCGGCTCCTCGAGCGATGCGATGGAACATGGGGACCTCGCGGTGGGGAACTCTCGCCTCGGAGGGCCCGAGGCGGCGCGCAGTATGCGTCTTCGCGCGCGACATTCGAGCCGTCCTCGGAATCCCGCGCCTTGACAGCGCCCCGCGCACGGCCCGAAATGGCGCTCCCCCGGCGCCGTCGCATGTCCGCGTTCCACGAAAACGTGCTCTTGATCGGCGTCGACGGCGGCGCGAGCGAGGTCAAGGCGCACCAGGTCCTGGTCCTCTCCGACGAGGACGGCGCGCTGACGCTCTCGACCGGGCCCGCGAGCGCCGCGACGTGCTACGAGCGCATCACCGGTTTCGAGTCCGTTCCCATGGCGCAGCAGCTCGTCGCGCATCAGCGCGGGAAGCTCGAGCTCAGCGAGCCCGAGGTCCTCGAAGGCGAGATGTGGGTCGAGGCGACCGCGGGCGTGATCCTCTCCGTCGCTTCGCAGGCCGGTGAGCGCGACGTCGTGCTCGGGATGTGCTTCCCCGGGCTCAAGACGAAGGACCGTCGCGGCGTCGCGGTGATGAAGAACGGGCCGCGCATGCCCGAGTTCTGCGCGCAGCTCGAGCGCGAGCTCGCGTCGGAGGGCTTGCGGCTCGTGAAACCGATCCACGCGCTCGAGTCGGACGGCGTCGCGTGCGCGTGGGGCGAGGAGTGCGACGTGCAGGGCCTCCTGCGCGGGACGTCGAATGCGTACTACGTCGGCGGCGGAACGGGGCTCGCCGAGGCGTTCAAGCTCGGCGGCGAGATCCTCGGGCTCGACGCATTGAAGAGCACGGTCGCGAAGGCGTGGCAGATGGAGGCGCGGCCGGGCGTCGGGTACGAGGAGCTCCTCTCGATGCGCGCGATGAACGAGCGCTTCGCGGCGCGCGCCGAGTTGCCGCTCCCGCTCTCGATCGACGATCAACCCGAGCGTCGCGCCGCCGACGGCGACGAGCACGCACTCGCCGTGTTCGAGGAGGCCGCGGACGCGCTCGCGACGCTCTGCTTCGAGCGCATTCGCGCCGTGCACGAGGGCCGGAAGCCGACTGCGCGCGGCAAGCACCCGCGCCCGGGGACGATGCTCGAGCGCATCGTGCTCGGGCAGCACCTCGGCCGCCTCTATGCGCGCGCGGACCTCGCGCACGTGCTCCGCGACAGGACGGAGGAGGCACTCTCCCGCGCGATCGAGCAGTCGGGTTCGCTCGTGCTCTGCACGCACTACCTCGAGGGCAGCACGCTCCGCACGGGCTTGCTCGCGCCGTCGACGCTGCGGCCCGCGCCCGCGATCGGCGCGGCGGCCCTCGCCTTGTTCGCCGATCGCGCCGCCACGCGCGAGGGCAGCACGCGCGGGTGACGCTCGGCCGGCGTTTCGGGTCCAGCGCGCACGACCACGAGCGTCGTCCTGGACTCGGCGCCGTCGATGCCGACCGGCGCCGAGTCGAGGCGCAACCTTCGACGCGTCCCCCTTGCTCCAGGGCAACGCACCTGTTCCCATCGAACTCGTGCTCGCCCTCGCAGGATCCTTCACCGCGCTCGACTGGGGCGTCGTCGCCGGAGTGCTCCTCGCGACGACGATCGTCGGTTGGATCGCGGGCCGGCGCGGCTCGATCCGCGAGTACTTCCTCGGCGGACGCACGCTGCCTTGGTGGGCGGTCAGCGCGTCGATCGTCGCCACCGAGATCAGCGCACTCACGCTCGTCGCCGTCCCCGCGATCGTGTTCGGGCCCGGGGGGAACTTCACCTACCTCCAGATCGCGATCGTCGGCAACGTCCTCGCACGCCTCTTCGTCGCGTGGTGGCTCGTGCCCGCGTGGTTCGAGCGCGAGATCTACAGCCCGTACGACTACGTCGAGGCGCGCCTCGGCGCACGCGCGCGGCAGGCGACGAGCGCGCTCTTCGCGTTCGGGAGCGTGCTCGCGCAGGGCGCGCGGCTCTACCTGACCGCGATCGTGCTCGAAGTGCTCCTGCACGAAGAGCTCGCGGGCATCGCCGCGAAGACGCACGTCTCGTCGCTCGCGCTCTCGATCGGGCTGATCGGCGTGCTCGCGGTGCTCTGGACGTGGATCGGTGGGATGGCGAGCGTCGTCTGGACGGACCTCGTCCTCTTCTTCGTGTTCACCGCGGCGGCGGTCGCGGCGCTCGTCGCGGTCGTGAGCCACCTCGACACGGGCTTCGCGCGGCTGCTCCAGGTCGGCGTCGACGCGCACAAGTTCGACTTCTTCGATTTCAGCCGAAGCCCGGCGCGCGCGTACACGTTCTGGGCCGCGCTCCTCGCCGCGAGCTTCGGCGGCATCGGTGCGTACGGCATGGACCAGATGATGGCGCAGCGCGTGTTCTGCTGCGGCAGCGTGCGCGACGCGCGCAAGGCGCTGATCGCGAGCTCGGTCTCCGTGCTCGTCACCGTGCTCGTCGCGTTCGTCGGCGTCGCGCTGTTCGCCTGGTACGAGCGCCACCCGCTCCAGGGCGACGCGCTCGCGCTCTACCGCGACAACCCCGATCGGATCCTGCCGCTCTTCGTCGTCGAGCACGTCGCGAGCCCGTGGAAGGGCCTGATCGTCGCGGGGATCTTCGCCGCGGCGATCAGCACGCTCGCGGGGGTGCTCACGGCGCTCTCGCAGACCGGCATCGCGAACCTGTACGACCCGTGGAGCGCCCGGCGCGGCGCGGCGGCGACGGGGGAGCTCCACGAGCGCCGCCGGGTCCGCGCGGCGCGGGGGTTCGTGCTGATCGCGGGCCTCGTGCTCTGCATCGGAGCGCTCGCGATGAAGCGCATCCGAGGCGACTTTCCGTCGGTGCTCGATCTGGGACTGGCGGCGGCCGGGCTCACGCAGGGCGCGCTCCTCGCCTCCTTCTTCCTCGCGTGGCTGCCGCGGCGGCCGGAGGGGAGCGGGTTCCTCTGGTCGGCGCCGCTCTCCGTCGCTTGGGTCTACGCGCTCGCGCGGCACGACGCGGGCTCGGTGCGCGTGTGCTGGGCCTTCGCGGCGGTGTGCGCGGTGCTCTGGTGCCTCGTCCGGCTCCGTCCGGCGTGGGCGGACGCGCGCCTGCGCGCCGCGGAGTCGCGCGCGACGGCGTGGCTGTTCGCGGCGCTCGTGCTGCTCCCTTGGGCGAACGAGGTGCTGCTCGTACCGGTCCTGCGCGACCGCGTCGCACCGCCCGATTGGATGCTTCAACCGCTCGCCTGGCCCTGGTATGTTCCGGTCGGCAGCACGATCGCGTTCGTCTTCGGACTCTTGCTCGCGCGTCCCGCACACGACCTTCATCCCACGCGCGCCGCGACGTCGCCTGCCCCGACTCCATGGAACGCATCTCGACCTTCCTCTCCCTCTGCCTGATCACCGTCGCAGCCGCGTTCGCGCCGAGCTGCAACACGTCGAACTCGATCCGCCTGCCCGCGGGCGTGCCGAAAGCGCGCTCCGTCGAGCGTGCGATGTGGGTCACGCGCTTCGACTACCAGAACGCGCACGACATCGAAAAGGCCGCGGAGGCGTGCCGGCTCGCGGGCATGAACACCATGCTCTTCCAGGTGCGCGGCAACGCGACGGCGAGCTACAAGTCCGCGTACGAGCCGTGGGGTGAGCAGTTCGGCTTCGCCGATCCGGGCTTCGATCCGCTCGCGACGGCGATCGAGGCCGCGCACGCGCGCGGGCTCAAGCTCAAGGCTTGGGTGAACGTCGTTCCCGCGTGGTGGGGCACGACCGCGCCGACGGATCCGCACCAAGTGTGGAACGAGCACAAGGACTGGCTCTGGTACGACCAGAACGGGAAGGTGCAGCCGTTCACCGACAAGTTCTACGTCAGCCTGAACCCGTGCCTCCCCGAGGTGCGGCGCTACCTCTCGAACGTGATGCGCGACCTCGTCGCGCGCTACGACGTCGACGGACTGCACCTCGACTACATCCGTTTCCCGAACGACCTCGCGGAGAAGGGGCTCGACTACCCGCGCGACGCGAAGACGGTGAAGCTCTTCCGCGGCGAGACGGGCAAGACGCCGGACGAGGACAAGGCCGGATGGAACGCGTGGCGCGCGGAGCAGGTGACGAACCTCCTGCGCGAGATCCGGCGTCAGGTGCGCCAGGAGAAGCCCGACGTCGAGCTCTCCGCCGCCGTCGGACCGGAGCCCGAGCGCGCGCTCGAGCACCACTTCCAGGACGTGCGCACGTGGGTGAAGGACGGCCTCGTCGACGTGCTCTACCCGATGAACTACACGAAGGATCCCGCGATCTTCGCGAAGCGCGTCGAACTCTGGCGCGGCATTTCGCGCGACGTGCCCGTCGTGATGGGCGTGCGCGTCGACTCGGGCGACGTCGCGCTGCACAAGGGCCAGCTCTCGACCGCGCTGCAGGAGTTCCGCGGGTTCGCGGTGTTCGCGTTCGCGTCGCTGTTCGATTCGCCCAACGACGAACTCGAGAAACAGACGAACGACGCGCGCACGCAGCGTCAGACGCGGCGCGAGGCGCTCCTCCCCGTGTTCAAGGCGATCGCGCGCGGCGAGACGGACCGCGACGCCGAGTGAAACGGGCGAGCGCGGGCTCGCGAGAGCCGCGCTCATGCGCCGAATCCTCGACCTAAGACTCGCGTCCCATCCTTCGAGAGCGGGCTGCGCCGAAACGCGCGGCCCGCGCTCGTTTTCGAGGCGCACTCGCTACCGCAGGCTCGAGCCGCCCTCGCCCGCGCTTGGACTCGAGTCGAATTCGTTCCCGCGGCGGGCTCGAGCCGAACGCGCTCGCGCTTGGACTCGAGTCGAATTCGATCCCGCGGCGGGCTCGAGCCGCCCTCGCTCGCGCCCGGGAATCGTGCTCGAATGCGCGCCGCTCGCGCGGCGTAGGACGCGCGCCTCGTGGAGGAGTTCCCATGCGCTACGTGATGAAGCAGAAGTGGCTCTCGTTCGGCGACGACTTCCGCATCCAGGACGCGAGCGGTCGCGATCGCTACTTCGTCGACGGACGCGCGCTCAGCCTCGGGGACAAGCTCTCGTTCCAGGACATGCAGGGGAACGAGCTCCTCTTCATCCGTCAGCGGCTCCTCTCGTGGGGTCCGACGTACGAGCTCATCCGCAACGGCCGCGTCGCCGCGCAGGTGAAGAAGGAGCTCTTCACCTTCTTCCGCTGCAAGTTCGAGGTCGACGTCCCCGGCCCCGACGACCTCGAGGCCGTCGGCGACTTCTGGGACCACGAGTACCACTTCGAGCGCCGCGGCGAGGTCGTCGCGACCGTCTCGAAACGCTGGTTCTCGTGGACCGACACCTACGGGATCCACGTCGACGACGATGCGGACGACGTGATCGTGCTCGCGAGCGCGGTCGTGATCGACCTCGTGTGCCACGACAAGAAGCGCTGAAATCCCTGCTGGAATCGAGGGCTCGGGCCCCTCGAGCCTCTCGCGCGACGAGAAACGCCGGAATCACCGCGGGAAACGGGCCCTCGCTCCCCGCCTTCCTCTCCGAAGACGAACGCGCGTAACTCGCGCTCGGAGTGTCGATGCCGCGGCGTTACCCTCGGGTGACGCCTTGCGCGTTCCGGCGCCGCGACCATCTTCTCGGCCTTCGCCGCCGCCCGGAACGCGGCCGCGAGAGAGGAACCGACCATGCTCCAGCTCCGCCGATCCCACGAACGCGGCCGCGCCGACCACGGCTGGCTCGACGCGCGCCACACGTTCTCCTTCGCCGACTACTACGACCCCGCGCACATGGGCTTCCGCTCGCTGCGCGTGATCAACGAGGACCGCGTGCAGCCCGCGATGGGCTTCCCGACGCACGGCCACCGCGACATGGAGATCGTGACGTGGGTCCTCGAAGGCGCGTTGAAGCACGAAGACTCGATGGGGAACGGCTCGATCATCCGTCCGGGCGAGGCGCAGTACATGTCCGCCGGCCGCGGCGTGCTGCACAGCGAGTTCAACGCGTCGAAGTCGGAGCTCGTGCACCTCCTCCAGATCTGGATCCTCCCGTCGAAGGCCGGCGAAACGCCGCGCTACGGCCAGAAGGACTTCAGCAGCGCGCTCGAGAAGGGCGGCCTCGTCCCCGTCGCGACCGCATCGGGCCGCGACGGCTCGCTCGCGATCCGCCAGGACGCCGAACTCCTCGTCGCCCGCCTCGACGGAGCGAAGGAGCTCACCCACACCCTCGCCCCCGGCCGCCACGCGTGGCTCCAAGTCGCGCGCGGCTCGCTCGAGGTCAACGGCCAGAAGCTCGAGCAAGGCGACGCCCTCGCCGCGACGAACGAACCCAAGCTCGTGCTGACGAACGCCAAGCAAGCCGAAGTCCTCCTCTTCGACCTCGCCTGACCCGTCGACGCCCGAAGCTGAGAGAATCCAGAACTCCGCACGAGCCCTGACCGGTTCCTCCGGTCAGGGCTCGTGCGGAGTCTGGGATGCGGAGCACCCACATGTGCGCCTTGGCTTCCAGTCTCCGTTGCTGCCCATCCGCCTTTGTGCTCCCGATCGACGCCAATCCGAAGGACGATTCCGTCCCCCTCGCTCGTCGAAACCTCCCCCGCGCCCTCCTGCACTTCCCACCATGCTCCCCCTCCTCCTCGCCCTCGCCGCGCAATCCCCAGCCGAAAACCCCACCCGCGCCGCGATGGACGCCTTCCGCGCCCGCGTCGAGTCCATCACCGCCTACGAGAAAGCCCAATCCGAATCCCTCCCGCTCCTGCGTGACGGCCAACTCGACGCCGCGATCGCCCACCTGATCGCCGCCGTCCCCGAGAACGACCGCACCGCCGCCCACGCCTTCCTCCTCGGCAACCTCCTCTTCGATCTCGCGCCCGACGCCGCCGCGCGCTTCCACGAAGAGGCCTATCGCAAGGAACCGAAGCTCCCGCCCGTCGTCTACGAGTGGGCGCTCGATCACCACCGCGCGCACCGCTACCGCGAAGCCGAAGAGCTCTACGCGAGCCTGATCCAGGGCGGCCTCTTCGCCGCGCCGCCCGTGCACGCGCTGCGCGCGGACTGCCTGCTCCACCTCGGTCGCCACGCCGATGCGCTCTCGGAATGGAAGACCGCCGATCCGGGCGAGCACCACACCGAGATCGAGCAGGCCGCGTGCTGGGTCTACGGTCCGAGGAGTCCCTACGCGCGCCGCTGCGAGTACCTCGTGCGCGCGGCGAAGGGCGGCGCCGACGGCGCGCTCGCGCTCGAACAGGCCGTGCTCCTCGACCTCGCGTTCGAACGCGACTGGTGGAACGTCGGACGCGAGGACGAGTTCCTCCAGCACGACCTCGCGCTCGCGAAGAAGGCCCTCGGCGAGACGAACGCGCGCTGGAAGGAGCTCGACCTCCTCGTCCGCGCGAAGACCGCGCTGGAAGCGCCGAATGCGATGGAGGAGCTCTTCCGCAAGATGCGCAAGGACGGCGCTCCGAAGTTCGACCTCGCGGGCGAAGCGAAGGCCGTCGGCGTGTTCGGAGACGGAGCGCGGCTCTGCACGAGCTCGCTCGTCGCGACGAACCTGTTCGAGCTCTTCGTCGACCAGCACGTCGCCACCGAGGCCGAGCTCGGCGAGCGCTTCGGCGTCGAGCTGAAGAAGCGCGCCGACGCGGGCGACGTCGAGGCGCTCGAGATCCTCGCCGCGATCGCCGCCGAGACCGATCCTGCGAGGCTCGCGGAGCTCGACCAGCGCGGCTGGGACACGCACCAGGACGTGCGCTTCGGCGGCAGCCTGCTCGCGGCGCGCGCCGAGACCGTGCGCAGCGACGATGCGCTGCTCGCGACGCTGCTCGCGCACGAGCCCCTCGATCCCGTCGTCGCGCGCATCCTCGTCCAGGCTTGTCTGCGCGAGAAGAAGCCGGTCGTCGAGCCGCTCGCGCGCGTGGCGATGGCCGAGTTCCAGCACATGGTGAGCTACGTCGACACGAAGAACGCGATGCACGAGCTCGAGCGCGCGCTCGCGAAGAAGGACCGCTGAACGACGCCGGCGGAGCGCGCCCGTGCGACGCTCCGCCGGAGTTCACGCGCGGGCCGCGCTCACTTCGCTTCCATCATCTTCCGGATGCGCGTCTGCATGAGCTCGAGGCGCTGTCGCGCGACCGCGGAGTTCTGCACGATCCACTCCGTGTTCGAGAACGCGGTGGGCGACATCTCCTTGCGCAGGCGGTCGAGGTGCGGGAGCACCTTCGCGTAGAGCAGGATGCCCTCGGCGCTCGACTCGATCAGGAAGTCGGGGTTGACGATGCCGTGCTTCGCGAAGCCGTACGCCATCTCCCAGTAGCTCGAGGTCTGGCGCCACGCCGCGTTGTTCGGGTGGGTGAGCTGGAGCACGGCGCTGAACTCCTCCCACGTGCGGGGGAGGAACTGGAGCATCGCGTTGCGCGAGGCGCGCATGACCGTCTCGCGGCGCAGGTCGTAGAGACGCAGGACGAGTTCGGCGTCGTGATGATCGGGGCGTTCCTTGATCGGCATCGGGAGCTCGTTTCGGGGTACGGGGGGCCGTGGGGGCGCGGAGTCTAGCCGCCGTGCGGGGGCGTCGGAGCGCGGCTCCGGGAGCCCACCGTGGGGGACCCTCGATATCAGGATGGAGCGGCTGGCAGGGTCTGCGCCAGCCATTGCTTCAAACGAGCGTACAGCAATGGATTACAACGAACTCCGTCCACCCGACCCGGACCTCGAAAATAGGATATTCTATTTCTGCACTCGTCTCCGTTACCCCACCCAGACCCGTTCCCCGCCCAACCCGGCCTGCCCGGGCTACCTCCACGTCGGAGGCTCCTCCCATGCTCACGATCTTCCGCCCCGCCCTCGCGCTCCTCGGCGCGGTCGTCCTCGCCGCCGGCGCGGACGCGCAGCAAACGCAGACCCTCTGCTTCACGGACTCGGTTCCGCTCCAGAACACGAACTGGGCGAGCTCCGTCAGCATCCAGAAGTTCAACCCGAACCTCGGGACGCTCGTCGGCATCCAGTTCCAGCTCGCGGGTCACTCCTCGGGCTCCGCCAAGGCCGAGAGCCTCGACGCTTCGCCGTCGAACGTGACGTTGACCTTCCAGAACACGCTCACGCTCACGCGTCCCGACCTCTCGGTGATCGTCGTCGCGATCCCGCAGGCCGTCTTCAACGACTCGCTCTCGGCGTTCGACGGCGTGATCGACTTCGGCGGTACGTCGGGCGTGAGCCACCTCGGCCTGACCGCGAACGCGACGAACAACGCTTCCTCGCCGCCTCCGGCGAGCGACCTCGCGCTCTTCTCGGGCGTCGGCAACATCGTGCTGCCCGTCACGGCCGTCGGCAACTCGACCGCCGTCGGCGCGGGCAACATCATCTCGCAGTTCACGTCTCAGGCGGCGTGCGACGTCCAGGTCTGCTACGAGTACATCCCGAACGTCCCGCCGCAGTTCACGGCGCCGCAGTGCGGCACGCAGTTCATGGCGAGCGTCGGCGTCGCGTTCCAGGTGCAGGTCTGCGCGGCGGACGTCGATCCGAACGACACCGTGACGATCCTCCCCGCGTCGATCCCCACGGGGGCGACGGTGACGCCGGCGCTGCCGCAGAGCGGGAACCCCGTCTGCGTGACGGTGGACTGGATCCCGGCGTCGAACCAGGTCGGGGTGAACTCGTTCACCTTCACCGCGGTCGACACGCGCGGCCGTCAGCAGACGTGCGGCTTCACGGTCCTCGTCGCGGAGTGCCACGTGGTGTTCGGCCTGAATGCCGGCAACGACCAGTACGCGATCTTCGGCCACCTCTACGACACGCAGCTGTCGCAGATCCGCCGCACGTTCCCCGTCACGATGGAGGACAACCCGGCGATCCGCATGGCTCCGGGCCAGGTCCTCTACGCGCAGGTCGTCATGTACAACCCGCAGGTGTTCCCGACGAACCCGAGCCAGTGGTCGCGCGTCTGCGCCGTGACGATGAACCCGGACCAGTCGATCACGTCGACCTGGTCGGGTACGCGCAACGGCATCACGCTCCGCGCGCGCACCGTGCAGGTGAACAACGAAACCCGCGTCCAGTTCCCGTTCCGCATCGACGGAATGTGATCGGACCGGTCTCCTGAGGAGCGCGCGGCGGACCGTCGGCAGGACGGCCGCCGCGCGCTCGCCTTTTGGGGCTGAAGAGTCGTCCGCGCGCGATCGTCAGCCGAGTTCGTCGGCGACGAGGTCCTCGAGCGTCTGGCGGCGGCGCACGAGCCGCGCGCGCCCGTCCGCGACGAGCACCTCGGCCGCGAACGGCTGAGCGTTGTAGTTCGACGCCATGCTCATGCCGTACGCGCCGGCGTCGCGCACGACGAGCAGGTCGCCCTCCGCGAGCGCGGGCAGCATGCGCGGGTCGAGCTCGCCGTCCTTCGTCTGCGTGAACACGTCCGCCGACTCACACAGCGGACCGGCGACGATCGCGGGCGTGAGCGCGCCGCCCTGGTGCGTCAGCGCCTCGATCCGGTGGAACGCGCCGTACATCGCGGGCCGCACGAGGTTGTGGAAGCCGGCATCGACGAGCACGTAGCGCACTCCGCCCGCGCGCTTCTCGCCGCGGACCTCGGTGACGAGCACGCCCGACTCCGCGACGAGGTAGCGCCCGGGTTCGACCTCGAGGACGAGCCCGCGCCCGAGGCGGCGCTCGAGCTCCGCCTTCGTCGCGCGCCACGCGCTCGTGAAGCGCGCGAGGTCGATGCGCGCCTCGTTCTCGCGGTACGGCACGGGCAATCCGCCGCCGATCGACAGCGTCGCGACGTCCGGGCCGGCGCGGGGCGCGAGCTCGGTCATCGCGGCGCGCACGCGGTCGAGGTTCTCGAGGTCCGAGCCCGAACCGATGTGGACGTGCAGTCCGCGCACGAGGAGGCCGAGCTCGCGCGCGCGAGCGACGACGGCGGGGAGCTCCGCGTGCCAGATGCCGTGCTTCGACGTCTCGCCGCCGGTGCTCACCTTGCGATCGTGGCCGTGTCCGAAGCCCGGGTTCACGCGCAGCGTGACCTCCGCGCGCGGACGGACGCGCGCGAGTTGCTCGAGCATGAACGGCGAGCCGCAGTTCACGCCGATCGGATGCGCGGCGAGGACCGCGAGCGCGGCGCGATCGAAGACGTCGGCGGTGAAGACGATTTCGCGCGGCGCGAAGCCCGCGTGGAGCGCGCGCACGACCTCGCCGGCCGAGACGGCGTCGACGCGACCGCCGAGTTCGCGCACGAGCGCGAGGACCGCGAGGTTCGGATTCGCCTTCTGCGCGTAGCGCACGACGTCGAAGCCCGCGAGCTCACGGAACCGCCGCGCGATCGTGCCCGCGTCGTAGACGTAGAGCGGCGTGCCGTGCTCGCGCGCGAGGGAGCGCAAGAGGATGTCGTGGAGCGAGCGCGGTTCGTTCTCGGCCATGGCGCGGGGGGCGGAGGATAGGGGAGGAGCCGGTCGAGCGCGAGTCCGCGCGGCGGGGACGCGCTCGCGCACGGCGGCCGCGCGCGCACGTCGTGCGCAGCGAGCGGAGTTCGAGCCCGCCTCGCGGGCTACCCGCGCGCGAGCACGCGCTCGACGCCGCGGACGAGCGCGTCGACGTGATCCTGCGCGTGCTCGGAGGAGAGCGCGATGCGCAGGTAGCCGCCCAGGCCGTCTGGGTACTGCACGAACGGAACGAGCAACCCCGCGTCGAGGAGCTCCGCGTGCGCGCGCTCCATCGCGGCGGCACTCGGGAGCGAGAACGTCGCGACGGGGTTCTCGAAGCCTGAGACGGGAAGCCCGAGCCGCGCGAACTCGCGAGCCACGCGCGCGACGTTCGCGCGGAGCCGTTCGCGCCGCTCGGGCTCGCCCTCGAGCACGTCGAGCGCCGCGATGCCCGCGCGCGCGAGCGCCGGCGGGATCGGCGTCGCACCGGCCCACGCGATCGCGTGCCTGCGCGCGGCTGCGATGCGCGCTTTCGAGCCCGCGACGAAGCCGCCGAACGAGCCGAGCGCCTTCGACAGCGTGCCCGTGATCACGATGCGCTCGTGCGCGACGCCGAAGTGCTCGCACGTGCCGCGCCCGCGCGCTCCGAGCACGCCGAGGCCGTGGCAATCGTCGACGACGAGCGCCTCGAGCCCGAGGTCGAGGAGCGGCACGAGCGCGTCGAGCGGCGCGACGTGCTTCGCCGCGGGGAAGAGGCCGTCCGTCGCGAGCACGCACGGACGCAGCGCGCCCTCCGCGAAGAGGAGCCGCGCTTCGGCGGCGGTGTCGTACTCGCGCTCCGGCACGTTCGTCGCGCGCAGCGCGTCGCGCAGGCTGACGTGACTGCGGCGATCGACGAGCGCGGAGGAGAGCTCGTCGCCGAACGACTGCAGCGCGACGAGGTTCGAGAGGTAGCCGTCGGCGACGAGCAACGCCGCCTCGACGCCCAGGAACCGCGCGAGGCGCGCCTCGAGCTCGACGTGCGCGGGGCTCGTGCCCGTCGTCGTCGGCGACGCGCTGCAGCTCACGCCGTGCGCACGCGCTTCACGCGTGAGCGCCTCGACGACCGCGGGATGGTGCGCGAGGCCGAGGTAATCGCAGCCCGCGAACCACAGCGCATCCCGCCCGTTCACGCGCGCGGTGGTCGAGCTCGTGCGCTCGATGTGCAGCGGGGGGGCGCCGTCGGCCATGCGCGGAGAGTACGGAGTCAGGCCGTTTTTTCCACCGATTCGACGGCGTACGCCGCTCGTCGCCCGACTCCGGACGCCCGCGCGCCGGATCAGAGGCTCGCCAGCGCGACGATGTGCTCGCGGCCCGAGACCACGACCCCGCCGGGCTTCTCGACCGTCACGGCGAAGAGCTTGGGTTCGCGCACCGAGAGCTTCGCCGCGATCGGCACGATCGTCTCGCCGTTCGCGCCCGGGGTCGCCGCGCCGATGTCGAACACGCCGCCGTCGATCGGATAGCGCTCGTCCTGCGTCGCGTCGAAGATCCAGAGCTGGTACTGGCGCACGCGCGGATCGTTCGCGGGCAGGCCGCGGAAGCGCATGTAGCCCTGCTGCGTCGACGCGCTCCACACGACCTCGCCGGACACGCTGCGGCCGTCCGGATCCTCCGTCGGCTTCCACGCGCGGCGGAGCGCATCCCCGGCGCGCTCGACGCGCTCGACGACCGAGTCCGCGGGCGGCGTGACCGGCGACGGACGCGAGCGCAGCACGACGATCGCGAGCACGATCGCCGCGGCCGCCGCGATCCAACCCGAGAGGAGCACGAGTCGGTTCGACCCACGCGGCTCGGCGCGAACAGGCGACGTCCTCCGCGCGCCGGACTTCGGCGCGGCGTCGAGGATGCGCTGGCGCAGGTGCGCGGGCAGCGCTTCGGTCTCGCGGGCGATCATGGAGAGGTGCAGCGCGGCGGCCGCGAGGTCGTACGCAGCGCCGTCGACGTCCGGATGAAGCGCGGCGAGTTGGTCGACTTCGCGCGCCTCGGCCGTCGAGAGACCCTGCGTCGCGCGGTCGACGAGCAGCGCGTCGAGGCGCGCGCGTCCATCGCGCTCGTCGGGCGGGCGGGGATCGCGTCGAGTGCTCATGCCTGCGCCTCCTTCGCGAGCGCCTGGACGCCGAGCAGCGCGCGCACGCGCTCGAGACCCTTGCGGACGTGCGTCTTGACGGTGCCGAGCGGCATCTGGATCGCGCGCGCGATCTGCTCGTGCGTGAGCCCGTGGTAGATCGAGAGCTCGAGCACGCGCCGCTCCTCGGGCCGCAGCTCGGCGAGCGCCTTCGCGGCGCGGCGCGCTTCGTCCGCGACGTCGACCGAATCGGTCGCGGAGAGCGTCGACGGAGCGTCGAACTCCTCGGGGAGGCGCTCGTCACGTTCGTGCGTCGCGCGCAGGCGCGCGCGGTCGATCAGCTTCCTCCGCACGACGAGCGCGATGAAGGTCGGTTCGGACGAGCGCGTCGCGTCGTAACGCTCCGCCTTGCGCCAGAGCTCGATGAACGCCTCCTGCACGGCGTCCTCGGCGTCGTCCGGGTCCGTCGCGAAGCGCCGCGCGATCGACCAGACGAGTGCTCCGTAGCGGTCGACGCACTCGCCGACGGCGTTCGGGTCGCCTTGGGCGACGCGGGTGAGGAGGGGCGGCTGCACGCAGGGGAGCGAGCTCGGACTCGCGCCGAGCGTTACGTGGACTCCGCGACGACGGATGCGACGGGGCAGGATTTCATGCCGTTTTCGGCCGTTCGGGCCGGCCGACGCCTACTTCCGTTCCTTCTGACAGTACTCGACCCACTTCGCCTCGAGGGTCGCGAGGTCGACGCCGAGCGTCGCCTGCGTCGCGCGCTCGATCGCGACGACGTTGTTGTCGGGGCAAAGGCCGATCGCGTGGACCCAGTCGAGGAACTTGGCGCGGCTCCATTTGCTCTCGCGCACGAACTCGATCAGGAGCGCGGCTTGCGCGTAGCCGGACGCCGCGGTGTCCTCGCCCTTCTTGTCCTCCTGGGCGCTCCACAAGAGGCTCTTGATCTGCAGGAAGTCGGAGAGCTTCTTGTGCTTTCCCTTCTTCACCGCGTTCGCGGCGTCCGTGCGGTCGCTCGCGCGCGTGCAGATGTACTCCGCGACGCCTTCCTGGAACCACGACCCGCCGCCGGCGAGGCGCAGGCGGTTGCGGAAGATCTGGTGCGTCATCTCGTGGATGTGCACCGGGTCCTGCGGCGCGTCGTAGTACGTCGCGTAGAAGTCCGAGTAGGCGACGCCCTTCGACTTCGCGCCTTCGGTGACTTCGCTCGAGAACACCTTCGCGTAGAACTCCTGGTACTCCTCGGGCGAGCGGAACAGGAAGACCGGCATCAGGCGCCGGCCCGGCACTTCCTTGAAGGGGTACATCTTCTGGATGGCTGCGTAGTTCTTCTCCATCGCTTCGCCCATCAGCTTCGCGGCGGTCGTGTTGGAGAGGAACACGTAGTGCTCGGTGCGCACGATCTTCTGGAGGTCGTTCACGAGCTTCGGAGGCACGTCGCGCTTCCAGCGTTCGGTGCACTCCGAGTCGGTCCACTTCGGATCGAGTTTGGGTCCCGAATAGACGAGCCCCTTGCGCAGGAAGTCGAGCACGAGCTTCTCGCCTGCGGCGTCGAGCGCCGGACGCGCGAAGACCTCGAGGCAATAACCCTGCTGCTCGAGCAACCCGCCGAGCATCGCGTAGCTCGACACGACCGTCTTCCCGTCGGCACCGTGGATCGGACCCGATCCGATGGCGCCGAGGGTCGTGAAGCCGAACGGTCCGGATGCGAGCTCCGTCTTCTCGAACGCGAAGCTCGCGTCCGTGCGCTCCCGCAGGTTCGAGAGCATCGTGTCGTTGACGTCCTCGGGCTCGTGGTAGTGGTACTCCTTCGAAGGCATCACCCAGAGGAGGATGTCGAGCGAGCTCGCCCCCGCCTTCGCGTGCCAGCCGACGCGGAGCATGCTGCTCTTCTCCTTCTCGGAGAACGGCTTCAGCTCCGTGATCGCCGCGGGGATCGTGAGCTTCAACCCGAGGTCGTCGAGGGCCTCGACGTGATCCTCCGGATTCGGCGCTGGGGCCGCGGCTTCCTTCGCCTTGCCGGCGGGCTTCTGCGGCGCGAATGCGGACGACGGGACGCCGAGCGCAAGGGACGCGGCGAGGACGGCGAGCGCGGTGCGAGCGAGCTTCATGTCGGAGTGTCTCGAAGGAAGACGGACCGGAGCGGAGCCGAAGATCGTACGAGCGCTCGCGCTCCACGTGAAGCACTCGCGCGTTCACCGTCCCGTGCGGAACGGCTTTTTCGCCGCGTACGCGGTCTCGCGCCCGCGCAGAGCGGCCTCGAGGCCCGTGTTCTTCTGCGCGATCGCCGCCGCGAGCGCGCGCCGGATCGTCGCGAGCGCCTCGTCGAACCGTCCGTTCTCCGCGAGCGCCGCGGCGAGCACGTCGAGCGTCGCCACGTCGTCGGGCTTCGCGCGCGCGGCGAGCTCGCTCGCGAGCGTCAGCGCCTCGCGTCCGTCGCGCAACGCATCGCTCGGGCACGTCGCGAGCAGGAACGCGAGCTGCGACGTCGCGACGATGTCCTTCGGATCGAGTTCGCGCGCCTTGCGCCAGCCCTGCAGGGCATCGCTCCACTTGCCGAGCGACTGCGCGACGCCCGCGAGGCCTTTCCACGCCTCGTCCGAGGCGTTGGGTAGGCTCGTCGCGCGCTCGTACGCCTCGAAGGAGCGCGGCAGGTCGCCCTTCCTCGCGTACAGGAACCCGAGCTGCGTGTGGAAGCGCGCATTCGTCGGGCGCAGGAGGCTCGCACGCTCGAACGAAGCGAGCGCGTCGTCGATTCGATCGAGCTTCACGAGCGCGTCGCCGTGCTTGCCCCACGCCTCGGCGAAGTCCGGCCGCAACTTCAACGCCGCGGTGAAGCTCTCGAGCGCACCCGCCGGGTCGTCCTGCTTGAGCAGCGCGACGCCGGAATTGTGCAGCGACTCTGCGAGCTGGAACTCGCGCGAGAAGATCGGCCAGTTGCACGGCACGAGCAGGAGCGCGAAGAGCCCGCCGGCGAACGCGAGCGAGCGCGCGCGGCCCGCGCGGACACGCTCGAAGCCCTCGGCGAGTCCCAACGCGGCGAACAAGACGAGGCCGGGCACGATCGGATAGCGGTAGCGCGCCATCATGTAGAAGAGCACGGGACCGACGGCGAGCGTCGCGCACACGAGGTGGAGCGTGAGGAGCTCGCGCCGCCGCGCCCACGCGAGCGCGACGCCGACGAGCGCGAGCGGCAAGAGCACGCCGAAGTGCGCGACGAAACCGAGCGTGCGCAGGAGCGTCGACGAGCGCTCGTAGAAGTACTGGTCCTCCGCGTCGGGCACTTCGTAGCCGTTGACGAGCAGTGCGAGCTTCTTCCCGACGACGGCGAGCCACTCGCCCGGATGCGCGCTCACGTGCTGAAAGGTCGCGTCGAACCAGTAGCGCGAGACCTCGCTCGGCGAGAGCTTCCGCCCGCGCGCGGCCTCGGCGAGCTCGACGGCGTCCGCGCGCTCGTAGGCGGTGTCGCTGCGGCCCGGTTTCAGCGGGACGTAGCAGCCGGTCGCGTTCGGTCCGTTGCCGATGTAGAAGTTCGTCCCGGCCTGCGAGGTCGTCAGCACGAACTCGCCGCCGACCTTCGCGTTGCGCCACGCGACGGGCGTGAGCACGAGCGCGAGCCCGAGCGCGAACGCGACCAGCCACGCGCCGCGGACCGCGAGCGAGCGACCGCGCGCGAGGCCGAATGCGATCCAAGCGCCGAGCACGGGCACGAGCAACAGCGTCTCCTCGCGCGTCAGCATCAAGAGGCCGAGCAGAGCTCCCACGAGCGCGAGGCGCGCGAGCGACCGCGAGATGAGTGGACCGCGAGCTAGGGATGAGGAGTGAGGCGAATCGTGCCCGAGCGGCGGAACCGAGGGGTCGACACTCTCGAGCGTGGGCGCGTTGCGCGCGCGCGCGAGCGCCCACAGGAGCAGCACCATCCAAACGAGGCCGAGGTTCGCCTTCTGGATCAGCGCGTCGAAGAAGATCGCCGGCGCGTAGAGCGCGAGCACGACGCCCGCGACGACGCCGACGCGGCGCGAGAGGAGCTCCTTCCCGGCGAGGAACAGCACGCCGCACGCGAGCGAGCCGAGCGCGATCTGCACGAGGCGCACGCTCCAGAGATCGCTGCCGACGACGAGCTTCACGACGGCGAGGAAGTACGGGTAGAGCGGGGCCTGGTAGAAGACCTGGTCGCCCATCCAATCGCCCGCGACGATGCGCTCCGACCAATCCCAGTACGACTTCGCGTCGACGAGCGGCGTGTGGAACAGCGGGACGGAGCGCGCTTCGAGCAGGAACACGAAGCGCACGAGGAACGCGAGCGCCGTGATCGCGAGGAACGGGAGCCAGACCGAGCGCTCGCGCGCGGTGTTCGACGTGGGGGAGGGCGCGGGCATGATCGGACGGAAGGCGCGCGAGAGACTACCAGCCGAGCGTCGAGCGGACGACGGCGGCGGAGAGCGACTCGCTCGCCGTAGCTCGGCCCGCGAGTAGACTGCTCCGAACCCGGAGTCCTCGCCATGCGTGCCTCGCTCGTCCTTCAGTTCACGTTGGCCCTGTCGCTCGTCGCTTGTCGCGCATCGGTGTCGACCGATCCTCGCGCGCCGCTCGATTCGATCGTCGTGCGCGTCGTCGACGGGACGACGCACGCGCCGGTCGCGGGTGCCACGGTGAGCTACGTGTCGCGCGAGGCCCTCGAGCCCGAGGGAGTCGAGCGGGTCCGCGCCGTGTGGGACGACGCGAACATGGGGCGCTCCGCCGTCGAGCGCCAGGTGACGACCGACGAGCACGGCGAAGCGCGCCTCGAAGCGCCGCTCGAAGCGCGCTCGTATCGCAAGGCGCTCGCGGCCCAACCGGCGGTCGAGGATCCGGATCCAGACGAGGACCCCGAGGCGTGGATGCGGTACGAGCTGCGCGCATTCGGCATCGAGGCGTCGAGCGGAGATCGCTTCGCGACGCTGCCGATCGACCGCGAGCTCGCCGCTGTCGAGACGCTCGAACTCCATCCAGCCGAGTTCCTCGAAGTGCAGGTCGTCGACGGCGCGAAGCGTCCGGTCGGCGGATTCCCGGTGCACGTGCGCGCATGGGAGAAGTCCTGGACCGGAGGCACGATGTCGATCCTCGACGACGCGGGTCGGGTCATCGATACGACCACGACGCGCGACGAGGACGAGGATCCCTACGAGGTGTGGCTCGGAGAGACCGACGCACACACGGGGATCGCGCGCATCGGACCGCTCGACCGCATCCGAGCTCGGGGGCGCGCGGGTTCCAAGCTCGAAGCGACGCTCTTCGTGTACGGCGATTCAGACGGGGAGCTTCGTCAGCCGCTCTCGGTCGTGAACGGCGAACGCATCGTGATGGTCGTCCCGCAGCACTCCTCGCTCGACGTCGAGGTCGTCGATCCCGCAGGTCGCGCCGTCGAGGGCGTGGAGCTCGAGGTCGACGTCGACAGCGGGCGGGTCATGTCGAACTCCTGGACGGAGTTCACCACCGTCACCCTGCCTGGGCGCGGGCGCATCGTCGGCATCGTGCCGAGTTCGAAGTGCCAACTGACCGCGAAAGCCCCCGGGTTCCAGACCGGGAAGCTCGATTGTCGCGCACCGGAGACGAATGGAGAGACGCAACACGTGCGCATCCAGCTCGAGAAGCTCGAGGGAGGGCGGCCGTGAATCGCGTCCCGAGCTCTCGCCGTCTCGCCTCACTGCTCCTCGCCGTCGGCGCACCGCTCGCCTGCCGCGCTCCGAGCACGAACTCATGCGACACGCTCGACGTGCTCGTGGTCGACGCCTTGGGTGCGCCGGTCGCGGGCGCGCGCGTCGAGTACGTGCCGAGATCTTCGGTGGAGTCGGACCCGATGGCTGAGTTGTGGGACCGTCGCGAAGACGTCGAGTCCTGGCGAGCGCGACACACCGCAGTCGTCACGACGGATGGTCGTGGTCGCGCTCGACTGGTCGACCTGATGCCGACTCCGCAGGAACCGCCCTTGATTGTCGCCCTGATGCGCGTCGATGCGAGCCAGGGAGAGGCTTGGTGGGGGTGGCTGCGTGAAGCGGATTCGGCCAGGGACGCGGCGCGCATCGTGCTCGACGCCGACGTCGATCAGAAGGTGAGGGTCACCTGCGGTGGGAGGCCGGCTCCGGAGAGCGTTCATGTGATGCTCGGGGGGCGAGACGGCGTCCCGACCGCGGATGAAGACGCATTGTCGTTGTGCTGGATGGGGGCCACCGATGCGAACGGCGTCGCCGTCGTGCGGCACGTTCCGCTCTACCATTCGCTCCTCGGATCCGCGGAGCGAGGCACGTTCCTGGCGGTGGGCAACCAAGGGAGCAGCGATCCATCCGGAATCGACGCCGCGCTCGGCCAGGGCGCGACGATCGAGCTCGAGCTCGGGCTCGCGGCCCACGTCGAGCTCACGTTGCTGGATTCCGAGGGTCACACGCTGAACGAAGGCATCGCGCTCTTCGCGCTCGCCGACGAGGCCGACCGCGCCTCGGACATCGACGACGTCGAAGATGACGGCTACGTCGAGTTCGACTCGGGGCGCGTCGTCCTCCCGGCGTTCGGGCTTGCCCAACGCATCCGGATCGAGCTCGGTGCTCCGGGGTGGTGCTCGGAGACGATCGACGTGCCGACCGCGTCGACGAACGGCGACTGGACGCGCGTGGAGGTTCACCTGAAGCGTCCGAGCCTGCGATTCGCCGGGCGAGCCGTCGACGAACACGGGCGTCCCCTGAGCCTGCGCGAGTTCGAAGTCCAGGGAGCCGACGACGCTGGAGTGCTGACGACGCGCTACGGCACGAATCACCTCGAGACCGATGCGCGTGGGCGATTCACGCTCGATCTCGACCCCGAGCGACTCGCTCGCGCCGGCGGCGCGATCACGCTCAGGTTCGAGGACCCGGTCGAGCGGGGCACGTCCCTTCGCTCGTTTCTGATGCCGGAGTCGTCGGCTCAGGACGAGAGACCTTCCGTCCGCATCGACGTCGCCTCCGTCGAGCCCGGAGCGCTCCGCGAACTCGGCGACGTCGTGGTTCGCTCCACCCGCTGACTCACCCCCGCTGCCGCGGCACGAGCAGAACCGGCCGATCGCTCTTCGCGACCACGGCGCTCGCGACCGAGCCGAGGAGCGCGCTCACGAGCGCTCCGTGTCCGTGCGTGCCGAGACAAACGAGGTCGACGTCGTGGCGCGCAGCCGCGGCGAGGAGGCCCTTCGCCACGTCCGGCGCATCGACGATCTCGACGGTGCGTTGCGCGTCGCACTCCTTCGGCACGAGGCGTTCGAGCTCGGCGCGCACGTGCTCGCGCTGCTTCGTGCGCTCCTCCGGCGTCAGTCGATGTCCGGGCTGGTACGTCGGGTAGAGACCGCCGGGGAGCGGGTGCTCGATTTCGACGTGCACGAGCACGAGCCGGCCTCCCTTCGGCACGAGCGCGCACGCCTGCGTCAGCGCGCGACGGCTCGTTTCGGAGAGGTCCATGGCGACGAGGAGGCTGCGGATGGGACCCAGGGAGCGCATGGACATACGGTGTCGCGGCGCGCGACGCTTGTCCATCGGGAACGCGGCGGGCTCCGAGCCCGCGCGCTAGCATGCGCCGACCATGAAGCTCACCCCCCTCGCTCCGTTGTCGTTCGTTCTGGCGCTCTTCACCGCGTGCGCCGCTCCGCGCCACCAGGAATCGGCGGTCGAAGCGCACGCCGCGAGCGCTCCCACGCCGAATTCGATCGTCCTCGACGGCGCGAAGGGCTGGCTCTGCATCGTCGGCGGCGGCGGGACGACGGACGCGATGTACGAGCGCATGTTCGCGGCGGCGGGCGGCAAGGGCGCGAAGGTCGTCATCCTGCCGCAGGCGTCGGAGCTCGCCGAAACGGGCAAGGAATCCGTCGAGACGTGGACGAAGCACGGCGCGACGAACGTCGAGTGGCTCGACCTGAAAGACCCCGCGCGCGATCGCGAGAAGGTGCGCGCGGCGAGCGTGATCTGGTTCCCTGGCGGCGTGCAAACTCGATTGATGAAGGCGCTGCACGAAGCGGGGATCGTCGAGATCGTGCGGCAGCGCTTCGTCGACGGCGCGGTCGTCGGCGGGACGAGCGCGGGCGCGGCGGTGATGTCGGACGTGATGATCACGGGCGACTACGACTTGGGGTTCAAGGAGCCGGCGAGCGCGGCGCAGGCCGCAGCGACGACGCCTGCCGCGAAGACGGCGGCGGATTCCGGTTCGTCCGCGAGCGCGACGTCGGCGCAAGGCTCCGGCTCGTCGGCTCAGGGTGCCGACGCGAAGGCGCCCGTCGCCGAGAAGCTCGACGCGCCCGCGAGAGAGGTGCGCGCGCGAGCGCCGCGTGCCGCGCAGAGCGCGGAGGACGAGGACTCCGGCCTCAAGTACATCCGCAACGGCACGAACGTCTTCTCGACGGGCCTCGGGCTGATGAAGGGCGCGATCGTCGATCAGCATTTCGTGCGGCGTCAGCGCTTCAATCGCTTGCTCAGCGCCGTGCTCGACCATCCCGAGCTCGTCGGCATCGGCATCGACGAAAAGACGTCGATCCTCGTGCACGGGAACCGCTTCGAGGTCGTCGGCGTCTCGAACGTGCTCGTCGTCGACGCGCGTCACGCGCAGCACGCATCGACGAACGGGAAGGAGCCGGGCTCGATCTTCGGCGCGACGGTCAGCGTCGTGCGCGCCGGGCAGAGTTACGAGTTCGGGCCGTGATCTCGCCGCGCGGAGATCGCGCTGGATGTCGCTTCGTCCTTGCCGCGCGCTGCGTCAGGCGCCTACGTTGTCGTGAGCATGGACGATCCCGTCTTCTGGCATCGACTCCAGTTCGCGTTCACGGCGACGTTCCACTACCTCTTCCCGCAGGTTTCGATGGGGCTCGCGTTCCTCATCGTCGTCCTCAAGGCGGCGGGGCGGGTCACGAAACGCGAGGCCTATCACGCCGCCGCGCGCTTCTGGATTCGCGTGTTCGGCCTCTCGTTCGCGATGGGCGTCGTCACGGGGATTCCGATGGAGTTCCAGTTCGGCACGAACTGGGCGCAGTTCTCCACCAAGACGGGCGGAGTGATCGGCCAAACCCTCGCGATGGAGGGCATCTTCGCGTTCTTCCTCGAGTCGAGCTTCCTCGCGCTCCTCGTCTGGGGTGAGCGCCGACTCGGCCCGAAACGTCACGACGCGGCGGCGATGGCGCTGTGGATCGGGAGCTGGCTCTCCGCGTACTTCATCGTGACGACGAATGCGTTCCTGCAGCACCCGGTCGGCTACGCGCAGGACGCCGAAGGCAAGCTCGCGATCGCATCGCTCACGGAGTACTTGCTCAACCCGTGGGCCCTCGTGCAGTACGCACACACGATCCTCGGCGCCGTGGTGACGGGTGCGTTCGGCCTCACCGCGGTGGGTGCGTTCTGGACGCTGCGCGGAGAGCATCGGGACGCGGCGCGTGCGACGCTCGCCACGGGGGTGATCGCAGGGCTCGTTGCTTCGTTCCTCGTCGCCATGCCGACGGGGCACGAGCAGGCGCGCATGGTCGCGGAGCACCAGCCGATCACGCTCGCCGCGATGGAAGGTCGCTTCGAGAGCGGCCCGCGCGCGCCGATCGCGGTGATCGGGCAACCGAACCTCGTCGAGCGGAAGCTCGACAACCCGATCCACGTCCCCGCCGTGCTTTCGTTCATCGCGTACGGCGACTTCTCGGCGAACGTGCGCGGGCTGGACGCCTTTCCGACGAACGAATGGCCGACGAACGTCGAGCTCCTCTACTACTCGTTCCACGTCATGGTCGGGCTCGGCACGATCTTCATCGCGCTGCAGGCGCTCGCGGCGCTGCTCCTGTGGCGGAAGAAGCTCGATCGGAGTCGTTGGATGCTCTGGGCGCTCGTGCTCGCCTTCCCGTTCCCGTTGATCGCGAACACGGCCGGATGGTTGAGTGCGGAGCTCGGGCGACAGCCGTGGCTCGTCCATGGGATCCTGCGCACGGTGGACGGCGCGTCCCCGACGGTTCACGGCGGGTCGACCTTGTTCACGCTGCTCGGGTTCGCGGGCCTGTACCTCGTTCTCGGTGTGCTGTTCCTGATGCTGGTGGCTCGCGAGATCGCGCACGGACCGCGGCGTCTCGACGCCCACGCGGGACATTGAGGAGGACGCGATGGAACTCGTCTGGTTCGTACTCGCGGTGGTGATGGTGGCGGGGTACGTCGTGCTCGACGGCTTCGACTTCGGCGCGGGAGCACTGCACTTGTTCGTCGCACGCGACGACCGCGAACGACGTCAGGTGCTCGGCGCCATCGGTCCGTTCTGGGACGGCAACGAGGTGTGGTTGCTCGCCGCGGGCGGCGTGCTCTTCCTTGCGTTTCCCAAGGTGCTCGCAGCGGGGTTGTCGGGCTTCTACCTCGCGGTGTTCCTCCTCCTGTGGACGCTGATCCTGCGCGGGATCTCGATCGAGTTCCGCTCGCACGTCCCCGACCGGATGTGGCGCGCGCTGTGGGACGGCGTGTTCGCGCTCGCGTCGACGCTCGCGCCCGTACTGCTCGGCGCGGCGCTCGGGAACGTCGTGCGCGGGGTTCCGCTCGACGCGGACGGCTGGTTCGCGCTGCCCCTGTTCGATTCGTTCTCGCCGACGGGGGCGCTCGGGATCCTCGATTGGTACACCGTGCTCGTCGGAGTGACCGCGCTCGTCGGAATCGCGCAGCATGGAGCCTTGTTCCTCGCGTGGAAGGTCGACGGCGCCGTTCGCACGAGAGCGCGTTCGGCCGCCGCCGTGGCTTGGCCGTTGCTCATCGTGCTCTGGATCGTTCTCACGATCGTGACGGTTTCGCTCGCGCCCGCGCTCTTCGACGCGCTGGCTCAGCGGCCGATCGCGTGGTTCGCGTGTGCGCTCGGCGCGGCCGGCCTCGTGGTCGCGCGGACGGCGAGCCGGAAAGAGCGCGATCTCCTCGCGTTCCTGGGCTCGTGTTCGTTCCTCGTCGGTGCGCTCGGCGCGACCGCGGCCTGCACGTACCCGGTTTGGCTGCGCGCGACGACGGGCGCCGAGCGTTCGTTGACGACGGCGTCGAGTGCCGCCGCGGAGAGCTCGATGCGCTCTGGTCTCGTCTGGTGGCCCATCGGCCTCGTGCTCGCGATCGGATACCTCGTGCTCTTGTTCCGCCTGCACCGCGGGAAGGTCCCTCCGCCCGTCGAAGGCGAAGGCTACTGACGCGCGCTCGGAGCGCGTCGAACGTCCGAGACGGTCGAGGCGGAACGTGACGCGCGCAACGCTCGCGTGGCATGCTCCCCGTGCATGGCTCGTCCGAAAGCGCTCCTCTCCTGGTCCAGCGGCAAGGATGCCGCGTGGTCGTTGCACGTCCTCCGCCAGCGCGGCGACGTCGACGTCGTCGGGCTCCTCACGACCGTGAACGCGACGCACGAGCGCGTCGCGATGCACGCGGTGCGCGAGGAGTTGCTCGAGCGGCAGGCGAACGCGGCGGGGTTGCCGCTCTGGAAGGTCGCGATCCCGTACCCGTGTCCGAACGATGCGTACGAGCGCGCGATGGCGGCGGCGTGCGCGCGCGCGGTGGGCGAGGGGATCACGCGCGTCGCGTTCGGCGATCTGTTCCTCGAGGACGTGCGCGCGTATCGCGAGCAGAAGCTCGCGAACACGGGGCTCGCGCCGCTGTTCCCGTTGTGGGGGCGCGACACGCGCGACCTCGCGCTCGAGATGCTCGCGGGTGGTCTGCGAGCGCGGCTCACGTGCGTCGATCCCAAGCAGATCGACAAGGCGTTCGCGGGGCGCGCGTTCGACGAGCGCTTGCTCGCGGAGCTCCCACCGAGCGCGGATCCGTGCGGTGAGCGCGGCGAGTTCCACACGTTCTGCCACGCGGGGCCGATGTTCTCGGCGCCGATCGCGGTCGTGGGGGGCGAGGTGGTGGAGCGCGACGGGTTCGTGTTCGCGGATCTCTTGCCGGGGTGAGCGCGAGCTCGCGTCACGCGGGCGAACCTTCGTTGGCCGTTGCACCGTCCCCAGTGCATCGCGCTCGGTGTGCGCGCGCGCCGTGCTCTACGCCGCGACCTCGTTCGTGCGGTCGAACCAGCAGCGTTTCAGCCGCAGCGACACGTTCACGAGCCCGATCAGCACCGGCACCTCGACCAAGGGGCCGATCACCGTCGCGAACGCGACGCCCGACGTGATGCCGAACACGGCGATCGCCACCGCGATCGCGAGCTCGAAGTTGTTGCCGCTCGCCGTGAAGGCCAGCGTCGCCGCGCGCTCGTAGTCGGCGCCGACGCGTCGAGCGAGCCAGAACGACGCGAAGAACATGACGACGAAGTAGACGACGAGCGGCAGCGCGATGCGCAGGAGGTCGAGCGGCGCCTCGACGATGCGCGCGCCTTGCAGGCTGAACATGACGACGATCGTGAAGAGCAGCGCGACGAGCGTGATCGGGCCGATGCGCGGCAGGAACGAGCGCGTGTACCACGCGTCGCCCTTCGCCTTGCGCAGGACGAAGCGCGTCAGCATCCCGCCGAAGAACGGGAGCCCGAGGTAGAGCATCACGCTCCGGAAGATCTCGCCCATGCTCACGTCGACGGCCGCGCCCGCGAGGCCGAGCTTCGGCGGGAGCCACGTCATGAAGAGCCACGCGTAGACGCCGAAGAAGAGCACCTGGAACACGCTGTTCAGCGCGACGAGGCCCGCGGCGTACTCCGCGCTGCCGCGCGCGAGGTCGTTCCACACGAGCACCATCGCGATGCAGCGCGCGAGGCCGACGAGGACGAGGCCGAGCAGGAACTCCGGCCGATCCGCGAGCAGCAGCGCCGCGAGCGCGAACATGAGCGCGGGCCCGACGATCCAGTTCTGCACGAGCGAGAGCGCCAGCACCTTGCCGTCCTGGAAGACGCGCGGGAGCTCCTCGTAGCGCACCTTCGCGAGCGGCGGGAACATCATCAGCACGAGCCCGATCGCGATCGGGACGTTCGTCGTGCCGACGGTGACGCGATCGATCGCGTCGCGCAGCGACGGCGCGAAACGGCCGAGCGCGATGCCGATCGCCATCGCGAGGAAGATCCAGAGCGTCAGCCAGCGATCGAGGAAACCGAGGCGCGTGGGACGCGCCGTCGAGCAGGTGTCGGTGGCGCATGCCTGCGCGCCGGGCGCGACTGTCGAGCGTTGCGGGGTCATGCTCCACCTCCATGGCGCTCGGCGAGGATCCTCCGCACGCGCTCCGGCAGGTCGGTCATGAACGCGCGGATCTCGTCGCGCACGCGGCGGTAGTGGGGGAGCGCTTCGTCGTCGTCGCGCGCGTCGCGCGCGAGGCGCGGCGGGTCGTCGAAGCCCGCGTGGACGATGCGCGCGCCGGGGAGCACGGGACAGCTCTCGTGCGCGGCGTCGCAGACGGTGAAGACGACGTCGAAGGCGCCGCCGAGGTCCTCGGGGCGCTTCGAGGTGTGCCCGCGGATGTCGACGCCGGCTTCGAGCATGACGCGAACGGCGAGCGAGTTCAGGCCGTGCGGGTTCGTGCCGGCGGAGCAGGCGTCGATCGAGTGTGCGTGCAGCGCGCGCGCCCAGCCTTCCGCCATCTGGCTGCGGCAGGAGTTGCCGGTGCAGAGGAAGAGGACGCGCGGGCGAGGGTCACTTCGGGCCACAGCGTCCTCCGTCGCAGCAGGCGGCGGGCGCGTGCTCTTCGACGGCGTCGGCGAGGGAGCGCAGCGTCGCACAGAGCGTCGCGTAGCGCACGGTGTAGGAGACGACGCGGCCCTGCTTCGAAACGTCGACGAGGCCGGCGCGGGCGAGCGCGGCGAGGTGGCGCGAGACGACGGAGAGGTCGACGGAGCAGCAGGCGGCGAGTTCGGTGACGGAGCAGGCGCGGCCGCATTTGACGAGGCAGCCGAAGAGGCGCAGGCGGGTGGGGTCGCCGAGGGCCTTGAAGAGCGTCGGGTCGAGCAGGTCGTCGACGGGGCGGCAGCAGGCGGAGGCTTGCCGGGGGGACATCGGACGTCGTTTGCGTGCTTGCACCATGGTGCAAGTGTCTGTTGGGATGTCCTCGGTGTCCAGCCTGGGGATGGAGGGAGCGCGCAAGGCGGATGGGCAGCAACGGAGACTGGGCGCAAAGGCGCACATGTGGGTGCTCCGCATCCCAGACCCCGCAGAGGCGCGGACCGGAGGAACCGGTCCGCGCCTCTGCGGGGTTCTAGGGACTCTCAGCGACGGGGGAGATGGCGCGGAGACATGGACGCGTGTCGCGTGGGCTCGTTCTCGGGGTGGGCCTCGCGCTCGTGTGCCGGGCTCGCGCGCCCATGGGGGGCGCGTTGCGCCGCGTCTCTCCAGTCTCGTCGCTCGGTACTGGAGCGGTGCGCCCGTAGGACTTGCGCTCGTCGCGGATGGGGCCGGGCGACTTGCTCGTTGACCTCCTGCAGCGCTCGGGTACCTTCACCCCGTTCTCTCTCACGAACGACGCGACTGCGTTCAGGGAAGCAGGTCCAATGCCTGCACGGTCCCGCCACTGTAGGCCGTCGTCGCGCGAAGCCAGCGGAGCGCTCGAAGGAGTGGCTCCCGGCCACTGAGCCGCTCGTCATCGAGCGCTTGGGAAGGCCCGCTTCCGCGACACAACGGCGAGTCAGGATATCTGCCGCAGTCGTCTCCTTGCCGATCCCGGCCGCGGAGCCGTGGAACGACCTCGCAGTGTGCTGGGTGCACGTCCTCCTGCTCGGATCGGCTTCGACGGTCGATCGAATCGGAGCCCGACGTGCAACGAACCCTTCTTCTCGCGCGGACACTCGTCCTCGCGGGCCTCGCTTCCCCTCTTCTCGCGCAGTCCTTCACGCAGCCCGCTCAGCCGAGCGCGCGGCCCGCGACCTCTTCTCTCGCGCCGACGTTCCCCGTGAACGCAGGTTGGGTCGCGCTCGGGAGCTTCGACGTCCCCGCGTACAGCGCGATCGCGCCGCTCTCGAACGGACGCACGCTCGTCTTCGACGGCGAGCACGTCGACGTGTACGACGCGCTCGGAGGAATCGCGCAGCGCGTGTGCTCGACGGGCGCGTTCCGCTTCCCGTCGTTCGTCGTCGCCGACGAAGCGCGCGGCGTCGCGTGGGTGTCGGAGAGCTCGCAGGACGCGCTGTGGCAGATCGACCTCGCGCAGGGCACGTTCGCGCAGATCGCGACGGTCCATTTCGCGTTCGCCGCGGCGCGCGAGAGCGCGGGCACGCTCCTCGTGACCGCGTCTCCGTGCGGCTTCTACTGCGGCGCGGACGTGATCCGGCTCGACCTCGCGACGCACGCGCTCGCGACGCTCGGGCACGTCGCGGGCGCGAGCGGTCCGATCGCGCTCGACTCGGGCGGCGGATTGCTCTACGGCGTCGAGGCGAACGCGCTTCCGCAGCCCGGCGAGCTCTGGGTCGCGCGCTGGAGTGCCGCGCAACTCGCGCAGGCGCCGGCGCAACAACTCACGCTCGCATCCGCCACCAAGGCCGCGAGCGTGCTCGACGGCGATTCGTCGCTCGCGTACGACGCGCGCTCGAACGGGCTCGTCGTCGCGGAGACGAACTCGCTCGGCGGCACGGCGATCGTCGCGTTCGACGCGCACGGCGAGCGCGTGGGCGTCGTCGCGGAGACGTCGGTCTACGCGTCGAACCTCGCGTGCGTCGAGGTTTCGACGAACGGTCCCGCCGGCGCGCTGCAGGCGTTCCAACCGCGCGGGATGCGGCTCACGTGGCTCGAGACGGATTGGGCCGTGTTCCCGCCGCTCACCACCGTTCGCTCGGCGGAGCCCGTCCGCCCGCGGCTCGACGTCGTGACCTTCGCGAATGGGAGCGTCGAGTTGGTCGTCACGGGCGCGCCGGCACGGAGCACCGTGCTCGTCGGCGTTGTGCCCGCGACGAGCGCGATCACGCCGGAGCGCGTCGTCGTGAACGACCCCGCCCTCGTCTTCAGCGCGATCCCGGCGCTCGGTGCGAACGCTCCGAGCGCCGTGTGCGACGCGAGCGGCACCGCGCGCATCCGCGTGCGCTCCCTCCCGCACACGCAGAGCGTGCTGCAGGCCTTCTTCGTCGACGCACGCGGCCGCGCGATCGCGTCGAGCGCGCCCGTCGCGCACTGATCGAACCCTCCCGGGCCGGGGAAGCGTGGTGTGAAGCCACCGCGGTCCCGCCGCTGTGATCGGGGACGAGGACGGCCAGGACGCCACGGCGCGATCGATGCGCGGGAAGGCGGCCGTCCGAGGACGAACCGAGAGCCAGAAGACCCGACCGGGAGTCGCTTCTCCTCTGCCGCGCGCGCGGCGTGGGACGCGGGACGAGCTCGTGCGAGCTCGACGCGCTCCGCCGCGCACGCGGGAACACCTCAATCGGGAACGCCGCCGGCGGAGGACCGGTCGCGCCCCGCCAGGACGTCTCCATGTCGATTCGGTTCTTCGCGCTCGTTCCGAGCGTTCTCTCGTGCGTCGCCGCGTCCGTCACGGCGAGCGCGGTCCATGCGCAGTTCCTGAGCCCGTACGCGACGAGCGTCGTGAGCTACTCCCCCGGCACGGGCGGCGGGACGTTCGTCGCGGCGAACGCGCTCGGCGCGCCGTCGGGCGGCGGACTCTCGCTCGGCTCGACGAACGTCGCGTCGCTCGGCGTCGGCGGTTCGTTGACGCTCGGGTTCGATCTCACGATCGCGAACGGCCCGGGCGCCGACTTCGTCGTGTGCGAGAACGCGTTCGTGTTCGCGGGCGAGTCGTTCAGCGAGGTCGCCTACGTCGAGGTGTCGACGGACGGGACGAGCTTCGCGCGCCTGCCGAGCCGCTACACGGGCCCGTCGAGCGGACTCCCGAGCTTCACGGCGCCGTTCGGCACGTACTCGGGCCTGACGGGCGCCTTGCCGGTGCTCGCGAACCCGGCGACGAACACGATCGATCCGCTCGACCCGGCGTGGGCCGGCGGCGATGCGTTCGATCTGGGGAGCCTCGCGAACGACCCGCTCGTGACGTCGGGCGTCGTGAACCTCGCGGCGATCCACTTCGTGCGCATCGTCGACGTGCCGCACGCCGCGGGGACGGACTCGAGCGGCAACGTGATCTGGGACAACAGCGGAGCGACGGGCACCGCGGACATCGACGCGGTGTGCGTGATCCAGCACGCGGGAAGCGTGAGCGTGGACCAGCCGACGGTGGAGCTCTCGATCGATGCGCAGGGCTACCTGGTGCTGCGGATCGAAGACCCCAACGGAGCCGCGGACCTCGACGGCAACTCGATCCACTGCTCGTTCAACGGAGCGCCGATCGGCTTCCGTCAATTCGCGCGCCGCCTGGTGCCGAACGTGACGCCGACGGCGAACGGCTACGTGCTGCGGTCGAATGCGCCGTTCACGGGGACGGGACTGCATGGGGTGGCGACGGTGTCGGTGCGAGACGTCGGAGGTCACTTCGGCGCGGATCAGTTGTCGTTCAGTGAGTGAGGGGGAGCTCGGTCTCTTCCGACTCTCCCTCTTCCTCTTCTTCTGCTTCTCCTTCTGCTTCTCCTTCTCCCAACTAGAACTCCGCGCTCGATCAGGCCGGTTCCTCCGGCCTGATCGAGTGCGGAGTCTGGGATGCGGTAGCACCCACATGTGCGCCTTTGCTTCCCAGTCTCCGTTGCAGCTCATCTGCCTCCCGCGCTCCCGACCGACATTCCCCCGGCGTCTCACGCACTCACACCCCAATCGATCGGGAGCGCCAACGGCAGAAGAGCAGCAACGGAGAGAGCGAAGCAACGGAACACATTTGGGTGCTCCGCATCCCAGACTCCGCACACGATCAGGCCGGAGGAACCGGCCTGATCGTGCGCGGAGTTCTAGTTTCTCTCAGCACCTGAGTGCCGAGTTCCAGTGTCCCTCAGCACATCAGTACCGAGGATCCTGCACGCTCACCCGCAAGCACCCCTCCCCCTCGCCCGCCGCACGCCCCCCCCTACCGATACAACCCCGCCACCGCCGCCAACACCCCACCGATCCCGAGCACCTGCACCACGATCCCCGGCAGCAAACTCCGCGTCGCTTCGAACGTCCACGCGAACAACCACCCGCTCCACGTCAACATCAAGAACGTCGGCACCGACCCATTGTGGAACGCCGCCACCAACGCCGCGCTCCACAACGCCGCACTCGTCGCCGGCATCCGCGCACGCAGCGTGAGGAACAAGATCCCGCGCCGCGTCAGCTCCATCACGAACGGATCCCACGCGATCCCCACGACGACCGTCGCCGCGAACGCCAACGTCGACATCGAGAGCAACGGCTCCGCCACCGGCTCCGTCCAGTGCAGCCCGAGCCCGACCCGCCCGCACAGCTCCAACACCAGCGCCTGCCCGAGCTGGTCCGCCGCGAAGAGCGCGAGCACGACCGCGATCCACTTCCACACGCCGCCCGGGAACGAATCGAGCCCGAGCACGCGCACGATCGACAGCACCCGCGGCGCGATCAACCCGCGATGCACGAGGAAGAACAGCGGAATCGGCGCCACGAGCGACGTGACGACCACGCTCCAATCGGGCAGCCGCTCTCCGAGCCCGATCTCGACCCCGAGCACGAGCACGAACCCGACGACGAGCGAGCGCAACAGCACCGCGAGCCCGTCCTCGAACGTCCACTCGGGCGGTACGGATCCGCTCGAGCGCGGCAGTTCGGGCCGATTCCCCGCGAGCCACGCGAGCAGTACGAGCAATCCGAGCCCGACCGCCGCGATCAGCGTCCACGCGAGCCCGTTCGCGCGTGAGCGCAACTCGTCCGCGCGCCGACCGAGCTCGCTTTCGAGCGCGCTCACGCGCTCCGCGTCGCCCGTCCGCTGCGCGAGGCGCAGCTCGAGCCGATCTCGGGCCCAGCCGGGCTTCAACGCACCGAGATCGAAGTCCGCGAAGCGCGCACGCTCGCGCGGCTCGAGGCGCTGGTACGCGTAGCGGATCGCGCGCGCCGCGTCGACGAGCCCGAGGTTCTCGACGCGCACGACGGTGAGCATCACGTCGTCGACGCGCTCCGCTTCACCCTGCAGGATCGCACGGCGCGCGAGCAGCTCGACGAGGTCGGGGCGCGCGTCCTTCGGCGGAAACGTCGGCGCGGTCGTCGGTGCGGGTGAGCAGCCGAACGCGCCGCCGCTCGCTGGTTTCGTCGCGCCGTCGCCGGTGCTCGGCGGCGCGTTCGCGTCCTGCGTGTTCGGGCTCGCCGTCGACGCGTCCTTTGCGTCGCGCGCGCTCTCGTCGCCGGGTGCGTCCTTCTTCGGCGCCGTCGTCGCGTCGTTCGGAGCGTCCTGGGAGGCGTCGCCCGGCTCGCTCTTCGGCGCGTCCTTCGCGTCGCGCAAGACGCCCGCTTGGAGCTCGACGACCTCGTCGTACGCGTCGATCGCTTCCGCGAGCGCGGGCCGCACGCGACCGAGGAACAGTGCGAGCGCGCGGCTCTTCCACGCCGGCTCGTCGCGCAGCGCGTCCTCGAGCTCGATCGTGCGCTCGAAATGCTCGCGCGCGGTTTCGGCGGGATGGCGCAGCACGAGCGCGCCGCGCAACGAGAGCCCCGAGCCCATGAAGCAGACGCTCAGGGAGAGCAGCAGGGCCAGGAAGAACGTGACCCCGCGATGGAAGCGCGGTCGAAGGTGGTCGTCGGAGCTCATCCGTGCCGCTCGAGCGCGGGAGGATAGCACGCGTGTCGTGCGCGCCGAGGGCCGAGCTCGCCGGGATTCCGGCGCGCGCGAGGAACTCGGAAACGTCGCGACGCCGGAGCGGCAGGGGCTCCATGGCGGCGCCATCGGCGGGTCGCCATGATGGACCCCCTTCCATGGAAGAGCTCATCGTCCTCGCCGTGCTCGTCGTGTTCGCGCTGCTCGCCTCGGCGGTCGTGCTCGCCTTGGTCGCCTTCCTGCGCGCGGGAACCCTGCGGCGCGAGCTCGACCAACTGCGCCGCGAGGTCGGCGACGTGCGAGCCGCCGCGGCGCGCGCGAGCGCCAAGAACGCGGAGCATCCCGCCGCCGCGCCGAGTGCGGACCTCTCCGCACGCCGCGAGGTCTCGACCGCGCGCGAGGTCGCCGCGAACCTGGCGCGGGCGGTCGATCCGTCGAGTGTCGTCGCCGCGAAGCCGACCGAGCTCGCGAAAGACGCTCCGCCGCCGGTGCCGAGCACGGTGTCCGCCGCGAGCGCGTCGGAGCCGAGCGCGGTGAGCGCGCCGTCGTCGAGCTCCGCCGCGACGACGGAGACGAGCGCGACGACGCCCGGACCCACGCTCGCGACGAACGCTCCGAGCGCGACGGCGCCGAGCACGGCTCCCGCGCTACTTCCACCGAGCGCGCCGCCCGCGCCGAAGAAGCGCATGCCGATCGAGAAGCTCCTCGGCGTCACCGGCGCGGCGGTGCTCGGCGGCATCGTGCTCGCGATCGCGGGTTTCTTCCTCTACCAGTACTCCGTCCAGCAAGGTTGGGTGACGAAGGAAGTCCGCCTCGCGATGGGCATCGCGGCGGGCGCGCTCGCTCTGCTCGGTTCGTTCCCGCTCGTGAAGCGCGGCTACGCGATCACGGGCAACGCGCTCGCGGGCGGCGGCATCGTCGTGCTCTACGCCGCGTTCTGGGCCGCGCATCAGGTCTTCGGCGTGTGGCCCGTCGGGCTCTCGTTCGGGCTCATGGTCGCGACGACGGCGATCTGCGCAGGGCTCGCGCTCGCGCGGAGCTCGCAGGTCGTCGCCGCGCTCGGCTTGCTCGGCGGTTTCGCGACGCCGCTCGCGCTCTCGACCGGCGAGGACCATCCGATCGGGCTCTTCGGGTACACGCTGCTCGTCAACCTCGGGTTCCTCTCCGTCGCGCACAAGCGGCGTTGGCCGTGGACCGCGCTGCTCGCGCTCGTCGGCACGTTCGTGATCGAAGCGCTCTGGATCGTCGCCAAGATGCGCGGCGAGACGTTCTGGATCGCGCTCGTCGCGCTCGGCGTGTTCACGTCGCTCTTCACGGTCTTCGTCGCGCTGCAACCGAGCGCGGAACGGCGCCGCTTCGTCGTCGCGCAAGCGGGCGCGCTCGTCGTGCCGTTCCTCTTCGCGCTGTGGTTCGCGGCGCGGCACGACGACGTGGTCGGCTATCACCTGACGCCGATCGCGGTGCTCGCGGCGCTCGTGCTCGCGGCGACGGGTTGGATCGCGGCGCGCGGCGAGCTCTCGTTCGCGCCGCTCGGCGCGGCGGTCGGGACGGTCGCCGTCACGCTGACGTGGGTCTTGTCGCGCGAACTCGAGCTCGAACGCGCGTGGGAGCTCGCCGCGTGCTGCGCGGTGCTCGCGCTCGTCCTGCACGGAGCGGTGGAGCTCGCGTGGAGGAAGCGCGGCGTCGTCGACGAGGCGCTCGCGAACTCGGCGCACGTGCTCGTGCTCGGGCTCGGATTCGCGCTGTTCCTCGCGGCGTGGAAGGGCGACGGCATCGAGTTCGCGCCGTGGTGCGCGGGCGGGGTCGCGCTGGCGCTCGTCGCCGCGCGTCAGGCGGCGGTCACCGGGCGCGCGTGGCTCGGATGGGCGGGGGCGATCGCGCCGTCGCTCGCGCTCGTCGCGTGGGAGCTCGAGCACGGCTCGACGAGCGGTCCGTGGATCGCCGACGCGCCGCTCGCGTGGGCGCTCGTGCTCGCGGCCGCGCTGCACGGAGCGTGGTTCCTGCGCCGCGACGACGTCGGACGGCGCGCACTCGCACACGGCGCGGCCGTCGCGCTCGCGGGCGGATTGTTCGCGTGGCAGCACGCGATCCTCAGCTCCTACGAGGGCCGGCTGCTCGGCGCGTTCGGCGGGCTCTTGGCGGCGCTCGCGCTCACGTTCACGGCGCGGCGCGCGCGGTCGTGGGGTTGGCTCGGCGTGAGCGCGGTGCTGCTGTCGATGGGGCAGAGCGAGCTGCTGGAGGTCCACGTGCGCCAGCTCGCTCCGACGAACGTCGTGCTCGCGGCGCTCGTCCTCGCCGCGGGCGCGGCGCTGCACACGGGCGCGCTCTCGCTCGCGTGGCTCGATTCGCGGATGCTGGCGCGCGTGCGCGCGGCGAGCGCGTGGTTGTGGCTCCCATCGCTCGTGAGCGCGTTCGAAGCGTGGGGCGGCGCGCACGCGAAGTGCGGAGCGGCGATCGCGCTCGGCGGGCTCGTGCTGATCGGTCGAGCGCGGAACGAGCGCGCGGACGGTGCCGACGACGCGGACGCCGGCGCGTTCGCGAAGTGGATCTCGCGCCTGCGCGTGAGCCCGCGCACGCCGCGCGCGACCGCATGGACGTGGTCGCGCGCGACGGCGATCGCGTTCGCGGCGTGCGCCGTCGCGACGTTCGCGGACCTCGAGATCATGCCGGTCGCGGCCGTGCTCGCGGGCGCGGGGCTCGCGTGGTGCGCGGCGCGCGAACGCTATCGCCCGCTCGCGATCGTGAGCACGGCCGTGCTGCTCCTCGGCGCGTTCGTGCTGCTCGTGACGCGCGTCGGCGTGACGAAGCCGGTGCTCGACGGCGTCGTCGTCAACGGGCTCGCGTGGCTCTTCCTCGCGACGGGCGCGGCGGCGGTGTTCGCGACGAAGGAGCTCCGCGCGGTCGAGGAGGTTCCTGGGAAGCTCGTGCGCGCGCTCGCGGGCTCGACGGCGATCGCGGCGGTCGTGCTCGTGTTCGCGTGGATCCACCTCGCGATCCTGAACGCGTTCGAGACGTCGCCGTCGTTCCAGTGGCATTCGCAGCGCGTGCCGAGCCGCGACCTCACGCTGTCGCTCGCGTGGGGGCTGTACGCGTTCGCGCTCTTGATCCTGGGCGTGTCGCGCAAGTCGAGCGGGCTGCGCTGGACGAGCCTCGTGTTGTTCCTCGCGACGATCGCGAAGACGTTCCTGTTCGACCTCGGGCATCTGACGGGGCTGTACCGCGTCGGCTCGCTGTTCGGGCTCGCGATCACGTTGCTTGCGGTGTCGTTGCTTTATCAGCGGTTCGTGTTTCGGCGGAGTGGGGACGGGGCGGATGGAGCGACGCCGAGCTGAACGGCGGGGATCCGAACCGTGACCTCGCGTGCGAGCCGCGGTATTCGAAGCATGAAACGCCTCCACGTCGCAGCGTGGCTGCTCCTCGCATCGTGTGCTCGCGAGGTCGAGGTGGATCCGCTCGAGGCGCGTCCGCGCGCATTCGAGCTCGATGCCGCTCCCAGAATCGAGTCCGGCTGCACGAGCGAGGGCGTCGACTCGACCGAACCGCAGACGGTGACGTGCATCCGTGTCGACAGGTCCGCGACGGAGCGCGTCTGGCCTGCGCGGGAGGGCTGGCGCCTGCGGGGCCTCCGCTTTGCGCACCGCGACGGCGGCCTGCTCACACTGCGGTTCTCGGAGATCCGTGGGGCGCGGGACGAGTTCCTCGTGTTCCAGCGCGAGTTCACCGCCGCGTGGACCGACGTCGTCGTCGCGATCCGCCAGGTCGACGTCGCCGGCGCGCACCGCACGCTGCTCGAAGTCGACCGCGTCGTCGACCGGCGCGTCGAGACGCTCGCGCGCGCGTGGGTCCCAACTCGAGTCGCGCCGAGCCACATCGACGCGTACCCGCCTGGGTGGGAGCTCCGTGAGACCCAGCACGAGTTCTATCTGGTCGGCACGAACACGCTCACCGCGAGCCCGGTGTGTGCGTGGTCCTGGAGCGATGCGCGCAGCGAACGATTCGCATCGCTCGCTGTCGAAAGTCGGGACTGGACCGTGAGCGAGGAGACGACATCGCTTCCCGCGGAGCTCCGTGCTTCGCTGGCGAGCTGGCCCGAGCCCGTCTGGGAGCTCCGCGCGGACGTGCGCAAGCTCGGCACGCTCGAGGCGCTCGGCGAAACCGAAAGCGGGCGCACGCACTTCACCACGCCGGCGAGCTGGTCGCGCGTGCCCGCGTCCGATCTATGGTTGAAAGGCGACGGCAGCGTCCACCTCGTCACGTTGGACGCCGCCACGACGGAACAGCTCCTGCCCGCCTCCGAAGGCTGGTCGCAGATCGGTCTCGAGTTCACGCGCGCGACGCGCGGATCGGTGAAGGCCCGACTCACGCTGTTCGGTCGAGGCGGCGGAACCGAGTTCGAGCAAGGACAGGAGCTCGACGGCGGATCACGTTGCCTCGTGCTCGCGTTCCGGTTCCTGCCCGTCGGCGCCGCGCGACCGGAATCGGGCGAGTACCGATGGCTGCGCATCGAGCGCGACCACGCGAACCTGCTGTCGAGCGGAGCGCTCCCGTCGCGGTGGATCCCGAGCACGCTCGGGCCGTTCGCCGCCGGTTGGAACACGACCGCCGGGACCACCGCGGACCCGGAACACGGGGTGAATGTCCTGGCGACGTGGTCGTGGAACGGAGCGGGGAGCGCGGACCTCGCCGCGCGCAGGCTCGCGTTCGAACACCCGACCGACATCGAGCTCGAGCATCCCGAACTGCAGGAGAGCGACGTGCCGAACTGGCCCGAGCCGGTCTTCCTCCTGCGCGCCGAGACGTTCCCGTGATGCCGTAGCGCCGCTCGTTCTCGCTAGAATCCAGCCCGCCATGCAGCACCGCCGCCTCGGGCTCTCCGAACTCGAAGTCCCCGTCGTGATCTTCGGCGCGTGGGCGATCGGCGGGTGGAACTGGGGCGGGAGCGACGACGAGCTCGCGATCCGCGCGATCCAGGCCGGCCTCGACGCCGGCATGAACGCGATCGACACCGCGCCCGTCTACGGCTTCGGCCGCTCCGAGCGCGTCGTCGGGCGCGCGATCGCGGGGCGGCGCGATTCCATGGTCTTGATGACGAAGGTCGGCCTGCGCTGGGACGACGAGCGCGGCGAGTTCTACTTCCAGACCGTCGACGAGGACGGTGCGACGCTGCGCGTGCACCGCAACCTCCGACCGTGGTCGATCCAATACGAGGTCGAGCAGAGCCTGAAGCGCCTCGGCACGGACCGCATCGATCTGCTCCAGGTGCACTGGCCCGATCCGCAAGTGCCGATCGTGGAGACGATGGGTGCTCTGCTCCAACTGAAGCAGGCCGGCAAGGTGCGCGCGATCGGCGTCTCGAACTACGCGCCGCGCATGATGGACGAAGCGATCGACGCGCTCGGCGACGTGCCGCTCGCGAGCGATCAGCCGAAGTACTCGCTCGTCGCGCGCGAGATCGAGAAGGAGCTGCTCCCGTACTGCCGGCGCAACGACGTCGGCGTCATCGTCTACTCGCCGCTCGAGCAGGGCCTCCTCACCGGCAAGGTCACCAGCGACCGCGCGTTCGCGACGACCGACGGCCGCCACAAGCGCGCGACGTTCACGCCGGAGAACCGAAAGCGCGTCAACGCCGTGCTCGACTCGATCGTCAAGCCGATCGCGGAGCGCCACCGTGCGACGCTCGGTCAGATCGCGATCGCGTGGACCGTCGCGCAGCCCGGCGTCACGAGCGCGATCGTCGGCGCGCGCACGCCGGAACAAGCGCGTGAGAACGCGGCGGCGGGCGACCTGAAGCTCGCGCCCGAGGAGCTCGCGACGATCCGCAAGGCGTTCGAGGGGCTCTCGCTCGAGGTCCCGAGCGCGGGGAGCTCGACCTCGCTCTTCTCGCGCATCGTGCGCAAGCTCACGCAGGATTGAGCCGCGCGCGCGGCCCAAGGATCGAGCGTCCGTCGGCGTTCCACGGATCGAGGTGCTCTCATGTTCGTTCGCGCATGGCTCCTGATCGGTCTCGGTCTCGCTCCGCTGCCCACGCGCACGGAAAGCGTGCAGGCTCCGTCCTCCGATGCGCGCGCGGACTGGATCGAGAGCGATCTCGCGCGCGTCGACCAGGTGCTCCGGGCCCTCGACGCGGAGGACCTCGACGTCGCGACGCTGACCGCGACGCTGCGCGGCGCCGACGTGCGCGAGGATCGGCCCATCGGCTTCGGCGCGCGTCGGCTCGTGCTCGCCGTGTACGGCGGATACACGACGACGTGGGTGCACGTGCTCGCCGCGGTCGCGGAGCGCGAAGGTGGGCCGAGCCGTATCGCCGCGTGCCGCTTCGATCAGCTCGCGTCGGTCGAGCTCCCGAAGGAAGCGCGCGAGCGGCTCGCCGGGCGCTGGGGGAAGCGCGCCGTCGCGCTCGAGCCCGGTTTCCGCGCCGAACGCCGCGACGCCGACGCGGGGAAGAGGCTGCGCGCGAACGTGGAGAAGGCGCTCGGTGCGTGCGTCGTCCCCGACGCGCCCGAGAGGCTCCGCGCGGCGTTCGAGCGACTCACTTCGCCCTTCGAGGACCACGTGCTCGGCCGAGCGTGCGGCGACGGCGGCGACGCTCCGATCGCGCGCGCGGAGGTCGACGCGCTGCTCGCAGCGGATCGGGTCGACCTCCTGCGCGCCGCGCTGCGCGGGATGAACCCAGAGGGACGGGCGTGGGCCGCGTGGGCCCTGCGCAAGCGATCGAAGACGAGCGGGGTCGCGCTCGACGCATCGGATCGCGCTGCGATCGAAACGTTGCGCGCGACGAAGACGGAGTACGAAGCGTGCAGTGGTTGCGAACGCGAACGGCTCGGGCTCGACGAGGCGTTGCGTCGCGTCGACGAGTGATCGCTCGCGCGGTCGCGCGGGATCAGGGCTTGGTCGGGCCCGGAACCGCGGGCGACGCCTGCACGCCGGTCGCGTCGCCCGTCTCGGCGCGCAGGAAGACCTCGAGACCGAGCTCGGGGAGTGCGCGCGGATCGCCCAGCGTGAACGTACGGCC
Source organism: Planctomycetota bacterium (assembly GCA_046349615.1). Taxonomy (GTDB): domain Bacteria; phylum Planctomycetota; class UBA1135; order UBA1135; genus JADJNY01. The sequence goes on from JAXMBZ010000001.1 coordinate 69,733, forward strand.
GTTGGACTGGATGCGATCGAAATCCGCGGGCGAGTCCGCTCCCGGGGCGCAGACGCCGATTCGCATGCTGGACGTGACGACGCCGGGAAGCCCGCGCGTGACGAGCTCGTTCTTCAGCTCGGCCATGCGCTCGGCGCGCTCGTCGTCGGTGAGATCGTCCGCGAGCGCGTCGAGCGCTTCCGTCGGGAGCCACGGGACGCCGGTTGTCGTGTCGAACGTCGAATCGCGCGTGACGAAGACGACGTAGCGGTTCTCGGTGCCGACGTTCGGCGCGAGCTCGCCCTCGACGACGCGCGCGGTCGCTTCGATCGAGACGGAGCCGCGCTTCTTCGTCGGCGCGCCGTCGTGTTCGGGCGCGGAGTCGGTTCGAACGGCGAGCGGGGTGCGAGGGAGCGTTGTTGCTCTAGCGCCACCTTCGACCTCGACCGGAGACGTGGGCTGCGTTTCGTCCGGAGTGGACGCGACGCGGACCGACGCTTGGACGAGATCCTCGCTCCCGCCCGCCGTTCCGTTTGACGTGTTCCAAGGTGCTTCGATCCAACCGGCGCTCACCGCGGTAGCGCCGCCGCCGAGCGCGAGACCGGTCGCGAGCACGGCTGCGGGCCACGCGCCGAGCGTCGTGGTCGTCGCTGCGCCGAGCGTCGTCGACGCGGAGACGGCGGCGGTCTTCGTGCTCGCGGCGAGCGCGCTCGATTTCGCCGCGGCGAGCGCGCTGCCGCTCGCGAGGCTCGGGGACAAGAGGCCCGCGACGAGCGCGCAGCCGTGCATCCACTCGTGGCCGCGGCGGGATTCGAGTTCGTCGCGCAGGAGCGCGAGACCGCGCTGCACGCGCCAGCGCACGGTGCCTTCGGGAACGCCGTGACGGCGCGCGATCTCGGCGCTCGTGAGGTCCTCGAGGTAGCGCAGGAGGATCGTCGTGCGGAAGGGCTCGTCGAGCGCGAGCACGGCTTCGGTGAGCACGCGCTGCATGTCGGCGCGCGCGACGAGCTCGGCGGTTTCGGGGAGCGGTTCGGTTCGCGCGGAGAGTTGCTCGCGCGTCGTGCGCCGGGTTGCGGCGCGGTGGTGCTTGAAGGCGACGTTGCGGAGGACGCCGGTGAGCCAGGTGCGGTGCTCCACGTCCGCCGCGCGTTCGGAGCGCAGTGCCGCGAGCCACGCTTCCTGCGCGACGTCGTCTGCAGTCGATGCGTCGCGGACGAGCCCCCGGGCGAGGGTGCGCAGCCAGGTGGAGTCGGCGAGGAGGCCTTCGGGGTCGAGGGGGAAGGCGGGGCTGGGCATGGCACTCAGTGTCCCCGCGGAGTTGTCTTGCGTTGGCGGGGGGTGGGGTTTTTTGTCGGTCGGGAGCGCGGGAGGCAGAGGAGGGGCAACGGAGAGAGCAGCGCAACGGAGCACATTTGGATGCTACGCATTCCAGACTCCGCGCTCGATCAGGCCGGAGGAACCGGCCTGATCGAGCGCGGAGTTCTGGTTCCTCCCAGGGGCCTCTACGTGAAGAAGAGGAGGGTGATGCCGATGAGGATCGGGATCAGGATCGCGAGGGACCAGGCCATGTAGCCGAAGAAGGAGGGCATCTTGACGCCGTTCTCTTCCGCGATGGCTTTGACCATGAAATTGGGGCCGTTTCCGATGTACGTGTTCGCGCCCATCATCACGGCGCCGCACGAGATCGCGGAGAGGATCGCGACGGCTTCGGGGCCCTTCGCCAGGAACTCCGCGAGGTAGCGCGAGCCTTCCGCGCTCACGCCGAGTTGCCCGCACGCCGTCGCGGCGAACGTCAGGTAGGTCGGGGCGTTGTCGAGGAAGCTCGAGAGCGCGCCCGTAGCCCAGTAGTACTGCCAGGGGTGCTCGATGCCGAGCTCGGCGCCGCGCGCGTTCAGGATCGCGAGCGGGGCGACCATCGTCGCGAAGATGCCGGCGAAGAGGATCGCGACCTCGAGGATCGGCGCGAAAGTGAAGCGGTTCGCCGCGCGCGTCTCCTTGCGCGTCGTCAGGTAACCGAGCAGTCCGAGGCCGAACATCGCTCCTTCCTGGACGCCGAACGGCCAGCTCTCGCCGTGCGTGCCCCAACCTTGGCCCTTGCCCAGGATCACGAACACGACGCCGAGCAGGAAGAGGATGTTGAGCGCGCCTTCGATGCGCAGCGGCTCGTGCTTCAGCGCTTCCTCGAGCTGCGAACCCGGCCGCGCCTTCTCCTCCGCGTCGAGCACGAAGGAGTCGACGATGAAGAAGAGCAGGAGCAGCGCTCCGTTCACGGCGAGCCACTCCTTCCACAAGGCGAGCGTCCATTCGAACGGCACGCCCTTCAAGAAGCCGAGGAACAGCGGCGGATCGCCGAGCGGCGTCAGCAGCCCGCCGCAGTTCGACACGACGAAGATGAAGAAGATGACGATGTGCTGCTTCTTCACGCGCGACTGGTTCGCGCGCAGGAGCGGCCGGATCAGCACCATCGACGCGCCGGTCGTCCCGATCAGGTTCGCGAGCACGGCTCCGATCCCGAGCAGCGACACGTTCGAGAGCGGCGTGCCCGCGAGCGAGCCCTTCACGTAGATGCCGCCCGAGATCACGTACAGCGAGCCGAGCAGGGCGATGAACGACACGTAGTCGAGCGCGGCCTCGTGCAGCGCGTGGTGCGCGGCGTGGCCCTGCGTCGCGAGCAGCCAGACGACGAACGCGCCGCCGAGGCCGAAGCTCACGATCGCGCGGTTCTTGTTGTGCTCCCACCAATGCCCGGCGACGAGCGGCAGGAGCGCGATCGCGAGCAGGAGCAGCGCGAACGGCGCGACGGACGCGGTGGGGAGCCTCTCCCCGAGGGACTCCACGAGGAGAGCGGCGAACGGCGTGGTGGGGAGCATGTCGGCGTCGGGCTTGGAGGATCCTGGAGCGCGACTCGCGCGAGGTGTGGCGCGGGCGCGACGTGAGAGTCGAACCGGATCGCAGCGGAGTCAACGGTGCACGCGGCATTCCTCGACGGTGAGTGCGGGCGGGATGCGTGCGGCTCACGGCCTGCAGCCTGGACTGACGAGCGATCCCAAGGCGTCGTTGTCTCCGAGCGCTTGCTTCGAGTCGTCACGGCGGCTCTGCTGGCGCCGACATGGGAGCCTCGAGTGAACGTGCGTGAGCGGGCGAGCTCGTCGTTCTCGGCGAGCGGTCTCTCGGGCTCGCTCGTGCTGCTCGCCCTCCTCGCGGCGGACATCCTCCTCGGGCGCTTCGAGACCGCGGTCCTCGCCCTCGTCGGGATGACGATCGGCACGGTCCTGCTCCTCGGAGCGGCCGGTTTGCGCCTGGGCCGGAAGCGCAGTTCCGAAGCGTCGAGCGGGTTGAAAGGGCTGGAACTCGTCCTCGCGATCGGGTGCGCCGGATTCACCGTGGCGCGAGGGTGGGTCTGTTTCGAGGGCCCCACGGTCGATGCGGTGCTGCTCGGTGCACGCGTCGAGGCCGGACGACTCTACGACCTCGCCTTCACGGCGTTCCTCGTCGCTGGGGACCTCGCGCTCTGGCGAGCGCCGCTCCTGTCCCGCGCAGTGAGAGCCCTGGCGTCGCGTCCGCCGCTCGTGCTCGCGGTCGCGTTCGCGGTGATGATCGGTCTTGGGACCACGGCCCTGTGCCTGCCCTGGTCGGTGCGAGGGCTGCACGACGTGTCGTTCCTCGACTCGCTCTTCACGATGACCAGCGCGGTGTGCGTCACCGGACTCGCGGTGAACGACGTGGGCACGCACTACACCACGTTCGGTCAGGTCGTGATCCTGCTCGGGATCCAAGCCGGCGGCATCGGGATCATGACGCTCGGAGCCGCCGCGATCGCGATGGGGAGGGACACGGCCCTCCGTACGCAGGCGCGCTTCGCGCTCGTCCATGAAACGGAGAGCCTGCGCGAGCTGCGCTCCATCGTCCGCACCGTGATCGGTTCCACGCTCGTGATCGAGACGATCGGAGCGATCCTGCTCGCGATCGCGTGGCGTGACGTTCCCGCGCTCGAGGGTCGATCCGTCGGGTGGTGCGCGGCGTTCCACTCCATCTCGGCGTTCTGCAACGCGGGCTTCACGCTCTTCCCGGACAGCCTCGGCCGGTTCACGGGCGACGTCGCCACGCAGAGCGTGATCATGGCGCTCATCGTGTTGGGAGGGCTCGGTTTCCCCGTGTACCTCGAGCTCTTCCGGCGGCTGCGCGAGCGTCTTCCGCAGTGGCTCGGCGGGGTTTCGGGCGTCCGGCGTCGCCTGGGACTCGAGGTGCGCGTCGTGCTCGCGACATCCGCCGTGCTCCTGCTCGCTGGAGCGCTCGTCGCGGTGGTGCTCGAGTGGGGGCGGGCTTTCGACTCGCTCACCGCGCTCGAGAGGGTCTTGGCCGGCACCTTCGCGTCCGTCAGCGCGAGGACGGCTGGGTTCGCGACGATCGACGTCGGCACACTGCGCTCGACGACTTGGATCGTGCTGATGGTGCTCATGTGGATCGGTGCGAGCCCGAGCTCCACCGGCGGCGGGATCAAGACGAGCGCGGCGGCCGTGCTCTTCGCCGTTTTCGTCGGTGAACTGCGCGGTCACCCGCCGCGGCTCGCGTTACGCGCCCTCGGCGCCTCGACCGTCCGACGTGCGATCGTCGTCGCGCTCGCGTCGCTCGCCGTGTTCACGATGGTCACGCTCGGGCTGACGCTCACCGACGACCAGCCTCCGCTCGCCCTCGCGTTCGAGGCGATGTCCGCGTTGACCACGACGGGACTTTCCACTGGGATCACTGCGGCCGTGTCGGATGCCGGTCGGCTCCTGCTCGTCGTCGCGATGTTCCTCGGTCGACTTGGGCCGGTGACGGTCGCGCTCGCCGTCGGCGGAACGCAACGTCGTGAACGGTTCGCGCTACCGACGCAGGAGTTGCAGGTCTGGTAGAGTCCCCGTCATGACCCAGCGCGTGCTCGTCATCGGTCTCGGTCGGTTCGGAACGGCGCTCGCGCTCGGCCTCACCGACCGCGGGGCGGAGGTCGTAGCCGTGGATTCGGAGCTCGAGTTCGTCGCCGCGGTCAAGGACCGCATCGGCCACGCACTGCAACTCGATTCCACCGACCCCGCCGCGTTGCAGGCCGTCGACGTGTCGTCGTGCACGCTCGCGGTGGTCGCGATGGGCGAAGGGTTCGAGGCCGCGGTGCTCACGGTCGCCGCGCTCAAGGAGTGCGGCGCGCGCCGCGTGCTCGCGCGGGCGAGGAACCCGCGACAGGCCCGCATTCTCCGCGCCGTGGGCGCGGACGAGACGATCGAGGTGGAGAGCGAGGTGGGCCGGCGCCTCGCCGAAACGCTGGCTCCGGGCACGTGATGACGAAGCGGAGAGCCTGAAACCCTCCGGCGGGAGATCCGACTCGTCGAAGCGGCGCGGAGCTAGAGTGAGCGCTCTCGAGACCGCCATGGAAACGAAGCAACGCACTCCGCTCGTCACCTGCACGCCGTTCGCGCTCCTCCTCGTCCTCGTCGTCGCCGTCCTCGTTCTCGCGTGGGATCGGTTCGGCGGGCATCTGATGCGCGAAACCCACGTGGACGCGGACCCGCGGCCCGTCGCGGCGCGCGGCGATCTCGCGGCGGACGAGAAGGCGACGATCGAGCTCTTCGAGCGCTGCTCGCCCTCCGTCGTGCACATCACGACGACCCGGCTCGCGCGGCGGAGCTTCTCGTTCAGCGCGCTCGAGATGCCGGTCGGGACGGGCTCGGGCTACGTGTGGGACGAGCGCGGCTACGTCGTGACGAACGCACACGTGATCGCGGAAGCGAGCCGCGCGTACGTCTCGCTCACGGACAACAGCGAGTTCTCCGCGACGCTCGTCGGCGCGGCGCCCGAGTACGACATCGCCGTGCTGCAGATCGACGCGACGCGCGATCAGATGAAGCCGATCCTCGTCGGCACGTCGAAGGAGCTGAAGGTCGGGCAGAAGGTGTTCGCGATCGGCAACCCGTTCGGGCTCGATCACACGCTGACGACGGGGATCATCTCGGCGCTCGGGCGCGACATCCTCGGTGCGAATCGCGTGCAGCTCAAAGGCATGATCCAGACGGACGCCGCGATCAACCCGGGGAATTCAGGGGGACCGCTGCTCGACAGCGCGGGGCGGTTGATCGGGATGAACACGGCGATCTACACGGAGACGGGGAGCAACGTGGGGATCGGGTTCGCGCTCCCGGTCGACGTGATCAACGCGGTCGTGCCGCAGATCATCCAGAACGGGAAGGTCGTGCCGCCGATCATCGGCGTGCGCGAGGCGCCGGAGGTGGTGCGGGAGCGGCTCGGAGTCGAAGGGGTCGTCGTGGCGAACGTCGAGCCGGGGAGTGGAGCGGAGAAGGCCGGGATGCGCTCGCTCGAGCAACTCGACGACGGGACGATCCAGGCGGATGTGATTCTCAGCGTCGCGGGGGAGAAGGTGACGAGCTTGATGGACGTGCGGCAGGTGCTCGTGAAGTACAGACCGGGGGATCAGGTCGAGCTCGAGGTGTTGCGCGGGAAAGAGAAGAAGAAGGTGTCGGTGGTGTTGCAGGCGAGGTAGGCGTACGGAGTCAGGCCGTTTTTTCAACCGATCGGGGAGCCCGGAGTCAGGCCGTTCATTCAATCGATCGGGCGCGGTCGGGAGCGCGGGGGGCGGATGGGCAGCAACGGAGACTGGGCGCAAAGGCGCACATGTGGGTGCTCCGCATCCCAGACTCCGCGCTCGATCAGGCCGGAGGAACCGGCCTGATCGAGCGCGGAGTTCTAGTTCGGAGAGGAGAGAGGGCGTTTGCGAACGACCACGAGGTGGTTGTTCGGTTCTTCCGCGAGGTCGCCGAGGCCGAGGAGGAGGCCGATGGGGATCGTCAGGAGGGCCCACGCTGCCTGGAGCGGGAAGAGCGGATAGAAAAGGAATGGGCGACGGATGCGGCGGTCGCTCATGCCTTCGGTGCGGAAGGCTTGGAGGAAGAAGAAGAGGGCGTGGGAGGAGGCGCTCGACCAGATTCCGCCGAGCGGCGTGAGCTCGACGATCTCGAGGTTCGCGCGCTTCATCGCTTCCTCGATCCAGTAGCGCGAGAAGTTGTAGTGGTAGTGCGGAGCGAGGTGCGTGGTCGAGGTCGCGGGCACGAGGAAGATCGCGTGGCCGCCGGGGCGGAGCACGCGCGCGATCTCGTGGACCATGCGGATCGGCTCGAAGACGTGCTCGAGCACCTGCAGGTTGAGCACGGTGTCGAAGCTCGCGTCCTGGAACGTCATCGCGCACCCGTCGCCGTGCACGACGGTCACGCGCGGATCGTCCGTGTCGAGCAGGCGGCTCTCGTCGACCTCGAGCGTCGTCCAGCGCTCGAACTTCGCGCCGCGCGTCACCGCGGTCGCGTAGAAGTCCCAGCCGCCGACGTCGAGCACCTCGCCTCGGCAGTGCGCGCGGATCGCGCCGAAGACCGCGCGCGAGCGCCAGTCCCGGGCGAGGTAGAGCAGCCGGTGCAGCGGGGACTTGGGCTCCATGCGGGGTCGTATCGAAGGCGCGGGAGTGTACTCTCTCGCCGAGTGGCCTCCATCGAACGGAACCGGGTCGTTTCTTCAGCGCGGAACGCCCACTTCGACGGCTCCGCAGCGCGGACGGCCGTCCGGATCGCGCGCCGCGCGGACGATGCGAGCGCGGCGCGGAGGAGCGCGCACCCGCTTCCGGCACGCGGTCGGCGGTCATGAACCCGCGCACCGCGCTCGTCGCGCTCGGCCTCGTCCTCGTCGCGTTCTTCGCGCCGATCCTCGCGCGCGGGCGGGTCGTCTTCCCGCACGACAACGCGCTCCAAGTCGGCCTCGCGAGCGACGGCGGCGAGGGTTCGAACCTGCGCTTCAGCGATCAGAGCGCGTACTTCGTGCCGGAGATGGAGGCGCACCTTCACGCGCCGCGCTCGGAGTGGATCGCGACGTGGACGGACTGCGTGCAGCTGGGGCGACCGCTCACGCACCTGTCGGGCCTCAGCCCCGCGTACCTCCCGAACTGGGTGCTCTCGCGCGTCGTCGACGATCCGTTCGTGCTGCACACGTGGCTCTTCGCGCTCACGGTCCTCGGCACGGCGCTCTTCGCGTTCCTCTTCTTCCGGGCGCTCGAGGTCGACGCTTGGATCGCGGCGGCAGGCGCGTGCGCGGCGGCGACGAGCGCACCGGTGCTCTATTGGTCGGGCTTCCTCGTGTACGCGTCGGGGTTCTGCTGGACGTTCTGCGTCCTCTGGCTCGCGGTGAGGACGATCGAGCGGCCGACGCTCGCTCGCGCGACGGGGATCGCGGCGGCGACGTCGCTCCTGCTCGTCTCCGCGTACCCGCAGCACGTTCTGTGGTTCGGCGCGTTCGTCGCGGCGTGGACGCTCGTGCGCATCGTACGGTCGTCGTTCACGACCAAGGAACGCATCACGCGCGTCGCCGTGCTCGTGGGAGCTGCGCTCGCGGGCGTCGCCGCGGCGTCGCCGGTGCTCCTCGACGTGCTCGTCGCGTACCAGCGCTCGGCGCGCACGGACGTCGACGTCGGCTTCTTCCTCGCCGCGCTGCCGAGCACGGCGAGCGCGCGCGACGTCGTCCGCGAGCTCGCGCTGCTCGTCGACCCGTTCGTGCTCGGCAATCCGGCGGAACCTGCGTACACGCGCCTCGCGACGGGCTTCGCGTTCGGCGCGCTCGCGACCGTCGGGTGCGTCGTCGCGCTGCGCGCGTGGCGCGAACACGCCGTCGCGCTCGCCTTCGTCGTCGTCGGCGTCGCGATGACGCTCGTCCCGACGCTCTACGCGTTCGGCGTCGAGCACCTCGGGCTGTCGCTGTCGCGTACGGTTCCGAGCCTGGGCGCGATCGTTCCAGCGCTCGTGTGCGGTGTCAGCGCGCTCGATGGGCTCGTGAGGGCAGGACGCGGGCGCGGGCTCGCCATCGCGGGGCTCGTCGGGGCGTTCGCGCTCGTCGCAATCGCGCGGTGGAGCTCCGCGGCCGAGGTCGCGGCCGGGGGAGCGAGCGCCTGGCTGCTCGCCGTCGCCATGCTCGCTGCGGCATCGTTCGCGCTCGTCGTCGCGCGCAGGCCGATGTTCGTCGCGCTCGCGGCGTTCCTGCCGCCGTTCGTCGAGGGAGGCGCGCTCGTCCTCTCGCGTCCGCGCGATGCGATCCACACGAGTTCGCCGCTCGTCGACGGATTGCACGAGCGCTGCGCGAGCGGCGGACGCTACGCGCTCGTCGGCGAGGCGCCGAAGTTCGTGCTTCCGGCGAACGAGGAGCTCCTGCTCGGGCTCTCGAGCGTGCACTCGTACGACTCGCTCTCGTCGACGGCCTATCAGGAGTGGGTGACGCGGTTCTCACGCGAAGGCACGAAGGTGCGCGGGCGCCGTTTCAATCGCGTGACGGACGACGCGCTGCTCGCGTCGGGCGAACTCGAGAAGGCGGGCGTGACGCACGTGCTCTCGGCGCGGCCGCTGCGCGTTCCCGGTTGGAAGGCGGAGGGCGCGCTCGGTCCTTTCGTGGTGTACGCAACCGGCGCGGACACGTCGCGCGCCCTGCTGTTCGACGCGCCACGCTTCGGCGGCGGAGCGGAGGTCGGCGAGAGGCGCAGTGCGGGCGACGGAGCGGTCGATGCGACCACGCGCGGACCCTGGACCGCGGGCGGCGGCGTGGTTCGAGTCGAGGAGGCGCGCTCGATGGGGGGGCGCGACGAGCTGAGCTTCGCCTCGAGCGTGAACGAGCGCTTGCTCGTGCTCCGCCGGCAATTCCATCCACAGTGGCGCGCGTGGGCCCGGCGCGACGAAGGGGGCGGGACGACCCCTGGAGTCGATTCTCCCGGCGCGGAGTTGCGCTGCGTGCGGGTCGACGGTTTCCATCAAGGCGTGATCGTTCCCTCCGATGTCGACGAAGTCGTGCTCGAGTTCCATCCCTGGGTGCGCTGGGCGTGGATTCCGTGGGCCGTTTTCGCGGGCCTCTTCGCGTTCGCCGCGTCCACGGCGCGGAGGAGGACCGCGTGAAGCGCACGCACGCGCTGCTCGTGATCGTCGCGACGTTCTTCGCGCTCTTCTGGCCGTGCCTCGTGCGCGGCTTCGTGATCTACCCGCACGACAACGCGCAGGAAATGGGGCTCTCGCGCGAAACGCCCGATCGGTGGCCGTCGAACCACAAGTTCTCGGACACGAGCTCGTTCTACGTGCCCGAGGTGAACGAGCACCTCCACGGCGACCACGAGGCGTGGCTCGCGACGTGGAACCCGCACGTCGAGCTCGGCCGGCCGCTCGGGCAGGTGTCGGGCTTCAGCCCCGCGTTCCTGCTGACGCGCGTGCTCGCGTGGACGACGGACGACGCGTTCGTGCTGCTCACGCGGATCACGCTCGTCACGTTCCTGCTCGCGGCGCTGTTCGCGTACTTCTTCCTCGAAGAGCTCGGCGTGCGCGTCGAGGTCGCATGCGGCGTGGCGTGCGCGCTCGTGCTCGGTCCGTACTCGATGTACTGGATCACGTGCGTCCTCTTTGCGGCCGGGTGGTGCTGGACGTTCCTGCTCCTGTGGCTCGCGGCGAGCTTCGCGCGCGCGCCGAGCGCGTGGAAAGGCCTCGGGATCGCGTTCGGCGCGCACGCGCTCTTGATGACGAGCTACCCGCAGCAGATCGTGTGGCACCTCTACGCGCTCGTGCCGTTCGCGGTCGTGCGCGCGTGGAAGAGCGGCGGAGCGCGCGTCGCGAAGCTCGTCGGCCTCGGCGCGTGCGCGCTGCTCGGTGTCGCGGCGGCGCTGCCCGTGTACGCGGACCTCGCGCTCGCGGCGCAGCGTTCGACGCGCGGCGCGGCGGACCACACGTTCTTCCTGCAGACGTTGACGGGCATGAACGGCACGGGCGAGCCGTGGCTGTTCCTCGCGCAACTCTTCGACCCGTTCTGGATCGGCGATCCGATGAACGAGTCGCGCGCGTTCAGCGGCGTGACGTTGACGCCGTTCCTGTGCGCCGGACTCGCGCTCGCGTGCGTCGGCGGCGCGCTGCGCAAGTGCTGGGGCTGGCTCGTGCTCGTCGCCGCCGGCATCGCGATGGCGTTCTCGAAGGAGCTCTACTTCGTCGGCGTCGACTACCTGGGCCTCTCGTTCTCGCGCTACACGCCGATGGCGGGCGCGTTGATCCCCGCGGCGGTCGCGGCGGCGTACGGGTTCGACGCGGCACTCTCGAGGAAGGAAGGCGGTCGTCTCGCCTGGTGCTGCGCGTGCATTCCTCCGATCGCGATCGCGGTCGTGAGCTACGCGGTGCGTCCGGCGCCGTTCGTGCTCGGTTGGGTCGTGCTCGGCGTGCTCGTGTACGTCGCGACGATCGCCGCGGTCGCGACGAAGCGCGCGTGGCCGCTCGCGGCGCTCGGCGTGCTCGCGGCGCTCGCGTGGGGGCGCGCCGAGGTCCTGATGCGGCCGCGCGACTCGATCGCGACGACGTCGCCGTTCGTCGAAGACTTGAAGGCGCGCGTCAAGGGCGCGCGCTACGCCGGCGCCGGCGACGTCGTGTCGCGCCTCCTGCCGCCGAACCAGGAGAGCGTGCTCGGCCTCTCGAGCATCCACTCGTTCAACTCGCTCTCGTCGCGCGCGTACCAGGACTGGGTGACGCGCGTCTCGGAGACCGGCACGCGCACGTACGGCCGGCAGTTCCGCAAGATCACGAGCGCGGCGAAGCTGGGCGACGGGGAGCTCGCGCTCGCGGGCGTCGGCGTGATCGCTTCGGAGATCCCGCTCGAGTCGCCCGCGGTCGAGCGCGTCGGCGAGTTCGGCAGCGTGACGTTCTACAAACCGCGCGAAGCGCCGGTGTTCACGGCGATCTTCGCACGCTTCACCCGCGATGCGGACGGCGTGCGCGTCGATGACGACCCCGCGCAGCGCCGCTTCGCGGGCACGATCAACCCACAGGACGACTACCTGCGGATCGGGTTCGCGCCGACGACGTCGGAGGAGCTCCTCTTCGTCAGCCAACAGCACCATCCGCAGTGGCGCGCGAGCGCGGACGGTCGCGAGCTCGAGACCGTCGTCGTGAACGGCTTCTACCAGGGCGTGATCGTCCCGGCCGGCGTGAGCGAAGTGAAGCTCGTGTTCCGGCCGTGGTCGCTCTGGATGTGGATCCCGCAGCTCGCCTTCGTGCTCGCGGCGCTCGTGTGCGCTTGGTTCACGCTGCGCGCACGGAGCGCGTGACCGCGGCGCGCTCGAGCGCGAGCCGTCACTGCGAATAGCCGAGATCGCGCAGCGACTGCCGCACGGTCGGATCGTCCGTGACCTCCGAGCGCGCGTTCGTCGAGCCGACCTTCTTCACCGTCTCGATCACGCCGCGCGCCTGCGTCACGAACGCGGAGGTGTCGTCGCTCGGCGCGAGCGCGTGCTCCTCCTTCGGATCGGAGAGCAGGTCGTAGAGCTCCTCGCTCCCGTCCGAGCCGCGGATCAGCTTCCAACGCGGACCGATCACGGCCTCGAGCTCGCGGTCGTAGCGCTTCATGCGCCCACTCGCGATCAACGACTCGGGCAGCGCCGCGAACGAGATCACCGGCCGATCGAGCGCGGCATAGAGCACGCGCGCGGCCGGGAGCGGCTTGCGCAGGTCGACGCCGACCACGTGCTCGCCCGGCGCGAGCCCCGCCGCCGCCGCCGCGGTCGTGTACACGTCGGCGAGCTGCGCGAGCTTCGTCTCTCGCGCGCCCGCGGCGATTCCCGGCCCGCGCGCGAGCAGTGCGACGCGGACGTTCGAGTCGTAGAGGTGGAAGTTGTGGCTGATGTGGCCGTGGTCGCCGAAGCTCTCGCCGTGGTCGCTGACGAGGAACACGAGCGTGTCCTCGCCCTTCGCGCGCGCATCGACGGCCGCGACGATCGCGCGCACGATCGAGTCGGTGTAGCGCAGCTCGCCCGCGTAGAGCGACTCGAGCGCGTCCCACTCCTCCTTCAAGAGCGGGAGGTCGCCCTGGTAGTGACGCGCGACGACGCCGAAGGGCTTGCCGCGCTCGAAGAAGTGGTTCGCTGCGTTCGCCGCCTCGTTCTCGCTCGCGAAGAACGGCGCCGCGGCGGAGAGCGGCGGGAGGTAGGGCATGTGCGGCTCGATCAAGTTCACGAAGAGGAAGAAGGGCTTCGCCTCCGTCTTCGTCTCGTCGAGCCACGCACGCACGCTCTGCACCGTCGGATGCGTCTCGGGAGCATCGTTCCAGCGCTCACGCTTCTCCCACTTGTCGACGAAGCGTTGGAAGCCGCGCGCGAGCCCCGTGTGCTCCGCGACCCACGGGTTGTTGCTGAAGCCCGCGGTCGAATAGCCGGCGGAAGCGAGGCGCTCGGCGAGCGTCGGCAGCGAGGGCTCGAGCTTCGGATTCGTCTGCGTCGCGCGGTGCACGCTCGGCAGCGCTCCGGTGAAGAGCGTCGCGTGCGCGGGGAGCGTCCAACCGGAGCTCGAGTACGCGCGCTCGTAGACCGTGCCCGCCTTCGCGAACTCCTCGAGGAACGGGCTCGTCGGCCGCGGCGCGCCGTACACGGAGAGCGCGTCGGGCCGCGCCGTGTCGAGCACGACGATCACGACGTTCGGCTTCGGTTTCGAGCACGCGAACGCGAGGAGCGCGACGACGAGCGCCGGGAACCAGGCTCGGAACGGAGGTGCGGGCCGCATGGACTCGGCATCCTAACCGCGCGCGACGGCGAGCCGAGCCTCCGAGCGCTCGTCCTCAGCGGCGGCGCAGGAAGAGGAAGTTGTCCGGCAACTCGGGCGTGGGCACGCGATCGAAGTCCTGTTCGAGCCGGCGCCAGACCTTGGGGTGCGTGTTCGCGAAGCGCCGCTCCTCGACACCGCCGACGCCGAGATCCTGCAGGAAGACCCAGCGCACGGAGGAGAGCTCGTCGAGCATCCGCTGCTGGGCCTCGTCGTCGGCGGGCCAGAGCGGGTACACGTCCCACACGGGCGCCTTGCGGCCGAGCAGCGGGTAGAGCGCGAGGAGCTTCGACCCGAGGAGGATCGGTTCGCCGCTCGGGACCTCGCGTTCGATCCGCGCGCGAACGGCGTCGAGGCGCTGCGCGACCTGCGCGTCGACCTCGAGCGTCGAACCCCGCGCGTCGAACGCGACGTACTCCCGCGGCGATCCGCGCGCGGCGAGCCGGCGGCCGAGCGGTTGCTGCGTCCCGATCGCGAACACGCTGATCGCGAACAGGACGACGAGCGTGACGGCGCCGAAGCTCCGTCCCGGCGCGGACGACGCTCCGCGCGCGCGCTGGAACTCGCAAGCGAGGGCGACGACGCCGAGCAGGAGCGGCGCGACGGTCACGGCGACGTGGTAGATGTCGGAGCGCTCGGCGACGAGGTGCACGTACGGGAGGCCGACGCAGAGCGCCGCGACGAGCTCCGGAGTCGGCGACGCGCGTCGAATGCGGTCGCGGAGCACGACGAAGCCGAGCGCGGCGTAGCCCACGACGAACAGCACGAAGACGGCGCTCAACGCGTACGCGGAGACGAGCTCCACGCCCTGGAGGCGTTCCGCGTCGACCGTCCACGGCCACGTCGCGGGGAACGGGACGTTCAGGCTCGAGCGTCCGACGTAGAAGAGGATCGACTCGTAGAACGCTCGCGCGAACCCGGGCACGACCGCGATCGCCGCGAACATCGGCGCGTAGCCGAGCAGCGTCCCTCCCACGAGCGCTGCGGGACCCCGAAGCCCGGGAGCTCGTCCTTCACGCGCGCCGCCGAGCACGAGCACGCCGACGAACGCGACACCCAGGTAGAGCCCGTGGTTGCGACCGAAGAAGGCCGCGAGGCCGACGAGGATTCCCGCCGCGAAGGTCCGGCGTGCGGATGGGCGCTCGGCGAGCCGCGCTGCCGTGTACACCGCGACCAACGCGAGCGCGGCATCGAACGAGCGCCACGACGGGAACTGCCACGCGAGCAGCAACAGCCCGCCGGAGATCGTCGCGAACCAGGTGCGCGTGCACCGTCGCAGCACGAGCAGCCCCGCCGTCAGGCCGATCGCCGCGAAGCTCGCGCACGCCGCGCGCAGGACGAGGATGCCGCCGCCGAACACGTGCTCGAACGCCGCGCACCACAGATAGCGGCCGGGATCGTAGGAGCGGAAGTCGCGCAACGGCCACTCGCCGCGCACGACGGCCTCGACGCCGTACCAGAGATAGCCCTCGTCCTGCGGCGCGAGCCCGACGTGCGCTTGGAGCAGGTACGCGACGCAGGTCAGCGCGGCCGCGAGCGCTGCACAGGCGAGGAGATCGGGCTCGAAGTCCCTCAGCCGCGCGAACATCGTGTGGCTCCCGTCGAGCAACGCACCGCCGAACGGAACGCCCTCGGAGCGCGCGCGATCCCGCGCGCCGCGAGCCTCGAGCGCAAGGCGAGGTTCGCGTTCACGCGCGGAAGCTCTTCACCGCCTCGACGACTTCGGCCTGCTCGCCGCTCGTGAGCTTGTTGTAGAACGGCAGGCGCACGAGGCGGCTCGAGACGTCCTCGGTGACCGGGCAGTCGCCTTCCTTGCCGCCGAACTTGCGGCCCATGTCGGAGAGGTGCAGCGGCAGGTAGTGGAAGACGGAGAGGATTCCGCGCTGCGCGAGGTGGTCGATGAAGCGCTCGCGCTGCTCCGTGCTCTTCATGAGCATGTAGAACATGTGCCACGGCTGCTCGCAGTGCGCGGGCACCGTCGGGAGCGTGACGCCCGCTTCCTTCGCCCAGCCGCGGAGCTCCGCTTCGTACGCGTTCCAGATCTGCTCGCGGCGGCCCTGGATCGCGTCGCGCGCCTCGAGCTGCGCGTACAGGAACGCGGCGAGCATGTCGCTCGGCAGGTAGGACGAGCCGACGTCGACCCACGTGTACTTGTGCACGAGCCCGCGCAGGAACTTCGAGCGGTTCGTGCCCTTCTCGCGCAGGATCTCGGCGCGCTCGTTGTACTGCGCGTCGTTGATGAGGAGCGCGCCGCCTTCGCCGCACGTGAAGTTCTTCGTCTCGTGGAAGCTCTGCGTCGCCATCACGCCGAGCGTGCCGAGGAAGCGGCCTTTGTACTTCGCGTAGAGGCCGTGCGCGTTGTCCTCGACGACCGGAATGCCGTGCTTCTTGCCGATCGCGAGCAGCGCGTCCATCTCGCACGCGACGCCGGCGTAGTGGAGCGCCATGATCGCCTTCGTGCGCTTCGTGATGTGCTTCTCGACCTGCTTCTCGTCGAGGTTCAGCGTGTCGGGCCGGATGTCCGCGAAGATCGGCTTCACGCCGCGGATCACGTAGGCGTTCACCGTCGTCACGAACGCGAACGACGGGAAGATCACCTCGTCGCCCGGCTGGCAGTCGAGCAGGAACGCCGTCATCTCGAGCGCGTGCGTGCAGTTCGTCGTCAGCAGGACCTTCTGCACGCCGAGCGTCGTCTGGAGGAGCGCGTGGCACGCCTTGGTGAAGTGGCCGTCGCCGGAGATGTGTCCGCGCTCGATCGCTTCCGAGATGTAGCGCTCTTCCGAGCCGGCGAAGGAGGGCTTGTTGAAGGGGATCCGGTACTTGCTCATGGCGGTTTCGACGGGCTGGTGCGCGCGTTCGGGCGCGACAGCATATCGGATCGCGGAGCAGGGGAGCCCAACGGTCGCGGCCTCGAACTCGGTTTCGGGCGCGCGATCAGCCGCGATCGAGCCAGCGATGGTGCCAGAGCTCCATCGCGCACGTCCGGAAGCCCGCGGCCTGGTAGAGGCGCTGCGCAGCGAGGTTCCGGCCCTGCGTCACGACGGTCGCGCGGGCGCAACCCTTCGCGCGCATCCAGGCGATCGCCGACTCGACGAGCTGCTTGCCGAGCCCGCGGCCCTGCGCTTCCTTCGCGAGGCCGACGAGCCCGATCTCCGCCGTGTTCTCCGGGCGAAGGTGGATCGAGAGGTAGCCGAGCGCGCCGCCGCCTTCGTCGGGGACGAGCACGCGCTCCGCCCAGCCGTTCACGCTCTTCTCGATCCACGTCGCGTAGAGTTCGTCGCACCGCTCGCGCGGGAAGCGACCGTCCGCGTAGAAGCGCGTGTTCGTGTGGTTGTAGGCCGCGATCGCGCGCAATGCCGGGACGTCCTCGGCGCGGGCGGAGCGGATGCCCTCGTGCGCGCTCGGGGTCGGGAGCTTCGCGAGCTCGCAGTCGAACGTCACGCGCACGTCGACGAATCGGAAGCGGTGCTCGCCCGCCGCGCGCAGCGTGGTCACATCGTCCGCGTCGGAGCGCAGGTAGAGGCAGTCGATGCGCTCCGTGCGGCACCAGACGAGGGCGCGCTCGAGCGCCGCGGAGTCGAGCGGTCCCGCGTCGAGCGCGGAGAGGCTCGCGATGCGCACGCCGAAGAACTGGGTGTCCCAGTCGAGGAAGCGCGGCGTCGTCACGGCTTCGCGTCCCGGCCGCCGACCTCCGCGCGCACGGCGTACGTCGGACGGTCCATCATGCGGAAGTGCATGCGCGCGAGGTACTCGCCGATGATCCCGAGAGCGAAGAGCTGAGCGCCGCTGAAGATCGTGATCAGCGACGCCAGGAACGTGAAGCCCTCGACCGGGTGCGCCGTGAACACGCGCAGCACGACGAGGAAGATCACGAGCGCGATGCCGACGGCCGAGAGCACGAACCCGATCCAGCTCGCGAGCTGCAACGGCAGCGTGCTGAACCCGGTCATCATGTTCAGCGCGTGCGTGAGCAACTTCTTGAACGTGTAGTTCGAGACGCCGATCGTGCGCGGGTCGTGGCGCACGGGGATCGCCTTGAAGCGCGTCGTGCCCCACGTGAGCAACACGTCGATCGACACGAACTGGCTCTGGTAGTTCTCGAACGCCGTGCGCAGCTCCGTGCGGAACACGCGGAACGCGCTGACCTTGCTCGCGGTGTCCGCGCCCATCGACTTCTCGAGCGCGAGTTTCGTGACCCGCGACGCGAGGTCGCGCAGGAGCCCGTGACGCTCCTTCTGCGGCGTGCCGTAGACGACGTCCGTGTTCGAATCGAGCGCGACGAGGAGCTTCTCGATCTCCTCCGGCGGGTGTTGGAGGTCGTCGTCCATCGTCACGACGAGCTCGTGGCGCGCGGCGCGGATACCGCAGAGCAGCGCGTTGTGCTGCCCGTAGTTGCGCATCATGCAGATGCCGCGGATCCACGGCTTCGCGCGCGCGAGCTCCTGCACGACGCCCCAGCTCCCGTCGCGACTCGAGTCGTTGACGAGGATCAGCTCGTACTCGCGCGCGAGACGGGCTAGCACGGGCTCGAGCCGCTCGACAAGCGGGCGAAGCGAGCCCTCGCTGTTGTAGACCGGAACGAGGACGGTGAGGGACGGCAGCATGCGATCCGTGCGCGGGGCGAGAGGATACCCCTCTTCGACCGGTCGAGTCAGCGGACTTCTCCCCGCGCTCGCGCGGAGCCGAGACCGGGAAACGGCTTCCGGGTCGTGTCTCGCCCGGGGCTCGGTCACTTCACGCGGACGAGCGCGAGGTCGGACTCGTCGCGGAGCACGGTGAAGCGCGAGAGCAGCCACGGCCGCATCACCGCGTCGCTCTGCGTGAACGGCGTCGCGACCACGTAGTCGATCCGATGTCTCTTGAGCACTTCCTCCGCGCCGCGCGGCCCGCCGCCGCGGTTCCATCCGAAGAAGAGCGTCCACACGGGTCGGTCGAGCCAGATCGTCCAGCGCCAGCCCTCCATCGGCACGGCGACGCGACCGTCGCGCGGGAGCACGGCGTTCGCCTTTTCAGCCCACGCCGCGCAGGTCTCGTGCGCGTGGCGAACGTCGTCCCAGTTCGCGCGTGGGTGGAAGTCGACGACGAGCAGCGCGCTCGCCGCTGCGATCGGGAGGAGCACGCCGCGCTCGCCGAGCACGCGCTTTCCGAGCCCCTCGAGCAGCTCCGCGCACGCCGACCACGCGACGAGCATCACGGGCAGGAGAAGTCGGTCCTGGTAGTTGAAATAGGGGAGCACGAGCAGGATCGCGCCGAGCGCGAAGAAGTCCGCCGCGCGACGCTTGCGCACCGTCTGCACGACGAGCACGAGCACGACGAACGCGCCGAGCGCGATGCTCACGGGGTCTGGCACGTCCTTCTGCATTCGGCTGCCGAGCGTCGTGAGCGTGCTCTCCGTGTGCGGCTCGACGCGCGCGAGCACGTCGGAAAGCGGCAGTCGCGCCGACGACGGATCGCCGCGGTCGACGTTCCACATCCCCGAGGAGTAGTCGTAGAGCGACGTCTGATCGACGGGCGGCGTCGGGTGCACGAAATGGTCGCGGATCTTCCAAGGGATCTGGAGCGTGACCGCGACGAGGACGAGCGGCAGGACGCGCGCGAGCACCGTGCGGGTCACCGTCGCGCCGTCCTCGCGCGAACGCAGGAGGCGCGCGACGACGATCCCGCCGACGAGGATCGTCACGATCGAGCGCACGTAGATCGAGAGCCCGAGCACGACGCCGAGCAGGAGCTCGCGCGCGAGCGACGGCTTCTTCGCGCTCCATCGATCGAGCAGCAGCGCGCCGAACACGAGCGCGGTGCCGGGCACGTCGCTCATGACCTGGTTGCGCAGGCTCGCGAAGCCCGGGTTGAACCACGCGACGCCGGCGAGCAGGAGCGCGACCCACGTCGAGACGCGCTCGCGCGCCCATGCGAAGTACAGCGCGACGCAGACGACGCCCCACGCGCCGACGTAGAGGTTGAGCGCGTGGAAATCGACGCCGCGCAGCACGATCACCGGCAGGATCAGCACCGGGAAGCCCGGCGGTCGGACGCGGAACGGCTCGTCGAGGAACGTGTACCCGTCGCCAGCGAGCAGGCTTCGCGCGCACGACACGTACATTGCCGCGTCGTTCGACGCCTCGAACCACGGGTGGACGAGCCACGCGAGGCTCACCGCCGCCAGCACGACGATCGCGACGAGCACGAACGTGTCGCGCCGACTCCAACCTCCTCCGCTCATCGCGCGGAGGATAACGCGCGGACGCGGGCGGGATCGAGCGCGAGATCGGGCTCGCGAGCGAAGAAGACTCGATCTCGCGCCGGTGTCGGTGCTCGAACCTGGCGCAGTCGAGTGCGCGCAGCGGTCGATCGAGGGACGAGCGCGCTCAGCGCGGTCGCCGGAACAGGCTGACGTCGCCCGAGCGCGCCGGCGCGCCCCAAAGCTGCGTCAGGAGCGGAACGAGCGCGCGGTCCTCCGGCAGGAAGTCCGCGAGGACGACCGCGTCGATCGCGCGGCGATCGAGCAACTCCTTCACCGCGGATGCGCCGCCGCGACGGCCCGCGAGCGCGAGCGACCAAACCGGGCGCTTCAAGTGCACGGACCAATGCCAGCCGATCGCGCTCGCGACGCGCGCACGATCGAGCGATCCCGCGAGCGAGTATGCAGCCGCGGAATACGCGTGGTCGCGCTCGCGGTAGTCGTCCCCGTACGCGTCGCGCCGGACGTCGCACCGGATCGCCGCGACGAGCGCCGTCGCCGCGATCGCGCGCGCGATCCACGTTCGCGCGGCCGCGAAGCGCGCCGTGTCGCGCCCGACCAGCGCTTCGAGCATCGCCGGGAACGCGAGCGCCTGGATCGGCAGCACGAGCCGCGGCCGAAACGCGAAGTACACGAGTAGGAGCAGCACGGCGAGCACGACGAACGCCTCGCTCGCGCGCCGCCTCTCCGCGAGCATCCACGCGACGCTCGCCAGCAGGAGCGCGCCGCCGACGATCGCGAGCACGTTCGTCGCGTCCGCGTCCTCGCTCTCGCCGACCTTCGCGGGCGTCGACGCGACGACGAGGCTCGTCACGAGCGGCTCGACGCGCTTCGGGACGCGCGCGAGCAGCGCACTCGGCGCGAGGAGCGGCGAGTCCGGGTCGTACGGACGTTCGTGCCACATCCCCGTGCCGTACGAATAGAGAAACGTCTGGTCGACGGGCGCTTCGGGGTGGTGGAGCGCGCACCGCACGCTCCACGGGAGCACGACGCACGCGACGCCGAGCACGAGCGTCGCCGCGCGATCGCGCAGGAACGAGACGACGCCCCGCGCGTCGCCCGCGCGGTCGAACGCGCGCGCGAAGAGCGTCGCCGGCACGAGCAGGAGCGCGATCGTTCGCACGTACGCGCTCGCGCCGATCACGAGGGCGAGCACGAGATCGCGCCGCCACGACGGCCGCGCGGCCGCCCAGCGCTCGACGAGCAGGCCGAGGAGCACGAGCGCGAGCCCCGGCACGTCGCTCATGACCTGGTTCGACATGCGCCGGAAGTCGGGGTGCGCGAACAGCGCCGCAGCGCAGAGGAACGCGAGCACCACTCCGATCCTGCGCACGACGAAGAGGTAGAGCAGCGCGCACGCGAGCACGCCCCACAGCGCGACGAACAGGTTCCACGCGAACGGCGCGTCGCCGAAGACGCGCAGGACGCCCGCGAGCAGGACGGAGAAGCCCGGCGGACGCACGATGAACGGCTCGCCGAGGTACGCGTACCCGTCGCCCGCGAGCAGCGAGCGGGCCGTCGCGACGTAGATCGACGCGTCGTTCGTCTCGTCGCTCGCCTCGTAGACGTCGCTGACGAGGAACGGGAGCGACGCGAGCATGCCGAACAAGAGCACGCCGAGCCCGATCCACGCGCGCAGGTCGAACGCGCGCTCGCTGCGGTCAGTGGTCGTCGCCACCTTCGTACCCGGTGTGGCGCAAGGCGCGCTGCGTCTCCGGCGAGTTCAGCAGCGGAACGGGCGCGATCAGCGGCTCCGCACGTCGGCGCGTGAATTCGTCGCCGCGAGTCCGCAGCTCGCTCACCTTCGCTGCTTGCGCCGCGGCGAGGTCGTGGAGCTCCGCCGGGTCCGTGCCGACGTCGAAGAGGGCTTCGGGCCGGCCGGCCTCCGCGACGAGGCGCCACCGTCCGTCGGTCACGGCGCTCCAGCGCGCTGCGGAGCCGGGCTCGCGCACGACCTGGACGCACGCGCGCTCGCTCGTCGGCGCTCCGCGCAGCAGTGAAACGCCGCGGTTCTCGCGCCCGGCGACGCTCAGCGCTTCGAGCACGGTGGGCCAGAGATCGAGGTGGCTCACCGTCGCGCTCGAGCGCGCGGGCGGCGGCGCGATCGACTTCGGAGCCTTGACGAGCAGCGGCACGCGCACTTCCTCGCGGAACACGTTCTCGCCGTGGCAGAACCAGAAGCCGTGCTCACCGAGCGACTCGCCGTGGTCCGACGTGAACACGATCAGCGCGTCGTCGTACCAACCGTTCGTCTCGAGCCACGCGATCAAGCGCCCGAACTGCGCGTCGAAGTAGCGCACTTCGCCGTCGTAGCGCACGCGGTACCGCTCGGGGTCGCGCTCGCCGTCGACGGCCTGGTACATCGGGATCTGACCGCGTCCGAGCTGCGTGCGTCCGATCGGCGGCGCGGGTTCGCCGGTGCTCGGCCGTTCGAGGCCCGCGAGCATCTCCGGCGGCGGCACGTACGGGCCGTGCGGATCCTGGTAGTGGACCCAGAGGAACACGCGGTCGTCGCCCGCGCGTTTGCACGCCTCGAGCCACTCGATCGCGGCGTCGGTGGTCTCGGGCGCGCGACGCTCGAACATCGCGCGCGCGCCTTCGCGCGACTCCATGCGGTCGTCGTAATGCGCGAAACCCTGCTGGAGCCCGACGTCGCCTTGTTCTGGGGCGGGCCGGCGGAGCACCCAGTTCGACACGACCGCGCCGGTCTTCATGCCGGCGCCGCGCGCGAGCTCCGCGAGCGTGGTCGCGGGCGCGCCGAGGAGGTTCTTGTTGCCGCCCGCGAGGCCGAGCTCGTCGGGCAGGCGGCCGGTGTGCAGCGCGCTCAGCGCGGGCCCGGTGATCGGGATCGTCGTGTACGCCTCGTCGTACGCGACGCAGCGCGCGGCGAACGCGTCGAGCGAGGGACTCGTCGGCCGCGTGTAGCCGTCGAAGCCGAGCCGATCGGCGCGGAGCGTGTCGCACGTGATCAGGATCACGCGGCGCGCCGGCGCGGACGGAGCGCGCGGGCAACTCGAGAGCACGAGCAGCGCGCCGGCGAAGGCTCCGAGGAGAGCTCGGCCGATGCGCGCTCGACGCGCACGGGGCGAAGCGCCGACGAACGAGGAGCGGAGGGACATGGACTGCGAATCGTAGCGCGCGCAACGGCTTCGCGGCACGCGCGTCGCCTCCATCCGCGACGGGAAGGAGGGGGAGGTCGGACCGATGGAGCGCGTGCCCTCCCCGACTTCATCGGGGATCGAACGCCGGGCGGCGTGTGAACGTACTTCGCTCCGCGAAGGGCGATGCGGACCCGCTCCACGCATTCGTCCCGAGCTCGAAGGAGACCGCGTGCGGGGGCCGAGTCAGCGCACGCGCTCGACGCGCCCGAGGTCGACGTCGACGGAGCTCTTCACGAGCGGCGCGAGCGCCTGTTCCACGTCGGGGCGCAGCGGCATGAGCTCGGTCGTGAGGAGCGTGTCGATGTGCTCACGCTCGAGCATCGCGGGCAGCGCTCCCGCGCCGCTGCGCTGCGCGACGAACTGCAGGCTCCACACCGGGCGGCCGAGGTAGACCGAGAAATGCCAGCCGAGCCACGCCGCCGGCCGCGCGTCGGGCGCGAGCGACTTCGCGACGGCGTCGCAGTAGCGCTCCATCTGCTCGTGCGTCGCGCGCACCGTCTCCCAGTTCTTGCGCGGCGCCCAGTCGACCCACGCGACCGACGCGATCACGGCGACCGCGATGCCGCGCGCCGCCGCGCGCGGGACGCGCAGGGCTTCGAGCGCGAGGAGCAAGGCCTCGAGCGCCGCGACGCTCGCGAGCATCCACACCGGGAGCGCGTGCCGGTCGAGGAAGCTCACGAACACGAAGAGCATCGCCGACGCGCCGAGCACGAACCACTCCGCGGACGCGCGCCGTCTCCACGCGACGACGAGCACGGCGAGGAGCACGAGAGCGCCGAGCACGAGCTCCACCGCGCCCGTGTCCGGCGCCTGCATCCGCGAACCGAGCAGCGCCGTCAGCTTCTCGACGCGCGCGGGCACTTGCTGCGCGATCTCGGAGAGCGGACGCAGCGGCGAGTTCGGGTCGCCGATGTCCGTGCGCCACATCGCGGTCGAGTACGAGTGCACGTAGAGCTGGTCGACGGCGCCCGCGGGCCGATGCGCGGCGCTCCACAGCGTCCACGGCTCGAGCGCCAGCGCCGCGCCGATCGCGAGCGGCAGCGAGCGACGAGCGACGGCGCGGACGAACGCGACGCCGCGCGCTCCGCCGGACCACGCTTCGCAGGCGCGTGCGAGCACGATCGCGGGCGCGAGGAGCACGTTCATCGAGCGCACGAGGCTCGCGAGCCCGATCGCGAGCCCGAGCACGCCGTCGCGGAACAGCATCGCGCGCCGCGGAGTGCTCCACGCGCTCGCACCGCCCTCGAGAGCCGCGCTCGACGGCTCACGGCGCGAGAACGCACGCTCGAGCAGGAGGCAGAGCACGAGCAGCGCCGTCCCCGGCACGTCGGACAGCACCATGTTGCAGAGGTGCTGGTAGGCCGGCGCGAACCACAGCGCGAGTACGAGTACGAACGCGACGACGCCGCCGAGGCGCTCGCGCGACCACGCGAAGAGCAGCGCGAGGCCCGCGATGCCGAACGCGCTCACGTAGAGGTTCAGGGCATGGAAGTCGACGTGCTCGCCCGCGACGAACGGCGCGAGCAGCACGCTGAACCCCGGCGGACGCACGGTGAACGGCTCGCCGAGGTAGGTGTAGCCCTCGCCGTGCGCGAGCGCGCGCGCCGTGATCACGTAGATCGACGCGTCGTTCGCACGCTCGTACCAGGGATGGACGAGCCAAACGAGGCTCGCGCCGGCGATCGCGAGGAACGCGAGGAAAAGGGCGAGCTCGAGCCGGCTCCAACGCCCCGATTCCGTGCCTTGCGCGCCCATGGTTTCGAGCGGACACGGTAGGGGCGAGGGCGGTGCTTCGCCAGGGAGCGGAGCTCGATCGCGGCGGCGAACGCGGCTCGTTCGGCCTTGTTCCGCCCGTGGAGCGACTCCAGAATGCGCCCATGGTCCGCAGTTGGCGCACGATCGTCGTCATGCCGGCGTACAACGCCGCGAACACGCTGGAGCGCGTCGTCGCCGACGTCCCGAAGGAGCACGTCGACGAGATCATCGTCGTCGACGACTGCAGCAAGGACGACACGGTCGAGGTCGCGAAGCGTCTGCCCGTCACGCTGATCCAGCACCAGAAGAACACGGGCTACGGCGGCAACCAGAAGACGTGCTACGACACGGCGCTCGCGCACGGCGCCGACTACGTCGTGATGATCCACGGCGACTACCAGTACGACGCGCGCATGATCCCGACGGCGATCGAGGTGCTCCGCCACGGCATCTGCGACGTGATGCTCGGGAACCGCATCCGCACGCGCCGTGAAGCGCTCGCCGGCGGCATGCCGAAGTCGAAGTACTTCGCGAACCGCGGGCTGACGATCCTCGAGAACCTGCTGACGGGACAGAACCTCGGCGAGTGGCACTCCGGCTTCCGCGCCTACAACCGCAAGGTGCTCGAGACGCTCCCGTACCGCCGCAACAGCGACAACTTCGTCTTCGACTCGCAGTTCCTGGTGCAGTGCGTGCACCACGGCTTCAAGCTCGGCGATCTGCCCGTGCCCGTGCGCTACTTCGACGAAGCGTCGAGCATCAGCTTGAAGAACTCGACGATCTACGCGCTCAAGACGCTCTCGACGTTCGGCCAGTGGTACCTCCACAAGGCCGGGCTGAAGAACGAGCTCTTCCTGCCGCGCTGAACGCTCGAGCGCGGTTCTGGAAGGAACTTCCGGATCGCCGATTCCAGAACGGCTCCGTGCCCGGTCGATGCTCGGTGCGGGGGCAGGCTGGGATTGTCGGAAGGCAGGAGACGGCGGAGCGCGTTCGTGCTCGCGCTCGCGACGTTCGTCGCGGGTTGTGGAAGCGGTCTGCAGCGCGTCGAGATCGAGAACGCGCGCTCGACGGCGATCGCGTGCACGGGATGGTCGCGCAGCGAAGGCGGAACCGCACGAGCGGTCGGTACATGGCGCTTCTTCTTCGACAGTGGTGCCGTGCGCGCGCTCGGCGAGTACGACCACGGGCCCGCCGTGCGGAGCGTGCCGGCGCTCGTCCGCGAGACCACGGTGCCCGACGAAGGTCGCACGGGCTGGTGGACGACGTGGAGTGAGCGCGGCGTCAAGACGTCGGAGGGCGCGTATCGCGCCGGGCGTCCGCACGGGATGTGGAAGCGGTGGGACGATGCGGGAACGCTGCGTGCGCGCGGCGAGTACTGGGGCGGGCGCAAGCTCGGCGTGCACCGCACGTGGCACGCGAGCGGCACGCTCGCGACCGAGGGTGCGTTCCACTTCGACCAACCGCGCGGTGAGCACGTCCACTACGACGACCAAGGGACGCTCCGCTGGCGCGCGCACTACACGAACGGCGCGCTCGATGGGCTCGTCGAGGAGTGGGACGAGCGCGGCATCCTTCGGGAGCGCGCGTGGTACGCGGCCGGTCGTCTGCAGGGCGCGCGCACGCAGTGGGACGAGCTCGGCCGCCGCACCAACCGCTCGCGCTACGACGCGGGCGTGCTCGACGGCCCGAGCCTGCTCTTCCATCCGAACGGCGCCGTGCGTTTGCGCAGTCGGTTCGCGAAAGGCGTGCAGGAAGGCGTCGTGTGCGGGTTCGACGCGGAAGGGCGCCGCGAGTGGGCGGGGTACTACGTCGAGGGCAAGCTCCACGGAGTGCGGCTCGACTGGCACACCAACGGGGAGCTCCGCGCGTCGACGACGTTCGCGCGCGGCGTCGAAGAGGGCCCGTACGAGGAATACGACGAGTTGGGTCGGTTGCGCGCGCGCGGCGCATTTCACGCGGGGCGGCGCGAGGGGAACTGGACGTTCTTCGCAGCGGACGGCCTCGCCGACGTCGAGCGGTCCGGGCGCTACTCGGCCGGCGCGCTCGTGGCGGCGGGCATCGCGCCGGGTTCGTGAGCGCGTGCGTGGTGCGGAAGGGGGGACTCGAACCCCCACGGGTTTCCCCACGAGATCCTAAGTCTCGCGCGTCTGCCGTTTCGCCACTCCCGCAGCGCGGGGAAGAGCATAGCGCGACCGCGCGGGAACCGCGAAGATGCTTCGATGTTCGTCGATCTCATCGGCGTCGCGCTCTGCTTCGGGCTCTGCCTCGTGCTCGTCGCGGGCCTGCGTGCACCGCGCGCGCGTGTGTTCGCGGCGCTCGGCCTCGTGCCGGCGACCGGTGCGTGCGTCGCGTTCGCGAGCGCCGCGTTCGAACTCCACTTCGAGGTCCTCGCGCGGTACGCGTACGGACTCGCTGCGCTCGCGCTCGGGTTCGCGCACGCGGTGGTGTTCTCGATCGCAGCGCTGCCGCGCGAGCGAGTCGGGCTCCGCGGTTGGATGCTCTTCGCGGGGCTCTGGGCGGGCGCCTTCGCCGCGCTCGTGATCTTCGATCCGAGCCCGAACCCCGCGCTGATCGTGGTGCTCGGCCTGCTCGGCGTCGCGACGATCGCTTCGTGGTGCGCGCTGCCGTTCCTGTCGCGTGAGCGCGGCTTCACGCGGCACGGATCCGCGGACGTGCCGAGCGTGCGCTTCGCGTGCCCGCGGTGCGGGACGCGCGTCGACTGGGGGAAGGGCGTCGCCGCGTGCACGGACTGCGGGCTCTTCCTGCACATCGCGTGGCCCGCGTCCGAACCAGCGGAAGCACCCACCCCGGCTCCCGTGGAGCGGAGCGTGCGCTTCTCCTGCCCGGGATGCGGGACGCGCGCGCGGTGGAACGTCGGCGTGTCCGCGTGCGCGCGGTGCGGGCTCGCGCTGTCGCTGCATTGGAACGTGCACCGCACGGGCGCCGGAGGAAGCGCATGAAGCGGCGGACGAAGCTCGCGATCGCTTGTGGAGCCGCGCTCGCCGCGTGCAGTCCTCCGTCCGCGCCGAACGCGGCGGCCTCGAACGCGAACGCAGCGCCGGTCGCGAACGCGAATGCGAACGCCGCGCAGCCCATGAACGCGAGCGGCGCGCAAGCGGCGAACGACGCGCGAGCCGCGAACGCGAACGGCGCGCAGCCCGCCGTGGGCGCGAGCCCGGCGCCCACCGCCGGAGCGAACGGCGCGGGAAAGACCGCGGCACAGACGCCCGCCGCGAAGCCCGATGCGCCGCGCGTGCCCGTCGTCGACGGCTTCGAGATCGTCAACACCTTCGCGCACGACGCGAGCTCGTTCACGCAAGGCCTCGTCTTCGACGGCGGGCGCTTGATCGAGAGCCAAGGCCAGTACGGCGAGTCGAGCCTGCGCCTCGTCGAGCTCGAGTCGGGAAAGGTGCTGAAGCGCGTGCCGCTCGAGGCGACGTACTTCGCGGAGGGTTGCGCCGTGCTCGGCGGGCTCGTGTACCAGCTCACCTGGCGCGAGGGAGTCGTGTTCGTCTACGACGCGCGCGAACTGCGGCCTGTCGGCTCGTTCCAACTCGCAGGCGAAGGGTGGGGGATCACGACGGACGGCACGAGCTTGATCGTGTCCGACGGTACGGACGTGCTGCGCTTCCTCGACCCGAAGACGCACGCCGTGACGAAGAAGCTCTCCGTGCGCTTCGCCGGCCGCGCGCTCACGCAGTTGAACGAGCTCGAGTGGATCGACGGCGAACTGTGGGCCAACGTGTGGCACACCGAGTCGATCGTGCGCATCGATCCGAAGACGGGCGAGGTGACGAGCACGCTCGACCTGCGCGGACTCCTCCCGATGAAGGAGCGCAAGGACGCGGAGAGCGTGCTCAACGGGATCGCCTGGGATCCCGCGAAGAAGCGCCTTTTCGTCACCGGCAAGAACTGGCCGAAGCTGTTCGAGATCCGCGTCAAGCACCGCTCGTGACGGCGTGAACGGCTCCCGCGTCGCGCTCCATGGCCGAGAGCCGTCCACGCGGATACCCTCTCGCGGATGAACACGGAGATCGCGTCCGAGGAATCCCGCGCCGACGGCGCCGCGCACGCGCCGCGAGCGGTCGAGCCGATGGTGCTCAAGGCCGCGGGCAGCACGCACGTCGTCGTGCTCGTGTTCTCCCTGCTGCCGTTCATCTTCGGACTCGCGCCGCAGGTGCTCGGCGGCGGCATCGTGCCCGAGTTCCTCGTGATCGGCGCGTTCGTCGCGTTCTTCGGGATCGTGTGGGTGCGCTCGTTCCGCATCGAGCTCACGCCGACGGAGTTCCGCTACCGCTCGCTCTTCGGCCGCTCGCGCGCGCTCGCTTACGACGCGATCGCGAACGCGCGGATCCAGGTCGGCGTGCGCGAATACAGCGACCGTTTCCGCCCGAACTACCGCCTCGTCGTGACGCCGAGGGCCGCGAACGAGCGCCCGATCGTCGTCAACCTCAAGGTGTTCGCGTTCGAGCCGTTGAAGCAGGTCTGCGCGGCCGTCGACGCGGAGCTCGACGAAGGCGTCGCGTGAGCGCCCGGCGGCGCGAGCGATGAGCGCGATGTCGCTGGACGACTCGACGAGCGTGCGATCGGACGTCGTGCTCGACGACGAGGCGCGCGCGGAGGCGATCGAGTTCGTGCTCGGCCTCGGGCGCGCGCTCCACGGCTACGGTGCGTCCGCGCCGGACGTCGAGCACGCGATGGAGCAGAGCTCGCGCGCGCTCGGACTCCACGGCGAGTTCTTCGCGACGCCGACGTCCATCTTCGCGACGTTCCACCGCGGGAAGAGCGCCGCGCACGATTCGACGACGCACCTGATGCGCGTCGAGCCGGGCTCCGCCGACCTCGGACGCCGCGCGCGCGTCGACGAGGTGATCGAGGACGTGCACCGCGGCCGTCTCGCGGCGCACGAAGGCCGCATCCTGCTCGCGGCGATCCAGAGCGACCCCGCTCCGTACCCGCGCTGGCTCGTGATCGCGTGCTCCGCGCTGATCTCGGCCTCCGCCGCGCGCTTCTTCGACCTCGCGCCGATGGAGATCGTCGTCGCGGGCGTCGTCGGGCTCGTCGTCGAGCTCCTGCAGCTCGCGAGCCGCGGATCCCGCCGCGTGAAGCGCGTGCAACTGCTCGCGTCGTCGTTCCTCGCCGCCGCGCTCGTGTCGTTGTGGGCCGGCCTGCGCGGCGCGCCGACGCCGTTCCAAGTGATCGTCGCGGGCCTGATCACGCTCCTCCCCGGTCTCCGCCTGACGACCGCGATGAGCGAGCTCGCGCTCGACCACCTCGCCGCGGGCACCGCGCGCTTCCTCGGCTCGATGATGACGCTGATCGCGCTGCTCTTCGGCGCCGCGCTCGGCGTCCAACTCGGCGCGCTCTTCCCCGACACCGTCTCGCTCGCCGAACTCGCCGCCGAGCGCAGCGAGATGCCGCCGTGGACCCTCTACGCCGCGCTCGCGATCGCGCCGCCGTGCTTCGGCGTCCTCTTCCGCGCCCTGCCGCGCGACCTCCCCTGGATCCTCACCTCCTGCGTCCTCGCGTTCGTCGGAGCACGAGTCGGTGCCGACCTGCTCGGCAACGGCTTCGAAGCCGCGCTCGGCGGCTTGCTCGTCGGCCTCGCGAGCAACCTCTACGCGCGCACGCTGAACCGCCCCGCCGCCACCACGCTCCTCCCCGGCATCCTCCTGCTCGTCCCCGGCAGCATCGGCTTCAAAAGCCTCTTCAACCTCCTCGAACGCGACGTGATCACCGGCATCGAAACCGCCTTCCAAGTCGCCACCGTCGGCATGTCCATCGTCGGCGGCCTCTTCGTCGCGAACGTGATCATCCGCCCGCGCCGCCTCGACCGCGCCGGCGCCTAATCTCTCCAAATAGAACTCCGCGCTCGATCAGGCCGGTTCCTCCGGCCTGATCGAGTGCGGAGTCTGGAATGCGAAGCATCCAAATGTGCGCCTTTGCTTCCAGTCTCCGTTGCTGCTCACCCGCCTCCCGCGCTCCCGATCGACGCAAGAACCTCCGCCTTCCTCCTCCTCGCCCAATCCTCCCCGCGCCCAATCTCCTCCAACCCCCGCTCAAACCTCTCTCTCACTTCCAGGGCGTACCCCGCCCTGTCGAACCCGTTCTCCTTCCGAAACGCCTTGAGGAAGTGATTCCGCTCCCGATCGAACGCATCCTGCTCCTCGATCCACGCGCGCATCACCTCACGAATCCGCGCGAGCTCCGCGTCGCCCAATTCACCCGTCCACAACCGCCCAAACAACTCCCTTCCCTTCGCATCGAGCTCGAGCACCACCGCCGCCCGCTCCCCGAGCCCGCACTGCCCAACCTTCGGCGCCGCGCCCTGCTTGAACAGCGTCGTCACCGCCTGCGCCGCCCGCGAGCGATACACCGCCTCCCGCAGGAACTCCTCCGCCCATTGAACTCGTGCTTCATCCATCGGAACACTCCCCACCAACGCACGCGCCCGCCCCGAACGCTCGGCAGCGGGCGCGCGACACGGTCGAGCTCGACTCAGCAGTACTGATCGAACGCCTCCGTCAGCGACCGCGCGATCGTCGCCGGGTCCTTCCCTTCGATGTCCTGGCGCTGGAGCATCTTCACGAGCTTCCCGTCCTTCATCAGCGCGATCTGCGGCGAGCTCGGCCGGTACGGCCTGAAGAACTCGCGCGCCTTCTCGACCGCCGGACCGTCCATGCCCGCGAACACCGTGAAGAGGTTCTCGGGCTTCTTCTTGTTCAAGAGCGAGAGCTTCAGGCCGGGCCGAGCTCCGCCCGCCGCGCAACCGCAGACCGAGTTCACGAAGATCAACGTCGTGCCGGGCTTCTGCACGGCGGACTCGACCTCCTGCGGCGTCTTGAGCTCCTTCACGCCGAGCCGGGTGACTTCTTCGCGCATGGGCTGGACGAGATCGGGGTCGTACATGGGGATCGTGGTGTGGGGTCGCGGGTACGGCTCCCGGAGCGTCGCGGGCTCGAAGCGAGTCCGGCCGGGAGCGGGGGCGAGATTCTAGCGGTCGCGTCCGCCGCGGTGGAGCGCGCGGAGCTCGCGCGTTGGCAACCCGCGTAGGAAGTGTGTGTCCACGGGCGAAGGGGGCGGTTCGCGGCCGTGCTCGGGCCCTCTCCTCACGGAACCGTGCCTCCGGTTACCGTGAATCCGCTCGCGCTCGGTCGCGCGAGCTTGGAACCAAGCCGCTTCGGCGGCAGGAGAACGACGTGAAGAAGAACGCATGGTGGCTGCGTTCGACCTTCGCGGTGCTCGCGCTGGGGTTCGTCCCCGCCGCGGCCGCGGGGCAGCAGCCCAAGGACACGCAAGCGCCGGCGAAGGAAGCGCCAGCGAAACCGGACGAGCACGCGAAGAAGCTCGACGAGCTCATGCAGCGCCTCGAGAAGGCGCGCAAGGAGTTCGAGGCGAAGGCAGCGGCTCTCAAGGACGACGAGGCCGCGCTCGAGAAGCTCTACAAGGAAGGTCAGCCCGACAAGGCGTTCCTCGCCGAGTTCCAAGAGCTCGCGAAGGCCGCGAAGGGCACCGAGACGGCCGCGAAGGCGCTCGTGCAGGTCCTGTGGATCGGCGGGCAGGAGGACGAAGAGCTCGCGAAGGCGACGGTGACGACGCTCATCGACGAGCACATCGCATCGCCCGAGATCGCGGTGCTCGTCTTCCTCGCGCCGTACCTCCTCGGCGAGGAAGAAGGTCCGAAGGCGCTCGAGAAGATCAAGGCGAAGAACACGACGAAGCCCGTGCTCGCAGCGCTCGCCTTCCAGGAAGTGCAGAAGCTCGAGCAGGAGAAGGGCGACACGGCACCCGGTGTCCGCGAGCTCTACACGCGCCTCGCGAAGGACTTCAAGGACCTCCAGCTGCCGGGCGGAGGCAAGATGACCTACGGCGAGATCGCCGAGGGCCGACTCTACGTCCTCGACAACCTCGTCGTCGGCAAGACCGCGCCGGACTTCGAGACCGTCGACGAGAACGGCGTGAAGTGGAAGCTCTCCGACTACAAGGGCAAGGTCGTCGTCATCGACTTCTGGGGCGAATGGTGAGGCCCGTGCCGTGCGATGATTCCGCACGAACGGGAGCTCGTGGAGCGCCTCAAGAACGAACCTTTCGCCCTGCTCGGCATCAACAGCGACGGTGAAGCCGACGCGGTGAAGAAGATCCTCGCGAAGGAGAAGATCACCTGGCGACAGGCGATCGACGGCTCGACCAGTGGTCCACTCGCCACCCAGTGGCACGTGTCGGGCTGGCCGACGATCTACATCCTCGACGCGAAGGGCGTCATCCGGCATCGCGATCTGCGCGGCAAGGAAATGGAGAAGGCGATCGAGGCCCTGATCGCCGAGATCAAAGCCGCGAAGTGAACGGAGCGTGAGAGCGCTCTCGACGACGAGGTCCGCGATCCACGGGGAGCGCGGACCTCGTGCGTTTCCGGCGCTTCCACGCCGTCGGCGGAGCGGTCCTACCCCCGATCACCCATGGCGCTGCGGGCCGCGCGAGCTACGGTCGAGTCGGAGGTCGCCATGCATCTCACCCTCGGTTCCCTCGTGCTCGTTCCCTTCCTCGCGCTCTCGTCCCGCGCCGTCGCCGCGGACTGGTACGTCGACGCCGCGCACGGCTCCGACGGAAACGGCGGAACGTCGACGCTCGACGCGTGGAAGA
The DNA here is from genome assembly GCA_046349615.1 of Planctomycetota bacterium. Taxonomy (GTDB): domain Bacteria; phylum Planctomycetota; class UBA1135; order UBA1135; genus JADJNY01. The sequence continues at coordinate 103,131 of JAXMBZ010000001.1, forward strand.
CGATCCGCAAGGCCGTCGCGGCCGTCCCGCTGCACACCGGACAGATCCAGCGCGTGCACGTGGCGCCTGGACTCTACGACGCGGCGAACGGCGAGACGTTTCCATATCTCTTGAGCGATCACGACGCCGTGCAGCTCGTCGGCGACGCGGGGCCGGCGCTGACGACGATCGACGCCGGCGGCGCGGGCAACGTGTTCGTCGCGATGCACATCGTGCATTCCGGCTACACGGGGCCCGACACGCTCGTCCGCGGCTTCACGCTGCGCAACGCGGGCACGGGCGTGCTCCTCGGCGCGAGCTACGGCTCGATCTACTTGTCGCTCGCCGACCTCGTGATCACGCAGATGAGCACCGCCGGCGTGACCGTGCAGTCGAGCGGTTCCTCGTTCTCGGGCGTGCCGCACATGACGCTTTCGCGCGTCGCGATCGATCACTGCGGGAGCGGGCTCGTCGTCACGAGCAACGCGATCCAAGCCGCGGGACCCGCGGAGGTGACCTTCGAGGACGGCGCGCTCGTCGACGCGGTCGGGCACGGGCTCGCGCTCACCGACTCCGGCGGCTCGGGGACGATGGTCGTGCTGCGACGCGTGCGCGTCGCGGGCAACGGCGGCGACGGTGTGCGTCTGCATCAGGACGAGCCCGCGCTCTACCCGGGCGCCGCGCCGATGTGGACGATCGTCGAGGACTCGCTCGTCGCGCGCAACGCCGGCGCGGGCGTGCGTACCGAGTACTCGGGCACCTTCCTGCGACCGACCGCGATCGACACGACGCTCCAGCGCTGCACCGTCGTCGACAACGCGGGCGTCGGCGTCGATCAGTTCTTCGCGACGGGCGGCGGCGCGTTCCAGACGATGCTCGGCGGCACGATCGTGTTCGGCAACGGCGACGACGTGCGCGAGAACCCCACGCTGCCCGCGTTCCAGTTCGTGAGCTACGGCGACGTCGGCGACGGCGACTTCGCGGGCTCGAACGGCAACCTCGCGGTCGATCCGCTCTTCCGCGACCGCGTCGCGGGCGACTACCGCCTCGCGTGGGGCAGTCCGTGCATCGAGGCCGGCGATCCGGCGACGATGGGCGGCACGGCCGATCTCCTCGGCGTGAAGCGATCCGTCGACGGCGACCTCGACGCGCAGGAGCGCGCGGACATCGGCGCGTTCGAGTTCGCGCCGCTCGAGCTCGGGGGGCCCGTGCGCGTCGGCGGGAGCGCGGACCTCGCGCTGTGGGGGCCGAGCGGCGGGCGCGCGATCCTCTACTTCTCGCGCGGCGAGCCGATGGCGACGCCGAACGTCACGTTCTTCGGCGACTTCGACCTGAACCCGACCGCGTTCCGCAACTTCGGACGCAGCCTCGTCGCACAGGGCCCGCCCGTGCATCGACCGTTCGCGATCCCGAACGATCCGGCGTTCGCGGGGATGACGTTCAGCTTCCAGGCGCTCACGTCGTCGACCGTCGCGAACCCGATCGCCGCGTACACGAACCCGATCACCTTCACCGTGCTGCCGTAGCGAGCGGCGTGATCCGCGCCGAGAACGAGCGATAGCACGCCGACGGAAGCGAAGTGCGCGTGCGACCGATCGGCCCGTTCATCGGAGCCGCGTCACGGCGTGCGCGCGGGGCGCGGCTTCAGGCCGAGCTGCTCGAGGCTCGCCTCGCCGCCGGGCTTGTTGAGCTCCCAGTACTTCAACCGCGCGCTCGCGACAAGGTCGGCGGAGAGGCCTTGGTCGTTCTCGAAGTGCACGACGCGGCGCGGTTCGCCGCGATCGACGAGGAACGTCCAGCGCGTCGTCTTCGGGAGCGGCTTGCCGAAGCGCGGCTTCACTCCGTCGTCCGCGCGCGTGATCGTCGCGACGAACGCTTCGCAGTCGAACGAGCCCGCGCTCGTCGCGCGCGCGACGAACGCCTTCTCGCGCTTCAAGACGGCCGAGTCCCACGCGAGCGCGACGTGCGCGAGGCGCGTCGTCGCGAGCGAGCGCAGGAGCGGCACCGTGCGCTCCTCGCCGGGCGCGAGCTCCGGCCCTGCGAGCCCGCGCGCCCAGAGCAGGAGCGCGTCCTCCGCGAAACCGTCCTTCGCGTTCGGGAGCTCGTCCTTCTGATCGCCTTCGCCTTCGAAGTAGCTGTGGAGCTCGTGCACGAGCTCACCACCGCGCGCGTCGACCTGCATCCAGGAGTGACCGCACCATTCCTGCGCGCTGAACGTCTCCTTCAAGAGCGCGCCCGCGGGATTCCCGCGGTGTTCGACGAGCGAGACGAACGCGCTCGTCATCAGGTTGTAGTCGTACACGCCCGTCGCGAAGTCCTCGACGAGGTTGAGCTTGAGCACGGGCAGGTCCTTGCCGTCCTTGCGGTCCGTGCCTTCGCGCTTCACGTGCGTGTCGGCGTCGAAGTTCTCCGTCACGACGATCGCGACCGCGGTGCCCTTGCGCGGCTCGCCGTAGCGTGGATAGACGAGGTCGTAGGTCGAGAGCTCCGCCTGTCCGTCGCCCCACGTCTTCCAGAACGCGTCGCCGTAGGAGCGGCCCGCCGGCGCGGGATCGAGCGACACGCACGCGGCCGAGGTGAGAGCGATCACGAACGCAGGCAGGGTCGAGAGCATCACGTCCTCACGGCTGTTCGCGCGGCCACAAGTAGTCGCGGTTCTTCTCCATCTCGTCGATCAAGCGCTCGAGCACGTCGCGCTCGCCGAGCGCGAACACCGCGTCGAAGCTGAGTTGGCAGATCGCGCACACGGGGCGCTCGCCGCGGTAGCTCATGATGTCGGTCGCGTCGAGGGAGACGTCCTCGAGTCCGAACTCGCTCGCCTTGAGCGGCACGCCGTCCTCGTCGAAGCCGAAGAAGAGCTTCACCTCGGCCGGCGTGCGACGGCAGAGGAAGCAGCGGTCCTTCTGCCCGGCGCGATCGAGCGCGGAGAAGTACTCCTGGAAGCGGTCGTCGAGCGACATCGGCGGGGATTGTAGCGCCTGCGCCGACGCGGGATCGGCCGCGAGAGCGCGAGCTCCGGACACGCCCAGGACGGCGTCGCGCTCGTCCCCGTCGACCGGCTCGCTGCCCCGCTCGCGCCCTCCATCGTGCGCGCTCGACCGTACGTCGGCGCTCACACGAGCGCCCCCTTCGGCACGCGCTCGACCTCGAGCGGCCGGTCTGGGTGCGTGCCGATGCCGTAGACGAGCTTCTCGAGCCGGGATCCGAACGGCTTCTCGAGCGCGGCGAGCTCGGCTGCGAGCTCCTTCGTCGAGCGCACGCCGTCGGGGAGCACGATCGCCGCGACGCCCGTGCCGCCTGCCGTGCGTCCTACGGCGCGCACGAAGCGTCCGCCGTGCCGGCCGACTTCGACGAGCTCCTCCCCAAGCGCTTCTCCCGCCTTCGAACGCAGGTGCGCGAGCACGAAGTCGACGCGCGCCTCGTCGAAGAGGCGCTCGAAGTCGGGCTGGACGAACTCCTCGAGCACGCGCGCGCCGCGCCCCGCCTGGATCAGCGACACGTGCGGCTGGAGGTGGCGGAAATGGAACGCGAGGAAGCGATCGGCGACGCGGTACGTTCCGCGGCGCGAACGCAGCGGGTCGGGATCAGTCAGCGGGACCTCGCGCTCGACGAGCGAGAGCTCGCGCAACGTAGACAGGTACTTGTTGGCGTGCGGCGTGTCGACGCCGACCGCGAGCGCGATGTCGCCGACCTTGTCGTTGCCGCGCGCGATCGCGGAAAGGAGCGAGTTGTACGTCGCGGGCTGCGAGAGCTCGGAGCGCAGGAGGAACTGCACCTCGTCGAAGAGGTAGCCCTCCGGCCGCAGGCACTCGCGCAGCACGTTCTCCTCGAGCGAGCGCGCGTCGTCGAAGCGCCGCAGGTACGCGGGCATGCCGCCGAGGATCGCGTAGGCGAGCACGCGGTCGCGCACGCTCCACTTCGGGAAGAAGGGCAGCGTCGCCTCGGGCTCGAGCGGCGCGAGCTTGCGCTGCGCCGTGCGCCGGCCGAACAGCGGTGAACGCTCGGCGAGCACCTCGTTCTCCATGAACGAGACCTGGCTGCCGCACAGCACGAGCACGAGGTTCGAGAGCTTGCCCTTCGTGTCCCAGAACCGCTGGAGCTGCGACGTCAGTCCGCGCGTCGACTCGCAGAGGTAGGGGAACTCGTCGAGGACCACGACGAGGCGTCCGCGTCCCGTCTTCTCGCTCGCGGGCGGCGTCGCGCCGGGCTTGCTGAGCTCCGCGCAGAAGTTGAGCGCCGCGGTCCAGTCCGCGAACTCGACCTGCGCAGCGAGCGGCTCGTCGAGGGCCGCGGCGAGCGCGTCGCGGAACGCGCGCAGGTTGTCCTTCTCGCGCACCTGTGCCGCGAGGAAGTACACCGCGCGGCGCTTCGCGCAGAACTGCTGGAGGAGCTCCGTCTTGCCCACCCGGCGGCGGCCGTAGAGGACGAAGAGCTCGGGGCGGGTGGAGGCATGGAGCTCGTCGAGGAAGGCGAGCTCGCGGTCGCGGCCGAGGAACATGGTCGGGAGCTTGAACGAGCGGGTATTATACGCGCCAGTATAAAGACTAGGCCGGGCTAAAGTGCTTGGTTTGCAAGGGCTTGGGAGCCTGATCGAGGGGGCGCCGGCGCGCCCCGGGGCGGCCCTGCGGGTCTCGATCCGGGCGGCGTGAGCGGGGACGCGTCGGGGGCCCGTGCTCACCCTTCGTGCACCCGCGCCGCGGCCGGGCGAGGCCCACGCGCGACGCTCGGAACCTCGCTCGACGCGCGGGCGTTCCCCTGTCGGCGCGCACGCCTTCGCTCGCTACCCTGTCGCCCACGAAACGACGGCCAGCGCGCGGGTTTCGGCCGATGCGCCGACGCCGCTCGGGTGGGTGCCGCGCGCTTTCACGACACCGGGGACGCCTCGCGTCCCGCTCGACTCGAGAAGGAGACCTCCAGCATGAAGATCCGTTGCCTCGCCTTGTTCGCGCTCGCCGCCGCCTTCGTCACCTCGTGTGCCTCCACGTCCGGAGCCGGCGCGATGGACGAGCAGGCGATGATGGCGAAGTGGGGCGAGTACGCGACGCCCGGCGAAGCGCACCACGTGCTCGATCACAAGGTCGGGATGTGGAAGCTCAAGGTCCGCATGTTCAACCCCGACGGCTCGGTCGCGGGCGAGAGCGACGCGACGAGCGAGTGCGCGTGGGCGATGGGCGGCCGCTTCGTCGTCGAGCACACCCAGGGCTCGTTCTCGGGCATGCCCTTCGAAGGCCACGGCGTCTCGGGCTACGACAACATCAAGCGCAAGTACGTCGGCTCGTGGATGGACAACATGAGCACGGGCCTGATGTCGTTCGAAGGCACCTTCGACGCCAACACGAACACGTTCACGTTCAAGGGCCAGTCGCCCGACCCGATGGCGTGGGACTACGTCCCGACGCGCAGCACGGAGACGATGATCGACGTCGACCACTCCGTGATGAAGTCGTACCAGCACGGACCGGACGGCAAGGAGTACCTCGCGATGCAGATCGACTACACGCGCACGACGCGCTGAGTCGCCGCTTCGTCCGAACCCTCGCGGCAGTGCGTCCCACGCGGCGCGCTGCCGCGCTGCATTTCCAGGCTCGAACAGGCCGTCGCCTCGCTGCGCGCGAAGCTACGCGGCGTCCCGCCCGAGCTCCGCTGATCGCTTCGACGGCGCGGGTGAGCCTGGTTCTGGCGCGCGAGCCGCGCTCCCGCCGCGCACGACGAGCAGCGTTCCCGACAGCACGATCGCGGCGCCGAACAGCGCCTGGAGCGGCAGGCGTTCGTCGAGGAACAGGAAGCCCCACGTCATCCCGAACACGGGGATCAGGAACGTGACCGTGCTCGCGCGCGCCGCGCCGACGTGGCGCAGGAGCCGGAAGAACAGGATGTACGCGACGCCCGTGCAGAGCACGCCGAGGACGACTGCGCACGCGAGCGCCTTCGCCGAGGGCGCCGCCTCGGGCCGCTGCACGACGGCGACCGGCAGGAGCAGCACGCTCGCCGCGATCTGGCTCCCCGCCGCGATCGCGAGCGGCGAGAGCCCGCCGAGCCGCCGCTTCGTGAAGTGCGCGGCGAAGCCGTAGCACGCCGCCGCCGTGAGCCCCGCGAGCACCGCCGTGCGGTCCGCGGCGAGCGAGAGCTTGTGACCGACGAGCACGAGCACACCCGCGAAGCCGAGCGCGAGCCCGAGGAGCTTCACCGGCGCGATGCGCTCGCGCAGCCACAGGAAACCGAACACGACGACGAACAACGGCACGGTCGCGTTGAGCACGGACGAGAGCCCCGCGGAGAGCGAGAGCGTCGCGAACGCGAAGAGCGAGAAGGGGAGCGCCGAATTGATCCCGCCGAGCACCGTCAGGTCGCGCATGCGGCCCTTCAGCGCGCTGAGCTCGCCGCGCAGCGCGAGCCAGCTCGTCAGGAACACGGCCGCGATCGCGACGCGGATCTCGATCAGCATCGTGGGCCCGAGCTCGGGCACGGCGATCCGCATGAAGAGGAACGACGCGCCCCAGATCGCGGCGAGCGCCAGGAGCTCGATCACGTCGCGCGGCTTCACGCGTCCTCCTTCGCGGCGCGTGCCGCGGCCTCGAGCGACAAGGTCGCGGTCTCCTTGAGCGTGCCGAGCACGATCGTCGTGCGCGTGCTCTGGATCGCGGGGATCGACTTCACGTCGCCGAGCACGCGCGCGAGGTCGTCGGTGTCGCGCACGCGCAGCTTGACGAGGTAGCAGTCCTCGCCCGCGACCTGGTGTACCTCCTGCACGTCGGGGAGCGCCGCGAGCCGCGCGCCGGTCTTCGCGGCGCCGCCCTTCTCCTCCGCGCGCACGAACACGAACGCCGTGAGCCCGAGCCCGAGCTTCTTCGCGGCGAGGCGCGCCTCGTAGCCGGTGACGAAGCCCTTCTGCTCGAGCTTCTTGATGCGCTCGAGGATCGCGGACGGCGCCATGTCGAGGTCGCGCGCGATGTCCGCGTTCGAGGTGCGGGCGTTCGCCTGGAGGAGGGCCAGGATGCGGAGGTCGGTGGGGTCGAGCATGGGCGTTGGTTCGTCCTAGAGACTCCATCGCGTCCGACGATTCGTCAAGTGCCTGTCGTCATGGCCGAACAATCGTCTGGATCGGGCTCGTGGTACCGAACCGGCTCCGATGGGCGCCGCGGCGCCCGGCCCGGGCCCGACCGCGCCGTTCAGTGCACGAGTGCGTGCAGCCGGCGCGCGACGAGTTCGTTCCCCGCGCGGCTCAGGTGGCCGCCGGCGTACGGATGGGGGAACTGCGCGTCGCGTCGATGCTCGGCGAGCGCGCGCGAGAGCTCGGGCGCGAGGTCGACGTGCTCGATCTTCGCGCGCTCGAGCGCCGCGAGGAGCTCGCTCCAGTACGCGCGCTTCCCGTGGTCGAGCTCCGCGAGGTCGACCTCGCGCGGGAACACGAGCACGATCACGCGCGGCGCGTGGAACGCGGCGAGCAACGCGAGCGTGACTCGGAACGGCTCGCCGTCGACGTCGCGCCAGAGCCGCTCGACGTCGCGCTCGCGGTCGGAGACGAGCGCGGCCGCGCCGCGCGCGAGCGACGAGACGCTCCACCACGACGAGCTCCAGCGCCAGGGCTCGTGTTCGCGGAGACGCTCGATCACGGAGCCGTCGTCGATCGCCGCAGCGAGCTCGGCGCCGGTCGCGAAGGGTTGGGGGACGAGGACGAGCTCCGGGTTGGAGGCCGACGACGATCCGTGCGCGAGCTCCGTGTTCGCCGTGGATCCGCCGAGCACGAACCGCGGCTTCGCGGGCGCGGAGCCCGACCCCGGGTACCACAGCGGGCGATAGCGGTTGACGTTGCGCCCGATGTTCTCGAGCAGGAGCCCGACGACGAGCACGTCGGGCTGGAGGCGCTCGCCCTCGCGCTTCCAGCGCAGGAGCGCTTGATCCGTGCCGTAGGCGGCGACGCCGAGGTTGACGCACTCGACGCGGGGATCGAGCGCCTCGAGCTGAGCTTCGAACGTGTCCTCGTCGCCGACCTCGTCGCCCCAGGTGTAGGAATCGCCGACGCAGACGAGCCGCGTGACGCCCACCGGCTTCGCGAGCGCGTACTCGCGCGTCCCGCGCGCGCCGAGCGAGTTCGTGCGCGCCTTCCCATCTGCGCTCACCGCGTTGGGCCGCACGCTCCACCCGAGCTCCGCGTCGAACGCGCCGACGCCCTTCGGCTCGGATCGCAACTCGTCGAGCCACGCGCGCTGCCGGGGATGCGTGATCGCGCCGAACGGCGGCAACGGATGGCCGAGCAGCAAGCCGTCCCTCCCGATCCAAAGCGTGATCGCGAGGTCGACCGCGACGAGCCCGACGAGGAGCGCCGCGAGCGCGCGCAGTCCACTGCGTTTCCGACGGAGCTGGGCCAAGGGCGCGCGAGGATAGCGACGCAGCGCACGAGCGCGACCGTGGCGCGCGCTTCGGGAGTGGACTCCGGCTGCCGGGAGCCGAAACTGCGCGCGCGCCCTCAAGTCAGGCGACCGCGGCCAAGTTGGCCGTCACGGACAAGACCGGGGCTGTTTCAACACGGCATGTTGAAATAGCCCCGGTGTGCCACGCGACCCGCGTCAGCGAGTCGCGCCGAGTTTCGGCCCGCTCGCCTCTGCGTTCTCCGCCTTCCGCGCACTGACCCAGAAGTTCCCCTTCGACACGTCGACGACCGCGACGTCGCCGCGCACGACCTTTCCGCCGAGGATCGCGTCCGCGAGCAGGTTCTGGACGTTCTTCTGGATCGCGCGCTTCAGCGGGCGCGCGCCGAACTCGGGGCTGTAGCCCTGCTTCGCGAGCTCGTCCTTCGCGGCGTCGGTCAGCTCGAGGCCGATCTCCTGCTCCGCGAGGTGCTTCGCGAGGCGCGCCGTCTGCACGTCGACGATCTTGCGGATCTGGCCCGGTTCGAGCGCGTCGAAGACGAGGATCTCGTCGAGCCGGTTCACGAACTCCGGCCGGAAGAACTGCCGGACCTGATCCGCGTGCCGCAGGTTGCTCGTCATCAAGACGAGCGTCTGCGTGAAGTCGACCGTGCGGCCCTGACCGTCGGTCAGGCGTCCGTCGTCGAGCATCTGGAGGAGCACGTTGAACACGTCGGGATGCGCCTTCTCGACTTCGTCGAAGAGCACGACCGAGTGCGGCTTGCGGCGCACGGCTTCGGTGAGCGCTCCGCCCTCGTCGTAGCCGACGTAGCCCGGAGGCGCGCCGATCAGCCGCGACACGGAGTGCTTCTCCATGAACTCGCTCATGTCGATGCGCACCATGTTCGCTTCGTCGTCGAAGAGGAACTCCGCCATCGCGCGCGCGAGCTCCGTCTTGCCGACGCCGGTCGGACCGAGCAGCAGGAACGAGCCCAGGGGGCGCGTCGTCTCCTGCAAGCCCGCGCGCGCGCGGCGCACGGCCTGCGCGATCGCTTCGACGGCGTGCTTCTGGCCGATGACGCGCTCGCCGACGCGCTCTTCCATGTGGAGGAGCTTCTCACGCTCGGTTTCGAGCAGCCGCGAGGCCGGGATGCCCGTCCAGCGGCTGACGACCTGCGCGATGAGCTCGGCGTCGACGGCTTCGGGGAGGAGCGCGCCGTTCGCCTGCACCTTCTCGAGCTTCGCCGCGTTCTCCTCGAGCGCCTTCTGCGCCTGCGGCAGCTCGCCGTAGCGGATCTTCGCGACGCGCTCGTAGTTGCCCTTGCGCTCCTCGCGGCCCGCTTCGTCGCGCAGGTTCTCGATCAGGAGCTTGCCGGCGCGGATCGCCTGGATGAGCTCCTTCTCGTTCTGCCAGCGCGTCTTCAGCGCCGAGGACTCCTCGCGCAGTTCGCTGAGCTCGCGGTCGATCTCGGCGATGCGGCGCACGGCGTCGCGCGCTTCTTCCTTCGAAAGGGCGGTCTTCTCGATCTCGAGCTGGCGCGTCTTGCGCTCGATCGAGTCGAGCTCGGGCGGCAGCGAGTCGATCGCCGAGCGCAGTTGCGACGCGGCCTCGTCGACGCAGTCGATCGCCTTGTCGGGCATGAAGCGGTCGCTGATGTGCCGGTCAGAGAGCCGCGCGGCCGCGATCAGCGCTTCGTCGAGGATGCGCACGCCGTGGTGGACCTCGTAGCGCTCCTTCAGGCCGCGCAGGATCGCGATCGTGTCCTCGACGGACGGTTCGTCGACGAGGACGGGCATGAAGCGGCGCTCGAGGGCCGCGTCCTTCTCGATGTGCTTGCGATATTCGTCGAGCGTCGTCGCGCCGATGCAGTGGAGCTCGCCGCGCGCGAGCGCGGGCTTCAGCATGTTCGCGGCGTCGACGGCGCCTTCGGCTCCGCCCGCGCCGACGAGCGTGTGGAGCTCGTCGATGAAGAGGATGATCGAGCCCGAAGCCTCGGCGATCTCGGAGAGGACGGCTTTCAGGCGCTCCTCGAACTCGCCGCGGTACTTGGCGCCCGCGAGGAGCGCGCCGAGGTCGAGCGACATCACCTTCTTGTTCTTGAGTCCCTCGGGGACGTCGCCCGCGACGATGCGGTTCGCGAGGCCTTCGGCGATCGCGGTCTTGCCGACGCCGGGGTCGCCGATCAGGACGGGGTTGTTCTTGCGGCGGCGCGTGAGGACCTGCATCACGCGGCGGATTTCCGTGTCGCGGCCGATGACGGGGTCGAGCTTGCCGGCCTGCGCGTCGGCGGTGAGGTCGCGCGCGAACTTCTTGAGCGCCTCGAAGGTCGTTTCGGGGTCTTGGGTGGTGACCTTCTTGCCTTTGCGGACCTCGGTCAGCGCGGCTTCGATCTTCTCGGGGCGCAGGTTGCGCGCGGCGAAGAGGCCTTGGACTTCGGGGCCGCCCTTCTTCGTCAGCGCGAGCAGGAGGTGCTCGGTCGAGACGAAGGTGTCGCCCATCTTCTTCGCGAGTTGGTTCGCTTCGTTCAGCGTCTCGGCGAGCGCGCGGGAGGCGGTGAGCTGAGTGCCCGTGCTGCGCGGGAGCTTGTCGAGGTGCTGGAGGAGGTCGGCGGCGAGGACGCGCGGGTCGATCTCGAGCTTGTTCAGCAGCGCGGAGGTGACGCCTTCGGGTTCGGCGAGGAGCGCGACGGCGAGGTGCGCGGGCGTGAGCTCGGGGTGATGGGAGGCTTGCGCGTTTTGCTGGGCAAGGGCGAGGGCTTCTTGGGACTTGCGTGTGAATTGGTCTTGCATGGTGGTGCCTCCCTGGGTTGGCGACGCGGGATGGCAATGGGTGTGCCTGCGCGTGGAGTGCGTGTGCGCGTCGGTGTCGCGGGGGGCGGGCTGCCAAATCGTCGGGGGGTGCTGCCAGGTGTGCAGGGAGTGGCGGCGCGCGGGAGGCGGATGAAGGGCAACGGAGACTGCACGCCGAGGCGCACATGTGGGTGCTACCGCATCCCAGACTCCGCGCAGCATCGGGCCGGAGGACCGGCCCGATGCTGCGCGGAGTTCTGTTGGGAGAAGGCGGGTGGGGGCCGAAGGGCGGAGGGAGGTGGAGGCGGGTGAGGGGTGAAGGGCGGAGGGAGGTGGAGGCGGATGCGGGCGAGAGTGGAGGAGTGAGCGTGAAGGCGAGAGAGGAGTTGATCGCGTTGCTTCGTCGGCGCGGCGTGAAGGACGAGCGGGTGCTCGGTGCGATGGGGCGGGTGCCGCGCGAGGTGTTCGTGCCGAGCGAGGTCGTCGACGAGGCGTATCGCGACGTGCCGCTTCCGATCGGTCGGGGGCAGACGATTTCGCAGCCGTTCATCGTCGCGGAGATGACGGCGGCGCTCGCGATCGAGCCGGGGGCGCGGGTGCTCGAGATCGGTACCGGGTGTGGGTATCAGACGGCGGTGCTCGTCGAGCTCGGCGCGGCGGTGTTCACGATCGAGTTGGAGCCCGAGCTCGGTGCGAGCGCGCGGGAGCGGCTCCTCGGCCTCGGGTATCACGGCGTCGAGTTCCGCGTCGGCGACGGCTCGAAAGGGTGGCCCGAGGCGGCGCCGTTCGATGCGATCCTCTGCGCGGCGGCGGCGCGCGAGGTGCCGAGCGCGTGGCTCGAGCAGCTCGCGCACGGCGGGCGCATGTGTCTGCCGATCGGCGCGGACGGGGAGGAGCAGGAGCTCGTGCTCGTCGTCCGTGGAAACGACGGCACGGCGCGCAGGTCGAGCCTGGGCGCCGTGCGGTTCGTGCCGCTGCGCGGCGGTTGAGCGCTCGGGCCGCGTTCGCGGCCGTCGAGCGCTCGGGGTCTCACTGGTTCATCACGCCGGACGCGACGCCGAGCGCGATCATCGCCACCCAAACGATGATGCCGAGGCAGTTGAGGATGACGCTGATGATGCCGCAGATCTTGCCGGCCTTCGTCATGCCCTCGCCGGTCGGGTCCATGCGGCCCTCCGCCATCGCCTTCAGGTCGCCGTTGCCCATGATCCACGCGGCGATGCCGACGGGGAAGCAGCAGACGAGGCCGACGATGCCGAGGACCAGGATGAGCGTGCCGCGGTGGGGTTGGAGGTTGGCGTTCATGTCGTGAAGAGTGGGAAGTGGGGGGAGGTCGAGGCGGGAGCCTCGCTTGCTCCACGCACGGAGGAAGAGATAGCGATCCCTCCGCGCGAGCGCAGCGTTTCTTCGGGTGAATTCGTCCGGAAATGCGACCTCGCTCGCGGCGGGGGCGTCCACGAGCGGTCTCGGACGCGGCTCTGGAACTCGTCGAGGCGGAGGGCGCGCGGCTGGACAGCTCGAAGCCTCCTCGTCATCGTGCGCGCCTCGAACCCCTGGAGCTCGCCCCGATGAACGACCCCGCCTCGCAAACCTCCGTCGCCGATCGCGTCAAGGTCCCCGGCATCCTGCTGATCGTGCTCGGGGTCCTCACCGACCTCGCGGGCGTGTGGCAGATCGTCTCGAACGCGCTCGGGATCCGTTTGCCCGGGCAGGAGGTTCCTCCGGGCATGGAGGGCTTCATGCACTTCATGGAGACCTTCGGGATCGTGCTCGGCGCGCTGAACTTGATCTCGGGCGTCGTGCTCGTGCTCGGCGGGTTGAGCTTGATGCGGCAGAAGAGCTACGGCCTCGCGATGACCGGAGCGATCCTCGCGATCGTGCCTGGATTCAGCTGCTGCTGTCTCTTCGGGATGCCGCTCGGCATCTGGGCGCTGCTGCTCTTGCTCAAGCCCGAGATCAAAGCGGCGTTCCAGGGCGCGAACGCGAGCTGAGCACCGCGCGCGCCGCCTTCCGAGGGGACGCACTTCGCTTCGAACGGCGTACGAGTGCGGGTCGAGCGCGGCGGAAGGGCCTCGAGCTCTCGACGCGCGCTCGTCACCCGCGCCTGAACCCGAAGAACCACCCCGCGATCAGCGCGCCGGCGGACGGGATCCGATTCGTGAGGAACGTCGTGATCGTCTCGTGGTCCTTCAAGTTGAAGATCCACTGGTTGATCACCGAGCGCACGCCGAGCCAGTCGACGGCGAAGTGGCCCGTCGACACGAGCAGTTGCACGACGACGAACGCGATCGCGATGCCGATCAAGAGCATCCGGACGAGCTTGCGCGTCGCGTAGCCGACCGCGAAGCCGATCAAGCCGAAGAAGCTCGCCTCGGTGAGGTAGGGGAGCCACGCCTCGATGCGGCCCTCGGCCGCGCTCGTGTCCACGCCGACGAACGAGCTGCCGGGCCCCGGACCGTTGCCGAGATCGGGCGAGTGGTGCACCGCACGCAGCATCGCGGAGCCCGCGAGCGTCACGACGAGCCCGCCGAGCACGACGCGTTGGAGCGTGGAGAGTCCGGCTTTCTTGGCGGCGCCGGCGACGGGGGAGAAGCTCATCGGGCCGACATTCTAGGCACCGGAGGCGCGCGCGTCCCCGCTCCGCGCGCTCAGTGGAGGCGCTCGCCGCCCTTTTTCGGCGTCCACGTCGAGTCGGGCTCGAAGTGCTTCCACAGGAGCGCGGACACGCGGCGCAGGAGCTCGAAGCCTTCGTTCGCGCGCTCCCAGCTCTCGTCCGCCTGCTCCTTCGTGATCACGCAGAACACGTAGGCGCCGTGCGGCGCGTGGACGAGCACGACCTCGCTGCGCGAGCGGTTCACCGCACCCTGCTTCGACGCGCAGTGGATCCACGGCGGGAGTTGCGACAACGCTTCGCCGGTCCAGTAGGAGCGCGAGAGCGCGCGGTAGAGCTCCTCGCCCGCCGCGTCGTGCTTCGAGCGTTCGAAGGCGTGCACGAGGAGCCGCGCCATCTCGCGCGGCGTCGTCTGGCCCCAACCGAACGCCTCCCAATCGCCGCGGCGCGCGAACGTGCGCGAGTCGACGCGCGTGCGGTGAAAGCCGTGCGCATCGAGCCAGCGGTTGATCGCCTCGCCGCCGCCGGCGAGCTGTTGGCACCACAGGCTCGCGCTGTTGTCGCTGAGGGACTCCATCAGCATGACGAGCTTCGAGAGCGGGAGCCGCGCGCCGTCCTTCACCTCCGCGAGCAGGTCCTCGCCCGCGAGCGCGCGGTCCGCCTCCCACGCGATCGGCGTCGTGTACGCGAGCTCGCCCTGCTCGACGCGGTCGAGGAGCGCGAAGAGGATCGGCACCTTGACGAGGCTCGCCGTGGGGAAGAGCTCGTCGGCGCGGAGCTCGGCCGTTTCGCCGGTCTCGAGGTGCTCGACGTAGATCCCGACGGTGCCGCGGACGCCGCGCGCGAGCTCCGCGAGGTCGGTCTCGAGTTCGGCGCCGCGCGCGCTGGCGCTCGTCGAACGGCAGGCGGGCGCGACGACGCCGAGCAGGAGGAGGGCGATGCCCGTCGCCTGCCGCGCGAAGCGCATCTCCGTCCTACTTCCCCGGCGCATCGTTCGCACGCAGCTCGACCCACCACGCCCGCTCGCTCTCGAGCAGGCCCTCGGGGTCGTCGAGCACCCACGGGAAGCGCTCGCCGCGCAGCTTCGTCGCGTCCTTCGCGCGGCAGATCACGCGGTAACGCCCCGGCTTCCAGTCGGAGCGCTGCATGCGGAACACGTGCTTGCCCGTCGAGCTCGCGAGCACCTCCTGCGCGGGCTTCGCGTCGATCGGCGCGAGCGGTCCGCGCTTCGTGCGGTCCTCTCCGCCCGCGACGCCGTCGTCGTCCGTGCGCGACGCGCCGTCGCCGCTCTTCGGGAGCGCGCCCTCGGGGAGCACCCACCAGCGCACCTCGAGCGCGTGCGTGCGCGGCTCGAGCACGTCGACTCGGAACTCGAGCCCCTCTTCGCCGAGCGCGAGCGACTTCGCGCTCCCGCGCTTCATCGGCTCGGGCGAGCACGCGTCGATCGGATCGACGATCGCGTAGATCGAGCGCACGAGCTGCTCGCGGCACACGACGCAGAACGCTTCGCTGCTGTCCATGACGCAGCCCGTCGACGTCGGACGCCACGCGCCTTTCGGCCGGCCGGACGCGCCCTCGTACAGCCCGACGCCGGGGTGTTTCGCCGCGAGCCAGTGCTTCCACGGCACGGACTTCGGATCGTCGGTGCCCGCGACGTTCGGCGCTTCGCGGACGGGACCCGAGCCCTGCGCATGGCTCTGCGCGGTCTGGTACTCGTCGCCGAGGCCGCCGAACGCGTGGCCGAACTCGTGGATCACGGTGCGCACCTCGCGCCCGCCGATCGTCGCGATGCCGCCGCCGCCCGTGCCGAGCACGCCGGTCTTGACGAACACGATCGCGAGGCCGTCCGTGTCCGGAATCCTCGCGAGGACCTTCTCCACGAGCTCGCGATCGATCGCGACGTGACCGGCGAACGTGCCCGTCGTGTGGCCGTTCAGCGCGGTGTCGTACTCGCGGCCGAAGCCGTCGACGCCGGAGTCGGCGGACAGGCACGCACCGCGGAGGAAGTTGAAGTACGCGTAGTACTCGCGGAACGTCTCCTGGCGTTCGAACAGCGGCGGGATGTCGCCCGCGAGCTTGTCGAACGCCTTCATGTGCTCGAGCTCGTACCCGTCGCCGAGCAGGACGACGTCGACGCGGTTCTTCGACGGCCCGTTGCGCACGACGTCGGCCCATCCGAGGAACGCCGAGGGTTTCGAGCGCTCGCGCGCCTCCTTCGCCACCTTCGAGTCGGGGAAGCGCTCCGCGACGCGCTGGTACGCCGCGCGCGCGTCGGAATAGCGACCGGCGCGCGCGAGCTCCTCCGCCTTGTCGAACGCGGCGCGTGCTTCGTCGACGGGCGTGGGCGACTGGACCGGGCGATCGATCGCGAGCACGACCGGCTCGGCGTCGCCGAACGGAAGCGTGACGAGGAGCGCGAGCAGCGTGGAGAGCATGGTGCGGTTCGGCGGCGCGCGTTCAGAGCAGTTTGCACGCGCGCAGCGTCGACTCGAGCTTCGCGCGGCTCGCGTCCGCGAGCGGCGCGAGCGGCAGGCGGACTTCGTCGCCGCACTTGCGCAGCATCGCGAGCGCGGCCTTCACCGGCACGGGGTTCGTCTCGACGAACAGGTCCTTCGCGAGCGGCGCAATCTCCTCGACGAGCATCGCTGCCCGCAGGTGGTTGCCGCCCTCGGGCACGGCGAGCCGCACGAGCTCGCGCACCTTCGCGGGCACGACGTTGTTCACGACGCCGATGACGCCGACCGCGCCGAGGCCCATGAAGTCCGCGATCATCGCGTCCTCGCCGCAGAGCACGGCGCACGGCGTTTCGCGCACCAGGCGCTTCACGCGCTCCGTCGACGCGAGCGCTTCCTTCACCGCGACGACGTGGGGGTAGCGCTCGCCGACCTCGCTCACGGTCTCGGGTTGGAGGTCCACGCCGGTCCGCGAGGGCACGTTGTAGAGCACGATCGGCTTCGTCACCGCTTCCGCGACCGCGCCGTAGTGGAGCGCGAGCCCGCGCTGCGACGGCCGGTTGTAGTACGGCGTCACGACGAGCAGCGCCGCGACGCCCGCGCTGACGGCGCCCTTCGCCATCTCGATCGTCGTGCGCGTGCAGTTCGTGCCGACGCCCGCGACGATCGGGAGCCGTCCGCGCGCGCACGCGACCGCGGCGTCGAAGAGCCCGCGGCGTTCGTTGTCCGAGAGCGTCGCCGCCTCGCCCGTGGTGCCCGCGATCACGAGGCCGTCCGTTTTCTCCGCGACGTGCCACTCGATCAGCGTCTGGAGCGCCGCGTAGTCGATCTCGCCGTTGCGGAACGGCGTCGGGAGCGCGACGAAGCTGCCTTGGAGCGAACAACGCACGTGCGGCACGATCATGATCCGGTTCCCCTCTCGCCGCGCGAGCCCCGCGGCGTGCGCGCAGTCTAGCGGACGGACGCCCGGCTCCGCCCGCTCGAGCGCGCGCTCTTCCGCCGCGTCGCGCCCGCGCCTCGGACGAGCCGCGCCATTTCCCCGACCGCCTCCTCGACGCCCGTGAAGAGCGCGCGCGCGACGATCGCGAAGCCGATGTTGAGCTCCTCGACGTGGGGGAGCGCGGCGACCGGCTCCACGTTGTCGTAATCGAGCCCGTGCCCCGCGTTGACGCGCAGGCCGAGCTCGTGCGCCGCTTCGGCCGCGGTGACGAGGCGCGCGAGCTCCTTTTCGCGCGCCTTGCCGGTCGCGTTCGCGTAGCAGCCGGTGTGGAGCTCGACGAACTCGGCGCCGACGATCGCGGCGGCCTCGATTTGCGCGAGGTCCGGATCGACGAACAGCGAGACTTCGGCGCCGCGCCGCGCGAGCTTCGGGACGACCTTCGCGAGGCGCGCGCGTTCGCGCACGACGTCGAGGCCGCCCTCCGTCGTCACTTCCTTGCGGCCCTCGGGCACGAGGCAGACCGCGTGCGGCCGCAGGCGCAGCGCGAACGCGACGATCTCGGGGTCGAGGCTCATCTCGAAGTTGAGCTTCGTCGCGATGCGCTTCTGGAGCTCCTTGACGTCCGCGTCCTGGATGTGGCGGCGATCCATGCGCAGGTGCGCGGTGATGCCTTGCGCGCCGGCCATCTCGGCCGCGATCGCCCATTGAACGGGGTCGGGGAAGAGCTCGCGGCGAGCCTGACGGACGGTGGCGACGTGGTCGACGTTGACGTGGAGCTTCGGCATCGGGGGGCGGGATTGTCGTTCCTCCACGGAGGTGGGGCAACGACGTGCTCGCCGTAGGTCCCCGCGTCGACCCACGCTGGCGCGCTCCGGATGGGGGCTGATCCTTGCAAATCTGCCTCGGCGTGGAAGATCTGCAAGGATCAGCTCGGTGCCTCCCCCCCCGTCGAAGTCCCTGGAGGACCCGCCCGTCCGGCCGCTACCTTCTCCGCGATGCGGATCATCGCGGGGGAGTTCGGCGGGCGGCGGATCGAGGCGCCTGACACGCAGGGCACGCGGCCGATGCTCGATCGGGTGCGCGAGTCCGTGTTCGCGACGCTCGGCAACGCGGTCGAGGGCGCGCGCGTGCTCGATCTGTACGCGGGGAGCGGCAGCCTCGGACTCGAGGCGTTGTCGCGCGGCGCGGTGCACGTGCGCTTCGTCGAGCAGGCGAAGGTCGCGCTCGACGCGCTCAAGGCGAACGTGGCGGAGCTCGGCGTGAAGGAGCGCGTGCGCGTGATCCGCGGCAACGCGCTCGCGAGGGCGAGCTGGCACGACGAGCTCGCGGGCGAGCTGGATCCGGCGTTCGCGCGCGCGAAGGCGGCGCGCGGACCGGCGCCGACGAAGGCTCCGTCGAGCGCGGAGGTCACGTCGATCACGGCGACCAGCTCCAGCGCGCCGAGCACGGGGAACGAGCCCGCGCCCGGTTCCGCCGCGGCGCGGCTCGCGCGCTTCGACCTCGTCCTCTTCGACCCGCCGTACCGCCTGCTCGACGACCCGAACGACCGGGCGAAGCTGCTGAAGGTCGTCGACGAGTTGATCGAGGACCACCTGAACGACGGCGGCGTGTTCGTGTTCCACGCGCCGGACCGCGCGCTGAACACGCTGCGCCTCTCGAGCGGTCGCACGGGGGACCTGCGGACGTACGGGACGTCGGCGATCCTCTACTTGTGGAAGCCGGCGGCGAGCCCGGCGCCGCGAGCCGGGAAGGACGCCGAGTAGACTCGGCGGAGCGCATGCCCACCCTCCGCGGCCGGCTCCTCGTCGATGGAAAGCTCCTCACCGGCACGCTCGGTTGGGAGAAGGGCCGCATCACGCGCGTCGACACCGTCGGCGAGATCGGCGGCGCGGACTTGCCCGTGATCGCGCCGGGGCTCGTCGATCTGCACGTGCACGGGCACGGCGGGTTCGATCCGGTGGAGGACGTCCTCGGCATGGCGAGCTCGCTCGCGCGCGCGGGCACGACCGCGTTCCAGCCGACGCTCTTCCCCGCGGCGCCCGAGCGGCTCGGTGCGACGTGCGATGCGCTCTGGAAGCGCGTCGACGAGCTCGCGCAAGGTGCGTTCGCGCGCGTCGTCGGGCTGCACCTCGAAGGTCCGTTCGTGAACCCGCTCGCGGCCGGTGCCTTGCCCGTCGCGGACCTTGCGTCGCCGTCCGTCGCGGGTCTGCGCGCGATCCTCGGGCCCGCGACCGGTTCGGGGCGCGGTGTGCGGACGATCACGCTCGCGCCGGAGCTCCCGGGCGCCGCCGAGCTCGTCGGCGAGCTCGCGCGCGCGAACGTGCGCGTCTCGCTCGGGCACAGCAAGGCGACCGCGGCCGACGCGCGCGCGGCGGCGCGCTCGGGCGCGTGCGGCGCGACGCACCTCTTTAACGCGATGCCGCCGGTGCACCACCGCGAGGTCGGGCTCGCGGGCTTCGCGCTCACCGACGCGGCGCTGCACGCGGAGATCATCGGCGATCTGCTGCACGTCGGGCCCGAGATGTTCGAGCTCGCGCTGCGCGCGCGCGGTCCCGACGGGTTGTGCCTCGTCAGCGACGCGCTGCAGGGCGCGGGCACGGGCTGCGAGCGTTTCCATTCGCACGGGCGCGACCACGTGCTGCGCGGCGGCGCGGCGTACTACCCGCCGAAGAAGGACGGCGACGAGCCCAAGCTCGCGGGCTCGGCGATGTCGCAGCTCGAGATGGTGCGCTTGCTCGTGTCGCGCGGCGTCGTCGGCCTCATCGAAGCGCTCACGATGGCCAGCACGACGCCGGCGCGGGCGCTCGGGCTCGAGAAGGAGCTCGGCGCGCTCGAGGTCGGTCTCGCGGCCGATTTCCTGGTGCTGCGCGGCAAGGAGCTCGCGCTCGAGGCCGTGTACGTCGCGGGGGAGCGCGTCGGAGCGCCCGCGACGAAGCGCGCATGAGCGAGGCGCGATCGCTCGCGTCTTGTTCACGCGTGTCCGTGAACGCGTCGTCTGGACGCGTCGGGAGCCCCTGACCGATGCAGCTCGTCGTCTTCGACGTCGACGGCACGCTGACGCGCACGCACGCGGTCGACCACGTGTGCTTCCTCGCCGCGCTGCGCGAGGACGCCGGGCTCGCGCTCGACGACGTCGACTGGAACGGCTTCTCGAACGTCACGAACCACGGCGTCGTCGACGAGCTCTGGCAGCGGCTGCGCGGCGTGTCGCCGACGGCGTCGGAGTTCGCGCTCGTGGAAGGCGGTTTCGTCGCGCGGCTCGCGGCCGAATGGGAGCGCGACCCCGCGCGCTTCGCGCCGATCGCGGGCGCGCCCCGCGCGTTCGAGCGCGCGCGCGAGCTCGGCGCCGTCGCGATCGCGACGGGCGGCTGGAGGAAGAGCGCGTGCTTCAAGCTCGCGCGCATCGGCGTCGACGCGAACGCGACGCCGGCGGGCTTCTCCGAGGACGGCCCCGCGCGCGAGACGATCGTGGAGCGCGCGATCGAGCGCGCGCGGCGTGCGCACGGCGTCGAGAGCTTCGAGCGCGTCGTCTCGGTCGGCGACGCGACGTGGGACGTGCGCGCGGCGGCGCGGATGAGGCTCCCGTTCGTCGGCATCGGCCGCGGCGGCCGCGCGGAGAAGCTCGCGGCGGCGGGGGCGGAGCTCGTGCTCGGCGACTACGCCGACCTCGAGGCGTTCGAGCGCGCGCTGCAGGAAGCTCGCGTACCCGTGCCGCGTGCCGACTGACGCCGCGCGGCTCGAGCTCCGCGCCCGTCCGGCGCGCGCTCGCGCGTGATTCCTGCGCTCGCACGCCGGTCGGGCTCCACGCCGCGGGTTGTGGGATCCCCGGCGGGCCCCTACCCTCGGGGTCGGTTCCCTCCATCGTTCGTCCAGCCGAGCCCCAGCTCGGACCGAGGTCGTGCATGTCGTGCTCGCATCGCAGCCGTATCGTCGGCCTCGTCGTCGCCGCCGCGAGCACGGTCTCGCTCGCGCTCGCTCGCCCCTTCCCGCAGAGCTGCGAGACGCTGCGCGTGAGTCGCGCGTCGACGCCGCTCGCGTCCTCGGCGACGCTGCCCGCGCTCTCGGGCGACGGGCGCTACGTCGCGTTCCTCTCGAGCGCCTCGAACCTCGTCGCGAACGACACGAACGGCGTCGCGGACGTGTTCCTGTGGGACGCGACGACGCGGACGATCGAGCGCGTCAGCGTGAGCTCGACCGGCGCGCAGGCGACGTGGGCGTCGGGCGCGCCGAACGGCGGTCGATGCGTGTCGGTCTCCGCGGACGCGCGCTACGTCGCGTTCGACTGCGTCGACGGTGCGCTCGACCCGGCGTCGCTCGCGCCGACGGCGACGTGGAGCGATCCCTACCTGTATGTGCGCGATCGCCAACTCGGCACGACGACGCGTTACGGCTCCGGCCTCTATCCCGACTTGAGCGCGGACGGACACCTCCTCGCGTTCGTGTCGGGCGCGTTCCAGCTCTACGTCCGCGACCTCACGACGGGCGCGCTCACCCACGCGAGCGTCACCAACGGAGGCGCGACGTTGTCGGATGCGTCCGGCGCCTCGAACTGGCACATGGGTGGTCCCGAGTTCGACGGCTTCGATCTCTCCGCGAACGGCCGCTTCGTCGCGTTCCACACGTACGCCGCCGAGCTCTTCCCGCCGCCCAACTACACGGGTGGCGTCGCGGTGCGCGACCTCGTGCTCGCGACGACGACGGCGCTCGGCGACGGCGATTTCTTCTTCCCGGTCGTGGCCGACGACGGGACGGTCGTCGCGGCGGAGTTCCCCGCCGCCGGCGGCAGCCTCGTCGCCTACGCGCCGCCGTCGTACGCGCCGAGCGCGCTCTACGCGCCCTCCGGCGTCGGCGGATTTGCGGTTCCCGGCGGCATCACGCCCGACGGTCGCTACGTCGCGTTCGGGAACACGGCCCCGAACGTGTGGGTGCCCGACGCGAACGGTTCGATCGCGGACGTGCTCGTCGTCGATCGCACGACGGGTGCCTTGCGCCTCTCGAGCCAGAGCGACTCGAGCGCGCAGGGGAACGCCGCCTCGGTAGGCGCTTCGATCTCCGACGACGGAGCGCGCGTCGCGTTCACGAGCTCGGCGACGAACCTCGTCGCGAGCGACGGCTCGGCCGCGCCGCAGGTCTTCCTGCGCGCGTGCGTCGACGCGCCGAGCGTGCTCTGTCCGGGCGACGGCACCGCGACGCCGTGTCCGTGCGGGAACTCGGGCGCGTCCGGACACGGCTGCGCGTCGTCGTCGAACGCAGCAGGTGCATGGCTCGTCGCGAACGGCGTCGCGAGCGCGTTCGCGGACACGCTGTCGCTCGCGAGCTCGGGCACCACGAACGGCGTCGTGCTCTTCGTGCAGTCGACGGAGGCGCAGAACGGCGGGCTCGGCGTGCCGCTCGGCGACGGCGTCCTGTGCGTCGGCGGCTCCATCCTCCGGCTCGGCACGATGCAGGCGAGCGGCGGCCTGTCGCAGTACCCGAACGTCGGACAGGCGTCGATCTCCGTGCGCGGCCAGATTCCGCCCGGCGGCGGCGTCACGCGCGTCTACCAAGCGCGCTACCGCAACTCCGCGAGCTTCTGCACGCCCGACACGTTCAACCTGTCGAACGCGATCGCGATCGAGTGGCTCCCCTGAACTCGACGGAGCCGTCGACCCGGATCGAAGCGGGCTTCGGGGCCGGCGCGGTCCGATCGGTCGGCGCGATGCGGTGGTGCGCACCCGCGCAGGAGGGCGGTCCGCTCGAGGGGCGCTCGCGTCGGAGCGACTCGCGCGCGGGAGCGGCCCGCGCGGCCCCGGAAAATCCTTCAGGGCGTCCGCGTTCCGGCCGATGCCTGAGGCCATGGGTCTCCGCATGCCCCGGGCGCTTCTCGCGCGCTGCGTCGTGCTCGCGCTCCTCGCGAGCGCCGTGCTCGTCGCCGTCCGGCGCGCTGCGCACGCGACGCTGGAGGCGGGCGAGCTCGCGCTGACGCACCCCGCGGGGGACGACCGCGCGCTCCCGCCCGGCTCGGGGCTCGCGCCCGCGCGCGCCGTCGACGCCGCCTCGGCCCGGCCCGCGCCCGAGATCCGCACGTGGAGCGAGCTGAAGGCGGACGCGACGCGGCTCCTCGGCCGGCGCGTGCGCTTCGTCGTGCAGATGCACAGCCGCGTCGAACACTGGAACGCGTACCTCTCGCGCTTCGGTCCGCACGACACGGCGGTCTTCCAGTTCTGGGCCGACGAGCAGTTCCCGTGGCGCGTCGACGACTTCGATGCGCCGCTCGTGCGCCTCTTCGTCCGGCGCGACACGGACGCGGAGGCGGAGCTCGTGCGCGGCACGCGGTACGCGCGCTTCGAGATCGTCGGCACGGTGCGCGAGGTGTTCCTCGGCGAGCCGTGGGTCGAGGTCGAGAGCGCGCTCCTCCTGCCTGAGCGCGTCACCGAGGGCACGGTGATCCACGGCGGACGCGCGCTCGCGCTCGTCGAGAGCGGACAGTGGATCCTCGCGGCGTCCGAGGTCGACGTCGCGCTGCAAGCGAACCTCCCGCGCGCCGCGCGCGAGGAGCTCGAGCGTCTGCGTGACGACTGCCGTCGCCGCGCCGCGTCGCTCGGGAACGGCACGGAGCGCCGCGAGAGCCGCCCGTGGAAGGGCCCGGCGCCGAACGTGCGCCCGCCGAAGCCGCGCACGCCCGACGTCGACTGATCCGTCCTCGCGCGTCGTCGTCGCCGGAGTCGGGAGCGGGGAAACTCCTGCCTCGACCTCCACGGAGCCGCGTCCGCGCGCTCCGCGGCCGGTCAGCCGCGACCGCATCCGACGTCCTCGCGCTCTGAGCTCGCGTGCTCGTCGACCCCGCGTCGCGCACGAACCGATCTCGACTTGCGCGCGTCGCGCGACCTGCTCCTCCGCGCCCGTTGCGCGCGCCGTGCGCGGCTGCGATCCTGCGCCGCATGCTGTGCGAATTGGGGATCGAGAACCTGGCGCTGTTCGAGAGCGCCACGCTCGCGTTCGGCGCGGGCCTGAACGCGATCACGGGCGAGACCGGAGCGGGCAAGAGCCTGCTCGTCGACGCGCTCGAGCTCCTGCTCGGCGAGCGTCCGCGCGCGTCGCTCGTGCGCAAGGGCGCGAAGGAAGCGCGCGTCGAAGGGCGCTTCGTGCTGCCCGCCGAGAGCACGCGCGCGAAGGAGCTCGCGACGTGGTTCGAGGCGAACCTGCCCGGCGCGCTCGAGGAGTGGAACGAGCTCGAGCCCGGCGACGAGCGTGAACTCATCCTGACGCGCACGCTCTCCGCCGAGGGCCGCTCGCGCGCGTGGATCAACCATCGTCCGGCGACGCAGCGCGTCCTGCGCGAACTCGCGAGCCTGCTCGTCGAGATCCACGGCCAGAACGAGCACCAACGCCTGCTCGAGACCGCCGAGCAGCGGCGTTTGCTCGACGCGTTCGGCGAATTGGAGCGCGAGCTCGCGGCGTACTCCGCGGCGCGCGCGACGTGGCTCGCCGCCGCGAACGCGCTCGCCGAGTTCGACGCGCGCGCGAGAGAGCGGCGCGACAAGCTCGACCTGCTCTCGTTCCAGGCGCGCGAGCTCGGCGAAGCGAAGCTCTCCGTCGA
Organism: Planctomycetota bacterium; assembly: GCA_046349615.1. GTDB lineage: Bacteria > Planctomycetota > UBA1135 > UBA1135 > JADJNY01. The sequence goes on from JAXMBZ010000001.1 coordinate 127,831, forward strand.
CGAGCACCGCGCGCTGCTCGAGGAGCGCGAGCTCCAGCGCAACGGCAGCGCGCTCGCGAAGGAACTCGGCGCCGTCGTCGACGAACTCGTCGAAGGCGAGAGCGCGGCGCTCGGCGCGCTGCGGCGCGCGCAGCGCGTGCTCGAGCGCTGGGAAGCGAACATCCCCGCGCTCGCGGGCTCCGCGGAAGGCGTGCGGCAGGCGCTCGCGCACCTCGAGGAGTCCGCGCACGAGCTCGTGCGCTTCCAAGACGGGCTCGAGCACTCGCCCGAGCGCCTCGACGCGATCGAACAGCGCCTCTACGCGGTCGAGCGGCTCGAAGCGAAGTACCGCCTCGACGTCGCGGGCCTCGTCGCGAAGCAGGCCGAGCTCGTGCGCGAGCTCGCCGCGATGGAGACCGCGGCCGTGGACCACGCGGGCCTCGAGAAGGAGGTCGAGCGCACGCGCGCCGAGCTCGAGAAGCGCGCGAACGCGCTGACGCAGGCGCGGCGCGGGCTTCGTCCGCGCTTGAAGAAGGAAGTCGAGAAGCGCCTCGCCGACCTCGGCCTCGAGAAGGCGCGCTTCGAGGTGAAGGTCGAGCCGCGCACGGCGCCCGAGCTCGCCTCGCCCAACGTCGACGCCGCGCGTTCGCGCGCGCTCGCCGACGAACGGCGCTTCGGCCCCGACGGCGCGGACGCGGTCGAGTTCCTGCTCGCCGCGAACCCGGGCGAAGGCGCGGAGCCCCTGCGCCTCGTTGCGTCGGGCGGCGAGGCCGCGCGCATCATGCTCGCGCTGCGCACCGCGCTCAGCGTGAAGCAGTCGATCCCGACGCTCGTCTTCGACGAGGTCGACTCCGGCGTCGGCGGCCGCCTCGGTCCGAAGGTCGGCGAGCACTTGAAGGAGCTCGCGGGCACGCAGCACCAGGTCCTGTGCGTCACGCACCTGCCCGCGATCGCGGCACTCGCGCACCACCATTTCCAGGTGAAGAAGAGCGTCGCGGGCGGGCGCACGAAGACGCTCGTCACCGAGCTCGACGGCGACGCCCGAGTCGCCGAGATCGCCGACATGATCGCGGGCGGCGCGAGCCAGGCGACGGCGCGCGCGGAGGCGAAGCGGCTCCTGAAAGGCTGATCGCCGCCGCGGAGTGCGCGGTCACGTGCACGCGCTCCGGCGCCGTGGGACGCGTCGCTGCGCCCCGGAAAAAGGTTGGACCGCCGTCGGGAGCTCTCTTCGACTCCCGGCGGCGGTCACTCTCTTCACGTGCGACGCGGCCCCCCTAGATCGGTCCGCGTCGCCTACGGTCTTCCCAGCTTCGTCTACGGGAGACCGTGCTCAGCGTTGGCGCAGACCTTCGAGGACGAGCGCGACCACGCGGCGCGTCTTCTCCTCGACCTCGGTCCGAGAGCCCAACTCCCGCCCGGACAGCGAGTAGGGGAGGAGCCCGTTCGTCGCGAGGAGCACCGTCCGCGCGACCTGCTGCGGGTCGGCGACGCGCAGCGTGCCCGCGCGCTGGCCCTCGGTCAGCACGAGGGCGAAGACGTCGGCCTCCTGCGAGAAGTACCGCTCGCGCCGGTCGAGGTACGCGCCGCGGAGCACGCTGAACATGTCGTCCAGGCTCTCGTGGTACGCGTGGACGCTGTCGAAGCGGTAGAGCACGCGCGCCGTCAGCATCCGCTCGAGCCGCTCCTCCGCCGGTCCGCCGGCGTAGAGGATGTGCTTCAACTCGTCGATCAACCGTTCGACGACCCGGTCGATCGAGGCGAGGAAGATCTCCTCCTTGCTCGTGAAGTGCACATAGACGGTGCGCCGCCCGATGCCGGCCTCCCGCGCGAGGTCGTCGGCGGTGGTCTTCTGGTACCCGTACCGCGCCAGCATCCGGTCGGCGGCGTCGAGGATCCGCTCCCGCATCGGGGAGCGCGTCACGTTCCTGAGGATCATGCCTGAAGTGTACTCCTGCACGAATCTGGTGTTGTTGTGCAATGGTAAGACCCTCTCCCCAGGCCCCGAAGGCCGGTTGGGGGAGCCCGGGCGGCCCGAGCGGCCTGCCGACCGATCGGGTGCGCGGGCGGGAGGCGAGCTCCCGGGGAGGCGTGCACGGAAGTCCTCGAAGCGGCCCGGCGGGCAGGCCGAACTGCGCAAAGTCGGTGCATGGAGAGCGTCGCGGCGCGTCCCGCGCCCTCGGGCCCAGCCCCAGCACGCGGGCCGCGTCGCGCCAGCCGGCGAATGTCGCGCGGGGGGGCGAAGCGCTCCGCTACCTTGGTCCGCCCATGTCCGCGCCGACCCCGCTCGAGCCCCTGCGCTTCCAGCGCCAGTTCCTGGAGAAGCCCTGGGGCGGGCGCGCGCTCGAGCGCGTGCTCGGCCTGACGCTTCCGCCGGGGAAGATCGGCGAGACGTGGGAGCTCGTCGACCGCGACCGCGAGAACTCCGTCGTCGTCGAGGGCCGTTTCCAGGGCACCGCGCTGCGCACCCTGATGCGCGAGCGCGCGAGCGAGCTCCTCGGCCGCGCACGACCGTCGCCCGCGGGCGAGTTCCCGGTGCTCGTGAAGTTCCTCGACGCGCGCGAGGACCTGAGCGTGCAGGTCCATCCGCACGACGAACACGCGCGCTTCCTCCCGCCCGGCGACGCGCCGAAGACCGAGTGCTGGTACGTGCTCGACGCGGGACCGGAGAGCGTCCTCTACCACGGCCTTCGTCCGGGCGTCGACGCCGCCACGTTCGCCGCGCGCGCGTCGGGTCCCGGCGTCGTCGAGCTGCTCGAGCGCCACCGCGTGCGCGCCGGCGACTTCGTCTTCGTCCCGGGCGGCACCGTGCACGCGATCGGCGCGGGGATCGCGCTCGCGGAAGTGCAGCAGACCTCCGACACGACGTACCGCCTCTACGACTGGGGCCGCCTCGACGATCGCGGACGACCGCGCGCGACGCACGTCGAGGCGGGCTTGCGCGTGATCCGCTTCGGACACGAGGCCGCGGCGCCGTTGCGTCCCGCCGCCGTGCGGAGCGCGGACGGTGTGCGCTCGGTCGAGCTCGTCGACGCTCCCGCGTTCGCGGTGGAGCTCGTCGTGCTCGACGCGGGGACGCGCTTCGCGCTCCCGGCGCTCGGCCGTGCACGGATCCACGTCGTGCTCGCCGGCCGCGGAGCGCTCGCCTGGCGCGCGGAGAGCGCGAGCCACGGCAAGGAGCTCGCGCCCGGCGACGTCTGGCTCGTGCCGGCGAGCCTCGGAGACCACGTGATCGAAGCGCGCGAGCCGATGCGATTGCTCGCCGTGCGCACGCAGGAGTGACATGGAACGCGACGACATCGAACGACTCGAAGAAGGTCTCCAGGAACACGGGCTCACGGCCGCGGAGAAGCCGCGTCCCGGTGCACCGAAGGACGACGAGGAGCCTGCCGAGAACGAAGACGGCGACGACGAAGGCTCCGAGGACGCGGACGACGAGCTCGTGCTCGACAGCGACGAGCTCCGCGCCGAGGTCGAGGACGACGAGACGCTCCCTGGCGACGTCGAGGACGAGCCCGCGCCGTTCGCGGACGACGAGGACGCGCCGCCGGCCGAGCTCGTGCGCCTCAACAAGTACCTCGCCGACCACGGCGTCGCGTCGCGGCGGCGCTGCGACGAGCTGATCGCGGAGGGACAGGTGACCGTCGACGGGAAGACCGTCACGGAACTCGGCCTCAAGGTCGACCCCACGAAGCAGACCGTCGAGATCGACGGCTTCGTGCTCAAGCCGAAGGGCCTGCGGCGGCGCTACTACCTCCTGAACAAGCCCTCGGGCGTCGTCTGCACGAACGAGCCGCGCGAGCTCCGTCCGCGCGCCGTCGACTTGATCACGGATCCGCGCAAGGGGCGCATCTACACGGTCGGCCGGCTCGACGAGGAGTCGAAGGGGCTGATCCTGCTCACGAACGACGGCGCGTTCGCGCAGCGGATCATGCACCCGCGCCACGGCGTCGAGAAGACGTACCTCGTCCGCGTCGCGGGCAAGATCGACGAGGACGCGCTCGCGAAGATCCGGAACGGCATCCATCTGTCGGAGGGCCGCACGTCGGGCGCGCGCGTGCTCGTGCACCAGCGCGAGCGCGACTCGTCGTGGCTCAGCGTCACGATCCACGAAGGCATGAACCGCGAGATCCGCCGCTCGTTCGCGCGCGTCGGCTTCAAGGTGCTCGAGCTCAAGCGCACGCGCATCGGCCCGCTGACCGATCGCGGGCTCAAGATCGGACGCTGGCGCGAACTCACGCACTCCGAGATCGTCGCGCTGACGAGCAACGCGAGGCCCGCGGCGAGCGGCGCGAAGCGCGGGAAGTCGGGCGGCCGTCCGCCGCGCACGTTCTCGAGCAAGGCGGGCGTCGAGCGCGCGGGGGAACGGCTCGCGGAGCGCGCGCGTGAACGCGCGGAACGCGAAGCGCGCGGCGAGACGTTCGAGCGCGGTGCGCGTCCGCCGGGACGCTCGAAGTCGTCCGGCGGCGGCGCGAAGCGTCCCGCCGGCGGAGGCAAGTCCTTCGGCGGCGGCAAGTCGTTCGGCGGCGGCAAGTCCTTCGGGCCGGGCAAGTCGTTCGGAGGCGGGCGCAAGGCCTTCGAATCGAGCGGGAAAGGCCGCTCGTTCGGCGCGTCCGACGACGGTGAAGGCCTCGGCGCGCCGCGTCGCGAGCGCGGAGGCTTCGGCGGTCCGAAGCGTCCGTCGGGCGGCGCTCGACGCGGTCCGCCTTCGTTCGGCGGCGGCGGTCGCGGTCGTCCGTCGTCGGGCGGCGGGAAGCGCGGGAGCTCCGGCGGTCGGCGCGGCGGCGGTTCGTTCCCTTCGCCCATGCGCAAGCGCGGCGGAGGCGACGCGTGAGCTTCTCCACGCTCCCCACGCTGCTCCCCGAAGGCCTCACCGGTCCGCTCGCCACGCTCGAGCGCGACGAGACGCGCGTGCTCGAGTACCGCCTCGAGAACGGCATGCGCGTGCTCCTCGTCGAGCGCCACATGGACCCCGTCGTCGCCGTGATGACGTGGTTCGGCGTCGGCGCGCGCAACGAGACGGAGCGCGAAGCCGGCGTCTCGCACTTCCTCGAGCACATGATGTTCAAGGGCAGCGAGCGCTTCGGCAAAGGCCAGGTCGACCTGCTCACGACGACGCTCGGCGGCAGCAACAACGCGTTCACCGGCGCGGACCACACCGCGTACTGGTTCGAGTTCGCGTCGGACCGTTGGGAGAAGGCGCTCGAGCTCGAAGCCGACCGCATGCGCGGGCTCCTGCTCGACGCGAAGGAGTTCGAGGCGGAAAAAGCCGTCGTGCTCGAAGAGCTCGCGATGGGCGAGGACGATCCGTGGCGCAACCTCACGCAGGAGGTCGGGCACCACCTCTTCCCGCGGCACCCGTATCGACGTCCCGTCATCGGCTACGCGGACACGCTGAAGCACCTCACCGTCGACGAGATGCGCGACTACTACCGGCGCTTCTACCACCCGGGGAACGCGACGCTCGTCGTGTGCGGCGACATCGACGTGAGCGAAGCGCTCGCTCTCGTCGCGCGGCACTTCCGTTCGATCCCCGCGGGCGCTGCGTACGTCGAGGCCGATCCGCCGCGTCCGCCCGCGATCGAGCCGAAGGGCGAGCGCCGGCTCCGCGTCACGTGGGACGATCAGGCGAGCCGCCTCTGCATCGCGTGGCCGACGACGACCGTCGGCAGCGCGGACGACCACGTGCTCGACGTCCTGTCGACGCTGCTCACGGGCGGGCGGCTTTCGCGCATGTACCGCGAGCTCGTGCTCGGCAAGGCGATCGTGACGAGCATCTCGACGCACAACGACACGCGCCGCGACACGGGCTCGTTCTGGCTCTTCGCCGAGCTCGCGCAGGGCCGCGACGCGGCCGAGCTCGAACGCGCGATCGACGCCCAGCTCGAACGGCTCGCGACGGAGCTCGTCCCCGCCGCCGAGCTCGAGCGCGCGAAGCGCACGATCCTCGCGGGCGAGGCGTACGACTCGGAGACCGTGTCCGATCTCGCCGAGGAAGTCGGCGAATACGCGGTCGACGTCGAGTGGAAGGAGGCGTTCGCGACGCCGAAGCACATCCGCGCGGTCACCGCGCGAGCGGTGCAGGACTGCGCGAAGCGCCTGCTCGCGAAAGACCGGCGCGTGCTCGGCTGGAGCGTGCCGGAGACGGGCGTGAAGGCGTCCGGGGCCGAAGCGGCGCGTTCTTCGAAGGGTGCGAAGCCGCGGAGCGCGAAGTCGCGCGTCGCGCGCCGAAGCTCGAGCGCCACGAAACGTCGTTCGAGCGTCGCGAAGTCGAAGACCGCGAAGCCGTCCGGCGCGCGGCGCGCGACGAAGTCCACGAAGCGCTCCGCGAAATCCGCGACGCGTCGGCGTGCCGCAGGAGGCGCGCGTTGAGCTCCCTCGATGCCGCGCGGAGCACGCGCCCCGTCCCGAAGCTCGAGGTCCCGATCGAGCGCTTCGAGCTCTCGTGCGGCGCCGTGCTCCTCGTGTCGCGCCGTCCGGGCGCGCCCGTGACCGCGGCGCACGTCCACGTGCGCGGCGGACCCGCGCAGGACCCGGCCGGGCTCGAAGGCACTGCGTTCCTCGCGGGCTCGCTCGTCGACCAAGGCACGCAGGACTTCGGCGAGCAGGAGATCGCCGAGCTCCTCGAGCCGAACGGCGGCGAGGTCGGCGGCGACGCGGCGGGAGTGCACGGCTCGATCGTCGGCGGCGAGTGGAAGCTCCTCCTGCGCGTGATGACGTCGATGCTCGTGCGTCCGACGTATCCGAAGGACAAGGTCGCGCTCCATCACCAGCGTCTGTGCGACCGATTGCTCGTCGAGCGCGACGACCCGCGCTCTCAAGGCGGCCTCGTGTTCCGCAAGCTCGTCTACGGCGAGCACTGGCTCGGCCGCGCGGCGTACGGGACGCTCGAGAGCGTGAAACGCATCCGGCGCGAGCACCTCGTCGCGCACCACGCGAAGAACTGGGTCGCGAAGCGCGCGGTGATCGCCGTGTGCGGCGACGTCGAGCCTCGCGCGGTGCGGCGCGAGCTCGAGCGCCTGCTCGCGAAGTGGAAGAGCGGGACGCCGCTCACGACGACGCCGCCGTCGTTCCCCGCGCGCGGCGTGCGCGTCGCCGCGTTCCCCGCGGATCGCCAGCAGGTGCACCTCTACCTCGGGCACGTCGGCATCCCGCGCAACCATCCCGACTACTCGGCGCTCGTCGTGATGGACCACGTGCTCGGCACGGGCCCGGGCTTCACGAACCGCATCGCGCGCATCCTGCGCGACGAGAAGGGGCTCGCGTATTCGGTCAACGCGAACATCCACGGCTCCGCGGGGCTCCTGCCCGGCATGTTCACCGCGTACATCGGCACGTCGCCGGATCACGTGCGCACCGCGGTCGAGGGCTTCCTCCACGAGATGCGCCGCATCCGCGACGAACGCGTCGGCGACGACGAGCTCGGCATCGCGAAGAGCTATCTCGTCGGCTCGTTCCCGCTCGGCTTCGAGCGCGCGGCGCGGCGCGCGAGCTACATGGTCAGCCACGAGCTCTTCGGCTTCCCGCCCGACAACCTGGAGCGGCTGCTCCACGCGTTCGGCTCCGTGTCCGCGGAGGACGTGCAGCGCGTCGCGCGCGAGCACTTGCACCCCGACGAGAGCTGCCTCGCCGCCGCGGGACCGGTCAAGGCGCGCGAGCTCGAAGCTCTATTGCGCAAGAGCTGATCGGTCGCGCGGGAGTCGTTTCGAGCGCCTTCCGCGCGGGAATACCGGCTCGCCCCAGCGGGGGAGCGCGCGCCTCCGACCTCCACCACGCCGCGGTGCGTCGTCGTGCGTAGGCCCCCGCCTCGACGACGGGTCTACGATCGCTGATGTCATGAAGACGATCTCCGCGAATCCCGTCGTGCGCTGGATGAACGTCGAAGAGCTCCGCTCCTTGATCGCGGCGCACGTTCCCCCCTGTATCTCGATCTACCTGCCCACGCATCCGGGCGGCTCACCGGAGGACAAGCACCACTTCGACGGCTTGTTGCGTCGCGCGCGGGCCGAGCTCGCGAAGCACCTCTCTCCCCACGAAGTGGAGGAAGCGATGGCGCCGCTCGAGCCGGCCTTCCGTCCGCAAGACTGGAACGACGCGCTCTCCGGGCTCGCCGTCTTCCGCTCGCACGAGTTCGAGGCCGTGTACCGTCTCCCGACGAAGGTCGAGGAGCGCGTCGTCGTCGGCGACAGCTTCCACGTGCGGCCGCTGCTCGAATTCCTGCAGGCGAACCAGCGCTACTTCCTGCTCGTCTTGAGCCAGGGGCGCATCAGCTTCTTCAAGGGCAGTCTGCACGGGCTCGTGCCCGTCGACCTGCGCACGATGCCGCGCTCGCTGACGTCCGCGCTCGGCGTCGAGGACCACGAGCGCAACGTCCGGCAGCATTCGGCCGGCGCGTGGGGCTCGACGGCGATCTACTCGGGCCGCGGCCGCGACGACGGCTCGCGCGACGAGGACTTCGCGCGCTTCTTCCGCATCGTCGATCGGGAGCTGATGCAGGTGCTCCGCGACGAGAACGCGCCGCTCGTGCTCGCGGCGCCCGAGAAGCAGTTCTCGATCTACGCGAGCGTCAGCCGTTACCCGCACCTCCTCGCGGACGGCTTGAAGGGCAGCTTCGTGCAGGAAAGCGGGCAGGAGCTCCACCAGCGCGTCTGGCCGCTCGTGCAGAAGCACGTCGCCGAGCGCGAGTCGGTCGTGCTCGAGCACTACTCGTCCGGGATTTCGCGCGGCCGTTCGACGGACGAGATCACCACCATCGCGCGCGGAGTGGCGCAGGGCCGCGTGCGCGAACTCCTGCTCGCGCGCGGGGCGCAGCTCTGGGGCAAGTTCGACCGCGACACCGGTGCGATCGAGCTGTGGAAGGATCGGCGCGGAGAGCAGGACGATCTGCTCGACGATCTCGCCGAGTCCGTGCTGCTGCGCGGCGGCGAGGTGTTCAGCCTCGAGCGCCATCGGATGCCGAGCCCGTCGCCGATCGCGGCGACGCTGCGCTGGTGAACGGACGAACGGGCGGTCTCTTCGCGATTCGAGTCCGCCTTCGACCCGGTCGCCGCATCACGACGGACGATGCGGCGCCTGGGTCGAGTTGCGCGCGAGGGCGCGCGTGACTCCTTGCCGAAGAGTCCGGCCGGAGGGTTCCTCCGGCCGGAGCGTTTCACGGAGCGGTGGCGCGGAGTCGTCGCCGGTGCGAGCGCGCTCGCGCGTCCTCACATGTGCAACGCCCGCTTCTGCACCGCGAGCGCCGCTTCCTTGATCACCTCCGGCAAGGTCGGGTGCGCGTGGCACGTCCGCGCGACGTCCTCGCTCGACGCGCCGAACTCGATCGCCGTCGCGAGCTCCGCGATCAGATCGCCCGCGCGCGGGCCGAAGATGTGCGCGCCGAGGATCCGGTCCGTCTTCGCGTGCGCGAGGATCTTCACGCGTCCCTCGGTCTGGTTGAGCGCCTTCGCGCGCCCGTTCGCCATGAACGGGAACGAGCCCTTCACGTACTCGACGCCGGCCTGCTGGAGCTCCTCCTCCGTCTTGCCGACGCCCGCGACTTCCGGCGCCGTGTAGACGACGTTCGGGATCGCGTCGTAGTTGACGTGTCCACGTCCCGTGACGATGTGCTCGACGCACGCGACGCCTTCGTCTTCCGCCTTGTGCGCGAGCATCGGCCCGCGGATCACGTCGCCGATCGCATACACGCCCGCGACCTTCGTCGCGAAGTGGTCGTCGACCGGGATGCGGCCCTTCTCGTCGAGCGCGAGCCCGATCGCCTCGAGGCCGAGCCCCGCCGTCGTCGGCCGGCGACCCGCGGCGAGGAGCACGCGATCGCACTCGATCGGATCCTTCCCCTCGATCGTGACGACGCAGCCGGCGCCCTTCACCTTCGCGCCGGTTACGCGCACGCCGAGCTGGAACTTGAGGCCCTGCTTCTCGAGCGACTTCTTCGCCTCCGCCGCGATCTCCGCGTCGTTCGCGATCAGGATGCGGTCGGCGTACTCGAGCACGGTCACCTTCGCGCCGAGGCGCGCCCACACCGAGCCCATCTCGAGCCCGATCGCGCCCGCGCCGATCACGACGAGGTGCTTGGGCACCTCGGGCCACGCGAGCGCCTCCGTGCTCGTGCCGATGCGATCGCCGTCGAGCTCGACTCCCTTCAGCGGCGCGGACACCGAGCCCGTCGCGACGATCACGTGCTTCGCCTCGAGCTCCGTCGGCTCGGTCGTGCCGTCGACGACGACCTTGTTCGCCGCGACGAACCGGCCCGTGCCGAGGTAGCGCGTGATCTTGTTCTTCTTGAAGAGCGAGTCGACGCCGCTCGTCAAACTGCGCACGACGTCGTCCTTGCGCTTCATCATCGCGCCGAGTTCGAAGCGCAGGCCTTCGACGCGCAGGCCGTGACGCTCGAAGCCGTGCTTCGCCTCGTGGTAGAGCTCGCTCGACTCGAGCAGCGCCTTGCTCGGGATGCAGCCGACGCGCAGGCACGTGCCGCCGAGCGCCTTCTCCTTCTCGATGCAGGCGACGTTCAAGCCGAGCTGGGCCGCGCGGATCGCGGCGACGTACCCGCCGGGGCCGGCGCCGATGACGACGAGGTCGTGTTGGATCGTGCTCATGTCCTTCTCTCTCGATTCGATGATGCGATCCCGGAGAGGATAGCGTCGAACACGGCGCGACGCAGCGCGGGAGCGAGGCGGAGCGCGGCTTCCGCGACGGGAGCGGGGTGTGCGCGCGATCGATCCGCGGGCGGACGGTGATCTTCCACTCGTGAGCGCGACGTCTCCTGTTCGATCGCGAGCGCGCGAACGATTCGGCCGCGAACGCACTCGCTCGCTCTATGGGTCGATAGGCCGCGTCGATCGGCACGATCTCCGCTTCGAATGAGCGACGGAGCACGACACGCGTAGAGTGACTTCGTCCCGAGTCCTTCACCTCGAACGCAGGAGTCCAACCTCATGTCGAACGAAGCCAAGTGTCCCTTCCATTCCACGACCGGCGGCGGGACGACGAACCGCGATTGGTGGCCGAGCCAGTTGCGCCTCGATCTCCTGCACCAGCACTCCACGAAGTCGAACCCGATGGGCGAGGCGTTCGACTACCGGAAGGAGTTCGCGAGCCTCGACCTCGCCGCGGTGAAGAAGGACCTCACCGCGTTGATGACGGACTCGCAGGACTGGTGGCCGGCCGACTTCGGTCACTACGGCCCGCTCTTCGTCCGCATGGCGTGGCACAGCGCGGGCACGTACCGCGTCGGCGACGGTCGCGGCGGCGGCGGACGCGGGCAACAACGCTTCGCGCCGCTCGACAGCTGGCCCGACAACGTCAGCCTCGACAAAGCGCGCCGGCTCCTGTGGCCGATCAAGCGCAAGTACGGCCGGAAGATCTCGTGGGCCGACCTGATGATCCTCGCGGGCAACGTCGCGCTCGACAGCATGGGCTTCGAGACGTTCGGCTTCGGAGGCGGACGCGAGGACGTGTGGGAGCCCGACCTCGACGTCAACTGGGGCGGCGAGCGCACGTGGCTCGGCGCGGACAAGCGCTACTCCGGTGAGCGCGACCTCGCGAACCCGCTCGCCGCGGTGCAGATGGGCCTGATCTACGTGAACCCCGAGGGCCCGAACGGCAACCCCGATCCGCTCGCCGCGGCGAAGGACATCCGCGAGACGTTCGCGCGCATGGCGATGGACGACGAGGAGACCGTCGCTTTGATCGCGGGCGGTCACACGTTCGGCAAGGCGCACGGCGCGGCCGCGGCGTCGCACGTCGGCGCCGATCCGGAAGCGGCGGAGCTCGAGCAGCAAGGGCTCGGTTGGAAGAGCACGTTCGGCGCGGGCAAGGGCGCCGACACGATCACGAGCGGGCTCGAGGTCACGTGGACGTCGACGCCCACGCGCTGGGGTCACGACTTCTTCGAGAACCTCTTCCGGTACGAGTGGGAGCTCACGAAGAGCCCCGCCGGCGCGCACCAGTGGCGGCCGAAGAACGGCGCGGGCGCGGGCACCGTTCCGCACGCGCACGACAAGTCGAAGCGGATTGCGCCGGCGATGCTGACGACCGACCTCGCGCTGCGCTTCGATCCGGCGTACGAGAAGATCTCGCGCCGCTTCCTCGAGCATCCGGCCGAGTTCAAGGCCGCGTTCGCGCGCGCGTGGTTCAAGCTCACGCACCGCGACATGGGGCCGCGCGCGCGCTACCTCGGCCCGGACGTGCCGAAGGAGGCGCTGCTCTGGCAGGACCCGATCCCCGCGGTCGATCACGAGCTCGTCGACGCGCGCGACGTCGCGGAGTTGAAGGCGAAGATCCTCGCGTCGGGGCTCACGGTCTCCGAGCTCGTCTCGACCGCGTGGGCCTCCGCGTCGACGTTCCGCGGCTCGGACAAGCGCGGTGGAGCGAACGGCGCGCGCATCCGCCTCGCGCCGCAGAAGGACTGGGACGTGAACCAGCCGCAGCAGCTCGCGAAGGTGCTGAAGGTCCTCGAGGGGCTCCGCGCCGCGTTCGAGAGCTCGGCTCCGCGCGGGAAGCGCGTCTCGCTCGCCGACTTGATCGTGCTCGGCGGTTGCGCGGGCGTCGAGCAGGCCGCGAAGAACGCCGGGCGCACGTTTACGGTGCCGTTCACGCCGGGGCGCATGGACGCGTCGCAGGCGCAGACGGACGTCGAGTCCTTCGCCGTGCTCGAGCCGCGGGTCGACGGCTTCCGCAACTACGCGAAGCGCAAGACCGACGCGCCGGCCGAAGCGCATCTGGTCGATCGCGCGCAGCTCCTCGGGCTCACCGCGCCGGAGATGACGGTGCTCGTCGGCGGTCTGCGCGTGCTCGGCACGAACCACGGGCAGAGCGCACACGGCGTCTTCACGAAGCGGCCGGGAACGCTGACGAACGACTTCTTCGTGAACCTGCTCGACATGAGCACGGAGTGGCGTGCGTTGTCGGAGTCTCGCGAGCACTTCGAAGGCCGCGACCGCAAGACCGGCGCGGTGAAGTGGACGGCGACGCGCGTCGACCTCGTCTTCGGCTCGAACTCGCAGCTGCGCGCGCTCGCCGAGGTCTACGGCAGCGCGGACGGCGAGGCGAAGTTCGTCGACGACTTCGCGGCGGCGTGGGTCAAGGTGATGAACCTCGACCGCTTCGATCTCCACTGACCTCTCACGCGCGGTCGGGCGGACGAACACGACGTCCGCCCAAGCACACGGCCCGTCGTCCCGCCCCCGCGGAACGACGGGCCGTGTCGGAGTGCACTCGGGTCAGTCGCGATACTTGCCGTGGCAGTCCTTGCACGACGCCTGCAGCGCCTTCAGGCGCGCCGACAGGTCGGCGGTGTCGAGCGTCGCGGCGCCGAGGCGTTCCTCGAGCTCGCCCGCGCGCTTCGCATCCGCCTCGAGAGCTTGGAGGAAGTCGGCGGGGTGCGCCTTGACCTCGTCCTCGTTCAACAGCCCGCGGAAGCCCGCTGCCATGCGCTTCACGACCGCGGTCGGAACGAGGTCGGGGTGATCGGCGGGGACCTTCCAGCCGGCCTTCTCGATCGCCTTGAGCTCGTCGTTCGCTTCGTCGATCGCGACCATCGCCTTCTTGAGACCGCGCGGCTGGACGCGCTCGGGGAACTTCGCGGGGAGCGCGGCGAGCGTCGCCGCCTCCGCCGGACGCGCGGCGTTCGCGCACGCGTAGAGACCATCGTAGAACGCCGCGGTGCCGGAGACCTTCATGCGCGCGACGGCCTGCTCGTTCGTGAGCTTGTTGAGCGTGACCGAGGCCGCGGCGGCTGCGCCGGCGCTGCGGTGCTTGCCGTGGTGGCAGTGGACGTAGACGAGACCGCCGGCCGACTGGACGGCCTTCGCGACCTCGAGCGTGCGCTGCGGCGTCAGACCGTCGTAGCCGATCGGCAGGTGCACGTACTGGAGCCCGTACTTGTGCGCGAGCTCCACGTCGGGCGGCGCGCCGTCGACGGAGACGATCGTGTGGACGCCCATCGACGCGAGCGTGCGGAAGCCGGCCTCGCCCTCGGGGACGGATCCACTGACGATCTCGGGCGTGTACGCGACGACGTTGTGGACACCGTCGAGGTCGACCGGCTTCTCCGCCTGGAGCGCGGGCGGCGCGAGGGTGACGGGCACACGTTGGACCGGGGCCGAACCGGACTCGGGGCCTGCGCAGGCGGTGAGGAGGGCGAGAAGGAAGGCGGTTGTGAGGCGAGACATGAGGGGTTCGGTCTGGGTCGTGGAGGAGGAGCGACGGAGGAAGTCCCGTTCGACGCGGGCGGACACAGCCGTCCGCTAGTCGAATGCTGCGGCCGGGTCACACGAATCGAATGAGTCGGCTTCGCCCCACGCTCGGTGCATCGACACGAGGCCGTCGAACGACCCTCAACGCTCCGCGCTCAGCGCGAAGTCGTCGAACTCCGTACGGCTGTCCGACTTCGTCCACAACCCGGCACGACCGCGGCGGAAGAACGTGTCGTAGCTCTTCGCGCGGACCTGGCCGTCGAGCACGGCCTCGAGCTCCGCGCCGCGCACCGTGAACTCGAGCGTGTGCCACGCGTCGTCGTCCGTCGCGCCCTTCGCGATGCCGCCGGGGAGCGTGCGCCGGTCGCCGTTGACGACGCGGAAGATGCGCAGGTCGCCCTCCGCCGCGTTCGCGCGCGCGACGAGGTAGTTCCCCGCGTCGCGCCAGCGCAGGATCACGCCCGCCGCGCGATCGACGCGGCCGCCGACGTAGCGGAAGCGGACGCGAATCGTCGCGTCGGCGGCGTCGAACTCGTTCACGATCGCCATCGGGAAGCGCACGCCCGTCGTGTCCGCGTCGTCCTGCAGGAGGGCGCGGCCCGCACCCGACGCGACGACCTTCCACGCGCCGAATCGCCCGTGGCCGCCGAGCTCGGACGCGAGCCGCGCGGGCAGCGTGCCGAGCGACTCGTCGTCGAACGCGAGCGTGATCGGCGGCGGCGGCGCGGAGGGCTGCGCGACGAGGTCGGGGAACTGCTCCTCTTCGTCCTCGTCCTCCTCGGGCCGCGGACCGAGCGTCGCGCGCACCGTGAGCTCCTTCCCGCCGCGCACGAACTTCACGTCGACCGCGTCGCCGACCCGATGGCTGCGCACCGCGCGCGCGAGCGCCGCCTTCGTGTCCGTCACGACGCCGTCGAAGGAGCGCAGCACGTCGCCCTTCGCGAGGCCCGCGCGCTCCGCCCCCGTGTCCGCGTAGATCGCGTTCAAGACGAGCCCGCCCTGCCCCGGATCGCTGTCGACGCCGAGGTAGGGGATCGGGAGCACGGCGTCGAGCATGCGGCGCGCTTCGAGCCGGCTGCGGGTCGCGATCGCGTCGATCTCGGCGTCCATGCGGGCGAGCAGCGCGCGGCGGACGAGCGCGGGGTCGTCGCTCGGCGCGAGCGGGCGCGCGAGGGGCGCGGGCGAGGTCTGCGGCGTGCCTCCGTGACCGAACGCGGAGAGGAGGAGGAGGGCGGCGAAGGGGATCGAGCTCTTCATGACGGGGTCGTGCGGGTGAAGCCGTGAGCGCGAGCGCCGCTTTTTCTGCGTGCGGTGCCTCGGGCGGCCGTCATCCTGTCGGATTGGGTGCGTGACCGCACGCTCGGACGTCCCTAGGGTCTCCCCGGACGCACGGTCACGCGCTTCGGAAGCGATCCCCCCATGAAAGTCACGACCTGGCTCCTCCTTCCCGTCCTCGTCCTGCTCGCCGCGAGCTGCGCTCCCGAGCCCGAGCTCGTCGTCTACTGCGCGCTCGACCAGGAGTTCGCGGAGCCCTTGATCCGCCGCTACGAAGCCGAGCAGCACGTCACGGTGCGCGCCGAGTTCGACATCGAGGCGAACAAGACGGTCGGGCTCGTCCAGCGCCTGCGCGAGGAGGGGAAGCGCCCGCGCTGCGACGTGTTCTGGAACAACGAGGCGGCGCAGAGCGCGCGTCTCGGTCAGGACGGGGTGCTCGCGCGGTACGTGTCGCCGAGCGCGGTGGCGATTCCCGCGCACATGAAGGACCCGGAGGGGATGTGGACTGGGTTCGCGGCGCGCGCGCGCATCTTCATCGTGAACACGGACCTCGCGGATCCCAAGTCGATCCGGAGCATGTGGGATCTCTTCGATCCGAAGTGGGCGGGGAAGGTCGCGATGGCGCGACCGCTGACGGGGACGACGTTGACGCACATGGCCGCGCTCTACGTCGTGCTCGGCGAGGAGAAGGCGGAGGAGTACGTGAAGCGCGCGCACGAGCTCGGGCAGAGCGGGGCGCTGCAGCTCGCGAATGGAAATGGGACGGTGGCGCGCATGGTCGCGGAGGGGAAGTGCGCGTTCGGGTGGACGGATACGGATGATTACGCGGTGCAGCTCGAGAAGGGGGCGCACGTCGTCGCGGTGTATCCGGATGCGGAGGGGGTGGGGACGCTGTTGATTCCGAACACGATCGTCGTGACGAAGGACGCGCCGCATCCGTCCGCCGCGCACGCGTTCGTCGACTGGGTGCTGCGGCCGGAGACGGAGAAGGAGCTCGCGTTCGCGCGCTCCGCGCAGATCCCGGTGCGCGCGGACGTGCCGCGTCCGCCGAGCGTGGTCTCCGCGGGAGGTTTCAAGGCGATGACCGTCGACTTCCGCGCGGTGGGTGCGCAGCTCGAGATGCGCGCGGAGCAGTTCAAGAAGCTGTTCCTCGACTGAGGAGTCCCGCATGCGCGTCGTGGTTCGATCGACCGAGCGTGGAGCCGCCGCGGGAGCGCGGCCGTGCGCGCGTCGCTCGCTCGCCCGCGTGCCGAGCGCGCGTCGTGGTGCGGCGTTCGTCAGCCTGCCGTTCCTCGTCGTCGCGGCGCTGCTCTTCGCGCTCGCGGGGCTCGTGCCCGCGGTCGTGCTCCTTGCGCGCATCGAGGCCGCGGACCTGAGCGGTCTCGTCGACGCGCGCACCGCGACGCTCTTCGGGCGCACACTCTTCGTCGGACTCGGGGCGGCGTCGATGGCGCTCGTGCTCGGAATGCCGTTCGGGTTCGTCGTCGCGCGCACCGACGTGCCGTTCGCGCGGATGTTGCGGCACGCCGGGCTCGTTCCGCTGCTCGTTCCGCCGGTGATCCTCGCGATGGTGATGGCGGTGCTGTGGGTCGATGCGCTCGGGGCGACGATGGTCGTGCTCGTGCTCGGTGTCAGCACGTTCCCGCTCGTCGCTGCGTTCTCGGCGCGCGCGTTCGAGCGCATCGATGCGCGGCGGGAGCAGGCGGCGCTGCTCGCGGGCGGGCTCGGCGCCGTGTTGCGCATGGAGCTTCCGCTCGTGCTGCCCGCGGCGCTCTGCGGCGGGTGCTTCGCGTTCGTGATCGCGATCAACGACTTCGCGGTGCCGGATTACGTCGCGTCGATCGGGCGCAAGTACAACGTGTATGCCGACGAGGTGTTCGCGAGTTGGCAGAGCGTGCACACGCCGGGCAAGGCGGTCGCCGCCGCGTTGCCGTTGATCGCGCTGACGCTCGTGGCGCTCGTACCCGCGCTCCACTGGAAGCGTCGCGGCGCGCTCGCGAGCGTCGACGGCGACTTCCAAGCTCCGCCGCGGCTCGCGCTCGGGCGTTGGAAGTGGCCGGCGTTCGCTGCGTGCGTCGCGCTGCTCGCGATCACCGCGGCGCTCCCGATCGGACGGCTTGCGTGGGAAGCGGGCGGCGGCGCGCGCGGGTGGAGCTTCGAGCGCTTCGGCGCCGCGTTCGAGCGCGGGATCGACACCGGGCGCGCCGACCTGCAGCGCAGCCTGCTCTTCTCCGCGAGCGCGGCGCTCCTCGCGCTGGTGCCCGCGCTCGTGCTCGGGCACGCGCTCGCGCGCGCGCGGGGAGGACGTTGGCTCGAGTTCGTCGTGCTCCTGCCGTTCGCGGTGCCCGCGATCCTCTTCGGCATCGGGTACATCGTGCTGTGGAACCACGAGGCGACGGCCGCGGTGTACGAAGGCGGGCTCGCGGTCGTGCTGCTGCTCGTCGGACGGTATGCGGCGATCCCGATCCTCGCGGTCGCGGCGGCGACGATGCTCGTCGATCCGCGGCTCGAGGAAGCGGCGCGTATCGCGGGCGCGGGGCCCGCGCGAAGGCTCGTCTCGATCGTGTCGCCCGCCGTGCGCGGCGCGCTCGTCGGCGGGGCGGGGCTCGTGTTCACGTTCGGGATGCGCGAGCTCGACGCCGCGATCCTCGTCCCCGCGGCGAACGGCACGGCGATGTTCCGCGTCTACAATGCGATCCACTTCGGGCGCGACGACTTCGTCGCGGCGCTGGCGCTCCTCGTGATTTTCTTCGTCCTCCTCCCCGGGCTCTTCTGGTCGGCCTTCACGCGCGAGCGCGCGGGAGGCGTCGCATGAACGGCGCGTCGAAGTCGGACGCGGTCCTTCTCGCGCTCGCGGAGGTCCACCTCGGCGGGAAGCGCGTGCTCGGCCCGCTCGACGCGCGGATCGCGCGCGGCGAGCACGTCCTCGTCGTCGGCGCGTCGGGTTCGGGCAAGACGACGCTCTTGCGCGCGATCGCGGGGCTGCAGCCGCTCGCGAGCGGGCGCGTCGAGCTCTTCGGGCGCGTCGCGAGCGACGGCAAGCGCCTCGTCGTGCCGCCGCACGCGCGCGGAATCGGATTCCTGTTCCAGGGCGGCGCGCTGTGGCCGCACATGACCGCGGCCGAGACGGTCGAGTTCGTGCTGCGCTGTCGCGGCGTCGCGCGCAAGGAGCGTCGGCGCCGCGCGAGCGAGTTGCTCGCGACCGTCGAGCTCGCGGGCTTCGAGGACCGCCGTCCCGCGACGCTGTCGGGCGGTGAAGCGCAGCGCCTCGCGCTCGCACGCGCGCTCGCGAGCGAGCCCGAGCTCCTGCTGCTCGACGAGCCGCTCGGACCGCTCGACGCCGAGCTCCGCGGAGCGCTGATCGACCGCTTGGGCGAGCTGCAGGCGCGCACGGGGCTCACGACGCTGCACGTCACGCACGACGCGCGCGAGGTCGAGCGCATCGCGACGCGCAAGTTGCGGCTCGAGCACGGGCGCGAGCTCGTGCCCGCGCCGGAGCGTGCGCGTTCCGAAGGACCCGTCGCTGCGGAGCAGGACGCGCCGCGGCGAACGGGTGGCGATCGTGCGCCAGAGGAACGCCCTGCGCTCGGAGGTACGCCGTGACGAACACCACCGACCTCGTGCGCAAACTCGCAGGCGCGGTCGTCGTGCTCGCCGCCGTCGGCGTGCTCTGGGCCGTGCTCGTGCCGGGAACGAAGGCGACCGCGGCTCCCGCGCGCGAGTTCACGAGCTCCGAGCAGTGCAAGGAGTGCCACGCCGACGCGTGGAACGAATGGAACGAGTCGTGGCACGCGCGCTCGTGGAGCGATCCCGACGTGCGCGCGCTCTCGAACGACTTCGCGAACGCGGACTGCATCGACTGCCACGCGTCGCAACCCGTCTTCGAGACGGGGATCGGTCAGCGCGTGCTCCCGCGCGCGTCGCGGCGCGCGGAGGGCGTCGACTGCATCACGTGTCACCTCCTCCCGCTGAACCATGCGTCGGGCGGCACGGTCGCGGGCACGCGCGACGATCCGAAGGCCGCGTGCAAGCCGGCGGCGGTGCGCGACCTCGGCTCGTCGGAGTTCTGCGCGGTGTGCCACGACCAGCACGACACGACGAAGCAGTGGCGCGCGACGGACTACGCGGCGAAGGGCATCGGCTGCATCGACTGCCACATGAAGCCGCGCGCGAAGGGCGGGCCCGGCCGCGATCACCGAATGCACGGCGGGCACGACCTCGAGCTCGTGCGCTCCGCCGTCGAGTTGCGCGGCAAGCGCGACGGCGGCAAGTGGATCGTCGAGGTCGAGAACGTCGGTGCGGGTCACCACTTCCCGACGGAGGAGCGCTCGCGCGCGGCGGACGTGTTCTGGCGGCCGCTCGGCGCGACCGGCGCGGAGAGCTGGCGCCACGCGTTCCGCTTCCGCACGCCGTATCGCCACGAGAACCTGCCCGACACGCTGCTTCCTGCACACCAGGTGCAGACGATTCCGATCGTAGGCGAGGGCGCGGACGGCGCGATCGAGGTCGTGCTCTTCTTCTCGCTGCGTCCGTACTGGGCCGATCCGGCGCGGCCGGACCCCGAGCGCGAGGCGCAGGTGCTGCATCGCCTGGAGCTGAAGCCGTGAGTGGAGCGCGCGAATCGGGGACGATGCCGAGTGTGCGAACGGCGTTGTACGCGCGGCCGCCGGCGGCTGAGCGGACGATGTGCGACACGCGGACGACTCTCCGCAAAAGCGCAGCGCGCGGGCTCCGGCTCCGCGTCGAGCACGTCGTCGTCGCGAGCCTCCTCTCCGTCGTGCTCGCGTGCGCGCCCGAAGCTCCGCCGTCGAAGGCTCCCGCCGCGCCGACGTTCGCGCTGCGGAAGGTGTGTCGCGAGGAGCTCGCGAAGCTCGAAGCGCTCGTGCCGAAGCCCGCGGCGCCTGCGGCGGATCCGGCGCTCGAGGAGCGCGTGCTCGGGCTCGTCGTCGACGCGACGACGTCGCAGGGGAAAGTGCGCGGCATGGCGCTGCGCGAGGTCGCCGAGCTCGGCGTCGCGGCCGTGCCCGCGTTGACGAAGGTGATCGACGACGCGCAGCGCGACGTGAACGAGCGGCGGACGGCCGTCGAGATGCTCGGCGGGATCGACGCGCCGGCGGCGGCGGACGCGCTCGTCGCGCGGATGGACGTCCGCTTCCAACACGAGCCGTGGTTGCGCGCGCACGCGGCGTTCGCGCTCGAGCGGCAGACGTCGGACGCGTGGGTGCCGAGCGTCGTGCCGCTGCTCGAGTACGAGACGGACGCGGAGACCGTGCTGTGGATGGCGTCGTCGCTGGCGAAGCACGGCTCGTACGCGGGCGTGCGCGGGCTCGAGGTGCTCTCGGGGCGCGGCGACGAGGAGTCGCGCGCGCGGGCGGCGGGGCTCGCGGCGCAAATCGCGACGGACGCGGGTTTCCCCGACGCGGAGACGCTGCGGCGCGCGTGGGCGGGCGTCGAGGGCGCGCCTCCGTTGCCGCCGCGCGAGGTGACGCCGGCGCTGCGGCTCGCGCAGTGGAAGGCGATCGCGACGTTGGGCGAGTTCAACCTGCGGCTCGTCGACGACGCGCGGTACGCGCTCGTGAATGGCGGACCGAGCACGGTCGAGCCGCTCGTGCTCGCGTTGCGCGAGGAGGACGAGCACGTGCGGCTCCACGTCGCGCAGTGCTTGGAGCGCATCGGTCCGCGTGCGAAGAGCGCGTGCGCGGAGCTGCGTGCGCTCCTCGACGAACCGCGGACGGCGCCGCAGGCGGCGCTCGCGCTGGGGAGCGTGCAGTGCACCGACGCGCTCGCGGCGCTCGAGGCATGCTCCGCGAAAGAGCGCGCACCGGAGCTGCGCGCGGCCGCGGCGACGGCGCTCGGACGGCTCGGAGCTGCGAGCGCGGTGCCGACGCTGCAGCGCTTGCTCGACGCGGCGGAGCCGATGGACTTGCGGCAGGCGGCGGCGGAGTCGTTGCTCGCGTTCGGCGACGACGCGCGCGCGCTCGCATTGCTCGTCGACGCTCTGCGCTCGCGCGCGGCCGATCAGGACGCGGCGGAGAAGACGCTCGAGGCGTGGCTCACGAAGCGCGCGGAGGCCGGCGACGCGGCGGCGAAGGAGCGCGTTGCCGCATGGCGCGCAGCGGGCCCGACGATCACGGGCATCCCGAGCGTGGAGCAGGTGGAAAAACGCCGGGCAGCGCGAGCGGAGCTGGCGAAGACGTTCGTGGGGAAGTGAGCGGCGGAGTCGAGGGCTCGCTCGCTCGCACGTCGGGGTGCTGGCACCCTATTCAAACCTCGATCAGCATCCGCGCCGGGTTCTCGAGGCACTCCTTGATGCGCTTCAAGAACGTGACCGCTTCGCGCCCGTCGACGAGGCGGTGATCGTAGGTGAGCGCCACATACATCATCGGCCGGATCACGACCTGCCCGTTCAGCGCGATCGGTCGCTCCTGGATCGCATGCAACCCGAGGATGCCCGACTGCGGCGGGTTCACGATCGGCGTCGAGAGCAGCGAGCCGTAGATCCCGCCGTTCGAGATCGTGAACGTCCCGCCCTGCAGCTCCTCGAGCCCGAGCTTGCCCGCCTGCGCGCGCGTCGCGAAGTCCGCGATCGCCTTCTCGATCTCCGCGAAGCCCATCGTCTCCGCGTTGCGCAGGATCGGCACGACGAGGCCCTTCCCGCCGCCGACCGCGACGCCGATGTCGCAGTAGTTCTTGAACACGACCGCGTCGCCGCGCACCTCCGCGTTGACCTGCGGCACGAGCTTCAGCGCGTCGACCGCCGCCTTCACGAAGAACGACATGAAGCCGAGCTTGATCTTGTGCTTCGCGACGAACGCGTCCTGGTGCTCCTTGCGCAGCGCCATCGCGGCCGTCATGTCGATCTCGTTGAACGTCGTCAGCAGCGCGGCGGTGTTCTGCGCTTCGACGAGGCGCTGCGCGATGCGCTTGCGCAGCGGCGTCATCGGCACGACCTCTTCCTCGCGCGCGCCGACGACGCGCTTCGCGGGAGCGGTGCTCGCCGCCGACGTGGAGCTCGTCGCGGGCGCCGTGCGCGCCTCGGCCGCGCGCTGCACGTCCTCCTTCAACAGGCGTCCGCCCGGTCCCGTCGCGGCGACGTCCGTCGCGGCGAGCCCCGCGTCGTGGAGCGCGCGCGCCGCGGCCGGCATGACGCGCGTCTCGGCGGCGACGGCGGCCTTCGCGGGCGCGGCTTCGACGGTCGTCGCCTTCGCGGGCGCCGACTCGAGGGTCGCCGCCTTCGCAGGCTTCGCGGCCGTGTCCGCGCCGTTCTTGGACGGCTTCGCCGCCGCGCCGGCCTCGAACAGCCCGACGACGTCGCCGACCTTCGCCACCTCGCCCTTCTTCCGTTGGACACGGGTCACCGTGCCGTCGGCGGGGGCGGGGAGCTCGACCGTGACCTTGTCCGTCTCGATCACGACGACGGGCTCGTCCTTCCGGACGCTGCCGCCCTCGGGGACGAGCCATTCGCCGATCGTGACCTCGGTGATGGACTCCCCGACCGCGGGGACCTTGAGTTCGTGGGCTGCCATGAGAAGGGCGGAGAGTGTAGTGACCGAGGGCGGAGACGGCACCCGAGCGCCGGTGCTACCGGTGCGGGCCGGTCGAGACGGCGTGGGGACGCCTATCGGCACGCCGGGGTGGGACCTCGAGGCGCGCCGCGGCCTCTGAGGATGCCCGACGCGCGGATTCCGCACGCGACGGGAGACAGAGAATTTGATTCCCTCTGAGTTGACCGGTCGGTCAAGTGCCGATAGGTTGCCCGCCCTCGCACGCCGCCCGACCGAGTCCGCGCGCCTGCGCCGAGCTCCACCGTCGCCTCGATCTCCCCATGCAGAAGCCCGCCACCGACACCCGCGCCCGACTGCTCCACACCGCCGCCGACCTGATCTGGCGGAGCAGCTACCACGCGATCGGCGTCGACCGGATCTGCGAGGTCGCGGGCGTGAAGAAGGGGAGCTTCTATCACTTCTTCCCGTCGAAGGAGGACCTCGCGATCGCCGCGATCGACGACGGCTGGGCGCAGTACCGCCCGCGCCTCGAGGACGTGTTCTCGACCGCGCGCCCGCCCCTCGAGCGCCTGCGCCTCTGGGCGCGGGAGGTGCTCGAGAAGCAGAAGGAGAAGCGCGCCGAGACGGGCTGCGTCTGCGGTTGTCCGCTCTTCGCGCTCGGCGCCGAGATCGGCCCGAACGCGCCCAAGCTCCGGGCGAAGGTCGAGGAGCTGCTCGCCCAGCGCGTCGCCTACGTCGAGAGCGCGGTGCGCGACGCGCACGCCGGCGGGTTCGTGCACGCGCCCGACGCCGCGCGCAAGGCGCGCATCCTCGTCGATTTCATCGAGGGCGCGATGACGCGCGCGCGCATCGCGAACGACCTCGCGCCGCTCGACGATCTCGAGGAGCTCGTCCTCGAGGTCGCCGGCGCGCTGCCCGCCGTCGCCGAGCCTCCCCGCGCGCGCTTCACGTCGCGCGCCCCGCGCGAAACCCGTTGAACAACCGGAGGCGTCCGCCGTCCGCCCTCTGGTCTCCGTAGCCGCATCGCATCGAGACACGTCATGCACTCGCTGATCCCGCATCGCACCCTCGTTTCGTTCGTCCTCCTCGCGCTCCTCGCCGCGTGCGCGCCGAGCCCCGCCGCTCAAACGCCCGCGGGTCCGCCGCCGCCGCCGCCGGTCGGGGTCGAATCCGCCGAGACGAAGAAGCTCGTCGAGCACGCCGAGCTCACCGGCCGACTCGGCCCGGTCGAGACCGTCGACGTGCGCCCGCGCATCAGCGGCTACATCGACGCCGTCGCGTTCGAGGCGGGCGAGCTCGTGAAGAAGGACCAGGTCCTCTTCCGCATCGATCCGCGCTGGAACCGGGCCGAGGTCGACCGGCTCGCGGCCGAAGTGGCCGCGGCCGATGCGCGCGTCGCCGTCGTCGAACGCGAGCTCGACCGCGCGAAGAAGCTCGACTCGCGCGCGATCAGCGCGGAGGAGGTCGAGGCGCGCAACGCGCGCGTGCTCGAGGCCCGCGCGGCGCAGGCCGCGGCGAAGGCTGCGTTGACGTCGGCCCAGCTCGACCTCGAGTACACCGAGGTCAAGGCGCCGATCGCGGGCCGCATCGGGCGCGCGCTCGTCACCGCGGGCAACTACGTCACCGGCGCGCCGGGAGCGAACACGGTGCTCGCCTCGATCGTCTCCGTCGATCCCGTCTACTTCTACGCGGACCTCGACGAAGCGACGTACCTGCGCTTCGACGCGCTCGCGCGCGCCGGCAAGCCGATCGAAGTCGAGCTCGGGCTCTCCGACGAGACCGGGTTCCCGCGCAAGGGCCGGCTCGAGTCGCTCGACAACCAAGTCGACGCGCGGAGCGGCACGATCCTCCTGCGCGCGTCGTTCGCGAACGCGGACGGGCGGCTCGTCCCCGGACTCTTCGCTCGCGCCCGCGTCCCGGTGGGGGAGGCGCGCGACGAGATCGTCGTCGACGACCGCGCGATCGGCACGGATCAGAACCAGAAGTTCGTCCTCGTCGTCGGCGCGGGCGACGTCGCGGAGTACCGCAAGGTGAAGCTCGGTCCCGTGCACGACGGACGCCGCATCGTCCGCGATGGATTGAAGGCGGGCGAGCGCGTCATCGTCACGGGCCTGCAGAAGTGCCGCCCCGGAGCGCCGGTGAAGCCCGAGCCGCTCGCGAAGTCCGACGAAGCCGCGAACGCGTCGCAGCGCTGAACGGAGCACGTCCATGGGCTTCTCCCAGTTCTTCATCCGTCGCCCGGTGTTCGCGGGCGTGATGTCGGTGCTCATCCTGATCATCGGTGCGATCTCGCTGACGCGCTTGCCGGTCAGCGAATACCCCGAGATCGTCCCGCCGTCGGTCGTCGTCCGCGCGACGTACCCCGGCGCGAACGCGCGCACGATCGCCGAGACCGTCGCGACGCCGCTCGAGCAGACGATCAACGGCGTCGAGAACATGCTCTACATGACGTCGCAGGCGGCGAGCGACGGCGTGCTCGCGCTGACGATCACGTTCCAGCTCGGCACCGACGTCGACAAGGCGCAGGTGCAGGTGCAGAACCGCGTGTCGCAGGCGCTGCCGAAGCTGCCCGAGGAAGTGCGCCGTCTCGGCGTCGTCGTCACGAAGCAGTCGCCCGACCTCACGATGGTCGCGCACCTCGTGTCGCCGAGCGGCCGCTACGACGAGGTCTACCTGCGCAATTTCGCGACGCTGCAGGTGAAGGACGCGCTCGCCCGCATCCCGGGCGTCGGTTCCGTCGAGGTCTTCGGCGCGGGCGACTTCGCGATGCGCGTGTGGCTCGACACGGAGAAGCTCGCCGCGCGCGGCCTCACCGCGAGCGACGTCGTCAACGCGATCCGCGAGCAGAACACGCAGGTCGCGGCCGGAGCGATCGGCCAACCGCCGATGGCGCGCGCTCCCGGCGCTCCCGGCGCGGAGTTCGAGACGCAGATCACGACGCAGGGCCGCCTCGTCGACGAGGAGCAGTTCGACGAGATCATCGTCCAGGTCGGCCCGCTCGGGCAGAAGACGTTCTTGAAGGACGTCGCGCGCGTCGAGCTCGGCGCGTCGAGCTACTCGCTGCGCTCGCTGCTCGACAACCAGGTCGCGATCGCGCTCCCGATCTTCCAGGCGCCGGGCGCGAACGCGATCCAGCTCTCGAACGACGTGCGCGCGAAGCTGGCGGAGCTCCAGAAGACGTTCCCCGACGGCGTCGAGTACCGGATCGTCTACGACCCGACCGTCTTCGTGCGGAAGTCGATCCGCGCGGTGATCAGCACGCTGCTCGAGGCGATCGTGCTCGTCGTCCTCGTCGTGATCGTGTTCCTCCAGACGTGGCGCGCGTCGATCATCCCGCTCGTCGCGGTGCCCGTGTCGCTCGTCGGCACGTTCGCGGCGATGAAGGGGCTCGGGTTCAGCATCAACGCGCTGTCGCTGTTCGGGCTCGTGCTCGCGATCGGCATCGTCGTCGACGACGCGATCGTCGTCGTCGAAAACGTCGAGCGCAACATCGAGCGCGGGCTCTCGCCGCTCGAGGCGACGCGCGTCGCGATGAAGGAAGTGACGGGGCCGATCATCGCGACTGCGCTCGTGCTCTGCGCCGTGTTCGTGCCGACCGGCTTCATCAGCGGGCTCACCGGCCAGTTCTACAAGCAGTTCGCGATCACGATCGCTATCTCGACCGTGATCTCGGCCTTCAACTCGCTGACGCTGTCGCCCGCGCTCTCCGCCGTGCTCCTGCGCGGGCACGATCAGGAGAAGGACGTCCTCCAGAAGACGATCGACCTCCTGTTCGGGTGGTTCTTCCGGCCGTTCAACCGCTTCTTCGCGTGGGCGAGCGAGCGCTACTCGCGCACCGTCGGTTGGGCGATCCGCAAGAGCGTGATCGCGATCGCGCTGTACCTCGGCCTCGTCTACCTGACGGGTTGGAGCTTCGCGAACACGCCGACGGGCTTCGTGCCGACGCAGGACAAGCAGTACGTCGTGGCACTCGCGCAGCTCCCCGACGCGTCGTCGATCGACCGCACCGAGGCCGTCGTGCGGCGCATGACCGACATCGCGCTCGCGACGCCGGGCGTCGAGCACGTCGTCGCGTTCCCGGGCCTCAGCGTCAACGGCTTCGCCGCGTCGCCGAACGCCGCGATCCTGTTCTTCGGCCTGAAGCCGTTCGAGGAGCGCGAGAAGCCCGAGGAATCGGGCCTCGCGATCGTCGGCGCGCTCAACGCGCAATTCGCGGCGATCCAAGAGGCGTTCGTGCTCGCCGTGCCGCCGCCGCCGGTGAACGGCATCGGCACGCTCGGCGGGTTCAAGCTCTACGTCGAGGACAAGGCCGACGTCGGCTACGACGCGCTCTTCCAGACGACGCAGGGCCTCGTCGGCCGCGCGTGGCAGACGCCGGAGCTCACGAACACGTTCTCGACGTTCACCGTCAACGTGCCGCAACTCCAGGCCGACATCGACCGCGAGAAGGCGAAGTCGCAGGGCGTTCCGCTGTCGGCTCTGTTCGAGACGATGCAGATCAACCTCGGCTCGCTGTACGTGAACGACTTCAACCGCTTCGGACGCACCTACCAGGTCGTCGTGCAGGCGGACCAGAAGTTCCGCGACGACGCGAGCGACGTGACGCGCCTCAAGGTGCGCAACGCGGCGGGCGAGATGGTCCCGCTCGGCACGCTCGTGAACGTCACCGAGGGCTACGGGCCCGATCGCGTCGTGCGCTACAACGGCTCGCCCGCCGCAGAGATCTCGGGCGGTCCGGCGCCGGGCCACAGCTCGGGCGAGGCCGAGGCCGCGATGGCGAAGCTCGTCGAGGAGAACCTGCCGAAGGGCATGGCGTACGAGTGGACCGAGCTCACGTACCAGCGCATCCTCGCGGG
This sequence comes from Planctomycetota bacterium, assembly GCA_046349615.1. GTDB lineage: Bacteria > Planctomycetota > UBA1135 > UBA1135 > JADJNY01. Next base: position 155,638 of record JAXMBZ010000001.1, read on the forward strand.
CAACACGGCGATCTACATCTACCCGCTGTGCCTCTTGCTCGTGTTCCTCGTGCTCGCTGCGCAGTACGAGAGCTTCCGCATGCCGCTCGCGATCGTCTTGATCGTGCCGCTGTGCCTCCTGTTCGCGCTCGCGGGCGTGTACCTGTCGCACGGCGACAACAACGTGTTCACGCAGATCGGCCTGATCGTGCTCGTCGGTCTCGCGTGCAAGAACGCGATCCTCATCGTCGAGTTCGCGAAGGTGAAGCAGGACGAAGGGCTCTCCGCCGCCGACGCCGCGATCGCGGCAGCGAAGCTGCGCCTGCGCCCGATCCTGATGACGTCGATCGCGTTCATCGCGGGCGTGTTCCCGCTCGTCGTCAGCCACGGCGCCGGCGCCGAGATGCGCCGCGCGATGGGCGTCGCGGTGTTCTCCGGCATGATCGGCGTGACGTTCCTCGGGCTCGTGCTCACGCCGGTGTTCTACGCGTTCCTCCTGCGCTGGGGCGCGCGCCGTGCCGCGCACGCCGCGCCCGCGCCGAGCGCGCACGGTGGGGGACACGTCGGCGCGACGACGGCGGGGATCCTCCTCGCGGCGTTCCTCCTGAACGCGTGCGTCGGCAAGCCCGTCGGTCCCGACTACGAGCGTCCGAAGCTCGACGTGCCCGAGCGCTTCGACGGCGTCGCCGCGAACGCGTGGAAGGAAGGCCGGCCGAGCGACGGCGTCGAGCGCGGCGACTGGTGGCGCGTGTTCGCGGATCCGGAGCTCGACGCGCTCCAACGCCGCGCCGCGCAGGAGAACCAGGACCTCAAGGCCGCGATCGCGCGGCTCGAGGAAGCTCGCGCGGGCACGCGTGAAGCGCGCTCCTCGCTCTTCCCGAGCGCGTCGTTCGATCCGTCGTGGTCGCGCACGCGCAACTCGCCGAACGGCGCGTTCCCGATCCCGATCCGGCACAGCAGCTCGACGCGCGTCCCGCTCGACGTGTCGTACGAGCTCGACTTGTTCGGCAAGAACGCACGCCTGATCGAGTCCGCGGAGCGCGGCGCGGAGGCGCGCCAGGCCGCGTTCGAAACGCTGCGTCTCTCGCTCCACGCGCAGGTGGCGAAGCTCTACTTCGCGCTGCGCGCGAGCGACACCGACCTCGCGCTCCTGCGGCGCACCGTCGCGCTGCGCGACGACGCGCTCGCGATCGCGAAGCAGCGCTTCGAAGGCGGCCTCGGCACCGAGCTCGACCGCACGCGCGCCGAAGTCGAAGCCGCGACCGTGCGCGCCGAGCTCGCGGCCGCCGAGCGCGCGCGCGGCGAGCTCGCGAACGGCCTCGCGCTGCTCGTCGGGGCACCCGCGAGCTCGTTCTCCTTCGCCACGCAACCGCCGCTCGAAGGCACGCCGCCCGAAGTCCCCGCTGGACTTCCCGCGGAATTGCTCGAGCGCCGCCCCGACGTCGCGGCCGCCGAGCGCGACCTCGCCGCGCGCAACGCGCGCATCGGCGTCGCCGAAGCCTCGTTCTTCCCGTCGATCCGCCTGACCGGCTACGGCGGCTTCGAGAGCAACGAACTCGGCGAACTGCTCGACTGGGACAACCGGATCTGGAGCCTCGCCCCGAGCATCTCCCTCCCGATCTTCCAAGGTGGCCGCCTCGAAGCGAACCTCGCCCGCTCGCGCGCGAGCTTCGACGAAGGCGTCGCGCTCTACCGCCAACAAGTCCTGATCGCCTTCCGCGAAGTCCAAGACGCCCTGACCGCGACGCGCTGGCTCACCGAGGAATCCAGCGCCGACCAGAGCGCGCTGATCGCCGCCCGCGACGCCGCCCGCATCGCGCGCCAACGCTACGACGCCGGCCTGACCACCTACCTCGACGTGATCGACGCCGAACGCACCGCGCTCAGCCTCGAACGCGCGACCAATCAAGTCACCGGTGCGCGCTACACGACGACGATCACGCTGATCCAATCCCTCGGCGGCGGTTGGACCCACACCTCTCTGCCCCCGCTCGCCAAAGAAGCCGCCCCCACAAGCAACCCCTGACGCCTCCACCCGCCTTCGCCGCTCTCCCTCCTTTGCCTTTCACCTCCCTCTCTCCCAATAGAACTCCGCGCTCGATCAGGCCGGTTCCTCCGGCCTGATCGAGCGCGGAGTCTGGGATGCGGAGCACCCAAATGTGCGCCTTTGCATCCCAGTCTCCTTCGCTCTCCACCCGCCTTCCGCGCTCCCGACCGACCCTCAAGTGCCCCTCCCCCCGTCCACTCTCCTCTCCCTCCTCGAGTCCGGCGAAGGCCGCACCCTCGAGTTCAAACAAGGCCTGCAACGCCCCGAGAAACTCGCCCGCACCCTCTCCGCCTTCGCCAACACCCGCGGCGGCATCCTCCTGATCGGCATCGGCGACCGCAGCGAAATCCTCGGCGCCCCGCACCCGCCCGACACGCTCCGCGAACTCGCCACGATCGCGCGCACGCTCCTCACCCCCGCGCTCGACGTCGAGCTCTCGATCACGCACGTCGAATCCAAACCGATCGTCGTGTGCTCCGTCCCGCTCTCCCACACGCGCCCGCACAGCATCGCCGCCGACGACGGCTCGCGCGTCATCTACCTCCGCGCCGGCTCCTCGAACCGCCTCGCGACGCCGAAAGCCCTCGCCGAACTCGAGCGCTCCACCCGCACTCCGCGCGCGTACACCGAACTCGAGCTCTCCATCCTCGCCTGGGTCGCGCAACGCACCGCCGCGAACGTCCCCGCGACGATCCCCGCCTACGCCGAGGAATCGCACACCGGCAAACAACGCGTCCGCAGCGCGTTCATGGCGCTCGAACGCGCCGGCGAGCTCATCGGACACGGCGTCGGCACGCAGCGCGTGTACCGACCGACGTGACCGACGCACTCAGCCCGTGAACGCGCGTTCGACGAGCTCCGCCTGCTCCGTCTTGTGCGCGTTGAGCGACCCGGTCGCCGGGCTCGCGGCCTCGGGCCTTGCGACGCACGAGAGCGCGAACCGCGCCGCGATCGCCGCGCCGAAGCGCGCCTGGACATGGCGCCACGCACCCATGTTCTCGGGCTCTTCCTGCACCCACACGACCTTCGCGCCGTCCGCATAGCGCGCGAGCGCGTTCATCAGCTCGTCCTTCGCGAGCGGATAGAGCTGCTCCACGCGCAGGATCGGCGTGTCGGATCCGCGCTTCTCGCGCGCTTCCTCGAGGTCGTAGTACACCTTGCCCGTGCACAGGAGCACGCGCTCGACCTTCCCGGTCTTCGGCGTCGGGTGCGTATCCGCGATCACGCGCTGGAAACGTCCACTTGCGAGCTCGTCGAGCTTCGACGTCGCGCGCGCGTGCCGCAGCAGGCTCTTCGGCGTCATCACGACGAGCGGCTTGCGCAACGTGCGCTTCGCCTGCCGCCGCAGCAGGTGGAACATCTGCGCGGGCGTCGTCGGATAGCACACCTGCACGTTGTCGTTCGCGCACGACGCGAGGAAGCGCTCGAGGCGCGCGCTCGAGTGCTCGGGCCCTTGGCCTTCGAACGCGTGGGGGAGCAGGAGCCCGAGCCCGGAGAGGTGCTTCCACTTGTCTTCCGCGCTCGACAGGAACTGGTCCCAGATCACCTGCGCCGCGTTGACGAAGTCGCCGAACTGCGCTTCCCAGAGCACGAGCGCTTCGGGGAAGTCGAGGCTGAACCCGTACTCGAACGCCATGACGCCGGCTTCGCTGAGCGGGCTGTTCACGATCTCGACGGGCGCTTGGTTCGCCGCGAGATGCGCGAGCGTCGCGTGCTCGCGTCCCGTGCGCGGATCGTGCAGCACCGCGTGTCGATGCGTGAACGTGCCGCGCTCGCAGTCCTGACCCGTGAGGCGCACGCGCGTGCCCTCGACGGCGAGCGTGGCGAACGCGAGCCCTTCGCCCGCGCTCCAATCGAGCGGCTTCTTTCCCTGCGCCATCTCGAGGCGCGCTTCGAGGAAGCGCTCGATCTTCGCGTGCGGCTGGAAGCCCTGAGGGAGCTTCGTGGTCGCGACGAGCAGCTCCTCGAGCTTCGCGCGCGCGACGCCCGTGTCGAGCTCCGGCGTCGCGGCGTCCGCGCCGCCCGCGAAGCCCTTCCACGCGTCGAGCTTCGGCTCCGCGGGCTTCGCGTAGTCCGCGGCGCGCGCCGCCTCGTATTCGGCGTCGTAGCGCGCGCGCACGGCCTCGAGAATCGCTTCGCCCTGCTCGCGCGTGACGAGCTCCATCTGCACGAGCTTGTCGAGGTAGCGCTCGCGCGTCGGCTTCGTCTTCCTGACCTCGTCGTAGAGTAGCGGCTGCGTGAACGCGGGCTCGTCCGCTTCGTTGTGACCATGACGGCGGTAGCCGACGAGGTCGATCACGACCTCCGACGCGAACTGCTGGCGGTAGTCGAGCGCGATGCGCGCGGCTTCGCAGACCGCTTCGGGGTCCTCCGCGTTCACGTGGAGGATCGGCACCTGCAGCATGAGCGCGACGTCCGTGCAGTACGGCGTCGAGCGCGACTCGTCGGGATCGGTCGTGAAGCCGACCTGGTTGTTCACGACGACGTGCAGCGTGCCGCCGGTCTGGTAGCCCGCGAGCTTCGACAGGTTCAGCGTCTCCTGCACGATGCCCTGGCCCGCGAACGCGGCGTCGCCGTGGAGCAGCACGGCGAGCCCGCGCTTCGACTCGGCGTCGCCGCGGCGCGTCGAGCGCGCGCGCGCGCGACCGAGTGCCACCGTGTTGACGAACTCGAGGTGGCTCGGGTTCGAGCAGAGCGAGACCTTCACGGCGCGGCCGGAGCGCGTCGCGTGCTCCGTGCTCCACCCGAGGTGGTACTTCACGTCGCCCTTGCCCTTGTACGACGCGGCGTCGACGTCGGCGAACTCGCGGAAGACGTCGCGCGGGCGCTTGCCCGCGACGTGCGTGAGCACGTTGAGGCGGCCGCGGTGCGCCATGCCGAGCACGACGTCCTCGACGCCGTGCGCGCCGCAGTGCTCGATCATCGCGAAGCAGAGCGGGATCAAGCTCTCGTTGCCTTCGAGCGAGAAGCTCTTCGAGCCGAGGAACTTCTTCTGGATCGTCGTCTCGAAGAGGAGCGCGCTCGTGAGGCGCTCGAGGATCGCGACGCGCTCGTCCTTCGTCGGTTCGGGACGCGCCTTCGGCGATTCGAAGCGCTCGACGAGCCACGCGCGCTTCGCGTCGTCCTCGATGTGCATGAACTGCACGCCGATCGAGCCGGCCCACGCGGTCTTCAGGCGCTCGACGATCGCGGAGAGCGGCTCGACGCGGCCGTGGAACGTGAAGGAGCCCGCGAGGTCGCCGTTCGCGAGTCCCGCGGCGGCGAGCTCGAGGTCGCGGCGTTCGGGACGCGCGCGCCCGAACGGATCGATGCGCGCGACGAAGTGCCCGCGCTCGCGCCAGCGGCGGACGAGCTCGTCGACCTGCGCCTGCTTCGTGCTGCCGCCGGCGACGACGGGCGCGTGGAAGAGTCCGCGCGCTTCGAAGCTCGGCCCGTCGACGACGGTGCCCGCGGCGGGCCAGCCCTGGAAATAGCGACGCCACTCTTCGGGCACCGAGTTCGGGTCGGCCTGGAAGCGCCCGTAGAGCTCCTCGACGAAGGCCAGGTTCGATGCGTTCAGGAGTTGGGGGTCGTCGCGCATGGGTGTCGGAGCTTCGGCGTCCTCGAACGCGTCGGCGCGGCTCCGTCCGCCGTGCTCGGGCGCGCCAAGGGGCGAGGAGAATACCAGCTCGACCGCGGCCGTCGGAGGGTGGTCGTGCGCGATGATCGGCAGACGGACCGGCTGACCTTGGGGGCACCTCTACGCAAGCGTGCGCGAGCTCTGAAACGCCCAAGCCGCGAGGCGGCAAGGGCTTCCTGCCTCGAAGGCAATCGTGCAACAGCCTGTTGCACAATTGCAGGGGAAGGCGGCTCGAGCCTCAGGGAGTCCGCCGCCTCCGCCGCACGAGCGCCCCGAGTCCCGCGACGAGCGACGCGACGCCGATCCACGCGCCCGCGCGCAGCGATTCGGGCTCGTACACGAACTCGATCTCGCTCCGCCCCGCCGGCGCCGCGATCGCGTCGAACGCGTAGTTCGCGCGCCACACCGGCGTCTCCTCGCCGTTCACGTAGGCCTTCCAGCCCGGGTACCACGCCTGCGAGAGCACGACGTAGGTCGGCCACAGCCGGTTCAGCTCGAACACCTTGCGCGTCGGCGTGTCCTCGAGCGTGCGCAGCGGCTCCTGCCCCTTCACCTCGGGCACGACGACGCGCAGGCCCGCGTCGAGCTGCGCCTGCATGTCCTCGAACGTGCGCGGCCAGCCGTCGAACTCGGCGGCCTTCACCGACTCGATCTTGTCCCAGCGGAACTTGTTGATGAGGAAGACGACCTCGTTCTGGATGTGGACGAGACGGCGCGCTTCGTTCTGGACGAGGTAGACCTTGTCGTCGCCCTCGAACTTCACGAGGCGGCGCTTCGAGTTGTCGACGGGGCCGAGCTCTCGGCGCACCTCCGGCGGCAGCGTCACGTCGTCGCTCAGCACCACGATGTCGGCGGGATCGAAGCTCGGCACGCGCAAGAGCTCGAGCGCTTCCTCGTCGTCCTCCGCGACGACCGCGCCGCGCACGACGTGCGCGAAGGGGAGCGCGTCCTCGTAGCGATAGAGCTCGTAGTCGCCGATGCGCGCGATCGTCTCGAAGCGATCGAGGTCGTACGCGAAGTCGAAGAGCAGCTCGCCCTTGAGCGGCTTCCCCTTCCACGTCGCCTGTCCCTCGCCGTACGCGAGCAGCGGCGCGGACCACGCGTGCGCGCAGTTCCCCGGACGGCCGTCGTCGGAGGAGAGCGTCAGCTTGTAGAGCTTCCCCTTCGAATCGGCGACGCGCGGGAAACGGAAGACGACGTTGCGCCCGGGGAGCGAGACGTCGTAGTCGCCCGGCATGCGCAGGTGCTTGCTCGAATCGAGCGTGGAGAGGAGCTGGTCCAGCGCGGTGCGCTGCTCGGCGACGAGCTTGCCCGTCGCGACCTCTTCGAGCTTCCAGTCGACGTGCGCGCCCTGCGATCGCGGCCGCACGGAGAGGAACACGGCGACCGCCTGCAGGCCGTCCTTGTGCGCCTTGATCGTCTGCGTGACCGTGCCGCCGGGCACGATCTCGTGGATCAGGAACTTCTGGCCCGCCTCGCGGTTCAACGGGTTGAAGCCCGAGTCGACGAAGTTCCAACCCCACTTCGCGAGCACCCACCGCACGCCGAACAGCTTGAGCGCGCGCGAGCTCGCCTTGAGCATCGGCCGCCAATTGTTCGTGTCGCCGAATTGGTCGCGATAGAGGTGGTCGACCTTCTGCACCCACATGCCGTCGTAGTTGTCGATCGTCTCGAGGCGGTAGGGGAGGTTCGTGTCGGGCTGCAGCTTGTCCTCGCCCAGGATCGCGAGCCGCTCGCTGCCGACGCGCGCGGTGAGCTCGCGCACCGCGGGCGTCACGGGGAAGAACAGGCGATCTTCGGTGCACGGGTTGTAGTCGCGCAGGTGCCAGCCGCTCGCGAGGAACGCGCACGCGAGCACGCCGAGCGCGCCGAGCACGCGCACGGGCCGCCACGGCGACAGCGCGAGGACCAGGATCGCCAGCACGCCGAGCGCGAACAGCGCGCTCATGTGCTGCACGTGCTGGGGCACGTAGAGGCCGAACTTCGCGTGGTTCGAGCTCTCGTACGTCGAGTGCGCGGCGAGCACGCGGTCGGCGCCGATCGTGAACGCCGCCAGGAATGCGAGCGCCGCGAGCGCGGTGCCCGTCGCGAAGAGCGCGCGGTGCTTCTGCAAGCCGCGCAAGAGGTGCTCGAGCCCGAACGCGGCGCACGCGGCGAGGCAGAAGAGCCACACGCCCTGGCTGCGGTTCATCGGCGCGATGTCGACGGTCGGGATCAGCGCGAAGAGCTTCGCCGCGCCGCACAGGTCGTACGCGTAGAAGACCCACGCGGTGCCGGCGAGCGCGAAGAACGCGAGCGTCTTGTCGCGCAGCACGAAGACGACCGACACGAGCGCCAGGAACACGACCAACGCGCCGACGTAGGCCATGTTGATCAGCTCGTAGTTCGGCCACGGCAGGTTGTACGAGAGCACCCACGGCGTCGACGGATTGCCGAGCAGGTCGGGGAAGAACGCGAGCGGCCAGTACTCGGTCGAGAGCGGCGTCTGGACGAGGCTGCGTTGCTCGTAGAGGCGCGAGTTGTGGAGGAACTCGAAGAAGGGGAGCAGCTGGAACGCCGCGAGTCCGGCGCCGACGAGGCCGGCGAAAGCGAACTGCGCGGAGAGCACGAGCAAGCGCTTCACGGCGCCGGGCTCGTGCTTGGAACGCTTCAGGAGCAGGACGAGCCGCGCCGCGATGTACGCCGCGATCACGGCGAACGAGAAGTAGAAGACCTCGGGCTGGCCGGCGAGCAACCCGAGCGTGAACGTGATCGCGAGCCCGGCGAGCGGTGCGGCGAGTGCGGTGCCTGGCTCGTTTTTCTCGGCCGCGCCCTGGGCTCCGCTCGTCTCCGTTGCGCCGCGCGCGGCGGAGAGAACCGTGCCTGGCTCCGTATTCGCCGCCCCCTGCGACTCCAGGCCTCCTCCCCCGCGGAGTACGGAGCCAGGCACGTTTCCTCCCGCCGCCGCGGACGCGACGGAGAACGGACCGCCCACGGCCGCGGCGGGAAGAAACGAGCCAGGCACCGTCCTCCGCTGGAAGCGCTGCAGCACGCACTCCGCGAAGTACAACCCCGCGGGCAACACGGCCTGCGCACCCGCGTGCGGGAACGACACGAGCAGCACGTTGTGCCCGCCGAACATGAACGCGGTCCCGCCGAGCATCGCCGCCCAGAACGACACGCGCCGTTTCTTCAGGAAGAGGAACGTGAAGAACCCGCAGAGCCAGAGCTTCAAGAAGGCCGCGACGAGGATCGCCGCCTTCGTCGGCAGCACGTACCACGGCAGCGTGAAGAGCGAGAACACCGCCGACTGATAGTTCGCGAAGTGCGGACAGCCGGCGCCGTTCCACGGGTTCCACCACGGGATGCGGCCTTCACGGAGCTCGTCGCGATTGAACATCGCCCACGGCTGCATCTCCGTGATCTCGTCCGACATGATGCGGTTCTCGGCCGGGAAGCCGGGCTCGACGCGCGTCAGACTGAAGTCCTGCAGGAGGTCGGCGGACGAGTAGTAGACCTCGTCGTAGCGCGACAACGGCGTCCAGAAGAACGCGACGAGCAGCGCCGCGAGCGCGAGTCCACCGCGCAGCGTCTCGCCGCGCAGGAACGCGACGATCGACGCGCGCAGGCCGCGTGCGTGGTGGCAACTCCGGTCCTCCATGCGGGCGATGTTAAGGAATGGAGGCGCTCGTGCGGAGCCCGCGGCGCCCGCTACTTGACGCCGAGCTTCGGCAGCAACGCCTCGAACAGCGACTGCGCCAGGAGCTCGTGCCCGCAGTCCGACGCTTCCCCGTCCGCGAGGAACAGATCGTCGGGCTTGACCCCGCTCGCGACGCTCTGGAAGTACGCGAAGCGCGCCTGCACGACCGGGATGTGCTCCAGCTCGCAGCCGATCTCGACCGCCTTCTGGTAGTAGTGCATCACGGGCGAGTCGAGCGGACCGCCCGACTTGTACGGCACGAAGAGCGCGTACAGCTCGCCTCCGTCCGCGCGCACCAGGTTCGCGAGCTCGATCCAGCCGTCGCGCATCTCGGGCGGGCTCACGCGGCGCACGCCGGCGCTGTCGAACGTGCCCACGGTCTTCGCGAGCCGCGCTTCCTGCATCGCGCCTTCGCGCTCCTTCCACCAACCGCCGAAGTACACCGCGTCGAGCCACGCGACGGCTTGTGCGACGCGCACCTGATCGCGCAGCGATGCGCCGCGCGACCAGTCGGGCATCCCGAGGCCGCGCTCGATGCGGTCGGCGTCGGACGTGCACGACGCGCCTTGCACGTGCTCGTGCAGGCCCGAGTAGGCCGAGATCACGACGTCGGGGTGGAACGGGCGCACGTCCTCGCGGTAGCGCTCGAGGCCCTGGCGGATCGTCGAGCCGATCACGCCGGCATTCAGCACCTCGGCGCGCACACCGACGCTCGCGAGGTTCTTCACGAGCCGCGCGCCGAAGGTGTCGTCCCAGGCGACGCCGACGCCGAACGTCGACGACGGGCCGAGCAGCGCGATGCGCACGACGCCCTTCGTCTTGTCGCGCGCGAGCACGGGTCCGCGGAAACCCTGCGCGTTCACCGTCTCGTCCTTCGTCCACGGGATCTTCGCGCCGGGGCGCGGCTTCCAGATCTGCTTCGCGTCGAGGACGTGGAGGCCGGTCGTGGAGCGCAGCTCGAGGTCGCGCTCCTGGCTCCACACGACCGTGCGCAGCGCGTCGGACGGGTACTCGAAACCCGCGACGCGCAGCGCGACCTCGCTCGCGCCGACGAACAGCGCGACGAGGCCGAACACGGGGAGCACGCGGGTCGGAGCCATGACGAGTCGAAGATAGAGTCCGGCCGTGGAGCCGCCAACGCGCAAGGCCGCTGAAGTCGCGCGCGGATCGAACTCGGGTCGGGCTGGAGCGCGCGCTCGCAATGCGCACGCGACGCCGTCATCCGCGCGTCGCAGATGACGCGGGAACCGGACCGCTGCAGAATGCCGAGCAGGAGAGAATCCCCCGATGAAGCCGATGCTGATCACGTACACGTCTTCCGCTCGTCCCGATCGCGTCTGGAAGATGGCCTCCGACTTCGAGAACGCGAGCGGCCGGATCCGAGGGATCACGAAGGTCGAGATGCTGACCCCCGGGCCGATCGGGAGCGGGACGCGCTTTCGCGAGTGGCGCGGTCGTCAGGTCGTCGACATGGAGATCGTCGCGTGGTCGCCGCCGAGGAGCTATTCGCTCCGCGGCTTCGCGGCCGGGACGGAGTTCACGTCCGAGATCCGCTGCATCCCCGACGGCGCGGGCACGCGCCTCGAGATGGAGGTCCGCGCGCGCCCGCTGAGCTTCGCGGCGAAGCTCCTCTCGCCGCTCCTCGCACTGATGTCGAAGCTGATGGTGAAGTCCTGCGCGAAGGACCTGCGCGACATCGCCACGGCGGCCGAGAGCCCTGCCTGAGGTCCTACTCCCGAACGCGCTCGCGCATCGCGCGCATGTTCGCCGCTCCCCGCGCTCGTCGCTGAGCCACGACTCCCGAACTCGCTCGCGCGTCCTGCACACTCTCACCCCGCCCCGCGCCCGTTGCTGAGAGCAACTTGAACTCCGCGTTGGCTCGGGCCGGTCCTCCGGCCCGAGCCAACGCGGAGTCCGGAATGCGAAGCATCCGAATGTGTTCCGCTGCGTCCCTCTCCCCTGGATCGTCCCACCTGGCAATTGCGCCCCGACCGACACCACTCCCCACGCACCTCAGGCTGCAGGCGCACGCCCGCACCACGAGCGAGCGACCCACCGCGAGGCCGCGCACGCGGTTCGTACGCGCTTCCCGATTGCAGTCCGCCGCGTCGACGGAGAACCTTCTCGGCCATGAAGCTCCTCGCCGCCGTCGCGCTCCTCTTCCTCGCCGCCTGCGCGTCGACGTCTCGTGAATCCGCCCTCCGCCGTCAGGAAGCCGTCACCTTCGCCATGGACCTCCATAGCCACGCCGAACCCTCACGCGCGCGCGTCACGCACGTCGCGCTCGACCTCGCGATCGACATGACCTCGAAGACGATCGCGGGGAGCGCGACGCTGTCGATCGCCCGACCCGATCGCTCCGCGCCGCTCGTGCTCGACGCGCAGGGGCTCGCGATCGAGCGCGTGACCGGCAAGGACGGCTCGAAGCGCGAGTTCGCGCTCGGCGCGCCGGACAAGAACCTCGGCTCGGCGCTCACGATCCAACTCGCACCCGCGGACGACGCGAGCGTGATCACCTACCGCACGACGGAGCGCTCCGACGCGCTGCAGTGGCTCGCGCCCGAGCAGACCGCCGACAAGAAGCAGCCGTTCCTCTTCACGCAAGGCCAGTCGATCTTCACGCGCACCTGGATCCCGCTGCAGGACTCGCCGGGCGTGCGCATCACGTACGAAGCGCGAGTCAAAGCGCCGAAGGGCCTCACCGTCGTGATGAGCGCGGAGCAACTCGGCCAGGACGCCGACGGCGCCTTCCGCTTCCGCATGACGCATCCGATCCCGAGCTACTTGATCGCGCTCGCGTGCGGCGACATCGCCTTCCGGCCGATCTCGAAGCGCTGCGGCATCTGGGCCGAACCGAGCGTCGTCGACGGCGCGCGCGCGGAGTTCGAGGACACCGAGTCGATGGTGCAGGCCGCGGAGAAGCTCTTCGGGCCGTACCGATGGGGGCGCTACGACCTGATCGTGCTCCCGCCGTCGTTCCCGTTCGGTGGGATGGAGAACCCGTGCCTCACGTTCGCGACGCCGACCGCGCTCGCGGGCGACAAGTCGGGCGTGTCGCTCGTCGCGCACGAGCTCGCGCACTCGTGGTCGGGCAACCTCGTGACGAACGCGACCTGGCGCGACTTCTGGCTCAACGAGGGCTTCACCGTCTACTTCGAGCAGCGGATCATGGAGGCCGTCTACGGCCCCGAGCGCGCGCGGATGGAGTGGCGCCTCGCGACCGACGACCTGAAGCGCGAGATGAGCGAGCAGGAGCCGTGGCTCCACGTGCTGCACATCGACCTCGCGGGCAAGCACCCCGACGACGGCTTCTCGGGCGTGCCGTACACGAAGGGCGCGGCGTTCTTGAAGCGCATCGAGGGGCTCTACGGCCGCGCGCGCTTCGACCGGTTCCTGACGAAGTGGTTCGACGCGCACTCCTTCCAGAGCGTCACGACGGAGACGTTCCTCGCGTTCCTCGAGCGCGAATTGCTCGCGCAGGACCCCAAGCTCGCTGCGCAGGTCGACGTGAAGCGCTGGGTCGAGGGGACGGGGCTGCCCGACGAGCTCAGCGTCCTCCCGTCGACGTCGCTCGAGCGCGCGGACCGCGAGATCGAGCGGTGGAACGCGACGAAGGACGCGGCGGCGCTCGACGTGAAGGACTTCGTCACGCAGCAGTGGCTCCACCTGCTCGAGGGGATCGCGAACACGCTCGACGCGCGCTCGATGGCCGCACTCGACGCGCGGTTCGAGCTCACGCCGTCGAAGAACTGCGAGATCGCGGACGTGTGGCTGCGCCTGGCGATCCAGCACCACTACGCGGTGGCGGACGCGCGGCTCGAGCAGTTCCTGACGGACATCGGCCGGCGGAAGTTCCTCGAGCCGCTGTACAAGGAGCTCATGAAGACGCCGGAGGGGATCGAGCGCGCGAGAGCGATCTACACCCGCGCGCGTTCGCGCTATCACGCGCTGACGCGCGACACGATCGACGAGATGCTGGGGTGGCCGTTCACGAAGAGTGGGTGAGCGCGCGCCAGTCGCACGCCGCCGTGCGTGTGTTCACCACCCTCACGCTGCAGCTTGTCCTCACCACCCGACCTCGACGCCGTTCGTCGCGTTGAACGCCGCGGGCGGGCAGAAGCTCGCGGCGCCGTTTCGGTAGTAGGTCTGGTAGCGACGGATCGCGCCGCTTCCGACCTGCACGCCGCCCATCTGGGCGAGCGTGAGCGTGTCGCTCGCGTTCGGCAGCGTGCAGACGCCGGCCGACGCGCTGCGCAGCGCGACGCGGACGATCGCGCCGCCGAGGCACAAGACACCGTCGCCGAACGGCGCGTCGCCGCGCTCCGTGCCTTGCAGGAACACGCACGTCGTCGCGCCGGGCAAGCCCGAGGCGACGAGCACGAGCGAGTCGTCGAGGTTCGAGCCCGTCGTGCCGAGCGCCGCGCCGAGCGCGTTCGCGGAGTTCGCGCAGCCGCGGCCGCGCGCTCCGTGGTTGTTGCAGGGGCACGGCGTGATCGTCGTGTCGCCGCTGCCGTCGCAGAAGGAACTCGGCGCGCCGACGGCGCGGCCCCAGCGCGCGAAGTTGCAGGAGACGGTGTCGCCGGCGCGTTGGAAGGTGCCGAAGACGCAGAGCGAAGGACCACCGCCGTGGTGGTCGTCGAAGACGACGAGGCGCGAACCGAAGCTCATGTGGCCTGCCATCGAGTGCAACCCGCCGGCGAACTCGCTCCACGACGTGCCGTTCCAGCGCGCCAGATGACTCGCGGCGACGCCGCCGATCTGCGTGAACGTGCCGGTCGCGTAGAGCGCGGGCCCGCTGCCGTCGTCGAACACGGCGAGCGAGGCGACCCGGCCGTCGCACGCTCCGCCGAGCCCGCTCCAACTCGTTCCATTCCACTTCGCGATGTTCGAGGCGGAGATGCCTCCGAGCGTATCGAAGTTGCCGGCGGCGTAGAGCGCAGCACCCGTGCCGTCGTCGAAGTCCTGCAGGGCCCAGACGACGCCCATGTATTGCGAAGGCGGGGCGATGCTCGTCCAATCCGTCCCGTTCCAGCGCGCGACCATCGACGCGGCGACGGCGCCTCCATCGAAGGTCATCCTGCTTCCACCGACGAACAGTGCGGTTCCCGATCCGTCGTCGAAGACGGTCGCCGTGGCGATGCTCGGAAGGTCCGCATGAAGCGACGTCCAGGACGTGCCGTTCCAGCGAGTGAGGTACTGCGTGTCGGATCCGACGACGAGCGGACCGCAGACAAGCAACTCCGGCCCCGAGCCCAGGTCGAACGAACGCACTGTCTCTACCCGTCCGCGAATGGGAACCGAGGGCTCCGTCCACTCCGATCCGTTCCAGCGCCAGAGCGGGTGCTCGAGGTCCGTGCTCGAGGCCCAGAGTTCGCCTGCGCTCGCCGTCACGTGTTCCAACCCGTCGTATCGAAGCGTGACCGCGGGCAGAGCCGTCCACTCCCTTCCGTCGAACTCCATGGCCGTCCCCGCTCGAACGCCATCGGCGGTCACGAACGCTCCGACGACGCATACATGCTGCTCCGAGCCCACGGTGAGGGAGACGGCGTCCTCGGAACCCGTGATTCCAAGGCCGTGTCCCCCGAGCTCGACTCGATCGTTCACGACGAATGCGAGCGACTGCGTGCCCTGCATGCCGAGTTCCTGAGTCGACCCCCCGAAGCAGAACGTGGGTTGCGTTGACTGCGGCGTGTGGCGGACCGCAAGCAACAAGGGCGTTTGGTCGGGGATGAAGAGTCGTCGCACGTCGAGCCGATCGAGTTCGGTCCAGACACCGCTCGCGAATTCGAGGATGGAGAAGCTCGGCACCACACCCGGGGCGTAGGTCTTCGTCGTCGCGTAGAGCTTCGCGACACCGTTCACCTCGTCGGAAAGAAACTGCGCGTCGGGCTCGAACGCGCCGAGCTGCGTCCACGCCCCGTTCCAGTAGCCGTAGTGAAGCTGCGTCTCGAGATCGCACACGATGACAGCCTTGCCCTGGGCTGCTCCGTGAAGCGCGTCGTACTGAGGAGGGAGTCCGAGATCGCTCCAGGTCGCGCCGTCGAACTCGAAGATGCGGTCCGGGCCGACCGGCGTGTTTCCGAACGCCCAGAGCCGTGGTCCTGTCGGCGTCGTCACGCTCCACAGCCCCTGCGCCAGAGAGGGCACGCCGGGATTGCCCACGGCGCTCCACTGCTGCCCGTCCCAGCGTGCGACGCCGCCGCTGATCGTGGCGTAGAGCTGCGGGCCCGCGCCGGTCTCGTCGTCGTGCACAGCGAGCGAGTCCACATAAGAAAAAGTGCCCGGTGGGTCGACGGCCCGCCAACTCGTGCCGTTCCACGCCGCGAGACTGTTCACGGGCAGCCCACCGACCGCATCGAAGTACCCGCCGACGAAGAGCTCCGGTCCAAGGCCGTCGTCGAACACGCACATGCACCCAACGGGACCATTCGGAGTCTCCGGCAAGCTCGACCATCGGTCGCCGTGCCAGCGCACGAGGTTCGACGTGAGCTCCGTACCGACTCCATCGAAATCACCTCCGAGGAAGAGTGCCGGGCCCTCGCCCGCGTGATCCTCGAATTCGACGGCGACCTGAATCGCCTGATCGGGGTGATGAAGGAAGGGGACGTGCGTGCCGTTCGCCCATCCGCCAAGCACGGAAGCTTGGAGAAACGTCAGGCAGGAGGTGAGGAGTGCGAGCATGTCGACACGACATCCGCGCGAAGCCATGGCTGCGGGGGGGATTCGCCGCCTCGAGTGTCGGACGTGACTCCAGATGGGGGGCTCCGATCCCCGAGCTTGGAAACGACTCCGCCCGCGCGAGGCGGGCGGAGCGAGCGATCGGCGCGACGTTCGGAATCAGTCCCCGGTCACGACGATCGGGCTGTTCTCCGGCAGCGTCTGCAGCGTCTTCAAGAAGTCGACGATGCTCTTCCGCTCCGCCTCGGTGAGCGTGAGGTACGCCGTCCGCGACGCGAGCGCTTCGCCGCCGTGCTTCTGGATCGCGTCGTCGATCGTGAGCGCGCGGCCGTTGTGGAGGTACGGCGGCTCGCTCGCGAAGCCCCACAGCTTCTTCGTGAGGAATTGATTCGTCGGCACGCCGCCCTGCACGAGCGCTTCGTTGTTCAGCTCCGCGCCCATGTCGTGACGCTTCAAGTCGGTGTACGCGGGGACGAGGACGGAACCGTCCTCCTGCCGCCCGAGGTGGGGGCCCGCGCCGGCCGTCGTCAGGTCGAACGTGAAGGGCGCCGACACGTCCGCGACGCCGAGGTTGCCCGCCGGGTTGAACGGGTTCGGCTCGCTGAAGATCGGGCTCTCGAGGCGCAGCGTCGGCACGTGGCACACGGTGCAGCCGACCGTGTCGAAGAGCTCCTCGCCGCGGTTCACCGACGCGAGCTTGCGCGCATCGGAGGGGAGCTTGCGCCCCGGCACCGCGAGCATCGCCTGGTAGATCGTCGCGGCCGTGATGTCGCCGGGCGTCAACTCGTCCGCGATGCCGTCGTTGTCGTCGTCGTCTCCGTTGCCGAAGCGCTCGGACGACTGCATGCCGTGGTGGTGGTTCATCGCGTTGTTCGTGAACTCGCGCAGCGACACGACGACGCCCTTCTGGTGGAAGGGACGAACGACGAGGTCCGCGTCCACGCCGACGACTCCGCTCGTGTCGACCGATCCACCCGGCGTCGCGCGGATCGTGCCGAAGCTCACGCCCTTCGCGGTGAGGGGACCGAAGACCTCCTCACCCGCGAGCTGTGCCGCCGCGATCGCGTTCGCGCGCGTGTCCTGCAGCTCGGTCGTCATCTCGCGCGCGAGCATCTCGATGAAGCCCGCGCCGAACATGCCGAGCGTGTTGCGCTCGTTGGCGACGTTCTCGAGGAAGTGCGTCTCGTTGTTGTCGCCCGCGCTCGTCGGATCGAAGTTGACGAACGGGAAGCGCTGGCCGAGCACGAACACGTTCGCGACGTTGTCGCCGCCGCCGCCGGAGCGCGGCATGTTGTGGCAACCCGAACACGAGTTCGAGTCGGGCCCCGAGATGCGGTTGAAGTTCTCGGGGTTCGAGCGCGGTGCGCGCGGATTGCCCGTGCCCGTCGTCTCGGGGCGTCCCGCGCCGTCGAGCGTGTTGAAGCTCGCGTCGAAGAGCACCTTGCCGAGCGCGAAGAGCGTGTCCGCCGAGTACGCGCCCGCGTCGACGTCGTCTTGGTCGACGTGCGCGAGCACCGCCGGCTCGTCGCCGATCACGCCCGACGCGGGGCCGAGGATCTCGTTCGACGTGGCGTCCTCGGGGAGCACCTGGAGCGTCTTCAAGAACTCGACGACGTCGGCCTGATCGTCCGTCGAGAGCGCCGCGAAGTCGTCGCGCGCCGTCTGCGCCTCGCCGCCGTGCATCAGGATCGCCTCGGACAGCGTGAGCGCGCGCCCGTGGTGCATGTACGGCGGCTCGTTCGCGGTGCCCCACAGCTTGCGCGTGAGGAAGAACTCGGTCGGCACGCCGCCCTGCACGAGCGCTTCGTTGTCGCAGGCGGGACCCATGTCGTGCCGCTTGAAGTCGGTGTACGCGCGCACGATCACCGAACCGTCGCTCTCGGGCGCCAGGTGCGGACCGGGGCCTTCGCTCGTGAGGTCGACCGAGACCTCGGTCGTCACGTCGGCGACGCGCAGGTTGCCCGCGGGGTTGTAGGGGTTGGGCTCGGTGAACACGGGGCTCTCGAGCACGAGCTCCGGCACGTGACACGTCGCGCATCCGAGCGTGCCGAAGAGCTGCTCGCCGTGGTTCGCCGCCGCGATCGCGGTCCCGGAGTTCGGCAGCACGCGTCCCGGCGCGGGCAGCGTCGCCTGCCACAGCGTCGCGGCGGTGATGTCGCCGACCGTCAACTCGTCCACGACGCCGTCGTCGTCCGCGTCGACGCCGTCGCCGAAGCGCTCGGACGACTGCATGCCGTGGTGATGGTTCATCGCGTTGTTCGTGAACTCGCGCAACGAAACGACGACGCCCTTCTGGTGGAAGGGACGAATTACGAGGTCCGAATCGATGCCGAGGACGCCGCTCGTGTCGACGGTGCCGTCCGCGTGGGCCGTGATCACGCCGAACGCGATGCCCTTGCTCGACAGCGGGAGCGTGACGTCGCCCGCGGCGATGCCGGCCTGCGTGATCGCGTCGGCGCGAATCGCTTGGAGGTCGGTCGTGATCTCGCGCGCGAGGAGCTCGATGAAGCCCGAGCCGAACATGCCGAGCGTGTTGCGCTCGTTCGCGACGTCGTTCAGGAAGTGCGACTCCGAGCCGTCGCCCGCGCCGCCGTCGAAGTTGACGAAGGGGAAGCGCTGGCCGAGCACGAACACGTTCGCGACGTTGTCGCCGCCGCCGCCGGCGAAGGGCTTGTTGTGGCAACCGGCGCACGAGTTCGAGTCGGGGCCGGAGATGCGGTTGAAGTTCTCGGGGAACTCGCGCCGCGGCCGCGCGACGCCGGTGCCCGTCGTCTCGGGACGACCCGCGCCGTCGAGCTCGTTGAAGCTCGCGGTGAAGAGCGTGCCGCCGGCTTCGATCACGTCGGCGAGCGGGACCTGCTGCGCCTCGATCGCCGCTTCGGAGAGGTGAGAGGAGATCACCGGGGCGTCGCCGATGGCCAGTGCGCTGGTGCCGTCGCTGCTGCCGCCGCCGCAGGCGGCGAGGAGCGCGAGACCGAGGACGCACGAAGAGCGCGCGAGGAGGAGGTGGTTGGACATGGGAATGGAATTCGGCTGGCTGGTGCGTCGGGATGAGGGTGTCTCCACCTCCGCGCGACATCGATCGTCCGATCCGGCCCAGGTCGGGGACGCAACCCTGACGTGAAGAACGGGTAGATGCCTCGGACCGTCGCGGAGCGCACGAGACTTCGCGTCGAGCGCTCGGGAGGGCTCGGAGGAGGAACGTATTTCAGGTCGCCGGCCGGAGCAAGCTCGCGCCGATGGCCCCGGCGAGATCGCCGAGCTTCGAAACCCGCACGACGGGCGGCCGCGTCGGCACGAACAGGTGCGGACGCATCGCGAGCTCGAGCTTCCGCACCCACGGCTCGCCGAGCCGCGTGCCGAGTCCGCCGCCGACGACGACGCCTTCGACGTCGAGCAGGTTGACGGCCGAAGCGAGGCCCGCCGCGAGCGCCGCGACCGCGCGTTCGACGAGCTCGAGCGCGAGCTCGTCGTCGTGCTCGAGCGCCTTCGCGAAGACCCCGCTCGTCAGCCGCGCGAGGCCTTTCTTCTCCATGATCGTGAAGAGCTTCGTCTTGCGGCCCTTCGCGACGAGCCTGCGCGCACGCAGCTCCATCGCGCGTCGACCCGCGTACGCTTCGACGCAGCCGCGCCGGCCGCACGGACAGAGCGCGCCCTCGCGTTTGACGACCATGTGACCGAGCTCGCCGGCCGCGGAGCGTCCGAGCCAGCGCTTTCCGTTCAACACGACGCCGCCGCCGATGCCCGTGCCCCACCACGCGCCGACGAACGACGCGAGGTCCGCGCCCGCGCCGAGCTTCGCTTCGCCGTCGAGCGCGACACCGACGTCGTTGCCGAGCGCGACGGGGAGCGCGAGCTCGTTCGCGAGCAACTCCGCGAGCGGCACGACGCCGTCGAAGCCGGAGAGGTTCTTCGCCGAGGCGACCGTGCCCGCGCGCGGATCGACGGCGCCCGGCGTGCCGACGCCGACGCTCGCGAGCGCGCGCACGTCGGAGTTCGCGGCGTTCGCCGCGGCGCGGAGCGCGTCGGCCATCGCCGAAACGACGCTCGCGGGGCCGCGCTCGGTCGGAGTGGGGAGGCGGTGCTGTCCGAGCACGCGATGCTCGGCGTCGAGGACGACCGCTTGGATCTTCGTGCCGCCGAGGTCGATGCCTCCGCGGAGGGCTGCGTGGGGCGCGTTCATGGGGAATGGGGTGGAGACCCGCGTCTCGTGCATCGACGCGACCGGGCTGGAACCCGAGCCCGGCGTCGGCGTGTTCCACTGGGCTCCCGATCGCGAGACTTCGCACCGTTCCGGGTCGGAGTTCCTCCGGTCGGAGACTCTGCGCGCGATCGCTGCGCCCGCGTCCCCGCGTCCCTCGGGCGCGCGAAGCGGAGCGCTGCTACCGTGGGTCCATGCTCACGCTCGCATTCACCGCGCTCCAGAGCCTCGCTCCTCCCGCGGAGAATCCGTCCGCGCCGAGCTTCCACCTCGAGCGCACCGAGTACCTCGGCCGTCTGACGAACGGATGCGAGCGCGTCGGGCTCGCGGGCACCGATCTCGGCGTTTCGTTCGAGGCTTCGGGGCGGATCGTCTTCTTGTTCGGCGATTCGTGGACGAGCGACAAGCAGGACTGGGACGTCGACTCCGCCGCGTTCCTCCGCACCCAACCGCTCCCCGCGCGCGGTCTCCAGCCGCTCACCTGGTTCACGCGCGACGGAGGGCGGTTCCTCCCGCTCGCGCCGAAAGGACTCCCGCTCGGCGGAATGAACGTCCCCGTCGAGGGCTTCACGGTCGGCGACCGCACCTACGTCTTCTTCGACGGCGGTTGGGATCCGAAGCGGAAGCTCCATACACACTCGATCCTCGCGCACACGCGCAAGCTCGAGTTCGGGGAGCTCACACTCGACCACTCCGCTCCGACGACGAAGTTCGTGAACGTCAGCGTCGTACGGGAAGGAGACGAGCTCTGGATCTTCGGCACGGGCGCGTACCGGCGCAGTGCGATCCATCTCGCTCGCGCGCGTGTCGCGGACGTCGCGGACCGGTCGAAGTGGCGCTACTGGCCGGAGCTCGACGCAACCGTGGGCGACGAGGCCCGGGCCGCGGCGATCGTCCCCGCGGCGACCGCGGGCGAGCTCTCCGTGCGACGAGATCCGCGGAGCGGCACGTGGTTCCTCGCGTACAACTGCGGCGAGCCGCGCGGCATCGTGCTCCACGCGGCGCGCGACCCGCGCGGCCCTTGGAGCGCACCGCTCGTCGTCTTCGATCCCGAACGCGATCACGGCTACGGGTACTTCCTCCACAGGAAGACGAGCGCGGCCGGCTTCGACGACGGGCTCTCCGAACCGGGCCGCGAAGAGGAGTGGGGCGGCGAGTACGGTCCCTACCTCGTTCCCGCGTGGTTCACGAGCTCGGCCGACGGGGTGGGACTCGTCTACACGTTGTCGAGCTGGAATCCCTACCAGGTCCACGTGCTGCGCTCGTGGCTCTCGATCCCGGGCGGGACTCCGGTCGCGCCGGCTGCGCGCCCACCCGATGCGCAGCGCGTTCGCCCGCTCCAGAACGCGGCGTTCGAGCGCGAGACGTTCGACGGTTGGACTGCGGAGGGCGATTCGTTCGCGCTCGTCAGGCGCGCCGACGGCAGCGTCGAGCTCACGACCTACGTGAAGCCGCTCGGGGACGCGGTTCGAGGAAGGCTCGCTCAGGAGTTCACCGTTCCGCAGGACGCGGTCGCGCTGCGCGGACTCGTGCACGGCGGCACCGAGAGCATCCGCCTCGTGCGCGGCGATGAGGTGCTCCGCGCGACGCGCGGGCCGCGCACGAACGATCGCGAGCTCGAGCTGCGGTGGAACCTCGAGCTCCTCCGCGGCGAGACGGTCCGACTCGAGATCGTCGACGGATCGACGGCTCCGTGGGGCTTCGTCACGGTGCGCGGGCTCGAACTCCTCCGCTGAACCGGCACGGCCGCGATCTGGCCCACTCCGATCCCGTGCCGAACCCGGGAGGAGGGCGGGCACCGAACGCTCTGCGACGAAACCGCGCCGGACGAACGCGGTAGGCTCCGTGCGGGTCGACGGAAACCCGTCGACAAGTCCATCCGGCGCACGTCGAACCCCTTCCATGCCGCTCCGTTTCCTCGCCCTCGTGTGCGCGTGCTGCACGCTCGCCGTGCGCGTTCGCGCGGGCGAGGTGACGCAGGCGCGCATCGACGAGGCGATCGAGCGCGGCGTGCAGGGTCTGCTGCGCCTCTACGCCGACGGCTTCGGTCGCGGGCGCGCCGGACTGCCGCAGGGACCAGAGCTCGTCGACCGGCCGGGGCTCCGCGCGCTCACCGCGTACACCCTCGTGAAGTCGGGCCTGCCGAAGGAACATCCCGTCGTCGAGCGGCTGCTCACGCGGCTCTCGTTCGAGACGGTCACGGGGACGTACGACCGCGCGTGCCTCCTGATGGCGCTCGAAGCCGTCGGCGGAGACGAGACGCGCGCGTGGATCGCGGAGCTCGCTCAGGCGCTGATCGCGTCGCAGGAAGCGCGGGGCGATTGGGGCTATCCGGGCGGAGGCGATCTCTCGAACACGCAGTACGCCGCGCTCGGTCTGCGCGCCGCGGAGAATGCGGGCGTCGAGGTCCCGGCCGGGACTTGGCGCAGGCTCGCGCGCGCCGTGCTCGCGTACCGCGCGAACGACGGCGGCTTCGGCTACTCGCCGGGCGCGAGTGCGTCGTACGGCTCGATGACCACGGCGGGCATCGGCACCCTCGCGATCTGCGAGGCCGAACTCGCGCGCGCGCGCGCGCTTGACGGCGAGCTCGAGCGCGAGCTCCCGCGAGCGCGGGCCTCGGGCTGGCGCTGGCTCGACGAGCACTTCACCGTCGAGGAGAACCCCGGTGGGCCCGGGTGGCTGCACTACTACCTCTACGGGCTCGAGCGCGCGGGCGCGCTCGCGAACGTCGAGCGCGTCGGCGATCACGGTTGGTACACGGAGGGCGCGCGCGTGCTGCTCGACACGCAGGGCGGCGACGGCGATTGGGCGGGGACGTTCGAGCGCGAGTCGACGCTCTTCGCGCTGCTCTTCCTGCGGCGCGCGACGAGCACGAGCGCTCCGCGCACGGTCGAGCCCGGTGCGACGCGCGTCGAGCGTGACGGAGTCGTGCTCGCGGGCCCGGTGTGGTTCGCAACGGAGGGCACGGGGCCCGTGCGACTCTCGATCGAGGGCTTTTCTCCAGAGCTCCGGCGCGAGCTCGAGCGGCCGGCGGAGCGGGGCCTCGGCCTGCGCGTCGTGCGCGTCGAGTACCTCGCCTCCGAGGTGCCCGTCGCGGTCGTTCTCGGCGATCCGGATCATCCCTCGGGCGCGCAGCGCTTCGAGGCCGTGTGCTCGACGCTTCCTCCAGGGAAGCAGGAGCTCCGCGCGCGCGTGCTCGTGCGCGAGCCGCGCAAGCGCGCGGACGAGCAGCGCGACGCGAGGCCGCGCGGTCCGCGCGAAGGCGGAAAAGCGCCGAACGGCCGAGCGCCGCGCAAAGGAACGGCGAAGCGCTCCATGGACGACGAGGACGAGCTGGGGCCCGTGCGGGTGATCACGTCCGGCGTCGCCGTCGTCGACGTGCGCGAGGCGTTCACGCGGCACTCGCGCGCGGAGTCGCCGCCCTCGATCGCGCTGCGCACGGCGCAAGCGTCGGCCACGAGCACGCTCTCGAGGTGGATCGAGGTCGTCGGCTTCGATTTCGGCGCGCGCTCCGCCGTCGACGGGAACCCGCGCAACCCGTGGATCGCCGACCCGAAGGATGCGACGCCGATGCTGCGCGTGACGCTGCGCACGCCGATCCGCGCCGATCGAGTGCGCGTGCGGCCCGCGCAGCTCCTGCCGCGCACGCCGGATCGGCTCGTGACGCCGAGCGAGGTCGTGATCGTCGTGAACGCGGACCCGCCGCGCACGCTCGCGCTCGGCAAGGACGGCGGCGAACTGCGCCTCGGGCGCGAGGTCGACGTGCGCGTCGTCGAGCTGCGCATCCCGGCGAAGCCCGGCGCCGAGCAGGTGTTCGGGATCGGCGAGGTCGAGCTCGCGCTCGACGGTTCGTGAGCGTCCAGTTCAAGATTCGCGCATCCGCGTGACGATCTCGGCTTCGGGGCATGCGGCGCGAGCCGCCATCGAGGAGGGGGACCAGCGTGGAAGAGGGGAATTCGCGCGCCGATTCGGCGCGGGGTGAGTCGTTCGAGGCGTTCGAGGACGTCGATCCGATTCGCGAAGCAGCCAAGGCGCGCGCGGAAGCACTGCGCTCGCGCATCGCGATCGTCGCCGGCGTGGCAGCGATCACGCTCGGAGTCGCGCTCGTCGCGGCGCCGGCGCGCGAGAGCCGGCGCAGCGACGAGGAGTCTCCGACGAAGCCGCACGCGAGCTCGACGGGGACGCGGCCGGCGCACGAGGCGGCCGTGCGTTCACCGCATGAAGCCGCTCCGAGCACACCGCACGACGCGGCGGCGAGCGCGTCGCACGAAGGCGGCGCCTCGAGCGCGTCGATCCGCTCGTCGTCGAGCGACACCACGTCGTCGGGGGCGATCGCTCCCCGTTCGTCGTCGAGCGCGCGCGCTCCGCACCGCGACGAGCTGCTCGGCGTCGCACCGATCCCAGGTGCGTCGACGCTCGAGTGGAACACTCCGAGCGGGTGGAGCGAGCTCGCCCCCGGCCCGATGCGCGTCGCGAGCTTCCGCGTCGCGGGCGACTCGAACGCGGAGTGCGCGCTCGTCGTTCTCGGCGGCGAAGGCGGCGGAATCGGCGCGAACGTGAACCGCTGGCGCACGCAGATGGGCCTCGGCCCGCTCGAGCCCGACGCGATGGAAGCTCTGCCGCGCGAACCGTTCCTCGGCGGCGATGCGGTCTTCGTCGACCTGCGCGGCACGTACACGGGGATGAACGCGAGCGGAGCGAAGTCCGACGCGCGTCTCGTCGGCCTCCTGCGCGTCGCGCCCGGCGGCTCCGCCTTCCTCAAGATGACGGGCCCTTCGAGCACGCTCGAGCACGAGCTCGAGAACTTCCGCGCGCTCGCACACTCCTTCCGTCCGAAGGGCAGCGAGGACGACGCGCTCGAGGCCGCGATCGGCGGCGCCCCCGCGCGCCTCGTGTGGAAGGCCCCCGAAGGCTGGCGCGCCGGCCCCGATCGCCCGACGCGCGTCGCAACCTACCTGATCGGCGAGCACGGCGAAGCCGAGTGCTACGTCACCGCGCTCCAAGGCGAGAGCGGCGGCGAGCTCGCGAACGCCAACCGCTGGCGCCACCAGCTCGGCGCGCGCGCTTGGAGCCAAGCCGAGCTCGACGCCCAACCGCGCGTCAACCTGCTCGGCGCCGACGTCGCGCGAATCGAAGCCGAAGGCCCGCTCGAGCGCGAACACGAACTCCCGCTCGACCACGCCGTCCTGCTGGGCGCCGCCCGCATCCGCTCCGGCACCTCGATCTTCGTGAAGCTGACCGGCCCCGCCGAAGTCGTGAACGAGGCCCGCGCCGCCTTCGAGTCGTTCTGCGCGACCTTGGACGAAGTGCGCTGAACGATCCACGACCACACAGCGACGAGTTGCCGAGAGACAACAGAACTCCGCACGAGCCCCGACCGGTTCCTCCGGTCAGGGCTCGTGCGGAGTCTGGAATGCGTCGCATCCCAATGTGCGCCATTGCGCCCAGTCTCCGTCGCGCCTCATCTGCCTCCCGCGCTCCCGACCGACCCCGCGCAACATTCAAGATCCCACCCCCGCCCCTCCGAAACAGAACCAAGCCGAGGAGCTTCAGCGCGTGGCAGCGCGCACTCTCGGCCATGCAAGAAGTCGGAGGAGACAACCCGTGATGCGCACCGCGCTCGCCCGTTCCGTGTTCGTGTTCGTTCCCGCGTGCCTCGTCATCGCCTCGTGCGCCAGCACGACGGAACAAAGTCAGAGCCTGCGCCAAGTCGACGACCTGCTCTCGCACATCGAGCGCATGCAAGTCGAGACCCTCGTCGCCAAGGAAAAGTCCCACGCCGCGCTCGACCAGCTCAAGACGCTGACCGCTCCGAGCTTCGCCGGCGATCCCAACGCCCAATACACCCAGTTCGTCCAAGCCATCGATCAATCCGAGGCCCAAGCGCGCACGATCTCGACGAACATCTTCCCGATGAAGGAAGCCGCCGAGTCCATGTTCCAACAGTGGACCGTCGACCTCGAGTCCTTCGGCAACTCGCGCATGCGTTCGCGCAGCGCGATGCGCATGGAGGAAACCCGCACGCGCTACCAGAACGTGCTCTCCGCCGCGACGGCCGTGCGCGTCGCGCTCGAGACCTACAATTCGGACCTCCGTGACCACGCGCTGTTCCTCGGCCACGACTTCAATGCCGCCGCCGTCCAGTCGATCACGTCCGACGTCGCGACGATGTCCGACCAGATCCTCGAGCTCGACCAGCGCTTCGATGCGTGCGTGACGGCCGCGAAGGCGTATGTCGAGGCCGGCGCGCTCCACGGCCAGATCGAGAGCGCTCCGAACGAGACGCCGAGCACGCCCGCCGCGACCGCGACGTCGACGCAGACGACGAAGCCCGCTCAGCCGCCGCGCAAGCGCCGCATGACGACGCTCCCGCCCGCGCAGGGCACGCCGGCGGCCGCGCCGAGCGGAGCGACGCCTGCGCCGACGGACGGCAACGGCACGCCGCCGCAAGACTCGAACGGATCGAACTCGAGCTCCTCGAGCACGAACGGCACGACCCCGGGGACGCACACGAAGACCACGGCCGGCTGACGCGCTCTGCGTTCCGAGCGGCGACGTCGCGGCCTGTTCGCATGCCGCGCGCGCCGTCGGATCGCCGCGTACCAGGAGGTGATGCTTCGTGAGCTGGACGCTCCTCATCCTGCTCGTGCTCGCGCTCGGCGTCGCGCTGTGCGCGGCGTGGGTGCGCCGCCGTGAGCTCGAGCGCATGCGCGCGCACGTCGAGGAGCGCAGCCACGCGGTGCGCGCGGGCAGCGACAAAGCGCAGCTCCAGCACCCCGTGATCGACCTCTCGCGCTGCCTCGGCTGCGGGAAGTGCGTCACCGCTTGCCCGGAGGAAGGCGTGCTCGCGCTCGTCCACGGCCAGGCCGCGGTCGTCAACGGCGCGCGCTGCACCGGCGTCGCCGCGTGCGAGCGCGAGTGTCCGGTCGACGCGATCCGCGTGACGCTGACGGACCTCGAGGAGCGCCGCGACGTGCCCGTGCTCAGCGAGTCGCTCGAAGCGCACGGCACGCCGGGCCTCTTCCTCGCGGGCGAGGTGACCGCACACGCGCTGATCAAGACCGCGATCGAGCACGGGACCGCCGTCGCGGCCGAGGTCGCGCGACGCATGCAGGCACGAGGTCGCGCGACGCAGCTCGCGGCCGCGCCGTCGCTCGTCGGGGCGCGCGAGGGGACGCTCGTGCACGCCGGAGTCGGAGCGCACTCAGGCGACGCGAGTCGTTCGCACGCGCCCGGCGCCGTCGAGCCCGACGCGGCCGTCCACGACCTGATCGTCGTCGGCGCGGGGCCCGCCGGGCTCGCGTGCGCGCTCGAAGCGAAGAAGCGCGGGCTCGACTGCGTCGTGCTCGACCAGGACGAGACGCTCGGCGGCACGGTCGCGAAGTACCCGCGACAGAAGCTCGTCTTGATGCAGCCGGTCGACCTCCCGCTCCACGGTCGGCTCGCGAAGCGCGAGTACTCGAAGGAGGAGCTGATCGAGCTCTGGAATCGCGTCGCGGCGGAGCACGCGCTCCCGATCCGGCATGGCGAGGTGTTGGAGACGGTCGAGCGCGACGCGGACGGCGTGTTCGTCGTCCGCACGCAGAACGGCGCGCGACGTGCACGCCACGTCTGCCTCGCGATCGGACGACGCGGCACGCCGAACGTCCTCGGCGTGCCGGGCGAAGCGCTCCCGAAGGTCGCCTACTCGATCGTGGACGCGCAGTCGTATCAGCACCGGCGCGTGCTGGTCGTCGGCGGCGGCGACAGCGCCGTCGAGGCCGCGGTCGCGCTCGCGGAGCAACCGGGGAACGAGGTCGCGCTGTCGTACCGCGGCACGACGTTCTTCCGCGCGCGGTTGCGGAACGCGCGGCGTCTCGACCTCCTCGCGGCGCAGGGCAAGGTACGCGTCCTCTTCGAGAGTCGCGTGCGCGCGATCCACGTAGATTCGGTCGAGCTCGAGGTCGAAGCGGGCAACGTCGTGCGCCGCGAGACGCTCCCGAACGACGACGTGTTCGTCTTCGCGGGCGGCAAGCCGCCGTTCCCGCTGCTCGAGCGCGCGGGCGTGTCGTTCGATCCCGCGCTGCGTCCGAAGGCCGCGCCGATCGGCGAGCAGGGGCCGGGGCTCGTGCGCGCGCTCGCGATCGGATTCGCGCTCGCGCTCGGCGCGCTCGCATGGGCGCTCGTGCACGCCGACTACTACGCGCTCCCGATCGAGACGCGCCCCGAGCACGACGAGCACCTGTGGCTGCGCCCCGGGCTCGGACTCGGGCTCGCGTTCGGCGTCGCGTCGCTCGCGCTCGTCGTCGTCAACCTGCTCTACGTCGCGCGGCGCGCGAACTGGTGGAAGTTCCGCTTCGGCACGCTGACGGGGTGGATGACGAGCCACGTCGCGACGGGCGTGCTCGCCGTGCTCACCGCGACGCTGCACGGCGGCATGGCGCCGCGCGACACGCTCGGCGGGCATTCGCTGTGGGCGATGGTCGTGCTGCTCGTGTCGGGTGCGATCGGGCGCTACGTCTACGCGTGGGTGCCGCGCGCGGCGAACGGCCGCGAGCTCGAACGCGAGGAGCTCGAGCTGCGGCTCGAACGGCTCGCGTCGGAGGACGACGGCGGTCAACGCGCATTCGTCGATCGCGTGCGCGCGGTCGTCGCCGAGCACGTCGCGAACACGCAGTGGGACGGCGGGATCCCGGCGCGCCTCCGCTCGATCGTGCTCGGCCGGAG
The DNA here is from genome assembly GCA_046349615.1 of Planctomycetota bacterium. Classification (GTDB taxonomy): domain Bacteria; phylum Planctomycetota; class UBA1135; order UBA1135; genus JADJNY01. The sequence goes on from JAXMBZ010000001.1 coordinate 184,547, forward strand.
CCGGTTGAGCGCCGAGCTCGAGCGGCTCGCCGCCGAAGCGCGCATGGAGGGCGCCCCCGAGGCGAACATCGAGCGCACGCTCGCGCTCGCGCGTGAGACGTGGCGCGTCGGCATGGCCGCGGCCCACTACGAGGACCTGCGCGGGCTCGTGAACGCGTGGCGCTACGTCCACCGTTGGGTCGCGCTGCTCTTCGTCGTCCTCGTCGCGTTCCACGTCGTGAACGCGCTCCAGTACGGCGAGCTCCTCTTCACGGGAGGCGGGCGATGAACTTGCGCAGTCCGAAGGTCTGGATCGCGTTCTTCTCGCTCGTCGCGGTGTCGTTCCTCGCGGTCGTCGACCTCGAGAAGAAGTCGCCGGGCCCGCTGACCGCGGTGCACGCGCGCGTCGAGGACCTCGCGGGCTCGAGCGGCTGCGCGTCCTGTCACGGCGGGTGGTTCACGTCGATGACCGAGGCGTGCCTCGAGTGCCACGCCGTCATCGAGTCGCAGATCGCGACGGGCGACGGCCTCCACGGCGCGCTCGGCAAGGAGAAGGCGAACGCGTGCGCGCTCTGCCACGGCGAGCACCACGGCGAGAGCTTCGCGATCGTCAACCGCGCGAGCTTCGCGCGCGCCGGCGTGAAGGACCCCGAGCACTTCGACCACGAGCTCGTCGGCTGGCGCATGGACGGCAAGCACCTCGAACAGGCGTGCAGCAAGTGCCACGAGAACGCGGACGTGCCCGTGCTCGCGAAGGACGAGCGGCGCTACGTCGGCCTCGACCAGAACTGCACGACGTGCCACGAGGACGTCCACAAGGGCGCGTTCCAGGTCGCGTGCGCGAGCTGCCACGGTCAGTCGGGGTGGAAGACGCTGCACTCCGAGGGTCACGAGCGCTTCCTGCCGCTCGTCGGCGGCCACGGCGCGCTCGACTGCCGCGCGTGTCACGCGCAGGGGACGACGCGTTCGCTGGAAGCGATCGCGTCGTCGGACCTCGAGCCCGTCGTCCGCACGTGCGAGGAGTGCCACGCGTCGCCGCACACGAACGCGTTCGCGTCGGGCGCGGCGCAGCTCGCCGGCCTGGAGCGCGGCACGGGCTGCGTCACGTGCCACGCGGCCGAGCACTCGAGCTTCCGCGAGCCGGGGCTCACCGTGACGGCGGAGCAGCACGCGCTCGCGGGCTACCCGCTCGTCGCTCCGCACGACGCGGTCGAGTGCGGGAAGTGCCACGCGCCCGAGCTCCGCGATTTCCGCGCGCGCTACCCGGGCCGCGGCGCGGAGCAGTGCAGCGCGTGCCACGAAGACGTCCACGAGGGCCAGTTCCAGACGGGCACGTTCGCGGGCGCCGAGTGCACGGCGTGCCACGATCGTCTGCACTTCGAGCCGCACGCATTCACGGTCGAGAAGCACGCGCGGACCGGGATGCCGCTCGAAGGCAAGCACCTCGAAGCGAAGTGCGAGGACTGCCACGCGAAGGAGAACGAGGACGCCCCGCGCGCGTTCCACGGCACGGACGCGCACTGTGACGCGTGCCACGACGACGCCCACGCGGGCTTCTTCGACGCGCGCACGGAGCGCCTCCCCGAAGTCGCGCACGGCGACTGCGCGCGCTGTCACGACTCGACGGAGTTCGCGCACGTTCCTGACGAGCGCTTCGACCACGGACGGTGGACGGGCTTCGCGATCGAGGGCGCGCACGCGCAGGAGGACTGCACCGACTGCCACGTCCCGCGCGCGAAGCCGGGCGAGGCGAAGCGCTCGTTCGGACGCGTCGAGGAGCACTTCGGCGCGATGAAGGGCTGCGTCACGTGCCACCGCGACGTGCACGAGGGCCGCTTCGACGCGCCGAGCTTCCCGCGCGAGGTCGCGGGGCGCACCGACTGCGCGCGCTGCCACGTGACGAGCTCCTTCCGCGCGTTCCCCGACGGCTTCGACCACGCGCGCTGGGCGGGCTATCCGCTCGTCGGCGACCACGCGGAGGTCGCGTGCTCGGGCTGCCACGCGCAGCTCCCGCGGGCGGACGCGGGCGGGCGCACGTGGGGCCGCGCGCGCGGCACCGCGTGCTCTGACTGCCACATCGACGTCCACGAAGGCCAGTTCGCCGTCGAGGGCCGCACGGACTGCGCGAAGTGCCACTCGAGTTCGACCGCGTCGTTCTCGACGTTCGTGCACGACCGGGACTCGCGGTTCGCGCTCGGCGAGCAGCACCGATCGCTCGCATGCGACGCGTGCCACAAGCCGCTCGTGCTCGCGGACGGCGAGGAGGTCGTGCGCTACAAGCCGCTCCCGACGGAGTGCGCGGACTGCCACGGCGTGAACGAGGACGTGCTCCTGCGCCGGCCGCGCCGCGCGAACCGGTGACCAGATCGATCGACGCCGCGTGCGCGTGACGAACGCGCGCGGGGCGTCGTCGTCGCATTCGACGAGAGTCGTCCGCAGCGCGCACGAGTTCTCCAAGGCGCGTCAAGGCTCGTGCTCGGCGCGGCCGACACTCGTACGGAGGACGCGTCGCGCGACGGAACCAGGAACCGTCGCACCGGCGTGGAGAGGCATGGGGGAGGAATCGGAATGCACCGCACGCTCGAGCCGTTCGTCGTGACGATCGCGCTCGCGGCGCCGTGCGTCGCGCGCGCCGGGGACGTTCGGCAGGACGCGCAATCGGCAGCGCAGGAGCCGGGGTTCGAACTCGTCGAGCTGCGCGTGACGTCGACGCGACCGCGCGTCGCGCTCGTCGACCACGGGTCGGTCGACGGGCTCGCGCTGCAGGACCGCGTGACGTTTCGTCTGCGCGACGGGCGCACGTTCGGCGGCACGGTGAGCGAGCTCCAAGAGCGCAGCGCCGTCGTGCTCCTCGACGATCCCGCGTTCGTGCCCGCGGCGGGGACGAAGGGCGACGTGCGCGTGCCGAGCGCGCGACTCGCGCCGAAGCCCGCGCCGCGCGTCGACGCTCCGAATCCCGCGGCACCGCCGCCGTCCGAGCCGAAATCCGAGCTCCCGTGGACGAACGAGGACGAGGAGTGGACCTCCGGCGAGCCGCTGCTCGCGCGCGTGCGCGCCGTGCGTCCGAGCGAACGCGAACGACGCATCGTCGGGCGCTGGTACGCGATCGGCGACTTCGTCGGAGCGAGCGACGGTCCGCGTACGGACGTGTTCCTGCGCACCGGCGCGAGCGCCGAGTACGAGAACGTCTTCGGGTCGGGCGGCGTGCTGAAGATCGACGGCGAGCTCGACTACCGCCGCACCGACGTGCCCGACGACGACGACGACCAGGCGGCGCGCGCGCGCCTCGATCGCTTGTCGTACACGTTCGGCGGCACGCGCTTCGACGCGACGCGCGTCGAGGTCGGCCGCTTCCTGCAGCACGCGGTGCCCGAGTTCGGCGTGCTCGACGGCGTCGAGTGGAACCGCCGGCTCGCGGGCGGGAGCTCGTTCGGCGCGAGCGCGGGCTTCCTGCCCGAACCCGACGCGGACCAGGGCACGCTCTCCGACCTGCAGTTCGCGGCGTTCGGCCGCTGGGTGAAGGACGAGAGCGAGACGGTGTCCGCGACCGCGGGCTTCCAGAAGACGTTCCACGACCTCGCCGCGGATCGCGACCTCTTCGTCGCGAAGCTTGAGGTCGTCCCGCCGGACGCGTGGACGCTGCGCGGAACGGTGTGGCTCGACGTGTACGGCTCGACGGACGCCGCGAAGGGCGCGGGCATCGAGGTCACGCAGGCCGTCGTGAACACGAGCCGCCGCTGGAGCGACGGCACGTACCTCGGGCTCACGTACTCGCACTACGCCTTCCCCGAGATCGAGCGCGACGAGTTCCTCCCCGTCACGGACGCGGAGCTCGCCGACGACCATGCGGAACGGTTCGCGCTCGCGGGCGTGAAGCCGCTCTCGACGCGCTGGCGCGCGAACGTCGACCTCGGCGCGTGGATCGACGAGGACGACGACGGCGCGAACGGCGAGCTCGGCTTCGTGATCGACGACGCGCTCGTCGAAGGCGGCGCGCTCGAGCTCGCGGGCTTCGCGGACAAGGGGCGCTTCACGTCGACGGTCGGCGGGCGGTGCTCGTACGGTCACACGAGCGGCAGCGCGCGCTGGCACGTCGACTACGAATTCGCGCGGCACCTGTTCGAGGGCTTCGGCAGCGACAACAACGAGCTCCCGCAGCACCGACTGCGCGCGAGCTGGGATTGGACGACGGAGAGCGGCTGGAGCGCGTCGTTGCACGTCGAGGGCCAGCTCTTCGACGACGAGACGGGCTACACCGCGGGGTTCTACGTGCAGAGGAGCTTCTGATGGACTCTCGAACTCGCCGCCGCGCGCGCATCGTGCTCGGCTCCGTCGCCTTCGGCCTCGTCGCGGTCGCGTGCGCCGTGCAGGGCACCGACGTCGCGCGTCTGCGGCTCTGGGAGGCGGGCTTCGGGCCCGTGCTGCCGCACGAGACGTTCCCGGCGGACTGCTCGCTCTGTCACGAAGGGCAGGGTTGGCAGGACCTACGCGACGACTTCACGTTCGACCACGCGGAGGAGACGGGTGTGCCGCTGAACGGCGCGCACGCGCGCGCGACGTGCATTCGCTGTCACAACGACCGCGGGCCGGTGAGCACGTTCACCGCGCGCGGTTGCGCGGGTTGTCACGAGGACGTGCACAGGGGCGAGCTCGGAACGAGCTGCGAACGCTGCCACCAGGAGACGACGTGGCAGCCCCAGGGAATGCTCGAGCAGCACCGGAAGACGCGCTTCCCGCTCGTCGGCGTGCACGCCGTGACGAGCTGCAATCGCTGCCACGCCGGCGCCGAGGTCGGGCACTTCCAACCGACGGACACGGAGTGCGTGACGTGCCACCGGAGCGACCTCGCGCGCGCGACGAACCCGAATCACGTCGGGCTCGGATGGATCGATCGCTGCGATCGCTGTCATCTGCCGCGGACGTGGAATCAAGCGGAGATCAACAACTGAGTCACGTCGGAGCGAGCTCAAGAACGCTCGCTCCGAAGGTCGATGACAAACAGGCCGCAGTCGAGCTCACGCGAGCTCGAGCGCTCGAAGGGGACGGGCGCGCGCGGCGGGGGAACCGGAGGAGGGCGGCGAGGCCGACTCGCGACGCGTGCGCCTCGTGCGGACGCGATCGCCGGGACGGGTTTCGCCTCGGAGGGGCCGAGGACGCAGCGTCCTCGTCGAGGGGGAGACATGGAGCGTCGAGGAATTCGAATCGTGAGCGCGCTCGCGCTCGCCGCGCTCGCCGCGTGCAGCGGCGAAACGGGCTCGCTGCAGGTGCAGGCGGTCTCGTCGTGCATGCTGTGCCACAACGGCTCGCTCGAGGGGGACTACAGCGGACCTGGGATCGAGAACCCGCACCCGTTCACCGGTGCGGCGTCGTTGCAGTGCACCGAGTGCCACGGCGGCAACCCGAACGGCACCGACCTCGCGACGAGCCATGTTCCGCCGCCGCCGGAGATCGGCGACGAGACGTTCCAGACGACGAACGCGAAGGCCTACTTCAATCGACTGACGCTGACGGGCGTCGACAAGTTCGCCGACTACACGGTGAACGGACACACGTACAGCGCGCTCGACTACCTGCGCTTCGTGAACCCCGGCGACCTGCGCGTCACGAAGGCGGGCGTCGGCTGCGGTCAGTGCCACGTCGCGCATTCCGAGTGCGTGAACAACAGCTTGCTCGCGACGGAGACGGGCATCTACTCGGGCGCGTTCTTCACGACGGGCCAGCACAACGCCGTGCCGGGGAACCAGGGTCAGGACCAGGACACCGCGGGCGACACGTCGTTCCGCGCCGTGCAGAACTCGTCGTTCGTCGCGGGCTCGCCGGTCGTCGGCTCCGTGCAGCAGCTCATCGAAGCGCAAGTGTGGGCCGTCTTCGGCGTCCATCAGACGGGCCACGTGTTCCAGAACCCGGAGTTCGACGCCGCGGCGCTGAACGACGACGTGAACCCGGACGGCTCGGTGATCTCGGGCTCGCCGCTCGCGAAGCTCTTCCAGGAGCAAGTGCAGTTCACGTGCGGCGACTGCCACCTCGGGAGCGCCGGCCAGAACAACCGCGCGGGCGACTTCCGCTCGTCGGGCTGCTCGGCGTGTCACATGCCGTACAGCCTCGGCGGCAAGAGCGGCAGCGCGGACCCGAACGTGAACAAGAACGAGCCGCTGAATCCCGACGCGATCGACGAACCCGAGCGCGCTCACCCGCGCTCGCACGTGATCCGCGGCGTCGCGCGCACGCTCGCCGGCGGCGTGCAGGTGCCGGGCATCGACGACGCGACCTGCGCGGGCTGTCACCAGGGCTCGAACCGCACGGTCATGCAGTACTGGGGCATCCGCCTCGACCAGAACGCGGACCTCGTGCACCACGAGCAGTATCCCGCGAACCCTGCGTCGTTCCAGACGACGCATGCGGACACGCGCCTCTTCGACCCGGCCGTCGGCAACCACACGTTCAACGGCCGCAACGGCAACCAGTACGTGCTGAACGAGGACTACGACGGCGACGGTCGCGACGACACGCCCGCCGACGTGCACTACGACGCGGGCCTCGGATGCGTCGACTGCCACGGCAGCTACGACCTGCACGGCGGCGACGTGAACTCGAGCGACCGCACGATCCTCTCCCACATGGAGCAGCGCGTCGCGATCCGCTGCGAGAGCTGCCACGGCACGATCGAGGCCTACGCGACGACGCAGAGCGGCACGGCGTGGGACGGCGCGACGCGCAACCTCGTGGTCGACGGGCACGGGAACGAACTGAACCACGTCTACAAGGACGCGAGCGGCAACTACTGGCTGCGCAGCAAGCTCACGGGCGCCGTGCACTACGTGCCGCAGACGCGCGACACGGTCGCGAACAACGGCAAGACGCACCCGACGTCGGGCCAGCCGATCTACAGCGCGAAGGCGTCTTACGCCATGGGGCGCGTCGACGCGGACGCGAGCAACGGCCTCGGCCCGGTCCAGACCGGCGGCAACACGCAGGGCTTCGCGCACGTCGACGGCATGGAGTGCGTCGCCTGCCACGGCTCGTGGACGAACACGTGCATGGGGTGCCACCTCGGCGGCGAGTACAACACCGGCAACAACTTCAGCAACACGACCGGCGAGCGCATCGTCTACAAGCAGCGCACCGCGGACTTCACGTATCAGTCGCCGCTCTTCTTCACGCTCGGCGTCGGTCCTCGCGGCAAGGTCACGCAGTTCAGCGCGAACACGAAGGTGTTCTACCGCTGGAAGGACCAGAACAACCAGCTCTCGCGCGTGTTCGCCTTCACGGACCGCCGCGGAGCGGGCGCGAACTCGGCGGCGGGCTTCGGCTCGCTCAGCCACAACGCGTTCATGGCGCACTCGATCCGCGGCAAGGTCAGCGCGACGAAGGAAGGCCCGCGCTACTGCGCGACGTGCCACCTGACCGACGCGGGCCTGACGCAGTGGGGGCCGCAGTACGACACGTTCCGCGCTGCGATGGCGAGCCGCAATTACGCGGCGCTCGACTTCGACCTGCTCAAGACGCACTTCGGGCAGAACACCGGGAACAAGCTCAACTCGCCGTTCTGGCCGCACATGGCGGCGGGTCTCGGCACGGGGCTCTTCCTCTTCGACGAGAACGGTTGCCCGGTGAACCCGCTCGACAACGGTCAGCACCGTCGCGGGTGCTACAGCGACCCGCTCAACTTCACCTTCGTCGCCCCGGCCGCGATCTTCGACCTCGCGAACGTGGTGTACGACCTCGACCGCATCGTCGAAGCGAGCGGCGTCGCGAACGGGTCGAACAACCACGCGTGGTTGAGCCCGTCGATCGGTCCGAGCCTGCGCGACGGTGCGACCGATCCACAGATCGCCGGACCGCTCGGCGCGCGCTTGATCCGCGAGCTCACCGATCCTTCCACGGGCATCGTGCTCGATTCGTGGATCGACTCGGACGGCGCGCTGCAGGGCGATGCGACGACGAACATCGCGGGGCCGTGACCGGCGTGCCCCGTCCATGGATGCGGAGCACGCAGCGGAGCCGGGGGGTGCGAGCCTCCCGGCTCCGCGCTTCGTGACGGATCACCTCGCCGGCAACGTCCCGATCACCGAGTGACCCGCGGACTCGAGCGCGCGTCGCGCGTCGTCGAAGCGCGCCGCGGACACGAGCAGCCAGTCCGTGTCGTACGTCGAGAGCGCGAACACGGGCACCGTCTCCTTCGCGAGCGCGCCGCACAGCGCGGCGAGGATCCCGACGGTCGTCATCGGGATGACGCCCTCGATCCCGAGCGCGATCTTGTCGCGCTCCTGCTGCACGTCCGCCGGCACGTGGACCTGCGCGCAGACGATCGAGACCTCGTCGGGCGTGCGCGCGAGGTGGACGAAACGACCCTGCGCCCACGCGGGAAACGCAGCGGTCTGCGGCAAACGTGCGATCGCGAGGCGTTCGTCGTGGACGCGGAAGCGGAAGCTCGTGCTCATGTCGCGCATCCTAGTCGAGCGTGCGACGCACGACGCACGCGAAGCGCTCGAGCCCGGGCCACGGCGGGCGCGAGCGCAGCCGGATCCAACGTCCGTCGACGGGGTGGAGGACCGCGAGCGCCGTCGCGTGCAGGTGGTATCCGCCCGCGCCCGGCGTGACGTCGCTCTTCGGCACGCCGCCGACGCCGAACAGCGGATCGCCCGTGATCGGCGCGCCGCAGGCCGCGAGGTGGATGCGGATTTGATCGGCGCGCCCCGTGATCGGCTGCGCGGCGACGAGCAGCCGACGGTGCTCGCGGTCGCGCGCGACGACGCGCAGGCGCGTGTGCGCGGGCTTGCCGCCCTCGCGCGCGATCCAGATGCGGATCGGGCCGTGCTGCACGTCGCCGATCGGATGGCGCGCGCTCGCGGGCAGCGCGAAGTCGCGCGGCGCGTGCTCGGGCTCGTCGGCGATCGCGAGGTACGTCTTGCGCGGCACGAACTCGCGGAACTGCTTCGAGAGCGCGGCGCGCCCGACGAACGTCTTGCCGAACACGACGAGCCCCGAGGTCCCGCGGCCGAGGCGGTGCGCGGGCGCGGCCTCCGCGCGATCGGGCGCGCTGCTTCGAACGAGCGTCCACAGCGTCGACGCGGTGAACGGTCCGCCGGGGAGCACCTGCAGTCCCGCGGGCTTCTCGACGGCGAGCACGTGCTCGTCCTCGAACACGACGTCGAACCGACACGGTGCCTCGGGCTCGACCCACGGCGCGCGGTGGAACGTGAGCTCGTCCCCCGCCGCGACGACCGTGTCCGCGCTCACGACCTTCTCACCGATCTTCACCCGCCCTTCGCGGATGCGCTCGCGCCACGTCGCCTCGTCCGTGTGCGTGAAGCGCGCGAGGTAGAGCGCGAGCACGGTCGTGCCCGCCTCCTCGGCGGTCGCGCGGTGTCGGTACACGAACCCGGAGTTCTCCATCGCGGCGCGAGAGAGTACGCGGAACGCGCCGCGGGCACGACGGTCGTGCGGCGTGAAGTCGCAGCTCGTGCGGAGCGCGCTCCGCGCGCGCTCGGGCCGCGCGGCGAACGAAGCTCAGGCGCGCGGCCCGACCGGCTCCAGGACCGGGAGGCGCACGGCGCCCGTGAAGATCTCGTGCACGCCGTCGAACGACATCCACGAGCCGGGGGAGGCGAGCAGATCGCTCGCGTCCTTCGCCGCGAGGCCCTTCGCGAAGAAGAAGCCCTGACCGCGGTCGCAGCCGAGCGTCTGGAGCCACGCGACGTCCTCGACGGTCTCGACGCCCTCCGCGATGGCCGGGATGCGCATGTTGCGCGCGACCGTGACGATCGCCTGCACGAGCGCGGTGCGGTACGGCTCCTTGCGGTCGCCGCACGTGAACGAGCGGTCGATCTTGAGGCCGGTGAGCGGGAAGTGCTGCAGGCACGACAGCGACGAGTGGCCCGTACCGAAGTCGTCCATGTAGACGCCCATGCCGAGCGAGCGCACGCGCTCGAGCACCGCGAGCGCCGTCTCCATGTGCTCCATCACGGTGCTCTCCGTGATCTCGAGCACGACGCGCTTCGGGTCGACGCCGGTCTCCTTCACGATGTCGGACAGGCGATCCGCGAAGCCGGCCTCGACGAGCTGCTTGCGCGAAACGTTGACGCTGACCACCGGCACGCGAGTCCCGGCCGGAAGCGTGCGCGTCCAGTGCGCGAGCTGCGTCAGGCTCGTGCGGAGCACTTGCTCGCCGAGCGGGAGCACGAGTCCCGTCTCCTCGGCGATCGGGATGTACTTCGTCGGCGGGATGGGGCCGAGGCGCGAGTGCGTCCAACGCGAGAGCGCTTCGAGCGCGACGACCTCGCCCGTCGAGAGGTCGACGATCGGCTGGTAGTGCACCTGGAGCACGTTCGCGGCGAGCGCGGCGCGCAAGTCGTTCTCGAGCACCAAGCGCTGCATCGCGTCGTCGTGCATCTCGGGCGTGAACGCGACGACGCGCCCGCGGCCGGCGGCCTTCGCCTTGTACATCGCCGTGTCCGCATCGCGGATCACGTCCTCCGCGCGTGAGTAGCGCTGCGCGCTCGTCGCGATGCCGATGCTCGCGTTCAGGCGCAGGTCGTGCCCTTGGATCCGCGCGGGGGCCTCGAGCATGCTCGACACGATGCGCGCGGCCTCGATCGTGCGCTCCTCGGAGCCGATGCCCGCCATCAAGATCGCGAACTCGTCGCCGCCGAGGCGCGCGGGGAGCGCCTGCTCGCAGGCGCCGCGCATGCCGGGGCTGCGCTCGCACGCCTCGGAGAGCCGGCGCGCGAGCTCCGTGAGCAGGAGGTCGCCGCACGCGTGCCCCAGGCTGTCGTTGACGACCTTGAAGCGATCGCAGTCGAGGAACAACACCGCGTAGCCGTACTTCGAGTCGAGCGATGCACGAGCGATCGCACGGTTGACGGCTTCGGCGAACATGCCGCGGTTCGGCAGGCCGGTGAGCCGGTCGTGGAGCGCCGCGCGACGCAGCTCCTGCGTGCGACGGTCGACGATCTCCTCCAGCGAATCGAGACGGAGCCGGTCCTGTCGCCGCGCCTCCTGGAGCTCCGCCGTGCGCTCGTTGACGATGCGCTCGAGCTCGTGAACGCGCTTCTGAGCTTCGATCGCGAGCCGGCGCTTCTCGCAGAGTGCGAGCGCCATCTGCTGCACTTCGATCTGCTCGAACGGCTTGCGCAGGACGAGCATGTCGTCGCGCCGCCCGAGGCGCCCGGAGATCTGCTTCCACGAGTAGTCCGAGAACGCGGTGCAGAGGATCACCTGCAGCCCGGGATCGAGCTTCCAAAGCCGCTCGATCGTCTCGAGCCCGTCGATGCCCGGCGGCATGCGCATGTCGACGAACGCGGCGGAGAAGCGCCGGTCCTCGCGCAACGCCTGCGCGCACGCGGCGACGCCCTGCTCACCTTGGTGCGCGCTGACGATCTCGTAGACGGGGTGCGCGCTCTCGCTCGCGCCGGAGCCGAACATCTCGCGCTCGAGCGCCTGCAGCGCGCCCGGCTTCGCGGGGCCGGCGAGGCACTTCTCGATGTCGCGGTGGATGTCGGGGTTGTCGTCGACGATCAGGATGCGCCAGGTGTTCTGGGAAGAGCTCATGCGGCCACCATTTCGGTACGAACTCGAGCAGGCACGCGCAGCGTGAACACGGCGCCGTGGCCGGGGCCGTTGCTTTGCACCGTGAGCGTTCCGCCCATTTCGCGCGCGGCGAGCGCGGAGCTGTGCAGGCCGAAACCGTGTCCGCCCGGGCGCGTGCTGAACCCGTGCGTGAAGAGCTTGGGGAGGTTCTCGGCGAGGATGCCGACGCCGTGGTCGCGGACCTCGAACGTCACCTGCACGCGACCGCCGATGCACTGGGTCGCGAGGATCATCTGGATCCTGCGGCGCTCGGCGGGGCAGTCCTTCACCGCCTCCTTCGCGTTCGTGATCAGGTTGATCAGGATCTGCATGATCTTGTGCCGGTCGAGCTGCAACGGGATCGTCTGCGCGAACTCGCGCACGAGTTGGATCCCGTGGCGGTCGATCGACTCGCCGTTGAGATGGAGCGCTTCCTCGGCGATCTCGCGCGGATCGATGAGCTCGTAGACCGCCGACGCGCGCGCGAGCGCCTGCTGCGAGTGGATCACGCTCTTCACGTGGTCGAGCGCGCGTCCGAGCGTGTCGAGCTCCTCGCGCAGGCCCTTGCGTTGATCGTCGAGCGTGCGCGTGATCTCCGAGAGCAGCGGTACGACGCGCTTGCCGCGCGGGTCCTCGGCGAAGAAGCGGGGGAGATCGTCCGTCTGTTCCGCGAGGATGTCGGCGAGCCGCTTCAAGCTGTCGACGCCGAGCTCGTCGAGCCGCACGTGCACGGCGGAGCACGCGATGTTCGCGGTGTTGATGACGTTGCCGATGTTGTGGAGCACGCCGGTCGCGATCTCGGCCATGCCGGCCGCGCGCGAGGCGTCGAGGAGCTCCTTCTGCAGCCGCTCGGCCTCTTCCTGCGCGACCTTCTGCTCGTGGACGTCGCGCGTGACGATCAGGTACGTGCGCGAGAACCCGAAGCGCGGCCCGAGCGGCACGGCGTGGCTGTGCACCCAGCGCGCTTCGTTGCCGCGACCCTTGATCTGGTACTCGACCGACGACGATGCGTTGCCCGCTGTCTGCCGGTAGAGCGCGCGCAGGCGCTCGGCTTGCACCGGGGCGAGCGCCGCCTCGAGCGAGCGACCGAGGAGCTCCGTCTTCGTCGCGACGCCGACCATGCGCAGACCGGCCGGGTTCACCTCGAGTAGGTTGCCGTCGGGGCCGACGAGGCCGATGAAGTCCGGATCGTGGTCGAGGATCGCGCGAAGGCGCTCCTCTCCGCGGCGGAGCTCCGCTTCGATCTCGGTGCGCCGGTCGATCTGACCGCGCAGGAAGAGCGTCGTCGCCGCGGCCGCGACGTAGATCCAGAGCGCGAGCAAGAGGCCGCCGAGCGCGCCGAAGCGGAACACCGCCTCGCTCCGCACCCACGAACGCGCGTCGAATTCGACGGCGACGGCGCCTTCGATGCGTCCTTCCGCGTCGCGCAGCGGCTCGAACGCGTGGATCCACGCGCCGGAGTCGTCTTCGTACGGACGTTCCTGGCACGTCGAAACGCCGCAGAGCGCGCGCAGCATCTCCATGCCCTGCTCGGTGCACTCGCTGCCGGGTTCGTGCGCGATCTCGTGCTCGCCGACGAGCTTGCCGTCGAAGTCGCGGTCGTTCGGCGCGTCGACGAGGTAGACGATGCGGCCGTCGCCGTCGAAGCGGTACGTGAAGATCTTGCCGAGGTCGGGGTTGCGGGCGAGCCAACGACGCTGCGCTTCTGCGATCGCGACGTAGAGGGAACTCTCCATCGACACGTCGACGCGCAGCCCCGCATGGCCGAGTGCTTGGAGCTCCTGCGCGACGTTCGGCGCGAGGCTCTGCACCGCGGTCTGCATCCGCGCTCGCTCCCGACCGCCGATCCAGTCGGCGCCGAAGAAGGCGAGCACGCAGGCGAGCCCGACGACGACGGCGTGCAGCGCTCCGAGCCTGCGCGCGCTCCCGGCGCGTCCGAGCAGGCGGCGCGCGACGAAGAACGCCGCCCAGGCGAGTAGCACGAAGGCGCCCCAGTCGAGGCGATGGTCGATCCATTGAGTGAGGGACACGGCGCGGGCGGGGGGAGGTGCGGGGAGCCCTCGCCGTGCATCGGATCCAGCGCTCCGGATCTGGAGGGAAAGCGGAGTCGCGGCTCCGTCGAGCGTGACCTCCGCGCACGCGCCGCACGCCGCCGCTCTCGGAGCGCGCGGACCGCTCCCGCGTCCCTCGCGCGACGGGACCGAAAAGACCCGCGGCCCGCGCGTCGGAGGACGGCGGGCCGCGGGCGAGTGAGGCTTGGAGCCTCGGTCCGGCGCCGACCCGGGTTTCGGTCGGGAGGAGAGGGGATCGGGCCGCTCGCCGGACGGGGCCGTCTCTAGGCCGTCGAGCCGCGAGCTTCACCCCGGTCCCTCCCAGGGAACTGGCCCCCTTCCGTGGAGATCGGGCGCGGAGACCCTCTCCCTGGGGGGCCGCGTGTCTGCCGACCCCGACCCCGTGCGGCGTCGAGCCCGCTACCACGGAAGGGGGCCGGTCTCCCCGCGGCTTGACCGTTTCGGACCCGGGTGGGACAAGGACGGACTCCCCGTCGCTCCCCGCGCACGCCCATTCGGGGGCGCGCCCGACGCGCGCGGAGCTCCCGCATGACCCGCCTGCGCGTCGCCGCCGCCGCCCTGAACCAGACCCCGCTCGACTGGCCGGGCAACGAGGAGCGCATCCGCGCCGCGCTCCGTGCCGCGCGCGAGCAAGGGGTCGACCTCCTCTGCCTGCCCGAGCTCTGCATCCCGGGCTACGGCTGCGAGGACGCGTTCCACGGGACGCACGTCGTCGAGCGGTCGGAGCGCGTGCTCGCGAGCCTGCTCCCGGAGACGCAGGGGCTCGTCGTCGCGTTCGGACTCCCGATCCTCTACCACCACGCTCTCTTCGATTGCGCGGTGCTCGTCGCGGACGGGAAGCCGCTCGGCATCGTCGCGAAGCAGCACCTCGCCGGCGACGGGCTCCACTACGAGCCGCGCTGGTTCAAGCCGTGGCCCGAGGGCGTCGAAGCGCGCGTTACGCTCTGCGGCGTCGAGGTGCCGATCGGCGACCTCCAATTCGAGGTCGGCGGCGTGCGCATCGGCTTCGAGATCTGCGAGGACGCGTGGGTCGCGTCGCGGCCCGGTGCGCGCCTCGCCGCGCGCGGCGTCGACGTGATCTTGAACCCGTCGGCGAGTCACTTCGCGTTCGGCAAGCTCGCGGTGCGGCGGCGGTTCGTCGTCGAGGGCTCGCGCGCGTTCGGCGCGACGTACGTGTACGGGAACCTGCTCGGCAACGAAGCCGGGCGCGCGATCTACGACGGCGGCGTGTTGATCGCGAGCGGCGGCGCGCTCGTGGCACAGGGTCCGCGGCTGTCGCTCGCGCCGTGGACGATGACCGCGGCGACGGTCGACATCGCGGCGACGCGCACGCAGCAGACGCGCACGGCGAGCTTTCGGCCTGCGTTCGACGACACGGGGCTCGTGCGCGTCGAGCGCGCGTGGAAGCCGAGCGCGAAGAGCGCGCCGACGCCGGCGGTCGCCGCGTGGGAGAAGGGCGAGCACCTGAAGGAAGAGGAATTCCTGCGCGCCGAGACGCTCGGGCTGTGGGACTACCTGCGCAAGTCGCGCTCGCACGGCTTCGTCGTCAGCTTGTCGGGCGGGTGCGACTCGGCGGCGGTCGCGTCGCTCGTCGGGATGATGGTGAAGCGCGCGGTCGAGGAGCTCGGGCTCGCGGGCGCGAAGAAGGCGCTCGCGTACGTGCCGAAGCTCGACGAGGTGAAGGACGAGCGCGAGCTCGTCGGACGCTTGCTCACCACGCTGTACCAGCCGACGGCGAACAGCTCGCAGACGACGCGCGACGCGGCGAAGCACTTGGCGAAGGCGCTCGGCGCGAAACACCACGAATTCGAGCTGCAGCCGGTCGTCGAGCAGTACCTGGCGCTCGTGCGCAACGCCTTGCACCGCGATCTGTCGTGGGAGAAGGACGACCTCGCGCTGCAGAACATCCAGGCGCGCGTGCGCGGACCGGGCGCGTGGATGCTCGCGAACCTCGAGGGGAAGCTGCTCCTGACGACGTCGAATCGCAGCGAGGCCGCGGTCGGCTACGCGACGATGGACGGCGACACGTGCGGCGGTCTCGCGCCGATCGCGGGGATCGACAAGGCGTACCTGCGGAAGTGGCTCGAGTGGCTGCAGAAGGACGGCGGGGAAGGGCTCGGGAAGCTCCCGGAGCTCGCGGCCGTCACCGTGCAGCGCAGCTCGCCCGAACTGCGCCCGTCGAGCGCGAAGCAGGTGTCGGAAGAGGACCTGATGCCGTTCCCGGTGCTCGATGCGATCGAACGGCTCGCGATCCGCGACAAGCTGTCGCCGGCGGAGGTGCTCGAGCGGCTTGCGCGCGATCGGCAGGACGTGCCGCGCGCGCAGCTCGAGGGTTGGGTGAAGCGCTTCTTCTCGCTGTTCGCGCGCAATCAGTGGAAGCGCGAGCGTTTCGCGCCGGCGTTCCACCTCGACGACGAGAACCTCGACCCGAAGACGTGGTGCCGGTTCCCGATCCTGTCGGGCGGGTTCGAGCAGGAGCTCGGCGAGCTCGGGCGCGGGTGACGCGACGCGAGCACGTGCTCGCGTCGCGGTCGGACGCATCCGTCAGCGCTCGTCGCGCTCCTCGATCACGGCCTGAACGAGGGAGCCCGCGCCGGGGATCGGGCGCGCGCGGAGCTCTTCGAGGCGCAGCGGCTGCTCCGGCGGCCGGACCACGCCGAGCTCCACGAGCTCGTGGAAGGGGCGCTGACGCGGAGTGATCGACTCCTGGACGGGGGCGATGCGCGCGATGACCCGCGCGTCCTCGACGAGTTCGATCGTCTCGCCCGACTGGACGAGACGCAGGTAGCCTTCGAGGTCGAGTTCGAGGTCCGTGGTGGTGACGCGGCGCATGCGCGCAGTCTGACGAGCGAGGTCGGAATCGTCGAGCCCCGCCAGTGCGAGGAACGAGCGCTCGAGCGCGTCCGCCGCCGTCAGCCCGCGTGCACCGTCTGGAAGAACCCGTTCGTGATCCACGCCTGGAGCCACGTCCGCACGCGGCGTTCGACCGTCGAGCGCTCGACCGGTTCGAACTCGTCGACGACCGCCGTCGCGAGCGCGCGGCCGGCGCACAAGGCGCGCAGCAGGTTCCACGCGCGGCGCGTCATCGGCGCGCGCTGCACCTGCGTGCCTTGGCGGAGCACCGCGACGTACTGCGCGCGCCGGCGCGGCACGGGGAGCGAGCCCTCGTGCAGCCAGCGCGAGTACGCGTCGTCGATCGCCGTGTCGAACGCGAGGAGCTCGAGCCCCGGCGCCGGTTCGAACCGCGCGAACTCCCAGTCGAGCACGGTGAGCTCCGCGAGCTCGTGTTCGTCGAGCTCCTGCGCCGGCCGCGCCGACGCGCAGCGCACGATCGCGCTCTCGAGCCGCGCGAGCTCGGCGATCCACGAGCGGTGCGCGGGCTCGAGCTCGCGCGCGTTCGCGAGGAACCGCGGGAACGCCTCGCCGAGGCGCGCGAGGTCCTCGCTCCCCGCCGGATGCGTCGCGACGTACTCGCGCACGAGCTCGCGGAAGCGCTCGCGCCCGAGCAGTTCGTGCACGGCGGGCATCCGCAGCGCGAGGAGCTGCTCGACGCGGTCGCGGAACATGTCGCGATAGACCTCGAGGCAGTCCGCGCTCGAGAGCAGCCGGTTGGGCAGCACGACGTCGCGCAGGAAGTCGGGCGCGACGTCGCCCGTCGCGAGGTCGTCGAGCGCGTCGCCGAACGCATCGGGGACGAGCACGAGGTACGAGGTCGCGCCGGTGGCGACGCGCGGCAGTTGGGGGCGGGCGGGATGGGCGGTCGAGGACATCGTCGACTCCTTCGTGGAGCGGGCGGCGCGCGCTCGCATCGGCGTCCGCGCCGCGGACTTCGGTTCACGTTTTCGCCCTGAGTGTCGACGCGAATCGGCAAGATCGTGCCAAGGCGGGGCGAGGAGCGCGTGAGACGGGGAGCGGTCGGGCGGAGATCCTGCGGAGCCTCCCGTGGCTGCTCTCGCTCGCTCCTTCGCACTCCCTCGACGCTGCGCCGCGTCGAAACGGCCTCCGGGCTCGGCCGAGCGGGCCGCGCGCACTGCCTCCACGCCGACGCCATACTGCGCGCATGTCGAGCTTTCCGACCAGCGAGCACCTCCGACTGCAGCAGGACCACACGCGCGAGCGCAATTGGAAGCGTTGGGGGCCCTACCTCGCCGAGCGACAGTGGGGGACCGTGCGGGAGGACTACTCCGCCGACGGCAGCGCGTGGACGTACTTCCCGCACGACCACGCGCGTTCGCGCGCGTATCGCTGGGGCGAGGATGGGCTCCTCGGTTGGACCGATCGTCAGTGCCGACTCTGCTTCTCGATCGCGCTTTGGAACGGGCGCGATCCGTTCTTGAAGGAGCGGCTCTTCGGTCTCTCCGGACCCGAGGGCAACCACGGCGAGGACGTCAAGGAGTGCTACTACTACCTCGACTCGACGCCGACGCACTCGTACGCGCGGGCGCTCTACAAGTACCCGCAGGGGGAGTTCCCGTACGCGCGCCTCCTCGAGGAGAACGCGCGTCGCACGCGCGCCGAGCCGGAGTTCGAGCTCGAGCACACCGGCGTGTTCGACGACGGACGCTACTTCGACGTGACGGTCGAGTACGCGAAAGCAGGACCGGAGGACGTCCTCGTGCGCGTCACGATCGAGAACCGCGGGCCGGACGACGCGGAGCTCGTGCTCCTTCCGCAGCTCTGGTTCCGCAACACGTGGAGTTGGGGCTGCGATCAGGAAGGGTGCGCCGTGCGTCCGTGGATCCAACGCGCGAGCGACGCGCAGGTGATCGCCGAGGACCCGACGCTCGGCCGGCACCGTTTCGCGCTCGACGACCGCGACGTCGACGTCGAGTGGCTCTTCACCGAGAACGAGACGAACGCGGCGCGCCTCTTCGGCGCGGAGAACGCGTCGCCGTACGTGAAGGACGCCTTCCACGCGTACGTCGTCGACGGGAAGAAGGACGCGGTGAGCCCGAAGGGGCGCGGCACGAAGTGCGGCGCGCTCGTCCCGCTCACCGTCGAAGCGGGGCGTTCGCGCGTGCTGCGCATGCGTCTCGTCGCGGAGCGCGAAGCGCCGCGCGCGCTCTTCGGGCGCGCGTTCGAGGAGCTCTTCGCCGAGCGTCGTCGCGAGGCGATCACGTGGTACGAGCACCACGAACCCGCGGACGCGACCGACGACGAGCGCGCGGTGCTCCGCCAAGCGTGGGCGGGGCTCTTCTGGAGCAAGCAGTTCTATCACTACGTCGTCGACGCGTGGCTCGAGGGCGATCCCGAGCAGCCCGCGCCGCCCGCGGAGCGCAAGGAGGGGCGCAACAAGGACTGGCTCCACGTCTACAACCGCGACGTGCTCTCGATGCCCGACAAGTGGGAGTACCCGTGGTTCGCGGCGTGGGACCTCGCGTTCCACGTGATCCCGCTCGCGCGGCTCGATCCGGAGTACGCGAAGGCGCAGCTCGAGCTGCTCCTGCGCGAGTGGTACATGCACCCGAACGGGCAGATCCCCGCGTACGAGTGGTCGTTCTCGGACGTCAACCCGCCCGTGCACGCGTGGGCCGTGTGGCGCGTCTACAAGAAGAGCGCGCCGCCCGGGAAGCGCGACCGACGCTTCCTCGCGAGCGCGTTCCAGAAGCTCCTGCTCAACTTCACGTGGTGGGTGAATCGCAAGGACTCCGAGGGGAACCACGTGTTCTCGGGCGGGTTCCTCGGGCTCGACAACATCGGCGTGTTCGATCGGAACCAGACGCTCCCGCGCGGCGGAAGGCTCGAGCAGGCGGACGGCACGGCGTGGATGGCGTTCTACTGCGGGACGATGCTGTCGATCGCGATCGAGCTCGCGCAGGAGGATCCGAGCTACGAGGACATGGCGTCCAAGTTCTTCGAGCACTTCGTGCACATCGTGCACGCGATGAACACGCTCGGCGGCACGGGGCTCTGGGACGAGGAGGACGGCTTCTACTACGACCTGCTCCAGCTCGACGGACGGACGCAGCGGCTCGAGACGCGCTCGATGGTCGGCCTGCTGCCGCTCGTCGCCGTCGAGATCCTCGAGCACGACGTCGTCGAGCGCCTCCCCGGTTTCGCGAAGCGGATGCGCTGGTTCCTCGAGAACGAGCGCGATCTCGCTCGGCACGTCGCGAGCGTCGAACGGAACGGGAAACGCCGCTGGATCCTCGCGGTGCCGCCGCGCGAGCGCCTCGAGCGGATGCTCACGTACCTGCTCGACGAGCGCGAGTTCCTCTCACCGCACGGCGTGCGTTCGCTGTCCCGCATCCACGCCGAGCGGCCCTTCGTGCTCGACGTCGACGGCGTCGAGCATCGCGTGGAGTACGCGCCCGGCGAATCGACGACGGCGCTCTTCGGCGGCAACTCGAACTGGCGCGGTCCCGTGTGGTTCCCGGTCAACTTCCTGATCGTCGAAGCGCTCGAGCGCTACCACCACGTCCACGGCGACGACCTGACGGTCGAGTTCCCGCGCGGCTCGGGGAGGCGCGTCACGCTCGACGCCGTCGCGCACGAGCTCGCGCGGCGCCTCGCGAGCCTCTTCCTGCGCGACGCGGACGGTCGTCGGCCCGCGCTCGGCCGCGACCCGCGCTACCGCGACGATCCGCACTGGCGCGAGCTCGTGCTCTTCCACGAGTACTTCCACGCCGAAGATGGGCGCGGGCTCGGAGCGTCGCACCAAACCGGCTGGACCGCGCTCGTCGCGAGCCTGCTCGGCAACGGAGCGCACCGCGGGCACACCGAGGAGGAGCCGTGGACCGACGACGAGAGTCGCCCGATCCCCGGCGGGGAACCGAAGCCCGTGCGCCGAGCTCCGCGTCGTCGAGGACCCTCGCGGTGAGCGCCGGCGTGCCGCGGCGCACCCTCGACGTCACCGATCGAACACGCAGCCGTCGATGCACAGCCGCTCCGTCGTTCCGGTCGAGTCCTGCAGCTCCGAGGACACGTAGCCGCTGGCGGCGAGCGCGTTCCGCTGGCGGAGCGACAGCGCCTGGAGGTTGAGGTCGGGGATCGGGAGGCGCGCCCGCAACGCGGAGCGTCCGGTGCGGATCGCGTCCAGCTGGAGCGCGAGCGCCACTCCGGCGGGATCGTGCTCGCCGAAGACCTCGGGCGGGCCGAGCTCGCGAGGATCGCGCGACAGGTCGAAGCGTTCCACGCGGAACGCCTGGCCCGGACAGTACGTGATCAGGAAGTGCTCGTCGCCGCGGAACAGCGCGACCTGTCGCTGCGCCCAATGCTCGATCCCGTCCTGCTCGCGTTCGAACAGGTGGAGCAAGCCGAGGTACATGCGCCCCGAGCTCCCGCGTTCGCCGCGCGCGATGGGGAGGAGGTCCGTCCCGGTCATCGCGTTCAACCGCCGAGCTCCCGTCGCCGCGAGGATCGTCGGCGCGACGTCCGCGAGCCCGACTGTGCCGCCGATTCGTCGACCCGCGGGCAGGTGCCCCGGCCATCGCATCATCAGCGGCACGTGCACGCTCTCCATGTAGAGCTGGCGCCGGTGGCCGGCGTCGCCGTGCTCGAAGAACTCCTCGCCGTGGTCGGCCGTCACGACGACGAGCGTGTTCTCCTCGAGGTCGAGCGCGCGCAGGTGGTCGAGGACGCGCTGCACCTCGGAGTCCACGTACGCGATGCCGCCGTCGTAGAGCGCCGCGAGCTGGTCCTGATCGGCGCGCGGCGGGACGCCGAAGCGGCATGGGTACTGTTCGCCGGTGATGCTCCCGTCGACGGAGCCCGAATAGGTCGGGTCGCTGAACCGATCGAACGCCGGAGGCGGCGAGTACGGATCGTGGACGTCGTAGAGGTGGAGGAAGAGGAAGAAGGGCTGGTCCGCGCGCTTCTCGACGTGGTCGGAGAGCCAGCTGTTCGCGCGCTCGACGACCTCGGGCGAGGAACGCTTGCGCGCGTCGAGCAAGTCCGCGTGCTCGTCGAAGAACGAACGCAGCGCTTCGGTTTCGTTCGCGACGCGCAGCGCGTAGAGCTCGTCGCGCAGCTCGTCCTGCGAGAAGAGGTTCTTCCCGAGTCGCTCCCAGGTGTCGAAGCCCGAGCCGAACCCGAGCGCCGGACTCAGGAAGCCGAACGTGTAGAAACCCGCGGTGGCGTAGCCGGCGGCCTTCAGCGCTTCGGCGACGGAGCGACCGCGCAGCGGAGGACGGATGAACTCGCCGTGGACGTCCTTGCGCGCCCAGAGGCGCTCGTCGCAGGCGCCGTGCGCGGAGATCCCGAGCCCGGTCAACATCGTCATGTGCGACGGCAGCGTCCACGAGGTCGGAGCGACGGCGCGTTCGAACAGCACGCTCTCCCGCGCGAATGCGTCGAGGTTCGGCGACGTGTCGCGGTGGTATCCGTAGCAGCCGAGGTGGTCGGCGCGCAGCGTGTCGATGCTGATCAGGAGGACGTTGGGGCGCGTTCCTTCCCGACGACCGCAACTCGCCGAGAGCACGATGGCGAGGAGCAGCAGGAGGCGCAGCGGTCCGTTCGACGCCCGACGCATGGGCCCGAGTCTAGCTGGAGCGCGGGCTCCTGCTCACCTGTCGGCCGATTCCACCTCGGAGCGACCCCGGGGCGAAAGGCGCGGTTCAGGTACGTGGTGCGGACGGACTACGAGATCGGCCCGAGGCGCCGTGAGCCCGTGCTCAGTCCGAGTTCGCAGCGCGCCCGGCGACGGCGGCGATCATCGCGGTGAGTTGCTCGATCGTCACGGGCTTCGCGAGGTACTCGTCCATCCCCGCTTCGATGCAGTTCTCGCGGTCGCCGGGCATCGCGTTCGCGGTGAGCGCGACGATCGGAACTCGGCGTCCGGTCCCGACCTCGCCCGCTCGGATCCGGCGCGTGGCCTCGAAACCGTCCATCACGGGCATGCTGCAGTCCATCAAGACGAGGTCGTACTCGCCGCTCGCGGCTTTCTCGACAGCCACGAGGCCGTTCTCCGCGAGGTCGACGTCGCAGCCGTTGCGCGTGAGCATGTGCCGCGCCATGCGTTGGTTCACCGGGTTGTCCTCGACGAGGAGCACGCGCGTCCCCTGCGGCGTCGGCGCGGGCAGCGGCGCTTGGACTCCGTCGAGCCGCCGGCTCGGCACGTCCTCCACGGTGATCGTGAACCAGAAGAGGCTGCCGCTGCCGGGCTCGCTCTGACAGCCGATCTCGCCGTCGAGGAGCGCGACGACTCGGCGACAGATCGCGAGCCCGAGCCCTGTCCCGCCGTGCTCACGTGCGTTCGATCCGTCGGCCTGCGTGAAGGGCTCGAAGATGCGTTCGCGCTGCTCCCTCGTCACGCCGATCCCGGTGTCGATCACGGCGAAACGAAGCCGCGTCCGGTCGTGTGCGTCTCCGTCGAGCGAGACCTTGAGCATCACGCTCCCTTCGCGGGTGAACTTCACGGCGTTGTCCAACAGGTGGTGGAGCGCCTGTCGAACACGCAGCGCATCCGTGCGCAGTCGGCGCGGAACGTCCGCGTCGACGTACACGTGGAACTCGAGGCCCTTCTTGCGCGCGGTCGCCTGCGCGGCGCTCGCCGCGTCGCGCACGACCGTCTCCAAGTCGACGTCCGCGAGATGGAGCACCGTGCGGCCGGAATCGAGGTTCGAGAAGTCGAGGATCTCGTCGACGATGGTGCGCAGCGACTCCGCCGAACCGCGCAGGAGCTCCATGAACTCGCGCTGTTCGCGCGTGAGCTCCATCCCGAGGAGCAAGCTCGCGTTCCCGATCACTCCGTTCATCGGCGTGCGGAGCTCGTGGCTCATGGTCGCGAGGAACTCGGTCTTCGCGCGGCTCGCCTCGCGCGCCTGGTCGAGCGCCCGCTCGAGGTCGGAAAGGGCCTGATCGCGAACAGCGCCGACGCGACGGAGCTCCTCGTTCCGCTCGCGGAGCTCGTTGTACGAGCTGCGGAGGCTCTGTCGCATCTCGTCGAGCGTCCACGCGAGGCGGCCGAACTCGTCGCTCGACTCCAGCACGATCGGCGTGTCCAAGTCGCCGCGGCCCAGGCGCAAGGCGTGTTCGTCGAGCTGGGAAATGGGCCGTGAGAGGCTGTTCCTGAGGAGGAACGCCAGGATGCCCGCGATGAGCAGGAACGAGGCACTGGAGGAGACGATCAGCTCCTGCGTGCGGCGGGCTTCGAGCTCGTCGAGGCTCTCGGTCGAGATGCCGAGCACGATCGTGCCGAGGAGCTTCCCCGGACCTTCGTCCTCACCCGGTGCGTGGATCGGAGCCGTGTACTGCTTCACGGCCGACGAGCCGACGCGCTCGCGCGTCTTGTTGACCGCTTCGCAGAGCAGCGCTCCGTCCGGGCGCCGCACCTTGGCGAAGACGATGTCCGTGCGCCCGCGCGCGACGTTCTCGACGAACGTCTGCAGCATCGGATAGTCGCTGCCGAGCACGTACTCGACGCAGCCCGCTGCGCCGACGCTCGCGAGGGATTCGCCGCGTGCGTCGATCTGCTCGGCGATCGAATGCTGCTCCGTCCACAGCGTGTGCACGCTGGAGAGGGTGTGACCCAGCGCGAGCGCCGCCAGCGTGGCGAGGATCAGCCGGGTCCCGAGCCTGTGGAAGCGCCGCGGCGCCTCGAGCTCTTCAGCTTCCTGGGCGCTTGTCGAACCCATCGGCGATCTTCATGCCCTCGCGCACGAACGCGTATTCCTCGTCGGAGGTGGACGTGAACCCGGAGACCTTGAGCTCCTTCAACACCGCGGCGTCGTGCACGCTCTTCAAGCTCTCGAGCAATGCGGCGCGCACCGCCGGGTCGAGACCCGCGCGCGCGACCCACGGCTTCGTGACGTTGTCGAAGCTCGCGATCACCCGCAGCGTGCCTTTCGAGTTCGCCTGCTCGTAGCTCGACATCATCACCGCCCCGGCGTCGAAGTCGCCGACCTCGACGGCGGCCGCGACCTTGTCGTGGCGATCGAGGTACTTGGCACCGGAGAGGTCGGCCGCGTGAATGCCGGCTTTGACGAGCTCGGCCTGGACGAGGTAGCGCCCGATCGTCGAGTTCGGATCGCCGAACGCGAAGCGGCGACCCTTCAAGTCCTCGAGCTTCTGGATCGCGCTGTCCGTGCGCACGATCACGACGCCCTTGAAGCGCTTCTGCCCGCCTTCCTGCTCCATCGCGATGAGCTCGAGCTTCGGCTCGCGCGCCTTCGCCGTGATGTACGACGCGGGGCCGAAGCGAACGAAGTCGATGTCGCCGTTCACGAGCGCGGCGATGCCCTCGTCGTAGCTCTTGAAGATCGAGAGGTGGATGTCGACGGGGCGACCCACGCGCTTCTCGAGGTCCTCCTGGAGGTACTCGAGCACCGGGGTCAGCTTCTTGTACATGACCGTGGCCTTGTCCGACTGGTAGACGCCGAAGGACAGGGTCAACGTCGACTTGCCGGCATCCTCGGTCGCCCGCTCTGCAGGGCTCCAGCTCGGCTGCGGCAGCGGAAGGACGAAAGCGAGGGCGAGGAGCAGGCTCTTCATGATGGTTCGTGAGTGGTGGGGGTGCTCGGGACGCGATGCGAGCCTTCGCTGTGGTCGGGCGATCCCGGTGCCGACTTGAGCCCACCCGGGGACTTCGAAAAAAAAACCAGGTCGTCGCCCTCCGCGCCTCGGTCCCTGCGGAGATCCGCCGTCGGCGAACGAGGGGTCGGATTGCGGCGTGCACGGCGCCGTGGGACGCCTCCGAGCGCCCGCCCGACCCGTCGATCGCGCCCCGATCCACCCCGTCGAGGCGCGGCAACGCGCAACACGATCCTCCGCGCACGGTTCCGGCGCGGTCAGACGAGCTCGCACTCCGGTACCCCATGCGCCCCCGCAGCGACCGCACGCTCCTCGGATCGCCGACCACCCTCGTTCGCGGCGCCGCGACCGCCGTCGCGCTCGGATTCGTCGTCGGCGAGCGCGCGTTCGCGATCCCGTCGCCCGACCTCGTCGTCAACCTGTTCGCGAGCGCGGCGCAAGTGCTCGGCCTCGTGTCGATCGTGCTCGGGAGCTGGTTCTTCCGCGGCCGCTCGACGCGCGGAGCGCGCGGCGGCTCGTCGCGTGCGTGGAAGCACGCGTTCACGGCCGTCTGCGTGCTCTTCGTCCTGACCGCGCTCGGCTGGGGCTTCTCCGCGCTCGCCGAGCGCGACGCGCGCGAGCGACGGCTGCACGTCAACTTGGAGCGTTCGTCGAAGGAGGACGGCAGGACGGTCGGCGACGTGTCGCTCAAGGAGCTGTCGTTCAGCGAGCAACTCAAGCGCACGGACGGCTTGCAGACCGGAGACCTCGACGCGATCCGCGCGTCGGGACGCTTCCAGAAGGTCTACGACGTGCGCGAGAGCGAGGAGTTCGAGGTCGGCCGCATCGCGGGCTCCGAGCAGGTCCGCTACCCCGACCTGATGAAGGCGCCGGACAAGTACCTCGCGAAGGGCGAGCCGGCGCTGCTCCTCTGCTTCAACGGCAACCGCAGCTCCGAGATGTGCCACGAGCTGCGCGAGCAGGGCTACGACGTCTACTTCGTCGTCGGCGGCTACGAGAAGTGGATCGCGGAGGATCGCCCGCTCGACATGCAGAACGGAGCGCGGCGGAGGGAGCTCCGCGAGCTCCCCGACTATCCGAACAAGGACGTCCTGCTCGACACGCCCGACGTGCTGGCGGCGATGGAAGCGAGCGACGTGCTCTTCGTCGACGTGCGCTATCCAGGCGAGTACGAGGGCCTCGGTCACCTGCCCGGCGCCGTCAACGTGCCCGCGCGGAAGCTGACGTCGCCGGAGCTCGACGCGACGCTGCGTGCGCTGCCGAAGAAGCCGGTGATCATCCCGTGCTACGACAAGCGGAGCTCGTTCTACGCGGCGATCCTCGGCCTCAAGCTCTCGCGGATGGGGTACGAGTTCCTCGGGCGGTACACGACGCCCGAGCGTTTCTGGGTCCCGGGCAAGGACAAAGCGCACGTCGCCGCGTGGAAGGCGCAGCAGGAGGAGAAGACGCTCCTCGGCTTCGTCGCGGGGCCGCTCAAGAGCGTGTTGAGCACGACGTCGGAGCGCACGGGGAGCCTCGTCCTCGCGATCCTCTTGTGCGTCCTCGCTCTGCGGCTCGTCGTGCTGCCGCTCGCGCTCAAGTCCGAGCGCGACCGCCTCGTGCAGCTCGCGTTGAAGCCCAAGCTCGCCGCGCTCGAGGCGCGCTGTCGCGGCGACGCGCGCGCGGTGTCGAAGAAGACGCTCGCGCTGCTGCGCGCCGAGCGCGTGCGTCCGATGGTCGGGCTCGTCGGCACGATCGTCCAGCTCGTGCTCTTCACGGTGTTCTTCGGCGTCGTCGGATCCGTCGCGAAGAACGCGCACCAGGGCTGGCTCTGGATGGCCGACCTCGGCGAGAGCGATCCGAAGCACGTCCTGCCGCTCGTCGTCGGTGCGCTCGTCGCGGCGCTCGTGCTCGTGACGGCCGCGAAGGTCACGCGGACCCGCGCGATCGTCGCCGCGGTCGCCGGCGTCGCGCTCGCGGCGCTCGTCTTCGCCGTCTCGGCCGCGACGAACCTCTACCTCGTCTTCAACCTCGTGCTGCTCGTCGGTCAGACGCTCGCGGTGCGCGCGTGGTTCGAGCGTCGGAAGCGCGTCGTCGCGCCGAAGCACGACCCGGCCGCGCCCGTCGTCGCGCTGCGCGACGCGGACCGCGCGGAAGGCTGCGGGAACAAGGCCGCGCGGCTCGCCGAGCTCGTGCGCGCCGGGCTGCCGGTGCCCGACGGGTTCGTCGTGACGCGCGCGGCGCTCGAACGCCGCCGCGAGGCCGGCTCGTGGCTCGTCGGCGACCGCATCGCGATCGAGCGCGCGTTCGCGGCGCTCGGCGCGGAGCGCGTCGCCGTGCGCAGCTCCGGCATGAAGGAGGACGGCGCGGACAAGAGCTACGCCGGCGTGTTCGAGTCCGTGCTCGACGTGCGCGGCGACACGCTGTTCCAGGCGCTCGAGGAAGTGCTCGAGTCGCTCGCCTCGGCCCGCGCGCAGGCGTATTCCGGCGAGAAAGCCGAGCTCGGCGCGGTGCTCGTGCAGGCGATGGTCCCCGCGGAGTTCGCCGGCGTGCTCTTCACCGAGCACCCCGCGACGAGCGGCGCGAGCGCGGTCGAGCTCGTGCGCGGCCTCGGCGACGCGCTCGTCTCCGGCCGCGCCGATCCGATGGGCTTCCGCTTCGGGCGCGTCAGCGGCCGACCGTGGTCCGCGAAAGACGGCGGAGCCGCTGCACCGATCGACCTCGCGCCGCTGCTCGCGCTCGGGCAGCGCGTCGAGGCGCTCTTCGGCCGTCCGCAGGACGTCGAGTGGGCGTACGCGAACGGGCGCTTCCTCCTGCTCCAAGCGCGCGACATCACGCGCCGCGCCGGTTCCACGTCGACGCCCGCGGCGCTGCGCGAGCGCGAACGCGCGCGCTTGCTCGAGCTCGCGCACGGCGCGAAGGCGGACGAGGTCGTGCTCGGCCAGAACGAGCTCTCGGAACTCCTCCCCGAGCCGACGCCGTACTCGCTCTCGTGGATGGAGTCGATGTGGGCGCACGGCGGGACGACGGACCTCGCGTGCCGCGAACTCGGCGTGCCGTACGACGTCGACCCCGACTCGCAGCCGTTCGTCGTCGGCGCGTTCGGCGCGACCTTCGTTAACCGGCGCGAGGAACGCGTGCGTTTGTCGAAGGGTCCGAGCGCGCTCGCCGCGTTCCGTCTCTCGCGCGCCGGGGACGAGCTCGAGCGTGCGTGGCGTGACGAGTTCCTCCCGCGGTTCCTCCGCGAGGCGCGCCTCCGCGAGGCGCTCGACCTCGCGCAGCTCTCGTTCAAGGAGCTCGTCGAGCTCCACGGCGAGACCGAACGCCGCATCCTCGAGGAGAGCTACCTCGCCGCGGAGCGCGTGAACATCGCCGCCGACTTCTACATGAAGGCCGCGGTGCGCGCGCTCGAGAAGCACGGACTCGATCCCGCGCAGCACCTCGCGCACCTGCCGGAGACCGTCGTGCACCAGGCGATGGAGCGCCTCGCTGCGGTCGGACGCGGCGAGGCGGATCTGTCCGCGTTCCAGAAGCTGTTCGGCCACCGCGCGCCGCAGGACTACGAGCTCGCACAGCCGCGTTACGCCGAGAACCCCAAGCTCGCGCGCTCGATGGCGCAGCGCGCGGGCGCCTACGCGACGACGTCCGCGACGCACGCGGCGCCCGAACTGCGCGCGAAGGTGCTGCGGCTCCAGGTCGAGCGCGCGCGACGCTTCCAAGCGCTCAAGGAAGAAGCGAAGCACCACGCGTTGCGCGACTTCGCGTTCCTCCGCGCGCTGCTCGTCGAAATGGGCGAGCGACTCCACGTCGGCGACGGCGTGTTCCAGCTCGTGCGCTCCGAGATCGAGCGCCTCGAGGACCCGACGTTCCGTCAAGACGAGGCGCCGCGTCGGATCCGCGAGCGCCAGGAAGCCGCGCGCGCGTTCCAAGGCGTCCCGCTCACGGGCGAGATCACGCTCGCGATGCTCGAGGAGCTCGAGCTCGACGTCCCGGCGCGTGTGGGGGCATCGACCGAGGGACGCGAGCTCAAGGGCCTGCGCGTCTCGGGCTCCGGCGACGTCGTCGGTCGAGCGCGCGTGCTGCGAACGAGCGAGGAGATCGACTCGTTCCAGGACGGCGAGGTGCTCGTCGCGCGCTTCACGGACCCGACGTGGACGCCGGTGTTCCCGCGCGCGCGCGGCATCGTGACGGAAGTCGGCGGCTGGCTCTCGCATGCCGCGATCCAGGCGCGCGAGTACGACCTCACCGCGATCGTCGGCGTCGCGGGCGCGATGCAGGCGCTCTCGACGGGCGACCTCGTCACGCTCCACGCCGACGGATCCATCGGGCGCGTCGCGGAACGACGCAACGAGGAGCGCGTCGACGTCAAGGCGCCGGTCGTGCTCCGTCGCGACACCGAGGAGCTCCCGGGCGAGCTCGCGGATCTGAGCGAGCACGGCGCACTCCTGCTCGTGCCCGGCCATCGGCTCGACGTCGGCGAGGACGTCGAGGTCGTGTGCAAGAGCGTGCCGATCGGACTCGAGGCGACGATCGTCCGCAACGGCGTCCCGGGCATCTACGGCGTGCGCTTCCGGCGTCCGACGGCGGGGCTCGCACTCGCGCTGCTCGAGCGCGGCACGACGCGGCCGTCGTGAGCTCCACGCTTTTCTGCTCGCACGGGGTCCGGCTGCGGTTTTCCCCCGGTCGACGGCTCCGCGCGCGCGCCGCGACGCGACACTGAAGCCGTGCTCGTCGCGCTCCTCGCCCTGACCGTCGCGCTCACCTCTCATCCGAACTCGGTGTCGAGTTCGCGCGTCGTCGTCGACGGCACGCGGGTCGAGCTCGCGCTCCGCTGTCAGGAGCGCACGCTCGTCGAGGCGCTCCCCGAACTCGACTCCGACGACGACGGCGAGCTGCGCGCGAGCGAGCTCGAAGCGGGGCGCGCGACGGTCGAGCGCTACGTGCGCGAGCACCTGACGCTCGCCGTCGACGTCGCCGACACGGTCGCGAGCGGGACGAAGCTCGAGCTGCGGCTCGTGAAGGTCGCGCCGGCGACGGGCGCGCTCGCGGGTGCGCTCCCCGGCGACGAGCTCGTCGACTTCTCGTTCGTGGGCGAGTCCGCGCGCGCTCCCGCGAGCCTCGCGATCGACACGACGCTCTTCCGCGAGAGCGATCCGTTCCACCGCGACCACGCGGAGATCGTGTGGAACGGCGCGGCGCCCGTCGCGCGACTCCTGTGGGTCGAGGACCCGCAGTGGATCTTCCGGCCCGACCTCGCGCAGCGTGGGAGCGTGCTCGGCGCGTACCTGCGCCTCGGCGTCGAGCACATCCTCACGGGCTACGACCACCTCGCGTTCGTGCTCGCGCTCGTGATCGCGTCGCGGCGGGTGCGCGCGCTCTTCGTCGTCGTCACCGCGTTCACGCTCGCGCACTCGATCACGCTCGCGTCGGCTGCGTTCGGCGTCTTCGACCTCCCCGGACGTCTCGTCGAGCCCGTGATCGCGCTCTCGATCGCGTGGGTCGGCGCGCGCAACGTCCTGCCGCGCGCGCCGAAGCGCGTGTGGCCCGAAGCGTTCGGCTTCGGGCTCGTGCACGGCCTCGGGTTCGCGGGCGCGGTGCGCGAGACGCTCGCGGCGGAGCCCGAGAAGCTGCGCGCGCTCGTCGGTTTCAACGCGGGCGTCGAACTCGGACAACTCGCCGTCGTCGCAGTCGCGCTCGGCGTGCTCGCGCTCCTGCGTCGCGCGTTCGATGCGCCTTCCGCGGACGATCACGCGCGCACGCTCGCGCCGGTCGCCGTGCGGCGCGCGGCGGCGGCGTGCATCGCGATGCTCGGCGTCTACTGGTTCGTCGAGCGCGTCCTCGCGTCGTGATCGACGCGCGGCGTCAGCTCTGCGGAGCTTCGGCCTCGGGCGCGGGCTCCGGCGCCTTCGAATCGGGGCCGAGCACTTCCTGCACGAACGCGTGCTCGCGGTTCAGGCGGATGCTCGTCACCGGGAACTCGGGCTGACGCGGGTTCGGCACGCGCGAGAGCACGAGCACCTGGTCGTCCGTCGCCTGCTGGATCAGGTGTCGAACGAGGTCGAAGTCGCGCGCCCAACCGTGGCCCGTGCGGACGAGGTACTGGTCGCGGAAGTACTTGAGCGCGACGAACGACATGTGCGGGTCGCTCTCCGCGCGATCGAGCGCGAGGACGAACTCGCGCAGGTACTCGTTCGCTCCACCCTTCGTGCCGCGGGCGTCGTCGACGACGCCGTCGGGGGCCAACTCGAAGACGATCCACGCGCCGCAGGTGCGCGGTTCGAAGCTGCGCTCGTCGAGCGTGCGCCGGATCTGCCGCATCGTGTCGCGGTGCCGGAGCGAGACGTGGAGGCTCGCGCCTTCCGGCGGCGTGAGCGCGAGGAGCGGACGGAGCTCATCGGGCAGCTCGCCGCGGCGCTCGAAGTCCTGGAGCGCCGCGAAGGCGTCCTCGAGATCGGCCTCGAGGTCGGAGATGCTGGGCTGCGGATCGTTGGAGTCGTGGTGCATGGCGAATTAGGTAGCGAGCGGGATAGGGAGCGAGGCGGACCGTCTGCCGCGGTCCGCGATCGGGGCGAAGAGGATACGCGACGCGCACTCGCGCTGGAACGGCGGGGAGGTGCGGAACCGAGGCCGGATCGACGTCGAAGCAGAGCCCCTCAGGCCGCCATCTCGTACCGGAGCGCATCCTCGATCTTCTGCACCGGGATCTCGTAGTCGTACGCGATCGAGGCGATCGTCTCGTTCGCGCGGAAGCGCTCGGCGATGATGCGCGTCGGGACCCAAGCACCGGTCACGCACGGCTTGCCGAACTGGATGCGCGGATCGATCACGATCGACTTCGGGCTCGAGCGCGTCGTCTCCGACGAGAACGGGTAGAGACGCACGGGCGCTCCGACGCGATCGCGCTCGATGCGCTTCAGGTAGGCCTCGCGACTTGCGCCGCTTTCGAGGCGTCGTGCTTGTCGTGTCCGTTGGCCATCGCGTCCAAGAGTCTCGGTCGAGCCGAGCGGGTGCTCCGGATCCTAGCGCAGCCGAGGGACGGCACGGAAGAGCGCGCACGTGCCGCAAGAAACACCACGGCCCCGGCGCGAGGCCGAGGCCGTGATCGTGCACCGCTCGTGCGTCCGCGACTACCAGTCGATCTGCACGCCGTTCGTCACGTTGAACGTCTCGGGCGGGCAGAAGAGCGCGGCCGAGTTGCGGTAGTACGTTTGGTAGTAGCGCCGCGCGCCGCTGCCCGGCGTCACTCCGCCGCGCGCGGAGAGCGTGATCGTCTCGACGGAGTCGGGGAACGAGCTCGCGCCGCCCGAGTTCACCTTCGTGCGCAAGCGGAGCAGCGTCCCGCCCGTGCAGCGCACGCCGTCGCCGAACACCGTGTCCGCGAGCGAGTCGCCTTGCAGGTAGATGCACGCGACCGTCAGCGGCATGCCCGAGCCCTGCAGCACGACGTCGTTCGCGAGCGTCGAGCCGGTCGTCGCCAAGTTCCCGCCGTTCGCGTTCGCGGAGTTCGCGCAGCCGTTGCCCGTCGCGCCGTTGTTCGCGCAGGGGCACGGCGTCGTGTGGTCCGTCGCGACGCCGTCGCCGGCGCAGAAGCTCACGATCGGGTTCGCCTCGATCTCGACGACTCCGTGCGGGTTCGCGTGGAAGCCCGTCGGCGCGTCGGCGAGGTCGTTCCAGAGCGCGAGCGGGTTGTTCTGACGCAGCGCGCAGTACTCCTCGATGCCGCCCGCGTCGTTCGGCTCGCCGACGTCCCAGTTCGTGTAGGTGACGGGCTGCCCGCTCACCCAGACGAAGGTGCCTTCGACCGCGGCGTCGTTGAAGCCGGTCCACAGGTCGAGGTCGATGCCGCCGACGTTGTGGAACGTCTGGACGAGCCAGTCCTGCTCCGCCTGATCGTTCACGGTCACGAGGTTGCCGCCGAGTTGCACGGCGCGCGCCTGCGCGGCCGACCAGCTGGCGCCCTCGAGCAGGTGGTACGTGTGCCCGTTCGCCGGGTTGACCGCCGTCAGCTGGATCGCGAGCGGCGGGACGTCGCTGATCACGATGTTGCCCGTGCCGAACCCGGTCGCGGAGTACGCGCCCACGCGGATCGTGTAGACGTTGCCCGCGACCGCGGAGAACTCGACGCGCGTCTGCACGCCACAGAAGTCGTCGTTGCACGCGATGACCGGCGCCGCGCAGCCGCCGACGTCGTACACGGCGATCTTCGTGTCGAGCGCCGTCTGGGAGCAGTCCTCGATGCGCACGACGCCCGTCGTGGCGGACGTCCAGCTGTACCAGACGTCGTTGTAGATCTGGTTGTTCGTGAAGAAGTTGCAGAGCGCGTCGGGTGCACCGTCGGTCGTCGCGACCGACGTGTCGAACGCGTACGTGCCGTTGCCTGCGATGACCTGCGCGGTCGCGCAGGTGTCGGAGCCTTGAGCCGCCGACGTGGAGACGAGAGCGACGAGCGCGAGCGCGGTCGAGGCCGCGAAGATGGAGCGGGACATGGTGGGTCCTCCTGGAGGTTGCACGGATCGAGCGAGTGCTTCGAGCCTACCAGCTTTCCACGGCCTCGACAGAGGAGTTCGACGCCGTTCGACGCCGCTTGCGGGCTCCGAACGGAGCCCACACCGCCGGATCCGCGCCGCCCGTGGACGTCGGTCCGGGCGCGCGCATGGCGACGACGCGCCGAGCCTCGACGGAGCCTCGAGCCGCCGCGCTCGCTGCACGGCCTCCGTGCGGGGCGGGAACTCCTTTCCATCGGAGCTCTCGATCGCGCTTCAAGTTCGCGTTCACGCGCTCTCGATGAGGCCCGAACCCGACCCGCGCGCCCCCCCGGCGTGCTCCCCAACTCCGTGCGCACCCCACGCGCGCGCTCCACACCATGAAGCTCTTCGCGTTCTGCGCGGCACTCACCACGTCCGCGCTCCTCATCTCGAACGGCCCGACGACGCACGAAGCCTCCGCGACGGAGGGCAATTCGCCCCTCGACCGTCTCGCCGCGGGCAACCAACGCTACGTCGAGGGCAAGCCCTCGCACTTCCACGAATCCGCGGAGCGCCGCGGCGAGGTCGCGAAGGGTCAGCACCCGTTCGCGGTGATCGTCGGTTGCGCCGATTCGCGCGTTCCGCCCGAGATCGTGTTCGACCAAGGCCTCGGCGATCTCTTCGTCGTGCGCAGCGCGGGCGAAGTGCTCGGCGACGCGTCGCTCGGTTCGATCGAGTACGCGGTCGAGCACCTCGGGTGCGAGCTCGTCGTCGTGCTCGGCCACGAACGCTGCGGAGCGGTCGACGCGGTGCTCAAGGGCGGCGACTTGCCCGCGCACCTCTCCGCGTTCACGCCGGCGATCCTGCCGGTCGTCGACGGCGCGAAGAAGAAGGGCGGCGACGTGCTCGACAACGCGGTGCGCGCGAACGCGAGCCGCATCGCGCGCCAGCTCTCGGAGTGCGAGCCGATCCTGTCGGAGTACGTGCACCTGAAGAAGCTGCAGGTCGTGTCGGCGCGCTACGACCTCGACACGGGGGTCGTGGAGTTCCTCGATGCGAAGAAGAGCTCGCCCGCGCCGCGCGAGGAGCCGAGCGTGCACGGAATCGAGCGCTCCGGGCACTGAGCGAGGTCGCCCTGGCGCGAGCGCGAGCCAAGCGGGACGACCGCGCGGTGCGCGGCGTCTCGGCTCCGGCGCGTTTGGGCGGGCGCACGGCGCGCCGTTTCATCGGGCGCCGACGAGCTCGCGCAGGCGCTCGACGATGCAGTGCATGAGCTCCGTGTCTCGGCCGCAGTAGGCGCGCAGGTCGCGCTCGAGCTGCGCGCGCCGTTCGAGCGTCGTGCGCGGAGCGATCGCCTCCTTCCACGCGACGACCGCGGCCATGCCGTTCTGCAGCGCGAGGTCTTCGTAGCCGCGGTCGAGCAGCGCGGGCGCGACCTTCTTGATCGAGTAGCTGCCGTGCTGCGCGGGGTGGTAGTAGCCCGCCTTGAGGAGCTTGAGCGTGTCGACGAAGCGCGCGTCGAGCCGGCGCAGTCGCTCGTCGTTCGGCGCACCGAGCGCGTCCGCGAGCGCGTGGAGCACCTCCTTCTCGGTCTGCGCGTGGTGCGCGACCAAGCTGCCGGTCTCCGGCAACGCGGCGAGGAAGGACTGGGCGAACGCGCGCCGCGGATCCGTCGCGGCGAGGTGGAGGAAGGGCGCGCGCTCCTCGAGCTCGGCTCCGGGCGCGCGCTGCACGTGCATCGACCATTGGAACGGGAGCTTCTCGTACGGACGCGAGCCGTCGAAACGCGGCACCGCCATGCCGGGGTCGAACTCGAAGTCGACGTACGCGACGGGGAAGACGAGACGATCGAGCTCTGCGCGCAGCGCCGCGCGATCGATCTGCGCCGCGTTTGCTCGCACCGCGCGGATCACGCGCGCCTGGAGCGGCGTCCACGCGAGCGTCGCGTCGTCGGGGTCGAGAGCGTCGATGCTCGGCGGCCGCATGCGCGCGATCGCGTTCGACTTCGGACGCGACGTGAAGATCGCGGGGAGCTCGCCGGCCCAATGCTCGGGCAGCTCTCTGCCGCAGTATCCGTCGCGACCGAGGTGGCCGCAGGTGCTCGGTCGTGCGCCGTCCTTGCCGTCGCGGTTCGCCTTGCAGTGCCCGGCCGGCGTCGTGTCGGGCGCTCTCGTCGCGCGGAGCACGTCGAGCTGCGCATGGATCGCGGCCCGAACGCCGCTCTCGAGCGCCTGCACGTCGCGCGTGCGGTCCTCGAACGCGAGCAGCGCGCGCGGATCGAGCGCGCCGCGCCTCACGTAGTTGGGTTCGAGCCGGATCACGCCCGCGCCGACCACGTCGAGTCCGCACTGCCGCGCGACCTCGACCTGGAACGCGAGGTCCCAGTCGAACACGGGCTTCGAACTCGTCGACGCCTTCACCTCCCACAGGAACCAGCCCTTGTGCCGCGGTTCGACGACGTCGGCGATCGCGAGCAGTTCGTCCGTCTGGAAGTGCGCCTGGAGCACGGGCACGCCGCGCGCGAGCTCCACCTCTGTGCGTTGGACGAGCTCCGCGAACGTGGCACGCGTCTCTTCGACCGTCTCGTCGTCGTCCGCGTCGGCGATGCGCACGGCGCGCGGGAAGAGCTCCGCCGCGAGCGCCTCGACGTGCGCGCCTTCGACCTCGCGCAGATCCCACACGTCCTCGGTCTCGACCGCGGGCTCGACGACGCCGTGCGCCACGAGCCAGACGCGGCGCGCACATTGGCGGCCTTTCAGGAACGACGACTTCGAGATGCGGGGCATGGGAAGCTCCTCCCGTTCGCGCTGCGGCGACGACGAGGAGTGTAGCGCCGCGTTGCACCGCCACCGTCGAACGCCTACGCCTCACGAACGCCCGCGCGGCGCCGAGCGGATGGAGGACCGCTCGGCGCCGCGCGTCACGCATTCTCGACGATCACCACGTGATCGAGAGCGCGTTCGAGATGTTGTGGGTCGCCGGCGGGCAGAACGCCGCGGCCGCGTTGCGGTAGTACACCGCGTAGTGACCGACGAGTCCGCTGCCCGGCGGCGTCGCGCCGCGCACCGAAACCGACGGATCGCCCGGCTCGGGGAACTGCGACGCGCCGCCGACGTTGATCTTGGTGCGCAGGCGGATGAGCGAGCCCGTCAAGCACGACACGCCGTCGCCGAACACCGTGCCCGCGGGGTTCGACGCGTCGCTCTTCAGGTAGATCGCGCTCACCGACGCGGGCATGCCCGAGCCGTGGAGCACGACGCTGTCCGTGCCCGTGATCGGATCCGCTTCGCTGAAGCCCGTCGCCGCGAGGAACGCTCCGCTCGCGTTCTGCGAGTTGCCGCAACCGTGGCCGCTCGCGCCGCTGTTGCCGCACGGGCACGGCGTCGGCAGCGTACCGTCGCCGGCGCAGAACGTCGTCGCGGGGTCGTGCTCGCCGACGACGAACGTGAAGGAGTCGTCGCTCGTGTCGAAGTCGGCCGCGGAGCCCGGCGTCGGGTTCAGCGTGACCCGCACCATGTCCATGCTCGTCATCGACTGATTCGCGATCACGGTCTCGAGGCGGATGCCGCACCCGCACGGCCCGGACGTGTAGATGAAACCGCAGTGGAAGTTCCAGAGCGTGTTGTGCCACGTCAGGTTGCCGCAGACGTTGTTCGGATTGCAGGTCTGGCACGGGCCGCCCTGCACGGTGTCGATCGTCAGCGGGTCGAGCTCGGCGTGGAACGGCAGGCCGTTCACCTCGACCACGATCTCGCGCGAGAGGTCCGTTCCGACTGGAGCTCCTTCGACGGTCGCGAACTGGTGGATCTGGAGGTCGTACGTGCCGGGAGGCGTGCCGGGCGGATGGACGATCGAGACGCTCTCGATGCCGCGGTTCCACGTCGGGAGCACCTGAGCTTCGACGAGTGATCCGAGCGAGAGCGCGGCGAGCGCGGTGAGAGCGACGAGCGAGTGGGACCTTGCGAACATGTGAGTCTCCTTGGGTGAGTCGATTTGGCGTCCAACGGGACATGACGTTCGCGACGCGGCGCTGGACACGATTCGCTGAGCGCGCGCGAAAACCCAGCGCGCGGCGCCGTCCTTCCCTGAAATGGACACGAGCCGCGTGGAGTCACCTCCACGCGGCTCGATCACGACAGGAACCCGAACGGACCACGAGGCTCGCCGCGCAGGGCCGCGAGCGGAGCCTCGTCACGTCACCGGAGACGTTGCGCGACGAGCGTCGGCCGGGTTCGCACTCGCGCGCTTCGAGCGCGAAGGCGCGCTCCTCCCGACGGCCGACGGAAACGGCCGCGAGCCGCCGGACGCGTGGTGGAGCGCGTCCGACGGCCCGCGGCGTCGAGGTGATCTCGTTCGCGGCATCACCAGGTGATCGCGACCGCGTTCGACATGTTGAACGTCGCCGGCGGGCAGAAGGCCGCGGACGCGTTGCGGTAGTACGTCGCGTAGTACCCGGTGAGCCCGCTGCCCGGAGGCGTCGCGCCGCGCACGGACACGCTCGGATCGCCCGGCTCGGGGAACTGCGACGCGCCGCCGACGTTGATCTTCGTGCGCAGCCGGATGATCGCGCCCGAGAGGCACGACACGCCGTCGCCGAACACGGAGCCGGCGGCGTTCAAGCCGTCGCTCTTGAGGTAGATCGCGCTCGACGTCGAGGGCATCGACGAGCCCGTCAGCGTCACGCTGTCCGTCCCGGTGATCGAGTCGAGCTCCGTCCAACCCGTCGCGGAGAGCAGCGCTCCGCCCGCGTTCTGCGAGTTGCCGCAGCCGTGACCCGCCGCGCCGGTGTTGCCGCAGGGGCACGGCGTCGGCGTCGTCGCACCGTCGCCGGCGCACACCGTGTCGCCGACCACGTTGTCGCTGACGAGGATCGTCTTCGTGTCGTCGGCGGTGGCGAGCTCCGCCATCGACGTGCTCGTCGGCACGATCGTCACGCCGATCGTGTCGGTCGTGCGCAGCGACCATTGCGTGCCGAAGTCGAAGTTGCCCATCGCGGTCGCGCAGCCGCAGAGCGGGAGCGGTCCGATGCCGGTCGCGCCGTAGTAGCAGGTGCCCGGGATGTAGCCCGCGCCGTTGTAGATCCCGTTGCAGGCCGACGACACGTGGCAGAAGCCGCCGAAGAAGCACGAGGGGCCGTTCAACGTGTTGAGCGGGCCGCTCGAGACCGTGGAGATGATCGTGCCGTTCAGCGTGAGGTGCAGATCGAAGTCGTAGTTCGAGGGGACCGGCACGTCGTCCGTCAGGAAGACCTCGACGGTCGCGAGCGCGCGCCAGGTGCCCGGCGGCGTGCCCGGGGGATGGACGATGCGGATGTCGCCGATGCGACGATTCCATTCGGCGTGGGCCGAGGGACCGAGGGCGAGGGCGGCGGCGGCGACGATCGACGTGGTGAGGAGGGCGCGGAGCATGGGAGGTTCCTTCGGGTGGAGGTTCGGGGTCCGTACCTCCCCACGTGGCGGCGCCGCGTTGCCGGTGGACAGGAAAGCGAGTCGACTTGCTCGATTCTCGATCGGGCGCCTCCCGGCGCGCGCCGCGGCCGGTCGAGGGCCCGTTCCGAAAGCGACCGAGAGCCCGCGCGCGCTCGGCCTGTCGCGGCCCGGGTCACCGCGGCGTGCGCGACGCCATCGGCAGACGTCCGGCCGCGAGCGCCGCTGCGGGCTCGAAGCGCCGCGCCTCGGCGAGCAGGTCGGCCGGCCACAAGCGGACCGTGCCGTCCGCCGACGCCGTGACGATGCGCGTGCCGTCCGGCGACACGTCGACGTCCCACACCGCGTCGGTGTGGCCTTCGTACGCCGCGAAGCACTCGCGCCGTGTCGGATCCCAAACGCGCGCCGTGCGGTCGAGCGAGCCGGTGACGAAGCGGTTCGACTCGCGCGAGTAGGCGAGCGACGTCAGCGCGTTCACGTGGAACTGCCCGAACGACTCGGAGAAGAGCACGTTCTTCATCGCGACGTTCGGCGCGTCGCGCTCGATCTGGAACAACGTGACGGAGTTGACCCACTTGCCCGTGCCGACGAGCTCGCGCCCGTCCTTCCCGAACGCGATGCGGCCGAGCGTCGGGGCACGCGCGGCGACGAGCGTCGCGCCCGTCGCGAGGTCGAGGAGCGGGTACTCCATGCTCTGGTACGAAGCGGCGAGCCGCGCCCCGGACGGGTCGAACGCGAGGTCGAACACGCGGTCGAGGTCGTAGCGCGGCGTCTTGAAGGGCTCCGTGCGCCAGCGGCGCGTCGCGAGCTCGCCCGCGCTCTCCGCGTGCAGGTCGAAGAGCACGACGCGCCGGTCGAGGCCGCCGGTCGCGAGCACGCTCCCGTCGGGCGAGAAGCGCGCGCACGTGAGCTCGCCTTCGTGGGCCGCGAGGTCGATCGTGCGCCCTGACGAGAGCTCGACGACGCGGACGCCGCCCACGCCGGACGGCAGGCACACGAACACGCCGCGCGGGTCGAACGCGCCTGCGATGCCGGAATGGCTCTCGACGTCGTAGCGCGCGAGCTCGCGCCCGTCGCGCGCGTCGTACAGTCGCGCGCGGCCCGCGTCGTTCGTCGTCAACACGCGCGCGCCGTCCGGGTCGAAGCACGCGCCGATCAGCGGACGCGCGTCGTCGGCGGGCGCCGGGAGCGTGAGCAGGGCTGCGCCGTCGCGCGCGGACCACAGGCGCGCGGTGCCGTCCTTCGAAGCGCTCGCGATGCGCTCTCCGCGCGCGTCGAACCGCGCGGTGACGACCTCGCCGGCGTGCCCGCGCAGCACCTGCAGGAACGGGCGCTCGCCCGCGTACCACAGGTCGACTTGCGGCTTGCGCTGCCACGTCGCGATCCAGCGGCCGTCCTTGCTCCACGTGAGGGCCTGCACGGTGCGCGTGTCGCCGCGGCACGTGCGTTCGAGCATGCCGTTCTCGGCGCGGAAGATGCGCACGGCGCTGTCGTACGCGACGGTCGCGAGGCGCGTGTCGTCGGGGCTGAACGCGATCCACACGACGGCGCGGCGATCGTGGCTCGGGAGTTCGTAGCGCGTCGCGCACGTTTCGAGGTCGATGACGCGAGCTCCGGCGTCGAACGCGACGGCGAGGCGCGAACCGTCGCGCGCGATGTCGACGGAGAGCGCGCGGCCGGGCATGCGCAGCTCGCGCGTCGACACGAGCTCGGGCCGCTCACCGTGGGAGAGCTCGAACACGCGCACGGTTCCGTCCGTCGACGCCGTCGCGATCCAGCGCAGGTCGCGCGAGGACGCGATGCTGCGGACCTGGTCGGTGTGGCCGGCGAGCACGAGGAGCTCCTCCCCGGTGTTCGCGTCGAACAAGCGCGCCGTGCGGTCGCTCTCGGGCGTCGTGTGGTCCTCGACGGGCTCGCCCGAGCGCGTCAGCACGAACTTGCCGCCGACGACGAAGCGCGCTTCACTCAGGTTCCCCGTGTGTCCGGTCAGGCGACGGAGTTCGCGTCCCGTGCGCGCGTCCCACAAGATCGCGAGCCGATCGCGGCTCGCGGTGACGATCATCGCGCCGTCGGGGCTGAAGTCGGCCCAGTGGACCGCGCTCGTGTGGCCCGCGAGCACGATCGGTTCAGCGCTGGGCTCGCGCAACGAGTAGACGAACGCCTTGCCGGACTCGCACGCCACGACGACGTGCGTCCCGTCCGGCGAGAACCTACCGCACTGGAGCGGGCCCGATCGGCCGTCGAACTGCGCGATCTGCTCGCCGGACTCCGGATCCCACAAGCGCGCGAACCCGTCGTCGCACGCGGTGAGGACGCGGTCGCTCGTCGGGGAGACGTCGACCTGGTTGCCGTGACCGCCCTCCCACACGAGGAGCTGCTTCTGGTAGAGCGCGTCGAGCGCCTTGAGCAGCATGCGATTGCTCTCGAAGCCCGGCTCGCGCTCGCCGGCCTGGATCGCGCAGTGGAGCGCGGAGAGGGGAAAGAGCCCGAGCATCGTCGCGGCCTGGTCCCGGTAGAACGCGGCCTCGTAGAGCCCGAGCGCCTGCTCCTTCCTGTTGCGCTCCTCGCCGACGCGTCGCAGGAGCACGAGCGCGACGCCGAGCGCGATCGAGAGCGCTGCGATCGAGCCGATCGTCGCCGTCGCGAGCACGGGGTTGCGCTGCGACCAGCGCGTGAGTTTGAGCAACGGACCCGCGGGCCGCGCGCGGATCGGCTCGTACTCGCGCACGCGCCGCAGCTCCTCCGCGAATTCGAGCGCGGTCGCGTAGCGGCGCGCGACGTCCTTCTCGAGGGCGGTTTCGAGCACGATCGCGAGGTCGTTCGGCAGCGCGGGGTTCGCGCGCAGCGGCGACGGCATCGGCGAGCGCCGGATCGCGTCGGCGAGTGCGCCGGTCGTGTCGCCTTGGAACGGACGCTCGAGCGTCAGGCACTCGTAGAGCACGACGCCGAGCGAGTACACGTCCGTGCGACGGTCGACGTTCTTCCCGCTCTCGAGCTGCTCGGGCGAGATGTACGCGGGTGTGCCGAACACTTCGTCGCTGCGAGTCAGGTGCACGCTCTCCTCTTCGTCGCCGCGCGCGAGCCCGAAGTCGAGGATCACGGGCGAGCCGTCCGTCGACACCATGATGTTGCCGGGTTTCACGTCGCGGTGGACGACGCCGGCTTCGTGCGCGGCGTGGAGCGCGCGCGCCGCCTTCTCGAAGAAGACGAGCGCCTCGGCGAGCTCGAGCGCGCGCGCGGGCGCGAGCAGACGCGACGCGCTCGTCGGCGTGGCGCCCGTCGAGTGCGAGCTCGAGTCGTCGCGCTCCTCCTTCGCGCGCGAGAGCGCCGCGGCGAGCGTCTCGCCCTCGACGTAGCGCATCGCGATGTACGGCGTGTCACCCTCGAGGTCCGCGTCGAGGATCGTGCAGATGCCCGGGTGGTCGAGACGCGAGACGATCGCGGCCTCGCGGCGGAAACGCGTGCGCCGGCCTTGCGACACGCTCGCGAGCGAGAGACTCAGCACCTTGAGCGCGACGGTGCGATCGAGGCGCGTGTCGAGCGCGCGATAGACGGTGCCTTGGCCGCCGCGTCCGAGCACGTCGAGGATGCGATAGGGTCCGATCGTCTCGGGCCGCGCGCGCTTCGCGGCGGGCGTCGCGGCGCTCGCGCGCGACGGCACGTGCGTTCCGTCCGCGGTCGGCTCGAACCCGAGCGCGCGGCTCGTCGAAAGGTACTCGCGCGCGACGAGCTCCTCGTGCCCCGGAAAGCGCCCGAGGTAGTGCGCGAGCGGCTTCAAACGACCTTCGGCGCCGTCCGCGAGGAGCTGATCGGCGAGATCGAAGAGGATCGAAGCGCTGCTGTCGCTCGAGTCGAGCATGCGTGGACCGTCGTTCGATTCTATCCGCGCGCGAGCACGCGGACGTCGAACTCGAACTCCGCTCCTCGGCGTCTATCGCGGACGTGACCACGAGCCGGCGGCCTTGCGCAGACGGGGCTCGCGACGGGCCCTTCCCGCGGCGTGGACGGTGATGCGGCGCGGTGCCGCACGCGGGGCGGGGCGAGGGCGCTCGGGGTCGACGAGCGCGGAGCCGCGCCGCGCGAGCTCCCGGGACCGAAGCGCTCGCCTCCGCGCCGCGCGCAGGTCTCGGGATCGGTTCGGAAAGGAGCGCGCGCCCGCGTCGCGGCGTAGAATGTCGCCGCGGACCGCGTCCGCCATCGATGTCCGAACGAGGCATTCCCGCACCGTCCGCCGGCTCC
Source organism: Planctomycetota bacterium (assembly GCA_046349615.1). Taxonomy (GTDB): domain Bacteria; phylum Planctomycetota; class UBA1135; order UBA1135; genus JADJNY01. The sequence goes on from JAXMBZ010000001.1 coordinate 227,744, forward strand.
GGCGCGCCGAACTTCGAGGCGCTCTACGCCGATGTCGCGCCCGCGCTCTACGCGTGGGCCGAGCTCCGCATCCGGCCGCAGATGCGCGCGCGCCTCGATCCGCAGGACCTCGTGCAGGAAGTGTGGCTGCGCGGCATCCGCAACTTCGCGCGCTGGGACGCGAACGAGTCGAGCTTCCGCGCGTGGATCTTCAAGATCGGCAAGAACGTGATGCTCGAGGCCGTGCGCGCGCTCCGCACCGAGAACGCGGCGATGCCCGGTTGGTCGCCGACGACGAAGATGCTCGCGCTCGACGGCGTGCCGCAGAGCGTGACGAGCTTCACGCAGCGCCTCGCGCGCGAGGACGCGGTGCGCGAGTTCCTCACGCAGGCGGGCGAGCTCGAGGAGCAGGACCGGATGATCCTCATCCACTGCGGACTCGAGGACGAGACCTGCGCCGAGGTCGCGACGAAGCTCGGGCTCACCGAGGACGCCGCGATCAAGCGTTGGCAGCGTCTCCGCGGCAAGCTGCGCGAGCGCCCGTGGGCGAACTCCCTGCTCGCGAACGGCGGTTGAGCGCGCGCGGAACGTCGCGACGGCGGTGCGGCGCGCGGCGGATCCCGCTGGAGCGCACGAGCGCGAGAAGGCCCGCTCCGACCCCGCGCTCGACGGGTATCCTCGGCGCCCCGTGATCGCACCGTTCCTCTTCCTCGCGCAGTCCGTGCTCGCGCTCCCCGCTCTCGGCGACGACTTCGCGGCGCGCGCGAAGCCCGTGCTCGAGAAGCACTGCGTCGCGTGCCATTCCGGCGACGACGCGGAGCGTGGTTTTCGCCTCGACGTGTTCGACGACGGCGCCGCCGCGGGCGCGAAGCCCGACGCGTGGGACAAGGTGCGCGAGCGCGTGCTCTCCGGCGACATGCCCCCCGCGAAGAAGCCGCGCCCCGCGAAGGCGGACGTCGACGCGCTCGTCGGGTGGATCGACGCGCGCTTCCATCGGCTCCCCGACGGCGGCGTCGATCCGGGACGTCCGACGCTGCGCCGGCTCAATCGCGCGCAGTACGAGAACACGGTGCGCGACCTCTTCGGCGTCGACTACCGCGCGGACGCGGAGTTCCCGAACGACGACGTCGGCTACGGCTTCGATTCGATCGGCGACGTGCTCGCGACGAGCGACGTGCTCTTCGAGAAGTACGTCCAGGCCGCCGAGACGATCGCGCGGGCGGCGATCGTGCTCGAGGATCCCGCGCATCCGCCCGTCGAGCGGCTCGACGGCGCTTCGCTCGAGAAATCCGAGGGCAACGGGCCCGCGGGCAAGGCGAGCGTGCTCTTCTCGAACAGCGAGATCCGTCTGCGCCGCACGCTCGCGCGCGACGGCGAGTACGTGCTGCGCATCCGCGCCGCGGGCGACCAGGCGGGACCGGACAAGGTGCGCATGGCCGTGCGCGTCGACGGCAAGGAAGTCGAACGCTTCGAGGTCGCGTGCGAGCGCGATGGTCGCGAGACGCACGTCGCGCGCCTGCGCCTCGACGCGGGCAAGCACGCGCTCGGCATCGCGTTCCTGAACGACTTCTACGACCCGAAGGCGACGGATCCGGGCGAGCGCGACCGCAACCTCCTCGTCGAGTGGGTCGAGCTCGAAGGCCCGCTCGATCCGCCGCGGCTCACGGAGTTCCAACGGCGACTCCTCGGCGACCCGAAGGCGGAGCGCCGCGCGGTGCTCGCCGAGCTCGTGAAGCGCGTGTGGCGCCGTCCCGCGCGCGCGGACGAGCTCGACCGGCTCGCGAAGCTCGCGCCGAAGGACGCGTCGGTCGCGTCCGCGGCGCGCGAAGCGCTCGTCGCGCTGCTCGTGTCGCCGAACTTCCTCTTCCGCGTCGAGGACGACACCGGCCGGACCTCGAAGGGCGGCGTGCGCGCGCTCGACGACTGGGAGCTCGCGACGCGCCTCTCCTACTTCCTCTGGAACAGCACGCCCGACGACGCGCTGCTCGCGCGCGCGGCGGCGAAGGAGCTCACGAAGCCCGACGTACTCACCGCCGAGGTCGAGCGCATGCTGCGCGATCCGCGCGCGACGGCGCTCGCGCGGGATTTCGCGCCGCAATGGCTCCAGATCCGCGCGCTCGAGCGCGTCGCGCCCGATCCGACGCGCTTCCCGAAGTTCGACGCGGGCCTGCGCGACGCGATGCGCGAGGAGACGGAGCTCTTCGTCGACGCGATCGTGCGCGAGCGACGGCCGGTGAGCGAGCTCCTCACCGCCGACTTCACCTTCTTGAACGAGGAACTCGCCGCGCACTACGGCGTGCCCGGCGTGCACGGGAGCGAGATGCGGCGCGTGCGGCTCGAACCCGGCGCGCGCAACGGACTGCTCGGTCAAGGCTCGATCCTGACCGTGACGAGCAACCCGACGCGCACGTCGCCGGTGAAGCGCGGCAAGTGGGTGCTCGACGCGCTGCTCGCGTCTCCGCCGCCGCCGCCGCCGCCGGGAGTGGGGGACTTGAACGAGTCGAAAGCCGCCGCCGAGTCGGCGACGCTGCGCGAACGCCTGCTCGAGCATCGGAAGAACCCGAGCTGCGGCGCGTGCCACGCCCGCCTCGATCCGCTCGGCTTCGGCCTCGAGAACTTCGACGCGACCGGCGCGTGGCGCGAGCGCGACGGCGCGTTCGCGATCGACGCGAGCGGGACGCTGCCCGACGGCCGCTCGTTCACGGGCCCGGCGGAGCTGCGCACGACGCTCGCGCGCGACCCGCGCTTCCCGCGCGCGATCGCGAAGAAGCTCCTGATCTACGCGCTCGGGCGCGGGCTGACGCCGGCGGACGATCCGTCGCTCGAGTCGATCCTCTCCCGCTGCACGCCCGACCCGACGCTTCCCGACCTGATCCAAGCGATCGTGCGCTCGAAGCCGTTCGTCGAGCGCCGCGTGACGCCGTGATCCTTGCGCTGCGTCGACGCTCGGCGGACGATGGGGCGCGATGAGCGCGCACTTCGATCGCCGAACCGTGCTGCGCGGCGCCGGCGTCGCGCTCGCGTTGCCGATGTTCGACGCGTTTCTGCCCCGCACGCGCGGCGCGCCCGGGGAGCTCGGGGAGCGCGAGCGCCCGCGGCGCGTCGCCTGGCTCTACGTGCCGAACGGCGCGCACATGGACCTGTGGACGCCCGCGGCGGAGGGCGCGCTCGATGCGCTCCCGCCGACGCTCGCGCCGCTCGAGCCGTGGCGCGCGCAGACCCTCGTGCTCAGCGGCCTCGCGCTGGACAAAGCGCGCGCGAACGGCGACGGCGCCGGCGACCACGCGCGCGCCGCGGCCGCATTCCTCACCGGCGCGCAGCCCTTCAAGACCGACGGCGCCAACCTGCGCGCGGGTCCGTCCGTCGACCAGGTCGCCGCGCAGGCGATCGGGAACCGCACGCGTCTGCGCTCGCTCGAGATCGGCTGCGAAGGCGGCGCGCTGTCGGGCCAGTGCGACTCGGGCTACTCGTGCGCGTACTCGAGCACGATCAGCTGGCGCTCCGCGTCGACGCCGCTGCCGAAGGAGACCGATCCGCGGCTCGTCTTCGAGCGCCTCTTCCTGGACGGCGCCGAGCTCACGCCCGAGGAACGCGCCGAACGCGACCGCCGCCGCGCGAGCGTGCTCGACTTCGTGCGCGAGGACTCGAAGCGTCTCACGCAGCGCCTCGGCGCGAACGACCAACGCAAGCTCGACGAATACGAGTCGAGCGTGCGCGAGCTCGAGCGGCGCATCGCCGCCGCGGCGAAGGACGGCGCCGCCGACGTGCAGCCGGGCGAGCGTCCGACCGCGAAGCCGAAGGACTACGCCGAGCACCTGCGGCTCATGAGCGACCTCCTCGTGCTCGCGTTCCGCACGGACACGACGCGCCTCGCGACGTTCCCGTTCGCGAACGAAGGCTCGAACCGCTCCTACGCGTTCCTCGGCGCGCCGGAGGGACACCACGACCTGTCGCACCACGGCAGCGAGCCGCAGAAGCTCGAGAAGCTCGCGAAGATCAACCGCTTCCACGTCGAAGCCCTCGCGCACCTCGTCGACCGCCTCGCGTCCGTCGACGAAGGCGGACGCACGCTGCTCGACGACACGCTCGTCGTGTACGGCTCGGGCATCCGCGACGGGAACCGGCACGACCACGCGGACGTGCCGCTGCTGCTGATCGGCGGCGGCGCCTCCGGCGGACGCCACGTGCGCGTCGCGGCCGAGACGCCGCTCGCGAACGTGCACGTCGCGGTGCTGCGGCGCCTCGGCGTCGACGCGGCGCGACACGGCGATTCGACGGGCGAGCTCTCCGGTCTCTGGCTCTGAAGCGGTCGCGCGTCGCCGCGGGCACGGTTCCGGCCTCGTTCGGCGGTGTCGACGTCCGGCGCCCCTGTGCGGGCTTGACGCCTGCTACAAGTGTAGTAGCATGAGCCCCGTCATGGCCAAGCGCCGCTCCGACACGCCGCCCGCGCTCTCCGACGCCGAATGGAAGGTGATGCGCGCCCTCTGGGCCCGTCATCCCGCCACCGCGCGCGAGCTGCTCGACGCGCTCGCCGCGGACACGGGCTGGGCGTACACGACGCTGCGCACGCTGCTCGCGCGACTCGTCGAGAAGGGCGCCGTGTCCGAGTCGAAGGAGGACGGCACGAGCGTCTACGAGCCGCTCCTGCGCGAGGAGAAAGCGCGTGCGAGCGCCGTGCGCGGGTTGCTCGAGCGCGCGTTCGACGGCGGCTTCGGCTCGCTCGTGCACTTCATGCTCGAGAACGAAGAGCTCTCCTCCCGCGACCGCGCCGAGCTCGAGCGCATGCTCGCGGAGTCGAAGAAGAAGGGGAGCCGCTCGTGATCGGCGCGTGGTGGAGCTGGATGCTGGGCGTCTCGCTGCAGGCGGGCCTCCTGCTCGCGCTCGTCCTCGCGCTCGACCTCGTCCTGCGGCGCCGCGGCTGGATCGCGGTGCGCGTCGCGCTGTGGAGCGCGCTCCTCCTGCGCTTCGCCTTGCCGCCGGAGTTCGGCGCGCCGTGGAGCCTCTCCGCGCGGGTCGCGCGCACGGCCGAGCTCGACTGGAGCGCGGTCGCCGCGGCCCCGACCTCGGCGGCGAGCGGGTGGATCTTCGCAGCGTGGCTCGCGGGAGTCGCGCTCGTGCTCGCGCGCTCGCTTCGCGCGCGCCGGCGCCTCGCGGCGCTCGTCGAATCCGCTGCTCCCGCGCCGCGCGCGGTCGAGCTGGAATTCGCGGCCTGCGCGCGGCGCATGGGCCTCGCTCGCGTGCCCGAGCTCCGCGTCGACCCGGCGTTCGGCGGACCGGCGGTCGTCGTGCTCGGCGCGCGCGCGATCGTCGTGCTCCCGCCTTCGCTCCTCGGCGACGACGCGCGGGAAGAGCGCGAGCACGCATTGCTCCACGAGCTCGCGCACCTCGCTCGTCGCGACCCGCTCGCCGCGCGCGTCGTCGAGTTCGCGCAGGCGTTCCTGTGGTTCCATCCCGCGGCGTGGCTCGCGCGCCGGCGGCTCGCGGAGCTGCGCGAGCTCGGGGCCGACGCGCGAGTCGCGCGCGAACTCGGTGAACGCGCCTCCGAGTACCGCGCCTCGTTGCTCGCGGCCGCGGAGCGCGCGCTGCTGCGCCCCGCGCCCGTCGGAGCGACCGCGTTCGTCTCGACGAGCAGCTTGCTCCTCCTGCGTCTCGCGCGGCTCGAGCATCCGATCCGCCGTTCGCCGCGTGTCGAGCGCGCCGCGGGCGCGAGCGCGTTCGCGGCGCTCGCCCTCTTCGTCCTTCCGATGGCGTGCGAACTCCCGCGCGTCGCCGGGCTCGACCCCGTCGTCCAGCGCGCGCTCGAGCGACTCCAACGCGCCGTCGACGCCGACGAGCGTCAGAACTGCCTCGAGGTGCAGGCCGCGGCGCGCGTGCTGCAGGCGCACCAGATGCTGACGGGTGAGGACCTGACCGCGCGCATCCACTGACGGACGAGCGACGCTCGTCGCCGACGAACACTCCGCGAGCGCATCGCGGAGCCGACCGAACACCGTGCGCATTCCACGCACGGAGACCCGCGCGCGAACGCAGCGCGCACGAACGCCACGGAGAAGGAGATCGAATGCAGCTCACGAATCGGATCGCCTGGTGCGGGCTCGGGCTCGCCGCACTCGTCGTCGCGGCCTATGCGGCGCCGCAGGGCGACAAGAAGGACGCGAAGAAGCCGCTCGCGCCCCAGTTCGCCGCCGACGGCATGCAGCGCTGGATGGAGGTCAACAAGACCGATCACCATCACACGAAGCTCGCCGAGTGGATCGGCACGTGGGACACCGAGATCCAGATGCGCATGGGCGGCCCGGGCTCGCCTCCGAGCGTCTCGAAGGGCAAGGCGACGTTCGCGTGGCTCGTCGAGAACCGCTGGTTGAAGCAGGAATCCGAGGGCGATCTCGACCTCGGCGGGATGAAGCTGAAGGTGAAGACCTTCGGGATGATGGGCTTCGATCGCTACAAGCAGAAGTACGTCGGCACCGCCTGCGACTCGATGACGACCGACCTGCGGCCGTTCGAAGGCAACTTCGACGCGACGGACAAGACGCTCATCCTCTGGGGTCCGATGGACGAGCCGATGTCGGGCGAACACGACAAGACGGTCAAGTACGTCTGGCGCTTCCCCGCGCCCGACAAGATGGTCTACGAAGTCCACGACATGTCGATCGGCGAGGAGAACACGAAGGTGTTCGAGATCGCCTACACGCGCTCGAAGTGAGGCCGCGATGAAGGTCGAGCACACCGAGACGTTCCGCTGCCCGTCGCGCGTCCTCTGGAGCTGGATCGACGACGTCGAGAAGAGCAAGCAGTGGTTGCGCGGTCTCGAGGAGGTCGTGCCGCTCGACCCCGGACCGAAGCGCCCCGGTTGGCGCGCGAAACTGCGGATCCGCGAGGGCGGGCGCGTGCAGGAATACGAGCAGGAGATCGTCGACTACGAGCCCGGCCGGCGCTTCCACATGACCATGGTGGGCGGCGCGTTGAAGGGCTGCGTCATCGACGTCGACTACGTGCTCACGGACCTCGGCGACGGCACGACGCGGCTCGACTACGCGTGCGGCGCGAAGACGAACGGCGTGATGCGCATCTTCGGCTTGCTCTTCGCGATCTTCGGCCGGCTGCAGCTCCGCTCGTTCTTCAAGAAGTTGAAGGCGCTCGCGGAGGGCGAGGCGCGCACGGGGTTCGCGCGCTGACCCGCGCGGCGGAAAGGGAACGAGGAGGAGGACCGTCACCGGCCCTCCTCCTCGGCTTCGTCTTCGAAACGTCTGCCCGCTCCGCGCGTCGCTCCCGCTCCGCGAATGGGTTGCGGAACGGGCTCGATCGCGCGGGCGGTCCTCGTCGGAGCACACGCGGACCCGCGAACTCTCTTCACTCGGTTCGGGGTCCGCGCGCGATCGCTCGCGACGGGATCGATGCGCGGCGTGGGGCCGCGAGGCTCGTGCGCGCGCTCCGGAAGCGGCGCGCTCCGAGGTTCGAATTGTCAGTCCGCGTCCTCGCGTCGAAGACGCGCGAGCGCGGCGCGCAGGGCTTGCTCGGTATGAGTCGTTTCGATTTCCCCGCGGCCGTAAGAGGGTCGTGAGGGACTCGTCCGCGCGCGTATCGCGTGCACGCGCCGCGTGCGCACGGCGCACGGGTGAGCGAGGGGCGGCCGCGAGCGAAGGGAAGGGCTCGGCCCCCTGCCGTTTTTTTTCGCAGAACCTGGCGGTCGTGTTCGCGCCGTGCGTGTCTACGCCGGGCGCCCGACGAGGCGCTGCCGGATTCGCGTCGCCCGCGGGGGAGGGCCAGGGTCGCCGGTGGTGACCGCCGTCCGAGAGCGGCGTGTCGCCAAGAGGGACCGGTCCCGCTCGCATGGCTCTCTCCCGCGGCGACGTTTCGGCCCGTCGGTCCTTCCTCGACCGCGCGCGCTCGCTCCCGCGCCGCGGCAGCGGCCTCGCCCGCGACCGGACGGCACCGACGCACCGGCGGGCGGAGGGACTCACCCACGATCTCCCGGCCGGGGCGAGCGGGGTCCGCGGAGTTCGACCCGTGCTCCCCGCGGGTCGCGGCGGGGGGGACCTCGTGGACTTCGATCTCCGGCTCGTTGCGCTCCGTCGCGGGACCGGTGATCCTCTCCGACCGCCCGCGTGACCCACACTGATCCCCAACACGGTCGCGGCGTGTCTCGGTCCGACCCTGCGCGCGCGCTCGACGAGATCGCGGCCCAGCAGCGACTCCTGCGCAGCGTCACGGCGCTGGAAGAGCCCCTGCGCTCGACGCTCTTGCGCCGCCATCACCACGGTCTGACCGTCGAGGAGATCGCGCACGCCGACGGCGTGCCTCCGGCGACGGTGCGCGCGCGACTGCGCCGCGCGCACGAACTCCTCGACGAGGAGTGGAACGATCGCGACGAGAACGGGAACCGGATCGGTTTGCCCCTCGTCGCGTTCTGGGACTCTGCGCGGCGGTTCGCGCGCGATCGACGGGCGTGGTTCGGCAACGCTCGGGTCGCGCCGTGGATCACGTGGTCGCTCGGCGTGACGGCGCTCGTCGTGGTGCTGTTCTCTCCGTTCGGCCCGCTCCGCTTCGGTGCGGATCGAGGCCGCGGAGCCGCGGTGAGCGCGGCGTCGCGCGAGGCCGACGAAGGTGTCGCGGGAGCCCGAGTCGGACCCGTCGCGACCGGCGCGCGCTCCAACGCCGTCGCCATCGCGCCGCCGATCGCCGCCGAGGAGCCCGCTTCGAACGCGGAGGTTCGTGTGCACGCGCGCTTCGTCGACGAAGATCGGCACACGATCGGCGGAGCGCGCCTGCTCCTCGTCGAGTCGATCACGGGGCGGCCGGTCGAGGGTGGGCCGAGCAAGAGCTCCGATCCCGACGGCGAGGTCGAGCTGGGGCTCGATCCGTCGCGGCAGAGCCACCCGAGCGAGTTCGACCGCGCGGTGCAGTTCGTCCTGCGCGCGGAGGCCCACCGTCGCGCGCCGCGGGAGCTGAGCGTGTTCGCGATTCCCGGTGATCGAGTCGAGCTCGGCGACATCTTGCTTCCGCGAGCCGGCGTCGTCACGGGGCGCGTGCTCGATCCGGACGGGCGACCGCTCGTGAACACCGAGGTGCGTCTCACTCACCCCGACCTGGACGCGGACGAACAAACGCGCTTCCCCGACCTGCTGCCCGCACTGCACCAGGTGCTGCTCGCGGGCTGGACCGATGCGGAAGGACGCTTTCGTTTCGAGGGCATCGCGCCCGGCACGTACCGTGCGTGGGCGCTTCCTCCGCGTTTTCTCGGGCGCGCGTCGCATGCGATCGAGGTCAGGGCCGAGGAGGAGACGCGCACCGAGGACCTGATCGTGCAGTCGCCGGAGACCGAGCATTGCGGCGTCGTCGTCGACGAACACGGCGCACCGGTCTATCGCGCGCGCGTGGACCGGCGTCACGACGGCGTCTGGGAGCTCATCGGCTTCACCGACACCGAAGGGCGGTTCCAGGTCGAGCTCGATCGCAGCGGGCTCGACGACCTGCATGTCTGGGCGCCGAGGGGGGAGGCCGGCGCCGTCCTCTGTCTCGGCGTCGAGGCGACGTCGAAGGAGGGACGCTACGTGCTGCCCGCCGCGCGTGCCGCGCGGTTCCTCGTGCGCGACGCCGAGGGACGGCCCGTCGTCGGAGCGCAATGGAAGCAGACGTACGACGAGTTCCTCGAGATCGACTCGGGAACCTCCGCCGACGGAACGATCTCCCTCGCACGCCCCGCCGTCTACTTCGGGCTGCGCGTCACCGCGCCCGGGCACGCGACGCGGACGTGGCGCTTCACGAGCCCCGAGCGCCTCGAGGAAGAGACCGTGCTCGTGCTCGAGACCGCACCGACCCTCCGCGGTCGTGTCGACGACGCGCGCGGAGCGCCGATCGGCGACGCGCTCGTGCAGCTCTGGCGGCTCGCGGCACCCGACACCTTGGAGCGCACGACGCATTTCCCGCAGCGGTTCGACTCGACCGTGGAGTGGGAGCGGGTGACGACGGCCGCGGACGGCACGTTCGAGTTCACCTTGCGCGGCTCCGAGACGCGCGCGCTCACCGTCGCGTTCGGGCAGCGCATCGCGCACGTCGAGGAACCGATCGATCCGCGCGACGCCGGCACGTTCCATGTGCTCCGGCTCGCCGAGCCGGGCGTGCTCGTGGGGCGGCTGCTCCTGCCCGTCGGCGTGCCGCGCACGGGGCAGTGGGTGGGCATCTGCTTCGGCGACCAGATCGTGCACGCGCAGTGCGTCGGCGCGAACGGTACGTTCCGCTTCGAAGGGCTCGCGCCCGGCCGATGGTGGATCCACCGTCTCGTCGGAGACGTGGTCGGAAGGCCCGGGCGCGCTCCTCTCCGCCCGCCCGCGCGCACCGTGGAGATCGAGGCCGGGCGAACGACGACGTTCGTGCTCGACCTGCGGAACGAACAGCCGGCGCACGTCGTCGGGAAGTTCACGATGCCCGGCGTGGAACCACGCGGATGGAGCGCGATGTTCACCGCGAACGAGGCGGAGTCGTGGAGCCGGCCGCACGCGCACCTGCTCGACGCCAAGGGCGGATTCGACCTCGACGACCTCGAGCCGGGGCGCGGGACGCTCGTGCTCGTCGACACCTGCGACCGCGAGGTTCGACGCGAAGTCCGCATGCCGATCGAGCTCGACTCCGGTCCGCGCGAGCTCCAGGTCGACGTGCCGACGGCGCGGCTCTCGCTGCGCGCACGCGGCGGCGCGCACGGTCTCGCGATCACCGGGCGCGGCTCGCGCGGAGTGAGCGTGATCACGCGGCTGTCGGCGAGCGCGCTCTCGAAACCGATCGAGCTCGTCGTCCCGGCGACGCGGCTCGAGCTCCATGCGCTCGATGCGCGAGGTGCCGTGCTCGACCCGGTGCTCGGCGAGGTCGACGCGACGGCGGGGACGCGGGTCGAGCTCGACGCCGTCGACCGTTGAGACTCGCTCGCTCCCTCGCGCCGATCGCGCACGGCGTGATCGGCCGGGAGCTCGCGCGTCAGCGGCCGCCCACTGGGACGCGCTCGATCGAAGGCAGGGTCCGTTCGGGCCGGCCGTGCTCGCGGAAGACGCGCAGCCAGCGCAGGAACTCGTCGGACGCGGGCTTCGCGGTCGAAACGCGCGATGCGGCGCGCACCGTGCCGGCCTGGTCGAGGAACAAGAGCCAGAGCGAGCGCGCGCGCGACGACGCGGCGGCGTCGGCCTTCACGTCGCCGCTCGCATCGGGCTTCACGGGCTCGCCGTCTTTCGCGGCCCCGTTCGCGGGCTTCGTGTCGACGTCCTTCGGTGAATCCGCGGGGGGAGGCGCGGCGCTCGAGCGCACCGCGTGCGCTCGGAGCTCGACCTTCTCGCCGAGCTCCTTGCGCGCCGCGGCCTCGAGCTCCGCGCGCGCCTTCGCACCGAGGCTCGCCGGAAACGCGACGACGAGCGGCTGCGTCGGTTGCTCACGCCGCATCACGACGGAGAGGTCGCGCAGCCCCCGCGTCGCGCGCTGCACGAACGCCGTCTCGTCGAGCTCGCTCGCGAACGCCGTCTCGGGCGCGGGCACGACGGCGAGCAGCGTCCCTTGCGGCACGCGCGGGAGCCCGCGCGACGCGACGTTCGCCGCGTCCCACGGCGCGACCGAGCGCGCGTCGTCGAGCGCGAAGAGCTCCTCCTCGCGTCCCCGCGCGGGCGCGCGACGACTGCGCTCGAGGCGCGAGAGCCGCAGGTCCTCGACGCGCAGCGCGCCCATCCCGGTCGCGAACCCGATGCGGCCCTCGATCGGCGCTCCGTCGACGGTGACGTAGCGTCCGACGGGCTTCCCGTCGACGAACGCGCGCAGCACGGGCCCGTCGACGACGAGCGAGAGCCAGAACGTCGAGCGCGGCGCGTCGAAGTGCACGCCGCCCGACGTGCCCGCGACGAGCCCGCCGTCGCGATCGCGCAGGCCCGTGATCGACCAATTCACGTCCGTGAAGTCGTGCTCCTGCTTCTCGCTCGCGCCGATCGCGTAGTCGAAATCGCCCGCGCCGAACGAGAAGCGCACGTTGTCGTCGCGCTCGCGAAAGCCGAGCACGACGCAGCCGGAGACGAAGCTCGTCAGGAAGCGCACACGGCAGTCGAGGCGCCACGAACCGGCGAGGACCCACTCCGGCGCGAGCGCGAAGCAGTCGATCTGCGCGGCGGCGCGGTCGACGGCGGCGAGCCCTTCTCCGGTGCTCGTCGCTTTCGCCTTCGGCTTTTCGAGCCCGACGACGAGCGCGCCGTCCTCGTCGACGAAGTGACGGCCTTTCGCGCGGCGTTCCTCGTAGCCGGTGAGCCCGGACTCGCCCCAGCCGTCGCGCGCGAGCACGTTCGGCGGACCGTCGAACACGACGCTCGGCGCGTCGACGTCGACCGCGGGGAGCGGCGCGAGCTCCGCGACGCCGAGCCGTCGAGCGAGCGTCTCGCGTTCGGCGCGCAGCGCGCCCGCCGTGCGCGCGAGCGAGCGCTTCGACGCGTCGTCGACGGCCGCGCCGAGCGTTTCGAGCGCGGCGAACGTCCGCGGGAGCGCGCTCTGGAACGGCGGCGCTCCGTTGCGCGCGCCCGTGACGGCGTCGAGCTCCGCGCGCACGGCCCACGCGCTCTCCTTGCGGCCTTCGCGTTCGAGCGCGTCGGCGAACGCGAGCTCGTCCATCGGACGACGCCCGTCGACCGCGAGCGCCCACGTGCCCGCCGCGATCGCGTTCGCGCGCTCGCCGGCGCGCAGGAAGATCCGCGCTGCGAGCGCCGCCTGCTCCTGACCGAAGCGCGGCTCGGCGCGACTCCGCGTCCACACCCACACGGGCTCGTCCATCACGGGCGGCGCGTCGGCGCCGCCGACGTCCTCGGTGAACTCGAGCGCCCACGGCTTGCGCGCCTGCCAGTAGAAGCCCGCGACCCACGGCGTCCAATCGGCGCAGAAGTCCTCGAAGCTCTTCGGCCTTCCGTCGCGTCCGTCGCAGAACGTCGCGAGGAAGTGCTCCTTCGGTTTCTTCGCCGTGCGCGCCTTCTCCTGGAACACGCGCAACGCGTCGCGGAACAGCAAGCGACCCGACGCGTCCTTGCGCGAGCGCAGGTAGACGTACAGCGCGTTCCCCGCGACGTAGTTGTCGCGGTAGTCGTCGATCGTGCCCTCGATCAGCTTCGCGAGCTTCGTCGGGTCGCCGTAGCCCTTCACGAACGCGCCCTCGATCGTGCCGATCGACGCGTAGTTCTCGACGAACTCCGGCGCGGTCGAAGCTCCGTACGCGCCGCCGGTCCAGACGGCCTTTCCTTCCGCGAGCCACGCGGGGAGGCCGGGATAGAGCGCGCCGTCGAAGCGGTGCGTGAGCTCGTGCACGAGCCCGTGACCGAGCCCTTCGATCGTCGGCGCGCCGCCGCCGCACGAGAAACGCAGCGTCGTCGTGTCGCCGCCTTGGAAACCGCCGGCCCACCAGAACGGCGCGCCCTCCGCTTCGAGCCCGGTCGCTTCGGGGACGATGCGCACGAGCCCGGGCTCGTTCGTGAAGGGATCCGTGCCGTACCAACGCGCGAGCCGCGCGTGGTGGAGCTCGACGGTGCGCGCCGTGCCGAGCAACGTCTCGTAGCCGCAGTCCGTCTCGATGCGGTAGCGCGCGTTCGGGCTCACGGCGACGCCGGGGTTCCCGAGCGAGTCGTGCGCGCGCGTGAACGCCTCCGCTTGGTCGGCGTCGAGCTTCTCGAGCTCCTCGACGGTCCACGGACGCTCGTTCTTGCTCGCGAGTTGCGCGCGCGCCTTCGCGAGCAGCTCGTTCGCCGTCTTCGCGAGCGCGCCGAGGCCCGTCGGCTTCGGGCCTTGGAGGTCCTTCTCCCAACCGAGCTGCACGCCGAGGCCCGCGAGCACGCGCGCGGCTTCGACCGCTTCCTTCGTGCGCGAGTTCCTCTGCGCGTTCTCCGCGAAGGTCTGGAGCGCGCGCACGACCTGCGCGGGGAGCGCGTCGGGCACGCGCAGGCGCGGCGAGAGCTCGGCCTCGTTCGCCTCGAGGAGCGCGCGCGAACCGCGGGCGAGCTCGAGCGCGGTGCGGCGCGCCCACGTCGCGACGAGTGCGGCGTCGGGCTTCGTCGCGGCTTGTTTCTCGCGCTCGCGCGCGAAGCGGACGAGCTCCTCGACCGCGGCGGCGCGCGCGGTCGCGAGCGCGGCGTCGTTCGGCGCGAGGCGCTTCCTGCCCGCGGCGTCGAGCCCGAGCTCGCCGCCCGGTCTGGTCGCGGCGCGCGCGAGCTCGTGCTGCCAGAACGTCCGCGCATCCTCGTCGTGCGCGCAGGCATCGACCCAGAGCGCGAGCACCTCGAGCGACTCCGGCTGCGCGTCGAGCGCGAGACGCAGCGGCGTGAACGCCTGCTCCGCGCGGCCGTCGGCGATCGCCTTGCGCGCGGCCGCGATCGACGCGGCGCCGCGGCCGGGAGCGGCGGCGGGCTCTTCCGGCTTCGGAGCGGGGTTCTGGGCGAACGCGGCCGTCGCGGCGGCGACGAGCGCGCATCCGACGGCGCGGAACGGTGCGGTGCGCATGGGGGCGGAGCGCACACCCTACTCGCGCGGCGAGCGGGCGACGAGATGCTCGGTGCACGGTTCGTGGAGCGATCCGTACGGTCGCGAGACACCGCGGGGGCTCCGCGTTCGCTACCGTGGGCGCATGCTCGAACTCCGCCTCGTCCCCGCGTTCCTCGTCCTCACCACCTTCGCCGAAGCCGCCGAACAGCCGTACTCGCTGGAGGACCTGCGCCTGCTCGTCGGCGTGTCGAGCGTCCAGCTCGCGCCCGACGGGAAGACCGTCGCCGTGATCACGTCGCGCGCGAACTTCGCCGAGAACAAGAACGAAAGCGCGCTCTGCGCGGTCGACGTCGCGAGCGGCGAGGTGCGCGTGCTCTCGCAGGGCCGCAAGTCCGTCTCGCAGCCGACGTGGTCGCCCGACGGCGCGACTCTGGCGTTCGTCGCGCCCGACGCGAAGGACGAGCCGCAGGTGTGGCTCCTCCCGATCCACGGCGGCGAAGCGCGGCAGTTCACGCACTCGCCGACCGGCATCGAGCACTTCTCGTGGCGCCCCGACGGCCGCGCGATCGCGTTCGCGGCCGAGGACGCGGAGCCGGAGCGCACGGGCGAGGAGAAGCACGTGAAGACGCTGCGCCTCGGCGACCAGGACCTCTTCCTGCGCACGCCCTCGCTGCCGCGGCACGCGTGGCTGCAGACGCTCGACGCGGACGATGCGAAGCGGTTGACGAGCGGCGAGTGGTCGATCGAGTTCGTGCTCCCGCCGTCGAGCCCCGCGTCGTCGCTCGCGTGGTCGCCGGACGGGAAGAAGATCGCGCTGACGCGCGTGCCCGCGCCGCAGTCGGGGCAGCTCGACCTCGGCCGCGTGATGCTCCTCGACGTCGAGAGCGGCGCGCTCGAGCCGCTCGACTCGGTCGATCGCTACCAGACCGCGCCGACGTTCGCGCCCGACGGCTCGGGCGTGCTCGTGCGCTATCCGCGCGACGGCAAGCCGCAGTTCCTCTCCGATCTCTATCTGTCGAAGGGCGGCACGGGGCCGGGCGTCGACGTCACGCGCGCGCTCGACCGCCACGTGTTCGGCGCCGAGTGGATGCCGAGCGGCAACGAGTTCCTCACCGCGTGCAACGAGCGCGACGGCGTCGGACTGTGGATCGTCCCGCTCGACACGCACGCGAAGGCGCGCGAGCTCGACCTCGACGGGCTCGTCGTGTCGGGCGCGTTCGGCTACGACTGCTGCGTCGCGCCGACCGGCGCGATCGCGTTCAGCGCGTCGCGCGCGAACCTGCCGGCCGAGGTCTACGTCATGGACTCCGCCGCCGCGAAGCCGCGCCGGCTCACGCGCTTCAACGCGTGGGCGGAGGAGCGGCGCGCCGCGCGCATGGAGCGCATCACGTGGAAGACGCACGACGGGATGGAAGCGGACGGCGTGCTCGCGCTGCCCGACGATCTGTCGACGCCGCGGCCGCTCGTGCTCGTGATCCACGGCGGGCCGACGTCGGCGTCGAAGACGAGCTTCTCGATGCTCCCGCAGCTCATGGCCGCGAAGGGCTGGATCGTGTTCAGCCCGAACTACCGCGGCAGCGACAACCTCGGCCACGCCTTCGCGAACGCGATCTTCGACGACGCGGGCGAAGGTCCGGGGCGCGACGTCATGGCCGGCGTCGCCGAGCTGAAGAAGCGCGCGTACGTCGACTCGAAGCGCGCGTTCGTCACGGGCTGGTCCTACGGCGGCTTCATGACGACGTGGCTGCTCGGCAAGTACCCGAACGAGTGGACGGCGGGCGTCGCGGGCGCCGCGGTGACGGACTGGACCGACATGTACAACTTCGCCGACGGCAACGTCGGCATCCGACATCAGTTCGGCGGCTCGCCGTGGAAGCGCGAGTTCGCCGACGCCTACCGTGCGCAGTCGCCGATCACGTACGCGACGAGCATCCGCGCGCCGACGCTCGTCCTGACGAACCTCGAGGACTACCGCGTCCCGCCGACGCAGTCGTTCGCGCTCTACCACGCGCTGAAGGACAACGGCGTCGAGACCGAGTTCATCGGCTTCCAGGGCCGCACGCACGCCTCGAGCGATCCGGTCAACGCACGGGAGCGAGCGAAGCTCTGGATGGGATGGATCGAGTCGCACCTCGACGCGCGCGGCGCGGCGAGCGGAGCCGCGGCGGGCGCGCGCTGAAGCGTCGGCCCGCGATTCGAGCGCGTCGGCCGCGGGGGAAAACGAGCCGGGGTTCAGATCGGCCCGTCCGGAGGTCGATTCGGGCCCCGGCGGCGCCGGGGCGCGGGCTCGAAACGAGCTCGGACGGGCCGTGGGATCGGCCCGACTCGAGTTCATCGGCGTGCAACGAACGAGCGCGAAGGCAGGGATCGTCGCGGCGGGGCTCTTCCTCGCTGCCTGCGGCGGCGGAGGCAGCGGCGGCGCGTCGGCACACGTGTCGTTCGCGACGAACGCAGCGAGCGTCGGCGAGGACGGCGGCGCGTCGTCCGTCACGGTCGTGCTGCACACGTCGCTCGCTGCGACGGACGCGGACGTCGTGGTCGACGTGGTCGATCGCGGCACGGGCACCGCGACGTCGGGCACGGACTACGCGGCGTTCGCGCCGACGGCGGTGACGTTCCCCGCGGGCTCGATCGACGGAGCGACAGAGACCGTCGCGCTGACGCCGCTCTCGGACCTCCTCGTCGAGGGCGCGAGCGAGACGGTCGCGCTCGGGCTCGCTTCGGCGAGCGGCGGCTCGATCGCGAGCCCGGCGACGTTCACGGCCTCGATCACGGACGCGGACGCGGCGAGCATCGCGTTCGCGTCGAGCGCGACGAGCTCGTTCTCGGAGACCGCGGGTGCGATCGCGGTGAACGTGGCGCTCGACCTCGCGCCGGGGGTCGCGCTCGCGACGGGAGCGAGCGTCGTCGTGTCGAACGCGGGCACGGGCTCCGCGAGCGCGGGCTCCGACTTCACGTCGTTCTCGTCGCGCACGCTGAACTTCGCCGCGGGCAGCACGGACGGCGCGACGCAGTCGGTGACGATCACGCTGCTCGACGACGCGGCAGCGGAGGCGGGCGAGACGATCGTGCTCGCGCTCTCGTCGCCGTCGACGGGCGCGTCGCTCGGCGCGACGACGCAGCGCACGCTGACGATCCTCGACGACGAGAGCGCGGGCGCCGCGGCGTTCGCGGCGACCGAGGGCGCGACCGGGACGGAGAACGCGCTCGCGGAGAACGAGCTCGTCGACCTCGGCGCGCGCACGCTGAACGCGGGGCCGAACACGGGCACGCTCGTGCGCGTCTCGAACACGGGCGGCGCGACGATGCACGTCGCGGCGCCGCGCATCACGGGCACGAACGCGGCGGATTTCGACGTCACCGTCGACTCCGCGTCGATGGTGCCGGCCGCGGAGGTCGCGACCGGCGGCGATCCCGCGCTCGCGCAGGCGTCGCCGATCACGGCCGCGCTCGAGCAGGGCTCCGGCCCCGGGATCGCGCTCGCGTTCGACGCGGAACTCGCCGCGGAGCTGCGCACGCGCGAGCTCGCGAGCGTGCACGGGTTCCCGCTGCCGGGGCTCGGTCCGGTCACGCTGCAGTTGCAGCGCGCGCCGCTGCCCGTCGCGGACGACGCCGTGCTCCGCGTCGACGGCGTGGACGTCGTCGGCGGTCCGCGCGCGCTGCTCGACGGCGTCGCGTTCTGGACCGGCAACGCGGCGGAGGTTCCGGGCTCGCGCGTGTTCCTCGCGCTCGACGCGAGCGGTCCGCGCGGCTTCGTCGAGCTCCCGGGCGAACCCAAGCGGCGCGTGCACCTCGCGCGCGGCGCGGACGGCGCCTTGCGCGCGGTCGACGGCGAGAACGGGCTCGCGGCGCTCGGCGTCGCGCCGCCGACGTTCGAGTGCGCGGACGCGCCGCTCGTGCCCGGCGCGGCGCAAGGGAACACGCCGACGACCGGCGCGATCGTTTCGCCCGGCACGATGGACGTCGCGGAGTGCCGGCTCGCGCTCGAGACGGACTACCAGCTCTACCAGAAGTTCGGCTCGTCCGGCGCGCTCACGACGTACGTGACGGAGCTCGTCGCCGCGGTGAGCGCGCAGTACTTCGAGGACATCCAGTCGACGTTCTCGATCGCGTACCTCGGCGTGCACACGACCGCCTCCGACGGATGGACGACGCAGGACTCGGGCGGCACGCCGACGGACTTGCTGAACGAATTCGTCGGCGCGTGGGCGCCGAACTCGTGGCCCGTGTCGGCGAACCTCGCGCACTTCCTGTCGGGTGCCTCGCTCGGCGGCGGCGTCGCGTACATCAACGTGCTGTGCAACTCGAGCTTCGGGTTCGGCGTGAGCGCGAACCTCGGCGGCAACATCGACTGGAGCACGTGGACCGGGCAGCCGGGCAACTTCACGTGGGACTTCGTCGTCGTCGCGCACGAGATCGGCCACAACTTCGGCTCGAACCACACGCACGCGTACTGCCCGCCGCTCGACCAGTGCTACTCGAACTGCACCGGCACGACGGTGTGCTCGCAGGGCACGATCATGAGCTACTGCCACCTCTGCGGCGGCATGGACAACATCGACCTCTCCTTCCATCCCGCGACGGCGGACATCATGCGCGCGGCCGTCAACGCGAGTTGCCTCGGCGATTCGGGCGTGCTCGGCGGGAGCTACGTCCAGTACCGCGTGCGCTTCGATCCGCGCACGGCGACGGGGCAGCGCGACGCGACGCTGCAGCTCGACCACGACGCGGCGAACGCTCCGCAGCCGTTCCACGTGCTCCTGCGCGGCACGGCGCAGTGAACTCGGCGGCGCGGGGCCCATGGCGCGCCGAGCCCGGGTCTGGGATGATGCTCCGATGAACCCTGCGGCGCTGCGGATCCTGGTGACGGGCGGAACCTTCGACAAGGACTACCACGAGCTCGAAGGGCGACTGTTTTTCCGCGAGACGCACGTGCAGGAGATGCTGCGCCTCGGGCGGAGCCGGTTGCCGATCACGGTGGAGACGTTGATGTTGATCGACAGCCTCGACATGACGGACGAGGATCGGGAGCGGATCCTCGAGGCGTGTCGGAAGGCGCCGGAAGATCGGATCGTGATCACGCACGGCACGGACACGATGGAGCACACGGCGCGGTTCATCGGGGCGGCGCGATTGGACAAGACGATCGTGTTGACGGGCGCGATGGTGCCGTACACGTTCGGCAGCTCGGATGGGTTGTTCAATTTGGGGAGCGCGATTGCGTTTGCGCAGGCGTTGGCGTCGGGGACGTATGTCGCGATGAATGGGCGGGTGTTCCGGGGGGATGAGGTGCGGAAGAACAAGGCGTCGGGGGTGTTTGAGGAGCGGGGGTGACTGGCGGCGCGCGAAGGCAGATGCGCGGTGAGGGAGACTGGGCGCAAAGGCGCACATTTGGATGCTTCGCATTCCAGACTCGTGACTCGATCGCGCCGGAGGAACCGGCGCGATCGAGCCACGAGTTCTAGTTGCTCTCAGCGACTCGTTGTTTCTCGGCTTCTGGGTTGGCCTCGGCTTCCTGTTTGGCCTCGGCTTCTTGGTTGGCCTCAGGTTCTTGGTTGGCCTCGGCTGCTTGGTTGCTCTCGGCAACTCCATCAGTGGTGGTGATGGTGGTGGCCGCAGCCGGGGAGCCAGCCTTCGCCGCAGAGGCCGGGGTTCGGGAGCGTCGCGATGAAGCCGCGGCGCGCGCCGTTGATCAGGCCGACGCCGACGATGCGGCGGCCGTCGGCGGAGATGCTCGTGGCGGCTTCGAGCGTCCAGTTCGTCAGGTCGACGCCGAGCGTGGGGAGGAGGTCGTTCAGGTCGACCATCCCGAGCAGCGGGGTCCAGAGGAAGGCGCGCAGGTCGCCGCTCTCGTCGTCGGACGTGCCGACGATGAACAGGCCGTTCTCGTTGACTCCGTAGGCCCCGGAGAAGGAGCCGCCGTCGAGGTGGCCGAGGCTCTGCGGCGTTCCGTTCACCCAGCGCGCCGCGTCGGCGCCGCTCGTGCCCGCGATGACGGCGCCGTTCGCGCTGATCGCGTAGCCGGACGACCACTCGTCCGGGTTCACGGCGCCGAGGTCCTGCATCCCGTGCTGCGGCGTCCAACGGAACGCGTGCTCGGCGCCGCCCGTGAGGTCCGCGAAGCCCGTGATGGTGTGACCGTTCGCGCTGACCGCGAGCCCGAACGAGTAGGAACCGCCGGGGAGCACGCCGAGGTCGACCATTCCGGTGTTCGTCGTCCAGCGGTACGCGTGGATGCCGTTCGCCGAGTCGCTCGCGCCGACGACCACGGCGCCGTTGTTGCTCGCGCCGTACGCCGACGCGCCGACCGTGCCGCCGGGGAGCATGCCGAGGTCGATCATCCCGGCGCCCTGCGTCCAGCGGAACGCGCCTTCGCGATCGGGCAGCAGCGACAAGCCGACGATCGCCTTGCCGTCCGCGCTCATGCCGAAGACCCACGTGTCGGTCGCGCCCGGGAGCGTGCCGAGGTCCAGCAGCGGGCCGGAGTTCTTCTTGCGAATGCCGCGGTTTCCGTTCACGCCCGAGCTGTTGCCGGCGACGACGTCGCCGTTCTTGCTGATCGCGATGCAGTCCGAGTACCCGTCGCCAGGCAACTGGCCGAGGCTCGTGATCGTCTGCGCGTGCGAGCTCGGGACGAGCGCGACGACGGCGAGGAGGGAGGAAGCGAAGGTGAGGGGAGCGGCGATCTTCATGGAGGAACTCGAGGAGGTTCTCGGGGTGGAGTCGGGTGAATGCCGCGCGGCCTCCCCCGAGCCGTTGCTCGGGAGCGCGGGCTGCGCGTCGCTCCTTCCTCCCGGGGCTCGCCGTTTTTCCTCGCGAGTTCTCGCCGAAAACACGCCCTTGCCGCGCGATGGGCCGTCCGCGCATGATCCCGGCATGGGAGCGGAGCGAGGCGGCGATACCTGCTGGAGCTTGATCCAACGCGCCGCGGACGGCGACGCGACGGCGCGCTCTTCCTTCGGTCGCAGCTACCTCCCGCTCGTCCGTGCGTTCCTCGTGCAGCGTTGGCGCGGCACGCCGCTCGTCCACGAAGTCGACGACGCCGTGCAGGAGGCCTTCGTCGACTGCTTCCGGCCGGGAGGACCGCTCACGCGCGCCGAGGCCGCGTCCGGAGACTTCCGCGGCTTCCTCTTCGGCGTCGTGCGGCACGTCGCGCTGCGTTTCGAGGAGCGCGGTCGAGCGGCGCACGCGCGCGCTTCGCTCGAGCTCCCCGAGGACCTCGCCGACGACGCGATCGGCGTGTCGCGCGTCTTCGATCGACAGTGGGCGCTCACGTTGATGCGCGAAGCGGCCGCGGAGATGAGTCGCGAAGCGAGCGACGACGCCGCGCGCCTTCGGGTGGAGCTCCTCCGTCTGCGGTTCGGCTCCGACGTGCCGGTGCGCGAGATCGCGGAGCGATGGGGGATGGACGCGGACGCCGTGCACCGCGCCTACGCCCGCGCCCGCGACGAGTTCCGCGCGTGCCTGCGCCGCGTCGTCGCGTTCCACTCGGTGCGCACCGAGGCCGAGCTCGACGACGAATGCCGCCGGCTCCTGGCGCTCCTCTCCCCGGACGCGTGAGCCCCGCCCGAAAAATGCCGGGAAGTCGCGAGGGAAACCGGCCTCGGGCTGGAGGAAGGACGTGGAAACCGTGAGCACCGACGCATCCAAGCCCGACGACCTCGATGCCGCGTTGCGCGCGGCTTTCGGGGCCGAGTCCTCGCCCGCGCAGCCGAGCATCCTGCGCATCCTGCAGCAGCGCACCGGGTCGCGGCTCGACCTCGAGCTCCCCGAGATCGGTGGGGACACGCACCCGCTCGTCCGCATCGACGACGAGGCGAAGGCGCTGCGCGATCCCGCGGGGCGCTACCAGCTGCTCGGCGAGCTCGCGCGGGGCGGTGTCGGCGTCGTGTACAAGGGCCGCGACCAGGACCTCGGCCGCGACGTCGCGATGAAAGTGCTGCGCGCGGAGTACGCGAACCACCCCGACATCCTGGAGCGCTTCGTCGAGGAGGCGCAGATCGGCGGCCAGCTCCAGCACCCGGGCATCGTGCCCGTGTACGAGATCGGCCTGCAGCGCGGCGAGCGGCCGTACTTCGCGATGAAGCTCGTCAAGGGCGAGACGCTTGCGGTGCACCTCGGCCGTCGCGCGAGCCCCGACGAGGACCGCCATCGCTTCCTCGGCATCTTCGAGCAGATCTGTCAGACGATCGGCTACGCGCACGCGCGCCACGTCGTGCACCGCGACCTGAAGCCCGCGAACGTGATGCTCGGCGGCTTCGGCGAGGTCCAGGTCGTCGACTGGGGTTTCGCGAAGGTGCTGCAGAAAGGCGAGGTGAAGCGCCCCGATCCCGCGCGCAAGGGCGGGAGCTTCAGCGTGATCACGACCACGCGCTCCGATCCGAGGCGCGGCTCGCAGTCGGTCGCGGGCTCGATGATGGGGACGCCCGCGTACATGCCGCCGGAGCAGGCGCTCGGCGACGTCGAGAGTCTCGACGAGCGCAGCGACGTGTTCGGGCTCGGCGCGATCCTCTGCGAGATCCTCACCGGCGGTCCGCCGTACCTGGAGCGCGACGGCGACCTCATCACGCAAGCGACGCGCGCGAACATGCAGGGCGTGCACGCGCGGCTCGACCAGTGCGGCGCCGACGCGGTGATGATCGCGCTCTGCAAGCAGTGCCTCGCTCCCGCGCGCGCCGCGCGCCCGGCGTCGGGCAAGGAGGTCGCGGACGCCGTCGCGAGCTACCTGTCCTCCGTCGAGGAGCGCGCCCACGCGGCGCAGATCCGCGCCGCCGAAGCGCGCGTCCGCGCGCGGGCGACGCTCGCGCTCTCCGCAGCGGCGGTGCTCGTGCTCGCCCTGGCCGGCGGCGGGTACGCGCTCGTCACGGGAGCGGCGCGCGAGCGGCGCGAGCGCGCGGGCGCGCAGCTCTCCGCGGCCTTCACCGACGCGAGCGTGCGCCTCGGCGAGGCCCGCACGGCCGGTGCGACGGCGCTTTCCGCTTGGGACCGCGCGCACGACGCTGCGCAACGGGCGGAGTCGCTCGCGACGGACCCCGACGTCGCGGAGGACGCGCGCTCGGCGGCGAACGCGTTGCGCGTCACCGTCGACGCGGAGCGCGAGCGCGTTCGCGCGGAGGCTGACCGCGTCGCGAAGGACGACGCGCTGCGCGCGCGGCTCGCCGAGCTCCGCACGACGCTGACGGAGTTCGCGCTGCGTGCTCAGATGAACACGCCGCCGGAGGAAGCGCGCGCGGCGATCGCGCGGCGCTACGACGAACTCTACTCCAGGGCATTCGAGGACTACCTCGGCGGACGCAGGCTCGATTCGATGACCGTGCAGGCCGCCGCGGCGGAGCTCTCCGGGCCGATGGCGGTCGACGTCGCCGCCGCGCTCGACGACTGGTCGACGTGGCCGAGCCAGCACGAGCCCGGGCGTGGTGACGAGGCGGATCCCGACTTGGGGCGCCTGCGCGGGCTCGCGATGGCGCTCGACCCCGATCCGTGGCGCAACCGGCTGCGCGCGCTGATGACGGGTCGGAGGCCGAACCTCGCGGCGGTGCAAGCGCTGCGAGAGGAGGGCCAGCTCCGCGATCTGCCGCCGGTCAGCCTCGTGCTGCTCGCGCGCGCGTTCAGCGGGGCCGGAGCACAGCGCTCGGCGCTCGACGTGCTCGAGTTCGCGACCGAGCGTCATCCCTCCGACTTCGACATCACGTTCGATCTGGGGACGGTCCTGCTCGGACTCGGGGAGATCCCGCGCGCCGAGGGCGCGTTCCGTGCCGCGCGCGCGCTCCGCCCGACCTCGTCCTTCGTGCACACGAACCTCGGCGTCACGCTGCGCGAGCAAGGCCGCCTCGAGCAGGCCGCGGCGTGCTACCGGACGGCGATCGAGCTCGACCCGAACAACGCGCCGGCGCGCATGAACCTCGGGCTCGTCATGGCCGACCTCGGGCGGCGCGAAGAGGCGCTCGGGCTCTACCGCGAGTCGCTCGCGCTCGATCCGCAGTACTGGCTCGCCTTCAACAACACCGGGCTCGTGCTGCTCGACCTCGCGCGCACCGACGAGGCGGTCGAGGCGTTCCAGAAGGCGCTCGAGATCGAACCGAACGTCCCGATGGTGCATCACAACCTCGGCGACGCGTACGCGCAGTCGGGGCGCCCCGAGCTCGCGATCCCCTGCTACAAGCGCTCGCTCGCGCTCGCTCCACGGGACGTCGACACGCACAACAACCTCGCGCTCGCGCTACAGCAGTCGGGCGACGACGCGGGCGCGATCGAGAGCTTCGAGGCCGCGCTCGCGCTCGATCCGGAGAACGCGCCCGCGCACTACAACCTGGGCAACCTGCTCGTGAGCCTCGGAGAGCGGAACGAAGGGCTCGACCACCTGCGGCGCGCGGTGGCGTCCTGGGGGAAGGGCGCGGACGACTACTCGCGGCATTGGCACGGGCGCGCGGCGGAGAAGCTGCGCCTGGCCGAGGAAGGGAAGTAGCGCGCATCGGGGCCGTTCGAGCCCTCGAAACGCGGCCGCCCACCCGCGGATTCGCGCGCTCGGGGTAGAGTGACTGGAGCCTCGCTTTCCAACACGCGCGCTCCACATCCTCTCTCCATGACCACGATTCGAACCCTCTCGGTCCTCCTCCTGCTCCCGTTCCTCGCAACTCCGGCCGTCGCCGGGACGATCACGCTGGCCGCCGCGCAGGACGGCACGCTGTACTCCCAGAGCGGCAACATCGCGAACGGCGCGGGCGACTACATCTTCGCCGGCACGACGGCCCAGAGCGCGAAGCGCCGCGCGCTCCTGCGCTTCGACGTCGCGAGCGCGATCCCGGCCGGATCGACGATCGTGAGCGCGGCGCTCGTCCTCAACATGTCGCAGTCCGCGATCGGGCCCGTCGACGTGAAGCTGCACCGCGTCCTCGCGAGTTGGGGCGAGGGCGCCTCGAACGCGACCGGCCAGGAAGGCACCGGAACGACGGCTCAGGCCGGCGACGCGACGTGGACGATGCGCTTCTTCCCGTCGACGCCGTGGACGACGGCGGGCGGCGACTTCGTCGCGACGCCGAGCGCGATCCACACCGTCGACTTCGGACCCAACGACACGTGGAGTTCGCTCACGACCGCCGACGACGTGCAGGGGTGGCTCAATGACCCGACGTCGAACTTCGGTTGGATCCTGATCGGCCCGGAGACCGGCGGCGCCAGCGCGAAGCGCTTCGACTCGCGCACGAACCCGATCCCCGCGAACCGTCCGCAGCTCGTGATCGACTTCACGCCGCCGCTCACGCCGGCGAACTACTGCACCGCGACGGCGAACTCGACCGGGCTCCCCGGGCGCCTCGACGCGCTCAACGCGCCGAGCCTCGCGAACGGCGCGCTGCAGCTCGCGGCGTCGAACTTGCCGCCGAACACGAGCTGCGCGTTCTTCTTCGGCACGGCGCGCACCGAGACGCCGCTCGGCAACGGGAACCTGTGCGTCACGGGCAGCTTGTTCCGCTTCGGCACGACGCAGGCGAGCCCGGGCGGCGTCGCGACGCGCAGCCTCTCCTACGGCACGGTGCCGGGGAACGCGATCAACCCGTTCTCGACGTGGTGCTTCCAGGCGCAGTACCGCAACATCGCCGGGGGCGGCGCGGGCTTCAACCAGACGGACGGGCTCGCGGTGACGTTCCTGCCCTGACGCGCGCGAGCGCGAACGGTTCCAGGCGTTCGAGCACGAGCGGATCGGCCCACGGCCGATCCGCGCTCATTTCGGGCCTGATCACGCGGCTAGAGTAGGCGCCCATGACGTCCCTCCTCGCGCTCCTCGTCGCGCTCGCGCCGCAAACCAGCGCGCCGCGCGTCCATTCGATCTCCGACCTGAGCCAGGAGTTCACCTTCTACATGGACGGGCGTTTCCACGCTCAGTACCTGAAGGACGTCGGTCGCGACGAGCGCAACTGGGGGAGCCTTGCCCGGCTCGACCTCTCGAACGCGAACCTGCTCGTGCTCGAGGGCGGCGATCCGCACGTGCCGTACTCGAAGGCGTCGGTGGAGCACGTCTTGGCGTTCGCGAAGGACGGCGGGACGGTGCTCTTGATGGCGGACGGCGGCGAGCCGATGCCGCCGGGTTCCGTGCTCGCCGAAGCGTTCGGCGCGAAGCTCACGACGACGAAGGCCGTGAAGCCGCTCGCGCTCGCCGGCGCGACTGCGAAGGTCGAGTTCCGCACCGGGTGCGTGCTCGAGCTCGGGCCCGAGTGGAGCGTCGTGGTGGAGGACGCGCAGAAGAAGCCCGTCCTCGCGCGCCGCGCGCTCGAGAAAGGCACCGTGCTGCTCGGCAGTCGCGGCCTCTTCGGACACCAGCCCGACGCGAAGGACCCGATCAACGCCGCGTGGGTGACGCCGCTCCTCGTAGAGACCGCGACGAAGAAGCCGATCGATCCGCAGAAGCCGCTCGAGGGTGCCTTCGCGGAGCACGCGCGCGAGGTCGGGCCGCTGACGCTCGAGTTCACGGACGGCACGCAGCGCTTCGCGGACGCGATCGCGGGCGAGTATGCGTTGGTGCGGCCGCACCTGGTCGCGCTCACCGGCGTCGAGCCGTCGGAGGGCATGATCAAGCACCTCCTGATCCTCCCGACGGGCGGCGGCGGGTTCAGCAGCGGCGAGCGCATCGCGATCGCGGCGTGGTGGGGCGGGTATCCCGAGCATCGCTACCCGATGGTCGAGCTCATCTCGCACGAGGCGGGACACTCGTGGGTGCTGCCGCAGCCGGAGCCGTTGTGGAACGAGCCGATCGCGACGTACCTCGGCATCCGCGTCGGGATGCGCTTGGAGATGAAGGAAGCGAAGGAGACGCTCGAGCGTCAGCTCGCCGCGGGCCGCAAGCACGATCCCGACTACACGAAGCTCGACCCGCTCGCGGAGGACGCGCCGCGCGACCTCGTGTGGGGCAAGTCGTACTTCGTGTTCGAGGAGCTCGAGCGCCAGTTCGGCCCCGGCGCACTCGCGAAGTACTTCACGACGAAGCGCAAGCTCGTCGCGAAGGAGCGCAAGGGGTACACGATGGACGACTGCGTCGCGGTGTGGAGTCGTGCGGTCGGCAAGGACCTCTTCCCGTGGTTCCGCTCGCTCGCGTTCCACGTCGACGCGGAGAAGACGGAGCTCGACTGAACCGACGCGTTCGTCGGCAGGAGCACCCCTCCGCGCGAAAAGAGGCCCGGTAGAGGGCTGATCGCGCGCGGGAGCTTCGGGTACTCTCCCCCGCTCGCATGTCCGTCCGTCCGGGTCAATCGCTGTCGCACTACGAGATCCTCGCGCCGCTCGGCGCGGGGGCGATGGGCGAGGTCTATCGCGCGAAGGACACGAAGCTCGGGCGTGAGGTCGCGATCAAGGTGTTACCGGAGCACTTCGCGGACGACGCGGAGCGGTTGAAGCGCTTCGAGCGCGAGGCGACGACGCTCGCGTCGCTCAACCATCCCAACGTCGCGCAGATCTTCGGCGTCGATCAGGTGGAGGACACGTGCTTCCTCGTGCTCGAGCTCGTGCCGGGGGAGTCGCTCGAAGAGCGGTTGAAGCGCGGGCCCTTGCCGCTCGACGAAGCGCTCGACGTCGCGAAGCAGATCGCCGAGGGTCTCGAAGCCGCGCACGAAGCCGGCGTGATCCACCGCGACCTGAAGCCCGCGAACGTGCGCGTGACGCCCGACGGCAAGGTCAAGGTGCTCGACTTCGGGCTCGCGAAGAGCGCGGTCGAGAGCTCGAAGGGTTCGTCGACCGACAGCGTGCTCTCGACCGAAGCGGGCCGCCTGCTCGGCACGCCGACCTACATGGCGCCCGAACAAGCGCGCGGCAAGGCGATCGACAAGCGCGTCGACGTGTGGGCCTTCGGCTGCGTGCTCTACGAGTGCCTGACCGCGAAGCGTGCGTTCGTCGGCGAGACGCTGACCGACGTGCTCGGCGCCGTGCTGCACTCGCAGGCCGACTTCGGGGCGCTCCCTCCCGCGACGCCGCGGCGCGTACGCGAGCTCCTCGAGAGCTGCTTCGTGAAGGATCCGCGCCGCAGATTGCGCGACATCGGCCAGGCGCGGCTCGAGCTCGAGCGCGCGGCGAGCGATCCGCGCGAAGCTCCCGCGATCGCCGCGACGCGGAGCACGACGTCGAAGTCGCCGGTCGTGCTCGTCTCCGCGGCGCTCCTCGCCGGCGCGATCGCGTTCGCCGCGTGGACGCTGCGTCCGTCGCCCAGCGCGGTCGAGAACGCGCGCCCCGTCGTGCGCGCCACGCTCGCGCTCCCCAAGGGTCTGACGCTGCCCGGGGGCGACCGCTCGATCGCGGTGTCCCCCGACGGCACGCGCGTCGTCGCCTCGCTCATGAAGAAGGAGGGCGCGTCTCCGCCGTCCTTGTACTTGCGTGATCTCACGCGCCTCGAATTCCGCGCGCTCGCCGGCACGGAGGAGGCCATGTACCCGTTCTGGTCGCCCGACGGCAAGTCCGTCGCCTTCTTCGCGGGGCGGGAGCTGCGGTGCATCGAGCTCGCCGACGGCATCGTGCGCGTCATCTGCAAGGCTCCCGCCGGACGCGGCGGAACGTGGGGCACGCAGGGCACGATCGTCTTCGCGCCCAGCGCCGTGGGCGGCTTGTCCATCGTCGACGAATCCGGCGGCGTGGCGTCACCGATCACCGAGCCCGCGGAGCCGGAGGAGTCGCATCGCGTCCCGCAGATGCTCCCCGACGGGCGGCGCTTCCTCTACTACTCCCAGAACACGTCGAAGCCGGGTGTGTACGTCTTCGACCCGGCGAACAAGCAAGCGCGACGGGTCGTCGAGTGCTTGACCGAAGCCGTCTTCGTCGAACCGTCCGCGCTCGTGTTCGCGCGCGACGAGAACCTCGTGGTGCATCCCTTCGATCTCGATCGACTCGAGCTCACGGGGAGCCCCAAGCCCATCGCGGCGGGCGTGCAGTGGGACAGCCGCCGAGTCGCGCTCAACATGGGCCTCTCCGCGCGCGGAGCCCTCGTCTACCAGCCCGTCGCACGGGCGGGGACGTACAAGCTCGCGTGGATGGACCGCAAGGGCGAGCGGACGCTGCTCCCGATCGAACCGCTCGCCGTCGGAGCCGCGACCCTCTCGGCGGACGGCCGCCGCGCCGCGGTGAACCTCGTGGGCAACCGCGGAGAATCGCTCCTCGGCGCGCTCGACCTGGAGCGCGGCATCCGGACGTCGATCGGTGATCCGCAAGCGCGGTTCTACTACGGCGCGCTCCTGTCGAGCGACGGACAGCGCATCTTCACCGCGGACTCGAACGGCCCCGGGCAGATCCTGATCAGCTTCCCGTTCGGCGGTGGCTCGCCGACGCAGGTCCTGAAAGGCGAACCCAAGTTCGAGTACGGCCTGAGCTCGATCACTCCGGACGGACGCAGCTTGCTCCTGGCGAAGGCACCGCAGCGCGACAAGGTCGGCGACCTCATCGTGATCGATCTCGAGGGCGATCCTGCTCCGAAGACGCTCATGACGACGGCCGAGGCCGAGTGGAATCCGTCCATCGCGCCGTCGGGGGAGGTCGTGGCGTACGTCGTGTCGAACGAGGAGGACTTGGGTGGGCTGTTGAAGCTCGTCACGTACCCGACGCCGTCGGCTCCCGTGCAGGTGACCTCGAGCCGAGTCGCGTTGAACTTCGGATGGATGTCCGCGGGCGAGCTCTATTGGCTGGACCTGTCGCGCAAGGTGTGGAGCGCGACCGTCGCGTCGAAGGGTGGGCAACTCGACGTCGGTCCGCCCAAGGCGATGTTCGAGGGCCGCTCGATGGACAAGGAGCTCGGCATCCTCGCCTACGATGTGCCGCGCGAGCGCTTCTTGATCGCGATCGAGGACAGTCCGCGCGAGGAGGCGGAGTTGATCCTCGTGAGCGACTGGCGGCCGGAGGCGGTCGGCGCGCAGGTGGGGCGCAAGTAGGCGCGGGGGGTGGGGGGATTGCGGAGCTTCGCTCGATATGGAGCTGGCGACTGCAACCTGAGATACGGCGGTTGGTGTCGATCGGGACGCAATTGCCGGATGGGACGACCCAGCGGAAAGAGACGCAACGGAACACACGCGTGTGCTCCGCATCACGGACCCCGCACAAGCACGGGCCGGAGGACCGGCCCGTGCTTGCGCGGGGTTCAAGTGGGTCTCAGCATCTCTTGCCCGACGCGACGGGAAGGTGCGCGACGCGGGAAGGAGCTTGGCGGTCTTGGCTCAGCGTCTCCGCGTCGCGCGTGCGTTCCAGATCCAATAGACGGGCAGGCCCGCCGCGAGCACGCCGAGGTTGATCCACGTGAACGCGGGCTGCTCCCAGAACGAGTTCGCGAAGATCCCGGCGCACGCGGCGAGGAAGAAGAGCGGCACGAACGGGTAGAGCGGCACGCGGAACGGACGCGGGAGTTGCGGCCGCCGGCGGCGCTCGACGATCACGGCGGCGACCGAGAGCGCGAGGAACGGCCACATGCCGAGGATCAACGTCGCGATGAGTTCGTCGAAGCCGCGCACGAACAGGTACACGATCGCCGCGGCGCCGATGAGCACGACCGCGACCCACGGTGTCTTGTGCCGGGGGTGCAGTTGCGCGACCGAGCGGAAGAAGAGGCCGTCCTCGGCCATTGCGAGCAGCACGCGCGGATCGGTCATCATCCCCGATTGGTTCGAGCTGAACGTCGCAGTGATCACGAGCAGCGCGGCGAACGCGGTGCCGAACGAACCGAACGTGCGCGTTGCGAGGTCGGCTGTCACGAGCGACGAACCCGTGAGCTCCGCCGGCGCCAGCGCGACCAGGTTCGAGACGTTGGCGGCGAGGTAGAGGCCGATCACCGCGAGCACGCCGAGCACGATCGCGCGCGGCAAGGTGCGCGCGGGGTCCTTCACCTCGCCCGCGAGCTGCGGCACCCACTGCCAGCCGTCGTACGCGCCCATCACGAGGATCAGCGCGAGCCCGAAGCCCGACCACGAGTCGGGCGCGAGGCCGTACGCGCGCGGCGCCGCGGCGGCGTCGGGCGAAACGAACGCGATCGCCGCGGCCGAGAGCACGAAGAGCGCGCCGATCTTGAGCCACGTCGTCGCGTTGAGCACGAACGCACCGACGCGCACCGGCCGCACGTTGATCACGACGAGCAGGACGAGCGACGCGGCCGCGACCGCGCGCTCCCACTCGCGCAGCGCGGGAACGAGCAGCGCGAGCGACTGCGCGAAGAGCAGCGCGAGCCCCGCATACGACGCCGGGTTGACGACGAGCATCGCCCAGCCGAACAGGAACGCCGCCCACGGTCCGTACGTTTCGCGCAGGAACACGTACATGCCGCCCGTGCTCGGGAACGCGGCGGCGAGCTCCGCCAGCGAGAGCGCGCCGGCGAGCGCGATCAAGCCGCCGAGGACCCACAGCGCGAGGATCGCGCCGCCGCCGCCGACCTCCGACGCGACCGTGGCGGGCACGCGGAAGATGCTCGCGCCGACGATGGCGCCCGCGACGACCGCGGTCGCGCTCCACGTGCCGAGGACGCGGGGGAGCCGCGCGCTCGCGGGACGCGTCGTGGTCGCCGAGAGCGCGCCGGGAGTCGGCGCGGAGCGATCGTCGAGGTTCGAGTTCATGCGCGTGGAGGACGCTCGAGAGCGTTCATCGCGGGCTCGTCGGCACGCGCGGCCCGACGTACTCCGTCGCGACGACGACGTCGTCGAACCACACGACGTTCTTCGTCGCCGTGCCCTTCGCGGCGTACTCCTCGGACACGTACCACAGGAGGCCGATCTCGGAGAGCTTCAGCTCGCTCGTCGTGCGGAAGTCGAACCCCGGGAACGGCGCCGGCTTCGTGTTCTTCTCGCCCGCGGTGACGAACACGTTGCGCACCCACGTCCCGATCGGCGTGCCCGGCGCGTAGCGGCCGAGCTCGACGCCGTCGATCCAGAACGCCATCGCGCCGTCCTTCGTTCCCGGCGTGTTCGCGCGCACCATCGCCTCGACGCAGATCCACGTCGCGCGCGGGATCGCGGGCTGCTCCGGAGGTTGAAACGTGTTGCCGTAGAAGTCGTTCGCGCCCGTGTTCGGCGTGCCGTCGTCGTTCAACGGCTCGCCCTTCGGCCCGACGGCGTCGCTCGGGTTGTTCCACCCGCGCATCTGGTGCCAATAGGTGTAGAAACGCCACGCGCCGCGCAGCGGCTCGATGCCGGTCCAGAAGCCCTTGTCG
This sequence comes from Planctomycetota bacterium, assembly GCA_046349615.1. Lineage (GTDB taxonomy): Bacteria > Planctomycetota > UBA1135 > UBA1135 > JADJNY01. The sequence continues at coordinate 260,358 of JAXMBZ010000001.1, forward strand.
CCCGGCGGCGCGACGCCCGCGGGACCGTCCCAGCCCGGCGCGAGTGCGCGCACCTTCACGAAGTGGTGCGGCCAGCACGCGTCCGCGGCGAAGCGGCAGTAGAAGCGCAGGTAGAGCTCGTCGACGCCCTTCGCGAGCTTCCACGTCGTTTCGCCGCCCGTGTCGACGCCGCGCGTCGCCGTGATGCGCAGGCACGCGCCGCCGGAGTGCGCGAGCGTCGCGTCGGTGTCGATCGCGCAGACGTTCGTGTTCGTGCGCGACCAGCCTTCGAACCCGCGCTCGAAGCCCGAAGCGAACAGCACCGCGGGGTCGCGCGCGAGCTCCGCGTCGTTCGTGTACCGCGCGGCGAGGCCGGTGCGCGGCGACTTCGTCTCGAGCGTGGGTGCGCTCGACGTCGAGCTCGATTGGAGGCTCGCGAGGGCGGCCAGTGTCGCGATGCCGTGGGCGACGAGCGTGGTGAGCATGCGCGGCAGTGTAGAGCGCGCCGGAGCGCGATCGGACGGTGAATCCACGCGCGGGGTTCGCGTCGCGAGCCCGCGTGCGTCGCTCGTCCGCCACTCTCGTTCGAACGTACGGTCGCGACGACGCCTACGCGAGATTCGACGCTCGGGACGTGCGCGGTGCGGGTATCCTCCGCGCGCTTCGGTCCGGATCGACGGTCCGCGCCTTCCGAACATGAGCACACGACCGCCCTCCACGCCGCCGACGAGCGGACCTTCGTTTCGCGAGCTCGGACTCCCGCCCGCGACGCTCGCGAACCTCGACCAGCTCGGCTACGTCGCGATGACGCCGATCCAGGCCGCGAGCCTGCCGCTCGCGCTCGCGGGCCACGACCTCGTCGCGCAGGCGAAGACGGGCAGCGGCAAGACGGCCGCGTTCGGGCTCGTGCTGCTCGCGAACCTGAAACCGGACGTGCGCGGCGTGCAAGCGCTCGTCCTGTGCCCGACGCGCGAGCTCGCCGAGCAGGTGAGCACCGAGCTCCGCCGCCTCGCGCGCGCGAGCGAGAACGTGAAGGTGCTCGTGCTCACGGGCGGCGCGCCGATCCGGCCGCAGCTCTCGAGCCTCGAGCACGGCGCGCACGTCGTCGTCGGGACGCCGGGACGCGTGCTCGATCATCTGTCGCGCAAGAGCCTCGACCTCGGCGCGCTCGCGACGCTCGTGCTCGACGAGGCGGACCGCATGCTCGACATGGGCTTCCTGAACGACGTGCTCGACGTCGTCGAGCGCTGTCCGAAGACGCGGCAGACGCTGCTCTTCTCCGCGACGTACCCCGACGGCGTGATCGAGCTCGGCCGGCGCTTCCTGCGCGCGCCGAAGGAGGTGAAGCTCCTCGAGCAGCACGCACCGACGAAGATCCGCCAGCGCTTCTACGCCGTCGACGATCGCGAGCGCCTCGACGTCGTCGTGCGCTTGCTCGAGCACTACCGGCCCGAGCGCACGCTCGCGTTCTGCAACACGAAGGACGTGTGCCGCGGGCTCGCGCAAAAGCTCGCCGCGCGCGGGATCGAGGCCCTCGCGCTGCACGGCGATCTCGAGCAGCGCGAGCGCGACCAGGTGCTCGTCCAGTTCGTCAACCGGAGCTGCTCGGTGCTCGTCGCGACGGACGTCGCCGCGCGCGGCCTCGACATCGCGGAGCTCGACGCCGTCGTCAACGTCGAGGTGTCGCCCGACCCTGAGGTGCACGTGCATCGCATCGGTCGCACGGGCCGCGTCGACCGCGAGGGCTCTGCGTTCACGCTCGCGAGCGAGCGCGAACGGGCCCGCGTCGCGCGCATCGAGGAAGCGCGCGGCACCCCGCTCGAGTGGGGCGAGACGAAGGAGCTCGTCCGCGCGAACAAGGCGCCGCTCGTGCCGCCGATGACGACGATCCAGATCCTCGGCGGCCGCAAGGAGAAGCTCCGCGCGGGCGACGTGCTCGGTGCGCTGACGCGCGGAGCGGGACTCCCGGCCGAGCACGTGGGCAAGATCACGGTCAACGCGTACGCGACCTACGTCGCGGTCGATCGCCGCAGCGTGAAGGCGGCGCTGCGCGAGCTCGCGACGAAGGGCGTGAAGGGCCGCGCGGTGAAGGCGCGCACGCTGCCGGCGGACGACGCGTGAGCGCGCCGGCGACGTTCAGCGGTTCGTGACGTGGATCGGCGCGAGCGCGCCGAACGTCGCGACGTGCACGCGGCCCCGCGAGTCGAGCGCGAGCGCGGTCGTGCGGTCGTCGCTCGCGCGCACGTCGCTCGCGACGCGGGCGACGTGCCAAGTCCCGTTCGCGTTCGTCGCGTAACGCAGCTCGCCGTTCGCCACGACGTAGCTCGCGTGCACGTGCCCGTCGTCGTCGACGGCGACGCTCGGCGCGACGGCTTGGACCGCGTCGACGCGCTCGTCCGACCACGCGCCCGAGGCGCGCCACGCGTGGTGGAGCTCGGCGCTCGCGTCCGAGTAGAGGACGTGCGGTTCGCCCTGCGGATCGAGTGCGAGCGCGATGCCGCGAACGGAGCCGTTCGCGAGCGGCGTGCTCGACCACGTCCCGCCCGTGTTCGAGGCGCAGCGCAGGCCGTACGCCGGAGCCGCGCCTTGGTACGCGACGAACTCGACGCCGCTCGAGCTCACGGCGATGCGCGGTGCGACGCCGGGGAAGCCGCAGCCCAGGTCGCTCGCGTCGACGATGCTCGCGCTCCACGCGCCGCTCGCGTTCGTCGCCGTTCGCAGCGTGCTCGACCAAGCGGTGCCGTTCCAGAGATCCGACTTGCCGACGACGTGCGCGTGGCCCGACGCGTCGAGCGCGAGCCCGGAGCGACAACCTCCGAGCGGCGGGACCGTCTCCGTCGACCACACGCCCGCCGTGATCGTCGCGTGCACGAGCCCCGCACCGTCCCATCCGAGGTGCACGACGCCCGCGCCGTCGACCGCGACGTTCGCGTCGCCGAACTGCGAACCCGAGGTCGCCGTCGCGGTCCACGCGCCGCCCGAGTCGGTGAGGTATTCGTCGTGCTGCGTCCACAGCGGGAACTCGAGCGCCTCGCGCCGCGACGTCAGCACGTGCAGCGAGTCCGCGGGCCCGACCGCGATCGCGATCGCCGACGGCGACCAACTCGCCTGTGCGGCGGGGAGCGGCTCCACGCTCCACCCGGTCGTCGCCCACACGACGTCGGATGCGGCGCTGTCGTAGCCGCTCGCGACCGCGACGAGCGCGTACCAGTGCGTCACGTCGTCGGCGAGGCCCTCGTGACGGAACGGGCTCGTCACGTCCGCGATGCGCTGCGCGTTCGCGAGGTCGCTCGACGTCGAGGCGAGGAGGTCGTAGCGCTCCGCGTCCGAGACCGGCGGCCACGCGAGCGTGATCGCACCGTGTTCCGCCGTGGCGACGACGCCGGCCGGCGTGTGCGGCACGCGCGTGACGAGCACCGTGTCGGTGCCCGCCTCACGCTCCGGCCCGAGCGCCGCGACGACGATCTCGTTCGGCCCGATCGCGAGCGGGACCGACGCCGTCCAATGGTGCGCGTACGTCACCGTGCAGTACGAAAAGAGGCAACTGCACTGGCCCGCGATCCCGTGGAGCGCGCTGCCCGACGCGCCGGTGGTCAGGTTCCGCCACTGCACGTCGATCGCGGTCGGCGGACCGGGTTGGATCACGGGGCATCCGCCGAACGCCGTTTCGGACGGCGGACAGGCGTCACACGTCGCGGCCCCGGAGAGCTGGAGCAAGCTCGACGCGATCACGGGGTCGGTCGAGTTCGCGACGATGGTGTACGCGTCGGGCACGACGCCGCCGCCTCCGCCTCCGCCGCCGCATGCGGCGAACGACGCCGCACCGAGCCGTGCAAGGACCCACGCACAGCGGCTTCGAACGAGCGTCGACATCGGCGGGAGGCCGGAGCCAACTCCACGGCCTGGATCACCTCCGGACATCACGAGCCTACGACGGCCCTGACCGCCCGGAATCGGCCGCGGTGCGTACGCACGGCGATTCGAAGTCGAGCGTCGCGCCTTCAGCGCGCGCCGTAACGCTCGCTCAGGGCGAACCGCGCGCTCACCCGCCACGCGAGGACCACGAGCACGACCGCCGCCGCGACGTCCCACGCGTAGTGCTGGCGCGTCGTGATCACCGAGGGAACGAGCGCGACGACGACCGCGAGCGCGAGCCGGCCGCGGCCCTCGGCGCGCAGCGCCCACGCCGCGAGCAGGGGCACGATCACGTGGCCCGACGGCAGGCAGCACTCCGGCGTGTCGATCGACGCGAGGAACGTCCAGAGCTCGGCTCCGAGCGCGCCGTCGGGCGCCGACTCGGGCCGCGGATAGCGCGTCGGGAACACCGCGTACGTCGCGAACGCCGCGCTCATCGCGAGCCCGTACGCGACGATCATCCGTCGGAACACAGCGCGTTCGCGCACGAGGAGCGGGAGCACGAGCTCGGCCGCGAGCAGCACGAAGTAGAGCACCGTCGTCCACGGCAGGAACGGTACGGCGCGATCGATCCACGTCAGCGAGAGCTCGCGCGACTCGACGAGCGGGTGCTGGTTCAGCGCGCGGTAGAGCACGGTCTGCACGCCGCCGATCGCGAGCACGACCGCGAGACGCGTTCGGAAGCTCACGCCGCGCCCTCGCGGTGGTCCGCGCGCCGCAGGTATTCGAACGTTCCGCCGCGGTGGATCCGCATGACGTTGCCGCGCCAGTTGACGCGCTGCGGCGCGACGAGCGCGAAGAGTACCTGGAACGGGAGCAGCAGATCGGCGGCGATCACGAGCGGGAACCAGCGCACCGGCGTCGCGCGCGCGAGCCGCGTCGCGTTCAAATGCGCCACGAGCACGAGGTCGTGCAGCACGTACGCCGCGAACACCCACGCGAGCGCGACCGACGGCGCGGCGAGCGCGCCGGCGAGGAACACGAGCGGGCCGACCGCGGGTGCGAACGCGAACAAGTACACGACGGCGAGCTCGCGCGCGCGCAGGCCGCGGTAGAGCGTCTCGCGCGGGAACACGAACCAGCGCTGGAGCAGGCGCCCGTACTGCGCGGCCGAACGCACGTGCGTGCGGATCGGATGGCAGAGCTCGGTCTGCGCGAGCTCCCAACCGTGCTTGCGCACGTGCTGCGCGACCGCGAAGTCGTCCGTCGCCCACGCTTCGAGCCCCGCGAAGCCGCCGATCGCGTCGTAGGTCGAGCGCTTGAGGACGTAGAACATCCCGTTGATCGTGAACGGCTCGACGAAGAACGTGTGCGGCACGTAGGTCGTCAGCGAGTTGCGGTTCACGAAGCACGCGACGAGGCTCGACCACAGGTTGTCGAAGCTCTCGTAGTACGGCAGACCGAACGCGAGCCCGACGCCCGGGTCGTCGAGGTACGGGAGCACGCGCTCGAACGCGCCGTCCGTCAGCGCCGTGTCGTCGTCGAGCACACACAGGACGTCGCCGGTCGCGCGCTCGGCCCCGGCGAGCAGCTTCCACATCTTCGGGCTCGCGCGCTCGGGCGGCGGCGGGAGCACGAGGAGCTCGATCCTCAGCTCGGGATGACGCGCGGCGATCCCGCGGCAGAGCTCGATCGCGCGCGCGTCGTCCTCGTCGAGGAGCCAGAGCGTCTCGCGCTCGAAGCGCGAGCGCGCGCGGAGAGACCGTTCGAGCACGCTCTCGAGGTGCGGATCGCCGCCGACGACGGGTTGGAGGACGCTGATGCGCTTCGCCGTACTCGTGTCGGGCCGCGGCGGCCGCGCGAAGAAGCGGACGACGAGCGCGTGCTTCGCGAGCCGTTCGACGACGAGCGCGATCCCGAGCAGCACGAAGACGAGGCTCACGCGGACACCTCGACGAGACGCGGCGCGCGCACGAGCTCGGCGCGCGCTTCGGGGCAGTGGCTCGGCACGACGACGACGTCGGGGCGCGTCTCGGCGAAGCGCGCGAGACGCTCGAGCGTCTGCGCCTGCACCGCGTCGTCGTCCGTGATCAAGCGCGTGATCCAGTGCGCGCCGCGGCGCGTGCGATAACCGCGACGCATCCAGCACGCGTCGGCGGCGAAGAGGAGTTCGCCGCTCTCCGTGCGCGCGCGCAGGCCGAACTGGCCGCGCGCATGTCCGGGCAGGTCGACGAGCACGAGCGAACCGTCGCCGAAGAGGTCGAGCGTCGCACCGAGCCCGTCGTGCTCCGTGCCCGTGAACGCGGGGAGGAGCTGCGCGCGCCGTTCGAAGTCGCGCGGAAGGAGCTCGGGCACGAACGCGCGCCGGAGCGCCGCGAAGCCGCTGCGGCCCGCGACGTCGGCGTAGGCGTCCTCGCGCGCCCAGAGCGTCGCGCGCTCGAAGTCGCGGAGCCCTGCGACGTGGTCGGCGTGGAAGTGCGAGAGCACGACGTGGCGCACCTCGCGCGCGTCGACGCCCAGGCGCGCGAGCTGCGCCGCGGCGCACTGCTCGGGCCGAACGCGCAGCGGCGTCGCGGTGCGGTAGAGACGCGCGGGGAAACGGCGCGTGCACTCGACGAGGCGCGGCGCGTAGCCCGCGTCCCACAGGATCCAGCCCTCGCGCGGATGGCGGATCAGCGCGACGAGCGACGGGCACTCGACGACGCGCCACGCTCCGCCGCGCACGACGACGGCTTCGAACGCGAGGCAGCTCCCCGTGTCGAGCACGCGGCACTCGAGCGTCCGTTCAAGCATGGACGAGCCCGCCTCTCATCGCCGCTACCGTGCGCGCGAGCCCTTCATCGACCGAGACGCGCGGGACGTAGCCCAAGTCCTCGCGCGCCGCGCGCACGTCGTACGTCTGCGTGCGCGCGAGGATCGCGACGACGTAGCGCGTGAAGCGCGGCTCGCCGCCGAAGAGCCGCGCGCGCGCTTCGAGGACGCGCGCCGCGTTCCACGCGACCGCGAACGGCACGCGGCGCGTCGGGAGCGGCAGCTCGAGGTCGCGGAGCACGCGCTCGATCGCGTCCCAGAGCACGACGTGCTCGTCGTTCGTGACGTGGTACGTGCGGCCGAGCGCGCGCTCGCGGTCGAGCGCGGCGAGCACCGCGTCGACGGCGTTGTCGACGTAGGTCAGGTCGACGAGGTTCTTCCCGTCGCCGATGCGCGCGAGGCGCCCCGCGCGCGCGAGCTCGGCGAGCCGCGGCAACAGCGAGCGGTCGCCGGGACCGAAGAGCGCCTTGGGACGCAGGATCACGAACGGCACGCCGCCCGCGACGACGCGGTCCTCGGCGAGCTTCTTCGTCAGCGAGTACGTCGCGAGGAACCGCTGCGCGAACGGCGCGGACTCCGTGAGCGCGTGCTGGTCGCGGCCCGTGAACACGACGCTCGGCGAGGAGACGTGCACGAGCCGCGCGACGCCGTGCTCGCGGCAGCCGTCGAGCACGTGCTGCGTGCCGTCGACGTTGATCGCGTGGAAGTCGGCGGCGCGGCCCCACGCGGCCGAGAGCGCTCCGCAGTGCACGACGGCGCGCGCTCCCGCGCACGCGGAGCGCACGGACGCGGCCTCGCGCAAGTCGCCGCGCGCCCACTCGACGCGCGAGTCCGCGTCCGCGGGCACGGAGCGCGCGAGCACGCGCACACGCTCGCCGCGCGCGAGCAACGCGCGCACGACGTGGGCTCCGAGGAAGCCCGTGCCGCCCGTGACGAGCACGGCGTTCGACGTCGACGGGCTCATCGTCAGTACGTCAGCGCGATCGCGCCCAGCGTCAGGCCCGCGCCGGTGCCGATCAGGAGCAGCCGGTCGCCCCGCCGGATCGTGCCGGCGTCGATCGCCTCGGCGAGCGCGATCGGGAGCGACGCGGCCGCGCAGTTGCCGCGCGTCTCCACGTTGCGCACGACGCGCGCGGCGTCGAAGCCGCAGAGACGCGTCAGGAGGTCGACGCCGCGTCCGCTCGCCTGGTGCGGCACGACGCGGTCGACGTCCGCGCGCGTCCAACCCGCGCTCGCGAGCACGTCGTCGAGGAACGGTTCGAGGAGCCGGCTCGCCATGCGGTAGATCCCCGGCCCGTTCATGCGGAAGAGGTTCATCGCGTGCGTGGTCGCCGGATCGTTCGGGTGGTGCGACGTGCCGCCGCCGCGGCAGACGGTGAGCTCGCACCCGCTCGAGTGCGTCGAGAACTTTGCGGCGAGCACGCGCGCGTCGGAGTCCGCTCCCGCGCGCTCGATCACGACCGCGGCGGCGCCGTCGCCGAGGAGCACGGCGCTCTCGGGCTCGGTGGGATCGATCGAGTGGCGCGTCACTTCGCTCGCGAAGACGAGCGCGCGCTCGTGCGCGCCGTGCGCGACGAGATGGCTCGCGACCTGGAGCGCGTTCAGGAACGAGAGGCACGTCGAGTTCACGTCGAAGCACGCGCTCGCTCCGTCGCGGCCCTCGAGCGCGCGCTGCACGAGCGCGGCGGTGCACGGCACGGCCTGGTGCGGCGCCGTCGCCGCTCCGACGATCAGATCGACGTCGTCGACGCCGAGACGAGCGCTCTCGAGCGCGCGCGCGCTGGCCGCGGCGGCCATCGAGAGCGTCGTCTCCGTCGTGCCGCGCCGCCGCTCGCGGATCCCGGTCGCGCGCGCGATCCAGCCCGAGTCGAGGCGGAGCTCGCGCTCGAGCTCCTCGTTGGTGACGCGGCGGTCGGGGACGAACGAGGCGCTGCCGACCAGACGGATCGGGAGCGGAGAGCGAGAGCGTTGGATCATGGCGGTGGGAGTCGCGCCGGCGCGAGGGGGCGAGCGCGGGCGGAGGATAGGGCGCGCGCTTCCGGACGGACAACCGCGGAGCTGCTCCACGAGCAGGTTCACGCGCGCGAGATCCTCGAACGGCCGGAAAACACCGCGGGCCGCCCGGTTTTCCCGGACGGCCCGCGTGAGGAGTCGATCGAGTCGAAGCTCAGTGCGCGTGACCGTGGCCAGCGCCCGCGCCTTCCTTCTCCTTCTCGGGGATGTCGCTGACGAGCGCATCCGTCGTGAGGAGGAGGCTCGCGACGCTGGCCGCGTTCTGGAGCGCCGTGCGCACGACCTTGGTCGGGTCGATGACGCCGCTCTTGACGAGGTCTTCGTAGCTTTCGCTCGCCGCGTTGTAGCCCCAGTTCTTCGTCTTGTTGGAGCGCACGTTCTGCACGACCACGGCGCCGTCGAGGCCCGCGTTCGTCGCGATCTGGCGCAGCGGAGCTTCGAGCGCGCGGCGCACGATCATCGCGCCGACGCGTTCGTCGCCGGTGAGGCTGAGCCCTTCGACCGTCGCGATGCAGGAGAGGAGCGCGACGCCGCCGCCGGGGACGATGCCCTCTTCGACGGCCGCGCGCGTGGCGTGCAGGGCGTCCTCGACGCGCTGCTTCTTCTCCTTCATCTCGGCTTCCGTCGCCGCGCCGACGTTGATCTGCGCGACGCCGCCCGAGAGCTTGGCGAGACGTTCCTGGAGCTTCTCCTTGTCGTAGTCGCTCTTCGTCGTCTCGATCTCGGCCTTGATCTGGGCGATGCGGCCCTTGATCGCGTCCTTCGAGCCGGCGCCTTCGATGATCGTCGTCTCTTCCTTGCCGACGACGATCTTCTTGGCCTTGCCGAGGTCCTTGAGCGTGACGTTCTCGATCGAGCCGCCGGTCGACTCCATGATCGGGTTCGCGCCGGTGAGGACCGCGATGTCCTCGAGCATCGCCTTGCGACGATCACCGAAGCCCGGCGCCTTGACGGCGACGCACGGGAAGGAGCCGCGGAGACGGTTCACGACGAGCGTCGCGAGCGCTTCCCCTTCGACTTCCTCGGCGATCATGACGAGCGGCTTGCCGCTCTGCGCGACCTGCTCGAGCAGCGGGATCATGTCCTTGACGGAGGTGATCTTCTTCTCGTGGACGAGGACGTACGCGTCCTCGAAGACGGTCTCCATCGTCGTCGGGTTGGTGATGAAGTGCGGCGAGAGCCAGCCCTTGTCGAACTGCATGCCCTCGACCCAGTCGACCTCGGTCGCGAGCGTCTTGCCCTCTTCGACGGTGATGACGCCGTCCTTGCCGACCTTGTCCATCGCCTTCGCGATCATCTCGCCGACTTCGTTGTCGCCGTTGCTGGCGATCGTGCCGACCTGAGCGATCTCCTGGTGGCCCTTGACGTTCGTCGAGATCTTCTTGAGCTGGTCGACGGCGGCGTTGACCGCCTTGTCGAGGCCGCGCTTGAGCGCGACGGGGTTGGCGCCGGCGGTGACGTTCTTGAGGCCTTCCTCGAAGATCGCCTCGGCGAGCACGGTCGCCGTGGTCGTGCCGTCACCGGCCTGGTCGTTCGTGCGTTGGGCGACTTGCTTGACGAGCTGCGCGCCCATGTTCTCGTACGGATCGTCGAGGTCGATTTCCTTCGACACGGTCACGCCGTCCTTGGTGACGGTCGGGCTGCCGAACGACTTCTCGATGATGACGTTGCGGCCGCGGGGGCCGAGGGTCACCTTGACGGCGCGCGCGAGCTTGCGCACACCGTCGCGGATCTTCTCGCGAGCGGCGGCGTCGTAGCAGATCTGCTTGGCCATGGTCTCTATTCCTTCTTGAGTGAGGTCGTGGTTGTCGTGAGACCGATCAGCCGATGATGCCGAGGAGGTCTTCCTCGCGCATGATCAGGAACTCCTCGCCGCCGTACTTCACTTCCGTGCCGGCGTAGGAGCTGAAGAGCACGGTGTCGCCGACCTTGACGCTGAACGTCGAGCGCGAGCCGTTGTCGAGCGTGCGGCCTTCGCCGATCGCGATGACCTTGCCTTCCTTCGGCTTGTCCTTGGCGGTCTCGGGGAGGAGGATCCCGCCGGCCGTCTTCTCTTCGGCTTCGGCGCGCTTGATGAGGACGCGGTCGCCGAGGGGGCGGATCTTGCCGCTCTTCGTGCCGGAGTTGGTCGTGGTGGGCTTGGCGGTCGTCTTCGTGCTCATGGTCGACTCTTCTGAGATGCGTGTGAGGTTGGGAGTGGGATTCGGAAGCTGCCGCGCACGGGTGCGGTGCGCGCGACAGGGAACGGTGGGGATCAGGCGGCGTGGCCGAGCACGCGACGGACTTCGTCGCGCAGGAGCGCGGGCTCGAACGGCTTCTTGAGCACGGCGAGCGCTCCTTCTTGGAGCGCCGACTTGCGCACGATCTCGTTCGCCTCGCCGGAGAGGAGGATGCAGGGGACGACGATCCGCTCTTCTCGGACCGTCGTCAGGATCTCGAGGCCCGTGCACCCCGGCATGTGGTTGTCGAGCAGCGCGAGCTGCAGACGCCACCGGCGGAGGATCGCGAGGGCCTCGGTGCCCGTCTCCGCCTCCAGGACCTCCGCGCCGAGTCCGGAAACGAGCTCGACGAGGCCCGCGCGCTGGTCGCGGTCGTCGTCGGCGATGAGGATCCGGAGCTCGGGGGGCGTGGGCATGGCAGGGCGCACTCGGGGTCTCCCGAGCGCGACGGGCGCGCCGCCTTGGCAATGGGTGTGCCGCCCGCGGTCCGGACCTGTGAGCGGTCCTACCTCTTGAAGCAGGAAGGGATTACGAGGGTCCAGAGCCGCCTCCGTCGGGCTCGCAACCGGCTGCCACCCTGGCAGAGGCCGAGGGTCGGCCGCGGTCGTTCTGTCAGCGTGACAGGATCCCCGGCTCTGCCGGACGCGGCGGCCGAGGCGGACTTGCGGGCCCGGTCCCGGGCCCCGAGCATGCGGCCCGCATGAACCGCCGCGCCGTCGCCGTCCTCGCCGCGCTCGTCCTCGTCCTCCTCGCGTGGCTCGTCGGGCCGGAGGCGCTCGACCGCGGATCCCCGGCCCCGGCGGCGACGGGGGGGGCGGGGAACGCGGCGGTCGAGCGCGCGAGCGACGCCGAGGCCGCGAAGCCGGCGGAGGCCCGCGACGCGCGGGTCGCGAGCACGAAGGGCTTCCGCTCGCGCACTGCGCTCGACGAGCACTTCGAGAAGCACGGCGCCGAGTTCGGAGCGATCACGAAGGACGAGTACCTGCGCCGCGCGCAGGTGCTGCGCGACGCGAAGGTCGGCGGCGCGATCCGCGAGCTCGTGCGCGACGACGGCGTGATCTCGCGCTTCGACACGAAGAGCGGCGCGTTCGGCGCGTTCGACCGCGACGGGACGATCCGCACGTTCTTCAAGCCGAACGACGGCCTGCGCTACTTCGAGCGCCAAGCGGAGAAGGAGCACGAATGAGCGCGCAGCGCCGTCGCGCCGGCGACGATCTCGCGCGCGCGTTCCTGCGCGAGCGCGGCGCGGCGGAGCACGTCGTCGCGGGCGGCGTCGAAGCGCTCGTCTCCGCGTGGGAGCGCACCGCGACGGCGGTCGCGCGCGGGTACGAGTTCGGCCTCGACGACTACAAGAACGACCTCGACGCGCGGCGTTGGCTCGACGAGACGCTCGCCGACGTGCCCGCCGCGGCGAGCGCCGAGCTCGTCGCGCGGATCGAAGCCGCCGACGAGCTCTTCCGCGCGCACACCGAGCTCGGCCCGCGCTGCGTCTACGGCGCCGCGGTCGCGAAGCGCGAGCGTTGGACGCGGAAGCGCCAGTGGTGGTACTTCGCGCGCCCGCGGCGCTGCGGCGCGGAGCTCGCGGCCGCGTTCGAGCGGGGGAAGCGCTAGCGCCGCGGCGTCGACGCGCTCGACTCCCGTGCTGTGCGGCTTCCGCGGCGTTCGCCGCTGCGATCGAAGGCGCGCGCGGCGTCGTCACCACGCGGCTTCCGACGCGGAAACGCCGCGATTCCCTTCTCCTTCGCGCCGCGGCAGGATGACGCGCATGACCGCGCTCACCCTCGAATCGTCCGCGTTGATGGCGACGCTACCCGTCTTCGACGCGCACGTCGACTCGCTCCAACGTCAGCTCGACCTCGACCACGACCTCGGGGCGCGCACGAGCGGGCACCTCGACCTCGTGCGCGGTCGCGCGGGCGGGCTCGGCGCGGTCGTGCTCGTCAACTGGGTCGATCCGAAGCACATCGAGCACGGCGGAGCGCGCGCGCGCACGCTCGCGCTCCTGCGTCAGTTCCACGTGCTGCTCGAGAAGCACTCCGACCAGCTCGCGTGGGCCGGCAACGGCGAGCTCCTCCGCGCCGCGCGCGCCGCGGGCCGCATCGCGGGCATCCCGGGCATCGAGGGCGGACATTCGATCGAGGACCGGCTCGAGCACCTGCACGAGTTCCACGCGCTCGGCGTGCGCGTGATGACGCTCGTGTGGAACAACCACCTCGCGTGGATCCGCTCGTGCCAGCCCGGCGCGGGCGCGAACGTGCCCGAGGGTTTGAACGACTTCGGCCGCTCGGTCGTGCGCGCGATGAACGAGCTCGGGATGCTCGTCGACGTGTCGCACGCGGGCGAGCGCTCCTTCTACGACGTGCTCGACGCGAGCGCGAAGCCCGTGATCGCGAGCCACTCGGGCTGCAAGGCGCTCCACGGTCACCAGCGCAACTTGACGGACGACCAGCTGCGCGCGCTCGCGGCGCACGGCGGCGTCGTCGGCATCGTGTTCTGCACGGCGTTCCTGAAGGACGAGGCGCAGGCCGAGGACGCGCGCCTGCGCGAGACGCCGGAGTACCAGGCGATCACGGGCCCGAACGACACGGACGTGTTCCTGCGCCAGGGCGAGTTCCTGCAGCGCGCCGCGAAGCCGCTCTCGATGGAGGTCGTGCTCGACCACGTCGTGCACGCGGTCGAGGTCGCGGGCGTCGAGCACGTCGGGCTCGGCTCCGATTACGACGGCATCGGACGCACGCCGGAAGGGCTCGAGGACGCGTCGTGCTACGGGCGCATCGCGGACGGACTCGCGCGCCGCGGCTTCGGGCCGCGCGACGTGCGCGCGATCCTCGGCGGCAACATGGAGCGCGTGTTCGCGGCGGCGACCGGAGCGGGGACGCGCTCCGCGAGCGCGAACCTCGCGTCGTTCGCGCACTCGGCGAGCGTGTGACGGCCGCGGTGGATCGCGGCATCCGCACGCAGGACCAGCGCTCCGAGCTCGCGGTTTCCCCGGTCCTCGAACCGGCGTCGACCCTCCCGCACGAAAAAAACAGGACGAAACGATGCCCGCGCGCGCGCCGCGGCGTCACGCACCACGCCCGCGCCGCTGCGCGGCCAAGCGAGGTGACATGCGTTTCGATTTCAGCTCCGTGGACGACGTCGAGTCGTTCGTTTCCGTTCCCGAAGGTGTCCACACGTGCCGCATCGCCGAAGTGCGAGAGGGGCGCTCACGCGACGGCTCCGTGCGCTGGAGCTTCCGGCTCGAGGTGCTCGACGGCGACTACGCCGGCCGCACGGCCGCGTGGGACTCGATCACGTGGAGCGAGCGCGGCGTCTATCGCGTGAAGAAGCTCCTCTCCGCGCTCGGGCTCGACGTGCGCGGCGAGCTCGAGGTCGAGTCGAAGGACCTCGTGAACCTGCAGGCGCGCGTGAAGGTCGAGCCCGAGGAGCGCGAGGACCCGATGACCGGGCGCCGTCAGGTGCGTATGCGCGTGCCGTACCTCGGCTACTCACCGGTCGAGCGCGAGGAGAAGCCCGCGCGCGAGGACGAATCGCTCGCGCCCGTTGACGGGTGGGGAGCGAGGCGCGAACCTCAGCCGCGTGAAACGCCGAGCGAAGACGACGAAGGGTATCCGTTCTGAGGCCGCCGTCGACGCGCGCCTCGTCTCCGCCGCGCGCGCCGCGATGCGCCGGGCCCACAGCCCGTACTCGCGCGTGCGCGTCGGAGCGGCGCTGCTCGACTCGCGCGGCCGCGTCCACGCGGGCTGCAACGTCGAGAACGCGAGCTACGGGCTCACGGTCTGCGCGGAGCGCGTCGCCGTCGGTCGCGCGATCGCGGACGGCGCGCGCCGGTTCACCGCGATCGCGATCGTCTCGGACACGAAGGAAGCGCTGATGCCGTGCGGCGCGTGCCGACAGGTCCTCTCCGAGTTCGCGCCGAAGCTGCGGGTGCTCGTCGCCGGGCCGCGCGGCGGCGCGCGCGAGGAGCGCCTCGATGCGCTGCTCCCGCACGCGTTCGCGCCGCGCCATCTGCGCTGAGCGTCTCCTCCGCCGATCGACGACTCTCCACCGCACCGCCATGCCCCCGACGAAGCCGCCGAAGACCCGCGTCGACGAGCTCCGCGCGGCGATTCGCCGCCACGATCGCCTGTACTACGTCGAAGGCCGGCCCGAGGTCTCCGACGCCGAGTACGACCGGCTGTTCAGCGAGCTGAAGGCGCTCGAAGCGGCGCATCCCGAGCTCGTGACGCCGGACAGCCCGACGCAGCGCGTCGGCGCGCCGCTCCCCGAGGGCAGCGGCTTCGCGACCGTCGCGCACCGCGTGCCGATGCTCTCGATCGACAGCCTCTTCACGAACGACGAAGTGCGCGAGTTCGAAGCGCGCATCCTGCGCTTCCTCAAACTCGAGGACGCCGAACTCGAGTGGATGGTCGAGCCGAAGTTCGACGGCGTGAGCGCCGCGCTCGTGTACGAGGAGGGGGCGCTCGTCCAAGGCTTGAACCGCGGCGACGGCGAGCGCGGCGAGGACATCACGCAGAACCTGCGCACGGTGCGCAACCTGCCGCTCGCGCTCGACGGTTCGCGCCGGCCCGTGCCCGCGCGGCTCGAGGTGCGCGGCGAGGTGCTGATCGCTCGCGATCGCTTCGCGCAGTTCAACGCGGAGCGGGCGAAGCAGGGCCTCGACACGTTCGCGAACCCGCGCAACACGGTCGCGGGCGCGCTGCGGCGCAACGATCCGTCCGAGGTCGCGCGCTACCCGCTCGAGTTCCACTTCTGGTCGTCGCCCGGCCTCGAAGTGGAGGACTTCGCGACGCAGGCCGAGGTCTCGGCCGCGCTGCGCGACTGGGGCTTCCCCGACTCGGGGTTCGCGCGCCTCGTGCGCGGCATCGACGCGTGCATCGCGTACCACGACGAGCTCGAGGGGCGGCGCGCGAGCATCCCGTTCGACATGGACGGCGTCGTCGCGAAGCTGAACCGGCTCGACCTGCGCGCGCGCCTCGGCACGACGTCGCGCGCGACGCGCTGGCAGTACGCGCACAAGTTCGAGGCGCTCGAGGTGTCCACGACGCTGCGCGCGATCGAGACGATGGTCGGCAACGGCGGACGGCTCACGCCGCGCGCGCACGTCGATCCGGTCGAGGTCGGCGGCGTCACGGTGCGCCACGCGACGCTGCACAACGCGGACTACGTCGCGACGCTCGGCGTGAAGATCGGCGACCGCGTGTTCCTGCGGCGCGCGGGCGACGTGATCCCGCAGATCCTCGGCGTCGCGCAGGCGGCGGAGGGCGACGCGCCGGAGGATTGGGACGCGCGCGTGCCCGACGAAGTGCGCGAGGCCGACGCGCACGCCGCGGACGCGAGCACGGCGGATGCGTCGCGCGCGTCGAGCGCGGCCAAGGCGTCGAGCTCGGCGAGCACGTCGGACTCGACGAACCCGAAAGGCGCGAGGAGCGCGGCGAACGCCCAGACCGCCGCGCCCCGCGTGCGCTTCGGCGTCGCGTGGCGTTGGCGCGAGACCTGGTCGATGCCCGAGCGCTGTCCCGCGTGCTCCGGCGCCGTCGTGCAGGAGGGCAAGTACTGGCGCTGCACGAACGCCGCGTGTCCGCCACAGCGCGTCGGTCGCGCGCTGATCCTCGTGTCGGGCGACGCGTTCGAGATCGAAGGGCTCGGCGAGAAGCAGCTCGCGCAGCTCTACGACGCGGGCCTGATCGCGGAACCCGCCGACGTGTTCCACCTCGATCGCGACCCGGCGACGCGCGCGAAGCTCCTCGCGCTCGAGCGCTGGGGCGAGAAGAGCGTCGACAACCTCTTCGCGGAGCTCGCCGCGCATCGACAGGTGACGCTCGCGCGCTTCCTCGTCGCGCTCGCGATCCCCGAGGTCGGTCCGTCGACCGCGCGCCTGCTCGCGGACCACTTCGACGGGCTCGACGAGCTCGCGCGCGCGAGCGAGGACGAGCTCCAGCACGTCGACGGCATCGGCCCCGAGGTCGCGGCGCGCGTGTCGAGCTGGTTCGCCGACGAGTGCAACCGCGCGACGCTCGCGCGGCTCTTCGCGGGCGGCGTCGAGCTCGTCGCGCCCGTCGCGGCGAGCGGCGACGGCTTCTTCGCGGGGAAGACGGTCGTCTTCACGGGCACGCTCGAGACGCTCGGGCGCGCCGAAGCGAAGCAGATCGTCGAGGACCAGGGCGGCAAGGTCGGCAGCTCCGTCAGCGCGAAGACGGACTTCCTCGTCGTCGGCGGCAAACCCGGCAGCAAGGCGAAGAAGGCGGAGGAGCTCGGCGTGAAGGTGCTCCTCGAGCCCGAGTTCCTCGCGCACGTCGGGCGGGCCTGACGCCGACCGTGCGCGACGCGCGGCCACGGTTCGCGTGACGGCGACCCCGCCGAGGCGCTAGGCTCTCTCCACGACATGAACGACTCCAAGGAGACGGGCGGCAGCGGAGGCGGTCAGGCGGGCAACGAACGCGTCGAGTTCCAGCTCCCCGCGGGCTTCGAGAACGACGCGACGGGTCAACTCGTCGCGCGCGCGAAGTCGGGCGACGCGCAGGCGCTGAACGACCTCTTCACGCGCTACCACACGATGATGGTCGAGCTCGCGCGCCGGAAGATCGGCACGCGCTTGCGCTTGAAGGAGGAGCCCGACGACCTCGCGCAGACGACGTTCCGCGAGGCGACGCGCGACCTCAAGAACTACGAGTACCGCGGCGAGGGTTCGCTCGTGCGGTGGCTCGCGCAGATCCTGCAGAACAAGATCCGCGACAAGGCCGAGTACTACTCCGCGGGCAAGCGCGACGCGGGGCGCGAGCGCGGGATGGAGGTCGCGCCGGACAACGACGCGGACTCGCTGAAGACGCTCGAGCCTCCGAGTCCGGACCTCTCCGTGACCTCGCAGGTCGCGCGCGGCGAGAACTTCGAGTACCTGCGCAAGGCGCTCGAGGAGCTCACGCCCGAACACCGTCAGGCGATCACGCTCGTGTTCTTCGAGGGGCGCCAGCTCCGCGAGGCGGGCGAGATCATGGGCGGCAAGTCCGAGGACGCCGTGCGGATGATGCTGCGGCGCGCGGAGGCGCGGCTGCACGAGATCCTGAAGGGCTCGATCGGCAAGGGGGAGTGAGCGCGTGCCGCTTCGGCGGTCGGAGCGCCGTGGGCGCCGAGCGCGCGTTTTCCTCGGCGTTTTCGGCCCGCGTGCCGAGGTCGCGACGCCGGTCGCGCGCCTCTTGCCAGCCCGCGCGCGAGCGGCTATCCTCTCGCCCCTCTTCCGTGGGCAACTAACTCAATCGGTAGAGTGCCATGTTCACAGCGTGGAGGTTACAGGTTCGAATCCTGTGTTGCCCACCAACCTCCTCTCCCGCGCGTTGCGACGCGCGTGTCCTCGGAGTTCGAGCGCGTCGCCGAGCGCTCGTCGTCGGACGCACGACGTCCTGAGCGGTTCACGACGCCGAAGCTCCGCGCCCTCGCTTCGCTCTCGCGTGTCATGACCGACTACCTCCAAAGGCGCTTCGCGCCCAAGAACAAGTGCTTCGGCTGCGGCCCCGCGAACGCGAAGGGGCTGCGCATCGAGAGTCGCGTCGAGGGCGACACGGTCGTCGTCGATTGGACGCCCGAGGAGCACCACGAAGCGTTTCCCGGCGTCGTCAACGGCGGGATCGTCGGCGCGCTCTTCGACTGCGGACCGCGGCGTGGCACCTGATGCAGAAGGCCGGCGCGAGCGAACCGCCGAGCACGGTGACGTCCGACTTCCACGTGAAGTTGAAGCGTCCGACGAGCTCGAAGAGGCCGATCCGCATCGGCGAACGCGTTGAAGTCGGCCTTGGAGAGCAGCACGTTCACGCGCTCGTAGAATGGGTGCCCCGGCGAACGTGCCAGATCGCTCGTAGACACCAACAGGTCCGCTTGCCTCGCGCTCTTCTGTCGTCCGATCGCCATCGCCTGCCCTCCTCGCTGCGCTCAGACTACGCGACGCCGCACTTCAGACTTAGGCAGCGCGGGGACTTGCACCACGGGCTGCTAGCACGCTCAGCGACGCAGTTCGTGTTAGTTGACAAACAGGATCTCCACTTGCAGTTCACCCGCACGCAACTCGAATTGATGCCCACGGTCGATGTGAGCTCTCGACGACACCGGAACAAGGTCATATGTCCCCGGAATCAATGGTCCATATCGCTTCGGTTCACGCGTGCACATTATTGTTCGGACCCAACTGGCGCGATTTCTCGGTCCGCAAGAGAGGGACACGATGGAACTGGTCCGTCCAAGATGATTCCAGCATTCAATGTCGACATAGGCGAGTTCAGGAAGTCGAAACGACACTTGCGCAGTCTGCCCTGGTTCGACTGTAACGTGTGAATGCGGTTGGCCGGCACCGGTGGAATCCTCGCCCGCAATGGAAATGCCGCTGGCATCTATCAGAAGCGTAAGCTCATAATCTCCTGTTGGGATGTTCTCGACATGCTGAACAGTAACGCCATTGTCCCAGCGGATGGGCAGCTTGAACTCCACGACATCAGTCTTCGACTTGAAGGCCAGGCTGGCTACTAGTCCCAACTCAGCAATCCATGCGGCATTATCCCCCTTGATGTGGACATCCATGGACCCGACTCCACTTGATGACGGCTCAAGGATAACCCGATGTACAGGTATGGAGCCACGGTCAATTGATGCGACCTCAACATCGACGGCAAAAGGCCTAAACCCAGGAATGTCCCCGTTGCAACGCACTTGGACTGCAGAACCCAAAGTATCAGATTTGCTTCCGAATGCGACTACGACTGTGTTCTCGGTCGACAGTCTACCGGCCTCTCGGACGAGCCTCGAAACTCGCTCTTTATCCCACACGCATGGAAACAGGCCGGCTGGGTGCCGCGTGCTGATCCTTGGAGGTCGATACATACTGCTTAGATATGGCGCGTCCGCACACTCGAATTGAATGACAGCAGCAAGGGTCTCGTACACGAATAACTCCACATCAGTCGCGCTCGCCACGACGCTGGCGCCCTTGCCAGACAGAAGTGAAATGCACTCCTTGGAATCCGCTTCCAAGTAATAAGCCATCCCCTCTTGAAGGCCGCCAATTGAGAAGACTCCATCGGGCCCGGCCAGCGCAGTTCGTGCCAACCTAGTGCGAGTGTTCATTGAAAGGGTGCGGGTTTCGGCACCGGGGTAGTCCATTGGGACTGCGGAAATGCGTGTCGACAATGAGCTGCAATGGTGGTTTCCAGCTCTTACTATTCCAGAAATGTGACCCGCGTGTCGCAGAACAACTTCACAGCGATCCACCGGAATTTCGACTCCCTCAAGAAAGGCTGTCTCGTATTCACTCGCACTAATCATCAAGTCGGCGCCTTTGTTCCATTCGGATCGGCTACAGAACGCTAGGCCATCGTCGCCAGTAACCGCAATCCTCAGGTCGGTCTCCCCTGAGATCAGGACAATTGACGCGCCACTGATCGCGACACCTGCTTCGTTTACGACGTGGAACAAGAACCCCTGTTCAGCCGGCAGACGAGGGTTCGCGGCCGAGACTTGACCTGCCAGATCTGGGAGGCCAGCATTATTGGTTACCTTGGAATCAAAGTCGCTCGATTCCCTAGCCTGGAAAGTGGGAGGACCTTTTCTGAAGCTATGCAAGGTAACCGCAGTGAGGCCGATGAGTACCAGGGATAAAACAGAGATCTTCCACTTCATCTGTAGCTGCTCCATCTGAATCGCGATGCCTTCTCTGCGGGCAGTTTGCGCCCGAAGTCTTGGGGCGTTCGCCTACAGCGCCTCAATGTCAATACTCTACGCAGTGTGCCATCCAATCTTCGTTCTCTGAAAGTTCAAGGATGCACTCACTTAGGTGCGGAGCGCATCCCAATTCAACGCTGCAGTTGCCGCTTGGAGTATAACCGACCTCCTTGGGATCATCATGAAATCGCACGATGAGGTTGCAGCATCCTGATACCCAAGGATTCCCGTTATTGCTGCATGCGCAAACGGACACCGTCCATCCATTGTCGTCAGTGCTATAGACCTCACACCCGCCATTGCATTCATTGAAGCACGTGATGTCGGCTGGCGAAGGCCATAGATCACTCTTGATCGCAGTGGCGCACTTCGTGTCAGGGTTCTGAGCGAAGGACAAAAGGGGCAGGACGAGAACCGCTAGACCGGAAGGACTGAGCCGGTCACTATTTGATCGCCTGTTGCTCGCTAGCTTCATGGTCGCCGCTCCTCCTCAACACTTGATTGTTGACAAGCCCAATTCTAGTAGTCCCTTGAGACTCCGATGCGCAGTGGCACGGTGTACAGTCAAGTTCATGCACCTGTTACCCCCAGCCGCGATCGTGTTGCGCCGTTTCCCGACGTGAGCTGGCACCTCTCACACGTCCGTAGGTCTAAGTAATGATCTGGTGGTGAAATACGGCGCCTCCGGAACTCAACTTGGCGCAGTTTGGGAGGTTCTCTCTGGTCGTTGTCCCTGTCCGCACTCTTGGTGATCGCGAGGATTGCAGACGGCAAGGATCGGGGTAGTCATCCCCTCTCCCGGGCAACCATCGCCGCACCTGGGTTACTCGGGTGGGGGGCAAGCAGCAGCCAAGAACGGCTTGTGACTTGCGGATACAGGTTCGTAGTCGGTTGTCGCTGCTGGGGCTGATTTGGGTCCAGAACGCCCTGACATGCTTCGGGGTCGAGTACCGCCAACCGCACCGGGTCGCGTCTCGTGGATGATCCACAGTACAACCGCGACCACGTGTCTGCGAGTGCCAACGGAGGCTCGTGGATGCGACCACTTGCGACTACCTGGACGGCTCCGTAGGATCGTGCCAGTTCCTTCCAACCCAGAGGGCTACGTCGTCCGTGGATCGTGAGCCGAGGCACCTTCACAGAGTGCAGGTTACAGGTTCGAATCCTGTGTTGCCCACCAACCTCCTCTCCCGCGCGTTGCGACGCGCGTGTCCTCGGAGTTCGAGCGCGTCGCCGAGCGCTCGTCGTCGGACGCACGACGTCCTGAGCGATTCACGACGCCGAAGCTCCGCACCCTCGCTTCGCTCTCGCGCGCCATGACCGACTACCTTCAAAAGCGCTATGCGCCCAAGAACAAGTGCTTCGGCTGCGGCCCCGCGAACGCGAAGGGGCTGCGCATCGAGAGTCGCGTCGAAGGCGACACGGTCGTCGTCGATTGGACGCCCGAGGAGCACCACGAAGCGTTTCCCGGCGTCGTCAACGGCGGGATCGTCGGCGCGCTCTTCGATTGCCACTCGAACTGGACCGCGGCGTGGCACCTGATGCAGAAGGCGGGCGCGAGCGAACCGCCGAGCACGGTGACGTCCGACTTCCACGTGAAGTTGAAGCGTCCGACGAGCTCGAAGAGGCCGATCCGCATCGTCGCGCGCGTCGTCGAGTCGACCGCGGACCGCGCGGTCGTCGAGGCGGAGATGACGAGCGACGGCAAGGTGACGTCGACGTGCCGCGGGACGTTCGTCGCGGTGCAGGAAGGGCACCCGGCGTTCCATCGCTGGAACTGAGCCGCGCGCCGCGCGCCGTTCGCTCCGCACGCACGCCCCCGGCGCTGGAATCGTGCCGGGCGCCTCGCGCGTCCCTCGCGGTTCGCCCCGCTCGCGCGTTCAGAGCCGCACGTCCAGCGTGACGACCGGCCCCGCGAGCGTGTAGTCGAGCTCCGAACCCGCGCCCGGATCCTCGCGCCAGTTCCAATGGCGCCAACCCGCGCGCAGCGCCACGTGCGGATCGAACCACCAGCCGACGCCAAGCTCGATCGTGCGCCGCTCCATGCCGGAGCCGTCGCCCACGAGCAGCGCTCCGCGGAAGGCGCCGTACGCGACGAAGGGCTTGCTCGGCGCGCGCCATTCGAGCTCGAGGCCGAGGTCGAAGCCGTAGCCGCGCGCGTCGTCGCGTCCGGACTGCGCGCCCGAGCGGAGCCGCACCTCGCGCTCGACGAGCACGAATCCGAACGAGGGTGTGAACGACATCGACGCGTCGAGCGCGACGGTCGGCGCGAACACGACGTCGAGCTCGCGCGCCTCGAAGTCGCTCGCGACGCGCGCGGGGCCCGGGACGAACAGGCCGCCGAAGTCGAGCTGGTGGCCCGCCTCGACGTCCTGCGCGTCCGATCCGGACGCGGTCGAGACCTCGACCCGGACCTCGGACGTGGTGGTGACGCCCGCTGCATCCGCTCGCCGCTCGCTCCCCGTCGGGATCCGCGCGCGCGCGGCGAGAGCGAAGGCCGAGCCGTCCTCTCCCTCGACCGTCTCGGTCGTCGTCGCGCAGGAACTCGCCACCGCGACCACGCATACGGTCGGGAAAGCGATCGAAACGCGCCGGGGTGTGCTCATGTTCGCGCCTCTGCCGACGTCGTCTCTCCCACGGAGAGCACGACGGCTCCACCTTCGTCGACAGTCTCGCTCGCGTCGAACTCGCTGGGTATCCGCTCGAAGGAGCAGGGGGCTGCGCAGCGCGGCGCAGAGGAGGACTCAGCGCGGGCGCACGACCAGCTCGAGCGTGCGCGTCGCGCCGGCCTCGATCTCGAAGTCGAGCGCCGCGGGCTCGACCGCGTGGTCGCGGGCCTCGATCACCAGGCGGTAGCGTCCGGGCTCGAGCGGCCGTTCGAACTGGCTTTCGTGTCGCAGCGAGAGAGCGCCGGGCGTGGGCGTCGTCGTGAGCGACGTGTCTCCGTTCGCTTCCGTGTAGACGTAGCGGTGGAACGCGCCTTCGACGGCGGCACCCTCGATCCGGGTCAGACGACACGTCGCGCGCGCGTCGTCGCCGGTGAGCCCGCGCGGGAGCACGCGCACGCGTCCGCCGAGCGCGAGCGCGAGCTCGACCTTCGTCTCGCGTCCGGGCTCGAGCACGATCGCGTGTTCTTCGGGCAGCGTGGGCGCGCTCGAGAGGGCGTCGAAGCGCGACGGTCGCACGGTGATGCGGTACCGGCCGGCGGGAAGTCCCGTCGCGCGGTACGCGCCGCCCTCGAGCTGCACGATGGAGCCGTCGGGTTGCGGCGCGTCGCCCTCGGCCTTGAACTCGACGTCGAGGCGGGGCGGGAGCTTCGTGTCCGTCGCGGGCGGCACGAGCACGAGCTCCGCCTTCGGCGCGGCGGGGCCGAGGTCGACGTCGACGAACTCGTCGTCGCGCCGAGTGTTCGCGGCGAACTCGTGCTGCCGCGGCTCGGCGTCCTGAACGCGGTACGAGAGCGTCGCGTCGACGCCGAGCTCGACGAGGAACGCGAGCTTCCCGTGGTCGTCGGTGAAGTTCGAAACGCCCTCGTCGCCCGCGAAGAGCATCGCCGACTGGTACGCGATCGGCGCTTCGCCGCGGCGCAGGCGCAGCACGATGCGGCCGAGGTCCGCACCGAGCACGACGTCCTTCGCAGGCGCGTCGACGAATGCGGAGCCCGCGTTCGCTACGCGGGATGCGCCGAGGCCGTCGAGCACGAGCTTCCACTTCCCGGGCGCGAGCGACGCGAGCTCGAAGGCCCCGTCCGCCGCGACCTGCGTGCGCGCGGTCATCGTCGGCACGTTCGCGCGCGCCTCGCTCGGTCTCGAAGCCGCGCGCGCGCCGACGAGCGGCAGTTCGCCGACCCATGCGCCCCACGCGGGCTTTTCGACGAGCTCCGCGTACACGACGACCTTCTCGCGCTCGGCGGCGGGCGCGTCGCGCAGCCACGACGGCATCACGACGCGGCCCGTGATCGAAGTCGTCCCGCGTTCGAGCGCGAGGTCCGGCAGCTCGACGTCGTCGCCGGGTTGGAGCTCGACGCGCACGCCTGCCGAGTGCAGCCCGGCGAGCTCCGCGTACACGACGTAGGTCGTCGCCTTCGTGGTGGTGATCTCGAAGCGGCCTTCTTCGTCCGGCGCTTCGCCGCGTGGACGGCTGTCGTTGTCGAGCTTCGCGGGCCACATCGTGACGTGGGCGAGCTCGAGCTCTTCCTTCGTGACCCCGACGACGCGGCCGCGGACGCGCGCGACGAGCTCGGCGAGCAGCGTCACCTCGATCGCGCGCTCGGGTCGTGCGAGCGCGGCGTCGACGCCCGGCGCGGAGACGGATTCGGGGCGCGCGACGTAGCGCGGGTGCTTCAGCTCGACGCGCAACGCGCCGGGAACGTTCCAGGGCTCCGGCCTGGCCGCATGCGCCGCGTCCTTCGCGAGGAGCGCACCGACGTCGACCTCGAAGCGTCCCGTGCGATCGGGATGCGCGCTCGGACCGTCGCGGAGGCCTTCGAGCGTCACCACGACCTCCGCATCGGGCGCGTCCTCGGGGCGCAGGCCCTGCACGACGCCGACGACGCGCGGAGCGCGCGCCGCGGGGGCTTCCGTGCTCGAGGTCGTCGCGGGGGCCGAGCGCGCGCGCTCGTTCGCATCGACCACGGGCGCGAGGTCGTGCGCGGGTTCGAGCTCGGCGTTCGCGGGCGCGTTCGCCGCGAGTTCGGGGCCGTGGGGTTCGAGCGCGGCGGGCGCGGACGGCCACGCGAGCCACGCGGCGAGGGCGACGGTCGCCGTTCCGACGGTGATCCAGGTCTTGAGGGAGAGCATGGTGAGCCAGGCGATGGGGGTGAGGGTGGTCGAAGCGGGGAGCACGTTCGCGCGCGCGGCGTCGAGCACGCGCTCGCGCATCGCGGCGTGACCGCGCGTTGCGTTCGCGATGAGCGCGGCGCCCGCGAGGCCGGCGGGGAGCGCGGTGCGCAGGTGTTCGAGGCCGCGCATGAGTTGCGAACGGACGGTGCCGGGCGCGCGACCGAGCTCGGTCGCGATCTCGGCCGGAGTCTTCTGCAGGAAAAGGTGCAGGCGCAGCACGTCGCGGTACGGCACGGGCGCGTCCTCGACGGCGCTCTTCACGGCGGCGACGGTGTCGTGCTCCTCCTCGACGTGCGCGGGGTCGCGCTCGTCGTGTTGCGGGAGGCGTTCGGGATCGACGCGGCGCGCGCGCGAGCGACGGGCGCGCGCGGCCTCGTTCGAGAGGATGCCGAGCAGCCAGGGGAGGAGCGGGCGGCCGCGCTCGTAGCTCGCGCGTTTGTCGATCGCGACGAGGAAGGTCTGCTGGACGAGGTCCTCGGCGGTGCTCGCGTCGCGCGTGAGGTGCGCGGCGAGGCGCAGGAGGTCGGGCGCGGTGCGGTCGAAGACCTCGCCGAGGGCGTCGAGGTCGTTCGCGCTCCGGAAGCGCTCGTAGAGGGGTTCGAGCTCGGTCATCGCTCCGATTCCACCCGGAGCGCGGCGGCGTGGCACGAATCGGGTGGAAACTGTGCGGGGCGGCGCCTCGAGGTCGGGAGGGGGCCGCCAGGGGGATGGCGGGCGACCGGGGTCGATCCGGGATCGAGCGCCTGTTTCGAGGGTCAGAAGAGCTCGCCCTGTTGCTCGCTCGGGACGCGCGGGGTGCTCGGGAGCCACTCGCTCCGGTTCAGGCCGAGGCGGCGGCAGGTGAGGTCGAACAGCTGCTGCACGGTGTTCCAGCGCTCGCCCGAGCCGCGCATGCGCGCGCCGAAGTCGGGGGTGTTGTGGCGGCCCGCGCGCATCTCGAGCAGCGCGGACTCGACCTTCTTCGCGCGGTCGGGGAAGGCGGCGCGGAGGCGCTCGAGGAAGACGGGCTTCACCTCCGCGGGGAGACGCAGGAGCACGGTGAACGCGCTCTTCGCGCCGCAGTCGGCGGCGCGTTCGAGGAGCTTCGGCACGTCGCTGTCGTTCAAGCCCGGGATCAGCGGCGCGATCGCGATGCCGGTCGGGATGTCGGCTTCGGAGAGCGCGCGCAACGTCTCGAAGCGCTTCTGCGGCGCGGCGGCGCCCGGCTCGAGCTTGCGACCGACGTCGTCGTCCTGGAACGGGATCGACAGCGTGACGTGCGCGAGACCCTTGTGCGCGAGCTTCGCGAGCACGTCGACGTCGCGGCGGACGAGCGCGCTCTTCGTGATCAGCATCACGGGCTGGCGGTGCTCGAGTGCCACCTCGAGGCAGCGGCGCGTCAGCTCGTAGCTCGCTTCGAGCGGCTGATAGCAGTCCGTGTTGCCCGAGAACGCGACCGGCTCCTTCGTCCACGAGCGGCGGGCGAGCTCGCGCGCGAACACCTCGGGCGCGTTCGTCTTGACGACGATGCGGCGGTCGAAGTCGGTGCCCGCGCCGAAGCCGAGGTACTGGTGCGTGGGGCGCGCGTAGCAGTAGGCGCAGGCGTGCTGGCAACCGCGGTAGGGGTTGACGCCGAAGCGGAAGCCGACGTCGGGGCTTTCGTTCTCGACGATCAGCGAGTGCGCGTCTTCTTCGAAGACCTCGAGCGCGGCCTCGGGCGGCTCGTCGAGCCATTCGATCGAGCGCGAGAGCCAGGGATTGGGCGGGTTCGAGACGGGGCGGGGCATGCGGAGAAGCTCGTGACGACCACGCTCCCACCCGAGCGCCGCCGCGCGAGTCGGGCGCGCGGCGTGTGGGACATCGAACTCGGTCGCTGCGCGCGCGTCAAGCGCTCAGAAGATCGACCCGAGGATCAAGAACACATTCGTCTCCCCGTGCTCCGCGACGCCCAGCCCGAGGAACATCGGCCCCAGGAACGAATCGAGACCGAGGAACGCCGAGCCCGAGTACAAGAACTCGTGGAGGTCGATGTCGCTGCGCTCCGCGAACACGTTCCCGGCTTCGAGCGACGCGCCGAGGTACGTCGAGAGCGGTGCGCGCGTGCCTTCGCGGAAGCCGAAGTGGTGGTAGTAGAGCGCGCGCGCGACGACGGCGTGCGAGCCCGACAGCTCGTTCGGCGCGAAGCCCGACAAGCGCAGGAACCCGCCGAGCGAGTACTGGTTCTCGACGCCGCTCTCGTCCTGCAGCGTCGTGTCGAACTCGCCGCCGAGCACGAGCGTGTTCGCGTTCCACGACAGCGCCGTGTCGTGCTTCACGGCGAGCAGCTCCTGGTTCTCGCCGCCGCCGAGCGCGTCCATCGTCGCGGTCATCTCCGACTTCCCGATCGACCCCGAGCGCGGGAACGCCGTGCTGTCGAGCGTGTCGTACGCGAAGCTCGCCACGAGGCCGCCCTGGTCGAAGTCGTTGCTGGCGAACAACGCGGGATCGCCGACGGCGAGCGAAGCGCGCCCGCTCAGGTGGAACACGCCCGCGCGGAGTTCGCCCCAGTCGCCGAGCAGGCAGCCGAGGTCGAGCTCGGCCTCCATCGCCTCGACGTCGAACTCCGCGACGGTGTTCGTCCCCAGCAGCGAGCCGATGCGACGGCGCTCGTACCCGACGCGCGGCGCGACGAAGAACGGGCTTCCAGCGGCGAGCGGCTGAACGTACTCGGAGTCGAGGAGGACGCGCTCGCCGAACTCGACGTGCGTCCGCCATTCCGCTCCGTAGCGATCGACCGGGCGCAGGACGAAGAGCCCCGCGAGCGTGATCCCGTTCCCGCCCGAGAGGTCCGCCTGGCTCGACGCGCCGAGACGCAGCGACCAGGGGCCGGCCTCCTTGTCGCGCGCATCGACGACGAGGTCGGCGCGCTCGGCGTCCCCTTCGAGCCGGAAGTCGACCTCGTCGTGGAGCCCGAGCCCGAACACGCGCGTGTAGTCGCGGTGGAGCCGCGCGGGATCGATCGGTTCGCCGACCGGGCTCGTGATGCGCTCGCGCACGACCTCGGGCGCCACGCGGCCCGCGTCCTCGACGCGCACGCCCGAGAGCACGGGGAGCGGCTTCCGCCGATTCTTGCGGCTCCGAGCGTGCTCGTCCCACGCGGCGGGCGCGAGCGCGAGCGCCGCGAGCGCGTCGCGTTGCGCGAGCACGCCGGTCTTCCCTTCGTCGACGATCGCGAGCGCCTGGGCGTGCGACAGGAGCGAACGCTCCTCCACGCCGAGGACGAGCCGCACGTCGCGCGGACCGAGCTCCGCCGCGTGCTTCGCGCGCGACTCCGCCTCGTGCAGACGCAGGATCTGCTCTCCGACGTCGAGGTAGGACGTCACCGAGTCCTTCTTGGCGACCGGCGGATCGAGCTCGATCGCGATCACGATCTCCGCGCCGAGCGCGCGCGCGACGTCGACGGGGAGCGCGTTCGAGAGCGCGCCGTCGGTGAGCAGGCGGCCGTCGAGTTCGACCGGCGGGAAGAGTCCGGGGAGCGCGGAGGCCGCGCGCAGCGAAGCGCCCAGGTCGCCGTGGTCGAGCACGACGGGCGCGCCGGTCTCGAGGTCGGTCGCGACGGCGCGGAACGGCGTCGGGAGCGCGTCGAACTCGCGCGCCCCGATCGCGGGGAGAGCGAGCGCCTCGACGAACAGCGTCCACCGCTTCGCCGCGAACACGCCGCGCGGCAGCGCGAGCGTCCCGCCGCGGAGCCCGAGCGACAGGTCGAAGAGGAAGTCGCGATCGTCGACCTTGCGCCGGTACGTGCGGTGCTCGCGCGGCGCGCGGTCGAGCAGCGCTTCGTCCCAGTCGATGCTCGAGAGCGCGGCGCGGAGAGTTTCGGGCTCGTTCCCCGCGGCGTAGAGCCCGCCGACGAGCGCCCCCGTGCCCGTGCCGACGACGGCGTCGACGGGGACGCGGAGCTCCTCGAGCGCCTCGAGCACGCCGACGTTCGCGAGCCCGTACGCGCCGTCGCCGCCGAGGACGAGCACGACGCGCGGAGGAGCGGCGGTCACCGGTACGTCGACGCTCGACGCGCTGGACTCGCTCGACGGAGCGAGGACGGAACTCGCGGACGGCGGGACCTGCGCGAACGCGGGCGCGAGTGAACCGAAGAGGACGGCGAACACGGTGCGGAGCATACCGAGGGCGAGCGTGGAGCCGCGCTAGGAGGGCTCCGCCGATCGTGCACGAGTTCCGCTCACCCTTCGTCGCCCGCCGCGCGCGGGCGCGGCTTCACCGCGAGGTAGGGGTTCGGCCACGGGAACTCGAAGTGACCGTACGTCGCCGCCGCGTGGCGCGTCAGGTACGGATCGAAGAGGTGCGGACGCGCGAGCGCGCACAGGTCCGCGCGGCCCGCGGCGAGCACCGTGTTCACGTGGTCGGCGCCTTGGATCGCGCCGACGGCCATCACCGGGAGCTCGGCTTCGTACCGGATGCGCTCGGCGAACGGCACCTGGTACATGCGGCCGTAGTCGATGCGCGACTTCGGCGAGTTGCCGCCGGACGACACGTCGACGAGGTCGCACCCGTGCGCCTTGAGCGCCTTCGCGAACTCGACGGAATCGGCGATGGTCTGCCCGCCGTCCGCGTCGAGCCAGTCGCTCGCGGAGATGCGCACGAAGAGCGGCTTCTCCTTCGGCCACACCGCGCGCACGGCGTCGAACGCGTCGAGCGGGAAGCGCATGCGCTTCGCGAGGCTCCCGCCGTACGCGTCCGTGCGTTGGTTCGCGAGCGGCGAGAGGAAGCTCGAGAGCAGGTAGCCGTGCGCCATGTGCAGCTCGAGCACGTCGAAGCCGGCCTCGTGCGCGAACTTCGCCGAGCGCACGAAATCCGCCGTGATCCGGTCGAAGTCGGCGCGCTCCATCGCCCTCGGCACGTGCCAGTCGGGCTTGAACGGTTGCGCACTGGGCCCGAGCGTCGGCCACGCGCGCGCGTCGCGCAGCGGCGCGTCGCCCTCCCACGGCACGCTGCACGACGCCTTGCGGCCGGCGTGTCCGATCTGGATCGCGATCTTCGCGCGCGAGTGCGCGTGCGCGAAGTCGACGATGCGCTTCCACGCGTCGCGCTGCGTCGTGTTCCAAAGCCCCGTGCAGCCCGGAGAGATGCGTCCGTCCGCCGCGACGCCGGTCGCCTCGGCGATCACGAGCCCCGCGCCGCCGATCGCGCGCGAGCCGAGGTGCACGACGTGCCAGTCGTTCGGCACGCCGTCGACGGCCGAGTACTGGCACATGGGGGAGACGACGACGCGGTTCTCGAGCGTGCACCCGCGCAGCGTGAGCGGCGCGAACATCGGCGGCGGCAGCGTGCCGTCCTTGCCGCGCTTCAGCCCGTTCGCCTCGCCGTACCAGTCCGTGACCTTCTTGACGAGCTCGGGGTCGCGCTTCCCGAGGTTGTCGTACGTGATGCGCTTCGAGCGCGTCATCAGGTTGAACGTGAACTGGAGCGGGTGCTGCTTCTGGTAGCGGCGCGAGTTCTCGAACCACTCGAGCGACGTCTGCGCGGCCTTCTGCGTCTTGAGCACGTCGAGCTTGCGCGCGCTCTCGTACGCGGCGAGCACCTTGGGCACGTCCTTCGTCCCGTGCGTCTTGAACGCGTCGGCGAGCGCGATCGCGTCCTCCATCGCGAGCTTTGTCCCCGAGCCGATCGAGAAGTGCGCCGTGTGCACGGCGTCGCCCATGAGCACGATCTTGCCGTGGTGCCAGCGCTCGCACTTCACGGTGGGGAACGCGCGCCAGATCGAGCGGTTCGTCAGGAGCTCGTGCCCGTCGAGGTGATCGGCGAAGAGCTTCTTGCAGTACGCGACGGTCTCGGCGTCGCTCGCCTTGTCGAGCCCGGCGCGCTTCCACGTGTCCTCGTGCGTCTCGACGATGAACGTCGAGAGGTTCGCCTCGAACGGGTACGCGTGGATCTGGAAGAGCCCGTGCTCGTTCTCGCGGAAGATGAAGGTGAACGCCTTCAGCGGTTTCGTCGTGCCGAGCCAGCAGAAGCGCGCGGTGCGCCAGTCGAGCGACGGCTGGAAGTGCTCGGCGTACTTCGCGCGCACGAAGCTGTTGATGCCGTCGGCGGCGAGGATCAGGTCCGCGTCGGCGACCTCCGCGTCGTCCTTCACGTCGTGCTGGAAGCGGACGTCGACGCCGAGCTCCTTGCAGCGCGCGTGGAAGATCTGGAGCAGCTTCTTGCGCGACAGCCCGCAGAACCCGTGGCCCGTCGAGCGCACGCACGTGTCGCCGTAGAACGTCTCGATGTCGCTCCAGTAGGCGAAGTTCCTCCGGATCTCGGCGAAGCTCTCGGGGTCGGCCGCCTCGAAGTTGCCGAGCGTCTCGTCGGAGAAAACGACGCCCCAACCGAACGTGTCGTCGGGTTGGTTGCGCTCGTACACCGTGATGCGGGCGTCCGGGAACGCCTTCTTCATCAGGATCGAGAAGTACAGGCCCGCCGGGCCTCCGCCGAGGGATGCGATGCGCATGGGCGGAGAGTCTAGAGTCGCACCCTCCCGAGCGGAGAGGTCGAAGTTCGGATCCGAGCGGAAGGACGGAGCGCGCGCTCGATCCGCGGGCGCGGGGAGCGCATGCACGCGCCGGGCCCGCGGCTTCGACCTCTGCGAAGCGAGGTGCTACAGTTCCGACGATGAAGGTCGTGCTCTCGAACTTCCGGTGCTTCCGGCAGGCCACGCTCAACCTGACGCCGTTGACGGTGATCGTCGGGCCCAATGCGTCGGGGAAGAGCACGATCGTCAGCGCGCTCGATCCAGCGCTCGGCATCGGCGAGCGTGATGTTTGGCAGCGCCGGAGCGGGACGAAGGCGGTCGTACGGCGTGAGAGGAGCGGCGCCGTGAGCGGCTTCGACTCGGCGTCCGGCTGGCTCGGTCAGGCGAGCTACCGGTTCCAGCGGTTGCACCTCGACATCGCGAGACTCCGGCAGCCGAACGATGTCCAAGCGGCTTCCCTGCTCGACGTGAGCGGGGTGAATCTGACGAACGTGTTCGCGACCCTGCCGCGCAAGGTTCAGGCGCAACTGTCGGAGGAGTTCTGCCGCTACGTCCCCGTGTTCGCGGACGTGAATGCGCGACCAGGGAACACCGGTCAACACCGACTCGTCTTCCAAGACCGTTGGAATTCCGACGTGTGGTACGAGCCGGGCGAAGTGTCCGACGGCTCGCTGCTGACGCTCGCCATCCTCACGCTCCAGTATCAGCAGCCAGGGGTCGACGTCATCGCTCTCGAGGAACTCGAGCGCGGCCTGCATCCCTATCTCGTCGGTGAACTCGTGAGCCTGCTCCGGCGGCTGGCGCGGGGTGAATTGGGTCGGGGTCCGATGCATGTCGTGCTCACGACCCACTCCGCCTCGCTGCTCGAATTCGCCTCGCCCGAGGAAGTACGCCTGCTCTGTCGCCAGGACGACGGCTCCGTCGACATCCGCGAGGTGCCCTCCGGTACCGAAGAGTGGCGTCAGACGTTCGAAGAGTACGGTCGCTCGTTCGGCTCGGTGTGGTTGTCCGGCGGCCTCGGCGGAGTTCCGTGAGGCCGCTCCATGCTGCGCTTCGTGCTCTACGCCGAGGGAGCCGGTGAGCTCGGCTCCACGCCGGGTTACCCACTCGCTCCGGGCAAGCCTCTGTCTCCGGAGCTCGAGGGTCCGGCTCACGTCCTCGTGCGACGGTGTTGCGTGGAGTTGCTGGGACTGGATGAGCATGCCGTTCGATTCGAGGCTCCACTCCGCCACGAAGCACGCGAGGTGCGGGGCGGCGACCTGCGCAACACGAAGGTGCTGAGACGCATCCTCCGCTGGGCCGATCCGCGACTTCGTCCCGACGTGGCCATCGTGCTCGTCGATCAGGACGGCGACGTGGATCGTCGCTCCATGCTCTCGGCGTGCATCGCGAATCCGCCTCAGGTGATCCCCGTCGTGCTCGGAATCGCCGTCGAGGAGTTCGAAGCGTGGCTCATCGCGGATCACGCCGCCGTCAATCGGGTGCTCGAACTCCAGGAGGATCCGTGGCCGAAGACGGAGACCATGCGACCGCGGCATGCGAAGGAGTTGCTCGGCCGCCTCGTGGAAGGCTCGGAACATGGCGCATCGACACCCGATCTGCGCCTGGAGCTCGTGAGGGCGATGGATCTGAGCCGCGCGCGCGAATCGTCGCGCTCCTTCGATCGATTCCTCACGGACTTGAAGCAGGCGGTCGTGCGACCTTGACGATCGAGGAAACGACCATGGAGCACCCCCAAGCCTGGATCGAGACGCTCTCCGCGCTGCGCGCCGAGGGCAAGCCGTGCGCGCTCGTCGTCGTGACGGGCGTCAAGGGCTCCGGGCCGCGCGAGAGCGGCGCGCGCATGATCGTGTCGGGCGGCGAGCTCGCATGGGGCACGATCGGCGGCGGAAAGCTCGAACTCACCGCGCTGCAGCACGCGACCGAGCTCCTCGCGAGCGGCCGCGCTTCGACCGAGACCGTCGCGTACCCGCTGAGCGAAAAGGTCGGGCAGTGCTGCGGCGGCGAGGTGACGCTCTTCTACGAGACGTTCCCGTGGAAGCGCCGCACGATCGCCGTCTTCGGCGCGGGGCACGTCGCGCAGGCGCTCGCGGGGCTCCACGCGTACCTGCAGACCGACCTCGTGCTGATCGACTCGCGCGACGAGGACGAGATCCGGCCCGAGCTCCCCTCGAAGCGCTCGTGGCGTCTCGTGTGCGTCGACCACCCGGAGGAGGAGCTCGATGCGCTCGACGACGACGCGCTCGTCGTGATCATGACGCACGACCACGCGCTCGACCTCGAGATCGTCGCGAAGGCCGTGAAGCGCGACTTCGCCTACGTCGGGCTGATCGGATCGGAGCGCAAGTGGGAGCGCTTCCAGAAGCGGCTCGCGCAGCGCGGCTTCACGCCGGCGGAGATCGCGAAGGTCACGTGCCCGATCGGCGTGTCGAAGCACTCGAAGGAACCGACCGCGATCGCGATCTCGACCGCGGCGGAGTTGCTCGACGTGCTCGCGCGCACCGGGACGCCGCGCTGAGTCGAAGCGCGCGTCAGCGCTTCGCCGCGACCTTCTTGGCGGCCGGCTTCTTGGCGGACTTCTTCGCCGCTCCGGCCTTGGTCGCGGACTTCGCGGCCGACTTCGCTGCGCGCTCCGCCTTCTTGCGCGCCGTCTCCGCCGTGATCTCGGCGCGGCTCTTCGGGGTCCGGCTCGCGAGCACGGCCGAATACACCGCGACGTATTTCTTCGCCGGCATCCTCCGGATCGCCTCCGCGAGCACGTCCAGCGCGAGGTCGTCGAGCTTCTTGAACCGGATGCAGGCCTTGCCCATGTCGAGCTTCTTGCCCGACTTCTTCCACGCGTCCTGGAACCAGCGCGTGAGCTCGCTCGCTCCGTCGCCGACGTACAGGCCCATCAAGTAGAGCGACATGTGCGACTTCTGCGACGCGAGCCCGCCGAACGGCAGCGGCTGCTTGGGATCGCAGTGGTAGCCCGCGGGGAACGTCGAGTGCGGGACGTAGTAGCCGATCATCCCGTACTGCATGCCCTCCTCGTAGCCGTCGAGGTTGGCGAGGATCACCTTGCGCACGGCCTCGAGCGCGGCGCGGCGATCGGCGGGGAGGGAGGCGAGGTACTCGTTGACGGTGGCGGCCTTGCTCTGCATGTCGATGCTCCTTCTCTCGTCGGGTTCGCCATGCTCGCCGCGCGTGCGGGAGGGCGCAAGCGGCATCCGCTCACGCCGGCGCGACGGCGAGGTCCTTGCGCGCTCGACCGACGAGCGCGCGCTTGTAGATGAGGTAGGACGAGAGGCACATCAACGGGATCACGAGCGCGCCGATCACCGGGATCGGCTGCAGCGCGACGAGGATCCAGCGGATGAAGAAGAGCAGCACCTTCGAGACGCACCCGCGCACCGGCGGGACGTAACCGCGCAGACCGCTGATCAACGTCAGTCGGTAGTAGAGAACGCCCGGGACGACGCCGACGATCGGGATCGCGCTCAAGACGAACGAGATCACGAGCGTCTTCGGCAGGCGCGACGCGAGCGCGTCGAGGTAGCTCTGGAACTGCGCCTCGCTCGCGAACGTGACCGTCTTGCAGGTCTCGCACGGCTGTTGGACGAGGCGGCGCTTCAAGCGCGACGCGCACACGGGGCAGCGCTTGCGGCCGATCAAATCGAAGCGTTGGCGCGCGCGGTCCTCGCACACGCTCGACTTCGGCGTGCCGAAGACCCCGACGGCGCGCGGCTCCGCGACCTCGGTCTTGCAGACGTGGCACTGCGTCGCGTGGGGGAGGATCGGCGTCGCGCACTTCGCGCACGGGACCTTCGAGGCCTCCTCGCGCTTCTCCTTCCAACGCTTCGCGAGGAAGAGGCCGAGTGCCGTCAACGCCGACAGGACGATCGCCGCGATCGGGAAGAGCACGATGAAGAAGAGCCCCGAGACGGTCCACGTGCTCTCGACCCAGTTCAACACCGTCTGCAGCCCGATGTCGTCGCCGTCGTCGACCTCGTGCACGATCCAGAGCGCTCCACGCCGGAGGAACGCGACGAAGAACGTTCCGACGGCGCACACGACCGACCACACGCTCTCGACGCCGAAGCCGTGGCGCTGGATGTCCTTGATCGTCTGCGCCGTCTCGCCGTCGATCAGCGCGTACGAGACGAGCAGCGACACGCCCGCCTTGACCCAGCCGTCGAGGTCCTCCATGACCGCGCGCACGTCGGGGTTCTTCGACGCGAGGGCCTCGCCGACGGACAGCGCGACGAGGACGAGCAGCGTCGTCCAGCTCCGAAACCACTCGGGCGAGTGGGCGAGCGCCTGGATGACCTTGCTGTCGGCGAGGTAGGGGATGTGGTCGCCGAACTTGGCGAGGACCGCGGTGAGGAACGCCGCGAGGAACGGCCGCGCCGCGAACATCGGCACGCTCGCGAGCGAGTAGAGGAAGGAGTGGAGAGACATCGGCGCGCGGAGTGTAGCTCCCCGACGCGCGAGGACCGTCAGCCCCCGTCGGCCCACTTCGCTTCGTAGAGGGCGCTCGCCGCGTCGATCGGCTCCGCTGCGATCTGGAGGTCCGGCGTCGGCGTCCGCTCGCGGATGCGCGTCGTGATGTCGAGGCCCCGCGCGCCCTTCGGCCCGGCCCGGAACCCGTGGATGGAGTCGCGCTCGAGGCTCACGAGGTTGATGCCGCCTGGACGGAGGAACGCTTCGCAGGTCCTGCGCACGCGGAACGGTCCGCGGGCCCCGCCGTCGCGATCGCCGACGATCTCGTGGTTGCGGATGCGCACGTCGCCGTCGAGGAGGAGCGTCACGACGTTTCCGTACGCGTGGACGTGGTCGCGGATCTCCGCACCCGGCGCGAGCCGCCAGTGGAGGACGGTGAACGTCTCGCCGCCGGGGTTGAACCCGATCTCGTGCCCCGGCGTCGACTGGGCCTTCATCTCGGGCACGGGCACGTCGGAGAGCCGCACGGCGAGCGCGGCGAGCGCATGGAGGTAGCGATCCTGCCCCAGTGCGCTGCCGTCCTTCACGAGGCGCTTCGCGAGCGCGTTGCCCAGCTCGAGGAACTGCGCGAGCTCGAGCGGCGTGGCGAGTTCGTCCTCCGCGCCGCGGCCGAGCGTGATCGGCGGTGCGCGCCGCGCGCTCGTCAACCAGGCGAGAGCGCCCGCGCCGGCGAGGAGCAGCGCGCTGCGACGTGCGACGGGTGCGATGGAAGGCACTGTGTTCGACATGGGGTTCCTCGGTCCGCTCGTTCGGCGGCGCGCGGGAAGGCGCGCCGAGGGCCTCGAGGCGTCGAGCCAAGGCTTCGGGCACGTCCATTCGGGATCTTCGTTGCGGGGCGCGCGTCGATCGACCGCGTCCTCGCGCGGCGGTGAGCGTCGCGAGCCCCGCGCTACACTCGGAGGCTCGGCATGGAAGGGCGCGAAGCGCAACCCTGGAGCCGGCGCGAAGCGTTGATCGCGCTCACCGCGCTCGCATGCTCGCGTCCGCGCGCGAAGGAGGACGAACCCGTGACGACGAAGCCTGCGGCGAAGCTCCTACCGACCGTATTCGTGTCGCATGGAGCGCCGAGCCTGCTCCTCGAGGACGCGCCCGCGCGCACGTTCCTCGCCGGGCTCGGCGCGGAGTTCCCGAAGCCGCGTGCGATCCTGTGCGTGTCCGCGCACTGGACCACGCGCGCGCCGCGCGTCGACGTGTCGACGTCGCCGGAGACGATCCACGACTTCGGCGGCTTCCCCGACGAGCTCTACGCGAGGCGCTATCCCGCGCCGGGTTCACCCGAGCTCGCGCGCGACGTGGTGAAGCGGCTCGCGTCGGCGGGCGTGTCCGCGGAGACGAGCGAGCGCGGGCTCGACCACGGTGCGTGGGTGCCGCTCGAGCTCGCGTATCCCGCGGCGGACGTCCCCGTCGTGCAGCTCGCGCTCCAGCCGCATCTCGGCGCCGCGCACCACGTGGCGCTCGGGCGCGCGCTCGAGGGTCTGCGCAAGGAGGGCGTGCTCGTGCTCGGCAGCGGCGGCGCGACGCACAACCTCGGCGCGCTCGGAGCGGGCGATCGCCCGCCGGCGTGGGCGCGCGCGTTCGACGACTGGCTCGTCGAGTGCGTCGAGCGCGGCGACGAGCGCGAACTCACGCTCTATCGCACGCTCGCGCCGGAAGCGGCACGCAACCATCCGACGGAGGAGCACCTTCTCCCGCTCCACGTCGCGTTCGGCGCCGCGGGCGCCGGCGCTCGAGGCCGGGCGATGCACCGCAGCTTCACGTGGAGCTCGCTGTCGATGACGGCGTTCCGCTTCGACGGCGCGTGAACGTCGAGCGGAGCGCGGCGATTCAGTTCTCGAGCTTCTTCCCGAGCTGCCACGCGAGGTGGTCGAGCTGGCGGCGCAGGCGGCCCACCTGGCCCTCGAGCTCGGCGATGCGTTTGTCCTGCGCCTCGACTTTCTCCTCGAGCGGGCCGACGCGCGGATCGCGCGCGGGAGCGGCGGGCGCGGACGTGTAGGCCGCCGCGGCGGGCGCCGAAGGTGCGTGCGGCGCGCTCGACGTCGTCGCGAGGCGGACGGGCGCGCTCGGCACGGCGTTCAACGGGTGCGCGTCGGGCGCGAGCTTCTGCGCGTAGCGTTCCGCGCGCGAACCGGGCGAAGGATCGAGGCGCACGACGAGCCCGCGCTCGAGCATCGGGCGCAGGAGCTCGTTCAGGCGCTCGAGCGAATCGCACGACGTCATGCGCGCGACGCGGCCGCGCAGCTCGCCCGGCTGCTGCGGCCCGCGCAGGAGGAGCTCGGCGAGCACCGCGACGTGCGGCGTGTCGAGTTCGAGCAGCGCGTTCGCGTTGTGGCGGTATTTCTCGACGCGGCTGCCCATCGGGTGCACCAAACCGACGAACCCGCGGCGGATGAGCTTCTGCAGGGCGACGTTCACCTCGCCCTCCATCACGTCGAGCACGGGGTCGCGGTTGTTCTTCTGGTTCGCGCCGAGCGTGAGCGAGTTCAGCGTCAGCGGGTAGCCGTCGGGCGTCGTGAGCTCCTTCTCGATCAGCACACCGAGCACGCGCGCTTCGAGAGGTTCGATCTGGATGTCGAGCGTCATGGAGCGCGGATTGTGCGGCGGGCGAGGGCGCGAGGCAATCGATGCGCGCGGAAGGGGTCGAGAAACTCTCCGGGCGCGCACGCCCCACGTTCCGTATCCTTGCGCGCTCTTCGCGCCGCATGTCGACTCCGACGAACCCACCGCCGCCGCCGAACACCGGAGCTGCTCGCTCCTCCGGCGCGGGTGATTGGTTCGAGCGCCGTGCGCGTGCTGCGCTCGACTCGCTCTCGGGGGCGGATCCGGGGCGCGGAGTCCGCCAACTCGGCCGGGCGCTCCTCCATGCGGCGTTCGTCGGCGTGCTCGCGGGCTTCGCCGGAGCGCTGCTCGTCGCCGCGCTGGATCTCACCCAGCATTTCCTGCTCGAGGTCGCGGCGGGCTACTCGCCGCTGCGCGCCGCGGGCGAGGCCGACATCGGCTGGGGCGCGATCGGCACGTTCCGCCCGTGGGTGCTCGTGCTCGTGCCGACGCTCGGCGGGCTCGCGTGCGGTTGGATCACGCGCTGGGCGCCCGAAACGCGCGGCGGCGGAGCGGACGCCGCGTTGCGCGCGTACCACGAACAAGGCGGACGCGTGCCGCGGCGCGTGCTCTTCGTGAAGGCGCTCGCGTCGATCGCGACGCTCGGTTCGGGTGGATCCGGCGGCCGCGAAGGTCCGACGATGCAGATCGGGGCGTCGATCGGCTCGCTCGTCGGCGACGTGCTGCGCGTCGACGCGCGCGAGCGGCGTCTGCTCCTCGTCGCGGGCGTCGCCGCCGGCATCTCCGCGGTGTTTCGCACGCCGCTCGGCGCGGCGCTGCTCGCGGTCGAGGTGCTCTACCGCGACGACTTCGAGGCCGAAGCCGTCGTTCCCGCGTTGCTTTCGAGCGTGATGGCCTACGCGGTCGCGGTCGTGCTCGTGGGGCAGACGCGGCTCTTCGCCGTCGCGCCGAGCTACGCGTTCGTGCCCGCGCACCTGCCGCTCTTCGTGCTCCTCGCGCTGTGCATCACGCCCGCGGCGCGCGCGTTCCACGCGTTGATCGACGCGGTCGGAGGCGTGTCGCGCAAGCTCCCGCTGCCCGAGTGGACGCGCCCCGCGCTCGGCGGCCTCGTGCTCGGGCTCTTCGCGCTGCCGCTCGTCCACTACGTCGGCGTGCGCGCGGGACATCCGGGGCAGGGGCTCGGGATCCTCGGCGGTGGATACGGCGTCGCGCAGCTCGCGATCCTCGGGGGCGACGCCCTGCCCATGTCGTGGGTCGCCGTCGAGCTCCTGCTGCTCCTGTGCGTCGCGAAAATCGTCGCGACGTCGCTGACGATCGGGAGCGGCGGGAGCGCCGGCGATTTCGCGCCCTCGCTCGTGATCGGCGGCCTGCTCGGCGGCGCGTTCGGGTACGCGGCGCGCCTCGTGTTCCACGATCCGCGCATCGACCCCGGCGCATTCGCGCTCGTCGGGATGGGCACCTTCTACGGCGGCATCGCGCACGTGCCGCTGAGCTCGTTGATCCTCGTCAGCGAGCTCGCGGGCAGCTACGACCTCCTCGTGCCGTCGATGCTCGCCGCGGGCGTCGCGTTCTTCACGCTGCGCCACACGAGCCTCTACCACGCGCAGCCGGTCGACCGCTCGAGTTTGCGCTCGCGCGCGGCGCCGAAGGAAGCGGAGCGCGCGGCTGCGTTGAGCGTGCGTGAGCTGCTCCCGGCCGGACTCGGCTTCGTGACGCTGCGCGCCGCGTCATCCGCCGCGGAAGCGCTGCGTGCGGCCGATGGCGCCGTCGCGCAGGACGTCTTCCCCGTGCTCGACGATCGAGGCACGCTCGTCGGCGTCGCGACGTCGTCCGCGCTGCGCCTCACGGCCGGGAGGAACGAACTCCACGCGCTCGTCACCGTCGAGGACTTGATGCAGGCGCCCGTCTCGGTGCGCGCGGACGATCGCCTCGACGCCGCGACGGCGCGGATGTCCTCGAGCGAGCTGAACGAGCTCCCCGTCATCGACGAACACGGCGCGATCGTCGGGCTCCTGCGGGAGACCGACGTGTTGCGCGCGTGGCTCGCGACGCGTTCCGAGCACGCCTGAGCCCGAAAAAAGTCCGCGCTGCGGGGATGCAGGACCACGAGGGGTTCGTTAGGGTCGGGCCCACGCCGGTCCGGTCACACGCGAACTCTCGCCGTCTCGTGTCGTCGCTCCGGAACCGACGGCATGAGCCCCGATCTCTCGTACGTCCTCCTGCTCTTCGGCCTCTTCGTGGTGCCCAGGCTGCTCGTGCGCCTGCGCATCCCGAGCGCGGTCACGAGCCTGGCCCTCGGCGCGTTCGCCGCGCGCTTCGGCTGGTTCACGGAAGACGCGACGGTGACCCTGCTCAGCACGTTCGGGATCGTCGCCCTGTTCCTCTCCGCCGGGCTCGAGCTCGACCTGCACGAACTGCGGCGCGCCGCGGGGCTGCTCGCGGTGCACCTCGCGCTGCTGCTCGTCGGCGTGTTCGCGGTCGCGTGGGGCCTCGGCGCCTGGCTCGCGCTCGACCTGCGGCCGGCGTTGATCGCGGCGCTCGCGCTCTTGTCGCCGTCGACGGGCTTCATCCTCGATTCGCTGCCGAGCTGGGACTTCACGCCGCGCGAGGCCGCGTGGGTGCGGTCCAAGGCGCTCGCAGCGGAGCTCCTCGCGCTCGCCGCCCTGTTCGGCGCGACGCAGTCGACCTCGGCGCAGCAGTTCACGACGTCGACGCTCTGCCTCGTCGGCCTGGTCGTCGCGATCCCGCCGCTCTTCCGCTTCTTCGCCGCGCACATCGCGCCGCACGCGCCGCGGACGGAGTTCGCGTTCCTGCTGATGACCGCGGTCGTGTGCGCGTTCGTGACGCGCAAGCTCGGCGTGTACTACCTCGTCGGCGCGTTCCTCGTCGGGCTCGCGGCGCGGCGCTTCCGTGAGCGGCTGCCGGACCTCTCGTCGCAGCGCATCCTGCACGCGGTGGAGGACTTCGGGATGGTGTTCGCGCCGTTCTACTTCTTCCACGCTGGGCTGCACCTGCGCGCGGAGGAGCTCGGCGTCGACGCCGTGCTCGCCGCACTCGCGTTCCTCGTCGTGCTCGCGCCGTTGCGCGTCGCGCAGGTCGCCGTGCTCCAGCGCGCGTTCCTCGGCGAGAGCATGCGAAAGGGCGCGCGCCTCGGCGTCGCAACGCTGCCGACGCTCGTGTTCGCGCTCGTTCTCACGGGGATCCTGCGCGAGTCGTTCACCGTGCCCGAGCCGCTGCTCGGAGGCATCGTGCTCTACACGCTCGTCGTGACGTTGCTGCCGGGGTTCCTCGTCGCGCGCTCACGCGGCGTGGGCGCGCCGAGCGATGGAGAGCGCGGAGACGAAGCCGCTGAGGCGGTTCCCTCGTCCGTGGCGTTGGAAGGAGGGTCGCACGCATGAACCGGGGGAAGGACGACATCCCGCGCCTCGAGCACGGCGCGATCGGGAACGGACGCGTGCTCGCGCTCGTCGATCCGTCGAGCGCGATCGACTGGCTCTGCATGCCGCGTTTCGACTCGCCGAGCGTGTTCGCGCGCCTGCTCGACCGCTCCCGCGGCGGCACGTTCCAGTTCCTGTCGCGCGGCGCCGAGCTCGAGGGCAAGTGCGCGTACCTGCCGAACACGAACGTCGTGCAGACGAGCTTCCAGACCCCCGACGGCGCGTTCGACGTCGTCGACTTCGCGCCGCGGATCCCGCGCGGCCTCGACGTCGACGTGCCGATCGAGATCGTGCGGCTCGTGCTGCCGCGCGCGGGGTCGCCGGTACTCGAGGTCGACTTCGATCCGCGTCCCGACTACG
This sequence comes from Planctomycetota bacterium, assembly GCA_046349615.1. Lineage (GTDB taxonomy): Bacteria > Planctomycetota > UBA1135 > UBA1135 > JADJNY01. The sequence goes on from JAXMBZ010000001.1 coordinate 303,097, forward strand.
CGCGCTCGCGCGTCGAGCTCGTCCAGGCCGCGCACGGCGTCGACGTGCTCGGCGGCGGGCCGCCGCTGACGCTCTTCTCGAACCTGCCCGCGCCGTACGTGCTCGAGCGTCGCGGCTTCGTGCTCGCCGAACCGCTCTACTTCGTGCTGACGCACGGCCGTCGCGCGGAAGTCCCGACGCTCGCGAGCGTGCGTCACGACCTCGACCGCACCGTCGCGGGCTGGCGCGCGTGGGCGAAGACGTGCGCGCTTCCGATGTTCGCGCCGGAGGAGGTGCTGCGCTCCGCGCTGTGCTTGAAGCTCCACGCGTACCACGACACGGGCGCGATCATCGCGGCGGCGACCACGAGCGTTCCCGAAGCTCTCGGCACCGAGCGAACGTGGGACTATCGCTACTGCTGGCTGCGCGACGCCGCGTTCGTCGTCGAGGCGTTGCGGCGGCTCTCGTATCTGCACGAGGGCGAGCGATTCATGCGCTACCTGCGGGACGTCGTCGAGGGCGGACCGCTGCAGCCGCTCTACGGCATCGGCGGCGAGCGCGACCTCGCGGAGCACACGCTCGACCACCTCGCCGGGTTCGCGGGCGCGCGTCCCGTGCGCATCGGCAACGCGGCGGCGCTCCAGGTGCAGAACGACTTGATGGGGGAGGTCGTCCTCTGTTTGGAGACGCTGCTCTCCGATCCGCGGATCGTGCACGACGACCCGCGCTCGTTCTTCCCGACGATCCGCAAGCTCGTCGAGCAGGCGCTCGCGGTCGCGCGCGAGCCCGACACCGGCATCTGGGAGTACCGCGCGCAGCCCCGGCCCTACACCTTCTCGCGGGCGATGTGCTGGGCGGCCGCGTACCGCGGCGCAGTGATCGCTCGGCGCTTCGGCGAGCACGAGCTCGCGGAGCGCTGGTCGCGCGAGGCCGCGCTCCTCCGCGACGAGGTCCTCGAGCAGGGCTACAGCAGCGAACTCGGCTTCTTCACGCAGTCGCTCGGCGGTCGCAACCCCGACGCTTCGAACCTGTTGCTCCCGGCGCTCGGTCTGCTCGATGCGCGCGATCCACGCTTCGTGTCGACGGTCGACGCGTACGCCGAGCGCCTCGTCGTGAACGGGATGATGTTGCGTTATCGCCACGACGACGACTTCGGTGCGACGACGAGCGCGTTCACGATCTGCTCGTTCTGGTGGGCCGAAGCGCTCGCGCTCATGGGGCGTCTCGACGACGCGATCGAGGTGTTCCAGCGCGTCGTCGCGCATCGAAATCCGCTCGGCCTCTTCTCGGAGGACGTCGACCCCACCACGGGACGCCTGCTCGGCAACTTCCCGCAGGCGTACACGCACGTCGGCCTCGTCCACGCGGCCGCGACGATCGGAGAACTCCTCGACGCACGCGATGGGCGCGTGCGGGCTTGGGCCTGACATGCAGCGCATCCTCCTCGTATCGAATCGTCTGCCCGTGACCGCCTCGGTCGTCGACGGGCGCGTCGTCGTGAAGCGCTCGCTCGGCGGGCTCGCGACGGGCCTCGCGGGCCCGTTCGAGCGCACGGGCGGACTCTGGATCGGCTGGCCGGGCGCGCTCGACGGCGCGGAGCCCGAGCAACGCGACGCGATCCTCCGCGAGCTGCGCGCGCAACGCTACGTGCCCGTCGAACTCACGCCCGCCGAGCACGCGGGTTTCTACGAGGGCTTCTCGAACGGCGTGCTCTGGCCGCTCTTCCATTACATGCTCGGCCACGTCGGGCATGCGTCGAGCGATTGGGAGGCCTACGTCGCGGTGAACCGCCGGTACGCGGAGCTCGCCGCGGAAGCGTGGCGGCCCGGCGACGTGGTGTGGGTGCACGACTACCAGCTCCTGCTCGTGCCGGGCTTCCTGCGAGAGCTGCGTCCCGAGGCGCGGATCGGCTTCTTCCTCCACATCCCGTTCCCGTCGAGCGCGGTGTTCCGCGGGCTGCCGCACGCGCGCGACGTGCTGATCGGGATGCTGGGCGCGGACCTGATCGGGTTCCACACGGCGTCCTACCTGCGGCACTTCGCCGGCGCGGTGCTGCGCCTCTCCGGCGCGGCGACCGAAGTCGACCGCATCGCGTGGAACGGACGCGAGGTCCACGTCGGGACGTTCCCGATGGGCGTGGACGCGGCGCGCTTCGACGCGCTCGCGCGTTCGGATCAGGTCGAAGCGAAGGTGCGCTCGCTGCGCGCGCGTCACGGCGAGCAGCTCCTCGTCGGCATCGACCGCCTCGACTACACGAAGGGCCTCCCGCGACGCCTTCGAGCGTTCGAGCGCATGCTCGAGCTCCATCCCGAGCTGCACGAACGCGTGCGCCTGATCCAAGTCGCGGTTCCGTCGCGCGGCGGCGTCGGCGCGTACCAGGAACTGCGCGAACGCGTCGACGGGCTGGTCGGACGCATCAACGGCGCCTACGGCACGCCGAGCTGGACGCCGGTGAGCTATCTCCAGCGCGGCGTCGATGCGGCCGGCGTCGCGGCGCTCTGTCGCGCCGCGGATGTCGCGCTCGTGACGCCGATCCGCGACGGGATGAACCTGGTGGCGAAGGAGTTCGTCGCCGCGCGCCACGACGAGGACGGCGTGCTCGTGCTCAGTGAACTCGCGGGCGCGGCGCAGGAGCTCGGTGAGGCGCTCGTCGTCAATCCGTACGACGTCGACGGGACCGCTGAGGTGTTCTACCGAGCGCTCCACCTGCAGCCAGAAGATCGCCGCGAACGGATGCGGGCGATGCGCGAGCGAGTCTTCACGCACGACGTCCACCGTTGGGCCGAGGAGTTCCTGACCCGGCTCGACGCGTGTGGAGCGAACGAGTCCAAGACGGAACCCGCGTCCGACGTCGACGCGGCGCGCGCGCGGATCACGGATGCGCGCGAGCTCGTGCTCTTGCTCGACTACGACGGCACGCTGCGCGACTTCGAGCTCGAGCCCCGCCGGGCGGCGCCGGATCGCGAGCTGCTCGAGCTGCTCCGCGCACTCGGCGGGCGCCCCGGCACCCGCGTCCACATCGTCAGCGGTCGGCCGCGCGTCGACCTCGACCGATGGTTCGCGGGGCTCTCGGCCGGGCTCCACGCGGAGCACGGGCTCTGGTCGCGTTTCCCCGGTGAATTGTGGGCGCGCGCACGCTTCGCGGTGCCGCGGCGTTTCGAGCGCGTCGCTGCGCTGCTCGGTGAGTACGCGGAGCGCGTTCGCGGTGCGTTCGTCGAGACGAAGGACGTGACGCTCGCGTTCCACTGGCGCGCCGCGGCGCTCGAATTCGGCGCACGCCAGGTGAACGAACTCCGCCAGCACCTCGCCGAGGTCTGCTCAGGGCTCGGGCTCCAGGTCCTGGTCGGGGACCGAGTGCTCGAGGTGCGTCCGGCGGGGCTGAGCAAGGCGCTCGCCGCCGATCGCATCGCGGCGCGCTCGTCCAACGACGCGTTCTTCGTCGCGCTCGGCGACGACCGCACGGACGAGGACCTCTTCGCTGCGCTGCCCGAACGCGGTCTCTGTGTGCGCATCGGCCGCGGAGGCCCGACGCGCGCCGCGCTGCGCCTGAACGACGTCGAGCAGGCCCGCGCGTTCTTGCGGAGCCTGCTCGACGGGGACGAGCGCGAACCGTTCCTCGCTACTTCGCCTTGAGCTCCTTCACCGCCTTGGTGAGCGCGGGGAGCACCTCCATCGCGTCGCCGACGATGCCGTAGTCGGCGACCTTGAAGATCGGCGCCTCGGGGTCCTTGTTGATCGCGACGATCACCTTCGACGTGCGCATGCCCGCGAGGTGTTGGATCGCGCCGCTGATGCCGATCGCGACGTAGAGCTGCGGTGCGACGGTCTTGCCCGTCTGGCCGACCTGCTCGCCGTGCGGGCGCCAGCCCGAGTCGACGACCGCGCGCGACGCGCCGGTCGCGGCGTTGCCGAACGCGGCGGCGAGGTCCTCGATCAGGCCCCAGTTCTCGGGGCCCTTCATGCCGCGGCCGCCCGAGACGACGACGGGCGCTTCCTTCACGTCGAGCTTGCCGCCCTTCTTCGCCTCGATCGACGCGACGACGGCCTTGCCGTCGGTCGACGCGACCTTCTCGACGATCTCGGCCGCGCCGCCGCCGTCCTGCGCGGCGAACGCGTTGGGACGCGTCGTCGCGACGAAGACGGAGCCGCTCGAGCCGACGTTGGCGATCGCCTTGCCGGCGAGCCACGGCCGCGTCACCGCGAACGTGCCGCCGTTGTTCGTCAGCGCCGTGACGTCGGAGAGGATCGTGACGTCGAGCAACGCGGCGACGCGCGGCGCGACGTCCTTGCCGGTCGCGGTCGCGGCGGCGAGGAAGGCCTTGGCGCCGAGTTCCTTCACGACCCCCGCGCAGTCGCGCGCGACCGCGTCGGGGCTGTGCTGCGCGGCGCCGGTGAGGCAGACGACCTTGCCCGCGCCGTGCTTGCCGAGCGCGGCGGCGGCGGTCGCGGCGCCCGCACCCGAGACGACGGCGACGACGCTGCCGCCCGCGGAGCGCGCAGCGCCGATGCACTCGAGGCTCGCGCGGACCGGTTGACCGGAATTCTGTTCGACGTAGACGACGATCGTGGTCATGGGGTGTACCTCAGATCACTCCGGCTTCGCTGCGCAGCGCGGTGACGAGCGCGTTCACGGCGGCAGCGCCCTCGCCGAGGATGCGGCCCGCCTTGCGCGGCGCGGGCGGCTCGACCTTGTTCACGACCTGCTGGTTCGGGACGTTCTCGCAGGGCTCCTCCGGGATCGGCTTCGCCTTGACGGCCATGATGCCCTTGATGTTCGGGCGCCGCGGTTCGTTGAGGCCCTTGCTCACCGTGATCACGGCGGGGAGCGCGAACGTCACGGTCTCGACGCCCTGCTCGGTCTCGCGCTTCGCGGTGCCCTTGTCGTTCTCGAGCGCGAGCGACACGACGTCCGTGACGCACGCCCAGCCGAGGTACGTCGCGAGCATCGGTCCGACCGCGGCGTTGTCGCGGTCCGTCGCGACCTTGCCGCAGAAGACGACCTGCGCGCCGAGCGCCTTGACCTTCGTCGCGAGCGCCTTCGCGGTCGCGCGCGCGTCGCGCGCGTGCCACGCGTCGTCCTTGAGCACGACGCCCGCGTCGGCGCCGCGCGCCATGAACTCGCGCACGTCCTTCGACGCGTCCGCCGGGCCGATCGTGATCACGGTCACGTCGCCGGTGAGCTTCTCCTTCGTCTTGATCGCTTCCTCGACGGCGATCTCGTCGTAGAAGGAAGCCATGTATTGGAGGCCGGTGGTGTCGAGGCTCTTGCCGTCGGCGCCCACCTTGATCTGCGCTTCCGTGGTCGGGACGCGCTTGATGCAGGCAGCGATCTTCATGGGTGCGGCTTTCCGGTTTCGGCGCGGGTTCGCGCGGGAAATCGAGGGCGAAGAGCCTATCCACGCCTCCGCGCTCCGGCAAGGCGCGCGCTCGAGTTGCAGGCCGCGGACCGCACGTCATGCTGAGGGCGGGAGAGCGACATGGGTTCCTTGCAAGACGACTACGACCTCCTGCTGAGCGCGCCGTCGCCCGTCGAGGCGGCGCTCGCGAAGGACCTGCTCGCGGAACGCGGCATCCCGAGCTTCACGCACGGCCGCGACCGCGACCTCGCGGAGCTCGGCTCGGGCGCGCACAACTCGCTCACGCGGCCCGACGTGTACGTGCCGAAGGGAATGCGCGCTCGGGCGCGCGCGATCCTCGACGAGGCGTGGGTGGACGCCGTCCCACTCGCGGACGAAGGCCCGAGCCCGCCCGAGGACGCGAACGATCCGAAGTGGAGTTCGGAAGCGCCGACCGCCGTCGTCGAGACGGAGCGCCGCGCGTCGTGGACGCCGATGGTGATCGGCGTCGTGGTCGTCGCGGTCGTCTTCGTCGTCTTGTGGGCCGTCGCGGGGCGCTGACGCCGTCGCGCGCTCACTCGCGATCCGCGCCCGTCACGAGCGACTTCCGCGGCCGCGTGAGACGGTCGAACACGCTGAACGCGCGCGCTTCGAGCCGGCCGCCGCGCAGCGCGCCCGCTTCCAACCGTCGCCGCGCGCGGCGCTCCCAGAACCCGATGTGCTGGCGCACGCGGCCCTGGGCGAGCGACGAGTAGTGCATGAAGAGCCGCCGCTCGCGCTCCACCGCCGGAGAGATCCGGCCGGGCCACGCATGCTCGCTCCAGTAGTCGCCGGCGCGGCCCCAGTCCTCGAGCGTCGCGGGCGGCGTGAAGCCGAGCGCGAGCGCGCGTTCCCATTCCACGGAGCCGGGGATCGGCCGGTACGGCCACACCTCGGGACGCGCGCGCGGCGCGGCGAGCACGACGCGGCGCGCCTCGTCGAGCGTCGCGCGCATCGAAGCCTCGTCCTCGCCCGGGAGCCCGAGGATGTAGGTCAACAGCGAGTGGATCCCGACGCGGTCGAGCGCGACGGCCGCTTCGACGTTGCCCGCGGCGCGCGTGTTCTTCTGGACGCGATCCATCGACTCCGTCGTGCCGACCTCCGCGCCGATCAGCACCTCGACGAGGCCGGCGCGCGCGAGGAGCTCGAGCGTGTCGGGCGCCCAGCGCACGACCGACTCCGCCTGCACGTACGCGAACGAAGAGAGCCGCAGATCGCGTCGCAAGAGACCCTCCGCGATGCCGCGCACCCGTGCTTCGCTGACGCCGAAGTTCGCGTCGTAGAAGTGCACGCCCTCGAAGCCCCAACGCGCCTTCAACTCGGCGAGCTCGTCGACGACCGCCTCCGCGTCGTTCGCCTTCCAGCGTGCGTTGCTCACGAACGGCGAGCAGCAGAACGTGCACCGCAGCGGGCAGCCGAAGCTCGAGACGTAGCTGATGCCGACCTTCGCCCGCACGGGACCGTAGCGCGGTGCGTGCGGCGCATGAGCTGCCGCGCGCAGCTGCGGTTCGCGGTAGAGCTCGAAGTCGACGAGGTGCCACGGCGTCGGCGCGAGTTCGGACCAGCTCACGACGCTGCGCGGCGCCGTGCGCACGATCGCTCCGTCGCGCAGGAGCGCGAGCCCCGCGACGCTCTCGAGCGACGCGCCCGCGTCGACGGCGCGCACGAGCTCGCGGAAGAGCACCTCGCCCTGACCGAGCGCGACCGCGTCGTAGAGCCCCGTGCGCAACTGGAGCTCCGGCGCGACGGACGCGAACCAACCGCCGATGAAGCTCGGGAGCGTCGGGAAGCGTGCGCGCACCTTGCGCGAGCAGTGGAGCCCGTCGGTCACCTGGTACCCGAGGATTCCCGTCGTCGCGTAGAGCAGCGCGCCCTCGCACGCTTCGAGCACGCGTCGGTGCGCCTCTTCCGCGGGGTAGCGCGTCCCGTCGATCAGGACGACCTCGTAGCCGTCCGCGATCGGTCCACCCGCGATCGAGAGCAGCGCGAGCGGGAGCTCGTCGCGGTACCGCACGTACGGCGGGCGCGCGACGTCCGACCGCTGCTGCGGGTAGTAGAGGACGATCCGTCGGCGAGGCGTCGCGGGCGACACGGTTCCCATCTTGCCTCTGGGGCGCGGAGCGTTGCGGGGCTTTCGAGGAGCTCTCGAGCGGGGGGCGTGGCTTCGAGGCGGTGTCGGCGCCTCGAAGCCACGTGGGTGCATGCCGAGCGCTTCTTAGCGCCGTCTCAACGCCGACGAGTCCGAGCTCAGCGCCGACGCAATGCAGGGACCTTCTAGGCTTCGGACGAAGGAAGCGCACGGAGCACGCGCTCCGTGCCACGTAGCCATGAACCTCTGGGATCTCGTGCTGATCGCGGTCGTGATCGCGCTGTACGCGCTGCTCCTCCTGCTCGTCGACCGCGTCGACCGCGGCGACAGCGCGCCGCGGGAAGGAGCGCACCGATGACGCTCGTCGAAGCCCTCGCAGCCGTGCTCGCGCTCGTGCTGCTCGTCTACTTGTTCGTCGCGCTGCTGAAGCCGGAGGCGTTCGAATGACTCCGCAAGGATGGCTGCAGATCGGTCTCTACCTCGTCGTGCTGCTCGTGCTCGCGAAGCCGCTCGGCGAGTACATGGCGCGCGTCTACCTCGGCGAGCGCACCGCGCTCGACGTCGTCCTCGGTCCGGTCGAGCGGACGTGCTACCGGCTCGCGGGTCTGCGCGAGCGGTCGGACATGGATTGGAAGCGCTATGCGCGCGCGTTCGTCCTGTTCCACGTGGTCGGCACGCTCGCGCTCTACCTCCTGCAGCGCGCGCAGGGCTGGCTCCCCCTGAACCCGGACGGACTCGGTGCCGTTTCGCCCGACAGCTCGTTCAACACGGCGATCAGCTTCGCCACGAACACGAACTGGCAGGGATACGGCGGCGAGAGCACGATGAGCTACCTCACGCAGATGGCGGGACTCGGAGTGCAGAACTTCGTCTCCGCCGCGAGCGGGATGGCGGTCCTCGCGGCGCTCGCGCGCGGCTTCGCGCGCAAGACCACGGAGGGCATCGGGAACTTCTGGACCGACCTCGTCCGCTCGACGGTGTACGTCCTGCTGCCGCTTTCGGTGGTCCTGGCACTCGGGCTCGTGTCGCAGGGCGTCGTCCAGACGTTCGACGGACACGCGCGGATCGAGCTCGTCGATCCGATCGTCGCGGCGGACGGGACGACGACGAGCGAACAGGCCGTCGCGCTGGGGCCCGCCGCGTCGCAGATCGCGATCAAGCAGCTCGGGACGAACGGCGGCGGCTTCTACAACGTGAACTCCGCGCACCCGCTCGAGAACCCGACGCCGCTCTCGAACTTCCTCGAGGTCCTCGCGATCCTCATCGTCTCCGCCGGACTGTGCTTCACGTTCGGAGCGATGATCCGTGATCGTCGTCAGGGCGTGGCGCTGCTCGTCACGATGCTGCTCCTGTTCGTGCCCGCGACTGCCGCCGTGTACGCCGCGGAGTCGCACGCTCCGCCGTCGTTGTCGGCGCCGTCGGTCGACGTCGCCGCGTCGATCGATCGGCCCGGCGGGAACATGGAGGGGAAAGAGGTCCGCCACGGCATCGCCGCGTCCTCGCTCTGGGCGACGGCGACCACCGCGGCGTCGAACGGCAGCGTGAACTCGATGCACGATTCCTTCACGCCGCTCGGCGGGCTCGTGCCGATGGTGTTGATGCAGCTCGGCGAGGTCGTGTTCGGCGGCGTCGGCTCGGGGCTCTACGGGCTGATCCTCTTCGCGATCGTCGCCGTGTTCATCGCGGGGCTGATGGTCGGGCGCACGCCCGAGTACCTCGGCAAGAAGATCGGCATCTTCGAGATGAAGATGGCCTCGCTCGCCATCCTCGCGCCGTGCGCGCTCGTGCTGCTCGGAACCGCGGTCGCGGTCGCGCTCCCCGCCGGCCGGGCGACGGTGTTCAACCCGGGAGCGCACGGCTTCAGCGAGGTGCTCTACGCGTTCTCCTCGGCCGGTAACAACAACGGGAGCGCGTTCGCCGGCCTCGGCGCGAACACGCCCTTCTACAACGTCGCGCTCGGCATCGCGATGTTCGGCGCGCGCTTCCTCGTCGCATTGCCGACGCTGGCGATCGCGGGCTCGCTCGCGCGGCAGAAGCTCGTCCCCGCCGGCGCGGGGACGCTGCCGACGCACGGTCCGCTCTTCGTCTTCCTGCTCGCGACGGTCGTCGTGCTCGTCGGCGCGCTCACCTTCCTGCCCGCGCTCGCGCTCGGTCCGATCGTCGAGCACCTGCAGATGGCTCGCTGACGCGGGAACAACCCATGAAGTCCACTGAAACGTCGTCCAAGACCGCGCTGTTCGACCGCGCCATCGCGCGCCGCGCCGTGCTCGACGCGTTCGTCAAGCTCGACCCGCGCCTTCAAGCGAAGAACCCCGTGATGTTCCTCGTCTGGGTGGGCGCCGCCCTGACGACCTGCCTCGCCGCCCAGTCGCTCATCGGGCGCGGCGAAGAGCGCTTCGCATTCGTCCTGGGCATCGCGCTGTGGCTCTGGTTCACGCTGCTCTTCGCGAACTTCGCGGAGGCGCTCGCGGAGGGACGGGGCAAGGCCCAGGCGGAAGCCCTGCGCAAGACGCGCCGCGACGTGCAGGCGAAGAAGCTCGAGCGCGCGGATCGAAGCGCGCCACAGGAGCTCGTTCCCGGTCCGAAGCTGCGCAAGGGCGACCTCGTGCTCGTCGAGGCCGGCGACGTGATCCCGTGCGACGGCGTCGTGCTCGAAGGCATCGCGACGGTCGACGAGAGCGCGATCACCGGCGAGAGCGCGCCCGTGATCCGCGAGAGCGGCGGCGATCGCAGCTCCGTCACGGGCGGCACGCGCGTCCTCTCCGACTGGCTCGTCGTGCAGGTCGCAGCGAATCCGGGCGAAGCGTTCCTCGACCGCATGATCGCGCTCGTCGAGGGCGCGCGGCGCGGACGCACTCCGAACGAGATCGCGCTCGCGGTCCTGCTCGCCGGGCTCTCGATCGTGTTCCTGCTCGCGACGGCGACGCTGCGGCCGTTCTCGGCGTTCGCGGTGCTGCAGAGCGGGCAGGGAAACGTCGTGTCGATCACCGTGCTCGTCGCACTGCTCGTGTGCCTGATCCCGACGACGATCGGCGGGCTCCTCTCCGCGATCGGCATCGCGGGGATGGACCGCATGATCCAAGCGAACGTGATCGCGAACTCGGGGCGCGCGGTCGAGGCCGCGGGCGACGTCGACGTGCTGCTGCTCGACAAGACGGGCACGATCACGCTCGGCAACCGTCAAGCTGCGGAGTTCGTTCCCGCGCAGGGCGTGAGCATGCAGGAGCTCGCCGACGCCGCGCAGCTCTCGTCGCTCGCGGACGAGACGCCCGAGGGGCGCAGCATCGTCGTGCTCGCGAAGGAGCGTCACGGCCTGCGCGAGCGCAAGCTCGGGGAACTCGGCGCGACGTTCCTGCCGTTCTCGGCGCAGACGCGCATGAGCGGCGTCGACGTCGACGGCCGCGAGATCCGCAAGGGCGCACCGGACGCGATCGCGGACTACGTGTCGTGGCACGACGGCGCGTTCACGCCGGACGTGCGCGCGGCGGTCGAGCGCGTCGCGCGCGGCGGCGGGACGCCGCTCGTCGTCGCGGAGAAGGGGCGCGTGCTCGGCGTCATCCACCTCAAGGACATCGTGAAGGGCGGGATCCGCGAGCGGTTCCTCGAGTTGCGCCGCATGGGGATCAAGACCGTGATGATCACCGGCGACAACCCGCTGACGGCGGCGGCGATCGCGGCGGAAGCGGGCGTCGACGACTTCCTCGCGCAGGCCCAGCCGGAGCGGAAGCTCGCGCTCATCCGCGAATACCAGGCGAAGGGCCACCTCGTCGCGATGGCCGGCGACGGGACGAACGACGCTCCCGCGCTCGCGCAGGCCGACGTCGCGGTCGCGATGAACAGCGGCACGCAGGCGGCGAAGGAGGCTGGCAACCTGATCGACCTCGACTCGAATCCGACGAAGCTGATCGAGATCGTCGAGATCGGGAAGCAGCTCCTGATGACGCGCGGCGCATTGACGACGTTCAGCATCGCGAACGACGTCGCGAAGTACTTCGCGATCCTGCCCGCGGCCTTCGCGGGCACGTACCCGGCGCTCGGGGCGCTCGACGTGATGCACTTGACGACGCCGAACTCCGCCGTGATGTCGGCCGTCATCTTCAATGCGCTGATCATCGTCGTGCTGATCCCGCTCGCTCTGCGCGGAGTGCGCTACCGGCCCGTCGGCGCCAGCGTGCTCCTTCGTCGGAACCTGCTCGTGTACGGCGTGGGCGGACTCGTCGCGCCGTTCGCCGGGATCAAGGCGATCGACATGGTCCTGAACTGGATCGGCTGGGTCTGAAGGAGCTGCACGTGCTACGCGAACTCAAACACTCGGTCGCAATGTTCCTGGTCCTGACGGTGCTGACCGGCGGCGTGTATCCGCTGCTCGTGTGGGGCCTCGCCCAGCTCGGGCTCCACGACGCGGCGAATGGGAGCTTCCTGGTCGTGGACGGACGCGTGCGCGGATCGCGCTGGATCGGACAGGAGTTCGACGATCCGCGCTGGTTCTGGGGCCGGCCGTCCGCGACGACGCCGCCGTGCAACGGCGCGAGTTCGAGCGGGTCGAACCTCGGGCCGACGAATCCGGCGCTGCGCGCGGCGGTCGAGGCGCGCGTCGAGCGGCTCCTCGCGGGTCCGCACCGCGCGGAGCCGATCCCCGTCGATCTCGTCACGACGTCGGCGAGCGGACTCGATCCGCACGTCAGCCCCGCCGCGGCGCGCTGGCAGGTCGAGCGCGTCGCGGCGGCGCGCGGGCTCGCGCCGGACGCCGTGCGCGCGCTCGTCGAGAGGCACGTCGAGTCGCCGACGTTCGGGGTCCTCGGCGAGGCGCGCGTCAACGTCCTCGAGCTGAACCTCGCGCTCGATCGTCTGCGATGAGTGCGGCGCGAGCGGGCCTCCGTCCCTAAGGTAGTCGCACATGAACGAGCGCCGACCCACGCCGGAGGAGATGCTGGCTCGCGCCGAGCGCGAGACGGAGCGCAAGCTCCGCGGCCGGCTGAAGCTCTTCTTCGGCGCGGCACCGGGCGTGGGCAAGACGTTCGCGATGCTCGAGGCCGCGCAGGCGAAGAAGCGTCAGGGCGCGGACGTCGTGCTCGGCTGGGTCGAGACGCACGGCCGCGCGGAGACGGCGCGTCTCGCGGAGGGGCTCGAGCGCGTTCCGCCGCGCCAGCTCGAGCACCGAGGGGTGAAGCTCGAGGAGTTCGACCTCGACGCGGCGCTCGCGCGGCGTCCGACGCTCGCGCTCGTCGACGAGCTCGCGCACACGAACGCGCCGGGTTCACGCCACGCGCGACGCTGGCAGGACGTCGTCGAGCTCCTCGAGGCCGGCATCGACGTGTACTCGACGCTCAACGTGCAGCACGTCGAGAGCCTGAACGACGTCGTCGCGTCGATCACCGGCGTCGCGGTGCGCGAGACCGTCCCCGATTCGTTGCTCGACCGCGCGGACGAGATCGAGCTCGTCGACCTGCCTCCGGACGAGCTCCTCGCGCGCCTCGCGGCGGGCAAGGTCTACGTGCCGCACCAGGCGGAGCGCGCCGCCGCGAACTTCTTCAAGAAGGGGAACCTGATCGCGCTGCGCGAGCTCGCGCTGCGCCGCACGGCCGAACGCGTCGACGCGCAGGCGTCGGAGTGGAAGCGCGAACACGGCATCGCCGAGACCTGGCGCACGACCGAGCGCGTGCTCGTCGCGATCGACGCGGCCGTGCAGTCCGCGGACCTGATCCGCGCGGGGCGGCGCATGGCCGCGTCGTTGCGCGCGCCGTGGATCGTGCTCACCGTCGAGGACGCGGAGTTCGAAGGCCTCGCCGCGGAGGAGCGCGAGCGGCTCTCTGCGCACCTCGCGCTCGCGCAGCGGCTCGGCGCGGAGACGCTCGTCGTGCGCGGCGACAGCGTCCCGGGTGAGCTGCTCGCCGTCGCACGGGCACGCGAGGTGACGCGTCTGCTCGTCGGGAAGCCGAAACACTCGCGCTGGCGCGACGTCCTGCGCGGTTCGCTCGTCGATGCGCTCGTGCGCGGGTCGGACGGTCTCGACGTGCTCGTCACGTCCGGCGAGGCCGAAGCGGAGCCCGTGCGCGCGGCGCCGCGTGCGCGCGAGCCCGTCGCGAAGCGGGAGTGGGTGCTCGGCGCCGGCGTCGTCGTCGCGTGCACGCTCGCGTGCTTGGCGACGCGCGATCTCCTCACGCTCGCGGATCAGGCGATGCTGTACCTGCTCGGCGTGCTCGTCGCGTCGAGTCGGCTGACGCGCGTCCCGGCGCTGTGCGTCGCCGTCGCGAGCATCGCGGCGCTCGACTTCTTCTTCGTCCCGCCCTTCTACACGTTCGCCGTGTCGGACACGACGTACGTCGTGACGTTCCTCGTGATGCTGCTCGTGGCGGTGACCGTGAGCCGGCGCACCGTGCTGCTCCGCGAGCAAGCGGACGACGCGCGCGAGCGCGAGCGGCGCACGGCGGCGCTCTTCACGCTCGGGAACGAGCTCGCCCTCGCCGACGACGTCGAAGCGGTGGTCGAGGCGGGCACGCGGAACGTGCGCGCGCTGTTCGGCGGCGACGCCGCGTTCTACGTACCGATCGAGCGCGGCGATCCGCGGCGCGGGCTCGTCCCGCACGGCGGAACGTCGGAGGCGTGGGCGAGCGAGCGCGAGCTCGCCGTCGCGCGCTGGACGTTCGAGAACGGACGGCCCGCGGGCCACGGCACGGACACGCTCCCGGCGTCGCAGGCGCTCTACCTGCCGCTCGCGGGGCGCGGGGGCACGCTCGGCGCGTTCGGGTTCCAACCGTCGCGTCCGCTCGCCGGGCTGACGCCGTCCGAGCGCCAACTGCTCGAGACGCTCGTGCTGCAGACCGCGCAGGCGTTCGAGCGCGTGCTCCTCCGCGAGGAGGCCGCGCGCGCGCGCCTCGCGATCGAGACGGAGCGCACGCGGAGCGCGCTCCTGAGCGCGGTGTCCCACGACCTGCGCACGCCGCTCGCGTCGATCACGGGCTCCGCGCAGGTCCTCCTCGACGCGCCCGATGCGATGGCGAAACGCGAGCTCCTCGCCGACATCCGCGACGAAGCGCAGCGTTTGAGCCGTCTCGTGTCGAACCTGCTCGACATCACGCGCCTCGAGTCGGGCTCGATCACGCTGAACCGCGAGTGGTGTCCCGTCGACGACGTCGTCGATGCCGCGGTCGATCGCATGCGCGCCGAGCGGCCGGGGCGTGCGGTCGAACGTCGACTGCCCGAGGCGATCGTGCAGGGGTGGATGGACGCGATGCTCGTCGAGCAGGCGCTCGTCAACCTGCTCGACAACGCGCTCAAGTACAGCGCGCCCGGAACGCCCGTGGAGGTCGAAGCGCGCGCCATCGATGGCGGGATCGAGCTCGTCGTGCGCGACCGCGGCCGGGGGCTTCCCGCGGGCGACGAGCAGCGGATCTTCGAGAGCTTTCATCGTTGCGCCGAGCCCGAGCGCACCGAGGGCGCGGGGCTGGGGCTCGCGGTCGTCCGCGCGATCGCGCATGCTCACGGCGGCACGGCGAGCGCGCGCAATCGGCCGGACGGTGGAGCGGAGTTCACGCTCTTCCTTCCCGCGCCGCCGACGACATGAAGAAGGAAGACGCCCCGAAATCCCGCGTGGAGAACGCACCGCTCGTCCTCGTCGTCGAGGACGAGCCGCCGGTGCGTCGCTTCCTGGTCGCGGGTCTCGAGGCGCAATCGTATCGGGTGGTCGAGGCCGAGACGGGACGCGAGGCGTTGCGCGCGGCCGTGCAGTGGGTGCCGGACCTCGTGCTGCTCGATCTCGGGCTGCCGGATCAGGACGGGACCGCGGTGCTCGCGAGCCTGCGCGCGTGGAGCCGCGTGCCCGTGATCGTGCTCTCCGCCCGCGGACAGGAACGCGCGAAGGTCGAGGCGCTCGACGCGGGCGCGGACGACTACCTCACGAAGCCGTTCGGCTTCCCCGAGCTCCTCGCGCGCATCCGCGTCGCGCTGCGGCACGGCGCACGCGCGGCCGAGACGAAGGAGGAGAGCGTCTTCGCGAGCGGCGGTCTCGAGGTCGACCTCGTCGATCGACGCGTCAAGCGCGGCGGCGAGCTCGTCCACCTCACGCCGATCGAGTTCAAGCTGCTCGCCGTCCTCGCGCGTCACGCGGGCCGCGTCGTGACGCACAAGCAGTTGCTCACCGAGGTGTGGGGGCCGCAGTGCGCCGAGGAGAGCCAGTACCTGCGCGTGCACATGACGCACTTGCGGCGCAAGCTCGAGGGCGGCCCCGACGAACCGCGCGTCTTCGAGACGGAGGCCGGCGTCGGTTACCGGCTGCGGCTGCCCGAAACCGACTGAGGACGCATCGCGCCCGGAGCTCGACGCGTCCCGCGCGACCGTCGCTCAGCGCTTCGCGACCTTCGCGAACGCGAGCGCGAACGCCGCCTTCATGTGCTCCCACGACAGCGCGTCGGCGGTCGCGTCGTACTTGAGGCCCGGGATCCCGTACGAGTCGGCGCTCTTGTTCGTGAACCCGTGCACGGCGCCGGAGTAGCTCAGGAACTGGTACGCGACCTTCGCGGCCTTCATCTGCGCGTGGAAACCCGAGATCTCCTCGGGCGCGACGAAGCCGTCGTCCTGGCCGTGGCACACGGTGACCATCGCCGTGATCTTCGCGTTGTCTTCGGGCTTCCCGAGCGACGTGAGCTTGCCCGCGTGGAACGCGACGACCGAGCGGAGCTCGACACCCGTGCGCGCGAGCTCGAGCGCGACCGTGCCGCCCATGCAGTACCCGATCGCCGCGATGCGCGTCTTGTCGACCTGCGGCTGGCGCAGGAGCGCGTCGTAACCGGCGCGCACGCGACCACGACCGAGCTCGGCGTTGCCGTACAGCTCGCCCGACCACGCCTGTGCTTCCTTCGGATCCTTCGTCGTCTTGCCGCCGCCGTAGACGTCGATCGCGAGCGCGACGTAGCCGAGCTCCGCGAGCTTCGTCGCGCGCTCGTGCGAGTAGTCGTTGTTGCCCCACCACTCGGGACAGACGACGACGCCGGGCTGCGGCGTCTTCTCGGTCGCCTTCGCGTCGTCCCACGCGAGGAAGCCGACGAGCTTCGTGCCTGCGTGCTCGTACTCGAGCGTCTTCGTCTGGATGCCCGCGAACGCGGAAACGGAAAGGAGCGCGACGGTGAACAGAGTGCGGAGAGCGGCGATCGAGCGCATGGAAACCTCCTGACGGTGTCGAGGGCGGAAGAGCCTATCGAGTGCGCGCGCGGCGTTCACCGTTCGAGCTCCGTCGACTCGCGAGGCGCGCCGGCCCGGTACGCGTCCGCTCGCCGTGTCGGTTCGGCGCCGTGTCCGCGCCGGTGACGCGCGGTGTGCGTCAGCGCCGTCGGCGCGCCGCGAGCTCGCGCGCCACCTCTTCTTGCCGCCGCCACTGCCCGTACAGGCGCCCGCGTCCTTCGAGCGCCGAGAGACGCGCGCGCGTCCGTTCGCTCAAACGCCCTGCCTCCGCGTCGCGGAACGGCGTGCCGGGGAGCGGCATGAAGGTGTGTCCGTGCACGCGCGCGCCGCGCGCCATCAGACGCTCCATGAGCGAAACGGTCGCATCGACGTCGGCGTCCTCTTCGCCCGGGAGACCGAGCAGGAAGTCGACGTTCGGCACGAAGCCGGCGACGACGCAGTTCTCGACCGCGCGTTCGATCGCCGCGACGTCGTGGCCGCGATGCGTGCCGCGCAGGACGCGCTCGCTCCCCGACTGCCCGCCGAGAACGAGGTTGTCGTTGTCGACGAAGCGCTTCAGCAAGGCGAGCGCCTCGGGCGTCGCGTGCTCGGGGCGCACTTCGCTCGGGAACGTGCCGAACCACATCCGCCCATCGCGACCGATCGCCTCGCGTACCGCGCGGAGCAGCCGTTCGACGGCCGCGAGTTCGACGCGCTCGTCGGACGAGCCGTACGAGAGCGACGTCGGCGACACGAAGCGCACGTCGCGCATCCCCGCGCCGCGAATGAGCGCGGCGTGGCGCGCGACGTCCTCGGGCGAGCGATGGCGGAAGCGCGCCTTGTTCAGGAAGGGCGTCTGGCAGAACTTGCACGCGTAGATGCAGCCGCGCGTGATCTCGACGGCACCCCAGAGCCGCCGTCGCGCCGAGAACGCGGGGAAGTCGTCGAGCCGCGCGACCGTCTCCGCGCGACCGTTCGACGCGAACGCGCCGTGCTCGAGCCGCGCGAGCCCCGCGACGCGCTCGAGCGGCGTGCGATCGCGCAGCGCGCGCGCCACGGCGCGGATCGCGTGCTCGCCCTCGCCCGACGCGACGAAGTCGAAGCCCGCGCGCAGCACTTCTTCCGGCTCGGCGCTCGCGTGCACGCCGCCCGCGAGCGACGTCCATCCGTGCGGCACTTCGCTCGCGAGCCACGCGCGCTCCCGCGCGCACTCGGGCAGGCTCGGGCTGTAGAACGACCACGCGACGCACGTGCGCTTCCCCGCGGCGACCGCGCGGCGCGTCGCGTCGACGAGCGCCGAGCTCGTCTTCGCGACGACGAGCTCGAACTCGCCCTCGTCCTCGACGGCCTCGAGCGCGCCGGCGAGCACGTTGAACGCGTACTTGCCGGGCGAGCGGTGGCTGAAGACGAGCGTCGCGGTCATCGAGGTTCCATGGTGGTCGGCGCGCGGCGCGAGCGCGAGCCCTGGGGCGCGTCACCCGCCGCCGGACGCGTTCGAGCACGTGCCGCTCCACCGCCGAGAGGTGCAGGCCTCGTGCAGCGGCACACGGAGCCACGGCACGCCGCTTCCGTGCGTCGCGCGGCTCAACGCAGCCGTTTCGTCGGCGCGGAAGGGCTCGGCGGATCGTCGTCGTCTTGGATCCCGCGCTGTTCTTCGTCGGTGAGGCCGCGTTGTCCCTTCGGGCGGTCCTCGAAGAACTCGCGCTCTTCCGCGGGCGACACGCCCTGCGTCAGCGGCGCGTCGAAGCTGTGGCCGAGGTAGACCTCCTTCACGCGCTGGTCGGAGACGAGCTCCGTCGCCGTGCCTTCGCGGAGGATCTTGCCCTCGTAGATGATGTAGGCGCGATCGGTCGACTTCAGCGTCTCGCGCACGTTGTGGTCGGTGATCAGGATGCCGAGGTCCTTCTCGCGCATCTGCTCGATCAGGCCCTGGATCTCCTGCACGTTGATCGGGTCGACGCCCGCGAACGGCTCGTCGAGCAGCAGGATCGTCGGTTTCGTCGCGAGGGCGCGACAGAGCTCGAGCCGCCGGCGCTCGCCGCCGGAGAGCGTCTCGGCGAGGTTGTTCGCGAGGCGGCCGAGTTCGAGCTCGCCCATGAGCCGCTCCGCTTCCTTGTGTCGCTCGCGCCGGTTGAGCGGCATCGCCTCGAGCACCGCGAGCAGGTTGTCCTTCACGCTCATGCGGCGGAAGATGCTCGGCTCCTGCGGGAGGTAGCCCATGCCGAGGCGCGCCCGCTTGTACATCGGCATCTTCGAGCACTCCGCGCCGTTCAGCCGCACGCGGCCTTCGTCCGGCTGGATCAGCCCGACCGTCATGCGGAAGCTCGTCGTCTTGCCGGCGCCGTTCGGGCCGAGCAGCCCGACGATCTCGCCGGCGCGCACCTGGAAGTGGACGCCGTCGACGACGCGACGGCGCTTGTAGGCCTTCACGAGGCCTTCCGCCTCGAGCAGCAGGTCCCCGCGCGCGGGGATCTTGGCGGGCTTCATCGCGCGGGAGCGTAGCGGTGGGGGGCGCGCGCGGGAACCGTGGAGGCGCGGCGCTCGACGAGCGCGTGAATTCGGCCTGTCCTCGAATGGGGGGCGGCGGCGCGGTGGGCGGGGCTCTCCGGCCTGTGGACAACTTGTGGGCAAGCCCTCGGGGAGGGGCGCGCGGCCCGGGTCTGGGCGATTGCATTCCGCACGGCGGGGCGTGGGCGACGCTGCGGGCGCGGGACGAGAACCGAGAGACTCGGCCGCAAAGGCCTGGGAAAGTTGAGTTTGAGGCGCTTCGCACAACTCGGTCGGAGCTCGGTATTGCCCTCCCGCCCGCGAGCCGCTCTCACGCCTTCTCTTTGCGCCGCGAAACGGGAACGGAGCCCGAACGGACGGCTGATGTGGATAACCGCGGGCGCCGCGCGGCGCGCGCGGAGCCGTCCGAGCCCTTCGAAGTCGCATCCGAGCGGCAGGACGCCGCTCAGCGGATCCACTTCAACCGAGTCGAGTCGAAGCCGGGCGTCAACGGCCACCACGGCCAGAAGACGAGGACCGCGCGGCCCGTGATCAGTCCGCGCGGGACGTAGGGAGCGGGGACCGGTGCGCCCTCGCAGCCGGGCGTTTCGCGGAAGGTGTGGAGCTCGCCCCACTCGTCGCGGAAGAACATCCGCGACCCACCCGCCTCCATCACGCGCTTGGGGTTCGGGTCGTCGCGCAGGCTGCTCGGATTGCCGCGGCGGTTGCCGCGCACCCACTCGCCGTTCGAACCGGGCCCGTCCCAGCGGTACTGAGCGAGCTTCCACTCGCGGCTGTCGCTCGAGTCCTGCGTGTTGTCGCCCATCATCACGTACGAGTTCGCGGGGATCTGGAACTCGGAGCGCATCCCCTGACCCTGCGTGTAGTAGATGTCGCGGTAGAGCTCGAGCCGATCGACGTCCGCGTCGCCGTCGACGCGCAGCGTGATCGAGGAGCGCTGATCGGACGTCGCGGGCACCTCGATCTGCCAGACGATCTTCCCGTCGACCTCGAGCTGCAGGAGGTCGTCCATGTTCTGCGCGGCGAACGACACCGACTTGCCGACGGCGAGCTTGCGCTCCGCCTCGGGCCGCGTGTCGGAGACGAGCACGTTCGAGTCGGGCTGGCTGGGCTCCGCCTTGCTGCTCGAAGGCACGTCGACCTTCCACGGCGGATAGCCCGCGGGCGCTGCGGGGCCGGGGAGAACGAACGTGTACGTGCGGTCGCCTTCGCGCAGCTCGATCGAGAAGGTCTTCAAGCTCGCGAGCGCCGTGATGCGGCCTTCGACGCGCAGATCGCCGACGTCGTTGAAGCCCGACGGCACCTCGCGGCGCACGTGGTCGGACTGCTTGAGCTTCGGGACGACGCTCTCGGGGTAGCCGTCGCAGTAGAGGTCGCGGACGGAGTCGCCTTCGGTGGGGATGCGCACCGCGCCCGCACCGCGCGCTTCGAAGCTCGCGCGGCCGTGCATCGTCCACGTGCGCGCTCCGCCCTCGGGTTTCCACGCGAGGTACCGCGGCTCCGACGGATCGAGCCGCTTCCAAACGGCCTTCTGCACCGGCTCGGGACGACGCAGGATCGTCCACGGCTGCGACGAGTCCTTGCGCGTCCACAGGTCGCCGTACTGCACGCGCAGCTCCTCGCCGGGCATGCCGACGAGGCGCTTGATGAAGCTCTTCGAGCGATCGAGCGGGTACTTGAAGACGCACACTTCCCAGCGCTCGGGGTCGCGGAAGTGGAAGGAGAGCTTGTCGACGAGGATGCGGTCGAAGACGTTCGCCTCGGGCGAGCCCATCAACGTCGGCTGCATCGAGCCCGACGGGATCTGGTAGGCCTCGATCGCGAAGTACTTGAGCATCACCGCGACGACGATCGCCATGGTCGCGGCCTCGACGTGGTCGCGCCAACGACTCTTCTTCTCCGGCTCCTTCTTCGCGCTCGGGCTCGTCACGGGGCGCGGAAGGGTAGCAGGCGCGTCGGGCGGATGGGAGCGGCTCGGTGCGTCGATCGCTCGGTGTGCCGGTCGTGCTCGCCGGCGGCGGAGGTCCCGGGCGCTTGACGCCGTCCTCCGCCCCGATTGCAGTGTGCGCCCATGACCGCCGAATCGTTGTTCGACCCGGCCGGGAACCAGGCCGTGCTCGCGCGCATCCAGAAGCTCCGCGGCGACGCCAAACCGCAGTGGGGGAAGATGGACGCCGCGCGGATGGTCGCGCACGGCGCGGTCGGGCTGAAGCTCGCGATGGGCGACATGAAGTTGAAGCGCGTGCTGATCGGCCTCCTCTTCGGCCGCATGGCGAAGAAGCAGCTCCTGCGGCCCGAGCCCTTCAAGCGCGGCCTCCCGACGGCGCGCGAGTTCAAGATCCAGTCGACGCGCGGCTTCGAAACGGAGCGCGCCGAGCTCGTCGCGCTCGTGAAGCGCTTCGCCGCGGGGCCGAGCGTGCTCACGAAAGAAGCGCACCCGTTCTTCGGCGAGCTCACCACGCAGGAGTGGGACGCGCTCCAGTGGAAGCACCTCGACCACCACTTGCGCCAGTTCGGCGTGTGAACGCCGCGCGAGGTCAGCTCCGGCGGAACTCGCGCGGCGCGGGGGCCTCGATCCGCAGCGTCGCACCGGTCGACGGGTGCGGCACCTCGAGGCGCAGCGCGTGGAGCATCATCCGCGCGCTCTTCGTGCCGTAGCGCGCGTCGCCGACGACGGGGTGACCGAGGAACGCGAGGTGCGCGCGGATCTGGTGGCGGCGGCCGGTGTCGAGCTCGACCTCGACCAGCGTGCGCTGGCCGTCGTTCGCGAGGACGCGCCAGCGCGTGCGCGCCTCCTTCGCGTCCGCGTGACGGCCGACGTGCACGAAGAGGTTCTCGTCCTCCCACAACGGTTCGTCGATCGTGCCCGCGTTCGCCTTCGGTCGACCTTCGACGAGCGCGAGATACGTCTTCTTCGCGTCGCTCCAATTCGCCTGCAGCGTTCGGCGGGCCTCCTGCGTCTTCGCGAGGAGGAGCACGCCCGACGTCTCGCGATCGAGCCGGTGCACGGGCCACACGGCCGCCGGTGCGCGCGGCCGCGAGAGCCAACCGCGGACGAGCGCGAGCGCGGTGCGCGTGCGTTCGTCGTCCGTCGAGACGGAGAGCAGGCCCGCGGGCTTGTCGATCGCGACGAGCGCGTCGTCGTCGTGGAGGAGGCGCAGTCCCGCGGGCATCGGCGGCGGAGGGGGCTCGGCCTGCGCGGGGTCGACGAGCTCGACGTCGTCGCCGGCCGCGACGAGGTCGTTCGTCGCCGTCGCGCGGCCGTTGACGCGCACGCAGCCCGCGCGGATGCGCTGCTCGAGCGTCGTGCGCTTCCAACCCGGCAGGCCGCGCCGCAGGAGCGCGAGCAGGCGCTCGGGACGATCGGCCTTCAGGCGTTCGGTCATCGGCGACAGCGTAACGCGCGAGCGTGGGGCTTGGCGCGCGTTCGCGCGACGGAACACGCGTCGAAAGCGCGAGCGCGGTCGGTTCGCGCGCAGACGAACGGCTCCACCCTCGGCACAATGCGCGCATGTTCACGCTCCTCTCGCCGGAACTCGAGGACTACGCCCTCCGCCACACGCGCGCCGAGCCGCGCGAGCTCGCGGAGCTCGAAGCGCGCACGTACGCGTCGATGCAGGACCCGCAGATGCTGACGGGGCGCGTCGAGGGGCGCTTCCTCAAGCTGCTCGCGCTGCTCGTGCGTCCGAAGCTCGTCGTCGAGGTCGGCACGTTCACGGGCTACTCCGCGCTCTCGATGGCGGAGGCGCTCGACGACGACGCGCGCGTGATCACGTGCGACGTCGATCCCGACGCGGCCGAGGTCGCGCGCGCGGCGTTCGCGCGCAGTCCGCACGGGAAGAAGATCGAGCTGCGCTTGGGGCCGGCGCTCGAGACGCTGCGCGGGATCGCGGGGCCGGTCGACCTGTCGTTCATCGACGCGGACAAGGCGGCGTACCCCGAGTACTACGAAGCGCTGCTCGCGCGCACGCGCCGGGGCGGCGTGCTCGTGCTCGACAACATGCTGCAGTCGGGCCGCGTGCTCGCGCCGAAGGACGACGCGGCGCGCGCGATCCACGGGCTGAACGAGCGCATCGCGCGCGACGAGCGCGTCGAGAACGTGCTCCTCGCGATTCGCGACGGGGTGCAGGTCGTCGTGAAGCGGTGACGCACGGGACTTCGCCGCGCTTCGAGGATCGACGAACTCCTCGATGTCGGAGGCGCGGCGCGGCCCGCTCGAACTCGCCGCTCGAACGCGCGAGCCCCGTCCTACTTCTTCTCGCCCTCGTCGTCGTCGCCGCCGAGCACCGCCAGGAACGCCTTCTGCGGGATGTCGACGTTGCCGATCTGCCGCATGCGCCGCTTGCCCTCTTTCTGCTTCTCGAGGAGCTTGCGCTTGCGCGTCACGTCGCCGCCGTAGCACTTCGCCGTGACGTCCTTGCGCAGCGCGGAGATCGTCTCGCGCGCGATGATGCGGCCGTCGATCGCGGCCTGGAGCGCGATCTCGAACAGATGGCGCGGGATCTCCTTGCGCATCTTCTTGATCGCCTGGCGCCCGCGGTACTCGGCCTGGTCCTTGTGGACGATGCAGGTGAGCGCGTCGACTTCCTTCGAGTTCACGAGGATGCGCAGCTTGACGAGATCGCTCTCCTGGTAGCCCGAGATCTCGTAGTTGAGCGTCCCGTACCCGCGCGTCGACGACTTCAGCTTGTCGAAGAAGTCGTAGATGAGCTCGGCGAGCGGGATGTCGTAGACGAGCTGCACGCGCGTCGGCGACAGGTGCTCCTGGCGCACGTAGGTCCCGCGGTGGTCGGCCGCGATCGTCATCGTGTTCCCGATGAATTCGGTCGGCGTCAGGATGTTGACGCGCGCGTACGGCTCGAGGATCTGGGCGTACTTGTCCGACGTCGGGAGCTGGCCGGGCGAGTGGATCTCGCGCTCGTCGCCGTTCTCCATGCGGATCCGATACGTGACGGTCGGCGCCGTCTGGATCATGTCGATGTCGTGCTCGCGCTCGAGGCGTTCCTGCACGATCTCCATGTGGAGCAGGCCGAGGAACCCGCAGCGGAAGCCGAAGCCGAGCGCTTCCGACGTCACGGCCTCGAACGAGAACGACGAGTCGGAGAGCGACAGCGTCTCGAGCGCCTCGCGCAGGCTCTCGAAGTCGCCGGTGTTCGTCGGATAGAAGTCCGCGTACACCATGTGGATCGGCGGGCGATAGCCGGGGAGCATCTCGACCTTCGGCCCCTTGTGGCGCGTCATCGTGTCGCCGATGCGCACGTCGCCGAGGTTCTTGATGTTCGAGATGAAGTAGCCCACTTCGCCGGGGCTGAGCGAGCCCGTGCGCTTCATCTCCGGCGTGAAGCGGCCGATCTCGACGGCCTCGTACACCTTGTCGGTGCCGAGCATGTGCGTGATCTCGCGCTCCTTGAGCGTGCCTTCCATGACGCGCATGTAGACGATGATGCCGCGGTACTCGTTGTAGACCGCGTCGAAGATCAGGCAGCGCAGCGGCGCGTTCGGGTCGCCCTTGGGCGGCGGGATCTTCTCGACGAGGCGATCGAGCAGCTCCGCGACGCCGAGCCCGCTCTTCGCCGACACGCGCAGCGCGTCCGACGCGTCGATGCCGATCGAATTCTCGACCTCCTCGCAGACGGCCTCGGGGCGCGCGTGGGGGAGGTCGATCTTGTTCACGACGGGGAGCACCTCGAGCCCCGCCTCGACCGCGAGGTACGCGTTCGCGACCGTCTGCGCCTCGACGCCCTGCGACGCGTCGACGAGGAGCAGCGCGCCTTCGCACGCCTGCAGCGCCTTCTGCACTTCGTAGTTGAAGTCGACGTGGCCCGGCGTGTCGATCAAGTTGAGCTCGTACTTCTGGCCCTTGTACGTGTGCCAGATCGTGACGGCCGAGGCTTTGATCGTGATGCCGCGCTCGCGCTCGAGGTCCATCGAGTCGAGCAATTGCGCGCGCATTTCGCGCTTCTCGACGGTCCCGGTGAGCTCGATCAGGCGGTCGGCGAGCGTCGACTTGCCGTGGTCGATGTGCGCGATGATGCAGAAGTTGCGGATGAACTGGGTGTCCAAGGCGTCTCCGCCGGCGCGGTCGGGCGCGCTCGGGGGCGGAAGATGCTACCCGAGAGGACGGACGACCGCGACGGAAGAGCCGGTGTCGCGTCGGGGCGGCGCCGGGTGCGTGATCGTCCGCGGTCTCGGCTGCCCCTCGGAGGCTTCGGTGAGCGTGGTTCCAGGTCGGTGTAGGCTCCAACCCCGCATGAAGAGCCACCGCGAGGAATTGTGGATGGAGACGAAGACCCGGCGCGCGTTCGTGAACATCACGCCGGAGGTCCGCGCGGCGGTCGCCAAGAGCGGGATCCGCGAGGGGTTGTGCCTCGTCAACGCGATGCACATCACGGCGAGCGTGTTCGTCAACGACGACGAGCGCGGCCTGCACGCGGACTTCGAGCGCTGGCTCGAGGAGCTCGCGCCGCACGCGCCGACGACGCAGTGGCGGCACAACGACACGGGCGAGGACAACGCGGACGGACACCTCAAGCGTCAGATCATGGGCCGCGAGGTCGTCGTCGCGATCACGAAGGGCGAGCTCGACCTCGGCCCGTGGGAGCAGGTCTTCTACGGCGAGTTCGACGGGCGCCGGCGGAAGCGCGTGCTCGTGAAGATCCTGGGCGAGTGAGCGCGGGCGGGTCCGGCTCGGGAGCCCGAGATCACCGCTCGGACACGAGCCGCGGCAAGTCGTGCGCGAGCTGACGCAGCGCGCGGCCGCGGTGGCTCACCTCGCCCTTGACGGCGGGCTCGAGCTCCGCGAACGAGCGGTTCGAGGCCTCGAAGCCCGGCTCGGTGAACTCGAACAGGGGGTCGTAGCCGAAATCGTGCGTGCCGCGCGGCGCGTGGAGGATGCGGCCGTGCGCGATGCCCTCGATCGCTGCCGCGATGGTGCCGTCCGGGCGTGCGAGCGCGAGCGAGCACGTGAAGTGCGCGCCGCGCAGGAACGACGGCAGACCCGCGAGCTCCGCGAGCAGCTTGCGATTGTTCGCATCGTCGTCGCCGTGCGCGCCCGCGAAGCGCGCCGAGAGCACGCCCGGCGCGCCGCCGAGCGCGTCGACCGAGAGCCCGGAGTCGTCGGCGAGCGCCCAGCACTCCTTCGCGAGCGCCGCGGAACGCGCCTTCTTCGCCGCGTTGCCCGCGAACGTCGGCGCGTCCTCGACGACGTCGGGCACGCCGCCGACGTCGTTCGGGACGACGAGCGCGATCGAAAGGCCGTCGAGCAGGTGCGCGAGCTCCGCGAGCTTCTTCCGGTTGTTGCTCGCGAGGAGCAGGCGCAGAGGACGCTTCATGGGCGGTGCTGTGCCTTCCCGCGCGGGCGCGCTCACTTCGTCGTGAGCGCGTGCTTCTGGAGCTCGAAGAGCCGGTGGATCGCCGCTCCGCCGATCTCGAGCATCGCGTCGAGCTCGCCGCGGTCGAACGGCGCGCCCTCGGCGGAGCCCTGGACCTCGATGAACTTGCCTTCGCCGGTCATGACGAGGTTCATGTCCGTCTCGGCCTTGCTGTCCTCGACGTACGAGAGGTCGCAGAGCGCTTCCTTGTTCACGACGCCGACGCTCACCGCGGCGACCTGCGACTTGAGCGGCCATCCGCGCAGGATTCGGCGGCCGTCCATGTGCATCAGCAGGTCGTGGAGCGCGACGAACGCGCCGGTGATCGAGCACGTGCGCGTGCCGCCGTCGGCTTGGAGCACGTCGCAGTCGATCCAGATCGTGCGCTCGGTCATCTGCGTGAAGTCCATCACCGCGCGCAGCGAGCGGCCGAGCAGGCGCTGGATCTCGACGGAGCGCCCGTCCGTGCTGCCGACGCGATCGCGGCCTTTGCGCGATTCCGTGGAGGAGGGGAGCATCGAGTACTCCGCCGTCAACCAACCGCGGCCCTTGCCTTGGAGGAACGGCGGCACGCCGTCCGTGTACATCGCCGTGCAGAGCACCTTCGTGTGGCCGAAGGACACGAGCACGGAGCCCGGTGCGTTCTTCGTGAACGCGCGCTGGAAGGACACTGGGCGGAGGTCACCGTTCGATCGTCCGTCGGGGCGGGGCATCGCGGCGGATCCTAGCAGTCGCGCCCGCGGGGAGCGAGCGCGCGGCGCTCACGCGCGCTCGACCGCGCGCACGAACTCGACGGGAAGGCGCTTCTCGCGTCCGCCCGCGAGGTGGAGCAGGAGCCCCGCGCCGAACGAGAAGCCCGCGAAGCGTCCGCGCTCCTCGCGCTCGCCGACGCGCACGATCACGTCCTGGTTCGCGAGGCCCGTCGCGTGCACGAAGTCGACCTCGAGCTCCGCGGGCGTCGAATCGATCTGCTCGACGCGTCGTGCGAGGCACTCGAGCAGCACGCGCTCGGCGTCGGAGAGCGCGACGTCGAGCCCCTCGAGCGCGAAGCTCGTCACCGCGCGCTCCTGGACGAGCTCGGGCGGGAACGAACGCTGGCGCACATTGAGCCCGATGCCGACGACGTAGTGCGGCGCCTTCGGATCGAGCCCGCGCGTCTCGACGAGCACGCCCGCGAGCTTCGCGTCGCCGACCATCAAGTCGTTCGGCCAGTCGAGCCATGCGCGCGCGAGCCCGAGCTCGAGCGCCGCGTCGTGTGTCGCGAGCGCGGCGGCGACCGTGACGGCGGCCGGCGGCCAAGGCGGCGGCGGCGGGAGCAGCACGAGGCTCGCGTAGAGGCCCTCGCCCGCGGGGCTGTGCCACCGTCGACCGAAGCGGCCGTGTCCCGCGGTCTGCGCGTCCGCGAGGTGCACGTCCCCATGCCGCGCCGTGCCCGCGGCGAGCGCCGCGAACGCGCGCTCCGACGTCGAATCGGTCGTGCCGTGATGGAAACGCCGCGGCATCATCGCGTCCGACGATACCAAAGGTCGCGACGCTCTCCGCCGCGCACGTCGCCGGCCGCGTGCGGCGCTCCGAGCGCGACGCTCGAGGATCGCACCCGGCGCGCGATCACGCGCGGGGCTCGCGGCGGACGCCCGCCCCGCGTAGGCTCTCCGCGCTCGAATCCCACGCAATGTCGCTCCTGATCTCCTTTCTCGTCGTCGCGAGCACGCTCCAGGATCCGGCTCCGCCCCAAGCAGAAGACGCGCCGCCGAGCGTGCAGCTCGAGGTCTTGAACAACATCCGCGGCCAGGCCGTCGGGCCGGTGACCGTCGCGGAACTCGCGCTGCCCGAGCCGTTCCTGAAGCGCTTCGCCGACCGCATCATCCTCGCGTCGTTCGAGGACAACTTCCGGCAGATCGTGCGCGACGAGCCCGACGAGCACGATCCCGCGAAGGCGGAGAACGCCCCGAAGGACGGGGTCGCGCCGCCGAGCACGACGCCGCCGCCCGCCGCGACGCCGAAGTCGCCGGCGAACGCTCCGGCCTCGAGTCCGCCCGGTGGTTCCGCGCCGAGCGCGAGCGGGATGAACGCGCTCCAGATCGGCCTCGCCGTCGTCGGGATCGCGGCGATCGTGGGCCTGCTCGCGCTGCGCCGGAGGGCCGCATGAGCCTGCGCTCGATGTGCGCGTTCCTCGCGCTCGTGCTCGCCGCGTCCAGCGCACGCGCCGGCGAGCCGATCGCCGTCGCGCGTCCGAAGCTCGATCGCCCGCTCGCGCAGCTCGAGCACGACGTGCGCGAAGGACGCCCACCGCTGCGCAACTTCTATCCGCCGATGGGCTCGGGCATCGACGCGCCCGGTGCGTGGCGTTCGGCGCGCTGGAGCGTCCCCGCCGCGGCGAGCGACGCCGCGGGCTCGAAGGCTGCGGAGCTCGTCGCGCGCTCGCTCGCCAAGGACGGACTGCTCGCGACTCTCGCGGCGGTCCTGGAGGCGTATCCGAAGGAGTCGCGCGACGCGGAGTGGCTCGCGAGCGTCGGTCTCCCGCTCGATTGGCTGAGCGCGTTCTCGGCGCCGACGGGCGACGACGTCTTCGCGTGGCTGCGCTCGCGCGTCGATGCAGGCGTGAAGCCGTCCGAGCTCGCGCCCGAGCTCGCGCGCTGCGCGTTCGCGCCGCGGCCGTCCGTGCCGGGCTTCGAGGCCAGCCTCGACGACGGCGGGCTCGAGCTCGGCGCGCTCCGACTGCAGATCCCGGGCGGCGCCTACTGGCAGGCGCGTGAGGACGGCAGCGGCGTCGACCTGGCGCGCTGTCTCTTCGAAGCGCTGCCGGACGTCGAGTTCGTCGCGACGATCGAGGAGAAGCACCTCGAGCCGTTCCTCGCGCTCGCGAAGACGTGGGAGCTCTCGAAGCGCACCGCGCCGATCACGATCGTCCCGCAGGACATGCCGAACGCGCAGTGGGCTCAAGACGACGGCCGCAGCGGCACCGCGAACGGCGCGGTCGTCACGCTCACGCCGCGCTACGCGAGCCGCGGCGACGAAACGTCGTCTTGGACGCCGGGCGAGATGCGCGCGCTCGAGTCGTTCGCCGCGACCGGGCGCAAGGTCGCGCGCTCGCCGCTGCTCTTCCAAGGCGGGAACGCGATCGTCGTGCGCGATCCGAAGCGTGGAGGGGAGCGCGTGCTCCTGCTCGGCGAGGCCGAGGTGTATCGCAACACGAGCCTCGGTCTCACGCAGGCGCAGGCGATCGAGGCTTTCCGCGTCGAGTTCGGCGTGCAGCGCGTGCTCGTGCTCCCCGCGGTCGCGTACCACATCGACTACGAGGTCAGTCCGCGCGTCGTGAACGGCGAGCTCGTCTGCTTCGTCGCCGACGGCGCCGCCGCGGCCGTCGAGGTGCTCCGCGCGACGGTCGACGTGCTCGAGCGCGAGAAGAAGCTCGACGAAGCGATGGCGCGCTCCTCGCGACTCGCGCTCGAACGGCGCGATCCGAACGCGCTGAACGCAAGCCTCGCGCCCGCCGTCTTCCAGGGCATGATCCAGCCCGGCATCTTCCGCGAGTCGTTCGCGAAGCTCTTCCGTTCGGGTGAGGGCGACTCGCACGTCGCGAACTTCCACCGGATCATGCTCGCGCTCGACGTGCTGATGATGTCGGGTGCGAACGAGAAGGTGTCCGATCGGTTCCTTCAGGGCTTCATCGACGCGTTCCAGTCGCGCAACGCGTCGCAGCGCGAGCTCGTCGAGCTCCTGCGCGCGCAGGGCTGGCGCATCGTGCCCGTCCCGAGCCTCTCGGACGGCGCGCGCAGCATCACGTACCTGAACGGCGTGCAGGCGGACGGCGTCTACCTCATGCCGGCGTGGGGCGGGCTCTTCGCGCAGCTCGACGCGAAGGCGCGCGCGGTCTTCGAGAAGGAGCTCGGCCCGAGCGTGCGCGTCGTGCCGATCCTCTCGGGCGAGAGCCAGCGTCGGAACGGCGCCGTGCGCTGCGCGGTTTCGCCGCTCGCGAAGGGCTGATCCGGAAGGATTTTCCCGTCGTTTTCGTGCGCGGCGCCCGGGCTCCGGGAGCGGGGTAGAGTTCGACGGCACGCCGCCGGTCCGCACCCGGCGCGCGCGTCGGAACTCGTGCGCCGGCGGGAGCTCGCCCCGCGTCGCGTCGGTTCCGCCGCGCGGATCCGCGTGCCGCACCACGTCACCGCCCGCGTCGGTCTCGCCGTCGCGCGCGTTCGCGGCTCGGCCGCGAGGAGTCGCCGCATGTCGTTCGTCCGGAGCTCGCTCCAGGGCCTCGTCGTCACCGCCGTCGTCGCCGCCTCCGCCGTCGCGCAGCAGTTCCCGACATGCCCCGTTCCGGGCAGCGTCGGCCCGAACGTGATCGTCGGCGACGTGAACGGCGTGCAGAACTACACCGCCGTCGGCTCGCTCGAGGCGCTCGCGCTCGGCACGACGTCGTGCAACGTCGGCACGCAGTCCGTGAACTGGTTCGCGAACACGACGAACCACCCCGTGATCGCCGGCAACCTGTTCCGCTACAAGGTCGTCGGAGGCGCGGGACGCTTCGAGCAGCTCGGACAGGGCTGGGTGAAGCACGCGTTCCTCGCGCTCGCGGAGAACCTCTGCTGCGCGACGTGCATCGGCGACCCGATGGGCACGCACCTCGGCGTCGGCTGCTCCGATCCGTACACCGCGTCTCGCAACGGCACGCAGTCGATGCTCGGGCCGCGCTACCAGGTCAATGCGCACACCGGTGCGTTCGTCGCCGCTCCGCCGCATCCTTCGGGCGGCAACAACGGCCGCATCCAGGTCGACGTGTCGCAGCTCGAGGCGACCGGCGGCGCGAACACGACACGCTACTTCGGACAGAGCGTCTACGTCGCTCCCGACGACGCGGCGGCGAACAACGGCGACGACAACAGCGCGTGGCGCGAGCTCACGGTGACCGGCTCGAACACGACGTGGACGTTCGGGACGCTCGGCGCGACGCAGCGCATGCAGTGGGCGCTCGACGCCTGGAAGGCCGCCGATCCCGCCGTCGTCACGAAGAACGTCGACGTCCCCGAGGGCACCGCCGCGCCGTACGACGGCACCGCGCGAGTGATCCTCGGTTGGCGCGTGACGAGCCTCGGCAACGGCACGTGGCGCTACGAGTACGCGCTCGAGAACGCGAACAGCGATCGCGCGGTGCAGGCGTTCTCCGTCCCGTTCGGCGCCGGGGTCACGATCACGAACGCGGGGTTCCACGACGTCGACTTCCTCGGCGGCGATGGACAAGGCAATGCGAACCAGTCCGCCGTCGATTGGACGGCGAACGTCGGCGCGAATGCCGTCGCGTGGGCGACCGAGACGTTCGCGCAGAACGCGAACGCGAACGCGCTGCGCTGGGGGACGACCTACAACTTCCGCTTCGACGCGAACGTGCCGCCGACGAGCGGGAGCGTGACGCTCACGCAGTTCAAGACGGCGAACGTCGTTGCGGTGACGAACGTCGACGTCCCCGGCACGACGGCGACGCCGCCGGGCGTCGCGTTCTGCGCTGCGGACGGTTCGCAGCCGGGCGCGACGCCGTGCCCGTGCGCGAACAGCGGCGCGAGCGGGCGCGGCTGCGCGAACTCCGCGAATGCGTCGGGCGCCCTGCTCGCGTCGTCGGGCAGCGTCGCGAACGATTCGGTCGTGCTCCAGGCCTCCGGGATGCCCGCGACGGTGAGCGCGATCTTCTTGAAGGGCGATCAGTCGAACGGATCAGGCGTCGTGTTCGGCGACGGCGTGCG
Source organism: Planctomycetota bacterium (assembly GCA_046349615.1). GTDB lineage: Bacteria > Planctomycetota > UBA1135 > UBA1135 > JADJNY01. The sequence continues at coordinate 335,309 of JAXMBZ010000001.1, forward strand.
CTGCGTCGACGGAGCGCTCGTCCGGCTCGGGACTGCGCAGAACGTCGGAGGGGCGTCGCAGTACCCGAGCGGGAGCCAGCTCTCCGTCTCCGTGCGCGGGGGCACGCCGATCGGCAGCGGCGCGACGGCCTACTACCAGACCTACTACCGCAACTCGTCGGGGACGTTCTGCCCGCCGGAGACGTTCAACGTGACGAACGGTCTGGTCGTCACCTGGTGACCGGGACGGCTCCTGAAGCGAGTCTTGCGCCTTCGGTCGCGATCGCAATCCGCACGGAACCTGCGCGCGCTCGGCTGCGTCCAACCGCCGCGAGTGCGGCGTCCGCGGGAAAGGACTTCCGTCCCTTTCGCCCTCGTTTTCGCGGTCGTGGCGGTCGGGATCGATTTGTCCATCGCCCGCCTACGCAGCCTTCCAACCTGGCTTTATGCTCCAAGTGGGCGCTCTCGGCGACGTGGGCGCCCTTCTCGGCTCTTCACCCGGCGCCGGCCCCGGCCGCGTGCGGGCTTCTCCCTGGCATCGACATCACTCGAGGTTGACCCCATGCAGTTGAATCGGAGTGCGTTCCTCTCGAGCCTCGCCCTCGTCGGCGGGCTCCTCGCGACCGCGGCGCCTGCCGCCGCGCAGTGCGCGAGCCCCACGACGGGCCCGGACGTGATCTGCGGCGACGTGAACGGCGTGCAGAACTACACGGCGAGCGGGACGCTGGAAGCGCTCGCGCTCGGCACGACGTCCTGCAACATCGGGAACCAGATCCTCAACTGGATCCAGAACACGGTGAACCACCCGCTCATGACGGGCGGCATCTTCAAGTACAAGGTCGTCGGCGGCTCCGGCCGCATGGAAGAGCTCGGCATCAGCTGGTGCAAGCACGCGTTCGCGGCGTTCCAGGAGAACGTCTGCTGCACCTGCTCCGTCGGCGGCGACCCGCTGCTCCAGCTCCTGAACCCGGGCTGCTCGGACCCCTACACGCCCGCGCGCAACGGCACGCAGAGCCTGCTCGGCCCGCGCTACCAGGTGAACCCGAACACCGGCGCGTACAACGCTTCGCCCCCGCACCCGTCCGGCGGCAACAACGGCCGCATCCAGGTCAGCACCACGGACCTCGAAGTGAGCTCGGCCAGCGTGCGCTACTTCGGCGAGATGATGTACATCGCGCTCGACGACGCCCGCGCGAACAACAACGACAACAACGTGTCGTACCGCGAGCTCTCCGTGACCGGCAGCGGCACGTCCTGGACGTTCGGCACCATCGGCAGCACGGTGCGCATGAAGGGCGCGGTCGAAGCCTGGAAGGCCGTCGATCCGACGGTCACCCTCCAGACGGTCATCGTCCCCGAGGACTCCACGGCGCCGTACGACGGCACCGCGAAGCTCAACCTCCTCTTCAAGACGACGAGCCTCGGCGGCGGTCTCTGGCACTACGAGTACGCGCTCCACAACCTGAACAGCGACCGCGCGGTCCAGGCGTTCAGCATTCCGGTTCCGGCCGGCGTCAACGTGACGAACATCGGCTTCCACGACGTGAACTACCTCGCCGGCGACGGCGAGCTCGGCGTGAACCGCGACGGCACGGACTGGACGAGCACGCTCTCGGGCGGCGCGCTCACGTGGGCGACGCAGACCTTCGCGGCGAACAACAACGCGAACGCGCTGCGCTTCGGCACGACCTACAACTTCCGCTTCGACGCGGACCAGCCGCCCTCCGCGGTCAACCTGACGCTGACCCAGTACAAGGTCGTCAACAACGTCGTGGTCGCGGGCGTCGACGGTCCGAGCGCTCCTGCCGCGCCTGCGTTCGCGGCGTTCTGCCTCGGCGACGGCACGGGCACGGCCTGCCCCTGCGCCAACAACGGCGCGACGGGCAACGGTTGCGCGAACTCGTCCAACGCGGCGGGTGCGAACCTCGCCGGCGTCGGCACCCCGAGCGTCCTCTCCGACACGGCCGTGCTCAACGCGACGGCGATGACCGGAGCGACGTGCGTGTTCTTCCAGGGCAGCGCGCAGATGGCGCCCGTGGTCGTCGACGACGGCCTCGGCTGCGTCACCGGCTCGGTCATCCGCCTCGGAACGAAGGCGATCGGCGGCGGCAACTCGAGCTTCCCGCAGGTCGGCGACCCGCTGATCAGCGTCCGCGGGGCGATCCCGGGCGCCGGCGGCACCTACTACTACCAGTGCTTCTATCGCAACGCGGCCTCGGGCTTCTGCCCCCCGGCCACGTCGAACCGCACGAACGGCGTCGCCGTCACGTGGGTCCCGTGATTTGAAGCGCGAGGCGTCTCGAGCGAGGCGCCTCGGAGTTCACGACGCGGCCGGGTCCGAGTGCTCCTCGGGCCCGGCCGCGGTCTTTCCGGGGAACTTCGGCCTGCGGGGCTTCGTCTGACGCGGGCGGTCGATGCGCGGCACGGAAGATCGTTCCCCGCCCGACCGCGCGCCGCGCCGCGTGCCTGCGAGCCCGGGGGTAGACTTCGGTCGTCGAGGTCGCCGGCTCTCCGCACGCGCGGGCACCTCCGCCCTCAACGATGCTCCGTCGACCGTCCTTCGCAGTCCGGGCCCTGGGTCTCGCGGTCACGACTGCGGCTCTGAGTGCACCTGCGCTCTCGCAACTGTTCCCGACCTGCCCGCTCCCCGGCCGCGTCGGCCCCGATCTGATCGTCGGGGACATCCCGGCCATCGCGAACTTCCCGTCCGTGGGGACGCTGGAAGCGCTGATGCCGGGCACGACCTCGTGCAGCGTCGGGACGGCGTGGGTGAACTGGATCTCGAACACGGCGCAGCATCCGCTGATCGGCGGCAATCTCTATCGCCATCGCGTCGTCGGCGGGTCCGGGAGATTCGAGCAACTCGGGCAGAGCTGGTTGAAGCACGCCTTCTTCGCGCTCTCGCAGAACCTCTGCTGCTCGAACTGCTCCCCGACCGACGGCACCCACCTCGGCGTCGGGTGCTCCGATCCCTACTCGCCGGCACGCAACGGCAACCAGTTCGGTCTCGGGCCCAAGTTCCAGGTCGCGCCCCACGCGGGCGCGTTCGTCTACCCGCCGCCGCACCCCAGCGGTGGGAACAACGGTCGCATCCAGGTCGAGGTCGGCGAGCTCGAGGACACGACGCTCCCTGGCGCAGCGCGCTTCCTCGTCGAGGCCAACTACGTCGCGCCGGACGACAGCGTCGCGAACAACAACGACAACAACTCGTCGTGGTGCGAGCTCAGCGTCACGGGCTCCGGCTCGGCCTGGGACTTCAACACGCTCGGCGCCACGACGCGCATGCAGACCGCGCTCGAGGCCTGGCCGCAGTTCGAGCCCGGCGTCCAACTCGTCGACGTCGCCGTGCCCGAGGGAACCGCTCCTCCCTGGGACGGCTTCTCGCGGATGATCCTCGGCTTCCACGTCACCGACCTCGGCGGCGGGACGTGGCACTACGAATACGCGCTCGAGAACCAGAACAGCGACGCGGCCGCGCGCCTGTTCCGCGTCCCGATCGGGCCGGGTGTCGTGATCTCCAACGTCGAGTTCCACGACGTCGCGTACCGCGGAGGAGATGGACCGGGGCTCGTCGACTACGACGGGACGGACTGGCCGGTGACGCAGCTCGCCGGCGAGCTCACGTGGAGCACGCAGTCGTTCCTGCAGAGCAACCGCGCGAACGCCCTGCGCTGGGGGACGACCTACAACTTCCGGTTCGATGCGAACGCACCGCCGACGAGCGGCGCGATCACGATCGGGATGTACCGGAACGCGAACAACTCGGTGCTCGTGTCGGGCGTCGACGTCCCGAGCTTCCCGCAACCCGGCGTCGCGACGTGTTTCGGTGACGGGACCGGGCTCACGCCCTGCCCGTGCGCGAACTTCGGTGCGCCGGGGCATGGGTGCGCGCACTCCGCGAACGCGAACGGAGCGCTGCTTTCGGCGGGTTTCGCCGGCGGGGGGAGCGCGGTCAGCCTCCTCGCCTCCGAGCTGGTCGCGGGCGGTTTCGCCGTGTTCCTCGCCGGGGCGGACCTACCGACGGGAGCCGTCTTCGGCGACGGGGTCCTGTGTCTCGCGAGTCCGATCCTGCGTCTCGCCACCGCGCCGGTCGCGGGCGGGTTCGCGACCTACCCGGGCGTTGGAGATCCGCCGCTGTGGGTCGCCGGAGGCACGCCGCCCGGGAGCGGGCTCGTCGGCCGCTACCAGGTCGCCTTCCGCAACGCGGCCGCGGCGTTCTGCCCGCCGGGTGCCACGAACATCACGAACGCCTATCAGATCACCTGGTAGGCCCCGTCGCACCGTGCGCGCCGACGGGACGCTCTTTCGCCTCGAACCACCTCCCGCGATGCGGCTTTTCCCCGTAGTCTCGTCGGAATCGGACTTCCTCCCGACGATGGCTGCGGTGGGCTCGCCCCGCGTCGTCCCTCGACGATCTCGAATCACGCTCGAATCCCTCGAACTCCAGCCCAGCCCAAGCCCCCACATGAACTTCACCTCCCTGTCGCTCCGTACGCTTTTCGCCGCCGCGGGCGCCTGTGCGCTCACGGTCACGGCGAGCGCTCAGACGTGCTCCTTCGTCGCGGGCCCCGACGTCATCGTCGGGGACTGCACGGGTCCCCAGAACTACACCGCGGTCAGCGGCCTCGACGCGCTCGCGGTCGGCACGACGTCCTGCAACATCGGCAACACGGTGTTGAACTGGGTCGCCAACACGGTGAACCACCCGATCATCGGAGGGGGCGTGTTCAAGTACAAGCAGGTCAACGGCGCGTGGCGCTTCGAGCAGCTCGGACAGAGCTGGCTCAAGCACGCGTTCACGGCGCTGCAGGGCACGACGTGCTGCTCGAACTGCACGCCGAACCCGAACGGTTCCGCGCTCGGCGTCGGTTGCTCCGACCCGTACACCGCCTCGCGCAACGGGACGCAGAGCGGTCTCGGCCCGAAGTACCAGGTCAACCCGAACACGGGCTCGTACGTCGCGTCGCACCCGGTCCCGAGCGGCGGCAACAACGGCCGCGTCCAGATGGACGTGACGCGCCTCGAGCCGAGCTCGGCGAGCGTGCGCTACTTCATGGACGCGCAGTACGTCACGCTCGACGACGCGCAGTGGAACAACAACGACAACAACGCGTCGTACCGCGAGCTCTCCTGCACGGGCGGGCCTTCGGAGTTCGTCTTCGCGACGATCGGCGCGACGCAGCGCCAGAAGGCCGGCATCGAGGCCTGGAAGGTGATCGACGCGACCGTCAACCAGGTCACGGTCACCGTGCCCGAGGGCTCGAGCGCGCCGTACGACGGCAACGCGAAGCTGATCCTCTCCTGGCAGGTCACGAACCTCGGCGGCGGCCAGTGGCACTACGAATACGCGCTGTACAACATGAACAGCGACCGCTCGATCCGTGCGTTCAGCATCCCGATTCCCTCGGGCGTGGCCGTCACGAACATCGGCTTCAACGACGTCGCGTACCTCGGCGGCGACGGCAACGGCGGGGTCAACTTCGACGGCACCGACTGGGTCGGCGCGGTCAGCGGCGGCGCTCTGACGTGGTCGACGCAGACCTTCGCGGCGAACAACAACGCGAACGCGCTCCGCTGGGGCACGACCTACAACTTCCGCTTCGACGCGAACACGGCTCCGCAGAACGTCAACCTGACCCTGTCGCAGTACAAGGTCGTCAACGACGTCGTGGTTCCGAACGTGAGCGGCCCGACGGCAGGTTTGCCCTCGATCACGGCCTACTGCATCGGCGACGGCACGCTGACGGACTGCCCGTGCGCGAACAACGGCCTCGCGGGCCGCGGTTGCGCGAACTCGGCGTTCGCGAACGGCGCGCTCCTCGGCGCGACCGGCACGGCGAGCGTGTCGGCGGACACGCTCGTGCTCAACGCGAGCGAGATGACCGGTGCCACGTGCGTCTTCTTCCTCGGTGACGCGCAGATGTCCCCGACGCCCGTCGACGACGGTCTCGGTTGCGTGACGGGTTCGGTCGTGCGCCTCGGCACGAAGGCCGTCGGCGGCAACACGAGCTCCTACCCGCAGCCGGGCGACACGTCGATCGCGACGCGCGCGGCGATCCCGGGCACGGGCGGGACGCGCTACGTCCAGTGCTTCTATCGCAACGCGGTCGCGGGCTTCTGTCCGCCGGCGACGTCGAACCGCACGAACGGTCTCCAGGTCACCTACGTCCCGTGACCCGGCCGCCGGGCTCTCCGGCGTGCACGAAACGAGCGGCGTCCCCGGCGATGGGGGCGCCGCTCGCGTTTTCACCGAGCTTCCGCCCGCGCAGCGAGCACCGCCCGAACGCGCGCGGGGCGCTCGTGGCGCCCCGCGTCGAACGATCGTCGTCGTGCTCCCGTGCTCACATGAGCAGCGTGCCGGACTTCTGGCCGAGCAGGCCCTTCAAGCGGCTCATCACGTTGGAGTGGATCTGACACACGCGGCTCTCGGTGAGCTCGAGCATCTCGCCGATCTCACGCATCGTGTGACCGACCTGGTAGTACTGCGTGATGATGAACCGCTCCTTGTGCGTCAGGGAGCGCGTGATGAAGTCCATCATGTCGCGGCGGTGGAGCTCGCCGATCGGGTCGATCGCGCGCCGGTCCTCGAGGATGTCGACCTTCTCGATCGACGAGTCGTCGTCGCGGTCTTCCCACTTCTCCGAGAGCGAGAACATCGTCTTCGCGCTCGCGCTGTTCATCTCGGTCGTGAGCTCGGTGTGGTCCATCTGCAGCGCGGCGGCGAGCTCCGCGTGCGTGGGTTCGCGGCCGTATTCGCCCGTGAGACGCTGCAGCGTCTTGTCGATGCGGCCCGCCTTGAGGCGCACGAGGCGCGGCACCCAGTCCTGCGAGCGCAGCTGGTCGAGGATCGACCCGCGGATGCGCGTCGTGCAGTACGTCTTGAACTTGATGTTGCGGTCGGGGTCGAAGCCGCGGATCGCGTCCATCAGGCCGAAGAGGCCGGCGCTGACGAGGTCGTCGAGCTCGATCGACTTCGGGAGCGTCTGCAGGAGCCGCTCCGCGATGTAGCGCACGAGCGGATAGTGCCGCTCCATGAGCACGTTGCGCAGCTTCTCGATCTCGACCTCGTTCTTCGCCTTCCGCGCCTTGCGGTAGACCTCCCAGATCTCCTCGGTCGGGAGCGGCTCGAGCTCCGGCGCGTCGACCTTCTTGATCTCGATGCGCGGCCGCGCGGCGGCCGACGGGAGCGGAGCCTTGGGCTCGGCGTCCGAAGCATGCGCCTTCGACTCGCGCGGCTCATGCGCGCTCTTCGGAGCGGCCTTCGTCGCGGTCTCCTTCGTGCGTTCGACGGGCTTCTTCTTGGTCATGGATGGGCTCGGGTCGGTACGTCGGGCGGTCGGACGGCGATCAGTAGTGCAGGAGCGAATGGACCGGCACGTCCCCGAGGCGCTTGCGCCCCGCGAGGAAATCGAGCTCGATCACGAAGGAGCACCCGACGGGCTTGCCGCCGAGCTTGCGCACGAGCTTGAGCGCAGCCTCCATCGTGCCGCCGGTCGCGAGCAGGTCGTCGACGAGCAGCACGCCTTGGCCGGCTCGCACGGCGTCGCGGTGGATCTCGATGCGATCGGTGCCGTACTCGAGCTCGTAGCTCTCGCTCTCCGTCTTCCACGGCAGCTTGCCCGGCTTGCGGATGGGCACGAAGCCCTTGCCGAGATGGTGAGCGAGCGCGGTGCCGAAGATGAAGCCGCGCGATTCGATGCCGCAGACGACGTCGAACGTCCGCGGTTCGACGGCGCGCGCGAGCTCCGAGATCGTCTCCTTCAGCCCCGCCGGATCCTGGAGCAGCGGCGTGATGTCCTTGAACAGGATCCCCTTCTTCGGGAAGTCGGGAACGTCTCGGATGAACGCTTGGATCAAGGACGGCTCCGGGGGGGGCCCTCCGACTCCTTTCGGTCGCCGCGGTCCGAAAGGGGCGAAGGGCCGGCTCGTGGTATCGGCACGCGCGCTGGGCGACTTGAGGACGGGGTTCACATCTCCTCGGGCGCGGCGACGCCGAGGAGGCGCAACCCGTTCGCGAGAACGGTCTTGCAGGAGCGGACCAGAGCCAGTCTCGCGGCCGTGACGGGCGGTTCCTGGTCGAGCACTCGGTTCCCGACATACCACGTGCTGAGGTCGCGTGAAAGGGCGAGGAGCGCCTGCGCGAGCTCGCTCGGCTCCGCGTGCTCGGCGGCGGAGCGAACGACGTCGGGGAACTGCGAGAGGCGCACGAGCACCGGAGCGGCCTCGGTGAGCGCGCTCCAGTCCGGCGCGGCGTTCCCTTGGCCGCTCGCCTGCGCCTTGCGGAGGATCGACGCCATGCGGGCGTGCGTGTACTGCACGTAGGGACCGGTCTCGCCCTCGAAGCTGAGCACTTCGGCCTTGTCGAAGACGACGTCCTTGATGCGCTCGCGCTTCAGGTCGTTGAACACGAGCGCGCCGATGCCGATCTGTTCGGCGATCTGCTGCTGGCCCGCGAGCTCGGGGTTCTTCTCGCGGACGACGCGGCTCGTCTCCTCGACGACCTCGTCGAGCAGCTCGTCGAGCACGAGCACGTCGCCCTTGCGGCTCGCGAGCTTCGTGCGCCCCGTTCCGAGGAGCAGCCCGAAGTCGACGTGCTCGACGCGCGGCTCGAAGTCGGCCCCGAGCCGCTTGAGCACGGCCTTCAACTGGCGGAAGTGGAGCTTCTGCTCCGCGCCGACGACGTAGAGGCAGCGCTCGAAGTGGAACTCGTCCCAGCGGTGGTAGAGCGCCGCGAGGTCGCGCGTCGCGTAGAGCGTCGTCCCGTCGCGCTGCTTGAGCAGGCACGGCGTCTCGGCGAGGCCCTTGTCGATCGCTTTCAGCGCCACGATCGTCGCGCCGTCGGAGATCTCCGTGATCCCGGCCTTCTCGCAGCGCTCGAACGTCGGCGCGAGGAACGGCTCGTAGAAGCTCTCGCCGCGCACGAGGTCGTGGCGGATGCCGAGCCGCTGGTACGTCCGCGAGAAACCGCGCATCGAGACCTCGGTGACCCAGCGCCAGAGCGCGCGGATCTCGCCGTCCTTGCCGCTCTCGAGCTCGCGCCACGCGTCGCGCGCTTCCGCGGCGAACGCGGCGTCGTGCTCGGGACGTTCGGGGTCGAGCACCTTCTTGCTGCGCTGGTAGACCTCGAGCAGACCGCGCACGGGGTCGCCCTCGATGTCGATGCCGAGCTCCTTCGCGCGGTCGAGCACGACCTTGCCGTCCGCGCCGACGCGCGCGCCGCCCCAGCGCTTCATCGCGACGACGAGGCCGCCGAACATCGAGCCCCAGTCGCCGATGTGGTTGATGCCGACGGTGCGGTAGCCGAGCGCTTCGTGCAGGTTGACGAGCGCCTGTCCGAGGATCGTCGAGCGCAGGTGCCCGACGTGCATCGGCTTCGCGATGTTCGGGCTCGAGAAGTCGATCACGATCGTCTTCCCGCGGCCGAGGTCGGAGCGGCCGTATCGCGTACCGCCCGCTTCGACCGCGCCGACGACGGTACGGGCGAGGAGCGTGCGCTCGACCTGGAAGTTGATGTAGGGGCCCGTGGCGACCGCGGTGATGCCCTGGAGCTTCCCGCCGAGCGCGCTCGCGAGCTCCGCGGCGATCGCGGGCGGCGCCTTCTTCTGCGCCTTCGCGAGCGCGAAGCACGGGAAGGCCAGATCGCCCATCGCACGGTCGCGCGGCTCCTCGATCTTGATCTCGGCGGGAGCGAGGCCGGTGAGGACGGAGAGAGCCTGGGCGATCGTGTCGGCGAAGTGGCGCATGGTCGAAGCGCGAGAGCCTAGGGACGCGGCGGAGCGCTTGGCAAGGAGCGCGTCCGGGGTGCGTTCGCGCGCTCGGAAGGACTTTCACAGTGCTCTGCGATCGAGGACGTACGCTTTCGAACTCCCTGGGGAACCTCTGGGCGGTCCGTTGCGTCCCGAATACGCTTGGAACACGGCCCTCGGCGAGGGCCGTTCGCACGTCTCGGCGGCCCCGTCTCGGCAGGGACGCTTCGTCGAGCGCCTCCGCGCGCCCACCTCGGTCGAACCCCAGAATCCAACTCATGCAGAGCCCGCGACTCCTCACCTTCCGCAGCGCTTCCGTCCTGTCCGCGTGCGCCGTCCTCGCGGTCGCCGCCGGAGCGCAGCAGTTCCCCGTGTGCCCGGTGCCGGGCAGCGTCGGTCCCGACGTGATCGTCGGCGATTTGAACGGCGTCCAGAACTACCCGGCCGTCAGCGGCCTCGACGCGATCGCGCTCGGCACGACGTCGTGCAACATCGGCACGGTGTGGCTGAACTGGATCGCTGGGAACAACCAGCACCCGGTGATCGGCGGCGGCGTCTTCAAGTACAAAGTCGTCGACGGCGCCGGCCGCTTCGAGCAGCTCGGACAGAGCTGGCTCAAGCACGGCTTCTATGCGCTCTCCGACACCCTGTGCTGCTCGAACTGCGTCGCGACGGACGGCACGCACCTCGGCGTCGGTTGCTCGGACCCGTACACCGCGGCGCGCAACGGCGATCAGGCCGGGCTCGGTCCGAAGTACCAGGTCAACGCGAACACCGGCGCGTACACGTACCCGCCGTCGCATCCGTCCGGCGGCAACAACGGCCGCATCCAGATGGAGCAGGCGCGGCTCGAAACGAGCTCGGCTTCGGTGCGCTACTTCGGCGAGATGCAGTACGTCACGCCGGACGACGCGGCGTCCAACAACAACGACAACAACGCGTCCTACCGCGAGCTCTCCTACAACGGCTCTTCGTTCGCGTTCATCGGTGGCACCGTGCGCATGAAGTCCGGCGTCGAGGCGTGGAAGGCCGTCGATCCGGCCGTGAAGCAGCAGACCGTGATCGTGCCCGAAGGCACGACCGCGCCGTTCGACGGCAACGCGAAGCTGATCCTGTCGTCGCGCGCGACCGACATCGGCAACGGGCTGTGGCACTACGAGTACGCGCTCTACAACATGAACAGCGATCGCGGGGTCGCGTCGTTCCAAGTGCCGCTCCCCGCGGGCGTCGGCGTGATCAACGCGGAGTTCGTCGACGTCGCCTACCTCGGCGGCGACGGCCTCAGCGGCGTCAACTTCGACGGCACGGACTGGGTGCGCACGGAAACCGGCGGGTTCGTCACGTGGACGACGAACCAGACTTACCTGCAGAATCCGAGCGCGAATTCGCTGCGCTGGGGCTCGACGTACACGTTCCGCTTCGACGCGAACGCGGCGCCGGTCTCGGGCATGGCGACGCTCGGCCAGTTCAAGGTCGTGAACTCGATCGGCGTGACGAACGTCGACGTGCCGGGCACGCCGACGGGCGGGTCGGTGCTCAGCGTGTTCTGCCGCGGCGACGGCTCCAGCACGGCCTGTCCGTGCGCGAACAGCGGCTTCGCGAACCACGGTTGCGCGAACTCGGTGTGGGCCGAGGGCGGTCAGCTCACCGCGACGGGAACGGCGAGCGTGTCGGCGGACACGGTCGTGCTCAACGCGACGTTCCTCACGGGCGGCTCGGCGGTGTTCTTCCTCGGCGACGCGCAGGGCGTGCCGACCGTGATCGACGACGGCGTCGGCTGCGTGTCGGGAGCGATCGTGCGTCTCGGCACGAAGGCGGTCGCGGCGAACGCGAGCTCGTTCCCGCAAGTCGGAGATCCGACGATCGCGGCGCGCGCGGCGATCCCGCCGGCGGGTGGGTCGCGATTCGTGCAGTGCTTCTATCGCAATGCGGCGACGTTCTGCACGGCTGCGACGTCGAACCGCACGAACGGCGTGATCGCGGTCTACGGACCCTGAGTACGGAGTCAGGCCGTTTTTTCAACCGATCCGGCGCGGTCGGGAGCGGGGCAGGCGGATCAAGAGCAACGGAGACTGCGAGCCGGGGCGCACATTGGGCTGCCCCGCATCCCAGACTCCGCGGAGGTGCGGACCGGAGGAACCGGTCTGCGCCTCCGCGGAGATCTGGTTCGGAGACGAGAGTTAGCGGTCGAGCAGGTACGCGACGAGCGCGCGCACTTCGTCCTCGTCGAGCACGTCGAGCAGGTTCGACGGCATGCGCGAGAGCGCGCTCGGGCGGCGCTCCTCGAGGTCCTTCTTCGCGACCTCGATCAGGTCTTCGTTCGGCGGGAGGCGGCGGAGGACGATCGAGTGGGCGTCTTCGCGCTCGATGCGGCCGACGTAGATTTCGCCGTCGGTGGTGAAGAGTTCGGTGTCGCGGAATTGGTCGGAGATGACCTTCGAGGGTTCGAGCAGGGCGTCGAGGAGGTCGGCGCGCGTGAACCGGCGGCCGACGCCGGTGAGGTCGGGGCCCGTCGCGCCGCCGGCGCCTTCGATCCTGTGGCACGTGGCGCAGCGCGCCTTCGTGAACGCGGCGCGGCCGAGGTCGAGCGTGTTCGAGGACGAACTCGACGCGCTCGTCGATGCGCGCAGCGCCGCTTCGAGCTCCGCGCGCGTCCACGTGCGCACCTTGGGCGCGGGAGCGGGCGCGGGCGTCGCGTCGGCGGTCTTCGGCGGTTCGGCGAGCGCGCCGAGTGCTTGGCGATCGGCGTCGGGGAAGTTCTTCACGAGGCGCTCGCGGATCGCGTCGACGAACTTGAGCAGGCTGTGCCCGCCCTTCGCCTTCGCACGCCACGCGTCGATCGCGACGAGCGCGCGCCGCTCGCGCTCGACGTTCCAGCCCGCGTGCTGCGCGAGGAGTGCGTGGGCGGCGTGGATCGCGTCCTCCTGCGTCGCGGCGCGTTCGAGCTCGCGGAGCACGGGCTCGAGCCCGGCTTCGACGTCGAGCGCGGCGATCACGCGCACGAGCTCGCGGCGGAGGTTCACGTCGGGGTCGAGCGCGGCGTTCGCGTTCTCGGGGTTCGGCGTGGTCGCCGGAGCTCGTTTGGCACGCTGGATCGCTCCGTCGAGCAGCGGCGAGAGGCTCTCGGCGAAACGCTCGCGCGCCGCGAGCTCGAGCGGGCCGCAGCGGATCAGCGTGAGTTGGAGCACGCGGAGCCAGTCGATCTGTGCCGCAGGATTCTCCACGCGGAAGTCGACCGCCTTCAATCGCTCGAGCACTTCCGATCCCGCTTCGCGTCCGCGCGCGTGCAGTCGTGCCACGGCGCCGCTCGGCGTCTGGAGCGCGTCGGAGACGAGATGACCCTCGACGTGCGGTGACGCTCCCCCAAGGACGCCGGCGACCTCGAGCGCGACTCGCGCGGTCTCCGCGACGTAGGGGTCGGGGCTCGCTAGCCGCTGGATCCGTCGCGGGAGCTCGTGCACGTCCATGTCGGTCCGAACTCGCGCCGCACCCGACCCGACCTCGTGGCGATGCGCGTCCGCGCTCTTGCGTCGCTCTTCACGCGCCGAGCCCGACGACGCCATCGCTTGGGACGTCAGGTGCTCGCGTTTGTCGAGCGGCGCGCGCTTCGCGTCTCCGACCCACGTGATGCGATACAGCCCCGACTGCGTCTGTCGTCCACCCGTCGTGACGTACAGCGCGCCGTCGTCGCCCGCGACGAGGTCGGTCACGGGGAACGGCTTGCCGCTGACGAAGACCTCGCTCGTTCCGCCGAAGCTCGAGCCGCGCGGCGTCAGCGTGACGCAGTGCACCTTGCCGTACGCCCAGTCCGCGCAGAAGAGCGCGCGTCGATACCGCTCGGGGAACGCGAGCTCGTTCCCATACAGCACGCCCGTCGGCGAACCGAGCCCGAGGTCGACGACCGACGGCAGCGTGTCCGGCCAGTCCGCGTTCCACTTCGCCGAGCCGTTGCGCCAGCCGTAGTCCGCGCCGCTGACGAGATGGAGCACGCGCGTCGGCCGATACCACGGCGCGCCGACGTCCCACTCCATGTCGGAGTCGTACGTGAAGAGCTCGCCTTCCGGGCCGAACGCGAGGTCGTAGCAGTTCCTCAAGCCGACGGCGAAGAGCTCGAACTCCTTCCCGTCCTTGTCCGTGCGACACACCCAACCGCCCGGCGCCTTGATGTGCGGATCGTGGCCGTTCGGATCGTCGAGGTGGGGGAGCAGCTCGTCCTCGGCCCACGTCGCGGGCACGCGCGAACTCGCGAGCTCGGGCACCTTCGTGAAGTTGCCCGCGACGATCCACAGCGACTGTCGATCGGGTCCGAGCACGACCGCGTGCGGTCCGTGCTCGCCGGAGCCGCCGAGCTCGCGCAGGCACTCGACCTGGTCGAGCACGTCGTCGCCGTTCGTGTCGCGCACGCGGTAGAGGCCGGGCGGATACGGCTTCGTCTCGCCGACGACCGCGTAGAGCGAATCGAAGGCCCACAGGAGCCCGTGCGCGTGACCGAGCTCGACGGGGACGCGCTCGACCTTCGTCGCGCGTTCGGCGTCGTCGTCGCGCGCGTTCGTCGCGCTCCCGCGCGCGAGCGGCGCCGGCGTGATGCGGTAGATCCCGCCGTCCTGGTCGCTCGCATAGAGGCGCCCACGGTCGTCCTTGCACAGCGACACCCACGAACCCTCGCGCGACTTCGACACGGAGTGCAGGAGCTCCGCGCGGAAGCCCTCGGGCAGCGTCAGCGTGCTCGCGTCGGGCGCGCGCTCGTCCTTCGGCTCGGGCGCGGGCGCGGCAGGCGCGACGTTCGCGAGCGCGCGCAGATCGTCGGGCATCCCCGTCGTGTTCCAGTCGCCGCCGCCGAGGTCGCTCTCGACGTGCGCGCTGCCCGCCGCGCGCGCGTCGAACGCGCTCGGCGTCCACGCATCGTACGCGTCGTTCGCGAGCGTCATGGCGGTGGTGCTCGCGTCCGAGACGAGGCGCAGGAGCCGCCCGCGCTCGCCGTCGACCGCGAGCTCGAACCACACGCCCGCGGGGCCGCCCTCGTTCCGCGCGACGAGCGTGAGCTCGTTCACGCCCGCGTGCAGGTGGTCCGCGACGTCGACGTCGATCGGCGACTCCCACTCGTCGTCGTGCGCGACGAGCGCGCCGTTCAGGAACACGCGCGCATGGTTGTCGAACGCGCCGCGCAACCGAGCGCGCGTCGGCGCCGCGCGCAGCTCGAACGCGCGTCGAAACGCCGCGACCTCGTCCTGACGCGCATCGGGGTGCGGCCAGAGCCACTGCGGCACGCGCTCGGTGCGCGGTTTCGGGCTCGCGTCGGCGCTGGACCGTGCGTCGGGCGCGGGCGCGAGCTCCGTCAGCTCGATCGCGCGGAATCGGACCGTCATCGGCGCGCCTTGGTGGAGCTGGAACGCGAGGATCCCGCGCCGCGCCGCGCGCGCTTCGTCGTCGTCGACGCAGCGGAACATGCGCACGCCGTTGATCTCGGTCTCGAGCACGCGGCCGCGCGCGCGCACGACGTAGCGGTTCCACTCGCCGCGCTTCACGCGCCCGAGGAGCTCCGTCGCGTCGGCGAAGCGCGTGCTCGTCTTGCCCGCGCTCGTGAAGCGCGCGTCCTCGCCGCGTCCGACCATCACGCCGCGTCCGTCCTGCTCGTAGAGACAACCCGTCCAGTTCGGACCGTCCTCGAGATCCGCCTGATAGCCGGCGACGCGCCAACCGCCTTGGTCGCGGCTCCTGAACTGCAGTCCCGAATTGCCGCCGACGAGTTGGAAGTCGAACGCGAGCTCGAAATCGGCGACCTCGCCGCCGCGCCAGAGCAGGTACGTCGTCGACGCGAGCGGGTTCGCCTCCGTGCTGCGCCCGACGATCGCGCCGTCCTCGACGGACCAGTAGCGCGGATCGCCGTCCCAACCCGCGAGCGTCCGACCGTCGAAGAGTGCGCGCTTCGCCGTCGCGGACGCCACGTCCGAAACGGGAGTGCGCTCCTCCGCCGCGCGTTCCGTGGGGGAGTTCGGACGCGGCGCGGGCTGCGTGCCGCACGCGGCGAGGACGAGGAGCGGGAGCCAACGACGGTGCATGCGACCTCCAGGGGCGAAGCGGGCGCGTCAGTCTAGAGGGAGCCCGCGTTCCCGCGCGCGAGTCGCGCCGTGAACTCGCTCGGGAGAGCGCGCGACTCTCGCGTGCTCCGTCCGCTACGATGCGCCGCGCTCGAACCCGAGTACCACGCGATGAACACGCAGCACCTCGCCCTCGCGGCGCTCCTCGTCATGTCCTCGATCGCCTGCAAGACCACGCATCCGGCGTCCAGGCCGACGACGTTCGGCGACGACCTCGCCTTCTTGAAGCAGCACGCGGACACCGTCGTGCTCAGCGACGCGAAGGGAGAGGCGCAGGTCGCGCTCGTCCCCGCGTGGCAGGGCCGCGTGATGACGAGCACGTCGGGCGGCGCGCAGGGCCTCTCGCACGGCTACCTGCACCGCGACCGCATCGCCGCGAAGGAGCCGACGGAGCACATCAACGTGTTCGGCGGCGAGGACCGCTTCTGGATCGGCCCGGAAGGCGGCCAATTCTCGGTGTTTTTCGCGCCGGGCGCGCGCTTCGAGCTCGCCGACTGGTACACGCCCGCCGCGCTCGACACGGAGGCGTTCGAGCTCGTCGAGTCCGCGCGCGACCACGCGCTCCTGCGCAAGCGGATGCAGTTGAAGAACTGGTCCGGCACCTCCTTCGACCTCGAGGTCACGCGCGAGGTGCGCCTGCGCGACGCGAACCAGGTGCTCGCCTCGATGCGCGTCGATCTGCCGAGCGGCGTGCGCGGCGTCGCGTTCGAGTCGCTCAACACCGTCGCGAACATCGGCAAGGCCGCGTGGAAGAAGGACACGGGCCTGCTCTCGATCTGGATCCTCGGCATGTTCCCCGCGTCGGACGCCGCGACGGTGATCGTGCCCTTCCAGACGGGTCCGGAGTCCGCGCGCGGACCGATCGTCAACGACGCCTACTTCGGCAAGGTCCCCGCCGACCGCCTGAAGGTCGACGAGGCGAAGGGCCTGCTCTACTTCAAGGCCGACGCGAAGCACCGGAGCAAGCTCGGCGTCGGACCCAAGCGCGCGCAGGACGTGCTCGGGAGCTGGGACCCCGCGAGCGGAGTCCTCACCCTCGTCCAGTTCTCCCTCCCGAGGAACCCGGGCGAGTACGTCAACTCCCTCTGGAAGCACCAAGACGATCCCTTCGGCGGCGACGTCGTGAACAGCTACAACGACGGCCCGTCGACGCCGGGCGGGAAGGGCTTCGGCCACTTCTACGAGCTCGAGACCTCCTCGCCCGCTCTCGCGCTCAAACCCGGCGAACGCGCCACCCACGCGCACCGCACCCTGCACCTCTCCGGCGACGTCGCGGGCCTCGAACAGATCGCGCAGCGCGTCCTCGGCGCCCACCTCGGCGACCTCGCGACGTTTGCCAAGCCCTGAACCGATGTGGCGCGCGCTCCATCCGCTCGCGCCGTCCGCGGGGAGGTCCCGAGCCGGGCTCCTCCGACGTCCCTTCGCGGTGGGGGTGGTCGCGCTCGCGGGCCTCGGTGCGTGCGGACGCCTGGACGTCACCCACCGCGAGGGCGGGGCGGACGTCTACCACGTCGAGGCGGATGATCCGGAGATGAACCGTGCGATGGAGGCCGCGCGCGCCTCGATCGCCGACTTCGTCGCACGCCTCGAGCATCCGCCGAAGACGCAGACGCGAGTGCTGCTCAAGGTGCGCGTCCAAGAGGGGGACGTGGTCGAGCACCTGTGGCTCGAGAACATCCGTCGTTCGGGGGAGGACTTCTCGGGCGAGATCGGGAACGAGCCGCTGAGCCTCGTCTCGGTGAAGCTGGGTGATCGCATCGAGGTTCCGCTCGAGCGCGTTTCCGACTGGGCCGTCGTCGACGCCGGCAGGCTCGTCGGCGGCACCACGCTTCGCCTGCTGCGCGCTCGCGCGAGCCCCAGCGAGCGCGCAGCGATGGACGAGGAGCAGGGCTTCATCGTCGATTGAGTTCGAGGGGAGGCCCCCCCGGTCCAGCGCGGGCCGACGAAAGGCGCCCTCGGGCGCGCGACGCGGCTACCCGTCCCCAGCCTCGCGGACCCGTCCGTCGGACCGACCGAACCCCGCCAATCGGTTTTTGTTCGGGTGTCTGAGATCATCGCAAAGCCCTACTCCGTAGGGCCTTGAGCGCTTCCGTTCGGGTCATTACCGAACTTCCTCCGAGTTCGTGTACCGTTCGGGCCGACCCCTCCCGATAGATTCGGTACCCGTTCGGGTCCGCGAGCCTCACCCACCCGCGCCCCGAGTCCTCACTCGCGACGAGATCCCCATCCCGTCCCTTTCGACCTCACCCTTCGACAAGGAGTTCCCCATGGCCGTCCTCCAGCGCGACCCTCGCACCTTCCTCTTCTTCTGTGTGGTCATCGTCGCCACCTTCCTGATCTGATCGCACGCGATGACCACGCCCCCCCTCACGCGCCGGCAGAAGGACATCCTCGACTTCTTCCGCGAGTACCAAGAGCGCCACGGCCTCGCTCCGACGCTCGAGGAGATCGCGCAGCACCTCGGCGTGAACAAGGTGACGGTCTTCGGACACGTCGCCGAACTCGAGAAGAAGGGCGTGATCAAGAAGCGGGCGAAGCGCGCGAGCCGTTCTCTCGCGATCGTCGGCAAGAAGACCGCCCCCGCGCCGGCGCGAACGCCGGGCGTGCGCATCCTCGGCACGATCGCCGCCGGCAAACCGATCGCGACGATCGAAACCGAGGAGGAGCTCGAGCTCGACCACATGCTCGGCCGCGGGCGCGATCTCTACGCGCTGCGCGTCAAGGGCAACTCGATGATCGAGGACTCGATCCGCGACGGCGACGTCGTCGTCGTCGAGCGCCGCACGCACGCGCACAACGGCGAGACGGTCGTCGCCGTGCTCGAAGGAGAAGAAGCGACGCTCAAGCGCTACTACGACGAGGGCGAGCTCGTCCGGCTCCAGCCCGCGAACGCGGAGTTGAAGCCCGTGCGCGTGAAGAAGTCCGAGATCGAGATCCGCGGCGTGCTCGTCGCCGTCGTTCGAACGTTCTGACGCGCCCAGTTCAGGAGCTGCGCGCGTCCGGGAGCCGCTCACGCGGCTCCCGTGCTTTTCGGGGGAGTGCGCTGCGCCGTTCGGTCGCCGTGCCGTCCGCTTGCCGTGCTGTCCGCGCGCCGCGCTCGCGTGGTAGACGTGCCGCATGCGACACGGCCTCCTCGCGCTCGTCCTCGCCCTCGGCTCGTCGGCCTGCACCACGCTCGCGCCGAGCGAGTCGCGCGCGCCGGTCACGCTCCTCACGCTGCTCGACGAGCTCGCCGACCCCGCCGCGCTCGCGCGCTTTCCCGCGCCGGAGTACCGCTCGCTCCAAGCGACGAGCTACCACCGCGCGTCGACGCATCGCGACCAACAGAATCGCAGCGACCGCGGCTGGTTCGCCGACTCCGACGGCACGGGCTTCGTGCGCACGGAGCGCGTCGGCGACCGCGAGGAGTACGTGCTCATGGAGCACGCCGGTCCCGGCTGCCTCACGCGTCTCTGGACGCCGTTCTTCTACGACGACTTCGGCGAGCGTGTCGGGCCGAACGTGCGCGTCTACCTCGACGGCGCGAGCGAGCCCGTGATCGACGAGCCGCTGATCGCGCTCGTCCGCGGCGAGGGCACGTTCCGTCCGCCGCTCGCGACGAAGACCGCGCGCGCGGGCGACTCCTACGTGCCGATCCCGTTCGCGCGCGCGTGCAAGGTCACGCTGAGCGCGAAGCCGTTCTACTACGCGATCGCGTACCGCGCGTACGAGCCCGGGACGGTGGTGGAGACGTTCACGCGCGCGAGGTACGCCGCGGCGGAGCGCGCGCTCGCCGAGAACGCGCGGCGGCTCGCGGATCGCGAACTCCCGGCGGGCGACGCCGTCACCACGCGTGGGACGGTGCTCGCGGGCGCGGCGCGCGAACTCGAGCTCCCCGTCGGCGCGCACGCGCTCACGGGCTTCGAGCTGCGCGTTCCGGAGGTCGTGCGCGATCCGGCGCGGCTGCGCTCGACCGTGCTCGCGTTCACGTTCGACGGCGAGGAGACCGTGTGGTGTCCGCTCGGCGACTTTTTCTGCAGCGCGGACGAACTCCATCCCTTCGACACGTGGACGCGCACGGCGCGCGCGGACGGGACGTTCGTCTGTCGCTGGACGATGCCGTGGAAGGAGCGCGCGACGCTGCGCGTCTTGAACCTCGCCGCGACACCGATCGACGTCGAGCTCGCCGCCGCGACGCGTCCGTGGACGTGGGACGAGCGCTCGATGCACTTCCACGCGCGCTGGCGTCCCGACGACGTCGTGCCGGGCACGCCGTTCTCCGACTGGGAGTTCGCGGCGATCGAGGGACGCGGCGTCTTCGTCGGCGACGCCTTCAGCGTGCTCAACGTGCAGGGGAGTTGGTGGGGCGAGGGCGACGAGAAGCAGTACGTCGACGACGATTGGGCGCGCGGGTTCCCATCGCACTTCGGCACGGGGACGGAGGACTACTACGGCTGGGCCGGCGGCGAAGTGCCGTCGCGCGACGACGAGTTCTCGACGGCGTTCCTCGCGAATGCGCGCGTCGGCGGCCTCGACGACGCGGGCCGGCCCGCGCCGGGACGCAGGACGAACGGCTTCAACGTGTCGACGCGCGTGCGTTCGCTCGACGCGATCCCGTTCCGCGAGCGCTTCCGCTTCGACCTCGAGTCGTCGTTCGGCACGGACATCCGCAACCCGTGGAACGTGCTCGCGTACTCGGCCGCGGTCTTCTACTACGCGCGGCCCGGCGCGCGCGACGATCGGCCGGCGCGGACCGAGCGCGCGAAGGAGCCGATCCTGCGCTACCCGGAGCTCGCGGAGCGCGCGCGAACGTTGCGCGACGTGCCGGTGGAGCTCCGGCCCGTCGTCGAGTGGATTCGCGGGCACGCGCTCGCGTTCGACGCGCGCGGGCTCGATGCGAAGGGCACCGTGAACGCGGACTCCCCGTTCCTCGTCGATCCCGAGCTCGCGCCGATCGCGCGCGCTCTCTCGAACGCGCGCGTCGTCGGGCTCGGTGAAGCGACGCACGGCCAGCACGAGAGCTTCGAGACGAAGCGCGCGCTCACGCTTTCGCTCGTGCGCGAGCACGGCTTCCGCATCGTCGCGTACGAAGCGAGCGCGTCGCGCGCCCGTGCGTGCGATGCGTACGTGCAAGGCGAGACGGACGACCTCGCGGCGGCGCTGAAGGGCCTCGGCATGCTCGTGTGGAGCATCGAAGAGAACGCCGCGCTGCTCGAGGACCTGCGCGCGTGGAATCGCGCGGCGAAGCCCGCGGAGCGCGTCCACGTCGTCGGCGTCGACGTGCAAGACCCCGTCGCCGCCGCGAAACGGCTCGCCGAACTCGTCGCTGTCGAACTCCCCGACGTCGCGAAGACCGCGCTCGCGTTCGCGCCCGAGATCGAAGCGGCGATCCCGAAGCTGTGGCGCGGCGAGACGGACGAGTACGAGCGCATCACCCAGCTCGCGGAGGGCGTCGTCGCCGACGTCGAGGCCGTGCGCGAGCGCCTCGGCGTCGTCGGTGACGAAGCCGTGCTCCGCGCGCGCGAGCTGCGCCGCGGGATCGGCATGCATCACTCGCCAGGCGGTCGCGACCGCGCGATGGGGGAGATGCTGCTCGAGGAGCTCCGTCGCGCAAGACCGAGCGCGAAGGCCGTCTTCTGGGCGCACGACGGACACGTGCTCCACGCGCCGCTGCGCTATCTCGGGAGCGACGAACTCGCGACGGGCGGCGTGCTCGCGCGCGAACTCGGCGCCGACTACGTCGCGGTCGGCTTCGCGTACGGCGCGGGAGAGTTCCACGCGCTCGCGAAGGACGACGCGGGCGCGTGGAGCTTCGTCGCGCACTCGACCGCGCCGCCGCCGCCGGGCTCGATGGAAGACGCGTTCCATCGCGCGCGCCCGGGCTCGTTCTTCGTCGACCTGCGCGCGGCGCCGAGCGCGGGCCCCGTCGCCGAGTGGCTCGCCGCGGGACACGGTCAGCGTTGGTACGGTGGCTACGGCGTGCCGGAGGACGCGTTCGAGCAGTCGAAGGACGCGACGAAGCTGCTCCCGACGTTTCCGCGCGGCGACTACGACGCGCTCGTCTACCTCGAGCGCACGACGCCGTCGCGACCGTTCCGCGCGACGCCGCGGTGAGTCCGTCGCTCTGCGTGCTGCGCGACGGGTCGAGCGAGCAGAGAGGTCGACGAGCGCGACGACGTGCTCGAGCGTCGACGGAGCGACGTTCGAGCCGCCCACCGCGTCAGGAGATCCACTCCTCCCACTGCTTGTTCGCGTCGCCGAGGTCGCGCTCGATCTCCGCGAGGCGGAACTGGAGCTCCCTCATCTTCGCGGCGTTGCGGTAGACCTCCTCGGTCACGAGCGACGCGTTGATCGTCTCGCGCTCGGACTCGAGCTCCATGATCTTCTTCTCGAGCTTCTCGAAGGCCCAGGGGTTCTTGATCTTGCCCGGCGTCGACTTCTTGTCGGGCTCGGGCGCTTTCGGCGCGGGTTTCGGCGCGGCCGCGGCCTTGCGCGCCTTCTCCGCGCTCGCGGCGTCCTGCTCGGCGAGCTTCTTCTCGCGCCACGCGGAGTAGTTGCCCGTGTAGCTCCTCACGCTGCCGCCGTCGACCTCGAGGATGCGGTTGCAGAGCCCGTCGAGGAACTCACGGTCGTGGCTGATGCACAAGATCGCGCCGTCGAAGTCGCCGAGCATCTCCTCGAGCGCCGTGCGCGCCGCGAGGTCGAGGTGGTTCGTCGGTTCGTCCATCGCGAGCCACGTCGGGTGCATCAGCGTCAGCTTCGCGAGGCACAGCCGCGCGCGCTCGCCGCCCGAGAGCGACGCGACGCTCGCGTCGACGTCGTTGCCGCGGAACAGGAAGCGCGCGAGGTGGTTGCGGATCTCCTGGTCGGTCATCTGCGGCCAGTGGCGGCGCACTTCCGTGTACGGCGTGCCGTCGTCGCGCAACTCGCTCGTGTCCTGGTCGTAGTACCCGCACGCGGCCTTGTGCCCGTACTCGACGAAGCCCGCGTCCGCCGCGCGTCGGCCCGCGAGGATCTTGAGCAACGTCGACTTGCCCGCGCCGTTCTTCCCGAGGATGCCGATGCGCTCGCCGCGACCGATGCGCAGGTCGACGTCGCGCAGGAGGGGGCGCTTCTCGTCGTACCACGCGCCGAGTCCGCGCGTCTCGAGCACGATCTCGCCGCCGCGTTCGGCTTTCGGCGGATGGATCACGGGCTTGCGCACGTCGTTGAACGGCGCCTGCAGGAGCTCGAGGTTCTGGAGCTTCTTCTCGCGCCCCTTCGCCTCGGCCGTGCGCTGGCTCCCCATGTGCTTCTTGATGAACTCGCGCTCCTTGCGGAGGAAGTCCTGCTGCTCCTCCCACGCGCGCAGCTCGCTCGTGAAGCGCTCTTCCTTCAAGCGCACGTACTGCGCGTAGTTGCCCGTGTAGCGGACGAGCGTGCCGCGCTCGAGCTCGTAGATCGCGTCGACGGCGTTCGTGAGCAAGCGGCGGTCGTGGCTGACGACGAGCACGGCGCTCTTGAGCTGGCGGATCCAGTTCTCGATCCACTCGATGCCGGTGAGGTCGAGGTGGTTCGTCGGTTCGTCGAGTAGGAGCAGGTCGCCGCCCGCGACGAGCTCGCGCGCGAGCGCGACGCGGCTCTTCTCGCCGCCCGAGAGCGTGCGTGCTTCGCGCTCCCAGAACTCCGGCGAGAGCCCGATGCCGCGGAGCACGATCTCGACGCGGCGCTCGGTCTCGTAACCGCCGAGCAGCTCGACGTGGTGGTGGAGCTCGTCGTGCTCCTTGACGATGCGCTCGAGCTCGCTGCCCTCGACCTCGCCCATGCGACGGGTGAGCTCCTCGAGCCGCGCGATCGAGCGCCGCGTCTCCTCGAGACCGAGCTCGACGTACTCGCGCACCTTCACGCCGGGCGCGAACTCCGTACGTTGCGCGACGTGGCCGAGCGTGGCGCCCTTGCGCAGCGTGATCGTGCCCCAATCGGGTTGCTCGTCGCCCTCGATCATCCGGAGCAGCGTCGTCTTGCCGCCGCCGTTGCGGCCGACGAGGCCGACCTTCTCGCCGGGATCGATGCGCAGCGTCGCCTTGCGCAGGACTTCCTGCGCGCCGAAGTGCTTCTGGACGTCTTCGAGGATGAGGAGGGACACGGCCGGTGCGCGATCGGGGGCGAGGAGGTTACAGCGCGCGCCGCGATCCGGCGAGACGCCCGCGTGGAAACGCTTTCCGGTTCGACGCGGAGGGGGCGAAGTCCGTTCTCGCGTGCGGAGCGAAGGAGCAGCGCGCGCAACTCGCTTCACCAACGCCGTCTCCGTCGTTCTCGCGCGACGTGCGCGCACAAACCCCTCAAGCTCCGCAGCCGAACTCCGATCCTCGAAACACCATGAGCATCCAGCCGTTCGGCGCCACCCAGCGCAACCTCTTCGTTCGTCCCGGAACGACCACGACGACGTCGGCCAAGGCCGCGGCGTCGGCCACGAACGCGACGAGCTCCCAGCCCGCCGCAGGCACTCCCGACGTCGCTTCCGCGAGCCCGACCGAGCCCGCGATGCGCCGCCGCATCGAGAACTACCTCGACCACGCCGACAAGCGCATCGATCACATGCTCGAGCACGGCGATCTGTCGCCGCGCCAGCAGGAGGCGTTGAAGAACGCGCAGGAGTCGTTCCACGCGCAGATGGGCCGCCTCGACAGGGCGCTCGACGGCGGCGAAGCGAACGACGCGATGCACAACATCCTCTCGAACCTCCGCGGTTCGATCGACGCGATCCTCCAGGACGGAGCGTCGCCCACGGACCCGAACGCCGCGACCGGCTTTGCGAAGTCGGGTCAGCCGGGCCGCACCGTCCACCGCACCGGGGACGCACACGAGATCGACACGCTCGCCTGACCGCGCGGAGCGAGGGCGCGCGCCTCGGCGCCGGCCTCGTCCCCGGCGAGCGCGTCCCCGACCGGAGGCCGCTGTTCTTCCGCCGCGCCCGAGCTTCGGCTCGAGCGCGGCGTTCTTCCGTGCTCTTGCTTCAGGGCGCTTCAGCGCCGTCGCAGCACGAGCACGACGTCGAGGAGTTCGCCGTCGAGCGCGCGCGGCGTGTCGACGTCGTGCGTGAAGTCGTAGGTCGCGACGTGGACGAGCGCGGGCACGCGGGCGAGGAGTTGCTTCAGCTCGCGAACGTCGTACGTGCGGAAGGTCCAG
This sequence comes from Planctomycetota bacterium, assembly GCA_046349615.1. GTDB lineage: Bacteria > Planctomycetota > UBA1135 > UBA1135 > JADJNY01. The sequence continues at coordinate 360,279 of JAXMBZ010000001.1, forward strand.
CGCGTCTCGGAGCGCAGCTCGCGCGCGCCCGTCGTGACGACGAGGCGCGTGCGCACGGCTTCGAGGCGCCGGGCGCGGTCGGCGGGCTCGACCTGGGTGTTGCAGACGACGCGCGTGCGGCCGTCGCGCGCGACCCAGCGCTCGCGCGAGCGCGAACGGCTCGCGTAGTCGGTCAGGTGCAGGCCGAGCACGTACAGGCCGCCCGGGACGAGCGCGTCGGCGACGCAGCGCAGGTGGTTCGTCGCGGCGCGCTCGTCCTGCAGGTACTTGAAGGTGCTGACGAGGCAGTGCGCGAGATCGAAGCGCGCGCGCGTCGTGAACGCGCTCATGTCGCCGACGGCGAGCGAGGCGCGCATGCGCTGCTTCGCGAGCCGGGCGCGCGCGAAGTCGAGCATGCGCTCGTTCAAGTCGAAGCCGCGCACGCGGTGTCCCCGCCGCGCGAGCTCCGCGACGAGCCGCCCGCTGCCGCAGGCGGGCTCGAGGACGCGCAGGGGGCGCGTGGAGGAGCGCGATGCGTTCCGTGCACGCTCGGAGGTGTCGCGCGGGCCGCGACGAGTCGCGTGCAGCGCGTGCACGGCCTCGAGGAAGTCCGCCTCCCGCTCCGTGCCTTCGTCGAAGACGAGGTCGTACCAGCGCGGCGTGTCGTACCAGTCGAGCTCTTCGTAGCGCGGCATGCGGGCGCGAATGCTAGCGCGTGTGTCGAACGAAGCGAGCCCGCGTCGAAACAGGTCGCGCGCCGCGCCCGTGACGCCTCACCCGCGCACGACCCGCCGCTTGTTCCGCACGTAGTCGACGAGCACATACGACCCGAGTTCGTCGAGCTGCGAGTAGTACGCGCGCCCGTGGTTCACCTCGGTGAACGTCTCCACGAACTCCACCAGCGTCGGATCGTTCGTGAGCATGAACGTCGTGATCGGGATGCCGAGCCTGCGGCAGTGGTCCGCTTCCTCCAGCGTCTTGTTCACGATGCGCCGATCGAGGCCGAACGGGTTCTTGTAGATCGTCCCGTCGCGCTCCGTCAGCGCGCTCGGCTTCCCGTCCGTCAGCATCACGATCTGCCGGTTCGTCTGCGCCTTTCGCCGCAGGAGCTCGCGCGCGAGCTCGAGGCCCGCCTTCGTGTTCGTGTGGAACGGGCCCGCGCTGAGGTAGGGGAGCTCGTCGATCGGGAGCTCGCGCGCCTCGTCGCCGAACTGCACGACGTGCAGCGCGTCCTTCGGGTAGCGCTTCTGGATCAGCTCGACGAGCGACAGCGCGACGCGCTTCGCCGGCGTGATCCGGTCCTCGCCGTACAGGACCATGCTGTGCGACACGTCGATCAAGAGCACCGTCGCGCACGACGACAAGTGCTCGGTCTCGTGCACGCGCAGGTCGTCCTCCGTGAGCTCGAGCTCGCCGCTGCGCGACAGCGCGGCCTTGAGCGACTCCTGCGCGTCGACGAGGTGCAGCGCATCGCCGAACTGCCATGCGCGCGTCTCGGACAAGCGCTCGAGCCCCGCGCCGCTCGCCGGCACGCGGTGTTCGCCGCGCACGTCGGCGGTGAGGCCGCCGAAGAGCTGTTCGAGCGCACCGGCGCGCAGCTCCTGCTCGCCGCGCTTCGACAGGCGCGCGCGGCCCGAGCGATCGCGCGTGATCGTCTGGCGCTGCTCGAGCCAGCGACGGAACTGCTCGATCGTCAGCTTCTCGTCGAGCAGGCCGTAGCGCTTCCCGACCTGCGCCAGGATCTGGAGCGCGCGCTCGACGTCGCCGTCGGTGTGCAGGAGGAGCTCGCGGAACACCTGGTTCAGGTGCTTCAAGCGCTCGGCGAGGCCCTCGAGCTCGGGATCGAATTGGGAGTAGCGCCACTGCATCACGCGGCCCTCACTTCTTCCCCTTTGGCCTCGGCCCGCCGCCGCCGCCCTTCTTCAGGCCGCGCATCATGTCCTCGAACATGTCGCGGTAGACGCGCCCGCCCGCGAGCTCGTCCTTTGCGAGCAGCGAGCTCTGGTGCAGCCCTTCCAGCACGAACTCCATCGCCGCCGCGTGCTCGGCGCTGCTCGCGGGCTTCATCCACGTCTCCGCGACGCGCGCGAGGCCCGGCACGGCCGCGAGCACGCGCTCGAGCTCCGCGTCGTCGAGTCCGTCCGACACGTCGAGCGTGCGTCCGCCCTGGAACCAGCTCACGATCGGCGCGTAGTCGGCGTCCGTCGTCTTCTCGGCGGCGCCGGCGTCCTTCGCGCCCTTCTCGTTCGGTTCCTTCGGCGCATCGGCCGCGTACACGTCGGGGAACGTGCGGTCGAACACGGCCTTGATCGCCTTGCCCGACAGGTGCTTCGCGACCTTCTCCGGGCCTTCGCGCTCGCCTTCGTAGACGAGCTCGACCTTGCCCGTGATCGACGAGCTCGCCGCGATCACGTCGGAGACGCGCGCGACGGCCGAGTCCTCGCAGTGCGCGTGCGCGCGGCGCTCGGCGTTCGACACCGTGTTCTCGAGCAGCGCGATCGTGAGGCGCGCGCTGACGCCCGACGCGTGATCGACGAGCTCGGACGCGCGCGCCTGGATCGCGACCTCCTCGACGATCTCGCGCACCCACGGCGGGATCACGACGCGCGGCGCGTGCTCGCGCTCGATCCAGGCTTCCTGCGCGGTGATCGCGAGGCCCTCCTCGAGCGTGCGCGGGTAGTGCGTCAGGATCTGCGACGCGATGCGGTCGCGCAGCGGCGTGATGATGCGGCCGCGGTGCGTGTAGTCCTCGGGGTTCGCGCTGAACACGAGCAGCACGTCGAGCGGCAGACGGATCGGGAAGCCGCGGATCTGGATGTCGCCTTCCTCGAGGATGTTGAGCAGGCCGACCTGGATGCGCGCGGAGAGGTCGGGGAGCTCGTTCACCGCGAAGATGCCGCGGTTCGAGCGCGGGAGGATCCCGTAGTGCACGACCTCGGGGTCGGCGAACGTCAGCTTCTTCGTCGCGGCCTTGATCGGGTCGACGTCGCCGATCAGGTCGGCGATCGTGACGTCGGGCGTCGCGAGCTTCTCGTGGTAACGCTCCTCGCGCGCGATCCAGCGTATCGGGAGCGCGTCGCCGAGCTCCGCCGTGCGCCGCACGCACGCCGCGCAGACGGGCTGCAGCGGATCGTCGTTGATCTCGCAGCCGTCGACGGCGGGAACGTGCGCGTCGAGGAAGCGATCGAGCGAGCGCAGGAGGCGCGTCTTCGCCTGCCCGCGCAGGCCGAGCAAGATGAAGTCGTGGCCCGAGAGCAGCGCGTTGACGACCTTCGGCACGACGGTCTCGTCGTAGCCGACGATGCCGGGGAAGAGCTCGCGGCCTTCGCGCAGGTGCGCGATCACGTTCGCGCGCAGCTCCTCCTTCACGGTGCGCGAGCGCCAGCCCGAGCGCTTCAAGTCGCCGAGGGTCGCGGGGAGCGGGGAGTTCGTCGCGGTGTTCGTGGTGCGCGTCATGCGACTCGCCATTGTGCGCTCCTCTCCACCGCGCGCCACTCGCGGCGTCCTTCGCGTGCGAGCTCGACATCGTGCGATCGACGCGGGGCCGAGGCGCGTGTTCGGCTCGCACGGCCGGCGCGCCCCTCCGTGCGGGTCAGCGCGCGAGCGCGAGGCGCGCGCGGAGCTCCTCGAGCTCGTTCGAATCGGCCGGAACGCCCGGGAGCGGCGGGAACTGCCCGTCCGCGTCGGTGGGGACGAGGTGCACGTGCACGTGGCGCACTTGCCACCCGATGACGCCGACGCAGACGCGCTCGCAGCCGAGCGACTGCTTCAAGTGCCGCGCGAGCTTCCGCGCGACGCGCCACAGCGCCGCATGCTCCTCCTCGGACAGCTCGAAGAGGTAGGGATGCGCGCGCTTCGTCATCAGGATCGCGTGTCCAGGCCGGACCGGACTCGGCGCGAGGATCGCGAGGTGCGCTTCGTCCTCGTAGAGCACGTGACGAGGGACGCGGCCGGCGACGACGTCTTCGAAGGTGCGCATGCGCGGAGGATAACGGAACGGTAGTGCGAGAGTCGCGCCGCGGCGCGTCGTGCGGCGGGCGCGAGTGGAGCGAGCGAACGGCCCGAACGTGCAGGCTCTCGCTCGCGCTGGACGAAACGCGCGCTCTCGCTACGCTGTGCGCCTTCGAATCCACTCGACGACGAACGCACCATGCCCGCACCTCCGATCGACTCCCGCGCACTCACCGGTGAAGCCCTGTCCGTCACGCGCTCCGGCGACGACGGCGTGATCTTGAAGCTGCGCGTCGACGCCGAGCTCCCGCCGCTGCGCGCCGCGCGCTTCTTCATGTTGAAGCGCGACGATCGAGTCTCGCCCGAGATCCCGCGGCCGTTCAGCCTCTATCGCCAGAAGGGGAACGAGCTCGAGTTCCTGATCAAGGTGATGGGGCTCGGCACGCAGGCGCTCGCGGCGTGCACGCGCGGGACGAAGCTCAAGGTCGTCGGGCCGCTCGGCAACGGCTGGCCGACGATCGACGGCGAGGGCGCGCCGTGGGTGATGCTCGGCGGCGGCATCGGTTCGGCGCCGTTCTACATGGCGATCGAGCAGGCGCTCGCGGGCATGGACGGCGCGCGCGCGGCGAAGCGCGAGCAGCTCTTCTATCTCTACGGCGCGGCGAAGCGCGGGTTCCTGTACGACCTCGAGGCGTTCGAGAAGCTCGGCGTACCGACGTTCACGTGCACGATGGACGGGTCGCACGGGGTGAAGGGGCACGTGCTCCAACTGCTCGAGCACCTGCAAGGCCGCGGCGTGATCCCGGCGAAGGTGCGCCTGCTCGCGTGCGGCCCCGAGCGCATGCTCGAAGCGGTCGAGACGTGGGCCAACGCGCGCGGCCTCGAGTGCTGGTTGTCGCTCGAGACGCGCATGGGTTGCGGCGTCGGCATCTGCAACGGATGCCCGGTGCCGACGGTGCCGGATGGACGGCACGGGTTGTGGCCGAACATGAAGTGCTGCGTCGAGGGACCGGTGTTCTCGACGAAGGACGTGACGGTGTGTTCGATGCAGCACGCGTGAGGACGTGAGCGGGGGCTCACGGCACCCGCACCGTCACCACCGTCCCCGGCACCGACGGCCACGTGAACGGGACGCGTTCGTTCGGGTTTCCGATGTTCGCTCCGGTCCGGGCGACGCTGTACTCGCCCGGCGGCGCCTCGACCTCCGCGCGTCCGAGCGCGTCGAGCATCCGACCGTTGCCGTGCTGTCCACCGTCGACGTCGACGACCCACCACACCTGCGTGTTCGCGATCGGTGCGTTCGTCGTCGCGTCGACGCACTGGAGCACGGCGGTCACGAGCGGGACGTCGACGACGAGCTCCGCGGTTCCGCCCGCGGCGAACGTCGCATGCTCGCTGGGGCGGAAGGTCCACGAGCGACGCTCGTGCTCGACGGCGATCGTCCACGTCCCGGGCGGGACGCCGGTGATCGTCGCGCAACCGGTTTCGTCCGTGCGCGCGCACGCAAGCGACGTGCGAGCCGTCCAATCGCTTCCGACCGCGGCGATCTCTGCATCGCGCAGCGGCGCTCCGTTCGCCGTCACGCGCACGCGCAGCTCGCCGGGCAGGGTCGTCGTCAGGTCGTAGGTCGGTGTCGAGGTCTCCGTGTCCGTGAGTTCGACGACGCCGAGCCGCAGCACCGGGAGTCCGGGCGGATACGAAGGGCGCGCGCTCGACTGCTTCGACACGAGGTTCAGCTCGTAGCGCCCGGGGGCGACGCGCTCGAACGCGAAGCGGCCGTCGGCCTCGAGCGTCGCCGAGACGCTCGCCTCGAGCACGGGATCGCGCTCGATGGGGTTCGACTCGTACGCGCCCTCGGCCGCGAGCTCGACGACGTGCTTCGACCCGTCCGCGCCCGAAGGAAGCACGATCTGTCCGTGCACGGCCCCACACGCTGGCAGCGTGAAGTGGAGCTCGTGCGGCTGATCGTCCTCGACCACGACGACCTGCGTGTCGCGCACGATCCGCCGCGGTCCAGCCTCGACGCGCACGATGCGCGTTCCGGGCTCGGCGCCCGAGAAGTCGAACGCGCCCGTCTCGTCCGTGTGCGTCGTCGCGACGATCGGACCGTCGTCGTCGTTCTCGTTCATGCGCCGATAGCGCGAAGCAGGACGCGGGTTCGAGGGCGACCACGGGTTCTGGAGCACGACACGCGCACCAACGACGGGCGTCGTCCCGTCGGCCTCGACCACGCGCCCCGTGAGCCGCGTCGCGCGCTCGAACGCGACGTCGAGCACGCGGTGTTCGCCGGGCAGGAGTTCGTCGACGGTGACGCGCAGAGTGCGCTCGCGTCCGTCGCTCAACGCGAGCACGTAGCGTCCCGGCGCGACGTCGTACACCCGGCCTTCGGGAACGCGGCTCGTGCAGCGCTTGAACGTGTTCGCGCGCCCGTGGTCTGCGTCGACGCCGAGCTCGTAGTCGTCGAGCTCCTCTCCGCCAGGGCGCCGGCGCACATGGAGCTCGAGTTCGGCGAGGCCGCGCAAGGTCGCCGTCACGCCGGCACCGGGCTGGAGCGTCTCCGACTGCCACGGAGCGAAGCGCGCGTCGTGGATCTCGGCGACGTACTCGCCCGGCGCGAGGTTCGCGAAGAGCGCGCTCCAGTTCGGGCCAAGGACTGCCGTGCGGACGACACCGCTCGAATCGCGCAGCGTGTACGCGCCGAGTGCGATGTCGGCGTCCTGCGTCGCTCCGCCCCAAGCGCGAACCGTGATGCATCGTTCGGGATCGAGCCCGTCATAGCCGAGTTCGATCGTGGTCGGCGTGCCGACGACGGCGTCGATCGCTCCGCGGCTCGTCTCGAAACCGGTCACGTGGGTCGCGACGACGTCGAAGCGCCCTGCAGCGAGCGTGTCGAGCACGAAGCGATCGCCGGTCGGGGCCGAGCAGGACACGCTGCTCGCGCGCCAGGAGTCGCACGGCGGGGTCGCGAGCGGGATCCAGCTCGCGCCGGCCTCGACGGCTCGGAGCGGCGCGTCCGCGCGGACGATCCAACCATTCGTGAGGGTGCGCCCCTGCGCGTCGCGGAGCGTGACTTCGAGTCGCGCGGCGGGCGCGAGCACGACGTCGCCAGCTTCAACCACCGTGCCGGGCTCGATGTGATTCCACGCCGCGCTCCGGCGCGCGAAACCCGCTGCGCGCGTTCCGAGTTCGAGGCGGCAGGCTCGCGCGGTGTCGATTCCTAGGTCGAACGCGCCGAGCGCGTCCGTGGTCGTCGAGGCGAAGAGGTCGCAGAAGCTCTCGAGCGGCGTTCCAACGAACGCGTGCAGTGAGATCACGACGCCTGCTTCGGGCTCGCCCGAGCTCCGCACGACGCGACCGCGCACGCGGACTCGCGGCGCGGGCGGGCTCGTGAGCGCTGCGAGTGGCGGCGCCGCTGCGTTCGTGCGCGGCGCAGCCTCGCGCGCCGTGTCCGCTTGCACCGAGGACCCCGCGGCGACCGAGTGCGCGACGTCCGCGCCGGCGACGAGCTCCTTCGCGCTCGGCGAACTCGCGCGGGAGAACACGAAGGCACCGAGGCCGATGAGGAGCGCGACCACGAGCGCGGCGGCCACGAGCGGCAGCGCGGACGAGCTCGCGGCGGTCGCGGTCGAGGCTCCGGTGCCCTGAGCGTCGGCGGCGCTCGATCCGGCGGGCACCGCGGAAAGCTCGGGCAAGCCGAACGCCGCGACGAACGCTCCCATCCACGCGTCGCGCCCGCCGCGTTCGCGATCGAGGCGTGCGCGCAATTGCTCCAGCGCCCGCGCGAGCCGGCTGCGCACCGTGGCCTCGGGCACGCCGTGGCGGCGCGCGATCTCGGCCGAGGTGAGGCCTTCGAAGTAGCGCAGGAGCAGCGTGTCGCGGTACGGCGCGTCGAGGGCGAGCACGAGCGCGGCGAGCGCGTGCTCGAGCTGCGCGCGTTCGAGGCGGTCGTCGGCGCCCGGGAGGAGTTCCGCGCGCGCGACCTCGTGCTCTCGCGCCGTGCGCGCGCTCTCGCCGCGACGCCGGCGGCGCGCGAAGTTGCGCAGCACCGTCGCGAGCCATCCGCGCGGCGCATCGGAGCTCGAGTACGCGCCGCTCGCGGCCGCGACGTACGCCTCCTGCACGAGGTCGTCGGCCGTGTTCGGATCGGCGACGAGCGTGCGCGCGAGCCGCCGCGCCCAGGCGGCGTGGAGGAGGAGCTCGTCGAGGTGCGGGTTCGCGTCCATGCGCTCCAGGAATCCACTGCGGTCGAGGACCGTTGCAGCGGAGTCCGAGATTCTCGCCGAGGAAGGGGCGGGAGGGGAGCGACGGCTCGCGAGCGAAGCGCGGTCGCAGGGCGAGCAGCGTCGTTGCGCGGGCGCGATCCGTGGAGGCGAAGCGTGCCGCGCGGTCACGGGCGGGCGCGCCCGCTCCGCCTCACTTCCCCGCCGCTTTCGCCCGCACGTCGTCGAGCTTCTGGCGCAGCTCCTCGAGCGCCGCTTGCGCGCCCTCTTCACGCCCTTGCTCCGACTTCGCGAGGTCGTACGCCTCCTGCAACCACTTCGCGGCGTCGGCGAAGCGTTGCTGTTCGACGAGGACGCCCGCGAGCGACGTTCGCGCGGGCACGCTCTTCGGCAGCTCGTTGCACGCGAGCGTCCAGTTCGCGATGGCGCCTTCCACGTCGCCCTTCTTCTTCAAGAGGAACGCCTTCAAGTAGTGCGACGGGCCGTGATCCGATTTCTTCGAGAGCGCGCGCCCGATCCAGTCGAGCGCGCCGTCGACGTCCTCGCGCGCCGCGTCGGCGGACGCGAGCTCCCACAACACGTCCGGCTCGGCGATCTCGAGCCGGCGCAGCGTGTCGCGCAACGTGTCGCCCGCCGCGCCGGGCGGGCGGAGTTGGTACGCCGTCACGAGGAACGGCATCGCGCGCTGCACGCCGAAGTTCGGGTTCTGCAGCAGCACCGCGGCCGCGTTGTAGTTCGCTTCGAAGCTGCGCGGGAGCAGCTCGGTCGCGCGCACGAACGCGCGCTCCGCGGACTGCGTCTCGTTGACGCGCGCGTGCAGCCGGCCCTTGAGCAAGTACGCCTCGCCGTCGTCGGGGTCGAGCTCGAGCGCGCGGCGGGCCAGCTCGATCGCTTCGTCGAACTGGCCGCGCTGCGCGAGGATCGTCGCACGCCAGACGAGCGGCGCCGACGCGTCCGGGTTGCGCTCCGCGGCGCGCTGCAGGAGCTCGAGCGCGCGGTCCGCGTGCCCGTTCTCCGCCTCCGCGCGCGCGAGCCACACGACGTAGTCGAGGTGCTCGGGGCGCAGAGCGAGCGCCTTCTCGAATGCTGTGACCGCGCCCGAGACGTTCCCACGCTTCAAGCGCACGAGACCGAGGCTCTGCCACGACTCGGGGAAGAGCGGGTTGATCGTCAGCGCTTCTTGAAAGGCCTTCTCCGCTTCGTCGAAGCGGCCGACGTGCTGGAGCGCGACGCCGAGCGCGGTCTGCGCGGACTCCTCGCCGGGGTAGCGCCGCACGACGTTGCGCAGCACCTGGATCGGCGTGTCGAAGTCGTGGTAGCCGTCGATCTCCGCTTCGTAGAGCAAGGTCCACGCGAGCCCGACGTTCGCCTGCACGAAGTCGCTGCCGACCGCGAGGATCGATCCGTCGCCGTGCTGCGCGCGGTTGCCGAGCTCGAGCGCGCGCTCGAACGCGCCGCGCGCGGTGTTCAGGTGCTCGACGGCGCCGGCGGTCGGGTCCTTCGCGGCGGCCTTGTAGAGCTCGAGCTCCGTGCGCCCGTAGACCCACCAGACGTACGGGCTGCTCGTCGTCTGCTCGATCGCCGTGGTGAAGAGCGTCGAGTCGTCGCGCCACGTCTTCGCGCGCGCGAAGCTCCGCGCGCCGAACACGGCGCTCACGACGACGAGCAGGAGGGTCGCGACGGCGCGCGGGAGGAAGCGGAACGCCGTCCAGGCCGCGAGCAGCGCTGCACCGAACACGGCGAAGTAGAGGTAGCGCTCGGAGAGCGGGAAGATGCCCGCGGACTTCACGCCCGCGACCTGCGGGAGGATTCCGGCGACGGCGAGGCCGAGCGCGGCGAGCGGGAGCCACGCGCGCTTCTTCCACGCGAACACGATCAGCGCCGCGCACACGAGGATCGCGCACCACGCGGGAAGCAGCGTCGCGCTCGTCGCCGTGAGGTCCGGCTGCACGGGCCGGAAGAACACGAGCGGGTTCGGCCACGCGAGCAGCGCGAGGAAGCCGCCGAAGAGCTCGACGCGCAGGAGCGCCATGCGCTGCGCGTCGAAGCCGTACTCCGTGGTCACGATGTCGAAGCCGGCGAGCGGGCTCCCGAACACGGCGGCGCGCGCGACGTAGTACGCGACGAACGCCGCGGCGAAAGGCGCGTACGGCAGCCATGAGCGCGCGAAGCTCGTCGGCGGAGCGTCCTTCGCGCGTTCACCCGAGAGGAAGCGCGCGACCTCGAGCACGACGACCGCCGGGACGACGGCGATCGCGAGCTCCTTCGACAACAGCGCGAAGAGGAAGCAGGCACCCGCGCTCCACGGCGCGCCCTTCGAGCCGCGCTCGCGCCACGCGAGGTAGCGCTCGAGCGCGAACAGCGCGAACATCCCGAACAGCATCGAGTTCAAGGACGAGACCCACGCGACGCTCTCGACCTGCACGGGATGGAGCGCGAAGAGCAGCGCGGCGAAGAACGCGATGCTCACGTTCTTCACGAGCCGCCACGCGAGCGCGAAGGCCGCGCACACGGCGCCGGCGTGGAGCAGGATCGAGAGCAGGTGGAACGCGCGCGCGGAGCCCGATCCCCAGACGTTCGCGAAGGTCAGCGCGACGTTCATCAGCGGGCGCCAGTAGCCGACGCGGTGGCGGTCGGTGGGCTCGACGATGTCCCACATCGCGCTCGTGAACTGCGCGGGGATGCGGGAGAAGCTCGCGATCAGCGGATTGCGCTGGACGGTCGAGAGGTCGTCGTAGACGAGGTGGTTGTCGAGCGTCGGGAGGTAGGTGACGGCGGCGGCGGCGACGAGCGCGAGGAGGAGGAGGGTCAGCGTGCGGCGGGGGAGAGGCGCGGTCGGCATGCGGGTGGGGTGGTGTAACCGCAAGTCGTGTGCGCGGGAAGGGACGGCGACCCTGACAGGGATTCCTGCATTGGTGTGTGCGAGGGCGCGCGGTGTGTGTGCGGACTTGGCACGGTCGGGAGCGCCGAGGCGGATCAGGAGCCACGGAGACTGCACGCAAAGGCGCACATGTGGGTGCTTCGCATCCCAGACTCCGTGCTCTCCCTTGGCCGGAGGACCGGCCAAGGGAGAGCACGGAGTTCTACTTGGAAGAGGAGAGGGTCAGGGGCACCAGGTCGTCAGCAGGGCGTCGCTCGTGTTGAAGAGCGCGCCGCCGCCGGCGACGTCGCGGTAGATGCACTGGAAGTACCAGGATTGTCCCGCGCTGATCGTGAGGCCGGTTGGGGGGGATTGGGTGTTCAGCGCGAAGCCGAGCTCTCCGAAGAAGTCGGCCGTTCGAACGGGGAGTTGGATCGTCGGGCCGCCGATGCAGAGGAAGCCGTTGCCGAACGGGAGCTGCGTCGGGGTTTGGCCCGCGAGGAAGAAGGCGTTGACGCCGGGGCGCAGGCCCGTGCAGCGGAGCGTGAAGTTGTTCTGCGAGAGGTAGGTGCCGCCGGAGAACGCCATGCGCGCGCCGGCGCCGACGGAGTTCGGTGCTCCGACGCAGGTCGTCGTCGGCGCGGTGCAGGGTAGACCCGGAGAAACGTCGGCGGGCCAGGCGTTCGAGAGCGCGGAGCCCGCGGTGCCCGGTACTCTGACGAGGACGTCGCCCGGTCCGGCGAGCGGCGGCACGCTGACGGTGATCTGCGTTCCGCCCGCGGTCGAGAGCACGCCGGTGAACTTGATCGGGTCGCCGAGCGCGACGGTCGCCGACGGCGTCGCGCGCGTGAACCACACTTCGTTGCCGGTCGCGGCGAAGTTCTGGCCGGTGATCGTGATCGCGCCCGGGACGACGCTCACGCCGGTGATCACGGGCTTCGTCGGCGCGGCGGCGAGGTAGACGAAGGCGAGCCCTGCGACGTCGTCGGCTTCGATCGAACGCTCGGGGACGCCGTTCGCGATGATCGCGCCCTGCATCGTGCTGCCGGCGACCGGCGTGTGGTCGAGACCGAGCGCGTGGCCGTACTCGTGCGTCGCGACGCCTTGGAGGTCGACCTCGCCGGGCAGCAGTTGATCGCTCGGTCCGTCGCTCCACGTCCACGTCTGGTAGTAGCGAATGCGCCAACCGTCGGTGCCCGGCACCTCGGTGAACGCGTACACGCCGCCCGCGGAGCCCGAGATCTCGGAGTGGATGTTGTCGTCGGTGCCGCCGACGCCCGTCGCTTCCCCTTGGAACACGGGGTCGAAGTTCGCGCCGCCGGAGCCGAGCCCGCCGGGTTGGTACGGGTCGCCGTCGCCGTTGCCGTGGAGCCGGCTGCCCCATTCGACGCAGGCCTTCCAGATCGCAACCGTCGCGCCCGTGTAGCCGGGGAAGTTCGGATCGGGCGCGACGTTGTCGTTCGCCGTCGGCGCCGTGAAGTTGTTGAGGACGCGGAAGTCGCGCTGGCCGAGGCCGAGCACGCCTCCGTTCGTCGCGAAGGCGGAGCTGCGCACCGGGAGCCAGAGCACGAGCGCGGCGCCGGCGACGACGAGCGTCCCGCCGACCTCGAGCACGCGGCGTCGAGCGAGCCTCATCGGCGCTTCTCCTTCGCTTCGGCGGCGCGATGCGCCTTCGCGCGCGCGAGCTCCGCGACCTGCGCGCGCAGCGCGTCGAGGCGCACGTTCTCCACGAGGGCATAGCCATCTCCGCGGCCCTGGACGATCGCGCCCTGGGCGGCGTCGAACGCGCGGTAGAGCCCGCCGTGCGCGGCATAGAGCGCGTTCCCGGCCATGCCGCCGCCCGCGTTGTCCGTGTGCTTGTAGAACGCGACGATCTTGTTGCCGAGGCGCACGTCGTCCGCGGCCGGCGCCTCGGAGTTGAAGACGCCGTGGCGCGCGTCGACGAAGCCGCCGGCGAAGAACACCTCGACCGTGCGCGGCGTGCCATCGGCGAGCGAGCGTCCCTCGATCGTCAGCAACGTGAAGTAGAGCTCCGGTCCGTCCTTCGCGTCGTCGATGCGGACGACGCGCGAGCGCGTGATCGTGCCTTCGATCGCTCCATCGCTCTTCACGACGATCGCGGCGAGGTCGAGACGCTCGATGGAAGCGCGCGCGCTGGGAGCGAACGCGCAGAGCAGCGCGGCGACGGTGCAGGCGCGCGCGAGGTGGTGGAGGAGCGGGGTCGGCATGGGCGGCGGAGTCGGTGACGGCGCGAGCCGGAAGAGTTTTCCGCCTCGCGAACGAGTGCTCCCCGAACTCTACCTGCACCGGCTCGATCCGGGCAGGGGCGCGCCGCTCAGCGGGCCGCCGACGCGTCGTCCTCGGGCCAGGGCCCGGGCCCGAGGAAGGCGGCGAGCTTCGCGTCGTTCGGGTAGAGCTTGACGAGCTCCTCGATCAACGCGCGGCCGCTCGGATCGCCGAGGCGCACGAGCGCGATGCCGAGCTTCCGCTTGACCACTTGGTGCGTCGCGCGGAGCTCGAGCGCGCGCTTCCACGCCCGCGCGGCGCCCGCGAGGTCGTTCGCCGACTTGCGCGCGTCGCCAGCGAGGTTCCAGTAGTCGAAGTCGTCCCGGCCGAGCGTCGCGAGCGCGTCGAGGCGCTTCACCGCGGTCGCGGGCTCGAGCGACTCGAGGTCCGCGCGCGCGAGCGTCTTCTCGAGCGCGAGCCACGGCGCGTGCGCTTTCGCGACGGGTTCGACGTAGCGCCGGATGCGCTCGACGTCGCGCTTGCCCGAGAGGATACGCGCGAGGCCCTCCCACACGCCGCGCTCGAATGCGTCCGGTTGGGTCGACTGAGCGTGCTTCGCGAGCGCGTCGAGGCCTGGGTCCGAGAGCTCGTACTGTTGCTCGGGCGTCTCGAACGGCGAGCTCTTCTCCTGCGCGCGCGCGAGCTCGAGCAGGCCGGCGAAGAGCGCTTCGTCCGGCGTGCCGCGCGCGGCGTCGTGCAGCCGCTCGAGCAGTGCAGCGCGGGAGCGGAACGCGCGTTCGCGGAACCGATAGGAGTCGCTCTGCGCGAGCCGCGTGAGCGGCAGTGGGCGGCCGCCGCGCTCGCCCGCGCGCGCGAAGCGCGGCCGTTCGGGCGCGGGGATCGTCGCATCGTGCGCGGCGTGCAGCGTGCGTGCGACGGACAGCGCGTCGACGCCGTCCGCGGCGAGCAGCACTTCCTCGCCGAGCTCCGCCGCGGCGAGCCATGCGTTCGCGGGGAGCCACGCGACGACGACCGTCGCGTCCGGCGCGTGGAGCGCGCACCCGGCAGGCGCGTCGCCGTCGACGCCCGTCACGAGCACGAGGTCGTACTTGCCCGCGTCGATGCGCCCGCGCGCCGCGTCGAGCGCGAGGATCTCGCCCGCGGGCGGCGTCGCGTCCTTGAAGAGCTCCTTCTCGATGCGCTCCATTCCGACGTGCCAGACCGCGGTGCGATCGATCGTCGTGACGCCGAGCTGACGCAGCACGGTCGCGCGCAGCCCGTCGAGCTGGCCGACGAGCAGCACGGAGAGTCCGCCCTTCGCGCGCTTCTCGGCCGGGAGCGCGTTCACGGACGCGTGCAGACGCGCGATCTCGCCGAGCGCGTCCTCGAGCCCCGTGGAGACCGTGTGCCCCGCGAGCGTCGTCACGAGCGGCGATTGGCCGCGGCTCTCGACGGTGACGAGTCCCTCGGGCAGGTCGAACGTGAGTTGATAGAGCCTCGGCGCGAGCGGGTTCGAGTCGTCCCAGGGCGCGCGCACGGGGAGCGCGAGCGGCTCGCGGACGATCGGGACGATCGCGAGCGCGAACACGGCGGCGAGCGACGCATAGCGCGGGAGCTTCGTCGCGCCCGGCGCGCTCAACAGCGCGAGCGCCGCGCCCGCGACGGCCGCGAACGAGCCGATTTGCACGAGCTGCGCGGCGGAGAAGGCCTCGCGTGCCTCCGTCGCCGCGGGCGACGCTCCGAGCACCGTCTTCACGAGCAGGAGGCCCTGCGCGGCGCCGAAGAACACCGCGCCTGCCTGGCGCGGCGTGCGCAGACCCGCGAGCGCCGCGCCGACGAGCAGCGCAGGCGCGCCGAAGAGCGCGGCGCCGACGAGCAGGTCGAACGAGAGCGATCCGTGATCCGCGAGGGAGCTGCCGAAGCCGCGCACCCAGCGCTCGAGGGTCGTGACCGACACGAGCTCCGCGACGAGCTGCAGCACGAACGCGCCGACGACGGCCGCGCCGGCGAGCGCGAGCGGGGTCGAGAGGTTTCGGAGCGCCTTGGCGCGCGCGATCCAGCCGAACGCAACCGCGCCGAGCGTCGCTGCGAGCAGGAACGCGAGCCCGAATGCGGTGTCGTCTTGCGCGAGGCCCGCCCCGAACGGCCGGACGTGCCGCGCGACGCCTTCGATCGAGAGCGCGGCACCGGCGCCGGTCACGAAGAGACCGATCAGCTCGCCGACGAACGCCGCGCGGTTTTCGTGCGGCGGTTCGAGCGGTTCGTCGAGTCGGCGCTCGTCGAGCGCGGCAGCCAGCGCGAGGATCACTCCGACGGCGAAGGTCAGCGCCAGCGACCACGAGCCCGAGGGCTGGATCCACGCCGTGAGCACGAGTCCGTGCAGCGCGTAGCCCGCGGCGGTCGCGAGCAGGAGCAGCACGCCGGGACGCCGCAGCGCCGCGAGCAGCACGACGCCCGCGAGCACGAGGCCCGCGGCCCGGACGAGGAGCGCGCTCGACGCGCTCGTCGCGGGGAGCTCGAGGAGGTCGAGCCCGCGCGGTGCGCGCAGGAGGGACAGGAAGACGCCGACGAGGAGTCCACGCAGCACGGTACGCATCGCGTGCGACGGTAGAGGATCGCGCGCGCCCGTTCCAGGCTCGCGGGCAGGCGCGTATCTTCACAGCCCGTGACACGGGCGCGATCGAGCGAGAGACGGAGGACGGCGGACGACGGGACCGCGCGCGGCACTTCGAGGCCGCGGCGCACTCCGGTCGAGCCGCTGGATCGCGCCGCGTCGAGTTCGCGGCCATCGGTCGTCGGTCGGACGAAGTCGAAATCCACCGCCTCGGAGCCTGACGATCGCGCGCCCAGCACCCGTGCGCGACTCGTGCACGAGCTGGTCGCGTGGTTCGACCGCGAACGGCGCGCGCTCCCCTGGCGCGCCGACCGCGATCCGTACCGCGTGTGGATCAGCGAGGCGATGCTGCAGCAGACGCGCGTCGAGACCGTCATCCCGTACTACCACCGCTTCCTCGCGCGTTTCCCGAACGTCGAGACGCTGGCCGCGGCCGAGGTCGACGACGTGCTCGCGCTCTGGAGCGGCCTCGGCTACTACCGCCGCGCGCGCACGCTGCACGCGACGGCGCGCGAGCTCGTCGAGCAGCACGCGGGACGCTTCCCGCGCGAGCGCGAGCGCGTGCTCGAGCTCTCCGGCATCGGTCCGTACACCGCGGGCGCCGTGCTCTCGATCGCGTACGGGCTCCCCGAAGCGCTCGTCGACGGCAACGTCGCGCGCGTGTTCGCACGGCTCTTCGAGCTCGACGACGCGCCCGAGTCGAAGGCGTTCCAAGCGCGCACGTGGACGATCGCGCGCGAGCTCGTCGCGCTCGCCGAGCGGCCCGGCGACTGGAACCAGGCGCTGATGGAGCTCGGCGCGCTCGTGTGCACGCCGCGCGATCCCGCTTGCGAGCGCTGTCCCGTGCGCGCCGCGTGCCGCGCGTTCGCGACGAAGCGCGTCGCCGAACTCCCGCGGCCGAAGGCGCGTCCCGCGACGGTCGAGGTCGAGCTCGTGCTCGCCGCCGTGTGCGTGGGGGACGCGCTCGTGCTCGCGGAGCGGCCCGACGGCGGGCGCATGGCGGGCCTGTGGGAGCTGCCGACGATCGAGCTCGGAGCGCGCTCGCGCATCGCGCCGCTCGATTGGCCGACGAGCCTCGTGGTCGGCGAGCCGCTCGGCACGTTGACGCACTCGATCACGCGCCACCGCATCCGCGCGACCGTGCGCCGCGCGACGCCGAGTCGACGCGCGCTCCCGCCGAATTGGCGCCGCGTCGAGCGCGACGAACTCGAGCGCGCGACGAGCGTGGACCTCGGGGTCGGCGCGCCCGAGTACGCGCTCACGGGCCTCGCGCGGAAGGCGCTCCTCGCGCCGTTCTTCCGCGCCGTGTGGGAGCGCGCGTAGCGCCGCGCTCGTCCGTCTCGCGGCAAGATCGGCCTCGTCCGCGCGGTTGCGCGGGTCGGAAAGCGTTTCCTTCGCCGCGCGCCGGCGCTACAACGGACCCGCGCTCTCCGCGCCGCAAACCGTGACCCGCCCCTTGTCGTCCCAGGAAATGGAACGCTCCGAACACCCGGCCGCCGCCTCCACGCGGACGGGGGAGAAGCCGCGGCCCGCGAATGCCGATCGTGACTCGACGAGCTCCGCCATGACCCGCCCGCGCCCGTTCGAGGACGCTCCGAAGGAGCGCATCACGCTGCGCGGCGTCACGTTCGTGATCCCCGCCTTCAACGAGGAGGGCGGAATCGCCGGCGTGCTCGACCGGCTCAGCGCGCTCGACCTCGACGTGCCGATCGAGTTCCTCGTCGTCGACGACGGATCGACGGACGGCACGGCGCGCGTGCTCGACGGGCTGCGCGCGCGCTACGACGGCTTGCGCGTGCTGCGCCACCACGTGAACAAGGGCTACGGCGCGGCGCTGAAGACCGGCTTCGCGAGCGCGCAGCACGACGTCGTCGTCATCACCGACGCGGACGGCACGTACCCGGAGAACAAGATCGCCGAGCTGCTCGCCTGCATCGACGACGGCGCGGAGATGGCCGTCGGCGCGCGCACCGGCGCCGAGGTCAACGTGCCGCTCGTGCGGCGCCCGGCGAAGTTCTGCCTGCGCATGCTCGCGAGCTACCTCGCCGGCACGCGCATCCCCGACTTGAACAGCGGGCTGCGCGCGATGCGGCGCGAGCTCGTGCAGCGCTACCGGCCGATCATCCCGAACGGGTTCAGCTTCACGACGACGATCACGCTCGCATCGCTGACGAACGACCACCGCGTCGACTGGGTCAGCATCGATTACAAGAAGCGCTCGGGCTCGTCGAAGATCCGGCCGATCCGCGACACGCTCGGGTTCACCGCGCTGATCGTGCGCACGGTGATGTACTTCAACCCGCTCAAGGTGTTCTACCCGGTCGCGTGCGTCGTCGGGCTCGGGCTCCTCGCTTCGCTCTACTACGACATCCTCGTGCTCTGGCCGGACCCGAACCTCAGCGACAAGACGGTGCTGCTCTTCGTGGCGCTCGTGCAGGTCCTCGCGGTCGGTTTGCTCGCGGATTTGATCGAGAAGCGCTCGCGTTTGTAGCGCGAGGCGGCTCGGAACGGCCCGGCGGGGTCTTCGGCGAACGGCGTCCGGCGCGTATACTCCCGCGCCCTCGACACCATGGCTCCCACCGCAACGTCCCTCCAGGAGCGCGTCCGTCGGAACGGCGTGGTCGGCGCCGGCGGCGCAGGCTTCCCGCTCTACAAGAAGCTCGAGCGCGCCGTCGACACCTTGATCTTGAACGCGGCCGAGTGCGAGCCGCTCCTGCACAAGGACAAGGAGATCCTCAAGCGCTACAAGCGCGAGGTCCTCGCCGGCATGCAGCAGGTGATGGCCGAGGTCGGCGCGAAGCGCGGCCTGATCGGCATCAAGGACAAGTACGTCGACCTGATCCGCGAGCTCCGCGCCGCCGCCGAGCCGATGGGCATCGAGGTGCACCTGCTCGGCGACTACTACCCCGCGGGCGACGAGTTCATCACGGTCTTCGAGACGACCGGCCGCGTGATCCCGCCCGGCGGGCTCCCCGGCGACGTCGGGTGCCTCGTCAACAACGTCGAGACGCTGCTCAACGTCGCGCTCGACGCGCCGGTCACGCACAAGTACTTCACGATCGGCGGCGGGGTGCCGAAGCCCGTCACCGTGCGCGCGCCGATCGGCGCGTCCTACTACGACGTGCTGCGCTCCGCCGGCGTCGAGCCGACGCGCGTCGCGCACGTGCTCGTCGGCGGCGTGATGATGGGCCGCTTGATGCAGACCTTCGACGAGGTCGTCACGCGCACGACGGGCGCCTTGCTCTGCTTCCCGCACGGGCATCGCCTGCCCGAGCGCTACCAGGCGCAGGCGCCGCAACGCGACCGCATCGGCCGCAGCGCGTGCGATCAATGCAGCTTCTGCACCGAACTGTGCCCGCGCTACCTGATCGGCCACCCCGTCGAGCCGCACCTCGCGATGCGCGGCCTCGGCTTCAACCTCGTCGGCGACGCGATGGTGCTCGGCAGTCAGTTCTGCTGCGAGTGCAACCTGTGTTCGCTCTATGCGTGCCCCGAGGACCTCTTCCCGAAGGACGCGTGCGCGGACAACAAGCGCATGATGCGCGAGAAGAAGCTCCAGCATCCCGCGACCGGACGGCGCGACGTGAAGCCGCACAGCATGCAGGCGTACCGGCACGTGCCGCTGTCGAGCTTGATCAAGAAGCTCGGCCTGATGGACTTCCAGAACGTCGGACCGCTCGTCGACGTCGAATGGATGGTCGAGAGCGTGCGCATCCCGGTGAAGCAGCACGTCGGCGCGCCCGCGGTGCCGTGCGTGCGCGTCGGCGAGCGCGTGAAGGAAGGCCAGACGATCGCGAACGCGCCCGAGGGGCTCGGCGTCGCGATCCATGCGTCGATCGAAGGCACCGTGCAGAAGATCGGCGACGAGATCGTGATCCGGAGGGCGTGATGGTGACGAAGATGGAAGCGCTCGGGATGCTCGAGCTGTCCTCGATCGCGGTGGCGTTCCAGGTGCAGGACACGATGCTCAAGGCCGCGGACGTGCAGTTGCTCGTCGCGCGCACGATCTGCTCGGGCAAGTACATCGTGATGGTCGGCGGCGACGTCGCGGCGGTCGAGTCGAGCGTGCGCGAAGGGAAGCGCGTGTCGCGCGAGGCCCTGATCGACGAGCTCGTGATCCCGAACGTCGACGCGCGCGTGTTCCCCGCGATCAGCGGCGGCGTGACGCTCGACGACGGCGATCGCGACGCGCTCGGGATCCTCGAGGCGTTCTCCGTGACGTCGATCATCGAGGGCGCCGACGCCGCGGTGAAGGCCGCGCGCGTGAAGCTCTTCCGCATCCACGTCGCGATGGCGATCGGCGGGAAGGGCTTCCTGATGCTCACCGGCGAGGTCTCCGAGGTGAACGCGGCGATCGAAGCCGGCGCGAAGGAGATCGCGAAGCGCGGCCTGCTCGTCAGCAAGGTCGTGATCCCGCGGCCGGAGGAGCGCCTCTACCGCGAAGTGATCTAGCGCAGCGCGCGTCACTTCGGCGTCGCGCGCGCCGCGGCACTCGAGCGCAGCAGGGTGAGCATGCCCTCGCCGAGCGCGCGCCCCGTCAGCCAGTACGTCTCCGCGTTCGCGAACTCGTGGTGGAGGTGCTCCGGGCACGGGGACTCGCTCGCGGGCCGCTGGAACGCCGTCGTCTCGACGAAGCGCACCGTGCCCGCGAACTCCGCGCGCTCCGCCGCGTACTTCTGCGCGCGGCGCATCGCGAGCATCTCGGGCGAGGCCTCCGTGCCGCCGTTGCCGAGCTCGCCGATCACGACGGGCAGCGCGGGCGCGTTCCAGTCGCGGCGCAGGTCGTGGATCAGGTGCACGAGGTTCGCCTCGTACTCGGGGATCGCCTTGTCGTCGCACAGGTCGTTCCAGCCCTGGAACCAGACGAGCCCGTCGAGCTCGAGCTCGCGTCCGCGCAGCTCGGGCACGTGCTCGCCAGTGTTCACGAGCACGTCGCGCACCTGATCGCGCATGCGCTCGTAGTACGGCCCCGTGGCGCCGCCCGCGCTCGGCGGACGGAAGTCGACGAACAGGCTCTTCCCGCCCCACGCCGTCTTGATCAGCAACACGGGCTCGTCGAACGCATCACCCAGGACATGGCCGATCCCGAGCTCCGGCCCGAAGTGGTGTCGGCCTTCGTACGGCGTGAAGCCGAAGTCGAGCAGGCCGCTCTTCGTCGGCCCGTCCTCGGGCTGGTACCACACGCGGACGTCGTCGCGCGTCGTCCACTTGCCGCGCGCGTCGACGAGACCGCGGAAGAGCGGCGCCTTCGTCTTGTCCTTCACCAAGCGCGCGAGCGTGCCCTTGCCGTCGTTGTATTCGGCGCCGTCGAGGTCGACGACCGCCTGACCCTCCATGTTCGATTGGCCGGCGAGCACGAACACGCGCACGCGCTTCGACCTGGAACTCGCGCTGCTCTTCTTGTCGTCGCCGCCCGCCGACGACCCCGTCGGCTTCGGCGCGTCGTCGCGCGGCGCGCTCTTCTTCGGCTCGTTGGCGCGCTTCGGAGCGGCCGAGCTCGTGCCCGCGAGCGAACGCAGCTCCGGCTTGTCCGTCGCCGCCGACACGAAGCGGATCGCTTCCTCGACCGCGTCGACCTTCTTCTTCTTGCAGTCGTCGGGGAAGTCCTGTTCGTCCTGGCACGCCTTCACGAGCGCCTTCAGCTCGGGCAGGAGCTCCTTCGCGTGCGCGCCGTACGGCTTCAGCGCCGCGAGGATCCGCGCCATGCGGTCCTGGCTGTCCCACGGGTTCTGCGTGCGCGCGTAGTCGAGCGCGATGCGCAGGCCCTCGCGGATGCGCAGGCGCGCGAGGAGCTCGAGTCCCGCGAGCCGCACTCCGTCCGCGAACATCTCGCCGCTCGGCGCCGAGCGTTCCGTCGCGCGCGCGATGTCCGGCAGCAGCGGGTCGAGCTCCTTCCCCTCGAGCTTCCCGAAGACCGACGCGACCGTCGAGCGCGCGTGCCCGTCGTCGAGGCGCAGCATGCGCCGCACGGCGGGGTAGAGGAGCTCGCGGTCGACGCCCTCGACCGAGTCCGCGAGCAGACCGCGCTCGGGCGCGTCGTCGAGGTAGCCGTCGAGGAACAGTGCGAGTCCGAGGTAGCGGCTCGTCGTGCCGCGCGGGTCCGCCGGATCCTCCTTGGCGACGAGGCGCAGGAGCTCCGGCGCCGCCTTGCGCGCGTCGGGTCCGATCGCGGCGAGCGCGTAGGCGGCGCGGATCCGAAGCCATGCGTCGTCCGTCGCGAGCACGGCGAGCAGCGCGTCGGTCGCGGGCGCTGCGCGCGTTCCCATGAGCTCGAGCGCGTGACACGCGCCGAGGCGCGCGTCGCGCTCGGGCGACGCGAGCAGCGCGAGGAGCTGCGGCACCGAGTCGCCGGGACGCCGCGCGAGCGCGCCCGCGGCGCGGAAGCGCACGACGGGGGACCAACTCGAGAGGCGCGCGAGGAGCTCCTGCGTCGTCTGCGAGTCGTACGCGACCTTCGGCTCCGCCGGGTCGAACCCGCGCCCGTCCGCGATCGTCGAGCGCACTTCGTCGGGCGAGAGCGCCGCCGCCGCGGAGCGCCCGCGGCCCGTGATGCGCAGCTTCGCGAGCGGCAGCGCGTACGCGAGCGCGTAGGCGCCCGTCACGTCCCAGCCCGCGTAGGAATCGTCCTCGCCCGCGCCGCCCTGGTACGTGAAGCCGCCGTCCCAGCGGCGCGCGAGATCGAAGCTCCAACGCAGCTCCTCCAGGTGCGCCGCGAGCGCGTCGCGCCCCGCGACGGCGACGCCGAGCGGTCCCCACAAGTACCCGAAGAAGTTGCCCGTGTGACCGAGCTCGCGCTCGTCGTACGACGCGGTCGTCATCCGCGCGAAGAAGCGCGCGGGACCGACGTCGCCGAGCGCGTCGAACGCGACCGCGGCCTGCGCGTTCTTGCCGTTGTTGTCGTGCAGCTCCCAGAACGGCGGGTGGTCGCCGTAGGGGATGCTGCCCTTCTCCACGAAGAACGCGAAGAACCCGCGCGCCGTCTCGATCGCGCCGTCGACGACCGGGTCCTTCACGCCGGCTTCGCGCGCGAGCACGAGCGAGAGCCAGCAGCCGAGCCCCGCCTGGTTCAGCGCGCCGTAGCCGCCGAGCGAGCGCTCTTCGTTCGGAAGCGCCATCCCGTGGCCCCACGTGCCGACGCCGCTCTGTCCGCGCGCGATGTGCTGCGAGTATTCGCGCAGCGCGGGCAGCACGGAGTCGTCGTGCGTCGCGAGGTGGTACTCGGCGAGGAACAGGTTCGTCCAGCCCCAGTCCCACGCCTTCATCCCGGGACCGTCCTCGAGCGCGAGGTCGCGCGGAGCGACCTTCTTCGCGTGGTCGCGAACGAGCTCCAAGTACTGCGGCTTGCCCGACGCGAGCAGCGCGAGCGCGTCGACGTCGCCGAGGACCTCGTCGCCGAGACCGCGCTTCGCGATCCACGCGCAGGCCTCGTCGAGGATGCGCGCCGATTTCGCGCAGTCGAAGGGCGCGCCCTTCGCGTAGCCGCCGAGCTTGCGCAGCTTCAGCGTGACCGTGGTCTGCCTGCCGTTGCGCCAGCGCAGGAGCTCGAGCTTCCCGTCGCGCTCCGCGCCGTCGATCGCACGGCCGAGGACCTTGCGCGCGTCGTCCGCGAACGGCTTGTCGCCGACGCCGAGCAGGACGTCGCCCGGCGCGAGCACGCCGTCGGCGGGGGACTTGTCGTCGACCTGCGTCACGAGGATCTGGCGCGCGAACTTCGTCTCGAGGTGCTCGGAGAACATCCAGCCGCGCGCGCCCGTCGGCCCGAGCGTCCAGTCGTGCGTCTCGTCGCGCTTCCCGCCGCGCGTCAGGTCGGGGAGCTTCTTCTGCGCCGCGAGCGGCGCGGCGCCGAGGAGCGTGGACGACGCGAGCAACAGGGCACCGAATCGCGTGAGCGTGCGCATGCGACGAGGATACCGATCCGCGGGCGGGCCGAGCAGGCGCGAGCGCGCATGCGCGCGGTCCCGCGGGGCTCGAACGCGCTCCTCCGCGCGTCCGGCGGGGCGCTCGGCCGCGGCTCACTCGCGCGTGCGGAGACGCAGCGCCGCCGTCGCGCGGCCCTCGGCGTCGAGCGCGAGCTCGAGCACGCACCGGCCGTCGCCGACGAAGACGACCTGCTCGACGGGCACTCGGGAAGCGTCGAGCCGCGCCGTGCGCTCCACGCGGAACAGTGCCTCGTCGCCGCGGTTCCAGCACGAGAGCTCGACGGAGCGCGCGCCGCGCTCGTCGCACGGGCCGACCGCGAACTCGATCACGGTCGCATCGCCGCTCGCGCGCTCGACGAGCCACGCGCCCTTCTCGGGCAGCGCGCCGAGCTCGAGGCGGCGCTCGGGCGCGTCGTCGACGAGCTCGAAGACGCGCGAGGCGCCGACGTCGCTCGGGTGGAGTCGCGCGTTCGGCGCGCTCGACCACCCGAACGGGATCTGCGGCAGGAAGGGGAGCGAGAGCCCGGGCGGATCGAACGATACGCCGAGCGTCAGCTGCAGCAGGTGGAGCTCGACGCCCTCGCGCAGCCCGACCGCCGCGCCGACGATCGGCGTGTCGACACGCACGCCGGTCTTCGAGGCGGTGAGGCCCGCGCCGAACCATCCTTCGTAGTCCTTGCCGACCGCGTTCGGGTCGAACACGAACGCGAGCTCGGGCACGCCGCGCGCGATCTCCGCGACGAACGTGTTGCTGTTCGGACCGGGCCAGGCGCGGTAGCCGTCCGCGTACTGCGCGGCGAGCTCGCTCGCGCGCGCGTCGACGTGCTCGATCGCGCGCCGAGCGTCGTCGCCGGTCACGACGCCGAGGACGCGCACGCTCGCGCCGCCGAAGCGGTGGTCGTCGCGCGCTTCCGCGGGCGGGAGCTCGAGCTTCGCGATCCCGAGCGCGCCGCCGAGGCACTCGTGGCGCTCCCACGCGGCCTCGCTGCCGCGCTTCGCGTCGATCCACGTGTGGTGCGCGAAGCGCTTGAACCACGCGGACGAGCTCGCGAGGCGCGCGCTCTTCACCGCGACGATCCAGTCCTCGTCGCGCGGCAGGTCCGACGGCCGCGCGGCACGGCACGCGGCGAGGAGCACGAGGAGCGTCCCGAGCACGACGTAGCGGAGGAGGGCGGAGCGCATGGCGGGGTGGAGTGTCGAGAGAGAGCGCGCCGCCGTCGAGGGCCGAGTGTGTTGGTTGCGCACACCGGGTGTGCACGGGACCTGCTTCCGTTCAGCAAGGACGAAGCAGTCCGAACCTACCGCTGCGAGACGGTAAGGACGACGCGTGCGTCGTCCCGAGCGGCTCCATCGGTTGCGGAGATCCGAACCGAATTCGCGGGCCTCCGTCGTTCGCTCGACGTGCCCCGCGCACGCGGTCCGTGTTGCACACGAGCTCGCGCTCCAAATCCCCTCGAATCGAGGAACGCGGCGTCGCGCTTCGACGATCACGAGCGTCGCGCGACACATCTTCTTCCTCGTCCTCGATCGAGTGCTCACGAGCACTCCAACGGAGTCGTTCCATGTCCACGAAACGAATGTCGGGTCTCCTCGGCCTGATCCTGGTCTCTTCCGCGCTCGCCTCGGCGGCGCTCACCACGTCGTCTCGGAGCTCGAGCGCGTCGGCCTCGTCGGCGACGATCGCCGCCGCAACGACGCCGCGTCTCGAGCGCATCCACGTCGAGATCCCGCGCCAGTCGTTCGAGGTGTACGCGCACCTCGCGAGCGAGATCGTCCATGCGCGCGTCCTCGACACGAGCGTCGACGTCCCGAAGGTCGGGCTCGCGCTCACGTCGGTGCACGTGAAGGTCCTCGGCGCGATGAAGGGCCTCGCCGACTCGGAACTCACGTTCCAGGTCGCCGGCGGCGCGAGCTCCGAGCGCATCGTCGAAGTCCAGGGTGCGCCGCGCTTCACGGCGGGCGACGAGGTCGTGCTCTTCCTTTGGAAGGAGCCCACGACCGGCCAGTTCGGTCTGCTCGGGCTCGATCAGGGCACCTACCGCGTCGCTCCGGATGCGGAAGGCGTGCGGCGCGTCGTGGGGCTCCACGCTCGCGGCGAAACCGTCGACGCGTTCTTCGATCGCGTCGGTTCCGAACTCGCCCAACCGGCCCCGTGGACGCGCTGAGCGCGGAAAGAAGCCAAGCCATGAAGTTCCAACGCATCCTCGCGGCTCCCGCGTTCCTCCTCCTCGCGACCAGCACGCTCCCCGTGCACGCCGGCGGCATCGAGCACTACTGCAACGGCACGACCGAGCTCATCGAGCGCTGGCCGTCGCCGTCGAACATCCCCTGGTCGGTCCACTCGGGTGCCGCGGGCACGATGTTCTGCCCGGGCTATGTCCCCGCTCTGTGCGGCGGCTTCTCGTCGCCGAACATGGCCGATTGGCCGCTCTTGCAGAGCCTGATCGGCGCGGCGAACGCGTGGCGGAACGCGAACGCTCCGGGCGTGCCGAACGCGTCGACGTTCTCGCTCGCGTCGACGCCGAACCTCTTCGCGGTGTCGAACTGGACGCAGCTCTCTCAGACGCACATGCAGGGTCTCGCCGGCCCGGACGGCATGAACCTCGTGACGTGCTGGGAGCCCGCGGGGACCTTCACGTTCCTCGGCGGCCCGACCGTGCTCGCGGTGACGGACGTCGGCCTCAACTTCGGCACGGGGGACATCCTCGAGACGGACATCGCGTTCAACGTGCAGAGCGTGAACGGTTCCGGGCTCCCGTACTGGAGCTTCGTCGAGACGAACGCCTTGTTCGGCGTGACCCAGGCCTCGTTGTCGGGCGCCGGCGGCACCACGCCCGTGCTCGGCTTCGCCGACGTCCAGGGCGTGGCGACGCACGAGTTCGGCCACTTCGCCGGCCTCGGTCACTCCGTGATCGAATCCTCGGCGAACGCGACGAGCTCGCGCTTCCCCTGCATGTTCCCGTTCGCGCAGACGCTGCCCTACTCGGCGACCGTGGCGCTGCCGAACAGCTCGTGCTCCGCGGCGACGTATCCGACGGTGGCCGTGAGCGGCACGATCCTCGGGACGAGCGCCCGCACGCTGCGTCGCGACGACGTCTCGGCGATCGGCGACGGCTATCCGACCGCGTCCTACCTCGCGAACCTCGGGACGATCTCTGGAACGGTCTCGAATTGGGGCAGCCCCGTTCAAGGCGCTTCGATCGTCGCCATCGCGAAGCGCAGCCCGGACGTGATTCGCACGGCGACGCTGAGCTACGCGAACGGCAACTACGCGATCACCGGACTGATCCCCGGCGACTACTACGTCTACGTCGAACCGGTCGACCAGAACCCGGCTCCGTTCTTCTCGCCGGACAACGGGTACTACTTCTCGCAGCTCGTCGTTCCCAACTACGTCTACCTCGGAAGCTCGGGCTGCGCGACGCCGTTGCCCTTCGACACGGAGTTCTACGACTCGGGCGAAACCTCGGTGGAGACGAGCAACCT
Organism: Planctomycetota bacterium; assembly: GCA_046349615.1. GTDB lineage: Bacteria > Planctomycetota > UBA1135 > UBA1135 > JADJNY01. Next base: position 387,534 of record JAXMBZ010000001.1, read on the forward strand.
CAACGCGACGCTGATCACCGTCACTGCCGGAGCTGCGACCACCGCGAACTTCGCCGTGAACTTCTCCGGCAACCTGCTGACCGTTCGTGATGCGACGGCGGGCTTCGCCTACGCGTCGCCGCACGGCGTCATCGTGATCGGTTCCGGCGGCACGTACCCGACGATCGAGGCCCGCATCAGCGCGGGCGCGGCGTGGGCGAACTCCTCCGTGACGATCTACTTCAACGACGTGCGTCAGACGCGCCAGATCGCGGCGCAGCTCTCCGAGGTCGCGCCGGGCGCGGGCGCGGGAATCCCCGCGACGATCACGGGGACGACCGACGCGGCGGGCAACTTCACGACGACGGTTCCGCTGACGAGCGCTTCGGCGTACGAGTCGCTCTTCCTGCAAGCGCGGCTCGTGAAATCCGGCGCCAACGTGTTCACCAACACGGCGATCGTCTGGGTCACGAACTGATCCTGGACGCATCGAACGGAGACGAGCGGGCGTCGTACCCGAGGGGTGCGGCGCCCGCGGCTTCGTTCGTGCGCGATCGCCGCGCTCTCAGCCCTTGAACACCGTGCGCACGATGCGGCGCAGGAAGTGCTCGAGCTCACGCGTGTCGGTCGTCTCGGGGAGCACGCGTGCGCCGAGCTCGCGCGCGAACGCGCGACCTTCGCGGTCCTGCTTCAGCGCGACGCGCAGGTTGCCGCGCGGCGCGAACGGAATGGGGCCGACGGCCGTCAGTTCGAGCCCCTTCTGACCCCACACCATCTCGAGCTGACCCTCACGACCGTCCGTCGTGCGCACGCGGTAGCGCACGCCCGTCTCGGCGGGGAAGTCGAGCGAGAGGCAGCCGCCGAGGAACACGGCGAGGTCGCGCGACACGGCGACCGGCCCCGCGGAGAGGTTCAGGTCGCGAAGCTTGCGGAGCAGCGCGCGCGCTTTGTCGGCGGACAGGGTGTGGGCGTTGAGTTCGAGCACGGTGAGCTCGCGATCCCGCGCGAATCCGAAGCGGGGCGCGGGCAGGAAGCCCGTGTCCAGGAGCGCGGTGCGGGGTAGGGCGTATCGGACGTCCATGGCTGTCGGTTGACACTCGACCCCCGGCGTCTTGTGATTCAGCCAAGATCTGTCCGGCCTTTCCCGAAACTCGCACCTCGCGGCGCCGCCGCGGCCGCGGGGGCGGGCGGCCCGGCCCGGAGACCCGACCATGGTCCGCACCCGTTCGATCGCGCTCCGCCTCGTCCTCGCCGTCTTCACGCTCGCCCTCGGGGCGAGCGTCGCGCTCCACGCCGCGTCCACCGCGCCGCAGGCGAGCGAGGCGGACATCTTGAAGGAGATCAAGGCCGCCGGCGACACGGTCAAGCCCGACCGCATCAAGGACCTCGCGAACTGCAGGACGCGCACGGCGATGCAGTCCTTGCTCGAGCTCTACGACTCGACCTTCAACACGATCTTCATGAAGCGCGAGGTCGTGCGCGCGCTCGTCAAGTTCGACGGCGTCGCGGACGCGGAGCAGCCGGCGCTGCAGAGGATCGTCGACGTCGCGACCCAGTCGAAGGAGATCGAGCTGCGCACGGCCGCGATCGACGCGCTCGGCGAGTGCGGCGTCCACGGGAAGGACTTCCTCGTGATGATCGTCGAGTCCGCCGCGGAAGACCAGCTGCGCGAGCGCGCCATGACCGCGCACCTGCGCCTGCACGACAAGAGCGACCTCGACTGGTACAAGCAGCTCTACAAGCCGAAGAAGGACGACGACGACAAGAAGAGCGGCAAGCCCGCGCCGAAGCCGCCCAAGAAGGACCCGAAGAAGGACAAGGACAAGGAAGAGCCGAAGGACGAGAACCCCATCAACAAGAAGGGGCGTCCGATCAACCCGCTCCGCTTCATGGCCTTCGAGGCGCTCGCGTCGAACATGACGCCCGACGAGCTCGTCGAAGCGACGAAGGACGGCTACCACAAGATCCGCTACACCGCGCTCGAGGAGCTCGACCGGCGTTCGGACAAGAAGGCGCGCGAGATCGCGGAGCGCACGCTCAAGTCCGACGGCGACATGCCGGCGAACCGCGTGCTCGGCGCGAGGATCGTCGCGAAGGTCGATGGGCCGAAGTGCGCCGAGGACCTGATCAAGATCGCGACGCAGCAGCCGACGCCGCTCGAGCTGCGCCGCGGCATCGCCGACGTCGTGATCGGCTGGAACGACGACAAGCTCACGAAGCAGATGATCGCGGACATGACCCGCGGCAAGGAGTGGGAGAAGCTCTTCTACATCGCCGCGCTCGCGAAGGTGCAGGACAAGCGCGTCAACGACGGGCTCGAGCACCTGCTCGCCGACAAGGAGACCGACGTCGTCGTCAACGCGGCGAAGACGATCGCCGAGCGCGGACAGAAGGAGTCGATCGACAAGCTCTCGAAGATGATCGGCAAGGGGAAAGAGCGCACCGCGATGCGCGCGGCGCTCGACGCGCTCACGGTGCTCCGCAAGGGTGACGCGACGTGGATCGACGAGCTCATCACGTTGACGAAGCACGAAGATCCCGAGGTGCGCAACCTCGCGCTCCAGGCGCTCGGTGAATCGCGCGACAAGAAGGCGCTGGAGAAGCTCGTCGTCGCGCTCAACGACGAGAACTGGTCGGTGCGGCTCGCAGCGCTCGACGCGCTCGAGCACCTGAAGACGAAGGACGCGATCGGCCCGATCGTCGAACGCATGGCGAAGGAGGAGGGGCGCATGCTCCAGGAGTTCTCCCTCGCGCTGTGGCGCCTCACGGGCCAGGGCTACCAGGAGAACGCGAAGGGTTGGGCGAGTTGGTGGGACGGCGCGAAGGACCGCTTCGAGTTCCTCACCGAGGAGCAGCTCAACCAAGTCAAGACGGGCGAGGAGGAGTACCGCCTCAAGCAGACGACGCGCGTCGAGCAGAAGTTCTTCGGCATCCGCATCGTCAGCCACCGCGTCATCTTCATCATCGACGTGTCGGGCTCGATGCAGGAGCAGCTCAACAGCGAGTACGAGGGCAAGACGGGTCAGCCGCGCATGGAGGTCGCGAAGCGCGAGCTCGAACGCTGCGTCACGGGCCTGGACACGAGCGCGCTCTTCAACATCGTGACGTTCTCGAGCGACGTCGACCGTTGGATGGACGGCAGCCTCGCCGGCGCGAGCGAGAAGAACCGCGCCGCCGCGAAGGAGTACGTCGGCAAGCTCATGGCCGCCGGCGGAACGAACCTCTACGGCGCGCTCAAGGACGCGTTCCGCGACCTCGACGTCGACACGATCTTCGTCTTGTCGGACGGTGAGCCTTCCGTCGGCGAGGAGACGGATCCGACCGTGATCCGCGAACACGTCAAGGCGTGGAACGAGCACCGCGGCATCCAGATCAACACGATCGCCGTCGGCGGCCAGTTCCAGATCCTCGAATGGCTCGCCGCCGATTCGGGCGGCACGCACATCAGCTTCGACTGAAGAATCGGGTGGGCGAGGGCGGTCGTCGAACGCGGCGCGAGCAGTTCCTGCTTGATCCGCGGCCCACGCGCGCGACATCCTGCGCGACTTGAAGACCGCGGTCCGCGTCCTCGTCTCGCTCGCCGTCGCGCTCGCGCTCGTCCTCCTGCTCATGGCGTGGGGCGGGGTCGACCTCGCTGAGCTCGCGCGTGCCTGGCGTCGCATCTCGCCCGCAGCGCTCGGCGCCGCGGCCGCGATCTACGCGCTCCAGTACGTCGTGCGCGCCGAGCGCTTCCGCGCCCTTTTCCCGCCCGCTGCGCGGCCGTCGTTCGCGACGACCCTGTCCGTGACCTCCGCGTACGGCATGGCGACCCTGATCCTGCCCGCGAAGATGGGCGAGGCCACGTTCGTCGTCTACCTGAACCGCGCGGGGGGCACGGGCGCGTCGCAGGCGATCGCGGCGCTCGTCGTTTCGCGCCTGCTCGACTTCGCGAGCCTCTTCCTCGGCTTCGGACTCGCGTCGATCGGCCTCGCGGCCTCTGGCGCGCACCCGGAGCTCGCGTGGCTCGCTCCGCTCGGCGTCGCGCTCGTCGTCGCGTCCGCGATCGTGTTCTGGCTCGCCGTGCGCGGCGACGTCTTCGTGCGGATCGCGACGGGCCTCGCGCGCACGCTCGGCCTCGCGCGCTTCGCGCTCGGGAAGAAGCTCGTCGAGCGCGTCGACTCGCTCGCGGGCGCGTTGCGCGAATCGTCGCGCGACGGGCGCGCGCTGCGCGGCGCGTTGTGGTCGCTACCGATGTGGGCGTGCGTGTTCGCCTTCTGCGCCGTCCTCGGCCGCGGGTTCGGCCTGCCCGACACGATCGGGTTCGCGGCCGCGAGCTTCGGCGCGAGCCTCGCGATCCTCACGAGCATCGTGCCGCTCTCCGCGTTCGCGAACTTCGGCACGCTCGAAGCGGGCTGGGTGCTCGGCTTCGGCATCTTCGGCGTGTCGCGCGAGCTCGCGCTCGCGACGGGGACGGGGCTGCACCTCGTGCAGCTCGTGCTCGCCGTCGCGTTCGGCCTCCTCGGCCACGTCGGGATGGGGCTCGCGAAGCGCGCGTGAGCGCTCATCCGTCGCGCAACGACGCGCGGACCGCGTCGCGCGCGCGAACGAGCGCCGGCTCGCTCTCCGCCGCGGCATCGAGCGCGAGTAGGAGCGCGACGAGCACGTCGCTTGCGTTGCGCGCGGCGACGAAGCGCGCGCTCGAGAACGGCTCGGTGCTCCACACCGCCGCGCGTCGTTCGCGCTCGCGCGCGAGCCACGCCTCGAAACCCGCCGCGTCGAAGTCCACGCGCCGCGCGAGCGAGACGAAGACGGCGGCGAGGCGCTCGTCCTCGCCCCAGACGAGCACGTGGGGGAGCGCGGCGAGCTTCGCCTCGATCGCGAGGACGAGACGCGCCTGGTCCGCGGGCGCGAGCCGTGGCGAGCGCGCGAGGAACTTCAAGAGATCCGCCGTGTGCGCGACCGAGTGGTGCCAGCCGCTGCCCTCGACCCAGCCGCGCACGTCGCGCTCGGCCGCGAGGTAGTCGAGCGCGCCGTCGAACACGCGCCGCCAGCCCGCGTCGTCGAAGAGCGGCTCCTTCAGATCGCTCGCGGCGAGCAGCGAGAGGTGGAGCGCGGCGAACGAGCGCGCGAGGACGCGTTCGTCGTCAGGAGATGCGCTCCCGAGTTGCGTGGCTGCGCCCGCGCGCAAGCCCGCCACGGCGAGCTGGAGCACGAGCGCGTCGGCGTGCGCACGCAACGCACCGTCGTCGACGAGACGCTTCGGGAAGAGCCAGTGCCGCGCGACGTCGTACGGCAGCTCGTCGCGCAACACCGGATCGAGGGCGCCGAGGTCGCGGCGCAGGCGCGCGAGCGCGGACTCGAGCGCGACGTCGCTCGGGAGCGCGTACCCGTTCGCCTGGATCGCGCGCCAGAGCGCTGCGTCCGCCGCGGAGTGCGGATCGCTCGTCGCGAGCGCGGTCGGCGCTTCGTTCGCCGCGGATGCGCCGCCCGCACTGCACGGGCCGCGCGACGGAACGGTGGAGCAGGACGCGAGCACGACACCGAGCAGGAACGCGGAGCGCATGCGCTCAGCGTCGCGTCGCGCGGAGCGCGCGGCAAGGACGGCTCGGTCGTTCCTCGCGCGCACGACGCGCGTGCACTCGTTCGCGCGCTCGCAGCTCGCGGCCGCCGTTCCGTCGTCAGCGGGCCGAGGCGTGCACGCGCGGGGCCGCGCGACCGGCGACGATCTGCCGCGCGACGGCGCGGCCGAGGAGCTCGCAGCCCTTCGGCGTGTGGTGGAGCTCGTCGTAGTAGTGCTCGAAGTCCTGCGGAACGAGCGAGTTCAGCTCGAGCGCCTCGACCCCGAGCTCCTGCGCGACGCGCACCGCGCGCTCGTCGACCTGCGCGAGCAGCTTCCACACGGCTTCGTGCGCGTAGTACGTCGTGACCTCGCCCGAGTAGGGCCGCCCCGCGCCGAAGTTCCACAGGCGCGCGCGCTCTTCCGGCGTCAGCGCTTTCTCGAGCCACGGCTGGCGCGCGATCACGACGCGCGCGCCCTTCGCGCGGCAGAGCTCGACGAGCGCGCGCAAGTGCGTCTCGAAGTGCTCGAGCATCGGCGTCGGGTCGGGCGTCGCGTCGAGCACGACCTTGGCGCGTTGGCGCATCTTGCGCGCGTCGTCGAGGCGCTTTCCGGCGCGCTCGCGCACCTCGACGGGCCGGCGCAGGCGCTTGTTCCACGAGCTCGCGATGCGGCGGAGCGCGAGCGTGCGCGGACCCCAACCGAAGGGGCCCTCGGGGTGCCACGCGAAGACTTGGGCAGCGGGGATCGTCTTCTCCTCGATGCGCGCCGGCGTCGACTTCTCGAGCCAGTGCACGACGTCGCTCGCGCCGACGAGGAAGACGACGACGTCGAGGCGTTCGTAGCGCGGGAGCGTGCGCCGCAGCATGAGCTCGATCTCGGCGCACGCGACGAGCGAACGCGCCGCGTTGCCGACGTGCACGTGCTCGGCGCCCAGCGCACGCAGCGCTTCCGGCCGGCGGAGTTCGCGCCCGACGACCTCGGCCCACGTGTCTTTCTGGTCGAGGAAATAGCACTCGGCCGCGCTCCCGCCCGTGACGAGCACGCGGTACGTGCGCGCGGGATCCGCGGGCGGCTCGGAGCCGCGCTCGCCCTGCGAGTTGATCTCCCAGTGCGCGAGCGGCGGAAGCGACGGGAGCGCGTCCCGGTCGAGCTCGAGCCGCGTGCGCGCGAAGGGCGCCCACACGAAGTAGGGGCCGCTGCGGATCATCCACGCGCGTGTCGCGAGCTCGGCGAGCACGAAGAGGACGACTCCCGCTGCGAGCGCGACGCCGGCGCAGGTCGCGAGGAACGCGAGCGTCGAGCTCTCGATCGCGGCGAGCGCGCTCACGCCTTCGACCTCCCCGCGAGCGCCGGCAGCTTGCGCGCGAGCATCGCGCGCAGGTCGAGGTACGGATCGGCGCGGAACACGAAGAGCACCCACACGACCGCGAAGATCGCGACCATCGCGGCGCCCGACGCAAGCAGCACGGGGAAGCTCGGCGCCGGGACCCAGCGCGCGATCGCGACGAGGAACGCGAGCGGCACGAGCGCGCCCACGAGCGGCTTCGCGACCGTGTAGAGGAGCCAGCGACCGACGCCGACCTCGAGCTCGCGCGCGGCGTGGACGAGCACCGCGGCCGCGAACAACACGTTCGGGATCGCCGTGCCGAGCGCGACGCCGAGGATCCCGAGCTTGCCGACGAGGGCGAGCGAGAGCGCGAGGTTGATCACGCCCATCGCGAGCAGCGCCAGCGCCGGGAAGCGCGGCTTCCCGAGGCCCATCAAGAGGGGCAGCGCGACTCCGCGCACCGGGAGGTACGCGAAGAACGAGAGCATGAGCACCTGGAGCACGGGCCCGGAGCGCTCGACGAACTGCGGCCCCATCCACGCACCGAGGAAGTCCGGCCCGAGCACGACGAGGTAGAGGCCGACGAGCAGCACGAGCGAGAAGCAGATCTTCGACCACTTCAAGAACACGTCGCGCAGCTCGCCGAGCTCGCCCGTCGTCTTCAAGCGCGTCGCCATCGGCATCACGACGGCGCCGACGGAGATCAGGAACTGCGTGAGCGGGTCGAAGAACTTGTTCCCGACGTCGAAGTACGTCGCCTCTTCGGCGGGGAGGAACGCACCGATCACCATCGCGTCCGCGCGGAACGCGAGCAGGGTGCCGACGTTCAAGAGCATCGCGAACATGCTGAACCCGAGGATCTTCGACGCGAGCGAGCGGTCGAACGCGCGCAGGTCGTACCGCAGACCGGGGTAGCGCCTGCGGATGACGAAGGTCATCACCGCGAACTCGAAGACCATCGATACGAACTGCACGCAGGCGAGCGTCGAGAGCTCAGCGCGCCACGCGAGGAGGGCGATCGTCGTCACGAAGCGGAGCACGAGCTCGCTCGCCATGATCCAGTTGCGGATCACGAAGTCGTCGTGCGCGTCGAAGATCGCGTAGGGGAGACGCATCGCGAAACCGATCGCGACTTGGCCGACGACGATCAGGAACGCGCTCTTCGCGCTCGACAACGTCGCCTCGTCGAAGCCGTGACCGACGGGACCGCGCAGGTAGTGCGACACGAACGCGGCGTAGAGCCCGAGGCCGATCAACGCCGCGCAGAGCCCGAGGAAGAGTGCGATGCCGAGGCACGTCGCGACGACGCGGTTCGTGCCGGCGACGTCCTTCGCGGCGACGCGCTCCGTGATGAAGCGCACGGACGCCATCGGCACGCCGAGGATGAAGAGCGACAGCACGCCCGTCATCGACACGACCGTGACCCAGAGTCCGTTCGTCGAATCGCCGAGCGTTCCGACCACGTACGGCGCGAGCTTCATCAGCGCCAGGATCTGGAGCGCGTTGAGCAGCCAGGTCGATCCGATGCTCTTGAACACGGGGCTCTGGGCTCAGGGGGCGAGGAGACGGCCGACGTCGCCGCCGTCGGCGACGATCCAACGCGCGAGGACTCCGTACCCTTTCCTATTAAGGTGGAGAGAGTCGGAAGACACGTCTTCGGCCAAGGGGCCCGTGGAGCTGGAGCCGGTGGGGGTCGTCAGGGGCGGGCGCAGGGTCGGGACGAAGGCCGCGGGCGGATTTCGGGCCGCGGCGAGGGCCGCGAGGGCGTCGTCGAGGGCTGCCAGGCGCTCCAAGAGCTCCCCGTCCGCGCCGCGTTCGGAGAGGACGCCGAGGAGCGCGACCGGAGCGTTCGGCGCGCGCCGCGCGAGGGCGTCGAGGAGCGAGCGGACGCGTTCGACGACCTCGGACGGGCGCGCGTGGTCCTCGCGCCAGTCGACGCTGCCCGCGTAGACGACGAACGCGGCCGGCGTCGCGCGCGGGAGCAGTCGATCGAGCCAGCGCTCGAGCTCGGGCAGCGTCGCGCGCTCGACGCCGCGGTTGAGCGCGGGCTTCGCGGGGAAGAGCTCGGCGAGCGGCATGCGCTCGATCGTCGACGAGCCGAGGAAGACGATCGAGCCGGCGGGCGCGCGCTCGTTCTCGTCGCGGACCGCGAGGAGGCGCTCGCTCGCGTGCAGCGCGACCTCGCGCGCGCGGTGCTCGTGCGCGGGATCGATCCAACGGCGGAGCGTCCACCCGCCGGGCGCGTCGAGCGACCACGCGAGCACGACGTAGAGCGCGAGCCCGGCGCCGAGGACCTGGAGCGCGTCCGCGTGGGAATGGCGCGCGAAACCGTCGAGGCCCGTGGTCGGCATCGGGCGAAGTCGTACCCTGATCGGACCGGAGCTGTCCACTCCGCACGGACGGCGAAGGCGCGTGCGATCGATCGCGATCGCCGCCGAGCGACGTTTCCAGGAGCTCCAGCATGCCCCTCCCGCTTGCTTCGTTCCCGCCCTCCGCGTCGAGTCGAGTCCGTCGCGCTCTCGTCGAGCGCGCGCTCGTGCTCCTCGCCCTCGGAGCCTTCGCGCTCCCGTCCGTCTCCGCCGAGGACCTCGCGAAGCGCTACCCCGCGACGCTTTCGCATTCGAACACCGGCCTCGCGTGGCGCTGCGACGAAGGCGACGTGTGGCAGCTCGCGTCCTTCGAGCTCGCGCTCGGCACCGACTTCGCGGTGAAGACGAAGTCCGCGACCGTCGCGCTCGGTCGGTCCGAGTCGAACGTCCTGTGGGCCGTCGTGTTCCCCGACGAGCCCGCGAAGCTGCGCGCCGCGGGGACGCCCGCCGACGGCGAGACCACGAGCGCGATCTTCCTGCGTTTCGCGCCGAGTGAGCTCGGGAGCATGTTCCCGGCGAAGACCGTGCAGAAGAACGGCGACGCGTGGCGGCGCGCGCTCGCTGCGCGGATCGCGCAGCGGAAGATCGGGCACAAGTGGTTCACGCCGGCGGGGCTCCCGACCGTCGTGCCCGCGGGAGTCGTCCTGTTCGACGCCGACACGGAGAAGGGCGCGCGGCGCTCGTTCGAGCTCGACCGCGGCGCGGGCAAGGCGCTCTACCTCGCCGAGTTCGAGTCGAAGCCCGTCGCGCCGGCGCAGCCGATCTCCGCCGTCGAGGCGAAGCGCGTGTTCGACGAGGTCTGGAGCGCGTTCGACCGCGAGTACGCGAACTTCGGATCGATGCCGAAGCTCGATTGGACGAAGCTCGGCGCGGAGAAGCGGAAGCAGCTCGCGCGCGTCGAGACGAGCTTCGACCTCGCGGCGGTGCTCGCGGACGGGCTCGCGCGGCTCGAGGACCTGCACGTGTGGGTCAAGGCGGGCGAAGACGGACTCCCGGGTTGGCAGCCCGATCGGCCGCTCAACGCGAGTTGGAAGGCGTGCGCGGCGACGATCGGGAAGGTCGAGGACACGGAGAAGGACCTCGCGTGGGGGCGGACGCAGGACGGGATCGGGTATGCGAACGTGTACGCGCTCTCGAAGAAAGAGCTCGTCGACGCGTTCGACGCCGCGCTCGAGTCGCTCGCGGACACGACGGGGCTCGTGCTCGACCTTCGCTTCGACGGCGGCGGCGACGAACTGCTCGCGCAGGCGCTCGCGGGGCGCTTCGTCGACGTGGAGCGCGTGTACTCGAAGAACCAGTACCGCAGCGGGCCGAAGCACGACGACCTCGGGCCCGTGCTCGAGCGCAAGGTCGCGCCGCGCGGTCCGTGGCGCTACGAAGCGCCCGTCGTCGTGCTGATCGGGAGGCGCGTGATGAGCTCCGCGGAGTCGTTCGCGTTGATGCTCGCGCAGTGCCCGCAGGTGACGACGATGGGGGACCGCACCGCGGGCTCGTCGGCGAATCCGCGGCGGCTCGAGCCCGGCGCCGGCATCGTGGTGAACCTGCCGCGCTGGCGCGACCTCGACCCCGCGGGGAATCCGATCGAGCACGTCGGCGTCGCGCCGAAGGTGAAGGTCGATGCGGCGCCGAGCGCGTTCACCGACGCGAAGGACCCGGTGCTCGATGCTGCGCTCGCGTTCCTGCGCAAGCTGCCGGCGAGCGAGCGGAAGCCGGGGAAGCGGTGACAGCGCATCCCGGCGTCAGGGCCTGCGCCCCTCGACGCTCGTGAGCTCGATCCCGTGGCGCGCGAGGAGTTCGCTCGTGACGCCGCGGCCGGGGACGAGCTTCCCGTCGACCTCCGTCTGGTGCACGCCGCACGACGGCGAGCGCGCCTTGAGGAACGCGCGGCGGATCTCGTGCAGCTTGCACGTCGCGAGTGCCCCCTCCGCGCCCTTCACGAAGCCCGCGGTCACGTCGACGCCCGCATCCGTCAGCACGCGCGCCTTCCCGTCGAGCACTTCCGCTGCGCCGTCGCGCTCGATCGTCGCCGGCGGCCGCGGCGTGCCGAGGCCGCCGTGCTCCTCGGGGCAGAACGGGACCGGATCGAGTCCGCGCTCCGCGAGCTCGCGCTCGAGCGCCGCGTCCGCGTTCGTGCGCGCGTCGAAGCGACAGTAGGCGCCGAGCAGGCACGCGCTGACGAGCACCTTCTCGCGCGGAGCATTCGCGTCGGCGGACAGGCCGCGCTCCGTCGGGGGAATTGCGTCGGCGGACATGGCGAGTCCCGTGCGCGCTACTCGCGCAGGCCCTCGATCCCCTCGACTTCGATGCCGCTGCGCTTCAAGAGCTCGCCCGTGACGCCGGGCCGGTCGACGAGCTCGCCCGCGACGTAGGTCTGGCACACGCCGCACGACGGCGAGCGCTCCTTCAGGAACGCACGGCGAATCCCGTGCTCGCGGCACCGCGCGAGCGCGAGCTCCGCGCCGCGCACGAACTCGCGCGTCACGTCCGCGCCGGTGATCGCGACGACGCGCGCGCGTCCGTCGAGCACCGCGTGCGCGCCCTCGCGCTCGATCCACGCCTGCGGCCGCGGCGTGCCGAGCCCGCCTTCCTGCTCGGGACAGAACGCGACGAGCTCGACGCCCTCTCGCTCGAGCTCGCGCAGCAGCACGAGGTCCTTCTTCGTGCGCCCGTCGTGACGGCAGAACTCGCCGACGAGGCACGCGCTGACGAGCACCTTCTCGCGCGGCTTCCGTTCGTCCGGGCGCGTCATGGCGTCGACAGTACGGAGTCAGGCCGTTTTTTCAACCGATACGCGCGATCGATCCACGGCGTCCGTCGGAGCGTCGCGCGGCGGTGAATCGGTTGAAAAAACGGCCTGACTCCGTATCACCGTATCACTTCGCGCGCCGCGCGACCTCGTCTTGGATCACGGCCCACGCGATGCCGTCGATGGTCTTCGCGACGTCGTCGCCGCCGGCGTTGCAGCAGACGAGCACGGCGAAGTCCTGCTTCGGTGCGAGCCACGTCACGCAGAACCACATCGTGTTGCTGCCCGAGTGCGTCAGCACTTCGCCGCCGGCCCACTCGCGCTCGCCGACCATCCAGCCGAGCGCGTACCGCTCCTTCGCGCCCTCGGGCACCGTCTGCAACTTCGCGAAGCTCTCGGACGTGAGGAATGGGCGCGCGCCGGAGCTCGGCGCGCTCGCGGAGTTCGCGCCCGCGGGGACGAGCCGCGCATGCGCCGCTTCGAGGTGCACCGCGACGAACTTCGCCCAGTCCGCGATCTTCATGTGCGCCGTGCCCGCGGGCCCGATCGCGGGCGGGTTGTCGGCGGACGGTCCGGGCTCGTAGGAGCGCTTCCCCGCGTGACCGCGCGGCGCGTCGACGACGCCCTTCGTCCCCGGCGCGCCGAAGCCGCCGGTCGTGATGCCGAGCGGCGCGAAGAGCTCCTCCTGCATCAACTCCTCCCACGGCTTCTTCGCGAGCGTCTCGAGCGCGTGCCCGACGATCGCGACGCCCGCGTTCGAGTACTCGAAGCCCGTGCCCGGCGCGAACACGGGCTCGCGCTTCACGACGCCGACGAGGAGCTCGCGCCGCTGCTCGACGTGCGTGCCCTTCTCCTTCCAGAGGCGCGACCAGAGCCCGCCCGCGTCGAGCTCCTTCGGCGCGCCGCCGCGGTGCGAGAGGAGCTGTTCGACCGTGACCGCGCGCCACGCGGGGAGCATCTCGACGTCGGGGAAGAGCTCCGCGAGCGTCGAATTCCAGCGCAACTTCCCCGCTTCGACGAAGCGCGCCGCGAGCGTCGCGGTCATCGCCTTCGTGCACGAGCCGAGGTGCATCGGATCGTCGGTGGTGATCGGCGTCGGATCGCCGCGCATGCGCACGCCCGACGCGCCGAGTGCGACGAGCTCGCCGTCCTCGACGACCGCCGCGACGACGCCGGGGAGAGCGCCCTTCTCGCGCAGCGGCGCGATCAGCGGCCCCAGGTCGCGCGTGCGCGACTTCGTCACCGGCGTCTCCGCGGGCGCGGGGGCCGGAGTCTGCGCGAGCGGCGCGCGCGGGGAGACGAGCGTCAGCGGGACGAGGATCGCGAGGAACAGGGAGCTCGACGTCATGCGCGGGATTGTGACCCTCTCCCTCGCGCGCGGCTAGCTCCGCGCGCGCTCGAAGGCGAGCAACGCGCGGTGGATCGACGCGAGCGCTGCGTCCTCGACCTCGGGCAGCGGGAGCGCATGCGCCGTTCCGGTCCCGGGCTCGAAGAGCCGCGCGCTTCCGCGGTCCACCTCGAGCAGGAGACGGTCACGTGGAGGAGCCGAGTGACTCGACGCTTCGCGCGCGTCCCAGCCGACGCCCGACAGGAACGCCGCGACGAGCGCCGAGTCGCGTGCGTCCGCGCTCCCGACTCGCTGCACGGCGAGCGCGAGTGCGCCCGCCGGCTCGCGGTGCGCGAGCTCGACGTCGTGCACGGTGACCCGATGGCGATGCTCGAACAGTCGCGCGAGCTTCTTCCGCACGAGCGCGCCGCCGAACAGCGCGCCGAGCGTTCCGAGCGGGAGCACGTACTCGATCGCGTCCTCGAGGACGGCCGCGTTCGGGCCGTCGTCGCGGAAGCGGTGCGCGTGGCGCCACGCGCGGAACGGCCCCTTCTCCTGCACGTCGACGAACTCGCGGCCGGCGACGAAGCCCTCGTGTCGCGCGGCCCATTCCAGACCGAGCGGCCCGATGCGCAGCACCTTGCGCGCGCCGTCCTCGATGCCGCCCTGGTCCACGACGACGCGCACGCGCTCCCACGGCGGCGTCAGGCGCGTGAACACGAGCGGTCGCGCGTGCCAGGCGAAGAGCGCGGCGCGCGGGGCCGCGACGCGGCAGGAGCGGACGAACTGGGCCACGCGGCGAGCGTAGCGTCGGGGCGCGCGCGGAGAGCGTCCGAACTCGGCCCACGTTGCCGATTCGCGGCGGGCCGCGTACAACGGACTCGCCTCGCGAGGAACGGACATGCCCAGCGAACTCGAGCTCCAGATCGCCCACCTCCATCGCCGCGCGGGCTTCGGCCTCTCGCGCGCCGAACTCGCTGCCGCGACGAAGAAGGGGTACGCGGCGTGCGTCGACGAACTCCTGAACCCCGAGAAGGTGAAGGACCCGCTCGACGATCGGCTGAAGGAGCTCGAGGGCGAGCTCTTCGACCTCACCGTGCTCGAGGACGCGCAGGCGTGGTGGCTCTACCGCATGCTGCACACGAAGCGTCCGCTGCAGGAGAAGCTCACGCTCTTCTGGCACGGTCACTTCGCGACCGGCGCGTCGAAGGTCGAGCGCGCCGCGTACATGGTCCAGCAGAACCGCACGCTGCGCGACCACGCGTTCGGACGCTTCGAGGACCTGCTCGTCGCCGTGTCGAAGGACCCGGCGATGCTCGTGTGGCTCGACAACGCGCAGTCGACGAAGAAGAAGCCGAACGAGAACTACGGGCGCGAGCTCCTCGAGCTCTTCACGCTCGGCATCGGCAACTACGGCGAGGAGGACGTGCGCTCCGCCGCGCGCGCGTTCACCGGCTGGAAGCAGAAGGACGGCGCGTTCGTCTACGAACCGAAGGAGCACGACGACGAGCCGAAGACGCTCTTCGGGCAGACGTGGCCGTGGAAGGGCGAGGACGTGCTCGCCGCGCTCGCACGCAACCCGGCGACGGCGCAGCGTCTCGCGGGCAAGTTCGTGCGCTTCTTCGCGCGCGACGAAGGCGATCCCGAGCTCGAGGCCGCGCTCGCGCGTGAGTACCTCGAGAGCGGCGGCGAGATCCGCTCCGTGCTGCGCGCGCTCTTCACGTCGCCGCGCTTCCTCGCGCCCGAGGCGCGCCGCGCGAAGGTGAAGAGCCCGTGCGAGTTCGTCTGCACCGCGATCCGCGAGCTCGACGCGAGCGTCCCGTTGCGCTCGATCCCGCCGATGCTCGCGCGCATGGGGCAGGCGCTCTTGAACCCGCCCGCGGTCGACGGTTGGCACGAGGGCCTCGCGTGGATCAACACCGCGACGCTCTTCGAGCGCGCGAACTTCGCGAACCACCTCGCGACGCAGCGCGGCGTCGCCGGCGACGGACGCTTCGAACCCGATCCGTGGGTGCCGAAGGACGCGACCGCGGACGTCGTGATCCAGAACTTCGCGAACGCACTGCTCGACGGAGAGGTGCCCGCCGCGATGCGCACCGCGCTCGAGCAGTACCTGAAGGGCAAGGACAAAGAGGGCAAGGCCGTCGCGTTCAAGCCGACGCGCGAGGCCCTCGACGAGAAGGTGCGCGGCGTCGTGCGCCTGATGCTCTCGAGCCCCGAGTACCAGCTCGCCTGAGGTCCAAGCGATGATCACCCGCCGCGGTTTCCTCGGAACGTCCCTCGCCGGTCTCGGCGCCCTTTCGATCGCTTCGCGCGCACGCGCTCAGGACGCGGGCGCCGCGGCCAAGCCGGCCGCGGATCCGTCGCGACGCATCCTCGTCGTCGTGCAGCTCTCGGGCGGCAACGACGGGCTCAACACGGTGATCCCGTTCGCCGACGACGTGTACCAGAAGTCGCGGCCGAAGCTCGCGTACGGCGAAAAGGAGGTGCTGCGCCTCGACGAGCGCACCGGCCTCCACCCGTCGATGAAGGCGCTCCACAAGCGCTTCGACCACGGCGAGGTCGCGATCGTTCAGGCCGTCGGCTACGCGCGCGCGAACCGCTCGCACTTCCGCTCGATGGCGATCTGGCACTCGGCCGATCCGGACGGGGGCGCGCCGCGCACGGGCTGGCTCGGGCGCACGGCGGACGCGCTCGATCCGAGCGGAACGAACCCCGCGGTCGCGGTCGGGCTCGTGAACCCGATGCCGTTCGCGTTGCAGCGATCGAACGCGACGGTGCTCTCGTTCGACAACGAGGAGGGGTTCACGCTCGCGCCGGACAAGCGCTTCACGCAAGGCAAGAAGGCGCAGCTCGAAGCGTTCCGCGCGCTGTGCGCGTCCGCGGGTGATGCGTCGACGTACGCGGAGCGCGTGCGCGCGACCGCCGCCTTGGGGATCGGCTCGGCGGACAAGCTCCTCGACTGCCTGCACGCCGGGAAGAACAAGGCGAACTACCCGCGCGGCGCGGGTTCGAAGCTCGCGCAGGTCGCGCGCTTGATCGACGGCGGGCAGAGCTCGCGCCTCTACTACGTCGCGACCGGGGGCTTCGACACGCACGCGCGGCAGAAGGACGCGCACGCGGGGCTGCTCGCGAGCCTCTCCGACGGCATCGAGGCGTTCTACGACGACCTCGAGGCCTGCGGACGCGCGCAGGACGTCGTGCTCGTCACGTTCAGCGAGTTCGGCCGCCGCCTCGCCGAGAACGGGAGCCAGGGCACCGACCACGGGACGTGCGGGCCGATGTTCGTGGTCGGGCCGAGCGTGAAGGGCGGGCTCGTCGGCGACGCGCCGGACCTCGCGAAGCTCGTCGACCAGGACCCCGTCGCGCGCATCGACTTCCGCTCCGTGTACGCGAGCCTCGTCCACGGCTGGCTCGGGCTCGACGCCGCGCCGATCGTCGGGGGCGAGCAGCCGCTCCTCCCGCTGTTCGCGTGACGCGATGACGGACCACGAACCGGTCCTCGTCCCGCTCGCGAGCGGCTTCGAGGAGCTCGAGGCCGTCACGATCGTCGACGTGCTCCGCCGCGCGGGGCTCGAGGTCGTCGTCGCGGGACTCGCGCCGGGTCCGGTGACGGGCTCGCACGGGATCGTCCTCGTGCCGGACACGCACCTCGGCGCGGTCGACCTCGCGCGCGTGCGGATGCTCGTCCTGCCGGGCGGGATGCCGGGCACGCGGCACTTGATGGCCGACGAGCGCGTCGTCGGACTCGCGCGCCGGCTCCACGCGGAGGGTCGGCGCGTCGCGGCGGTCTGCGCGGCGCCGCTCGTGCTCCATGCTGCCGGCGTGACGGCCGGCGCGCGGATCACGGCGTACCCGAGCGTGCGCGGAGAGCTCGCGGGCGCCGACCTCGATCCGACGGCGCGCGTCGTGACGAGCGGACGCGTGACGACCGGCGTCGGCGCGGGCGCGGCGCTCGAGTTCGCGCTCGCCCTCGTCGCGGAGACGCGCGGCGTCGCGAAGGCCGACGAGCTCGCGCGCGCGATGATCGTGCGCTGAGGCGCGCGCGACGGACGCGCGCGACGGGGTGAAGCGCGCGTGTGACGCGCGGGGCGCGGCCGCCTCTGTGGAGAACTCGTGGAGCTGCACCGCAGGCGCAGGCTCGCGGGCTCTCGAGCTCACGACGATGTGAACGAAGCGCGTCGCGGCGGGCTCCATCCACGCTGCGAGCGTGGAAAGCAGGGGGGAGCGCGTGAGCTTTCCACGCCGGTGCGCGGATCGGCGAACGAGCGCGAACGACTGCGCTCGATGCGGAAGCGGTCGCGCCGGTGCGATCGCGAGGTGGAGGCGGCGGCGCAGGGCGTGCGCGGGGTCCGCGGGCTCCGACCGCACCTTCGTGGGCCTCGCCGGATCGCGAGCGAACTCGCCGTTCCCCGTCCGTCGCTCCGCGCGGCGCCGCCTCGATCGCCGTGCTTCCCCGTTCCCGGCTCCGCCGCGGTCCGCGCGCGCCGTCCACACGCGCGTCGGGGAGTGACCGCGCGCCCGATCCGTCGTCTCGTGGGCGCTCGCGACGTTCGCCGCGACCGCGGGGTGTCGCGCCGCCGCCGGCGAGCCCCAGTCCCTCCCCGAGACCCAGAACACGCACCGATGAACGCCACGCCGACCTGTCCCTGGAGCGACCTCGATCACCTCCGTCCGCAGCTCGTGTCCTTCTTGCGCACGAGGTTGCGCGACGACAACGACGTCGAGGACGTCGTCCAGGAGTGCTTCCTTCGCGCCGCGCGCCACCGAGCGCAGGAGGGCGAGCCCGAGAAGCTCCACGCCTGGCTCTACAGCGTCGCGGAGTCCGCGCGGCGCGACCACCTGCGTCGCCGCCACCGTCGCCCGGCGCTGCACGTGGAAGCCGAGGTCTTCGACCAGTTCGAAGGACGGGAGTCGACGCCCGGCGAGGACGCGGATGAAGACCATCTTCATGTCGAGCGACGCTCGCTCGAGCGCCGGCGGCTCTTCGCGTGCCTCGCGCGCGCGCTGCGGCGGCTCGAACCCGAGGACCAGCGTGTGCTCGACGCCTTCTACGGCGGGTCGGGGCGCTGCGTCGACGTCGCGCGAGTCGAAGCGCTCGACCCGGCGCACGTGAAGGCGCGCCTCTTCCGGGCGCGACGGAAGCTCTCGCGCATCGTTCGCCGCGAGTTGCCCGTGCTGCAGGAGTCCGGCCCGTCCGCCGCCGCCGTGGCCGAGGCGGTCCGCGCGACGTCGGGCGCCGGGCGCAGGTTCCACGACCGGGGAGCGCAGTGCCTCCCGGTCGCTTCCAGGGTTCGGAGCGGCGCCCAGCGCGCCGGGATGGGATGACGACGATGCCGATGGAACGACGCAGCGGTCTCGCGACCGCGCTGACGACCTCCTTGTTCACGTGCGCGGTGCTCGCCGCGGGCGCGTCCGCCGCGCGCTCGGAGTTCGCGCCCTATCGCGCTCCGGCGCGCGTCGCGGGCGAGGAACTGCCCGCTTCGCGGCCGGTTCCGAAGCTCGAGAGCGCGGCGGAGCAGCTCCGCTACGCGGGCTCGCTGAAGACCGCGCTGCGCGGCCTCGACGGCGACGGTCGGCGCGATGGACGCCTCGCCGCGGTGCGCGCGTACCGCGCGGTGCGGGAGCACTTCCCCGACGACGTGCAGGCCGGCGCGGAGGGGGCGTTCCGCGCGGCGGAGCTCCTGCGGGCGGCCGGCGACGTCCCGGGCGCTCTCGGCGAGTTCGCGTGGACGCGCGACCACGGCGGCGAGTCGCCGTTCCGCGTGCGCGCGCTGCTCGAGATCGGGCACGTGCACCGACGCGCGAAGCACGCGCAGGAAGCGCTCGCGGCCTACGAGGCCGTCGTCGCCGACGCGTCGGCGTCCAAGCGCCAGAAGGACGAGGCCTCGCTCTGGGTCGGCTCGGTGCACGCGGACAACGAGCGTCCCGACGAGGCGCGGCGCGCCTGGCAGCGCGTCGCGGACGCGGGCGACGACCCGCTGGACCGGATCCGCGCGTTCGACTTCCTCGCGTGCGCCGCCGTCGCGAAGGGCGACCTGGAGGCGGCAGCGGGCATCCTCGAACGCTGTCGCGACGCGCTCTCGGAGGTCGCGGCGGAGGAGACGCGGCTCGGAGAACGCGTGCGCGCGGCGCTCAGCGGCATGCGCGCGCACGACGACCTCCAGCGCGCCGTCGGCGATCGCGAACGCGCGAAGGAGAAGGCGCGCAAGGAGAGTTGACGCGTCGCGCACGCTCGCGAAGTTCGAACGCACGACGCGCGCGCAGAAAAAAAAGTGGGAGCGCGGCGCACGCTCCCTCTTCCCTTCGCGCCTCGTCTTCCGGTATGAAGACGTCGTCGAGGGACGCTCGCGCGCCTCGTCCGGGTGTTGTCGCCGTTCGGCGACAAGGACGTGACGCGAGGGAGCGCGCTTCGACGACCACGACATCATCGGGCGATTCGTCCTGGAACGAGGACGGGTCGCCCTGTCGTTTCAGGCGGGATTCCCCGCGTGAAACGCGCGCTCAGCAGCCGATGCCGTAGTAGGTGAAGCCGAGCTTCTCGAGCGTCGCGCGCGGGTAGACGTTGCGTCCGTCGAAGACCACGGGCGTGCGCAACGCGGCCTTCACGGCTTCGAAGTCGGGACGGCGGAACTCGTTCCACTCCGTGACGACGACGAGGCCGTCGGCGCCCTCGAGCGCGCCCATCGGGACCTCCGCGTACCGGATGCGCTCTCCGAAATGCCGATGACGGGCTTCGTTCATCGCCACCGGGTCGTACGCGGTGACCGTCGCGCCCGACGCGAGCAGGCCTTCGACGATCTCGAGCGCCGGCGCCTCGCGCATGTCGTCCGTGTTCGGCTTGAACGAGAGTCCCCAGAGCGCGAAGTGCTTGCCCTTCAGGTTCTTCCCGAAGTGGCCGTGGACCATGTCGACGAGGACGCGCTTCTGGCGCTCGTTGACCTCCTCGACCGCTTCCAGGATCCGGAACGTGTACCCGTTCTCGGCGGCGGTGCGGACGATCGCCTTGACGTCCTTCGGGAAGCACGAGCCCCCGTACCCGCAGCCCGCGAACAGGAAGCGCGGTCCGATGCGGTCGTCGGAGCCGATGCCCTTGCGGACCATGTCGACGTTCGCGCCGACGCGGGAGCAGATGTTCGCGATCTCGTTCATGAACGAGATGCGCGTCGCGAGCATCGCGTTCGCCGCGTACTTCGTGAGCTCCGCCGACGCGACGTCCATGTGCAGGATCGGGTTGCCGGTGCGGACGAAGGGGGAGTAGAGCTCGTCCATGACCTCCTCCGCGCGCTTGCTGTCGGAGCCGATCACGACGCGGTCGGGCTTCAGGAAGTCGTCGATCGCGGCGCCCTCCTTCAGGAACTCGGGGTTCGAGACGACGTCGAAGTCGTGCTTTGTGTTCGCGCGCATCGCCTCCTTCACCTTGGCGGCGGTGCCCACCGGCACGGTCGACTTGTCGACGACGACGGTGTAGCCCGTCATCGACTTCGCGATCGAGCGCGCGGCGTCGAGCACGTAGCGCAGGTCGGCCGAGCCGTCCTCGCCCGGCGGCGTGCCGACCGCGATGAAGACGACCTGCGCGCGCGCGATCCCCTCGGCGTAGCTCGTCGTGAAGGAGAGGCGGCCGTCGTGGACGTTGCGCTTGAGGAGCTCCTCCAGACCCGGCTCGTAGATGGGGATGACACCCTTCTTCAGGCCGTCGATCTTCTTCTGATCGATGTCGATGCAGACGACGTTGTTGCCGCTCTCGGCGAAGCACGTGCCCGCGACCAGCCCGACGTAGCCCGTGCCGACGACTGCGATGCGCATGAAAGGATCCGTTTCCGAGGAATTGGGAGGAGGTAGGGAGCCGCGCGGAGAACCGGGATCCGGGCGGGTTCTCGCTGGCTCGACGGCGCCTCGGCGTCGAGCGGGCGGGCCGTGGGCGGCCGGCGCGCCGGGCTTGGAGCCAGCGGGGGCGGAAGGATACCCTGGCGCGCGCGCGGGGAAGAAGGGCGATTAACTCAGCGGCTAGAGTGCCTCCCTTACACGGAGGAAGTCGGGGGTTCGAATCCCTCATCGCCTACCCGCCCTCCGCGCTCGCCGCGATCAGTACGAGATCGCATTGACGGTCTCCGCTGCGTCGTCGCGCGGCTCGCTTCGAGTTCGCAATCATGTTTGCGCAGTCTCGAGCGCCGCGTCGAGGTGCACGCTCCTGCTCCGTCGCGCCTCGGCGCCGTGATCGAGCGCTCACGTCGCCGTCGCACAGGGCTTTGCAGATCGATTTCGCGGCGCTACCGTCAGCGCGCCCCGGATCCGGAGCGCCGCGGACCCGCCCGTGCTCGCGCTCTCCGGTGCCATTCCCCGCACCCCGAGCTCGAGACCCAAGACGGAGGCCGCATGCACCGAATTCTCGTCGTCGATGATGACTCGGGCCATCGCCTCATCCTCCGGAACCGCCTCGCGGAGCGCGGATTCGACGCGGTGGCCGCCGACTCCGGTGCCAAGGGGCTCGTCGAGGCGCGCGGCGGACGCTTCGACCTGTTCATCGTGTCGGCGCAGCTCGCGTCGGGCATCGACGGTTACGAGGTGTGCCGCCGGTTGAAGAGCATCCCGGAGACGAACTCCGTCCCCGTCGTCCTCTTCCAAGCGCAGACGCACGCCGGCGAGCACGTCGAGCGCGGCTATGAGGCCGGTTGCGACGCGTTCGTCCTCGGGCAGGAGCTCCACGGGCTCGATCAGGTCGTCCGTCTCCTGCTCAAGACGCGGCGGCAGTTCCTCGACCTCGTCGAGCAGCTCCGGGCGCTCACGGACGCTTCGCGGCGCGGCGGCGAGCGCGCGCGCGAGGCCGAAGCGCCCGTGCGCGACAGCGCCGAGCACCAGAACGTGCTGCGCGAGCTCGCCGCCGGCCGGCCCGACGGCGTGCTGCTCGTCGACGGCGAGGGCACCGTGCGCCACGCGGACCGCGGCGCCTGCGAATTGCTCGGCGCGCGGCTCGAGGACCGCCACCTCGGGAGCCTCTTCCCGGCCACGGGGCTCGAGGCGTTCGTGCGCGACGCGCGCACCGACGTCCGCGAGGGCTTCCGCTTCGAATACAACCTGCGCCGCGGCCGCGCTCCGCGCTCGCTGACGGCGACCGTCGTGCCGTTCATGACCGTGATGGGGCGCGCCGATCAGGGGCTGCGCATCGTGCTCCTCCACGACGCGGCGAAGCGCCGGCTCGCGGCCGACCTCCTGCGCCTGCCCGAGCGCGGGATCCCGCGCGACGAGTACGGCCCGCTGCTCGAGGCCGCGCGCGAGGTCTACCGCGCCGACCGCATCCTCGGCGACGCGCCGGCGGTGCGCGCGCTGCGCGAGGGCGTCCAGTCCGCGACGCAGGCGCAGGGTCCGGTGTTCCTCGTCGGGCCGCGCGGCGCCGGCAAGAGCCGCATCGCGCGCACGCTCCACTTCGGCGGCATCGCGTCGGGTGCGTTCCAGGAGTTCCACTGCAACGCGGCCTCCGGCGGCGACTTCGATCTGCGGCTCTTCGGCTACGCGAAGGGCGCGTTCCCGGGCGCGCTCTCCGACCGCGGGGGGCTCGTCCACCTCGCGCAGGACGGCACGCTCTACCTGGAGGACGTGACCGCGCTCCCGCTGCCGACGCAGGAGAAGCTCGCGCACTTCCTGCGCGATCACGCCGTGCAGCGCGTCGGCTCGCGCAAGGCGGAGCGCTTCGACGTGCGCGTCGTCGCATCGTCGACGAACGCGCTCGACGAGCTCGTCGCGCAAGGCCGGATCGACCGCGGGCTCGCCGCCGCGCTCTCCGAGACCGTCCTGCGGATCCCGTCGCTCGCGGAGCGGATGAGCGACCTCGCCGAACTCGCGAACGACGCCGCCCGTCGCCTCGGCGCCGTCCACGGCGTGAGCGAGGTCGCGGAGGACGCGCTCGAAGTCCTCGGCCGCCACGAATGGAAGGGCGACCTCGAGGAGCTCGAGGCGGTGATCGAGCGCGCGGCCGCCCGTGCGGAAGGCCCCGCGATCCACGCCGAGCACCTGCCGAATGCGCTCGCCGACCGCAGCGATCTCCCGGCTCGCGACCTGATCCCCGCGAAGCGTCCGCTCGGCGCGCCCGCACCGGGCACGCACGCCGTGACGCCGCTGGCGCCGAACCAGCCTTCGTTGCCGCCGCACCTGCAGTCGGGCGCGCCGCGCGAGTGGGACATCACGGACGACGATCCGATCAGCCTCGATCACTACGAGAAGAAGGTGCTCCTGCGCGCGCTCGCGAAGTGCAACGGCGACAAGCTCGCCGCGGCGCGGATGCTCAACGTGGGGAAGAGCACCCTGTACCGCAAGCTCAAGCGGTTCGACATCCACTGAAGCGCGCCGCGCGCTTCGAGTCCTCCGTCGAGCGGGGCCCGCGGGCTCCGCTCGCGTCGTTCAGAGCTGGAGCGTCGCCGCCTCGCCCACGTCGGCGAACGGCTGTTCGTCGCGCGCATCGGGGTTGACGAGCCACGCGCGCAGCTCGACCGCGCGCGCGCCGTCGGCGAACTCGGGCACGCGCGCGCGCAGGGCGTCGACCGCGCGCGTCCCGGTGTCGTAGAGCAGGAGCTCGCGCCGCGCGGACAGCGGGCCGTGCTCGGCGAGCTCGCCCGTCGGCCGCATCCACCACGTGCGCCCGCGGTCGTCCCGACAGGTGATGCGCAGGTCGGCGAGCTGCTGGTGCGTCTTGTGCGCGATCCGCACGACGAACGCATCGCCTTCGCGTGCGACCTCGAGGCGCGGCGCGAGCCCGAGATCGCGCCGGCGCAGGAGCAGGAAGTGCGCGTCGCGTGCCGCGCCGCTCGAGCGCGCGTCGATGCGCACGGGGACGGTGACGAGCTCGTATCGCGCGAACTGGCGCTCGATCGCCTCGAGTCGGCCCGTCGCGCCGGGGTTCGCGTCGAGCTCGTCGCGCCAGCGCTGCGCGAGCTCCGTCGGAGTCGGGACGCGCTCGGGGATCTCGAGCAACGGCACGACGAAATCGAAGCCCGCCTCGCTCGACAGGGCCTCGACGACGTCGACGTGCGAGCGCTGCGACCACGGCCGCGCGCGATCGACGCGGCCGAGCGCGCTCGCGCGTGCGCCGAGGTCGTACACCGCGCCGCGCGCGAGGTAGCCGATCGCGCCGGGCCACGGCGTGAGCACGCTGACGCCCGCGTCGACGCGATCGCGCAGGAACAGCCCGACGCCGCGGAGGAGGTGGGTGCGCTCGATCTCCTCCTCGAGCCCCGCGCGGCCCAGCGCCTGCGCGTAGCCGAAGCGGCCCGATCCGCTGGGCGCGAGCCACGCGCGCTGGAGCCGTTCGAGCGGCACCGGCCCGAGGTCGGCGGGTTCGCGGCTCGGGAGCGCGCTCGCGACGAGGCCGAACGCGAACACACCGAGCGCCGCCCGACGACGGAAGCGCGACGCCGAGTCGAACGACTCGATGAGTCCTTCCTGGATCGCGATGCCGAGGAACGGGAGCGCGGGGACGCAGAGCTCGCAGAACGGCAGCGGACCGCGCCCCTGGAACGCGACGAAGACGAGCCAGCACGCCGCGATCGCGAGCGAACGCGCGCCGAGCCCCGAGAGCCGGCGCATCGCGAGCAGCGTGACCGGTTGCAACACGAGCAGGACGGCGGGGCACGTGCGCACGAAGTCGAGCAGGTACTCGACGCCTCCGCCCAACTGCAGCGGCTCGGGGTTCAACACGCCGCGGAACGACGGCGGGAGCACCGCCCCCGTCGTCGCGTACCGGAGCAGGCAGTTCGCGGCGAACGCGGCGAGACCGACGAGGAGCGGCCACGCGCGGCGGACGCGCGCGGGCTCCTTCGTGTTTCGCGCGAACGGCCGGCAGGCGACGAGCGCGAGCACGAAGAGCACGCCCTCGGGCCGCGTGAGACACGCGAGCGCCGCGAACGTCGCGGTCCAGCCGTTCCGCCCGCGCTCGAAGCCCAGGAACGTCGCGAGCACGAACAGCGTGAAGAGCGCGGTCTCGAGCCCGTTCGCCGCCGCCGCCGCGATGCAGCCGCTCGTCACGAGCAGGAGCGGCGCGATCAAGCTCGCGACACGCTCCTCGCGGAACTGCGCCGCGAGCACGACGCACGCCAGCATCGCGAGCACGCCGATCGTCTGGCAGTAGAGATTGATCGAGAGCCAGTCGAGGTTCGCGTTCAGGCGCGTCGCGCAGAGGCGCTCCCCGATCGTGCACACGGCGATCCACACCGGCGAGGAGTAGCTCTCGAACGCCGTCGAGCCCGGGTTCCACTGGAGCTGTCCTTCGACGACGAGGTTGCGCGCGAGGCGATAGGCGGCGTGCGCCTGGTCGTAGGGGAACGCGAGGCTCCCCGACCCGTCGTTGTGGATCGCGAGCACGTGGGCGAGCAGGATCGCCAGCGCGACGAAGAGCGCGATGCTGCGGTTCATCGAAGCCGAGAGCGTACCGCCGCGTGCGAAGGGAACCGAGGGGGGAGCCGTGCTCCGCCCGCCTTCACGCCAGAACGCCGCGCACGACCTCGCCCGCGACGTCGGTGAGCCGGAAGTAGCGGCCCTGGTGCTTCACGACGAGCTGCTCGTGGTCGAAGCCGAGCAGATGGAGCAGCGTCGCGTGCAGGTCGTGCACGTGGACGCCGTCCTCGACGACGTTGTAGCCGAAGTCGTCCGTCGTGCCGTGGACGTGCCCAGCCTTCACGCCCGCCCCCGCGAGCCACGTCGGGAAGCAGCGCGGGTGGTGGTCGCGGCCGTAGTCGTTCGCGGTCATCCTCCCCTGGCAGTAGGCGGTGCGCCCGAACTCGCCGCCCCAGACGACGAGCGTGTCGTCGAGGAGCCCGCGCTGCGCGAGGTCGGTGACGAGCGCGGCCGTCGCCTGGTCCGTCGCCTTGCACTGCGCCGTGATGCCCGCGGGGAGGTTGCCGTGCTGGTCCCAACCCTGGTGGAAGAGCTGCACGAAGCGCACGCCGCGCTCGAGCAGGCGCCGCGCGAGGAGGCAGTTCGCCGCGTACGTTCCGGGCGAGCGCGCGCTCTCGCCGTACAGCGCGAACGTCGCGTCGGGTTCGTCCTTCGTGCTCGTCGCCTCGGGCACGCTCGTCTGCATGCGGAACGCGAGCTCGGCCTGCGCGAGGCGCGCGTCGACCTCGGGGTCGAGCGCGTGCGCGCGTTCGTCGCGCTCGAGCGCGCCGAGCGCATCGAGCATCGAGCGCCGCGCGTCCCGCGACACGCCGTCGGGGTTCGCGAGGTAGAGCACGGGCTCCGCGCCGCTCCGGAACTGCACGCCCTGATGCTGGCTCGGCAGGAACCCCGCGCCCCAGAGGCGCGAGTAGAGCGGCTGATCGCGGTTCGCGTCCTTCGAGACGAGCACGACGAACGTCGGCAGGTTCTCGTTCGCGCTCCCCAGCCCATACGAGAGCCACGCGCCCATCGACGGACGTCCGGGCTGCGGATGACCGGTGCAGAAGAACGTGATCGCGGGGTCGTGGTTGATCGCTTCCGTGTGCATCGTGCGCACGACGCACAAGCGATCGACGACGCGCGCGGTGTGGGGGAGGAGCTCGCTGACGGCGATCCCGCTCGCGCCGTGACGCTCGAAACGCGTGAAGGCCCCCGCGAGCGGGAGGATCGCTTGGTTCGCGCTCATGCCGGTCAGGCGTTGGCCTTGGCGCACGGATTCGGGCAGCGGCTCGCCGTGGCGCTCGCGCAGCAGCGGCTTGTCGTCGAACGTCTCGAACTGCGAGGGACCGCCCGCTTGGAACAGGTAGACGACGCGCTTCGCCTTCGCGGGGAAGCGTGCGGGCCGCGCCGACTGCGCGCGCTCACCGCGCGCGAGCGACGCGAGCGCGAGCCCGCCCAGACCGAGCGCGCCGAGCGAGAGCACGTGGCGCCGCGCGAGGCGCAGCGCGGAGGGGTCGGGCGGCTCGAGGCGTTCCTTCATCGCAGCACCACCGTCGCGTCCGAAGCGAGGAGCGTCGAGCCCACGAGCACGAGCGCCGCGAGCTCGGGCTCCGCGCGTTCGGACGCCAAGAGCGCCTTGCATGCCGCGCCGTCGCCGCGGAAGCGCGTCGTCTCGCGCGCGTGCAGGTCGACGAGCGTCGCGAGCTCGGTGTCGCGCGGCGCGCGCCCCGCGAGGCGGCGGAAGACGAGCTCCACGCGCTCCTTCGTCGTCGCGCGCTCGGTGCAGACGCGTCGAGCGAGCTCGCGCGCGCACTCGACGAACACCGGGTCGTTCAGGAGCACGAGCGCCTGCAGCGGCGTGTTCGTGGTCCCGCGGCGCGCGAGGCACGTCTCGCGGCTCCCTGCGTCGAACGCAGTGAGGTTCGGCGGCGGCGCGGTGCGCTTTCGGAAGGTGTAGAGGCTCCGCCGATGCGCGTCCGCGCCCGTGTCGGGTTGGTACGAGCCCGTCGCGCCCGCTTCCTCCCACAGCCCAGGAGGTTGCCACGGTTTCACGCTCGGTCCGCCGAGCCGTTCGACGAGCAGCCCCGACGCGAGGAGCGCTTGATCGCGCAGCATCTCGGCCGACAAACGGAACGACGGTCCGCGCGCGAGGAGCTCGTTCGCGGGGTCGCGTTCGCGCGAAGCGGCGCTCGTCGAGCTCTGCCGGAACGTCGCGGAGAGCACGATGCGGCGCAGCATGCGCTTCACGCTCCAACCGTCGGCGCGGAAGTCGACCGCGAGCGCGTCGAGCAGCTCGGGATGCGTCGGCCACGCGCCCTGCAGGCCGAAGTTCTCCTGCGTCTCGACGATCCCGCGGCCGAAGCACTGCGCCCAGAGCCGGTTCACCTCGACGCGCGCGACGAGCGGGTTCTTCTCGTCCGTCATCCAACGCGCGAGCCCGAGGCGATCCTTCGAGAAGCTCGGGTCGAACGGGAAGAGCGCCTCGATCGCGCGGTCGGGCTGCACCGGGCGCGCGGGATCCGGATCGTCGTAGCGTCCACGCCGCAGCACGAACGCAGGCCGCGCGTACGGCGTCGCACGCATCACCATCAGCTCGGGCAGGCCGTCGTGCAGCTGTTGCCACGCGGCGAGCGCTTCGCGGAACTCGCCGGCCGCGGCGATGCACGGCGCATCGACGACGTGTTGGAAGAACTCTTCGAGCGCGCGGTCCACGACCCGTTCGTTCCCGAGTCCGGTCAGGGGGAGTGGACTCGGGCCGGTTCCACTCGTCGAACCCGCCGCGAAGAGCGCGTAGGCCTCGATCGCGGTCAGCTCGCGATCGTAGATCGCGAGCTCGTCGAGCGCGCCGTTCGCGAAGCCCACGTCGCGGTCGCGATGGCCGATCTGGAAGATGCGCGCCGTCGCGCCGCCTTCGAGTCGGTCCCGAACGCGTTCCGCGACCTGGCGCGTGCCGTCCAAGAAGACCGTGAGCCCATGTGCGCTCGACGATCCGTCGTACGTCAGCACGACGTGCACCCAGCGCCCGAGCGGGAGGGGCTGCTTCGTCCGAACGGCCGCCGCGGAGCCCGGCCAGAAGTGCACGACCTGCCACGCGAGCCGACCGTCCTCGATCAACACCTGGTAGCCCTGCGGATCCGACTCGATCGTGAAGGGCGCCGTGTGCAGCACGACCGCGCGATCCTTGGAGTCCGGACAGCGCATCCAGAACGCGAGACTGAACGCATCGCACCGGCGGAACGGAGGGACGTCGGACACGTCCACTCCCGTGTCGCCGTCGAAGAACGTGGCGCGGTTCGTCGCGGATTCGGAGGCGTTCGCGTCGGTGGCGCCGCTCGGACGCGCTCCTTCGATCGTCCCGTCGAGCGGCACGAGCTTCACCGGAGGCGCGACCGTGACCGCGGGGCCGCCTCGCTTCCACTCCTCGAAAGCGGCGTGACGCTCGCGTCGGACGGAGCGCAGATGCTCCCACGCGCGCGTCGACTCCCGCCCGAGGCGTGCGAGTTCCTTCTCCTGCTCCGCGCTCGGCAAGCGCAGCGTCGGCGGCGGCAGCGCGCCGTGCGAGTACGCGTACGTGCCGGGCTCGTCGATCGCGCCGAGGAACGCGCCGAGCGAGTAGAAGTCGCGCTGCTCGATCGGATCGTATTTGTGGTCGTGGCAGCGCGCGCACTCGACCGTGAGCCCGAGGAACGCCGTGCTCGTCGTCGCGACTCGGTCGGCGATCGCTTCCTGGCGGAACTCCTCGTCGATCGAGCCGCCCTCGTTCGTCATGCGGTGCAGGCGCTGGAACGCGGTCGCGACGATCTGCTCCTTCGTCGCGCCGGGCACGAGGTCGCCCGCGAGCTGGTCGCGCACGAACTGGTCGTAGGGCCGATCCGCGTCGAACGCCGCGATCACCCAATCGCGCCACGGCCACGCGTGGTTCTCCCAGTCGCTCTGGTACCCGAACGTGTCCGCGAAACGCGCGACGTCGAGCCAGTCCGCGGCCATGCGCTCGCCGTAGCGCGGCGACGCGAGCAGGCGGTCGACCGCTCGCTCGTACGCGCCGTCCTTCGCGTCGCGCTCGAACGCGTCCGTCTCCTCGGGCGTCGGCGGCAGGCCCGTCAGCACGAACGACGCGCGCCGCAGCAGCGTCGCGCGGTCCGCCTCGGGCGCGGGCGCGAGCCCTTCCTTCTCCAAGCGCGCGAGCACGAAGCGGTCGATCGCGTCGCGACACCACGCGGCGTTCTTCACGCTCGGCGGCGCGCTCGCGCGCGGCGGCACGAAGGCCCAGTGCGGCGCGTACTCGGCGCCCTGCTCGATCCAGCGCGCGAGCACGTCCTTCTGCGCGTCCGTCAGCGGTCGGCCGAGCGACGGCGGCGGCATGATCGCGTCGGGATCGTCGCTCCGGATGCGGTCGACGAGCGCGCTCGACGCGGGATCGCCGGGCACGATCGCGTGCTCGCCGTCGCCGAGCGTCGCGCGCGAACCGTCCTCGGTGTCGAGCCGCAGCCCGCGCTTGCGCGCGCCTTCGTCGGGTCCGTGGCAGCGGAAGCAGCGATCCGCGAGGATCGGCCGCACGTCGCGGCCGAAGTCGAGCTCGGGCTCGTGCTCGGGTTCGACGGCGGACGGAGGCGTCTCGGTCGTCACCGACGCCGCGCACGCCGCGAGGACGGCGAGCAGAACGAGTCGGAGGAGCGTGCGCGTCGACACGTGCGCGAGTCTATCGACGGAGCGCGCGATCGACAGTCCTCGAACGGCGCGAAGGAGCTCGCGGCACGGGCGCGGACCTCACGCTCCGAGCGGTTCGAACAGAGCGTCGGCCCGCTTCGCGGCCTCACGGAGCTCCTCGTCCATCGTCGCGAGACGGAGACCCTTCTGCAGACACACGTCGAGATACGTCGCGTCGTAGACCGTCAGGCCGGTTCGATCGGCGAGCGGCAGGACGCGCTCGAAAACCACGTTGCGCGGAAGGGGCACGACTTCGATGGGCAGTTCGCCGAGAAAGCGGAGCGCGCGCTCCAGCTGTTTCGAATCGAGACGCTTCCTGCGCTTGGCCGAGAGGAGCACGTTCGACATCTCCTGACACCACAGCGCCGGGACCAACGCCTCGTGATCCTCGAGGACGTGGAGGACGGCCTCGCCGTAGGGATCCGCTTCGTCCCCGAAGCACCACGAGAGGGCCACGGAGACATCGAGCACGAGCTTCACTTCCGTCCCTCGCGCAAGAGATCGCGGAGCGAGAGCCCGCGGAGCTTCGTGCCCTTCCGCAGGAGCCTCAACTCGGCGATCGCCTCGCGGACCTTCTTCCGATCGTGAGCGTCCTCGAAGGGGATCAGGCGCGCGATGGGGGTGCCGTGTCGCGTGAGGACGATCGTCATGCCGTCCTCGACGAGATCGAGGAGTTCCGAGAGCTTGTTCTTCGCTTCGAACGCGCCGTAGGTCGTCGCGGGGTTGGATCGGTTCATGGATTGTCCAGGTCGAGTCAAGCTAGCTGGACCTGGCTGAACCGTCCGGGCCGGACTCCGCACTGGAGTGGGCTGGGGACGAACGCGAGCGCGACTTCCGCCCCCGACCTCACTCGCCTTCGAAATCGACGATCTCGACGCCCGCGCACGCCGCGTCGACGAGCGCGTCGATCGGCAGGTTGCGCTCGAATTCCTCGCACAGTGCGAGATCCCCGTGGATCACGGGCTTCGTCGGCATGAACACGGTGCAGCAGTCGGGCTCCTGGCGGTTCGACGTCTCGAACGTGCCGATCCTGCGCGCGATCGCGATCGTGTCGTCCTTGTCGAAACCGACGAGCGGACGCAGCACCGGCAGCGTGCTCGCCGACGCGATGCAGTTCATGTTCTCGATCGTCTGGCTCGCGACTTGACCGAGGCTCTCGCCGGTGACGAGCGCGTCGAGTTGGTGCGCCCTCGCGAGCCGCGATGCGATGCGCTGCATCATGCGGCGATAGAGCACGGTGCGGTAGCTCTCCGGCGCGCCGTCGCGGATCGCTTCCTGGCACGCGGTGAACGGCACGACGTACGTGCGCGCGTTCGGCTGCCACTGCGCGAGGTTGCGCGCGAGGGAGAGGACCTTCTCCTTCGACGGTTCGCCGATGTACGGGTACGAGTGGAACGTCACGAACGACATCCACATCCCGCGCTTCATCATCATCCACGCGGCGACGGGCGAGTCGATGCCGCCGGAGAGCAGGCACAGCCCGCGGCCGCTCGATCCGACGGGGAGTCCCGCGGCGCCCGCGAGTCGGCGCGCGAAGAGGTACGCGCCTTCCGCGCGGATGTCGATGCCGAGCGTGAGCTCGGGGTCGTCGAGCTTGACCTTCACGCCGGGGACGCCGGCGAGGACGTGCTCGCCGGCCTGGCGGTCGAAGACGTTCGACGGGATCGGGAAGCGCTTGTCGGCGCGCGTGGTCTCGACGCGGCAGGTGACCGTGCGCGCGCTCGCGTCGTGCGGGCCGCGCAGCGACTCGAGCGCGTCGAGGAAGACCGCGCGCGCGACGGGGAGGATCGCGTCGGCCGTCGGCGCGGTGATCCACGCGGGCGAGATCGATTTCAGGCCGAAGACGTGCTGCAGCTTGCGCGCGATCTGCTCCGAGCGCCGCTCGGGGAAGACGAGCATGCGGTTGTAGACGCGCTCGACCCGGACGGGGGAGATGGGGGCGGTCTGGCGGAGGATGTTGCGGCGCAGGCGGGAGATGAACTGGTCCTGGTTCAGGCCTTTGAGCGTCAGCTCGCCGTAGCGGAGGAGCAGCGCGGGCGCGGGGAGGAGCGCGCCGTCCGGGGTCAGTGCGGGAGGCAGGGAGGGCATGGTGGGGGCGGAAGCGTAGCAGAGCGCGCGCAGCGTCAGGTCTTCGCCGACGCGAGCCTCGACTCGACCGCGTGCAGCGCTGCGAGGAACGCCTCGACGTCCATCGCCGTCGTCGTGTGCGAGAACGAGAGGCGCAGCATCGTCCGCGCTTCGTCGGGCGTCAGTCCGAGCGCGAGCAGCGACGGGCTGATGGCCGCTTTCTGCGCCTGGCACGCGCTCCCCGCGCTCACGACGACGCCGCGTTCCTCGAGGTGGTGCATGCGCACCTCGGACGGCACGCCGGGGACGAGCAACGCCGCGATGTGCGGCGCCGTCGCGCCGCGATCGAAGAGTCGAATGCTCGGGAAGCGTGCCAGGCCCGCCACGAGCTCGGCGCGCAAGGCGCGGAGCGCGCGCTCGTGCTCGGGACGCTCGTCCTCCGCGAACTGCGCGGCCGCGCCGAAGCCCACGATCGCCGCGACGTTCGGCGTGCCCGAGCGCAGCCCGCGCTCCTGTCCGCCGCCGTGGACGAGCGGATCGAGCGCCGTGTTCTCGCGCACGAAGAGCGCGCCCGCGCCCTGCGGTCCGTGCGCCTTGTGCGCGGAGAGCGCGAGCGTGTCGCAGCCGAGCGCCTCGACGTCGAGCTCGAGCTTCCCGAGCGCCTGCACCGCGTCGACGTGGACGAGCGCGTGCTTCGAGCGCGCGCGGACGGCACGCGCGAGCTCGCGCACCGGATAGATCGTGCCGACTTCGTTCTGCACGAGCATCTGCGCCACGAGCACCGTGTCCGCGCGCATCCGGCCCGCCGCGTGCTCCAAATCGAGCGCGCCGCGCGCGTCGAGGCGCAGCGTCTCGACCTCGAAGCCCTCGCGCGCGAGCGCGAGCGCGCTTTCGCGCACGCACGCGTGCTCCGCCGGCCCGACGAGCACGTGCCGGCCCTTCTCGCGTCGCGCGCGCGCGCCGCCGAGCACCGCGAGCGCGTTCGCTTCGGTGCCGCCCGACGTGAAGACGACCTCGTCGCGTCGTGCGCCGATCGCGCGCGCGACCGAAGCACGCGCCGCCTCGATCGCCTGCGCGGCTGCGACGCCCGGCTTGTGGCGCGACGACGGGTTGCCGAAGCGCTCGCCGAGCCAGGGGAGCATCGCTTCGCGCACCCGCGGGTCGAGCGGCGTCGTCGCGGCGTGGTCGAGGTAGACGAAGGCCATGGGAATTCCCGTCGAGGATACCCCGCGCGCGTCAGCGCGGCTTCGCGACGTCGAGGGGGCGCACGTTGAGCTCGCGCACCTCGCTCGCGCGCAGGTCGATCTCGAGCTGCGCGGCGTCGCCGCCCGCGCGTACGGAAACGGTGTACTTGCCCGCGGGAAGGTCGCCGACCTCGAAGGCGCCGCCGACCGCGCTCGTCGCGGGCGGCCAGACGCGCGACGGATCGCTCGCGAGCGCGACGAGCACGAGCGCGCCCTCGAGCGGTCCGCCGAGCGCGTCGCGCAAGGTCCCGCGGATTCGCGAGCACGTCGTCGTCAACGCGAGGCCGTCGCGATGCGCTCCTTCCTCGTGCCGGAACTCGAGCCCGCTCGCGCCCCCGGTCGGGACGAGCAGGTCGGGCCAACTGCCGTTGACCGCCCAGCGCGGATAGACGTGCGGCGTGTACTCGCCCTCGATCAGGTCCTGGAACTCGAACGCGCCGTCGTCCGCGCATTCGACGCGCACCGGGATCGGCGCGCCGAGCGTCTCGACAGGAGCTCGAGGCGTGAGGCAGATCTGCGCACCCGCCGCGACGAAGCCGAGTCCGCTCACCGTGCCGCGCAGCGTCGAGCGCTTCATCGCCGGGAGCGACGGCGGGGGCGGCAGCGGCTCGCCGAGCGCGATCGAAGCGTGCGGCTCGGACTCGGCGAACGTCGCGCGCCGCGGAGCGAAGCCCTCGGCGACGACGACGAGTTCGCGCGGTCCCGGCTGCACGCGGTCGAAGGCGAATGCGCCGTCGGCGCCGGTCTCGACGAACGAGACTTCGGCTCCGCTCGTGAGCCAGACGGTCGCGCGCGCGACACCTGCGCCGCTCGGCGCGACGACGCGGCTCTCGAAGCGCGCGTCGCGCTTGGGGAAATCGAGCGGTTGGAGACTCGCTCCGCTCGCGGCCTCGATCGGCTGCACGGGCTCGAGCGGCGCGGAGAAGCGCGCGACGAGGAGCAGCACGGCCAGCGCGACGAGCGCTCCGAGCGGCAGGACGAGGGCGAGCTTCTTCACGCGCGGGAGCGTACGGGTGCGCGCGCGGGCTGTCACGCCCCGACCGTGCGGGGAGCGCGCGCTCGAGGACGCGAACGAACAGTCCCGGACGGAGTCCGAGCGACGGCGCTCCGTTCAGGCCTTCAACGCCGCGACGATCTCGTCGCGCAGCGCGCGCGCGGGCTCGAACTCGCCGCAATCGAGCTCCTCGAGCGCGACGCGGAAGTCGTCGAGGCCGCGCAACCCGAGGCGGTGGTACGCGACGGCGCGCACGCCCATCTGGAGCCGGTCGCAGACGCGCACGAAGCGCGCTTCGCGCGTGCGGCCCTCGTGGAACTCGCGCCAACGGTCGAGCACGAGCGGCGGCAGCGGACCGAGGAGCTCCTTCGCCGCGCGCTCCTCCGCCTGCGCCTTCGCGCCGTCGGGCAGGAGCGCCTTGACCATGCGCGGGAGGTCGCCGGTGAGCGCTTCGGGCGCGTCGTGCAGCGTCGCGAGCACGACCGCGCGATCGACGTCGAGCGCGGGCTCGACGCGCGGACCGAGCGCGAGCACGACGAAGCACGTGTTCAGGATGTGCCCCGCGATCGGCTCGGGCGCCGGCACGTTGCGCAGGATCCAACCGGTGCGCGGCAGACTCTCGAGCGGCACGAGCGCGAGCAGCGCGGACAACGTCGACGGCTTCAGGGGCACCTCCGAGGGCAGGCTAGCATCGGCCCGAAGGGCGGTGGAGCTTGACCCGCCGCGCGCTACCCTCGAACGCATGTTCAAGTTCGAACGCCGCCCGCAGACCTACGCCAACCACGCCAAGTTCGAGCCGCTCTACCACTTCGCGGCCTTCGGCATCCTCCTCGCGAACCTCGGATGGAGCGTGCGCAACGCCTTCGTCGTCGGAGGAATCGACGCCTTCCTCTCCGTCGCGCTCGCCGTCGCCCTCCTGATCCTCTTCTTCGCGATGCGCGTCTTCGCACTGAGCGTCCAAGACCGCGTGATCCGCCTCGAAGAGCGCCTGCGCATGGAACGCCTCCTCCCGGCCGACCTCCACCCCCGCATCCCGGAGTTCACGCCCCGCCAACTCGTCGCCCTTCGCTTCGCGAGCGACGCCGAACTCCCCACGCTCGCCCGCGACGTCCTGACCAATAAAATCGAAGACCCCCGCGAGATCAAACGCCGCATCCGCGAGTGGCGCCCCGACTACCTCCGCTGCTGATCCCTTCTCCAACGAGAACTCCGAAGAGGCGCGAACCGGTTCCTCCGGTCCGCGCCTCTTCGGAGTCTGGGACGCGGAGCGCCCACATGTGCGCCTTTGCTATCTCTCTCCGTTGCCGCCCACCTGCCTCGGCGCGCCGCCCGTCACCCCCCCGCGAACACGCCGCCAATCTCCTTCACCTTCTTCTTCCCCGCGTCCGTCGCCATCAACGCCTTCTCGAACTCCGCGAACCGGTAGTACCTCACCCGATTCACCCGCGTCCCCTTCCCCGCCGCGTTCATCGCCTCCACCGCCGCCCCGATCGCCTTCGGCCCGACGAGATCGTGCAGCGCGACGAGCTTCCGCAGCACCTTCTGCCTGGCCTTCGCGCTCTCGTCCGTCTCGTCCTTCTCCAACGCCTTCCGCTCGAGCGACAGCGACCTCCACCGCACGTCCCTCGCCCCCTCGAGCGCCGCGACCTTCTTCTTCGAGAGCTCCTCGACCAGCACGACGCCCGTGTAGTGCGCCCACGCGTGGTGATCCTCCTCGTCGCGCGTGTCGCCCCACATCGCGACGACGTGCCCGAGCTCGTGGCACAACCCGTAGAACAGGAACTGCCCCTTGTCGGTCGGCGACGCGAACCCCTTCGCGTCGATCACGGGGAAGTCGATCTCCGAGTGCCACGGGAACTCCGGCGCGAAGTGCGGCGGCTTCGTGATCTCGGGCACGAGGTGCGCGCGCAACCGCAGCTTCTTCCCCGGCACCTTGCTGAACGACGTGATCCCGAACACGTCCGCGTAGCCGTCGAGCACCGCGTCGAACGCGTCCGCCAGCGCCTTCAACCCCGCGCTCTCCACGCCGTCCGTCCCGCGCGCGACGAAGCGCGGCCGCGAGAGCGCGAGCCCGAGCGCCTTCGCCTGCTCGGGCGCGACCTGCACGAGCCGCGCGCGCACGCTCTCGAAGTCGTCCATGCGATCGAGGTCGAGCGCGGCCTCGCCCGCGACGACGAGCGCCGGCGCGAGCCCGGGCGCCTCCTTCGACTTCACGAGCTCCGCCAGCGCCTTCGCGGCGCTCGCCGGCAGCTTCTTCGCGAGCTCCTCCTCGCTCTTCGCCGCCGGCTTCGCGGCGTGCGCCTCGTTCACCTCCTTCACGGCCGCGGCGTACTCCCGCGCGAGCGCCGCAGGATCCGCAGGGACGGGCAGGAAGGAGACGGTCGTCGCGAGGAGCGTGAGGAGCATGGCGTCGGGGACGGTCGCCGCGCCGCGCGCGGCTGTCAAGGTCGAGCGAGCGAGAGGAGCGGAGCGCGCGCACGAACGGCGCGCCGCCCGATGCGCTTGGCGCCGTCTCGGGCTCCTCTCCGCACGCTCCTTCGTCCCGCGATCGACCTCAACCGCGCGCTGCGACGGTCGCGCGGGGCGGTTGCGGCGCGACCACGGCTCGCGGCGGCAGCACGTCGAGCGCCTTCGTCGGATCCGGGCGCGTGCGCGGCTCGCACACCGCCGCCATCACGGCCACGAGCTCCTGCGGCGACATGCGCGCGTCGTCGCGCGCGGCGTGCCGCACGAGGTCGTTCAACGACACGATCCCTGCGAGCCGCCCTGCCTCGTCGAGCACGGGCAGACGGCGCACGCGCTTCGCGCGCATCATCGACGACGCCGAGGCGATCGAGTCGTCCGTGCGGCAGACGTAGACGCGGTCCGCCATCGCGTCGGCGACGCACAGCGCGTCGAGCGGCCTCCCGCCGAACCACGCCGCCATGCACACGTCGCGGTCCGTCAGCATGCCGACGACGTGGTTTTCGCCGTCGACGACGGGCACGACGCCGCAGTCCAGGTCCCAGAAGATCTGCGCGGCGCGCGCGAGCGTGTCCTCGGGCCGGCACGTCTTCACGCCGCGGGTCATCACGTTCTCGATCTTCATCGTCCACCTCGTCCAAGTGGGGACGCGCGCCCGCGAAGTCGTGGCGTACGCGACGTGCGCGCGCCGCGCCTGCATCGAGGCGCGCTCCGACGAGCGACGAGGCTAGCGACTCCGGAGGTCCGGCGCGCGGCGACGAGTGCGTACGGACGAAGCGCGCGTCCTCGACCCCGGGCGGATCGTCGCGTGCTCCGCGTACGGACTCGGGTGCGCGCCGGTACGACCGTCGAACGCCGTCCGGAACGGCCGCGGGGGGGCTAGGAACCCGGGTCGTCTGGACGCTCGATCGCGAGCACGTCGACGTTCGCTCGTCGTGCCGGAAGACGAGCTCCGAGGTGCACCATGAATCCGACGCGACTCCTCCTGCGCGACGAAGCGCGCGCGAGACTCCTCCAAGGCACCACGGCGCTCGCGGACGCCGTGCGGGCGACGCTCGGGCCGCGCTCGCGCTGCATCCTGATCGCGCAGTCGTACGGCGCGCCGCTCGTCTGCAACGACGGCGTCACGATCGCGAAGCGAGTGCACCTCGAGGATCCCGTGCAGGACCTCGGCGCGCAGGTCCTCCGACAGGCCGCGGAGCGCACGGGCGACGCCGTCGGCGACGGGACGACGACGTCGACGCTCCTCGCGCACGCGCTCTTCTCCGAGGGCTTGCGCAACGTCGCGGCTGGGGCGAGCGCGATCGACCTCAAGCGCGGGATCGAGCTCGGAGCGAAGGCGGCCTGCGCGGCGCTCGCGGAACTCTCGCGCCCCGTCGCGAGCCGCCGCGAACGCGCGCAAGTCGCGACGATCTCCGCGCACAACGACGCGGGGATCGGCGAACTCGTCGCGAGCGCGATGGAGAAGGTCGGGCCCGAGGGCGTCGTGACCGTCGAGGAGGCGAAGGGCACCGAGACGGCGCTCGAGTGCGTCGAGGGGCTCCAGTTCGACCGCGGGTACCTGTCGCCGTACTTCGTCACGGATCCCGCGCGCCTCGAGGCGGTGCTCGAGGATCCCTTCGTGCTCGTGTGCGAGCGCAGGATCGCCAACGTGAACGAGCTCGTCCCCGTGCTCGAACAGGTCGCGCAGGCGAACCGGCCGATGCTCGTCATCGCGGAGGACCTCGAGACCGAGGTGATCGCCACGCTCGTCGTGAATCGACTGCGCGGGAACCTCGTCTGCATCGCGGTCAAGGCGCCGGGGTTCGGCGACCGCCGGCGCGCGATGCTCGAGGACATCGCGATCCTCACGGGCGCGGCGCTCGTGAGCGAGGACCTCGGGGCGAAGCTCTCGAAGCTGCAGGTCGCCGAGCTCGGCAGCGCCAAGCGCATCGTCGTCGACCGTCAGAACACGACGATCATCGGCGGCGGCGGCGACAAGACGAAGCTCGAAGCGCGGCGCGCGGAGCTGCGGCGCGAGATCGAAGCCGCGGACTCCGACTACGAGCGCGACAAGCTGCGCGAACGCCTCGCGCGCCTCACGGGCGGCGTGGCGATCCTGCGGGTCGGCGCGCCGACCGAGGCGGAGATGAAGAACCGCAAGGAAGCTCTCGAGGACGCGATCAGCGCCACGAAGGCCGCGGTCGCCGAGGGCATCGTCCCCGGCGGCGGCGTCGCGCTCCTGCGCACGGTGCCCGCGGTCGAGCGCCTGTTCGCGGAATGCCGCGGCGACGTGCTGACCGGCGCGCGCATCCTGGCCGCATCGCTCGCGACGCCCGCGCGCCAGATCGCGATCAACTCCGGCTTCGACGGCGGCGTCGTCGTCGAGCGCCTGCGCGCGAGCACGGGCGCGCAGGGGTTCGATGCGGCGACCGGCGAGTACGTGGACCTCCTGAAGGCCGGCATCCTCGACCCGACGAAGGTCGTGCGCATCGCGCTCGAGAACGCCGTGTCCGTCGCGAGCGTCTTGCTGCTCGCGGAAGGGACCCTGGTCGAGGTGCAGAAGCCCGCCAAGGAGCGCGCGGGGCTCGTCGAGGACGAGCCCGCTTGACCGCGCTCTCGCCGCGCGACGCCGAAGTCAGGTGCGGCAGCGCGTGCAGAGCGTCTCGACGGAGCAGCCGGCGCGAGGCACGGCCTCGAAGTCGCAGAGCTCGACTTGCGGCGTGAGGTAGTCCTCGCGCGCCTGCTCCTCGCGGACGAGGTCCGTCGACAGGTACTTCTTGTTCGAATCGGGGAACACCGTCACGACGACGGGTTCGCCCGGGCGGCCGAGCGCGAGTTCGAGCGCACCCAGGAAGTTCGCGCCCGACGAGATTCCGACGGCGAGGCCGAGCTCGCGCGCGAGCCGCTGCGCCATGAGGATCGCGTCGCCGTCCCACACGTCGACGATCGAGTCGAGCTTCGTCAGCTCGACGATCGCGGGCACGAACTCGTCGCTGATGCCCTGGATGCGGTGGTGGCCGTCCTTCTTGCCCGTGCGCAGCGTGGGGGAGTTCGCCGGCTCGAGCGGGTGGACCGTGACGTCGGGGAACTTCGCGCGCAGCGCCGCGCCGACGCCCATGACCGTGCCGCCCGTGCCGACGCCCGCGACGAACGCGTCGGGTGCGAGGCCGCGGCGTGCGAGCTGCACGAGGATCTCGACACCCGTCGTGCGCGCATGCGCCTCGACGTTCGCTCCGTTGGCGAACTGCTGCGGACGGAACGCGTGCGCGTGCTCCCTCTGCCAACGGTCGGCGAGTTCGATCGCGCCGACGAAGCCGCCCTCTTCCTTCGTGACGCTGACGATCTCGGCGCCGAAGCTGGCGATCAGCGCGCGGCGCTCCTGGCTCATCCAGCTCGGCATGTAGATGCGCACGGGATGGCCGAGCGCGCGGCCGAGTGCGGCGAACGAGATGCCCGTGTTGCCGCTCGAGACCTCGACGATCGTGTCGCCGGGGTGGAGTTCGCCCGACGCGTACGCGCGCTCGAGCATGTGGAGCGCCATGCGGTCCTTGATGCTGCCCGTGAAGTTCTCGCTCTCGAGCTTCGCGTACACGACGACCTCGCGCCCGCCGACCTTCGCCCGGATCCCGAGCATCGGCGTGTCGCCGACGAGCGCCCAGCACTGCGCGAGCCGCGCGCGCGGATCGGCGAGCATCACGGCCGACCTCCGTGCGCTCCGGTGCCGTGCGGCTTCGCCGCGGGCATCGCGAGCCGCTCCTGGACGTTCGCCCGCGCCGGGAGCCGCGCGAAGCGCGCGCGGAAGTGCCGCAGCACGCGCGGCGCACGCTCGATGCGCACGCCGCCGATCGATTCGCGCTCGTGCCACACTTCGTCGAGCACTTCGATCACGTAGTCCATGTGGCTCTGCGTGTACGTGCGGCGCGGGATCGCGAGGCGCACGAGCTCGTGCGGCGCCGGCGTCTCGACGCCCTTCGCGTCGACGCGGCCGAGCATCACGCTCCCGATCTCGCACGCGCGGATGCCGCCGGCGAGGTAGAGCTCGATCGCGAGCGCCTGGCCCGGGTAGTCCTGCCAGTCGAGGTGCGGGAGGAAGCGCGCCGCGTCGAGGAAGATCGCGTGGCCGCCCGCGGGTTGGAGCACGGGGACGCCGCGCGCGGCGAGGCGCTCGACGACGTAGCGGATGCTCGCGTGCCGGTACTCCTGGTAGTCCTGCTCGACGACCTCCTTCAGGCCCTGCGCGATCGCTTCGAGGTCGCGCCCCGCGAGCCCGCCGTACGTCGGGAAGCCCTCGGTGACGACGAGGCGCGTGCGCAGTTCGTCC
The DNA here is from genome assembly GCA_046349615.1 of Planctomycetota bacterium. Taxonomy (GTDB): domain Bacteria; phylum Planctomycetota; class UBA1135; order UBA1135; genus JADJNY01. The sequence continues at coordinate 428,962 of JAXMBZ010000001.1, forward strand.
GCGAGCGCGGAGTCGCGACACGCGAGGAACCCGCCGATGTTCGCGAGGCCGTCCTTCTTCGCGCTCATCGTGCAGCCGTCGGCGAGGTCGAACATCGAGCGCGCGATGTCGGAGAGCTTGCGCTCCTTCTGGCCGGGCTCGCGCTGCTGGATCAGGTACGCGTTCTCCGCGAAGCGGCACGCGTCGAGGAAGAACGGCACGTGGAAGCGATCGCAGAGCGCGCGCACGCCGCGCAGGTTCGCGAGGCTGACGGGCTGGCCGCCGCCGGCGTTGTTCGTGACGGTGACGAGCACGAGCGGCACGTTCTCGCGCTCTTCCGCGAGCACCTTCTCGAGTGCGGCGAGGTCGACGTCGCCCTTGAACGGTGCGAGGCTCGTCGAGTCGCGCGACGCGAGGCACGGCAGGTCGCGCGCGACGGCGCCGGCGAGCTCGAGGTTCGCGCGCGTCGTGTCGAAGTGCGTGTTGTTCGGGACGACCTGGCCCGGCTTCGCGAGCGCGGGGAAGAGCAGATGCTCCGCGGCGCGGCCCTGGTGCGTCGGGATGACGTGGGGGAAGCCCGTGAGCTCGCGCACGGCCGTCTCGAAGCGCGTGAAGCTCGGCGCGCCCGCGTAGCTCTCGTCGCCGCGCATGATCGCGGCCCACTGCTCGCTCGACATCGCGCCGGTGCCGCTGTCCGTCAGGAGGTCGATCACGACGTCGCGGGAGTCGAGCGCGAAGAGGTTGAAGCCCGCGCGCGCGACGGCGGCCTCGCGTTCGGCGCGCGTGGTCATGCGGATGGGTTCGACGCTCTTGATGCGGAAGGGCTCGATGATCGTCTTCATGGCGGGAGTTCCTCGCGCAGCATCGTCGCGCGAGCGCGCGCGAGCGGCCATCGAGCCGATTCCCCCGCCTCCGTACGCCGATCTGCGGATGTCCGGCGCCCAGGAGGGCACGGCGCGGTGCCGTCCTCGACGGATCCGCGCGGGGCGTGCTACCCAGACGAGCACCGCGCGCTACTCCCTTCGCGCGACGGAACGCGCGCACGGCGTGGGCGATCGAACGGCGTGCGAGCATGGACGTGCGCGGCTCGCGCGTCGCGGTGGCGCGTGGAGCGTTCGTTCGGCTCTCACGGAGCGTGAGTGCACGCGGAGATCACCATGAAGCTCCTTCCCTGGCGCCGGAACGACGAACTGACCGCGTTCCGCGACGAGTTCGACGAGCTCTTCAACCGCTTCTTCACCGACGAACCGCTCGGCGCGATGACCTTGAAGAACGGGAGCACCTTCCTGCCGCCGATGAACTTGGCGGAGACCGACAAGACCTTCGCCGTGACCATCGAGGTCCCGGGGATGACCGAGAAGGACGTGCACGTCGAAGTGCGCGGCCGTGAGCTCGTCGTGACCGGCGAGCGGAAGTGGGAAGAGGAGAAGAAGGGCAAGGAGTTCCGCCGCGTCGAATCGTGCTACGGCGCCTTCGAACGGCGGATCGAGCTGCCCGAGAACGCGCGCCTCGAGTCCGACGCGCTCGTCGCGACGTGCAAGAAGGGGATCCTCGAGATCACGATCCCGAAGGTCGAGCCGACGCCCGTCGCGAAGATCCCGGTGAAGGCCGGCTGAGCGCGGCGGATCCGCGGCGAGCGGTGCGCGTGCGTGCTTTCGACGCGCGCACGCGCCAACCGCCGCCCAGCAGCGGAACGCTCGCGCACGCGGGACCGCCGTCGCGCGCCGTGCCCTCGATCCGCGCTTCGAGCACGAGGCGCGAGTTCCCGAGCGCACGGCGCGCGTCCTCGCGGCGCACGTCGCACAGATGGAGCTTCGCCCGCCTGTCCCAGGGCGAACGCGGATCGCCCGCGCGCTTTCCCGTGTTCACGTAGACGAAGCGCTCGTCCGGCGGACCGTGCACGAACTCGCCGAGGAAGCGCGGGGCGCGGCGCGGACGGAGTTCGCTCACGCGCGCGACGAACTCGAAGGTGATCGCGCTCGCATCGGCGGCGCACGGAGCGAGGAGCCCGTCCCGCCCGCGCTGCACGCCGTACGCGACGCGCGTGAGCGGACGCTCGACGACGACGCGCAGACGGAGTTCGTCGGGCGCGAGTCCGCCGTCCGCGCGCTCGGCTTCGGAAAGAGCGCGCGCGATCCGGCGGCGCGTCATGCGCTCCCACGCCTCGTCAGGGCCTGCGAAAGCACGAGCGCGGGCTCGGGCGGAGCGAGGCGCTTCGGGCGTGCGTCGAGCCGTTCGTCGCGCAAGCACTGCGCGACGCGCTCCGGCGTGCCGAGGTCGGTCCAGCCGCACGGCGGCACGGAGACGACGCTCAGGCGATCCGGGGCGCTCTGCAGCACGTCGCGCGACACGTCGTTCGCTTCGATCCCCGCGTAGAGCATGTCGAGGAACGTCGCGCGGAGCGCCGGCCGCGCGAGCAGCGCGGTCGTGAACGCGTGCACGAGCTCCGGCAGCTCGCGCGCGTAGAGATCGAGGAACGTGTCGACCTCTCCGGCGAGCAGGAACGAGTTCCACAGCGCGCCGCGCGCGAGGAGGTCGCGCGCGATCGGCTCCGCGGGCTTCTCGACGAACTCCGCGACGCGGCGCGGCCGGCGCCAACCGGGCCGCGGCGCGCCGGGCACGATCCAACCGTAGTCGGAGACCGGCGCGTCGGGTTCGACGCCGAGGAGCACGAGCTCGCGCTCGTCGAGCTCCACGTTCGCGAGCGCGTCGCGGTTCGAGCGCTCGAGCACGCTCTCGTCGCGCACGTGATGATCGGAAGGGAGCACGAGCACGCGCGCGTGCTGCTCGCGCTCGTGGATCGCGAGCAGCGGATAGAGCAGTCCGGCGGCGGTGCCGCGGTTCTTCGGCTGCACGAGCACGTTCTCCGGCGCGAGCTCGCGCGTCTCGCGTTCCCAGTGCGCGCGGTGCTCCTCCGCGACGATCGTCACGATGCGCTCGCGCGGCACGATGCGCCGCGCGCGCTCGACGGCGTCGCCGAAGAGGCTTCGTCCTCCCCGCAGCGAGCAGAATTGCTTCGGCACGGAATGCCCCGCACCGTCCGTGGTCAGGGAACGCAACCGCTCGCCCGCTCCCGCGGCGAGCACGATCGCCCAAGTCGAAGGATGATTCCCCATCGCTGCCTCCGTGCGCGCGCGTGGGGGGGCGACGTCGGTCGACGTTGGGCGCGCGTCCGCGAGCCTACGGACTCGGAGCGCGCGAGCGCCATGCGGAGTCGGGTTCGGAGCGCGTACGAAGGACGCGCAGCCCGTCTTCGGGACGGAGCGCTCGGCCGAGACGGCGCCGCGACGGCTCGCTCGGAGCTCGTGCGGCCGGCGCGCGCTTCCCTCGGCCGCCGTCCCCGCCCGAGCGCGCTCGATTGACGCCCCTCCGAGGCGACACCATCATGTCCCGATTCCACCGCGCCCGTCGCGGTCTCCCAGCATGCTCCTGCGACTGCGCCGCGCCCTGCCCGAGGCCCAACTCGAGGCGATCCAGACCCTCGCCTCGCGCCTCGGCTACCGGACGCGGTTCCTGGACGAGCGGCGCGAGTTGCTCGAGCTCACGGGGGGCGGCAAACCCGAGCACCGCTCCGCCTTCGAGGACCTCGTCGGCGTCCAGAGCGTGCTCGACGCCGGCGACGCGCGCGAACGGCACGAGCGCAAGCCCGGCCAGCCCGACACGGTCGTCGCGGTGCGGGACGCGCGCTTCGGCGGCGGCTCGATCGCGCTGATCGCGGGGCCGTGCGCCGTCGAGGACGAAGAGCGGCTCTTCGAGATCGCCCACGCGGTGCGCGAGCAGGGCGCCACGCTCCTGCGCGGCGGCGCGTGGAAGCCGCGCACGTCGCCGTACTCGTACCAAGGCTCGAAGGACGAGGGGCTCGAGCTCCTGGCGCGCGTGCGCGTCGAGACAGGTCTCGGCATCGTGACCGAGGTGCTCGATCCGCGCGACGTCGAGAAGGTCGGCGAGGTCGCCGACATGTTCCAGATCGGCGCGCGGAGCATGACGAACACGCCGCTCCTGATCGAAGTGGGGCGCGCGAAGAAGCCCGTCCTCCTGAAGCGCAGCTTCGGCGCGAGCATCCGCGAGTTCCTGATGGCCGCCGAGTTCGTGCTCGCCCAGGGCAACCCCGAGGTCGTCCTCTGCGAGCGCGGCGTGCGCGGCTTCGACCCGACGACGCGCAACCTGCTCGACGTCGGTGCGATCGCCCACCTGAAGCGCGCGACGCACCTGCCCGTGATCGCGGACCCGTCGCACGCCGCAGGCCGCGCGGACCTCGTTCGCGCGCTCGCGCGAGCGGGCGTCGCGGCGGGAGCCGACGGACTGATCGTCGAGGTCCATACGGCTCCGGACGAAGTCCACTCCGACGGTGCGCAAGCGATCAGCCCCGACGTCTTCGGCCAAATCCGCGCCGACGCGATCGCGATCGCCGCGCTCGACAAGAAGACGGTCGTGCAACCGTCGCGCGCCACCACGCGCCGCTGAGCCCGAAGCGCCAACCGCGCCAGCGTGGCTCGCCGTCCGAAGCCGAGCCACCACGTCCGATCTCGCTCGCGCCGCGCACACCCACTCGCCATCGACCGCTCGATGCTGAGAGGAAATAGAACTCCGTGCAGGCACGGGCCGGTCCTCCGGCCCGTGCCTGCACGGAGTCCGGGATGCGAAGCACCCGAATGTGCTCCGTTGCGTCCCTTTCTCCTCGTCGTCCCATCGGGCAGAACCGCTCCCGACCGAGCGCTCTGCGCCCTGCCACCCGTGGCCGACGCACATCCGCACGCTACTCTCCACGCCCAACCCCCCGCCCAAGGCCCCCCCGTGCGCAAACCCTTCATCGCCGGCAACTGGAAAATGAACCTCGAGCGCAAGACCGCGCTCGCCCTCGTCCAACGACTGCGCGACCACCTCGGTTCGCGCGACGACGTCGACGTCGGCGTGTTCCCGCCGTTCGTCTACCTCGACGAAATCGCGCGCGCGCTGCGCGGCACGAAGATCGTCGTCGGCGCCCAGAACTGCTGCGACGAACCCCACGGCGCCTTCACCGGCGAGATCAGCGCCGCCCAACTCGTCGACGTCGGCGCGACGCACGTGATCCTCGGCCACTCCGAGCGCCGGCACGTCTACGGCGAGGGCGACGCGCTCGTGAACCGCAAGGTGCACGCGGCGCTCGACCAGAACCTCTCCGTGATCCTGTGCGTGGGGGAGACGCTCGAGGAGCGACAGGCGAAGCAGACCGAGAAGGTGATCGGTTCGCAGCTCACGCTCGGTCTCGCCGGCGTGAACGCGCGCGAGCTCCTGAAGATCACGATCGCGTACGAGCCCGTGTGGGCGATCGGCACGGGCCAGGTCGCGACGCCGAAGCAGGCGGGCGAGGCGCACGCGTACCTGCGCGGCGTGCTCGGCGGGCTCTACACGGACACGCTCGCGGAAGAGACGCGCATCCAGTACGGCGGGAGCGTCAAGCCGGACAACGTGAAGGAGCTCCTCTCCGTGCGCGACGTCGACGGAGCGCTCGTCGGCGGAGCGTCGCTCAAAGCGGAGACGTTCCTGCCGTTGCTCGGCGGGCGGTGAGCCGGACGAGGTCGGCCAGGCGGCTCACCCGATCTCGACCCGGGTGCGGCGGCGACTCCCGCGCGGAGCTTCGAACCGGCGTTCACCGTGCCAACGCGGCCACCACGATCGTCCCGACCGTCCCGGCGAGCACGAGGCTCGCGCCGAACGCGATCCCGATCCAAGCCCGCAGCGAGTCGCGAGCCGCGCTCGCCGGTACGACGTCGCGCGCGACGACGATCGTGTTCGCGGTGCGGTCACCGACGCGCTGCTTCCACGGCGACGAGTTCATCGTCAGCGCGCCGACGAGGCCCAGGCACAGGCCGTCGACCAGGAGCAGCGCCTCGCGCAGGAACGCCGCCTTCATGCCGCACGGTCGGACTCGCGCACCGAGAGCGCTGACCGGCCGCTCCGGGCTCGGTGCCGGCCAGGCCTCGAGCACGCGTTGACGGAACAGCAGCTTCCCCGGAGTCGCGCCTCCGATCCCGAGGGCCAGGGCTCGGAACCCGACGAAGGCTGCGGTGACCAGGAGCTTCAGGAGCCCGTCGTGCGCTTCGCCGACTCGGTCCTCCCAACCCTCGGCGACCAGGCCGGCTTTGTGGAGGAAGGCGAGCCCCATCGCCGCCGCGAACATGCCGAAGAGCACGAGGAGCCAGAGCGCGACCACGTCGATCACCGCGGCTCCGGCGCGCGCGGGGAGGCTCGCGAGGCCCGTCCGGGGGACGTCCGACGGCTCGGGTTCCGGGGCCTCGGTGGCGAGGCTCACCCATTCGTTCGACACGGGAAGCTCCTCCCGCGGCCGGGGTGGGGGAGATCCGCCCCTCGATGCGGCTCGAGGCGCGGCGGACCGGCGGTGGGCCGGTGAGGATAGCGCTCGGCGGACGACCGCTTCTGCCCCGGCCTGAAATCGGGTAGAACCGTCGCCCCTCTCGCTGGGCGGCCGGTCTCCGGCGGCGGCGACCGGACCCGCTCCCGGGTTTCGGCGCGGCCCGACCCCGCGGAGTCCTCGACATGGCAGCCTACGCGACACCCCTCCTCTACATCCTGTTCGTCCTCGCGGCGATCGTCCTCGTCGTCGTCATCCTCCTCCAGGAAGGCCGCGGCGGCGGTCTGACGGACGCGCTCGGCACGTCGGGCCAGGCGACCTTCGGCGTCGGCGCGTCGGGGATCAACAAGTTCACCTTCGGCGCGATCGCGGTGTTCCTCGTGAGCGCGCTCCTGCTCCACGTGATGAACCGTTCGACGAGCAGCAGCTCGGTCGTCCCCGCGCCGAGCACGACCGGCGGTCCGTTGCTCCCCGGCGAGTCCGGCCCCGGCGCCGCGCCCGCGGGCAACACGCCGCCCGCCGAGCAGCCGAAGTAGCGCTCGCGCGCCGCGCGGAGCCCGTGTCGCGGCCCGCGCGCGCCCCGTTCGATCGTTCTCGAAGGCTCCGAATCTCCAGCGAGGCCCCGCTTGGATCAAACGCGCGTTCTCGACCTCTTCCGTTCGTCGTCGGCGATGCTCGAAGGCCACTTCGAGCTCTCGTCGGGCATGCACAGCGACCGCTACTTCCAGTGCGCGCTGCTCCTCGAGGAGCCGCGTCGCGCCGAAGCGCTCGCGCGCGCGCTCGCGGAGAACCTCCGCGCGAAGGGCCACTCCTTCGACGTCGTGATCGGTCCCGCGCTCGGCGCGGTGACGTGGGCGTACGAGATGGCGCGCGCGCTCGGCGCCCGCGGCCTCTTCGCGGAGCGCCAGAACGAAGAGATGTGCATCCGCCGCGGCTTCGTCGTGAAGCCGACGGACAAGGTGCTCGTCGTCGAGGACGTGATCACGACCGGCGGCTCCGCGCGCGAGGTCATCGACGTGCTGCGCAAGCAGGGCGTCAAGCCGCTCGCGGTCGGCGGCATCGTCAACCGCTCCGGCAAGAACCCCTTCGAGGCCGACGGCCTCCCGCTCTTCGCGCTCGCCGAGGTCGAGGTGAAGCAGTGGAAGAAGGAAGACTGCCCGCTCTGCAAGGCGGGCGGCAAGGCGATCAAGCCCGGCTCGCGCGCCGCGAACGCGCCGGCTCCCGCGGGAGGCGCGCGGACGTGATCCGTTCGATGACCGGGTTCGGCGCCGCCGCCGTCCTGGACGGCGCCTTCTCGGTCCGCGTCGAGGCGCGCTCGGTCAACCACCGCTTCCTGCAGGTGAAGACGCGCCTGCCGTCCGAGCTCGCGCACCTGGAAGGCGAGCTCGAGGGCGTCGTGAAGAAGGCGCTCGAGCGCGGCGTGGTCACGCTCCACGTCGCCGTCGAGCGCGCGGCCTCCGCGAGAGTCGCGAAGCTCGACGAAGGCGTCGCGCGCGCGTACCGCGATCAGCTCCAGGCGCTCGCGAAGGCGCTCGGGATCGCGGCGGACGTCCAGCTCGAAACGCTGATCGAGCTCCCCGGCGTCGTCGCGAGCCCCGATCCGTCGACCGAGGTCGAGCACGAAGCGAAGCTCGTGGAGCAGGCGGTGCGCGGCGCGCTCGCGAAGCTCGTCACGATGCGCGAAGCGGAGGGGCGGAGCCTCCTCGCCGACATGCAGAAGCAGAAGGACGGCATCCGCGCGCTCGTCGCGAAGATCGAGGAGCGCATGCCGAAGGTCGTCGTCGAGCACCACGCGGCGCTGCAGAAGCGCGTCGACCAGCTCCTCGGCGGCCGCGACGTCGTGAAGCAGGCCGACCTCGCGCGCGAGCTCGCGCTGCTCGCCGAGCGCATGGACGTCAGCGAGGAGCTGACGCGCCTCGGGAGCCACCTCGGCCAGCTCGACCTGCTGCTCGCGAAGGAAAAACCGGTCGGGCGCGAGCTCGACTTCCTCGTGCAGGAGTTCCTGCGCGAAGCGAACACGATCGGCGCGAAGTGCAGCGACGCGACGATCGCGCACACGGTGGTCGAGCTGAAGACCCTCATCGAACGCCTGCGGGAGCAGGTGCAGAACGTGGAGTGAGCGCATGACGCGCCGCGGACAGATGGTCGTCGTCTCGGGCCCTTCGGGCGCCGGGAAGAGCACGATCTGCAAGCGCCTCCTGCAGGACCCGCGCATCGTGTTCTCGGTCTCCGCGACGACGCGCAAGCGGCGCGAGGGCGAGGTCGACGGGCGCGACTACCACTTCCTCTCGCGCGACGAATTCCGCGCGAAGGTCGAGCGCGGCGAGTTCATCGAGTGGGCCGAGGTCTACGGCAACCTGTACGGGACGCTGCGCAAGCCGATGCAGACGACGCTCGACTCCGGCAAGACCTGCCTGCTCGAGATCGACGTGCAAGGCGCCCTCCAGTTGAAGGCGATCGGCGAGCCCGGCATCTACGTCTTCATCGCGCCGCCCGACTTCGAAGTCCTGCGCCAACGCCTCGTGCAGCGCAACTCCGAAACCCCCGAAGCCCTCGAACGCCGCCTGCACAAGGCCGAGGACGAGTACCGCGAGCGCGTGAAGTACGATCACGTGGTCGTGAACGACGACCTCGAGCACGCCGTCCAACGCGTGCGCGAGATCATCGGCCTCTCCGAACCCGCGCGCTCCTGAGGGCGCGGCGGCGACCACGCCGACAGCAGGAACCCCATGGCCCAGATCCTCCTCGCCGCGAGCGCGTCCGTCGCGATCTACAAGGCGTGCGACCTCGCGAGCAAGCTCGCGCAGGACGGGCACCGCGTCCGCGCCGTGCTGACGCCGCGCGCTTCGGAGCTCGTGAACCCGCAGCTCTTCGAGGCCGTGACCGGCGAACCCGCGTTCACGACCGAGTTCGGGCCGACGCGGAGCTCGGCGATGGACCACATCGAGCTCGCGAAGTGGGCCGAGCTCTACCTCGCCGCGCCGGCGACCGCGGACCTGATCGCGCGGCTCGCGCACGGACACGCGGACGACCTCGTGACGACCGTCGCGCTCGCGCTCCCGGCCGGGACGCCGAAGCTCCTCGCGCCGGCGATGAACCCGAACATGCTCGCGCAGCCCGCCGTGCAGCGGAACCTCGCGCAACTCACCGCGGACGGTTGGGTCGTCGTCGAACCCGACGCGGGACACATGGCCTGCGGCGACGCGGGCCGCGGACGCCTCCCCGAGCCCGCCGCGCTCGTCGAGCGCGTACGGCGGATCCTCGGGGAGCGCAGGTGAGCCGCTCGAGGCACCGCGGGACGCCGGCGAAGGGCGGGAGGCGGGCGAGCCGGGCCTCCGCGTCCGCCGCGAGCTCCTTCCCGCGTCCGGGGCGGGGCACCGAGGTCGAGGGGGCCGACCGGGCCGCGCGCTCCGTCCCAGCCCGGGAGACGCGCGCCCTCGGCCCGTCCTCGGGACGCGCCGCGGGGCGCCGACTCCGCGTCCTGATCACCGCCGGTCCCACGCGCGAGCACGTCGACCCGGTGCGGTACCTGACGAACGAATCGTCGGGGAAGATGGGTTTCGCGATCGCCGAGGCGGCCACCGCGGAGGGCCACGAGGTCGTCCTGATCGCGGGACCGGTGAATCTCTCGACACCTCGCCGCGTGCACCGGGTCGACGTCGTCAGCGCGCGCGAGCTCCTCGATGCCGCCCGGCGCGAGTTCCGGAACTGCGACGCGCTCGTGATGGCCGCGGCCGTCGCGGACTGGCGTCCGGCGCGCAAGCTCGCGGCGAAGTGGCGGGCGAAGGACGGCGGCGCGGAGCGGACGACGCTCGAGCTCGTCCGCAATCCGGACGTCCTCGCGACGTTGACCCGCGGCCGGCGCACCCCCGGGAAGACCGTCGTCGCGTTCGCGCTGGAGACGGGCGCGGGCGTCGCGCGAGCGCGGCGGAAGCTCGCGAAGAAGGGCGCCGACTGGATCGTGCTCAACGGGCCGGGGGCGCTCGGCGGCGATCGGACGAGCGTCACGCTGCTCGGCGCGGACGGCGGACGCGTCGAGCTCTCGAACCGGACGAAGCGCGAGGTCGCGGGCGAGATCGTCGCGCTCCTCGGCGGCGCGAAACGGTAGCGCTCCCCTCCCTCGAGCGGGCCGCGTTCGCGCGCACGTCGAGCCGCGGAGAAGCCGCTCCACGCGCGCTCCATCACGCGCTGCGTCCTTGGATCGACCTCCCTGATTTGGTACGAGGGCCCCCGGTCCGAACGAGGGGGCTGGAAGCGCGCGTCCGTCGAGCGCTCGTCCCTCCGTTGGGCTCGTGAGGGAAGGCATGGCGCGTAGAGCGGCGAACGCAGAGGAACCGTCGAACGTCGAGGACGAACCGGAGGACCGCAAGGCCTCGAAGTCCTCGAAGGCTCCGAAGTCCGTGGGCGGGCGAGGACGCCGCTCCGCCGAGGAGTCGTCGAGCTCCGGCGGCTTCGTCGCGCGCATCGCGGGCGGAATGCGCGGCTTCCTCTTCGGTCCGCCGGTCGACGACGCGGCCGCGGGACACCTGCGCGAGATCAAGGGGCTCTGCCTCGTCGGCTTCGCGCTCTTCACGCTCGTCGCGATGACGACGTTCTACACGCCGTACCACGACGTCGGCGCGCAGGGTTGGAACTGGGCGGGCCAGGTCGGTTGGTACATCGCGAACGGCGTCTTCTGCGCGATCGGACTCGCGGGCTACCTCGGCATCGTGCTCACGCTGCTCTGGGGCTGCGTGCTCGTCTCCGCGCGCGCCGTGTCGCTGCCGATCCTGCGCACGTTCGGCGGGATCCTCTTCCTGCTCTCGACGGCGCAGTTCCTCCAGTTCTGCTTCGGTCCCGATCCGAGCTCGCTCGAGAGCCTGCGCGGCGAGGTGAGCGCGCACCTGCCCTATGGTCCAGGCGGCTACGTCGCGCTGCAGACGAGCCCGTTCTTCGAGGAGAAGTTCGGCGGGCTTGGGCTGTTCCTGCTCTTGCTGCTCGTGATGACCGTGTCGTTCATGCTCGCGACGGAGATGGGCTTCTACAGCACCTTCCTCGCGTTCCGGAACTGGCTCGCGGAGCGGCGCAACGAACGCGGCGAGACGATCGGTCAGGCGCTCGGCCACCGCATGAAGTCGGGCGCCGTCGGCCTGTGGAACTTCCTCCGCGGCGCGGATCTGCGCGAAGGGCTCTCGCCCGCGCTCGCCGGCGCTCCCGGCGCCGTGATCGAGGTCGGACCCGAGGAGACGGAAGCGCTCGGCGCCGCGCCGAAGAAGAAGCGCCGCAAGAAGGGCGATCCGGTCGAGGTCGACGAGGACGAGCTGCTCGAGGAGTACGAGGAGGAGCTCGAGGAGGACACCGAGTACCCCGATCCGACCGAGGAGGAGCTCGCGGAACTCGAAGCCGAAGAACGGACCGCGCGCGAGATCGCCGAAGCGGCCGCCGCCGCTGCGCTCGCCGCCGAGGCCGAGGCCGCCGCGAAGCCGAAGAAGAAGCGCGGCAAGAAGTCCGACGAGGACGAGGGCGCCGAGACGTCCGCCGACGCGGACGAGCCCGTCCTCGCGAAGATCGAGCCCGCGAAGGACGCGGACGACGAAGAAGGACACGACGAGGAGTCCGAGGACGACGCCGAGCCCGTGCAGGAGCTGGCGCCCGCGCCCGCGGCGAAGAAACCGCCGATGAAGCCCAAGGTCTCGACGCCGTCGCGCGAGGTCGAGGTCTTCACGCCGCCGCCCGGCCCGTGGCAGTTCCCGCCGCTCGACGTGCTCATCCCGCCGGAAGGCAACCAAGGCCTCGACGAGAAGTTCCTCGAGAGCAGCGCGGCGAAGCTGCAGAACGCGCTCGCGAGCTTCCGCGTCGACGCCGAGGTCATCGCGGCGCAGGTCGGCCCGGCCGTGACGCTCTTCGAGCTCACCGTCGCGCAGGGCACGCGCATGAACAAGGTGACGCAGCTCTCCCAGGAGATCGCGGCGGCGCTGCGCGCGCAGAGCGTGCGCATCATCGCGCCGATCCCGGGCAAGGAGACGATCGGCATCGAAGTGCCGAACCAGAAGCGCCGCGTCGTGCGCATCAGCGAGCTCGTCACCGAGAAGGCCTACGACCCGAAGTTCATGGCGCTCCCGCTGTTCATCGGCATGGACGCCGAGGGCGGCGCGATCGTCGAGGACCTCGCGCGCATGCCGCACCTCTTGATCGCGGGCACGACGGGCTCGGGCAAGTCGGTGTGCATCAACACGATCCTGGCGAGCCTGCTCATGACGCGCTCGCCGCACGACGTGAAGATGATCCTCGTCGACCCGAAGATGGTCGAGCTGCAGATGTTCGCGTCCGTGCCGCACCTGATGTGCCCGGTCGTGACGGACGCGCGGCAGGCGACGAACGTGCTCCTCTGGGCCGTCGAGAAGATGGAAGGGCGCTACGAGCTCTTCAAAGACGCCGGCGTCAAGAACATCAAGGGCTACAACGCGCTCGGCGAGGAAGGCCTCAAGCAGCGCCTCGGCGATGCGTTCGACGCCGAGCGCACGCCGCGCCACCTGCCGTACATCATCGTCGTCGTCGACGAGATGGCGGACCTCATGGCGACCTCGAAGAAGGAAGCCGAGCTCGCGATCACGCGCCTCGCGCAGAAGTCGCGCGCGGCGGGTCTCCACGTGATCGTCGCGACGCAGCGCCCGTCGACGGACGTCATCACCGGCGTCATCAAGGGCAACCTGCCGACGCGCATCGCGTTCCAGGTCGCGAGCAAGATCGACAGCCGCGTCATCCTCGACGACAGCGGCGCGGACAAGCTGCTCGGCAACGGCGACATGCTCTTCATGCCGCCGGGCGGCGCGAAGTTGAAGCGCGTGCAGGGCGCCCTCGTCGAGGACAGCGAGCTCACGAAGATCGTCGACTTCGTCAGCCAGCACTCGGCGCCGAACTTCAGCCAGGAGCTCGTCCAGCTCTCCACCGGTCAGCGCCAGCCCGGCGAACAGTCGGGCTCGATGCCGGAGGAGGACGACCTCTACGACCAGGCCGTGCGCGTGATCCTGAAGTCGAAGCGCGGCAGCGCGAGCTTGCTCCAGCGCGCGCTCGGCGTCGGCTACACGCGCGCCTCGCGCCTCATCGACATCATGAGCGAGCAAGGCGTGCTCGGGCCTCACAAGGGCAGCAAGTCGCGCGAGCTGATGATGACGCTCGAGCAGTGGGAAGAGATGCACGGCCCCACCCCCGATTCCGTGACCGCACACCAGGATGAGAGCGATGACCAAGCGTGATTTCGAGATGAAGAGCGACGGCCTGGGCATCGGCCTGTTCGCGTTCGGCGTGTTCTGCGCCGTGCTCGTCGTGCAGGCGATGGTCAAGGGCGTCGATCCCGAACCGACGCAGTTCGTCAAGGTCGTCGCCGCGCTCTGGGTCAACTCGATCGGCGCGTTCCCGAGCCTCGTGCTCAACGCCGCGCTCGCGGCGATCGGTGCGCGCATGTTCCTCGCGGGTGCCGTGCCGGGCCTCGTCCGTCATTTGGTCGGCGTGGGCTTCCTCGCGGCGAGCCTCTCGATCCTCTGCGGCGCGTTCGGCTCCGGCGGCAACTTCGGCGCGCGCACCGGCGGCGCGCTCGGCGACCTGACGCACGTCGCGGTCGCGGCGCTCGTCGGCGCGCTCGCGGCGATCGCGACGGTGTGGTTCGTCTGGCTGCAGAAGGACGAGCTCGCGGCCGAGGAGCCGATGACCGTGCGGAACCCCGAGCTCGCGGTGAACTCGACGGCGAAGACCTCCGTCGCGGAGGAAGCCGTCAGCACGGAGGAAGCCGAAGCGCTGCTCCCCGTCGCGAAGCCGATCGCGAAGCCGCTCCCGACGCCGCCGCCCTCGCCGTACCCCGAGGACGTGCGCAGGAAGGGCGAGATCCCGGTCGGCGCGCGTCCGCTCGCCAGCGCGACGAGCTCGCCGACGATCCCGGCCGCGAACTTCGCGCCGTCGGTCTACCGCTGGACCGCGCCGGGCGCGCGCCAGGATTCCGCTGCGACGCTCGAGAATGCGGAGGAGCGCGACACGACCGACGATCGCTACACGCTCGCCGACGAAGACGTCCCGCCGATCGAAGCGCGCGCGGACGCCGAGGCGGCGCAGAAGCTCGGCAACCTCCCGCGCCCGGTGTGGGAAGCGGAAGACGAAGACCCGATCGTCGACGCGTACGGCACGCCGCGCTCGCTGCGCGAGAAGCTCCGCGAGGACGCGGGCGACGAGGAGTTCGAGGAAGAGGTCTCCGAAGCGCGTCCGCTCGCGAGCGCGCCGGTCGCCGAGGACGAGCTCGACGAGCTCAGCGACGAAGAACCGCTCGACGCGCCGGCCGCGGTGGTCGCGCGCGACGACGAGGACGAGCTCGACGAGGACGAGGACGACTTCGACGACGAGGAAGAGGCGCTCGCGGACGACGACGAAGACCTCGATGAAGACCTCTCCGACGCGGACGAACTCGCCGAGACGCTCGCCGAGGACGACGAGCTCGAGCCGGCGCTCGCCGAGGAACGTGAAGCCCCGCGCGCGCTCGCCGCGAACGTCGAGCCCGCACGGACGCCCGTCGTGGCGCCCGTCGTGGCGCCCGCGCCCGCCCGCGCGCTCGCTTCCGCCGACGAGGACGTCGCCGAGGAAGTGCCCGCGACCGCCGCGGTCTTCCACGAAGCCGACCACGACGAGGAGACCGAGAGCGCCGACGCGCGCCGCACCGCGCTGCGCGACGAGCTGCGCTCGCTGACCTTCGTCACCGAGACCGACGAGGACGCCGACGAGGGAAGCCTCGAGGACGAGCTCGCGCGCGCCGTGCAGGCGCTCGACGCGGACGACGCCGCGGCCGAACCGGTCCGCGTCACGGTCGCCGACGCCGCCGAGGCGCTCGCGGCCGCGCCGGCTCCGCGCGCGGTCGTGCACGACCTCGACGAGCTCGACGCGCCGCTCGCGACCCGCGTCGCGGAGCCGAGCGCCGTCCTGGACGCGACGGAGTCCGCTACGCTCGCCGACGAGCTCGACTCCGACGCGGCCGACGCGCCCGTCTCCGCCGTGCTCGATTCCGCATCGGCGGACGCGCCGGTCGCGAACGCGGAGTTCGCCGCGCCGAGCGAGACCGAGCTCTCCACGAGCGAGACCGAGCTCCCCGCGAGCGCAGCCGAGCTCACCGCAAGCGCAGCCGAGCTCCCCGCGAGCGAGACCGAGCTCCCCGCGAGCGCAGCCGAGGTTCTCGCGCGCTCGGACGAGCCCGAGACCGCGGGCGACGAGAGCGAGCCCGTCACGCTGATTCCGGCGCTCCCCGAGACGCGCTCCTCCGCCCGCAAGAGCGCGAAGGTCGAGGCGCCCTCGCTCTTCGACGCGCCCGCGACGGACGATGCGCCGGTCTCCAGCGTCTTCGAGTCGGCCGATTCCGCGACCGACGACGCGCCCGAGGAGCCCGCGCGCAAGCGCAAGAGCTCGCGCCGCGCGAAGTCCGAGCCCGAAGCGACCGAACTCGAGCCCGTCGCGACCGCGCTCGAAGCCGCGCCCGCGGCCGAAAGCGAGCCCACGGTCGTCCTGACGCCGCACGCCGTGCCCGCCGAGCTCACGCACAAGACGCCGACGGGCACCAAGTCGAGCGAGCGCACCGCGCTGCTCGCCGAGGTCGGCTGCCTCTTCATCGACCGCGGCCGTGTGGCCGTGTCGATGCTCCAGCGGCAGTACAGCATGGAGTTCGACGACGCGTGCAAGGTGCTCGACGAGCTCCAGGACATGGGCCTGATCGGTCCGTACCTCGGGGGTTCGCGCCGTGATATCCTCCTGACCCGCGAAGCCTGGCTGGAAAAGGTCGGAGCGAGCTGACCTCCCGCCGAGCCCACCCCGCGGCCGCGCGACTCCACCCTGGAACGCGCGGCCGCGTCGTCGATGGGGCGGTCTTCGCGCTCAGAATGCCTCGAACCCGCCGCGCGACCCTCGACGACCCGCGCCGCGCACTCTCCGCGTCGACCGCACCGCTTTGAAGCACGAACCGGCCCTCGTCTCGCTCGTCCACCTCGGTTGCGCGCGCAACCTGATCGACTCCGAGCTCATCCTCGGCCGCATGGCGGAGGAGGGGCTCGTGATCACCGACGACGCGTCGAGCGCGCACACCGTCGTCCTGAACACCTGCTCGTTCATCGGCCCCGCGCGGGAGGAGTCCGAGGGCGCGATCCGCGACCTGCTCGCGCGCAAGAAGCGCGGCGAGATCCAGCGCGTCGTCGTCGCGGGCTGCCTCGTGCAGCGCTACAAGCAGGACCTCGCCGCCCAGTTCCCGGCCGTCGACCTCTTCGCCGAGATCTCCGACTACAAGAAGCTCGCGAAGTCCGTGCGCGCGCTGACGCAGGGCAAGGGCACGCCGAAGTACCTCGAGGGCCCGCTCGAGCGCGCTCCCGAGCGCGAAGGCGCGCGCCTCGTCTCGACGCCGAAGTCGTACGCGTACCTGCGCATCTCGCACGGCTGCGACCACCTCTGCAGCTTCTGCGCGATCCCGTCGATCCGCGGCAAGCACCGTTCGAAGCCGCTCGAGGCCGTCGTCGCGGAGGCGCAGGAGCTCGTCGCCGGCGGCACGAAGGAGCTCGTCCTCGTCGCCGAGGACTCGACCGCGTGGGGCCGCGACATGGAGCGCGAGCTCCCCGACCTCGTCGAAGCGCTCGCGGGCGTGAAGGGCGTGAAGCGCGTCCGCGTCATGTACGCGTACCCCAATCGCTTCCCGTGGCGCCTGCTCGACGTGATGAAGGCGCACCCGACCGTCGCGCCGTACCTCGACATCCCGGTGCAGCACATCGCGACGCCCGTGCTGCGCGCGATGCGCCGCCACGGCAGCGGCGACGACGTGCGGAGGATCCTCGACCGACTGCGCGGCGAGGTCCCGCACCTGACGCTGCGCACGACTCTTCTGCTCGGTTTCCCCGGCGAGACCGACGCCGACGCCGCCGAGGCCGCGCGGTTCGTGAAGGAGTACAAGCTCGCGCGCCTCGGCGCGTTCACGTACTCGCCCGAGCAGGGGACCCACGGCTGGGACCTCCCGAACCGCGTTCCCGCGGACGTCGCGCAGGCCCGCTACGAGGCCGTGATCGCCGCGCGCGACGAGGTGCTCCGCGCCGAGCAGCGCGCGTGGATCGGGAAGGACGTCGAGGTCCTCGTCGACGAGAGCCATCCCGATTCGAAGACCGTCGTCGGTCGGCCCGTCCAGGACGCGCCCGAGGTCGACCTGATCGCCGTCGTGCGCGACTCGCGCGCGAAGGTCGGGGACTGCATCATGGCGCGCGTCGAGGACGTCGACCGCGAATCGAACCTGGTCGCGAAGGCCGCGTCCCGCCGCACCTGATGGGAGTCTTCCAGCACTGGCCCAACCGCATCACGGCGTTGCGCTTCCTCGGCGCGCTCGTGCTCTTCGGCGTGCTGGCGAGCGAGGCGGCGCTGAACGCGATCGAGCGCGCGTTCGACGGCGGCTGGGCGAAGACCGCGTTCTGGATGTTCGTGCTCGTCGCGGCGAGCGACGTGCTCGACGGCTACCTCGCCCGCAAGGGCAACCACGTCACCGCGTTCGGCCGCATCGCGGATCCGTTCGTCGACAAGGTGCTCGTCATGGGCACGATGGTGTTCCTCGCCGTGATCGACTGGTCGCGGCCGTGGTTCCCCGCGTGGGTCGTCGTCGTCGTGCTCTCACGCGAGTTCCTCGTCACCGCGATCCGCGGGTACGTCGAGAGCCAGGGCGCGGAGCTCCCCGCCGACTGGTTCGGCAAGGTGAAGATGTTCGCGCAGTGCTTCGCCGTCGGCATCGTGCTCGGCATGCAGGCGTTCGACCTCTTCACGCCGTTCTGGAAGACGATGGGGCACGTATTCGTGTGGCTCACGCTGCTCACGTCGCTCGGTTCGTGCGTGCAGTACCTGTTCAAGACGCGCAAGCTCATCCTGGAGGGTCGCGCGTGAGCCCTCGCTCCCAATCGGAGGCCCGATCGTGAACGTCCTCAAGCTCGCTCTCGTCTCGTGCGGCTTCCTCGGGTGCTCGCCCTTCGCGCCCGGCACCGTCGGCACGCTCGGCGGCGTCGCGATCGCGTACCTGCTCAAGGACTCCGAGCACTACCTCGTGTGGACGCTCGTCGCGTGCGTCGTGCTCTACGCGATCACGGCTCCGCTCGGTCACTGGGCGGAGCGCTACGCGGGCAAGAAGGACCCGGGCATCTTCGTCATGGACGAGGTGATCGGGTACCTGATCACCGTCGCGTGGACGCGCGGGCCGAGTCTCACCGCGCTCGTCGTCGCGTTCTTCGTCTTCCGCTTCTTCGACATCCTGAAGCCGCCCCCCGCGCGCCAGATGGAGGCGTTTCCCGGCGGACACGGCATCCTCCTCGACGACGTGATGGCGGGCCTCTGGGGCCTCGCCGTGATGGTCGCTGCGCGCAACCTGATCGACGTCCCGTGGACCGTGGGAGGAGCGTGAACGATGGCGAAGCCGAAGAAGGAATCCGACCTGCGGCTCTCCGGTTCGACGCTCTCGACGCGCTTCTCCGTGTCGATGAGCATCGCGCTCGCCGTCGTGATGCTCGCCGCCGGCGCGTTCCTCTATTCGTGGATCGTCGGCAAGGCCGGCGACATCCAGGAGCAGGCGTTCGTCGAGGCCGTCTCGTTCCAAGGTCCGTGGCAGCAGACGTACCTCGAGGACGTGAAGCGCGAAGCCGAAGGACTGCCGCCGCGTTCGGGCAAGTCCGAGGCCGCGCAGCCGATCCAGGGCACGACGAAGGAGTTCGCCGGGACCGACGTGCGGCGCGTCAACGTGATGTACGGCGAGAAGTTCGACAAACCGGGCTTCATGTACATCTACAAGGACGTCAAGCCGCCGCTGATCGTGTCGGACAAGACGAAGGAGCAGGCGGGCGAGGGCCTCCTCGGCATGATCCTCGCCGTCACGCTCTGCGTCATCCTCGTCGGCGCCCTCGTCGCGTGGACGATCGCGGCGAGCGTCTCGCGCCCGCTCCAGCTCATCGTCGCGGACATCAACCAGATCGCGAGCGGCAACCTGCGGCATCGCACGCGCGTGCGCGCGGGCGGCGAGATCCTCCTCCTCGCGAAGTCGATCGACCGCATGGCGGGCAACCTCGAGGCGGCGCAGGAAGCGCAGCTCGAGCTCTCCGTGCGCGAGCGTGAGATCGGCGTCGCGAGCGAAGTGCGCGAAGCGCTGCTCCCGCAGACGACGCCGAGCGTCAAGGGCTACGCCATCTCCGCGCTGCACGTCGACTGTCCGACGCCCGGCGGCGACTTCCACGACTTCCTCGAGCTCGAGGGCGGCCGCGTCGGGATCCTCGTGTGCGACGTCTCGGGCCGAGGCATCCCCGGCGCGATGATCGGCGCGATCGCGCGGTCGTACCTGCGCTCGGAGCTCGAGCGCGCGGGCGACGACGTCGCGGGCGCGATGTCGCGGGCGAACCGCGCGATCGCTCGCGACGCGCGCCGCGGCATGTTCGTGACGGCGATGTACGTGCTGCTCGATCCGAAGGAAGGCATCGCGACCGTCGCGTGCGCAGGTCACAAGCTCCCGATCGTCCGCTTCGCCGCCGAGGACGGGAAGATCCGCGTCGTGCACCCCGAGGGCATCGCGCTCGGGTTCGACAAGGGACCCGTGTTCGACAGCACGCTGAAGGTGCAGAAGATCCCCGTCGACCGAGGCGACCGCATCGTCGTGTCGACGACCGGCTCCGTGCGCGTGAAGGACGCCGACGGCGCCGAGCTCGGCGAGAAGGCCTTCTACCGCTCCGTGTTGCAGCACGCGAAGGCGCCGTGCGAGGCGATGCTCGAGAGCGTCAAGGCCGATCTCGAGGCCCACGCCGACGGCGAGGCGTTCCCGAACGACATCTCGATCGTCGCGCTCGCGCGCGACGCGTGACCCCGAGCGACCGAGGCCCACATGCGCATCGCCGACTTCCAGAAGCGGATCGAGGACATCTACTACGAGCGCGACAGCGCGCGCGGCCTCCACGGCACGCACATGTGGTTCTGCGAGGAGGTCGGCGAGCTCACGCGCGCGCTCCGCCGCAACAAGCGCGAGGAGCTCGAGGGCGAGTTCGCGGACGTGCTCGCGTGGCTCTCGACGCTCGCATCGATCGCGAAGATCGACCTCGAGGAAGCGGCGCGGAAGAAGTACGGCCAGGGTTGCCCGCGCTGCAAGGCGACGCCCTGCGCGTGCCCCTGAGAGCGCGTGAAGCGCAAGCTCGAGACCCCGGGGCTCTTCGGCGCCGAGCCGGAGCCCGCGCCGAAGGCCGCGAAGAAGCGCGCGAAGGACAGCGTGCCGCCGCCCGAGCTCGAGCACGGTTTCTACGTCGACGTCGCCGTGCAGCGTCCGATGCGCAGCGAGTTCACGTACGCCGTGCCCGCGCGCCTGCGGCACGAGATCGCGCTCGGCGTGCGCGTCGCCGTCCCGTTCGGTCCGCGGCGTGAGATCGGCGTCGTCACGCGCGTGCGCGACGCGACGGACGTGCCGGTGGACAAGCTCAAGTCCGTCGCCGCCGTGCTCGACCCCGACGCGCGCATCGGGCCGGACCTCTTCGAGCTCACGCGGTGGATGTCGACCTACTACGCGTGCTCGTGGGGCGAAGCGCTCGGCGCGGTGATGCCCGCCGCGCTGAAGAAGGAGGGCGGCGGACGGCGCGTCGTGATGATCGCCGCGGCGCGCGCGGCGACCGAGGAGGAGCTCGCGGACGTCGAGAAGCGCTCCGCGCCCGCGTTCCGCCTCTACCGCGCGCTCGTCGACATCGGAGCACCCGCGGAGGCGCGCGACCTCTGTCGCAAGCTCAACGTCGGGCCGTCGTCGGTCGAGGCGCTGACGCGCCGCGGGCTCGCGACGAAGACGTCCGTGCTCGCGACGGTCGACCCGCTCGACGCCGCGCCGATCGCGTCGACGCGCATGCGTCCTGCCGCGCTCTCCGCGGATCAAGAGCAGGCGCTCGGTGCGCTCGTGAAGGCGCTCGAAACGGGCGAGTTCGCGACCTTCCTGCTCCAAGGGGTCACGGGCAGCGGGAAGACCGAGGTGTACCTGCGCACGATCGAGGAGGCGCTCGCGCGCGGGAAGAGCGCGATCGTGATCGTGCCCGAGATCGCGCTCACGCCGCAGACCGTCGGCTGGTTCCGCTCGCGCTTCGGCTCCGTTGCGGTGCTCCACAGCCGTATGACCGACGCGCAGCGGCGCGCGATGTGGCTCGCGGCGCAACGCGGCGAGGCGCGCGTCGTCGTCGGCGCGCGCTCGGCGGTGTTCGCGCCGGTGAAGGACCTCGGCGTCGTCGTCGTCGACGAAGAGCACGAGCCGTCGTTCAAGCAGGAGAGCTCGCCGCGCTACCACGCGCGCGACGTCGCGGTCATGCGCGCGAACCTCGCGAAGGCCGTGTGCATCCTCGGCAGCGCGACGCCCGCGCTCGAGACGTGGCACAACGCGCGGACGGGACGCTATCGCCACCTCCACCTGCGCCAGCGCGTCAGCGGCGGCCAGCTCCCGAAGGTCGAGATCGTCGACCTGCGCGCGGAGAAGCGCGAGGGCGGCGAACCGACGCTCTTCTCGCACCGACTGCGCCAACTCCTCGCCGAAGCGCTCGAGCGCGGCGAGCAGTCGATCCTCTTCCTGAACCGCCGCGGCTTCGCGCCGACCTTGTGGTGCTCCGCGTGCGGCGAGACGCTGCGCTGCAAGAACTGCGACGTCGGGCTCACGTTCCACCGGAAGATCGGGCGCGTCGTGTGTCACTCGTGCTGCGAGGAACAGCCGCCGCCGAAGAACTGTCCGACGTGCACTGCGCCGCTCGTGCACTACCTCGGCGCGGGGAGCGAGCGCGTCGAGATCGCGCTCAAGAAGCTCCTGCCCGCCGCGCGCGTGCGGCGCATGGACTCGGACACGATGCTGCGGCGCGAGGACTACGAGGACGCGCTCGACCGCTTCGGGAGGGGCGAGGTCGACGTGCTCGTCGGCACGCAGATGATCGCGAAAGGGCTCGATTTCCCGCGCGTGACGGTCGTCGGCATCGTGTCGGCGGACAGCTCGCTGCACCTGCCCGACTTCCGCGCGGCGGAGCGCACGTTCCAGTTGCTCGCGCAGGTCGCGGGGCGCGCGGGGCGCGGCGAGCTCCCGGGGCGCATCGTGATCCAGACCGTGACGCCCGAGCATCCGGCGATCACGTGCGCGGCGAAGCACGACTACGAGGCGTTCGCGGGGCCGGAGAGTCGGCTGCGCGGCGAGCTCGGGTATCCGCCGCACGGGCGGTTGATCCGCGTCGTGTTCGACGACGAGGATCTCGGGCGCGTGCACGACTGCGCGGCCGCGTGCGCGAAGCTCCTGCGCGAGAAGACGGGCGACGCGGGGCTCGTCGTGCTCGGGCCCGCGGAGGCGCCGATCTCGCAGGTGCGCGGACGCCATCGACAGCACCTGCTCGCGAAGGGGCCGAACTCGAGCCCGGCGATCGCGACGGCGCGCGCGCTCTTGCTCGAGTTCGCGGCGGCGGAGCTGAAGACGCGCGTGACGATCGACGTGGATCCGGTGTCGATGTTGTGACTCAAAACACACCGGCCGCGGCGGAAATCCCGTCGCGGCCGGCGTTCGTCTCCGAGCTCCGCACGAGCTCGGCTCACACTCGAATCACGGCACCCACGTGATCGCGAGCCCGTTCGTGTAGTTCGACGTCGCGGGCGTGCAGAAGTTCGCCGCGTTGCGATACCACACTTGGTAGAAGCGCGTTCCCGGCGCCGTGACTCCGCCGCGCACCGACACCGTCGGGTTCGTCGCGTCGGGGAACTGCGAGGAGTTGCAGACGTTCGTCTTCGTCCCGAGACGGAGCACGTTGCCCGCGACGCACACGAGCCCGTCGAACGACTGCAGGTTGTTCGTCGACGTGCCCTGGAAGTACACGCACGACGAGTTCGGCATCGCCGACGCCTTCAGCGCGACCGTGTCGTTCGCGAGCGACGCCGTCCCCTGCGCCATCAGGAGCGCGCCCGTCGGGAACACCGAGTTCGGGCAGCCGCGACCGACGCCGCCGGCCGTGCACGGGCACGGCGTGCCCGTCCCGTCGCCGAAGCAGTACGCGGTGCCGGTGACCTGGCTGCAGTGCGGCGACTGGCGCAGCACTACGTTCCAGTTGTCGATGCCGCTGTACTTCGTCACCGGCCCGCCGCTGATCGAGTTCGACGTGATGTAGCCGAGCTGGAAGATCGCGCCCGTCGCGGTGAAGTCGGGGTGCGCGGGGAGACCGCCGAGGTAGTTGTTGAAGTCGCTCGCCGCGAGCGCGGTGTGCGAGAAGGTCGTCCACGTGTTCGGGAAGATGTCGTCGAACGGCGCGACGAAGTAGTTCCCGCCCTGCAGCACGGCGACGTAGTAGCGCACCGCGCCGAGCAACGGCGTGAAGTGGTTCAGGTCGTACGAGCAGTCGACTTCGTACACGGGCATCGTGCTCGGGTCGTACGAGTTCGCCGGGTCGAAGTGCGCCACGGCCATCGCGCCCGTCGAGAACGTGTGGCTCACCTCGCGGTACGCGCCGGGGTTGCCCGCGACCGGCTGCACGACGGTGCCGAACGTCGCGCCCGAGGTCGTGTCGAGGATCAACGTCGAGCTCCACGCTCCCGCGAAGTTGCCGTCATTGAACGTCTGCTTCGCGACGTGCAGCGTCACGAGCCAATTGTCGAGCGCGCTCACCTTCGTGACCGGTCCGCCGTTCGCGGAGTTGCCCGTGACGAAGCCGAACGTCATCGGTCCGCCGCTGCACGAGAAGTCCGGGATCGACGGGCCGGGCCCGGTGAGCTTCGTGAAGCCCTGCGCGAGGATGCCGGTGGAGATATACGAGGTCCACGGTCCGACGAACACGTCCGTGCCGGCGGTCTGCTTGTAGTACGAGCCGTTCTGCGAGATCAGCAGGCTGTAGCGCACCGCGCCGCCGAACGTGCTCGGGTAGTGGATGCCGTCGAACGCGAAGTCGATCGAGCAGATCGCGGCGTCGGAGGGGTTGTAGTTCGCGCTCGTGTCGACGTGCGCGACCTCGATCGCGCCGTTCGAGAAGACGTGCGTCGTCTCGCGGCACGGCGGCGGGCCGCCGTCGGCGAGCGTCGTGATGCTCGAGAACGTCGCGAGCGCTCCCGGCGTCGTGTCCGTCACCTTCGTCGAGAACCAGGGCGCGCCGAACGTGCCGTCGGAGAAGGTCACGACGTCGGCGGACGCGGTCGCGGCGGTCGCGAAGGCGAGGGCGAGGCTCGCGAGGGCGCGCCTCGGGCTGGACGAAAGGGCGGAGCGGAGCGTGCGGTGCATGGTTGATTCCTCGAGTGGACGGCTCCGATCCAGCGCTTCGGAAGGTCGAAGGGCGCAGGCGGCGCGATGGCGTTCCATGAGGGCACGTGGCACCGCGGGCCGCGCGGTGGACACGGATCCCGAGAATTCCTTCGCCCGGAACGGGTCGATGCGGCGGGAAGTCGTCGACCCGGTGCGGCCGTCGCGGTTTCGATCGCCCGGGACGAGGCCGCCGTGCTAGCCGTGGCGCGCGTGATAGCGCTGGACGAGCCCCCGCGCGCGCTGCTGCGACACCGCGTCGTTCGCGGTCTGCTTCAGGAACGACTCGAGGTCCTTCACGAGCTTCTTCGCCGCGCCGTCGTCGCGGCGGGGGAAGAGGAGCGGGCGCTTGTCGACGAGGCCGAGGTACTTCCGGTAGTCGATCACGCGGTTCGCGAGCAGCGACTGCGCCTGGATCTTCTTCAACAGCTCGCTCGCGGCCTTCGCGACGTCGCCCTTGCAGCCCTTCGAGAGCACGAGGTCGAGGTCGACGAGCCGTTCGACCTGTCCGTCGGCGAGCGCCTTCTGGCTCGCGGCGACGAGCTCCTTCTCCTGCGCGTCGATGCGCGCGAGCAAGTGCTTCGCGTCCGCGGCGACGCGCGCGGCGTCGTCGAGCTTGCCGGCCTCGGCCTTCTTCAGCACGGCCTCGGCGCCGTCGCGCGCCTTCGCGTAACGGCTCTCGAAGTAGTCGGCCATCGCGGGGAGCAACGCGGGCGCGAGCGGCCGTTCGAGGCGCACTGCGGAGCAGCAGTCGAGCGCCTTCTCGACCGCCTTCAGCACGTCCTCCAGCTTCGTCGACGCGCAGAGGAGCTCGCCGGTGCGACCGACGACGGCGATCTCGTCGCGCGCCCAGATCGACTTCGACTCGGGGCCGAGCACGCCGACGGGGCAGGGGAGTTCCTCGCCTTTCAATCGGTCTTGCACGAACTGCGCGTCGTCCTCCGTCACGAACGAGACGAGGGCGAGGTTGCGATCGCGGTTCGCGTCGACGAGCTCGACGAGCGCGTTCCAGCGCGCGGCGTTCGAGCTCGGCGTGCGATGGACGACGAGGACGAGCCCGTGGAGTTGTTCGAGCGTCGGCTCGCCCTGGAGACGCTGCATGCGTTGGAGCAGGACGTCCTGCTCGCCGCCGCCGCCGGAGTTCGAGGAAGACGAGCTCTTCTCCGTCTTGCCGTCCTTCGGCGCGGTGCCGGCCCAGTGATCGACTTGGAACGCGGGCGCGGGCTCGCCGAGCATCCAGACGGGCGCGGGCGCGTCCTCCTTCGGCGCGTCCTGCTTGGGCGCGGAAGGCTCGGAAGAACCGGGGAGCGGCGGAAGCGGCGGGACCGGAGCCGGGTCCTGCGCGAGCGAGAGGACGAGTGCGAGAGGGAGGAAGAGGTGCGTTGCGATCGGCATGGCGTCGTTCGAACGGGGTGGAGATCGAAGGGGAGACGCCGGGGAGGTTCTCGAGGCGTCATGCTACTACCGCGGTCGGAGTCGGTGACGCGTTTGGACTCGAAGATCGTGCAAGGGTGTCGTGTAGTGCACGCGTGGTGTGCAGCGTGGCCCCGCCAGGATGAGAGCAGCCTGGAACACGGCCGTCGCGCCCTTCGGCGTCCCGTGCATCCGTGTGTGGAACCGGCTCGGCCGCTACCCTTCCTCCGTCCCGACTCAGGAGGAGATCCCGCCATGCACTCGCTCAACTGGAAGACCCTCGCGTTCGCACTGCTCGCAACCTTGGGTGCGCTCCTCACCTCGAGCGCGCCTCCGGCGCAATCCGCCGACCTGCGCGCGTTGGACGGCGAGTGGACCTACGTCGAGGACCGCACCGAAGGCCGCGCGCTCGAGCAGTTGGGGCCTCCGATGAGCTCGAGGTTCTCGCTGCGCGTCGAAGATGGAGCGGTGTTCTTGGTGCGCGGCCACGGTTCGGGGCACCGCGACGTGCGTGTCGCGCTCGACGGCACGATCACGGAGGTCACAGAGGGGGAGAAGACCTCGCGCTATCGCGGCGCGTGGGAGGACGGCGCGTTCACGTACGAAGTCGACTTCATCCGCGGTGCGGGCAAGGCACCCGACGGGCTCATCCGCAGGGAGCTGCGCGTCACTCCGGACGGTCTGATCGTGCGCTTCGGGGAGTCGGTCGGTCTCTACCGCCATGCGGAGGACATCGCGCTACCCAAGCCTGCCAAAGCCGCGATCGGAGACCTGAACTGGCTGGCGGGCGCTTGGGTCGGGACCCGAGGCGCCGAGGGCTCGACGTCGATCGAGGAGCGGTGGAGCCCGCCGCTCGGCGGCGCGATGTTGGCCGTGTCGCGTACGGTTTCTCGCGGGAAGATGTCGGCGTTCGAGTACCTGCGCGTCGTCGAGCGCGACGGCGGGCTCGTGTACGTCGCGCAGCCGGGTGGTGCTTCGCCGACGGAGTTCGTGCTCACGGAGCTCGTGGGCACGCGAGCGGTGTTCGAGAACCCGCGCCACGACTACCCCAAGCGGATCGCGTACGAGCTCTCGGCCGACGGAGGTCTGACCGCCGCGATTGGATTCACCAAGGGGGGCAGTCCTCGGCGCTTCGAGTTCAAACGCGAGGGTGCGGGCAAGTAGAGCGAGCGCGGAGAGCGTGCGGGAACTCGCGAGCGGCGAGACGCGCGACGAGGTCAGGATCGCAGCGAACGACCAGGAGATGCACATGGCCAAGAAGACCGAGAGCGAGAACCTCACGCCGGAAGCCCAACTCGAGGCCTTCCTCGCGCGGTTCGACGCGAAGGAGCAGAAGCTCATTCGCTCCGTGCGGACGGCGCTGAAGAAGCGCTTTCCGACCGCGAACGAGCTCGCGTACGACTACGCCGACTCCGTCGTCATCGCGTACTCGCCGACGGAGAACGGGATCGACGGCGTCGTGTCGTTCGCGGCGCGCGCGGACGGGCTGCGGCTCTACTTCATGAACGGGCCGAAGCTCGCGGATCCGAAGAAGCTGCTGCAGGGCACGGCGAAGCAGGTGCGCTTCGTCGTGTTGGAGTCGGCGCGTCAGATCGCGCACCCCGACGTCGAGGCGTTGATCGCGGCGGCGGAGGGGCTCGCGAAGGTCGCGATGCCGAAGCAGGGCCAGGGCGCGCTCTTCGTCAAAGGCGCCGCCGCGAAGCCGAAGGCCAAGAAGAAGCCGGCGAAGTGAGGGCGAGAGGGGAGCCCCGGGCCTCCGTTCGGTGCGACCGGTGTGCATCTCCACCTCGCAGGACGGAGTCGAAGCTCCACGAGGGTCGCCCCGGCGCACTCGGACTCGATGCGTGGAGGGCCGGATAGGATGGCGTGCACGTCGACAAGCGCTCGTGCGACCTCGCGCCGACGCTCATGCGTCCACCGAACTCCTCGAATCCACCATGAAGTTCAACTGCAGCTGTGGCGTCCTGATCGTCGACTCGACGGACGACCTGCCTCACAAAGGACACGTCGTGCCGGATCAAGAGTGGTTCGCCACCTTCGACGCCCTCGACGAGTTGATCGACGCGACGGCGGAGGCTCGGATGAGCCGGGAGCATGCGTACCAGCGCGTGCGAGAGCTCCTCTCCCGCTCAGCGCGCCTCGTCTGGCAATGTCCTGGCTGCGGGCGGCTGTACCTCGACGATCGGAACCGGCAGCTCCAGGGCTTCGTCCCTGAGAGCGAGTCGGTCGATCATGAGCTTCTCCGCAGCCGTCCGAGCTGAGTCGGGGTCGAGACAGGCCGACGAACGAACGTGAGTCCGACGCCGGTGACGGGACGGCGAGTGCAGATCAGTTCGAGTCGCGATCGAGGGGCTCGCCGACGTTCGCCGACGAGCGCCCCGAGACTCACCTCACCGCCCGACCGCCACCAACGTCTTCCCTTCGCACAAGTCGCGGAACCGCTGGAACAGATGCGCGCTGTCGAGCGGCCCCGGCGCCGCTTCCGGGTGGTACTGCACGCTGAACACCGGCGCCTTCTTGTGCCGCATGCCCTCGACGGTCATGTCGTTCAGGTTCACGTGCGTGAGCTCGAGATGGCTCGGCAGCGTCTTCGGATCGACGGCGTAGCTGTGGTTCTGCGACGTGATCTCGACGCGCCCCGTCAGCATGTCGCGCACCGGATGGTTCGCGCCGTGGTGCCCGTACTTCATCTTGTGCGTCGTCGCGCCGAGCACGATCGACAGGATCTGGTGCCCGAGGCAGATGCCGAAGATCGGCTTCTTCCCGATCAACGCGTCCATCGCGGCGATCGCCGGCTTCACCGCCGCCGGATCGCCCGGGCCGTTCGAGAGGAAGATGCAGTCGGGGTCCATCCCGAGCACGTCGCTCGCCTTCGTCCCCGCCGGCACGACCGTCACGTCGAACCCGCAGTGCACGAGGCTGCGCAGGATGTTCCGCTTCGCGCCGAAGTCGAACGCGACGCAGCGGAAGCGCTTCCCGCCGTTCGTCCCCGGGAGGAAGTTCGGGTAGCTCGCCTCGTACGCGTCGCTCCAGCGGTACGGCTCCTTGCACGTCACGCCGACCGTCAGGTCGCGGTTGTCCGTCGCGGGCGCGTTCCGCGCCTTGTTGACGAGCGACTCCTTGTTCGAGTCGACCGTCGACACGATGCAGCGCAGCGAGCCCTCCGTGCGCACGAGCTTCGTCAGCTGGCGCGTGTCGACGCCCTCGATCGCGACGACCTTGTTCTTCTTGAGCCAGTCGGGCAGCGACATCGACGCGCGGAAGTTGCTCGGGATCGCGGACATCTCGCGCAGCACGAAGGCCTCGGCCCACGCCTTCCCGCTTTCCGCGTCCTCTTCGGCGACGCCGTAGTTGCCCATCAGCGGGTAGGTCATGATCACGACCTGACCGACGTACGACGGATCCGTGAGGATCTCGTGGTAGCCCGTCATCGCCGTGTTGAA
Source organism: Planctomycetota bacterium (assembly GCA_046349615.1). Classification (GTDB taxonomy): domain Bacteria; phylum Planctomycetota; class UBA1135; order UBA1135; genus JADJNY01. Next base: position 458,417 of record JAXMBZ010000001.1, read on the forward strand.
CACGAGGTCTCCACCGCGCTCGCCGTCGGCGCCGGCCGACCAACCTTCGAGCACCGTGCCGTTTTCGAGCGCCAGACAGGCCTTCTTCCGAGTCATCGCTTGGTCACCTCGCTCCGACGATTGATCATCGCCGCCATCGTTCCCGCTCCGAATCCGTTGTCGATGTTCACGACGGCCACGCCCGACGCGCAGCTGTTCAGCATCGCGAGCAGCGCCGCGACGCCGCCGAACGACGCGCCGTAGCCGATCGAGGTCGGCACCGCGATCACCGGTCGATCGACGAGGCCGGCGACGACGCTCGGGAGCGCGCCCTCCATGCCCGCGACGACGACGAGCGCGCGCGCGCGTTGCAGTCGCTCGGTGTGCGCGAGCAACCGGTGCAGTCCCGCGACGCCCGCGTCGCGGATGCGCTCGACGTGCGCGCCCGAGAGCCGCGCCGTGATCGCCGCTTCCTCCGCGACGGGTTCGTCGGACGTGCCGGCGCTGATCACGAGCACGAGCCCTTCGTCCTCGAGCCCGCCCTCCGGCTCGACGGTCACGCAGCGCGCCGTCGCGTGGTGCGTCGCGTGGGGGAGCTCGGACGCGAGCAGGAGCGCCGCCTCGGGCGCGATGCGCGTGACGAGCAGCCGGTCGTGGTGGTCGAGGAGCGCGCGCGAGATCTCGAGGACCTGCTGCGGCGTCTTGCCTTGACCGAAGACGACCTCCGCCTGACCGCAGCGCACGCGGCGATGCGTGTCGAGCTGCGAATGCCCGAGGTCGCGCACGGGCCACGCTCGGAGCCGGGAAAGCCCGTGCTCGACGTCCAAACGGCCGTCGCGGATGGACTCGAGGATCGCGCGGAGGTCGTGCGGTTCCAAAGCGGGCGGAGAGTCTATCCGAGACGGGTCGCGATCGCAGCCGTTCCCTTCGCGCCGAGCCCGCCGGCCCCGGACTTCAGCCGCGCTGGCCGACGAGGAGCACGTACCCGTCGGGGTCGTGGACGCGCAGCTCGCCCAGGGGCATGTAGAAGCGCGGGACGACCTCGAACGCGGCCGGGCCGTCCGGGAGCGCGCGCTCGCTCGGGCGCGACCCCTCCTCCCACGGGATCGGCCCGGCGTCGGCGACGCCGTGAGCGAGGAGGTGCTCGCGCAGCCCGCGGACGTCCGGCGAGTACAGGTAGAAGAGGACCGCCTGCTCGCCCGCCGCGATCCGGCCGCTCGAACGCGCGAGGAAGAGCCGCGCGCGATGGGAGACGAGCGCGCACCAGTTCGTCACGCCGCGATCGTCGGCGAAGCGGCTCTCGCACGCGAAGCCGAGCAGCGCGTAGAAGCGCGCCGAGCGGCCGACGTCGGCGACGTGCGCCATCGGGACCTGCTCCACGACGCGGAGGTGCGGCGGACAGTCGGACGGGGAGACGACGGGGTCGGGCATGGAGCGTTCCTCCGGCTTCAACGCGGCGACGCTTCGAGTGCGAGCCCCGCGCTCGCGCCGGACTTCCACACGTGCCAGCCGAGGCCCGCGATCATCACCGCGTTGTCCGTGCAGTACGCGGGCGAGGGGAAGAGCGCGCGCAGTCCGCGTTCGGCCGCGCGCGCCGTCATCTCGGCGCGCAGCCGGCGATTGCACGCGACGCCGCCCGCGACGAGGACCGTGTCGAGCCCTTCGCGCTCCGCCGCGCGCAGGCACTCGGCCACGAGCACGTCGCACACGGCCTGCTCGAACGACGCGGCGAGGTCGGCGCGATTGGGGATCGCTTCGGGCGGCGGAAGCGCCGCGCGCGCGTCCTGTCCGCGCACCTGGTAGAGCATCGCGGTCTTGATGCCGCTGAACGAGAACTCCGGGCCCGCCGCGTGCTTCGCGCGGTAGCGCGGGAGCTCGACCGCGCGAGGATTCCCGCGCTCGGCGAGCTTCGACACCGCGGGGCCGCCCGGGTAGCCGAGACCGAGCAAGTGCGCGACCTTGTCGAACGCTTCGCCCGCCGCGTCGTCGAGCGTCGTGCCGAGGAGCACGAGGTCGAGCGGGCCGTTCGCGCGGTACACCGACGTGTGGCCGCCGGAGACCACGAGCGCGAGACACGGATACGTGAACGACTCGGCCTCCATCGTCGCCGCGTAGACGTGCGCCTCGATGTGGTGCACGCCGACGAGCGGCAACCCGCGCGCGAACGCGAGGCCCTTCGCGGCGGAGAGGCCGACGAGCAGAGAGCCGATCAGGCCGGGCCGCGTCGTCACCGCGATCGCCGAGAGATCGTCGAGCGTCACGCCGGCGTCCTCGAGCGCGCCGTCGACGACGGGCAGGATCTTTGCGAGGTGCGAACGGCCCGCGATCTCCGGCACGACGCCGCCGTACACCGCGTGCATTTCGGCCTGGCTGTGCACGCGCGACGAGAGGATGCGCCGGCCCGCGTCGACGACCGCGGCCGCGGTCTCGTCGCACGACGATTCGATGCCGAGGACGAGCTCGCGCTTCACGGTCGGCGGTTCCCCGCGTCCGGACGGCGACCGCGGAGCAGTTCGACGGCGCACGCGAGCGCGCGGTCCGTCGGCGGTTCGTCGACGACGCGGACGTGCTCGCGCTCTTCCCACGCCTTCAGCTCCGCAAGCGCCTCGATCGGCGGCACCTGGCGCTCGAGGAACGCGTGGAGCTCGCGTGCCTCCGCGGGCACGGTCTCGACGAGCACGTCGGGCGCGATGCCGAACGGCGCGTCCTCGCCGTGCTCGAGGTTGCGGTGCGCGGGCGTGTAGTAGAACGACGTCGTCACCTTCGCGGACGTGCGTCCATCGGGGAACCGGAGGATCGTCTGCACCGTGCCCTTGCCCCACGTCGGCGCGCCGACGACGACGGCGGCGCGGTGGTCCTGCAACGCGCCCGCGAGCACTTCGCTCGCGCTCGCCGACTCCTCGTCGACGAGCACGACGAGCGGCGTCCCGGCGTGCAGGGCTTCCGTGGGCGCCGCGAGGTAGGGAACGACTTCGCGCCGATTCTCGGTCGACACGATGAGGCCCGCCGGTACGAAGCGTCGCGCGACCGCGATCGCGCTCGCGAGTGTTCCGCCGCCGTTCCCGCGGAGATCGAGCACGAGCGAGCGCATGCCGAGGCGCGCGAGCCGCTCCCACGCCGCGTCGAACTCGCTCGCGGTCTCGCGGCTGAACGAGTGCAGCGCCATGTAGGCGATGCCCTCCTTCGCGTCGAGCATGCGCTCGCTGTGCAGCGTCGGCTCGACGACCGACTCGCGCGCGAGCACGAGCTCGCGCCGCGCGCCGTCGAGGCCGACGACGGTCATGCGCACGGGCTCGTCCGTGTCGCGCGAGAGCACTTCGCGCACCGCGGGCTCGTCGAGCTCGGTGAACGTGCGTCCGTCGAGCTCGACGATGCGGTCGCCGACGCGGACGCCTTGTCGCTCCGCCGGCGAGCCGCGCAGCGGGAAGAGCACGCGTCCATCCTCGATCGGTCGCTTCAGCACGACGCCGATCCCGCGATAGCGGCCGCCGGTCTCGCGCTCCATCGCGGCCGTCTCCTGCTCGTCGAAATAGCGCGAGTAACGGTCGAGTCCGGAGAGCATCCCGCGCAGCGCGTCGTCGGCGAGCTTCGCACGGTCGGGCGCGCGCACGAAGCGTTCGGAGGCGAAGTCACGCACGTTGCGGTAGTGCGTCCATTCTGCCCGGTCGGGCTGGAGGAGCCACGCGGCGGAGGCACCCACGGCGCCGCCGACGACGAGTCCGAGAGCGAAGGTCGACGCGCGCGCCATGCAGGACGGGAAAGGCTACCCGTTGGCCGCGGATGGGGACAGCGACGCCCGCGCGCCCTGTCTTCCGGAAAGGACGGCGGCCGTCTCGGCGCGCCGCGGAATCGCGCGGAGCGGGGGCGGAGTGGGCGAGGTGCGCTGGCACGCGCTTCGCGAACGAGCCGCGCTTTCGAGCAGGAAAACCGTGCCGTTCGTCGCGCTCCTCGCCTTCGCCGCCGCGCCGCTCCTCCCGAGCGGGGAGCGGGACCTCGCCTCGAACGGGCTCTCGCGGGCCGTCGCGATCTTCGACGCGCTCGACGCGAATCGCGACGGGCGGCTCGATCGCGCCGAGCAGCGGCGGATCGGCGGAGTCTCGGCCGAGGAGCTCAGCGCAGCCGACCTCGATCGCGACGGCGTCCTCGAGCGCGGCGAGTTCCTCGGATTGCACCGCCGGATGCTGCGGCGCGAGGGACAGTGCGCCGCCCGCGACCTGGAGCTCGCGGTCGCGCGCGATCTCGCGCTGCGCCGCGCGCGAGGGATCCTCGCCGCGGAGGCCGAGCGCGGCCTCACCGACACGCGACAGCGCACGACGAGCGCGCTGTCGGATCGGCTCGCGTCGCGCGGGGGCGGTTCGACGCAGGCGGACGAGGACGTCGCGCGTGCGTTCGCTCGGTTCGAGCGTCGGGTGCTCGACGACGAAGGGCTCGACGACGCCGCGGCGCGGCTCGTGGCTGCGTTCCGCGGTGCGCCGATCGTGCTCGCGCCCGCCGCGGAGCACGAGGCGGACGAGCCGGATCCCGAGGAGTTGGTGCGCGCGCTCCTCGCCGATCGTGCTCGCGGCGGACGCCGAGCGGTCGCGCTCTTGAGTGAGCTCCGCCGGACGCTCGGGATCGACCCGGACGGAATGCGTCGTGTACCGTCCGACCCCCGCGCGCACGCCGGCTCCGAGCGCGGTGAAGCGGTCGTTTCCACGCTCGAGCAGGCTGTCGCGGCGCGTCGGTCGACCACGGCGCTCCTGCGTGAGCTGCGCGCGCTCCTCGCGGATTCCGTCCTCGGCTCGGCGGCCATCGACGACTGCGAGGCCGCGCTCGCGCGCGACCGAGCGACGAGCGCGCACTTCGACCGGCTGCGCGCGGCGCTCCGCGTGCACTGACCTCCGTCGTCCGACCCCGAAACGCGCGCGGGCCCGTGCCTCGAGGGAGGCACGGGCCCGCGCCATCGTGCGGGGTCACTGGAGGCTGTCGACGGGCAGGTTCTCCAGCGAGTTGCGGAGCGCGTCGAAGGCGAAGCCGCCCTCGAAGCCGCCGGTTCCGCCCGGGATCAACACGCGGAGCGGGTGATCCTCGTCGAGCGCGCACCCGAGCTTCGTGAGCTCGCGCTCGGCCTGCCGGAGCGCGCGGCGCTGTTCGACGAGCTCGAAGAGGAGCAGGCCCTTGCGGCCGGAGCGGTCGTCTCCGGGCAGGTCCGCGAGCTCTTCGTCGAGGAGATCGATGTGGGCGTTCCGCTCCCGGATCTCGCGAGCGATCGCCTGCAACAGCGGAACGAGGCGTTCGGCCTGATCTCGGTCGTAGACGTGGGCGTTCATGGGGCACCTCCTGTGCCGTCCCTAAGCCGACCCCCGCGGCGTTTCCGCACCCTGCGGGTGAGAAAACAGCGGAACGCGGCCGCACCCGTCCGGATCACGCAGGTTTCGAGCTCGCCGCACGGCGCGCGCCGTGGCTCCGTCGCGCGGCGGGCAGTAGAGTTTTCCCTCCCGCGCCTCGACCTCGGGGCCGCCTCCTCCGATGACCGAGCCCTTCGTCGAGATCACGCGCCGCGAGGAGTTCTCCGCCGCGCATCGCCTCCACAACCCGAGCTTCTCCGACGAGGAGAACCGGCGGCTCTACGGCGTCTGCAACAACGCGAACGGGCACGGCCACAACTACGCGTTCGAGGTGACGGTCCGCGGTCCCGTACCGCGTGCGACGGGGATGGTGATGGACCTGAACCGGCTGATGGTGCTCCTGCGCGAGGAGATCGTCTCCCAGGTCGATCACAAGCACCTGAACCACGACGTTCCGTGGCTCACGGGCATCGTGCCGACCGCGGAGCACGTCGCGATCGCGTTCTGGAATCGCATCGAGCCCCGGCTCGCGCGTTTCGAGGGCTGCACGCTGCGCCGCGTCCGCGTGTACGAGAGCCGCGACAACTTCGCCGACTACTTCGGAGCGGGCGCATGAAGACTTCGGACCTCGTTCGCCAACTGCTCGTCAACCTGGGCGAGGACCCGACGCGCGACGGACTCGCGCGCACGCCGGAGCGCGTCGAGCGCGCGTACGCGGAGCTCACCCAGGGCAGCTCGCAGACCGTCGCGGACGTCGTGGGGAACGGCGTGTTCGACGAGGACTGTTCCGAGATGGTCCTCGTGAAGGACGTCGAGTTCTACAGCCTCTGCGAGCACCACATGCTGCCGTTCTTCGGCAAGGTGCACGTCGCCTACATCCCCGACGGCCGCATCATCGGGCTCTCGAAGATCCCGCGCATCGTCGACGTGTTCGCGAAGCGCCTGCAGGTGCAGGAGCGCATGACCGTGCAGATCGCGCAGGCGATCCAGGACGTGCTCAAACCCAAGGGCGTCGGCGTGGTCGCCGACGCCGCGCACCTCTGCATGATGATGCGCGGCGTGCAGAAGCAGAACTCGTCGACGATGACGTCGTGCCTGCTCGGGTCGTTCCGCAGCGACTTCCGCACGCGCAACGAGTTCCTCGGGCTCGTCCGCAGCATCGGGCACTGACGAAGCCGTCAGCGACCGGGCGCGGGGACCTCGAGGTCGTCGACGTTCGTGCCTTCGGGCGCCGTGTAGGCCTTCCACACGACCTCGGCGATGTCGTCGGGCTTGTTCATGCGCGCGCGGTCCCAGGTGCCCGGCACGTTGTCGAAGATCGTCGTGTCGGTCGGACCTGGGTAGACGGTCGAGACGCGCACGCCCTTCGCGCGCAGGTCCTCGCGCAAGGCGTCGGAGAAGCCCCGCAGGCCGTACTTCGAAGCGCAGTAGGCCGTGTTGCCCGCGAAGCCCTTGCGCGCCGCCACCGACGCGACGTTGAAAACGTGCGGGCGCTCGCTCTCGAGCAGCGGATCGAGTGACTCGAGCGTCACGTAGAACGGCCCGTTCAAGTTGACCTCGAGGTTGCGGCGCCAGACGGCGAGGTCCATCTGCTCGAACGGCTTGACGTCGAAGACGCCCGCGCAGTTGACGAGCACGTCGATCTTGCCGCCGAAGAACTCGACCGCGCGCCAGACGGCGCCTTCGACCGAGCTGTGGTCCGCGACGTTCACTTGCTGGGCGCGGCCCTGGCCGCCCGCGCGCTGGATCTCCGCCACGACGGCATCCAGCTCGCTCGACGTGCGCGCGGCGACGCAGACGAGGGCTTTCTCACGGGCGAAACGGAGGGCGATCGCGCGGCCGATGCCTCGGCCGCCGCCCGTGACGAGGACGCGGGGGGTGCTCATGGGGCTCCGGGCCCGGGCCGGTCGGGCTCGGGTCGAGGGGGTAGCGTAGCACCCTCGGCCGTCCTCACGACTTCGCGGGTGGCCGAAGTCTGGGTCAGCGGGCGTCGAGCTGACGCACGAGCGCCTCGGGGCTGTCGACGGGCAGGTCGCAGGCGTAGTTGCGGCACACGAAGGCCCGCGCGGTCGAGCTCGCGCGGCCCGCGACGATCGGGATCAGCTCGGCGTCCGCTCCGGAGCCGGCGTGTGCGACGACGCGCTCGGGGGCGAACGTCGTCCGCAGGGCCCGGAGCAGCGCGTGGGTCGCGGGGTCGGCGAGGTCGCCGGCGATCACGACCTCCTTCGGCCCGGCCGCGAGGAAGTCGAGCGCGAGGACGAGCTGGCTGAACGCGGCGGGGTGCCGATGCGCGAGGCCCGCGAACGCGCGCAGCGTGCGCTCGGCGCGCTCGGCGAGCACGACGCGACCGGTGAGCTCCGCCAGGCGCAGCAGGTTCAGGGCGTGCACCGCGTTCCCGGCGGGGAGCGCGCCGTCGTGCGGGCTCTTCAGGCGCGCGAGGAGGGCTTCGTGGTCGCGGCCCGTCGTGAAGAACCCGCCGAACTCGGCGTCCTCGAACTGGTCCGCGACGACGGCCTCGAGCTCGAGCGCGCTCCGGAGCCAAGCCGGGTCGAAGTCGCTCTCGTGCAGGTCGAGCAGGCCCTGGATCACGAAGGCGTAGTCGTCGAGGTACGCGTTCAGGTGCGCCCTCCCGTTCCGCGCGGTCGCGAAGAGCCGCCCGTCGGGCTGCCGCATGCGCTCGAGCACGAAGCGCGCTGCGCGCTGCGCGGCGGCGAGGTACCTCGGCTCGTCGAGCACCTGATGGGCCTGCGCGAGCGCCCCGATCATCAACCCGTTCCACGCGGCGAGCACCTTGTCGTCCGTCCCCGGGCGAACACGCCGCTCGCGCTCGGCGAAGAGCCGCGTTCGGGCGTCCTCCATGCGGGACTCGAGCTCCGCCACGGTCGTTCCCAGGCGTGGGGCGAGCTCCGCGGCCGGGAACTCGCGCCAGAGCGCGCTCGTCCCGTGCTCGAAGTTCCCTTCTTCGGTCACGCCGAACCACGCGCACGCCCACGCGGCGTCGCGCGCGCCGAGCACGCGCTCGAGCTCCTTCGGCGTCCAGACGAAGAAGCGACCTTCCTCGCCCTCGCTGTCCGCGTCTTGGGAGCTCGCGAAGCCGCCCTCCGGCGTCGTCATCTCACGCAGCGCCCAGTCGCAGGCGCGGCGCGCCGTGTCCGCGAACCGGGACGAGCGGGTGACGAGGAACGCCTCGAGGTAGACCGGCACCAGGAGCGCGTTGTCGTAGAGCATCTTCTCGAAGTGGGGGATGAGCCACTGTTCGTCGACGCTGTAGCGGTGGAAGCCCCCGCCGAGCTGGTCGTGGATCCCACCGCGCGCCATCCGATCGAGCGAGTGCAGCGCGACGTGGCGCGCCGTCTCGGAACCGGTCCGGCGCGCGTGCCGGAGCAACACGCGGAGGTCGAGCGCGTGCGGGAACTTCGGTGCGCCGCCGAAGCCGCCCCAGACCGGGTCGAAGCCCTGTTCCAAGGCCTGCATCGAACCGTCGAGCACGCCGGGATCGATCTCGCCGCGCGTGTCGAGTTTCCCCTCGGCGGCGATCCGCTCCGCCATCCGGCGGCCGTGTTGGAGGACGCGATCGCGGTCCTCGTCCCAGGTGCGGGCGAGGGAGGTGAGCACGTCCGCGAAGCCCGGGCGCCCGTAGCGTCCCCGCGGCGGGAAGTAGGTGCCGCCGAAGAACGGCTCGAGGTTCGGCGTCAGGAAGACGCTCATCGGCCAGCCGCCCGAGCCCGTCATCGACTGGACGGCCCGCATGTAGATCTCGTCGACGTCCGGGCGCTCCTCGCGGTCGACCTTGATGTTGACGAAGTGCGCGTTCATCAGCGCCGCGATCGAGGCGTCCTCGAAGGACTCGCGCTCCATGACGTGGCACCAGTGGCAGGCCGAGTAGCCGACCGAGAGGAAGATGGGGCGGTCTTCGCGTCGTGCGCGCTCGAGCGCCTCGGGCCCCCAGGGGTACCAGTCCACCGGGTTCCTGGCGTGTTGGAGGAGGTACGGGCTCGTCTCGGAGGCGAGCCGGTTCGGGCGGCCGCGATCGGAGGAGGAGTTCGCGCTCATGGTTGCGTCGAGGGGAGGGGGAAAAGCACAGGGCCCCGCGACGCGCGCGGGGCCCTGAGTTCGAGCCGGTGGGGCCGCGACGCGCGCGGCCCTCGTCCGGGTTGGGATCAGAAGGAGACGGCGAGGCCGAGGCCGAGGACGTCGAAGTCGCCGGCGGCGTTGTCCGTCTTCACGTGCTGCCACTCGACCATCCACTTGATGTCGTGGTTCTGGACGTAGCGGTTGACGCCCGCCTTGAGCGAGCTCGTGTTTTCGTCGTCGTCCGCGTCTTCGTAGCGAACGGCGGCTTCGTACATGTCCGTGAACATGTAGGAGCCCGTCAGGCCCCACGGGGTCGTGTCGGCGACGTCGTTGCCGGTGATGCCCCACTGGTCGAGGATGCCGTTCGTGACGCCGAAGGCGCCCGCCGTGCCCTTGTCGAAGTCGGCGATTTCGCCGGCGATCGAGAAGGGGCCCGAGGTCATCTGGACTTCGACGCCGAAGATCGTGCCCTTGTCGAGGTTGCCGTCGTCCTGCCAGGCGAGGCTCGCCGACAGGTTCGACTCGTCACCCGAGCCGTAGGCGCCTTCGACCTTGCCCGTGCCGTTGCCCATGAGGCTGGCGCGGACGCGAGCCGAGAACTTGTGCTCGTCGGCCTGGCCGTCCGTGCCGTTCTGGGCGCCGACCCAGTACTGGATCGTGTCGAACTCGCCGCTGATCTCGATGCCGAGGTCGCGACCGGCGAACATGTCGCCGAGGGCGCTGCGCTCGAGGAAGAGCAGGCGGTTCTCGGGGATCAGCGAGCTCTGGAAGAAGGCCGTCTTGTAGCGGCCCATCTTGCCGTTCACGCCTTCCGCGATCTTCCACTTGGCGTAGGCGTCCTTGAGGGTCGCCGTGCCGGACTCGAGGTCGAACGACACCTTGTAGGAGTAGTCCGAGCCGGCGTCGCCGGTGATCTCGATGCGGGCGGAGTCGAGCTGGAAGCCTTGGAGGTCGTTCCCGCCCACCTGGAGCGCGTCATCGCTCGAGGCGCGGAAGGAGGAAATCACCCAACCACCGATCTTGGGGCCACTCTGGTTCTGCGCCGTGAGGCTGGCCGACAGGCTGTTGAGCTCCTGATCGAGAGCCGACCAGTTGTCCGAGGCGAGGCCCGGCACGCTGCAGAGCGTGATCGCCAAGGCACTGTAGACGAGCTTGTTCATGTGGAATGCACTCCGAAATGGATGAGAGAGAGACAGAGAGTCTGAGACGTGGGGATGGGGGTCAAGAGCGCGCAGAGGATGCCGCTCCTCCGAGGCGAGGAAAAGGCCCTGGTGCGTTTTTTTCGCCAGAATCGGGCGCCTCGAAACGGCGTTCGAGTTTCACGGAGCCGAGCGTTCCGTTTCGAGGAACACGAAGTTGCAAACTGCAACCCAAGACGGGACATGGTTTCGCCGCCGTGATTTTCGGCCGCCCGACGCGAGCCTCGGGTTTCGACGGGGCCCGCTCTACGCCCTTCGGCCCTCCAAGCGGACGCGGACTCCAAATGCAGCTTGGTGTTCCCGGCCCGTCCCGGCGCGCGCACGACGCTACTCGCGCTCGAGGAACGGCGCGAAGTCGCGGTCGGCGCGGGCCAACGCACGCTCGCCCGCGGTGGGAAGCGCGATCCCGAGTTCGCTCGCGGCCCGCAGACGATCTGCGACGCGCGCCCGAGCCTCCCGCGTGTAGCGGTAGTCGTAGTCGGGGCGCGACAAGTAGCGACGGTCGACGGATTGGACGAACTCGGTGATCGCCATCTCGAGCTCGTCCTCGACCGCGCGCTGCCAAACGCTGCGCACGGGCTGAACGAGAGCGAGGAGCGTGCGCGCTTCGCTTCGCGCGGCGTCCGCGTCCGCTCCGGCGAGTCGCGCGCCGAGCGGTAGCAGCACCGCGCGCGCGTGATACCGATTCAAAGGCTGCTTCGCTTCGAGGGCTTCGCGCACGAGCGCGAGCGCAGATTCCAGTTCCAATCGAGCGTCGTTCATTCGTCCGAGTCTCCGCGGCGCGTGCGCTTCGTGTGCGAACGGCGCCGTTTTTCATCGAGTCGGCGGCGCACGGAGCCGCGCGTCGGTCGTGAGGGCCGGCGCGGAGCGTCGACGTGCAGCGCGCGCCGCAGCAACTCCGCGAGTCGCTCCCGCGCCTCCTCATGGTTGCGTTCCTGGGAACGGTGCTCCGCGCACGCGACGAGCAGTTCCCCGCGGTTCGTGAGCCTGGCTCCGAGCCGAGCGATCAAACGCTCGCGCTGCTCGGGCGTGAAGGCCGAGGAACGCGCGACGTCGAAGCGGAGGACGACCCGCGTCTCGACCTTGTTGACGTTCTGACCGCCCGGGCCGCCGGCGCGCGACGTTTCGGCGCGCACTTCCCAGTCCGGGATCTCGAGGCCGGGCCGGATGCGCAGCGGCTCTCGCGGCGCCATGCGTCACGCTCCGTCCGCAGGCCGACCGCCGGCGCGGGGATCGTTCGCGCGCAGGAACGGGAACGAGTAGATGCCCGTGTGGTGGCCGTCGGAGAAGCGCAGCGAGATCGCATAGTGGCCGACGAGCGCGAGGTCCGACTGCGTGAGATCGTCGGGCACGCTCGCCGGGTCGAGCATCCGCTCGCCGGTGAGCTCGTTGACGCACCGCGCGCAGGGGCACAGACGGCGCAACTCGGCCGCGGTGAAGCGCGTGCGGACGCCGTCGTCCCACTCGACCTCGACGCGGGTCGGGTCGCTGCGCGTGATGGCCTTGGGGCGCGACGAGTTCATGCGGATCAGCCCGTGGGCGCGTCGTGGGGGCTCGCGCGGCGCACGCGCCGGCGCAGGGCCGAGGACCGCTCGACGTCACGCGACGCGGCGGTGAGGGAGGCTGGTGGCCAGGACCGGACTTGAACCGGTGACCCTCTGATTTTCAATCAGATGCTCTACCAACTGAGCTACCTGGCCGAGGGCCTCGCTTCGAGGCCGGAGCTCGCGCTCCGGGCCGCCGAAGGGGCGGGGATTATGGCGACGACGCGGCCGCGCCGTCAATCGAATCCGCCCCCCTATCGGCCGAGCGGGGGGGCCGCCTGCAGCGCTCCGCGCGCGTTTCGTCGAGGAAGCGGAGCCCTACTCGCCCGGCTCGAGGCCGGAGAGGAGCTCGGCCGCGCGCCGTGCGTCGAGCTCGATCTGCCGCCGCAGCGTCTCCACGTCGGGGAACCGCTGCTCGTCCCGCAGGCGCCGGACGAATTCGAGCTCGACGTGAGCGCCGTAGAGATCACCTTCGAACCCGAGCAGGTGCACCTCGACCTGCGGGGACTCGGGCCGCTCGCCCGAAACGGTCGGCCTGTAGCCGATGTTCACGACCGACGGCCAGGCGCGACCGGGCGCGCGTCCTTCGCGCTCGATGCGTCGTGCGAAACCGGCATAGACCCCGACCGGCGGGCGCAGCTCGTGGTGGAGATCGAGGTTCGCGGTCGGGAACCCGAGCACGCGGCCGAGCTGGTTCCCGCGGACGACGTCGCCGTACACCGCCACGCGCCGGCCGAGCATCTGCGCGGCGCCGTCCAGGTCCCCGAGCTCGACCGCTTCGCGGATCGCAGTGCTCGAGATGGGACGTCCGCCGGCGAGGACCTGCCCGACGACCTCGACGTCGAAGCCGAGTGCGCGGAGGAACTCCGGCGTTCCCTCGCGCCCGTGTCCGAGCTTGCTGTCGAAGCCGAGCACGAGCTTCCGCGCGTCGAGCCGCCGCACGAGGAACTCGCGGGCGAATTCCTCGGCCGAGACTTCGCGGAGCGCGGCATCGAACGTCAGCGCGACCGCGTGCTCGATCCCGGCGCGCCGGAAGAGCTCGAGCTTGTGCTCGAGGCTCGTCAGCATGCGCGGCGAACGCCCGAGCAGCACGGTCTTCGGGTGCTGACGGAACGTCACGACCGTCGGGCGCGCGCCGAGCGCTCTCGCGCGCGCGACGTTCGTGCGCAGGATCTCCTGGTGTCCGCGGTGGACGCCGTCGAACACGCCGACGCTCACCACGGACGCGAGCGGCGCGGGGAGGTCCTCGACCTGGTACGTGACGAGCACGAGCCGTTCGTCCTCGCTCGAGGCCCGCTCAGTGAGCCGCGGCCTCTTGCTGCTTCTTCTTGAACTTGTAGACGAGCTCCTCCAGCCGCGGCTTGTTCGCGAGCTTGTCCGCCGGCGACATGCGGTCGACGAGCAGCACCCCTTCGAGGTGGTCGTACTCGTGCTGGATGATGCGCGACACGAAGCCGTCGTACTCCTTCTCCATCGGCTTGCCGTCGAGTCCGAACGCGGCGACCTTGCAGCACTCGGGGCGCTTGATCTCCGCGTAGATGCCGGGGAACGAGAGGCAGCCTTCCTCGAACAGCGTGGCCTTGCCGAAGCGATCGACGATCGTCGGGTTGACGAGCACGAGGTCGTCCTGCGCTTCGCCGGTCGGGTTGAGCACGAGGATCCGCTTCTTGAGCCCGACCTGCGGGGCCGCGAGGCCGACGCCGTTCGACTTCCGCATGCGCTCGAACATGCCCGCCACGATCGCGCGGAGCTCCTCGTCGAACGCCGCGACGGGCTCCGAGGGCTTGCGCAGGACCGGATCGGGGTAGAGGGTCAGGTCGAATTCGATGGCTTGCGTCATGTCGGCCTCGTCCAGGGCGGGGCCCGGCCGCGCGGAGTTCGGTGCGCGGGGTCGAGCGCCCGAGTCTAGCCCCGCGTTGACGGTTCCAAGGCCGACTCCTACACTTTTCGCCCCCATCGGGCCAGGCCCGCCCGGCGGCCCTATTCCCGGCCGTGCGCGCGGCCGGAGCCCGCCGCCCCGCGTGGACTTTTCGAAGCAGATCCAGAAGGCCGAAGAGGCCGCGAAGAAGCGCAACTACGACTTCGCGGTGGAGCTCTATCAGCAGATCCTCGAGATCGACCCGAACCAAGGCGATGCTCGCGCGGGGTTGCGTCAGGCGCTCAAGAAGCGCCACGAGCTGAAGAAGGGCGGCGGGCTCTTCCGCGCGCTCAGCGGCGCCCCGCAGTTCGCCGCGGCGAAGGCGCTCCACAAGGCGCGCAAGTTCGACGCCTGCGCGAAGACGCTCGAGGGCTACCTCGCATCGAACCCGCTCGACGAGGACGCGAACCTGCTCCTCGGCATGGCGCTCGAGGACGCCGGGCACGTCGCTTCGGCGCGCGCCGTCTACGAGTTCATCGCGGAGATCGCGCCGCGCAACTGCACCGGTCTCAAGCGCGCCGGCGCGATGACCGCGCGCCTCGGCGACCACGAGAAGGCGCTCGAGTTCTACGAGCGCGCGCTCGCCGTCGACCCGCGCGACCAGGAAGCGATCAAGGCGCGCAAGGACATGTCCGCGGAGCGCGCGATGGCGCGTTCGAACCTCCCGATCGGGCACAGCCGCGACCAGATCAAGGACAAGGATCGCGCCGCCGAGCTCGAGCGCGAGAAGCGCCTCCATCACACGGACGACGAGCTGCGCGCGGAGCTCGCGCGCCTCGAGGAGCGCTACACCGAGAACCGCGACCCCGAGCTGATGGTCCGGATGGCGGACGTCCACGAGAAGCTCAAGGACCCCGAGACCGCGCTCGAGTGGATCGAGCGCGCGCAGTCCTACCGCAAGGACGACGCGTCGCTCGTCGCGCGCGCGGCCGACCTGAAGGCGAAGGCGCTGAAGAAGGCGATCGCTCAGGCGGGCAAGACCGGCGACGAGGCCCGCGCCGGCGAGCTCGAGCGCGAACTCTGGCGCCTCGAGGTCGACGAGCTCCGCCGTCGCGTCGCCGCCAGCCCGGGCGACCTCGGCCTGCGGCTCAAGTACGGCCGCCGCCTCTTCGAGCTCGCCGAGCACGACGCCGCGATCGCCGAGCTCCAGAAGGCGAGCGCCGATCCGCGCAACCGGCGCGAGGCGCAATTCCTGCTCGCCCGCTGCTTCCAGGCGAAGGGCTTCCCCGATCTGGCGCGGAAGGAATACAACCACGCTCTCGAAGGCGCTCCGCAGAACGACGAGCGCGCGAAGGAGATCCTGTACAACCTGGGTGCCCTCGCCGAGGCCGAGAACGACTCGGCCGCGGCGCGGGCCTACTACTCCCGGGTGTTCGAAGTCGACATCGGCTACCGAGACGTAGCCCAGAAGATGGAACGGTTCCGCTGACCCATGGCTCACCTCAAGCAATCCAAGAAGCGCATCCGCACGAACGAGAAGGCCCGCGTCCGCAACCTGCGCCAGCGCAGCGCGATGAAGACGGCCGTGAAGAAGGTCGCCACCGCGACCTCGAAGGCCGCCGCGACCGCCGACCTCGCCACCGCGATGTCGCGGGTCGACAAGGCCGCGAAGAAGAACGTGATCCACAAGAACGCCGCGGCGCGCCTCAAGAGCCGCATGGCGAAGCGCATCGCGAAGATGGCGAACTGAGTCCGCCGCGGTGCCGGCGCGCGCGAACGCGATGCGTCGGCCCGCGGAGGTGAGGAGCGAGCCGAACATGGGCTCCAGCTTCAGCACGAGCGACGAGCACGAGCCTCCGGGTCTGAAGCCCGTGCGCGTGCCGATCCGCAAGGAGTCCGTCTTCGAGGAGGCGCGCAACCTCGCGGGCGAGCTCCCGGGTTGGCGCGTCGAGAGCGCGGACGAGCGCGCACTCGTGCTCGTTTGCGTGCGCGCCGGGTCCTTCCTCGCCCCGGCGTCGAAGGTGACGATCCGCGTCGAAGGGCCCGATGGGCTTCCGTCGGCCACCGTTCACTGCACGTCGGAGAGCTCCGGCGGGCCGTTCGCGCGCGACCGCAGGAACGTCCAGGAGTTCATGACTCCGTTCCACCGCCGCGTCTGCTGACCCGACGGGTGCACGAGCCGCGGGCAGGTGAGCGTCGACGCGGACGCCGCCGCGCGTTCAGCGGCCCTTCGGCGGCTCCGCCTGCCAGATGTACGAGCCCGCGATCGCCTTCCGCAGCGCGACCTCGACGCGGTAGTCGTCGGTCTCCTGGCGGAGGTTGTCGGCGACCTTCCTCTGCACCTCGATCGATCCGAGCGCAGGTACCTCGGCGGGCTTCCTCTCGAGCAGACGCAGCACGACGAACGCGCGGCCGCGCGCGTTCTCGACCAGGATCGCGTCGGAGACGTCGCCGGTCTTGCCGTGTTCGACGAAGTCTGCGGCGCCCGGGTACAGGCGCACGAGACTCGAGGGCGACGCGGAGACGAGGACGCCGTCCTTCTCGGTGCCCCGTGAGTACTGGCGCACGAGCGCGCCCATGTCCTCGCCGTCGACGATGCGCCGCCGGAGCTGCGTCGCGAGGTCGCGTGCGCGCTCGAGCGTGTCGAAGGCCGAAGCATCGAGGAGGAGCTGCTGCACTTGGAGCTCGCCTTCGCTCCCGCCGATCGCGGCGAGGCGCGCGGGCGAGAGCTTGTCGAGCTCGTACTCGAACGCGATCAGCCCGGGCCGCACGAAACGGTCGCGACTGGGCCGGGCCGCGGTGGACGCGCCCTTGCCCGTGATCGAGTCCTTCCAGAGATCCGAGTAGATCGACTCGCGCCGGATCTCCTTGAGCTCCTCCGCCGTGAGGCCGTCCTTCTCGAGCGCCTTCGTCAGCGCGACCACGCCGCCGAGGTGGTCCGTCAGCCGCTCGAAGTCGTCGCGCGCGAAGCGGTCGATCTGCGCCTTGTCGAAGCCCATCGCTTCGCCGGCTTGCCGCTGCACGCGGTCGCGGATCGTGTTCGTGTAGAGCTCCGTCCAGATGCGCCGCTGGTCTTCGCCCGTTCGCGCGTTCTGCTCGCTCGCGCGGCGCAGGTACGAACGCAGCATCCGTCCCCGCGTCAGGATGTCGTCGTTGATGACGAGGAGGACGCGGTCGACTTCCTTCCATTCGTCGGACGGCCCCTGCGCCGCGGAGGGAGCGCCCTGCGCCGCGGCGGGATCCTGAACGGTCGCGAACGGCGCTACGGCCGCGAGGAGCGCGAGGTGGAGCATCGTCATCGTCGGCCTTTCGCGCGCATTCTCCCGGCGTCCACGGCGCCCTGCAAGAGCCCTTCGAACCACGTGAGCGCCGCGCGCGCGGTCGTGTGCTTCGACGGGATCACGAGGTGCGCGATGCCGGTGCGCAGCGGGCGGAGCTCCGCGAGCCGCAGGTCGAGGCCCTGTTCGACCGCGACGCGGTCGCCGTACTCGAGCAGGTACACGTCCTTGCGCCACGCGAGCCGCCGGATCGAGAGTTCCTCGAGCTGCGCCTTCAGCCGGAAGAGGAGGAGCAGGTCGTTCGCCGGCTCGGGCACGCGCCCGAAGCGGTCCCGCAGCATGTCGTGCGCGCGCGCGCGATCCTCTTCGTTGCGGATCGTCGAGAGCTGGCGCAGCACTTCGAGCCGCGCTTTGCCGTCGGGGATCCACTCCTCGGGCAGGTACGCGCGCAGACCGAGCTCGAGCTCCGCGCCGCCTTCTTCGTCCTTCGACTCCGTGATCTGCTCGAGCGTCTGTCCATCGCCCAGCTTGTCGATCGTCTGCTTCAAGAGCCGGCAGTACATGTCGTAGCCGATCGCGCCGATGTGCCCCGATTGCTGCGGACCGAGGATGTTCCCCGCGCCGCGGATCTCGAGGTCCTTCATGCTGATCTGGAAGCCCGCGCCGAGCTGGCGCATTTCCTCGAGCGCCTTCAGCCGCTCCTTGGCGTCCTGCTTCAAGGGCTTCCACTTCTCGACGAGCAGATAGCACCACGCCTTGTGCTTGCCGCGCCCGACGCGGCCGCGCAGCTGGTGGAGCTCGGCGAGTCCGAAGTGGTCCGCGTGGTCGATCACGATCGTGCCCGCGCTCGGGATGTCGATGCCGCTCTCGATGATCGTCGTCGCCACCAGGACGTCGACGTCGCCGCGCGTGAAGCTGTCCATGACGTGCTTCAATTCGCGCGCGCCCATCTGGCCGTGTCCGATCGCGTAGGAGCACTCGGGCACGAGGCGCTGGAGCTTGAGCGCCGTCTGCTGGATCGATTCGACGCGGTTGTGGAGGAAGAACACCTGCCCGCCGCGGTTCTTCTCGAAGAGCAGCGCTTCGCGGATCTGCTCCTCGTCCTCCACGTAGCCGAGCACGGTGTCGATCTCCTGCCGTCCTTCGGGCGGGATCGTCAGCGCGGAGATGTCGCGCACGCCCGAGATCGACATGTGGAGGGTGCGCGGGATCGGCGTCGCGGTCAGCGTCAGCAGGTCGACCTGCGCGCGGAGCTTCTTGAAGTGCTCCTTGTGCTGCACGCCGAAGCGCTGCTCCTCGTCGACGATGACGAGGCCCAAGTTCTTGAAGCGCACGTCGCCCGACAGGATGCGGTGCGTGCCGATCACGATGTCGACCTCGCCGAGCTCGACCTTCGTCAGCGTCTCGCGCGCTTCCTTGCCCGTGACGTAGCGCGAGAGCTCGGCGACCTCGACGGGGAAGTCCGCCATGCGCTCCTTGAAGGTCTCGTAGTGCTGCTCCGCGAGCACCGTCGTCGGCACGAGCACGGCGACCTGTGCTCCTCCGTTGACGACGCGGAAGGCCGCGCGCACGGCGAGCTCCGTCTTGCCGAACCCGACGTCGCCGCAGAGCAGACGGTCCATCGGCTTGTCGCTCGCGAGGTCCGCGCGGATCTCCGCGTCGACCGTCTTCTGGTCCGGCGTGTCGACGTACGGGAACGCGCCGATCATGTCGCGCACGAGCTCGTCGTCGGCGGGCCACGGCGGACGCGTGCGCAGAGCGCGCTTCGCCTGCACCTCGAGCAGCTCGGTCGCGAGGTCGAAGAGCGCGCGCTCGACCTTCTCCTTGCGTTTGCGGAACGACTGGCTGCCGATCTTGTCGAGCGGCGGCGAGAGCGAGCCCGAGCCCACGTACCGCTGCACCATGTCGATGCGCGAAACGGGGACGAACAGGCTGACCTCGTCGGCGAACAGGAGGTGGAGGTGGTCCTCCTCGCCGCCCGCGCGCTCCATGCGCTTCAAGCCGTGGAAGCGCGCGAGCCCGTGCACCGCGTGCACGACGAGGTCGCCGGGCTTGAGCTCGAAGAAGCTCTGCAGCGCGCGGACGCGGTAGTGCGCGCTCGCCTTGGGAGCTGCGCGCCGTCCGAGGATGCCCGCGAGCTCGCGGTGGTTGAGCACGACGAGCCGCAGCGCGGGCAGGCGGAACCCCTTCGCGATCGAACCGATGCGCGTCTCGACGCGTTCGACGCCGCCGGCCTCGGCGAGCAACGCGCGGAAGCGGTGCTCTTCCGCTTCGTTCTGGCACAGGACGAGCGCGCTCGTGCCGTCGACGGTCGCCTCGCGCAGCGCGCGCGCGGCCTCGCGCATGCCGACCGCGAGCGACTGCACGGACCGCGTGTCGAAGTTCACGTCGTTCGCGGGCAGGCTCTGCAGATCGATGCGCCGCCGGCGGCCGAGGTCGCGCTCGAGCGTCAAGAGCGCCTGCGCATGCGCGGGCGATTGGATGCGCAGCCCCTCCGCCTTGTCCTCGACCCGCAACGGCTCGACGCGCACGAAGGTCGTCGTGGGGGACGTGATCGACGAGAGCAGCACGCCGTCGCCGTCCTCGACGCCGCCCGCGTCCGTCGCGAGGCACACCTGCGTCGATTTCAGCGTCTCGACGCTGCGCTGGTCGAGCGGATCGAACGTGCGCAGCGACTCGATCTCGTCCCCGAAGAGCTCGATGCGCAGCGGGAGCTCCGCCGCGAACGCGTAGAGGTCGAGGATCTCGCCGCGCAGGCTGACTTCGCCCGGACGTTCGGCGAGCGGCTGGCGCGCGTACCCCGCGGCGACGAGGCGCTCGAGCAGCGCCTCCGCGTCGAGCTTCTGCCCCGTCTGGAGCCCGAGGTAGTCGCGCTCGAGGTCGCCGGGGCTCGGCAGCGGCTGAAGGAGCGAGAGCAGCGACGCGACGACGAGCTTCGGTCTGCGCTCCGCGGTTCCGCCGATCAGCTGCGCGACTTGGAGTCGGCGCCGGACGAGGTCGAGATCCGCGTGCGCTGCGCCGCTCTTCCCGTGCGGATCGCGCGCGGGCAGCCACGTCGCGCGCGCGCCGAACGCCCCGAGGTCGTCGACGAACGCTTCGGCCTCCGCGTCCGACGCGGTGACCGCGATCCACGGGCCTGCCGCGCGTTCCGCGACGCGCGCGAGCACGAACGCCTGCGCCGAACCCCAGAGGTTGCCCGCGGCGGCGTGCTGCTTCGCGCTCACCGTGGCGAGCAAGCGCTCCAACTCGGGAAAACTCGCGCCCGCGAGCTCTTTGCCGAGCTCGCGCGGCGCGCCGGCCGCGTTCGTCAAGGTTGGACCTCGCCTTCGTCGCGAGCGTCTCCCCCTTCGTGCGCGCCGTCCTCGAGGACGAGCAGCGCCTCGTGTGCGGCCCAACCCTCCGCTTCCTTGCGCGTGCGGCCCCACGCGGGCGGATGACGATCGCCGCCGGCTTCGCACGCGACGAGGAACGCTCGCGCGTGCGCTTCGCCGCGGCTCTCGAGCAGCATGTACTTCGGCAGGTTGTTCCAGCGCCTCTGACAGAGCTGCTGCAGCCGCTGCTTCGGATTCGATGCGCCGGTGCGCGAACGCACGCGCTCGAGCGGTCCGCGCAGAGTCGTCAGCACGAACGCGCGCGCCGCTTCGAGTCCGCCGTCGAGGTACACCGCGCCGAGCACCGCTTCGTACAGGTTCGCGAGCACGGACCGCGGCAGAGTGCGCGAGCGCAGGCCCGGACCGACCTTCGCGCGCCGCTCGAGGTCGAGGCGTCGCGCTGCGTCCGCGAGCGTGCGACGCGAGACGACCGCGGCCTTGAGCTCGGTGAGCTCGCCTTCCGGCAGGTCGTGGTGGTGGCGATAGAGCTCTTCCGCGACGACGAGGTCGAGCGCGGCGTCGCCGAGGAACTCGAGGCGCTCGTTGTCGTGCGACAGACCGACGGACGAGTGGGTGAGCGCGAGGTCGCACAGCTCGGTGTGCGCGAAGTCGTAGGGGAGCTCGGGGGCGAGGCCGGACATTTTCCGCGAAGGATCTCCGAGGGCGGTGGCACAGTCTACGGGCCGCGAGGGCCCGACCCCATGCCTCCTCTTCCCACCGAACTCCCTCCGCGGCGCCGCCGGACCGCCCGAAACGCCGCCGCCCACGCATGAACGCCGCCACGCCTCCCGCCGGTGAGCTCGCGATCGACGTCCGCGGCCTCGTGCGCACGTTCGGCGACCGACGCGCCGTCGACGGGCTCGACCTCGCGCTCGCGCGCGGCACGAGCCTCGGGCTCCTCGGGCCGAACGGCGCGGGCAAGACGACGACGATCCGCATCCTGTCGACGCTGGCGCGCGCGACCGAGGGGCACGTGCGCGTCCTCGGCCTCGATCCGGAGAAGGACGCGCCCGAGCTGCGCCGGCGCATCGGCGTCGTGCCGCAGGAACTCGCGCTCTACGACGAGCTCACGGCGCGGGAGAACCTCGCGTTCTTCGCGCGCGCGCACGGCCTGCTCGGCGCACGGCAGCGCGAGCGCGTCGACTGGGCGCTCGAGCTCGCGCGCCTCGACGATCGCGCGGACGAGCGCGTCGTCGCGTTCTCCGGCGGCATGAAGCGGCGCTTGAACCTCGTCGTCGCGCTCCTGCACGAGCCCGAGCTCGTCTTCCTCGACGAACCGACCGTCGGCATCGATCCGCAGTCGCGCAACCACGTCTTCGAGATGGTCGAGCGGCTCGTCGAACGCGGCACGACGATCGTCTACACGACGCACCAGCTCGGCGAGGTGGAGCGGCTCTGCAACCGCATCGTCGTGCTCGATCGCGGGCGCAAGCTCGCGGAGGGAACGCTCGCGGAGCTCCAACGCTTGCCTGGTGCTCCGCGCTCGCACGCGGTCGAGCTGAAGCGCGAGGAAGACGCGGTCGCCGCGCGCGCATGGCTCGCCGAGCGCGGGATCGAGGCGCGCGTCGTCGAGGAGCTGCCCGGCCTCGAGGCCGTGTTCCTCGCGCTCACCGGTCACGCCCTGCGCGACGACGACGCTTGAAAGGAGCTTCGACGATGCTCGCCCTCGCTTGGACGTTCGCGCTCAAGGATCTGAAGCTCTACTTCCGCGACTACGCAGCGCTCGGACTGTCGATCGCGCTGCCGCTCGCGCTCGCCGGCATCTTCGGCGCGGCGATGGGCGGGATGTCCGGCGGCGATTCGATCGGGCGCGTCAAGCTGCTCGTCGAGGACCTCGACCACAGCGCGCGCTCGAAGGAGCTCGTGCGCCGGATGAGCGAGAGCGAAGGCCTGCGCGTCGAAGAGGAGACCGATGCGCGGCAACGCGTCGCGAACGGCAAGGCGCCGGCCGCGCTCGTCATCCCCGAAGGCTACGGCGCGGACCTCGACGCGGGGCGCGGGCTGCGGCTCAAGCTCTTCCGCGATCCGGGGCAGGAGATCGAGCAGCAGATCATCGCGGGCAACCTGTTGCCCGTGCTGTTCGACGCGGGAGGATCGAAGCTCTCGCGCGACGTCGTGAAGCGCGCGATGAGCGAGTTCGGCTTCTCCGCCGACGCGATCCCGGGTTTCGATCGCGCGTTCGACGACACGTGGACGTTGATGCAGGGCCTCGCGCAGTCCGCGAAGACGGACGCGGGCTCCGTCGCGGTCGTCGGCGCGAAGGACGAGTCGAAGGACGGCGCGAAGCCGAAGGAGGAGCGCTTCGAGTTCATGAAGAAGCTCCCGAAGATGCTCGGTCTCGACGTCGAGGACGTCGCGGGCGGCGCCGATCAGGACGCGCGCGCGGCGGGACGGGCGCACGCGGTGTCGGGCATCGGCGTGATGATGCTCCTGTTCGGCCTCGTCGCGGCGGGTGGTTCGATCCTCGAGGAACGACAGCAGGGGACGCTGACGCGGCTCCTGCTGACGCCCGCGTCGGGCGGGTCGATCTTGCTCGGGAAGTTCCTCTACGCGTTCGCGTCGGGGATGCTCCAGCTCGTGATCCTCTTCGCGTTCGGCGCGTTCGTGTTCGGCGTGCCGGTGTGGCGCGATCCGGTCGCGCTGATCGTCGTGTCGATGTGCGTGTGCGCGGCGGCGACGGGGCTCGGGCTCTTCCTCGCGGTGACGTGCTCGTCGCGCAAGCAGCTCGAGAGCCTGTCGACGCTGATCGTGCTGGCGATGAGCGCGCTCGGCGGGAGTTGGTTCCCGCTGGCGGTGACGCCGGAGTGGTACCAGCGCCTCGGGCACTTCACGCTGAACGCGTGGGCCATGGACGCGTACCAGGGGATCTTCTGGTACCAGAAGGGGCTCGGGGCGTTGTGGGTCGAGGTCTTCGTGCTGCTCGCGATCGCGGCTACGATGTGCGGGCTGGCGGTGCGCGGATGGAACCGGCGCTTCGCGGCGAAGGCATGAGCGAAGAGCGCACGGACCCACCGCACGTCGACCCGCTGCTGGAAGCGATGCGGTCGAAGAAGCAGGAACCTTCGGGGCCGCCGATGAGCGTGCGGCTCGGGATCGCGCTCGTGATCGCGCTGGGCCTCTTGTGGCTCGTGTGGAAGCAGGCGTTCTGAGCGAGCGTCGCGCCTCTTCTTCTCGACGAGAACCTCACACCGTTCCCGCGCGTCCGCGTCACGCTCCCGATCGTCGTTCGAACGGCGCTCGCCCGAACAACCGTTCGTACTCCTGCTCCGCGAAGCGATCCGTCATCCCCGCGAGGTAGTCGCACACCGACCGCTCCACACCGACCTCCTCGGCCCACCCCTGGTACCACCCCGACATCTCGCCCGGCCGCGCCGCGTACACCTCGAACAGCGCGTGCAACACCCGCCGCGCGTGCTCCGACAGCTCCTTCAAGTGGGGATGCCGGTAGAAGTGCTCGTACAGGAACGCCTGCAACTCCTGCACGAGCGGATTCAGCCCCGTCCCGTGCCCGATCAGCATCCGCGGATGCGCCTGCACCTCCGCCGGCGTCCTCACTCCCGCTTCCGCGATCCGCGCCGCGGACGAGCGAATCAAATCGTTGATGCACGTCCCGATCAGCTCCGTCGCGACGCGCTTCACGCGCAACTTCCGGTCGTAGGTCGTCGCGAGGAAGCCCGGGTGTCTTCGCTCGACGATCGCGCACGCGCCGCGCCACAGCTCCGAGCCCGCGAACAGCGTCTCCTCGGCGAACATGCCCGCGAGGAGCCCGTCCTCGACGTCGTGCACGTGGTACGCGGTCGAATCCGCGAGGTCGACGACCTGCGCCTCGAGGCACGGATGCCGCGGACGCGGCGCGAACTCCTCGGGCCAGTCCTCTCTCGATTCGTGCTTCAAGAGCGACTCGCGCACCTCGCGCGTCAGGTTCAGGCCCGGATACTCGGGATTGCGCCGTTCGAGCACGTCGACGACGCGCAACACCTGGGCGTTGTGCCGGAACCCACCGTGCCCGCGCATGACCTCGTCGAGCGCGACCTCGCCGCGGTGTCCGAACGGTGGGTGACCGATGTCGTGCGCGAGCGCGAGCGCCTCGCACAAGGTCTCGTTCAGCGCGAGCGCGTTCCCGACGCTGCGCGCGACCTGCGCGACCTCGAGGCTGTGCGAGAGGCGCGTTCGATACTGATCTCCCTCGCGGTTGACGAAGACCTGCGTCTTGTACATCAGGCGCCGGAACGCCGTGCTGTGCACGATGCGGTCGCGGTCGCGCTCGAAGCAGGTCCTGAGCTCGTCGTCCGGTTCCGGGTACTTCCGCCCGCGGCTCGCCGAGCTCCGCGTCGCGCAGGGCGCGAGTTCGCGCTCCTCGCGCGCTTCCTTCGCGCGGCGGTCGAACAGGGGCCAGGGGGTGTCGGACATGCGTCGAGCGGGAATCGCGCCCGCCTGCACAACTCGAACGCGAGCGCGCGGGGCGTTCATGCCGATGCCTAGGATAGGATCTTCCGACCCCACGATGCGCGCCCACCTTCGAAGCCTCCGTTTCCTCGCCTCGCTCCTCGCCCTCGCGGCGTGCGGGCGATCGGTCGAACCGACCGCCGCCGGCGGCTCCGGACCGATCGTCACCGCACCGCTCGAGTTCACGGGCCGCCTCGTCCTCGACGGCTCGTTCGCGGCCTCGCGCGAAGGCGGCGTGCTCGTGCGCCTGGTCGAGCAGACGACCGGGCGCGTCGTGCTCCAGCGCATCTACGACCTCGGCGATCCCGCCTGGGACCGCCGCGACCGCGAGCAGGCGCTCTACTTCGCGCTCGATCCCGATTGTGCGTTCGACGCACGGCCGCCCGTCCGCGCACCGCTCCTCGTCGAGGCCGTCCACCTCCCCCCCGGCATCGCCGCCGAGCCCTCGGCCGCCGACGAGCGCGTCGCGGTCGTCGCGGAGCCGGGCGCGCGCGATCTCGACCTGCTGCTCCACGGCGCGGCCGAGGTCGCCGGCGCGCATTCGCCCGCCCCGCGCTGAGTCATGTCGGCGGAGGAGCCCTGGTACGTCACGGCGTTCCGCGGGGGCTATCGCGAGGTCTATCCGCACCGCGATCTCGCCGCCGCGCGGCGTGAAGCGGCGTGGCTCGTCGACCGCGGCGTGCGCGGGCGCGTGCTCGACCTCTGCTGCGGCTTCGGTCGGCATTCACTCGCGCTGACGGAGCTCGGTTGCGACGTGTTCGGGCTCGACCGTTCGATCGAGCTCCTGCGTCAAGCGCACGCCGATCCCGTGATCCGCGCCGTCGCGCCGCGGCTCGTCCAGGGCGACGCGCGCGTGCTGCCGTTCGCGGACGCGAGCTTCGACTCCGTCGTCGTCCTGTTCTCGTCGTTCGGGTACTTCGGACGCGACGGCGACGCGCGGATGCTCGCGGAGATCGCGCGCGTGCTCCGTGCGGGCGGCGGCGCCGTGCTCGACCTGATGAACCCGGCGCGCGTGAGCTCGGCGCTCGTCCCGCACTCGCGCACGCCGCGCGACGGAGCCATCGTCGACGAGCGTCGGCGCATCGAACCCGGCGACTCGGACGGCGGGCCGAGCTCGATCGTGATCAAGGACGTCGTGATCGAGGGCGCGGGCGCAGCGGAGCGGCGTTGGAGCGAGCGGGTCGGGCTCTACGAACTCGCGGCCCTCGAGCGCGCGGCGCGGTCGCACGGGCTCGCCCTCCGCGCCGCGCACGGAGACTTCGACGCCGTGCCGCACTCTCCCGCGTCCCCGCGCCAGATCGTCCTGCTCCGAAAGGCGTAGGGGGAAACGCGCGCCGGGCCGGGAGAACCCGGCGGGGCGTCCTCGCTATACTCCCGGGTCACCGCGCCCGAAGCGGGCGCCCCGAGGACCCTTCATGCCGCACGACATCCAGTTCAGCCCGCTGTGCAACGAACTCGCCGCCAAGGCCCGTGAGATCGCCGACAAGCACGTGCGGCCGCTCGCCGCGAAGTACGACAAGCTCCAGGAGTACAACTACGAAGCAGCGAAGGCCGTCGCGGCCGCGGGGCTCTTCAAGACGTTCATCCCGAAGGAGTACGGCGGCAGCGGCGCGGGCCTGCTGGCCCTCGCGCGCGTGACCGAGGAGCTCGCGAAGGCGGACTCGGGCTTCGGCGTCGCGTTCGCGGTCAACGCGCTCGGCTCGTTCCCGATCCTCGTCGGCGGCACGGAGGCGCAGAAGCAGCGCTGGCTCCCGTCCGTCGCGCGTGGGGAGAAGCTCGTCGCGTTCTGCCTCTCGGAGAAGTTCGCCGGTTCGGACGCGAGCGGCCTCGCCGTGCGCGCGGTCGAGGACGGCGACCACTACGTGATCTCCGGCGAGAAGAAGTGGACGACGAACGGCGGGGTCGCCGACATCTACTCCGTTTTCTGCGTCACGGACCCGAACTCGAAGTCGCGCCGCATCAGCGCGATCGTCGTCGAGAAGGGCACCCCCGGGTTCACCGTGAAGAAGGTCGAGAACAAGATGGGCATCCGCTGCGTGCCCGTCGTCGAGACCCACTTCGACAACGTCCGCGTGCCCAAGGCGAACCTGATCGGCGAGCGGCCCGGGATGGGCTTCAAGCACGCGATGCAGACCCTCGACCTCGCTCGCCCGGGCGTCGCGGCCCAGGCCGTGGGCGCGGCGCAGGGCGCGCTCGACCTCGCCAATGTCTATGCGAACCGCCGTCAGCAGTTCGGGGTACCGATCAGCAACCACCAGATGGTGCAGAAGATGCTCGCGGACATGGCGATGAAGACCGACGCCGCGCGCTGGCTCGTCTACGCGGCGGCAGCCGGCGTCGAAAGTGGCAGCCCCGGAACGTCCAAGATGGCAGCCATGGCCAAGTGCTTCGCGACCGACGTCGCCATGGAGGTCGCGACGGATGCCGTCCAGGTCTTCGGCGGGTACGGCTTCATGGAGGACTACCCGATCGCCAAGTTCTTCCGCGACGCGAAGATCCTCCAGATCTACGAGGGCACGAACCAGATCCAGCGGATGGTGATCGCGCGCCACCTCATCAAGGAGGTGGCCGAGTTGGAGCACCTGCAGGCCTATATCCCGCAGGAAACGCAGCAGACGTACTCGGGCTCCCCGATCACGCAGACCCGCTCGACCGCGGGTTCCGCGAGCTGATCGTCCCATCCGCTCGAAGCGATCCCTCGGCGCAGGTCGAGGCCGACGCGGGCCGCTCCCCTGGGGCGGCCCGCGTTCGTTCGTACGGCCCGTTCGGGTTGGGTTGCAGCGTTCCGATCGCCCCCGACAACGGTAGATGGGCACGCGATGTGCCGAGACCGATCGCCTCGCGCCGAGTTCAAGGAAGAAAAAGTCCGGAGCTCGGACATCGCGCGGCTCGCAGTCCGTCGTAACGCACGCAGGAGCTCGGTCCGGCAACCCGGGCTCCCCCGACTCCACACGGTCGGACCGGAGTTCGCCTCCGGCTCGATCGGAATCGCAACCACCTAGCCCCCTGGGGGAGGCCGCCCCACGGCCTCGAGGAGGCAACTCATGGCACGCAAGGTCCTGTCCCACATCGAACTCGATCGCTACCTCGACGAGTTCGCCACCCAACCCGACACGTTCCAGCGCCGCGCGCTCGAGCTGATCGAGACGTTCGACAAGCAGTCGATCGACCTCGAGATCACCGATCCCGCGACGTGGCATCGCAACGGGACGCCGGTGACGTCGGCGACGATCGAGAACCAGCTCCGCGCGGACATCGACAACATCCTGATCCTCGACCGCGAGCCCGAGGCGCGCCTCGCGCGTCGAATCGAGTTCGCACGGCTGCGGCTCGAGAAGCTGCTCGCCGAAACCGGGCTCTCGATGACCGACCTCGAGCACGGGGTGACCGGTTCGCCGCAGTCGTTCATCGGGCAGGGCACGCTCACGTGCTCGCTGCCGCCGAAGGTCTGCCGCCGTTGGGCGGAGCTCCACGCGCTGCGGACGGAGATGGTCGAGCGCAACCTCTACCTCGTCCTGATCAACGTCGAGCGGTACGCGCACACGACGGCCGGGCGGCCCGACCTGATCCAGGAAGGCGCGACGGCGCTCTACCGCGCGGTCGACGGGTTCGACTGGCGGCGCGGGCTCTTGTTCCGGACGTACGCGGTGCACTGGTTGAACCAGGCGTTCCGCGCGTACCTCTACAACTTCACGAACACGGTGCGCGTGCCCGTCTACCTGCAGAAGGCGATGAAGCACGTGAACCAGGCGATCGAGCGGCTCGGCGATCCGAACGCGTCGGTCGAGCGGATCGCGCAGGAGTCGCAGCTCGGCGAGAACCTGGTCGAGATGGCGCTCTCGAACGTGCGGTCGTCCCGCTCGCTCGATGCGCCGATCGGCGGAGACGAAGGCACGACGCTGCGCGATCTCGTCGGGCCGCGCGTGGGCGAGGAAGGGCCGTACTCGACGGCGCTCGAGGACCACACGCTCGAAGAGAGCCTGCACGAAGCGATGGGACGGCTCTCGAACCGCGAGCGGATGATCTTGAACCTGCGGTTTGGGATCGACGGCGGGCGCGAGCACACGCTGTCCGAGGTCGCGGAGCAGCTCGGGGTGAGCCTCGAGCGGGTGCGCCAGATCCAGGTGCGCGCGCTCGGGAAGCTCAGGACGCCGAAGCTGCGCAAGGAAGTGGATCCGTTCCTGAACTGAGGGAGCGGATCCGATGGGGGAGCGGGAGCCGGGGGGCTTCCGCTCCTTTCTTCTTTGGAGCTGGCCCCGAGGCGCGCGAGGACAGCCGAAAGGACTGCTTTCGGGGTCAGTCCGGTCCCCACAGCGCGCTGATCGGCGCGGCGGAGAGGCGCTCGCCGAGCTCGAACGTCCGCGGACCCGTGTGGAGCACGACGCCGCGCACGAAGCGTGACCCCAATTCGTCCCGGAGCCAGGCCAGGTGCTTGGCGTCATTCGACGAGGAATCGTCCTGGCGTCCGGTCGACGTCGACAGCGCGCTTCACGGCGCCGAGGATCTCGGGGACGAGCTGCCCTTCGTCGAGGAGCACGGGCGGATCGAGCCCGTCGAGCGCGGCGTCCGGATCGTCACGAAACGCGGCCGCCTCCGCGGCGCGATCCAGCCGAACGACCGTCTTCGCGAACCTCGCCGCCGTCGTAGTCTTCCCCGTCGCCCTCGGGCCGAGGATCAGGAGCGCGGGAACCTACTCGAGGACCTCGGCGCGGGTCGAGTCGGCGAGGCGAGGGAGGTACTCGGTCACGCGAGGCCGGTCCGAGTGCGTGCATGGCCGCGGCTCCAGGGTCTCTGGATGCTGCCGTTTTCCCGCAAGG
The DNA here is from genome assembly GCA_046349615.1 of Planctomycetota bacterium. Classification (GTDB taxonomy): domain Bacteria; phylum Planctomycetota; class UBA1135; order UBA1135; genus JADJNY01. Next base: position 488,310 of record JAXMBZ010000001.1, read on the forward strand.
TCGAGTGCCGCTTTCCCGCATCCTCCGCCGGGAACACGGTGCCGGAGCACTTTGTCACCAGATAGCGATCCCACAGGATCGCGTTTCGTGGAGGCGTGGTCGTCGAACCTCCATCGATTCGTCGGCGCACGGATCCAAGAAGGTCTGCGCAGGAACCAACACACACGGGGAAAGCGGCCCCCCACGAGTTGTCCTCGGAATGGCCGCGCGCCCCCACATCGGGTGAAGAAGCGCTCTAGGTGGGCACTCGAGGCCGATGTGCGTCCTCGGCCGCCGACGGGAGTTCCACTCGGAGGGCGTCGGAGATACCCGGTGGACAACGGGCACCGTATTGCGACCGCGGGCGTCTTCCTCGAATCGACCCGCACCCGCTTCACGCGCGCCGCCTTCCGCAACTCCGCCGCGCGCTATCCTGCCCGGGCCCATGCGGTCTCCCCTCCTTCGACTCCCGACGCTCCTCGCCGCTGCGCTCGCGCTCCTCCTCCACGTTTCCGCCGCCGCTCCGTCGACCGACGCCGCCGTCACCCCCCGCCTCCTCCGCACGCTCCCGATGGACGTCCTCGGCCGTCCGCCGCTCGACGCCGAGCGCGCCGAATGGAGCACGAAATCCCGCGCCGAACTCGTCGACGCGCTGCTCTCCACGCCCGGCTTCTGGGAGCACTGGACCCAGGAACAGCTCTACTACTTCCTGCTCCTGAACAACTTCCGCCCGAAGTCCGACCGCGTCGCCGCGATCCCCGCCGAGCTCGCCGACGCGAAGCTCGACGTCCGCGCTGCGACGCATCGCATCGCGCTCAGCTCGAGCTTCGATCAGCGCAATCCCGGCGCCGACACGTTCGTCACGGTCGTGATGGAGCAGCTCTGCGGCCTCGAGGTGAAGAAGAACGCGCGCGAGCTCGAGATCGGCAAGAAGATCTACGACGGCGCCGACGGCACGTTCCTCGGCTCGCCCGGCAAGACGCAGGCGGACCTCGTCCGCATCGCGATCACGAGCCCGCAGTTCACGCGGCATTTCCTCGCGCGCGAGTACGCGCGCTACGTCCACGCGAAGCCCGACGCGAAGGAGCTCGCGACGTGGGCGGCGCGCTTCGATGCCGACCCGCGCTCGTTCCGCGACCTCGTGCGCGACTGGCTCCTCTCGCCCGCCTACGACGCCCGCGTCGCGCGCGGCGCGCCGCAGGAGAACCGGCTCTTCGTGCGCTCGCTCTATGTCGACCTCGTCGGGCGCGCGCCGACGGAGGAGGAAGCGGAGCCGCTGCGGGAAGCGCTCGACGGCCTCGCCGATCCCACCCCGCTCCGCGGCGTGCTCGCGCGGCTCCTGCTCGATTCGGACAAGGTGAAGCTCCCGAAGCGCGAGGAACTCGGCGACGCCGGCGCCTGGATCGACGGCCTCTTCGCGCGCCTGCTCGGCCGCGCGCCGTCCGCGGAGGAGCGCGCGACCTTCGTCGGTTCCCTCGCCGAACCCGGTTGCCGCACGCAGACGGTGGTGTATGCCATCGTGTCGGGCGCGGAGTACGCGCGGTATTGAGGCGGGGCGGCGTGCGCGCCTTTGAGGCCCACGCGCGGAGGAACGCGGAGCGCGGTCACGACTTCTTTCGACCGAGCCGCTTCAGGAGCTCACTCCGCATCTTGTCCCAGTACTCGGGGGTCACCTCGATGGGGGCCCCGCTGTCCAGGCCCGCGAGGAGCTTGCGCTCGAGGTCTTCCTGCGCCTCCTTGCGCTGGGCTTCGTGGATGAGGCGGCGGATGTACTCGCTCGTCGTCGTGCACCCCGTGCGGGCCGCCGCGGCCTCGACGAACCTGCGCTGGGACTGCGACAGGGACACGTTCATCGTCGTGAGGTCGGTCTCGCGCTTCATGGGTCCAAGTTTCGCCCTTTGGCAGATTCTGTCAAGGATCGGACGGGCCCCCCCGGCTACAGCAGCCCATTTCGTCGATCGAACGACCTCGCTCGCGCTCTGGTGCGATCCCCGTGCACCGCGCGCCGCCCGCGGCGGAGCGCGCGACCTTCGTCGGTTCCCTCGACGAGTCGCGTTGCCGCACGCGGACGGTGGTGTAGGCCGTCGAGCGGGCGCCGAGTACGCTCGTCACGGAGGACGCCTTGCACCACCTCGACCGTCGCGGGTTCCTGGGCCTCGCCGCCGCCGGAGCCGGGCTGATCGCGCTGAACGCGCGCGGCGAAGCTGCGCCGCTCGCCTCCGGCGCCCGCAAGACGAAGCGCGTCGTGCTCGTCGCGTTCGCGGGCGGCGTGCGCACGCGCGACACGTTCGGGTCGCCGGAGAACGTGCCCAACTTGAAGAAGCTCGCCGACGAGGGCGTGCTCTACACGCGCGCTCGCACGGCGAACCTCGGCCACTTCGGTGCCGCACTTTCCATCTTCACCGGCGTCGCGGAGCAGCGCGGGATCCGCGAGAACGCGCGCGGTCCGTACCCGACCGTGTTCGAGTACGCGCGCAAGGACCTCGGCCTCGCCGCGAACGACGTGTGGATCACGACGTCGGGCGGCGCGCAGCAGGTGAACTACGCGTACGGATTGCACGCGGAGTACGGCGCGGCCTACGGCGCGAACACGCTCGACGGCGAGGGCGTCTTCAACAAGGAGTTCAAGCGCGTGCTCGAGACGCTCGGGCGTCCGCGCGAGATGCCGAAGGACGAAGAGGCCGTGCTCAAGAAGCTGCGCGCGTCGCTCGCGAAGGGCGGCGAAGCGGGGCTGAATTCGGCCGAGAGCGCGGCGCAGGTCGAGCGCTACATCCTGCAGGAGCTCACGCGCGGCACCGCGGACCTCACCGGCGCGAACGCGGGCGACGCGAAGGCGCTGCGGCTCGCGCGCAACCTCGTCTCGCTCTTCAAGCCGAAGCTGACGGCGGTCGTGCTGCAGGACGCGGACACGGCGCACGGCTCGTACAACGGCTACGTCGAGGTGATCCGGCGCAACGACGCGGCGCTCGGCGAGCTCGTGCAGGCGCTCCGCGACGACAAGGAGCTCGCGACCTCGACCGCCGTGATCGTCGTCCCCGAGTTCGGCCGCGACCGCGATTTGAACTCGCGGCGCGGGCTCGACCACGGCGACGGGTCGGAGGATCTCTCGAACGTCGCGTGCCTGTGCTGGGGCCCCGATTTCGAGCGCGGGAAGGTGCTCAAGGACGAGGTTCAAGTCGTCGACGTCGCTCCGACCGTGTGCGAGTTGCTCGGCGCGCGCGCGAAGCTCGCGAGGGGGAAGCGGCTCCCCGGCCTGTTCGCGTGAGCCTCCGTTCGAGACCGTAGCCGCGCGCGCGAAGCCCGGTAGGATCCCGCGACGATGGCGCCGAACCGAAGCTCGCTCCCGACGCGGTTGCACGTCGTCGCGCTCGTCCTCGCGCTCGCGGCGCTCGGTCTCGCGAGCGCGCGCGCCGGGCGCGAGGACGCTGCGTCGTCCCTCGCCGCGACGGCCGCCGCCGCGCAGGACCGCGATCTCGCGCTGCCCGACGACGGCTCGCGCGGCTGCCTCGCGTGCCACGCCGGCATCGAGCCGATGCACCCCGAGGCGAAGCTCTCGTGCGTCGAGTGCCACGGCGGCGACGCGAGCGCGAAGTCGAAGAGCGCGGCGCACGTCGCTCGCGCCCGCGAGTACGACGACGAGCGCGTCGCGCCGAAGGACGAGGACCTCGTCTGGCGCCGCTTCGTGAACCCGATGGACCTGCGCGTCGCGCACGTCACGTGCGATCGGTGTCACCCCGACTTCGCGCAGCACGTCAAGCTCTCGCTCCACGGCACGACGGCGGGCCACCTCTCCGACGGCTACTACGAGATGGGCATCACGCCGCGCAAGCAGTCGGTGTGGAGCGTCTTCCCGACCGAAGCGCCGAAGGAGCGCGACCCCGCGAGCCTTTCGGGTCTGCAGCAAGTCCCCGCCTTCGACCCTGGAGCTCCGGCGCGCGCGCTCGCGTCGCACTACGCGGACCTCGCGCGCAAGGAGTGCATGCAGTGCCACCTCTGGAGCGAAGGCCGCGCGGTGAAAGGCCGCGTCGGCTTCGACGGCGACTACCGCGGCGAGGGCTGCGCCGCGTGTCACGTCGAGTACGCGCTCGACGGTCTCACGGAGAGCGCCGACGTCGCGGCCGTGCGCGGCGAGCCCGGGCATCCGCGCAAGCACGCGATGACTGGGAAGCCGACGACCGCGACGTGCACGAGCTGCCACTACGGCGACGCGTCGATCGGGCTCAATTTCCGCGGGCTTTCGCAGCTCCCGCCCGGCGCGCCGGGCGGTCCCGACATCGCGGGGACGACGGATCGACTGCTCAACCGTCAGTTCTACCTGCAGGATCCCGCGACGAATCCGCCCGACGTGCACCACGAGCGCGGGATGCACTGCATCGACTGCCACACCGCGGACGACGTGATGGGGGATGGACGGCTCGTCGGCGCGATGGAGCACGCCGTCGAGATCCAGTGCATCGACTGCCACGGCACGTTCACCGCGCCCGCGACGCTCGTGACGCAGCGCGGCACGCCGCTGAAGCACCTGCGCCGCGACGGCGAGCGCGTGATCCTGACGAGCCAGGTCGACGGCAAGGAGCACGTCGTGAAGCAGCTCGTGCACGCGCTCGACCCGAAGCGACCCGAGTTCAACGCGACCGCCGCGAAGGCGATGACGGGCGAGCACGCGAAGGTCGCGTGCCACACGTGCCACTCGAGTTGGAACCCGAACTTCCTCGGCTTCCACTTCGATCGCAACGAGTCGCTGACGCAGCTCGACCTGCTCTCCGGCAAGCGCACGCCCGGGCGCGTGACGACGCAGGAGAAGGTCTTCGCGACGTGGAAGAGCTTCTACGCGGGCTTCGACGAACGCGGCTTCGTCGCGCCGTACCTGACGGGCTTCTCGACGATGGGGAGCGTGACGGACGCGAAGGGCGAGAAGGTGCTCGACCAGGTGCTGCCCGTGACGCAGGCGGGGCTCTCCGGCGTCACGATGATCCACCACCAGATGCACACCGTGCGCAAGAGCGCGCGCACGTGCGTCGAATGCCACCGCTCGAGCGCGACGTGGGGCCTGGGCTCGCCGAACTTCCGCCTCGCGCGCCAGCTCGCCTTCGTCGCGGATCGCCGCGGGATCGAGGTCGTGGCGCTCGACCGCGCGAAGCTGCAGAGCTCGCTCCCGATCGCGAAGGTCGTGCAGCCGGACGTGACGGCGCTCGAGCTCGACTGCGATCCGCTCCAAGGGCACGCGCGCTTCCTCTACGCGGGCGAGGGCCAGCGCGGGCTGCACGTGTTCGACGTGCGCGCGCCCGAGGCGCCGAAGCGCGTCGCGTTCGTGCCGTCGCCCGGACCGGTCGACCTCGCGCTGCGCGGCGATTTCCTGTACGCGGCGGAGGGAGCGGGCGGGCTCGCGGTGTACGACGTGTCCGATCCCGCGGCGACGCGCGTCGTCGCGCGCGTGCCGATGTGCGACGCGCGCGCGGTCGCGGTGCAGTGGCCGTGGGCGTACGTCGCGGACGGGCCCGCCGGCCTCGTGATCGTCGACGTGCGCGCGCCGATCGCGCCGAAGCTCCTCGGCGGATTGCTCCCGCGCGGCGAACGCGGCGAGGCGCGCGAGCTCGTCGACGTCGCGGTGCTCTTCCAGTACAGCCGGCCGCAACCCGCGACGCGCGCGCAGCCCGACCCGCCCGCCGACGCACGCACGAAGGCGCGGATGCTCTGCGCGCTGCTCGACGCGGCGCAGGGGCTCGTGCTCGTCGACGCGACCGAACCCGAGCGGCCCGTGCAGCTCTGGCCGAACCCGAAGCCGCGGCCGGGGCCCGACACGCGCGCGGAGGAGCGCAACGAGTGGAAGAGCCTCGTGCTCGCGAGCCACGTCGACCTCGCGCAACCCTCCGGCGGGCAGCGCACGAGCGAGCGCGACTACGTGTACGCGCTTCAGGAGATCCAGGAGGGCCAGCTCTTCGTGCACTACGCGAGCGCGGTCGACGTCAGCGAGCCGCTGCGGCCGAAGCGCGTGTCGAACAAACGTCTGCTCGGCTCCGCGGAGGCGTTGACGCCGCTCAGCGCGTACAACACGCCGTTCCTCGAGACGAAGCTCTTCGTCACCGGCGTCGAGGGGGTGCAGATCGTCGACGCGACCGTGTCGTCGCAGCTCGACACGAAGGGCGCGCTGCTCGGGCTGCGCGGCGGCTATGCGGCCGTCGTCGAGGAGTTCCCGCTCGATCGTATGCTCGACGAGGCGGGCCGGCCGGCGAAGGACGTGAGCCACGCGAACTCGCGCTGGCTCTACCTGACGGAGATCGAGCGCGTGCTCTCCGTGCGCGGCGATCGACTCGGAACGCTTCCCGCGCGCACCGACGCCGCGGCGCCGCCGACGTGGACGGCGCGGCTCGCGTTCGCGCAAGCCGACGCGGACGGGTCGGGCTTCCTCGACGGCGCGGAGACGTCGAAGGAGGCACTGCAGAGCTCGGATCGCGACGCGGACCAGCGCATTTCGCTCGCGGAATTCGCGATCACCGCGGGTGTGCTGCCCGAAGCGAGCCTCGCCGCGGCGCCGACGCCGTACGCGGGCGGACGGACGGGCCCCGACGGCGACCTCGCGCGGCTCTTCGACGGCGTCGATCCGAACGCGTTCGACAAGGACGGCGACGGACGGCTCGCGCGCGCGGACGTCGAGCGCGCGCTCTTCGCGGCGCTCGATCTCGACCTCGACGGGAAGCTCTCGCGCGGCGAGGCGTCGCGGCTTCCCGGCGAGCCGCGGCAGATGCGCTTCGCGGGGGAGCGCGCCGACGCCGCGTGGAAGCGCCTCGACGCGGACGACACGCGCGCGCTCGAGCCGCGCGAGGTGCGGCTGCGCGACGAGGACTGGCTCGCGCTCGACGCGAACCGCGACGGAGCGGTGCAGTTGCGCGAGAAGCGCGGCGGGCGCAACTTCCGCCGCGGCGGGACGACGGACACGGTCGAGTGGCCGTACCGCGTCGTGCAGCCGACGCTGCTCCCGCCGGACGTCACGATCGAGCGCTTGCTCGCGACGTTCGACGAGGACGGCGACGGCACGTTGAACAAGCGCGAGCTCGCCAAACGCCTCGACTTGGCGCTCGACCTCGACGCGGACGGCGACGGCGTGCTGCGCAGGAACGAGCTCGCGGCGCAGGTCGACTTCGTCGCGCGCAACGGCACGGACAGCACGCCGGACGCGTTCCTCGCGCGGTGGGACCTCGACGGGAACGGCGTCGTGGACGAGAAGGAGCTCGCGTTGCCGCGCGCGGTGCGCGAGCGCTTGCTCGGCCGGAAGTGACGCGCGGAGCCGTCACCGCGCTCCGCCATGGCGCTCCGCGCGCTCGACCCGTAGAATTCCCCGGACTTTTCGCTCCCCGACGCCATGCGCACCCATTCCGATCTCGACGGCACGTCCGCGCTCCGCGCGGGGCTCGAGGTCCGTTCGTGCGCCGCGTCCGAGGGCTTCGTCTCCGCGGCGGCCGAGGTCGCCGCCCCGGGACCACGCCGCCCGTGCGCTCGGGATTAGTCCCGTCCGCGCGGTGACGCTCGTGTCCCTTCGGCGCGCCGGACGACCCGCCGGGTCGGCGCGCACTCCTCGCGTTCCGTGAACGCGCACGCCCTCCCGGCGGCTCGCCCACCCTTCGATTCCATGCGCCTTTCCCAGTGTCTTTTCGCCACGTTGCGCGACCGTCCCTCCGACGCGGAGGTCGAGAGTCACGCGCTCCTCCTCAAAGCCGGCTTCGTCCAGCGCCTCGCCGCCGGCGTCTACGTGTACGGTCCGCTGATGACGCGCGTCCTCGCACGCATCTCCGCGATCGTGCGCGACGAGATGAACCGCGCCGGCGCGCAAGAGCTCTCGATGCCCGCGCTCCAACCGAAGGAACTCTGGGTCGAGAGCGGTCGTTGGGATCGCTACGTACGCGACGGGATCCTCTTCCACTTCCGCGATCGCAAGGACGCCGAGCTCTGCCTCGGTCCGACGCACGAAGAGGTCGTCACGACGTTCGTGAAGCGGGCGGTGACGAGCTATCGCCAGCTGCCGCTGAACCTCTATCAGATCCAGACCAAGTTCCGCGACGAGATCCGTCCGCGTTTCGGTCTGATGCGCGGTCGCGAGTTCCTGATGAAGGACGCGTACTCGTTCGACGCGGACGAAGCCGGGCTCGATCGCAGCTATCAAGCGATGTTCGCCGCGTACCGCCGCATCTTCGAGCGCTGCGGGCTCGCGTTCACGGTCGTCGACGCGGACTCGGGCGCCATCGGCGGCAGCGGTTCGCAGGAGTTCATGGTCGACGCCGCGACGGGCGAGGACGCGATCCTCGTCTGCGGTTCGTGCCGGCACGCGGCGAACGTCGAGAAGGCGACGAGCGTGCTCGAGATCGCGCACGCGGCGGGCGAGGAGCCCGAGCTCGCGCTCGAGAAGCACGCGACGCCGAACGTGCGCAGCGTCGCGGAGCTCACCGCGTTCTTCGGCGGGCATCCGGCCGAGCGCATGGTGAAGACCGTGATCTACCGCGCCGTGTGGAAGGACGCGGAGGCGCCGGTCGCGGTGCTCGTGCGCGGCGATCAGGAGATCAACGAGGTCAAGCTCGCGAACGCGCTCGACTGTCTCGCGGTCGCGCTCGCGGACGACGAGCTCGTGCGGCGCGCGACGGGCGCGGAGCCCGGCTTCGCGGGCCCGATCGGCATCCGCGCGCGCGTGATCGCGGACGAGTCCGTGCGCACGGCGCGCAACTTCGTCTGCGGCGGAAACGAGACGGACGTGCACTATCGCAATGCCAACTTCGGCCGCGACTGCGCTGTGCCCGAGTTCCACGAGCTGCGGCTCGCGCGCGACGGCGAGCGCTGCACGCGCTGCGCGGACGGCCGGCTCTCGACGACGCGCGGGATCGAGGTCGGGCACGTCTTCAAGCTCGGCACGAAGTACTCGAAGGCGATGGACGCGACGTTCACGGCGGCCGATCGCACCGTGCGGCCGTTCGTGATGGGGTGCTACGGCATCGGCGTCTCGCGCGTCGCGGCAGCGGCGATCGAGCAGCACCACGACGCGAACGGGCTCGTGTGGCCCGCGGCGATCGCTCCGTACGACGCGACGCTCGTGCTCGTCGCACCGCACGACGACGTGCAGCGCGCGGCGGCGGAGGAGCTCTACGCCGCGTTCGGCGCCGCGGGGTGCGAGGTCCTCTTCGACGACCGCGACCTCTCGCCGGGCGTGAAGTTCAAGGACGCCGACCTGATCGGGATGCCGATCCAGGTCACCGTCGGCCGCGACGCGAAGGCGGGGCTCGTCGAATGGAAGGAGCGCCGCACGGGTCGCGTCGAGAAGGTCGCGCTCGCGGACGCGCCCACGCGGCTCGCGCGCTCGCTGCCGCCGCGGGCGCGTTGACGGTCCGCGCGGCGCGGTCGGAAAGGGCGCTCTGGGGCCCGGGACGGAGTGGGGTTCGATTGGTATCCTACTCCGCCCTCGAACCGCCCCCGACCCCCTCCGTGGACACCCTCGAACCGACCCCCGCGAACTCCTCCGCGACGCCGACGGACCCGTCGGTGGACGCGCGCGCGCCCGCGGGGCCGTCGTGGACCAAGGCGCGGATGCCCAAGCCCGCGTGGCTCAAGGTGCCGCTCCCCGGCGGCGAGGCGTACGGGAAGCTCAAGGGGCTCGCGCGCGAGCGAAACCTGCACACGGTCTGCGAGTCCGCGCGCTGCCCGAACATCGGCGAGTGCTGGAAGGGCGAGCACGCGACGATGACCTTGATGGTCCTCGGCGACGAGTGCACGCGCCGCTGCCGCTTCTGCGCCGTGAAGACCGTCGACCGCGCCGCGCCGCCCGATCCGGACGAGCCGCGCCACGTCGGCGAGGCCGTCGCGGCGATGAGCCTCGGGTACGTCGTGATCACGAGCGTCGACCGCGACGACCTCCCGGACGGCGGGAGCGCGCACTACGCCGAGTGCATCCGCCAGATCCGCGCGCAGGCGCCGAGCACCGTCGTCGAGACGTTGATCCCCGACTACCAGGGCGCGGACCTCGCGACGTTGATGGCCGCGCGGCCGGACGTGCTCGCGCACAACGTCGAGGTCGTGGCGCGTCTCCAGCGCAAGATCCGCGATCCGCGCTGCTCGTTCGAGCGCTCGCTCGCGACGCTCGCGGGTGCGAAGGAGCACGATCCAGGGGTGTTCACGAAGTCGTCGATCATGCTCGGCCTCGGCGAGACGCACGACGAGATCGTCGAGTCGATGCAGCTCCTGCGCGGAGCGGGCGTCGAGTTCCTGACGCTCGGCCAGTACCTGCGGCCGACGCTCCAGCACGCGCCCGTGCGCGAGTACGTGACGCCGGAGCGCTTCGACGCGTACCAACGCCTCGGGCTCGAGCTCGGCTTCCTCTACGTCGCGTCGGGGCCGCTCGTGCGCTCCTCCTACAAGGCAGGCGAGTTCTTCGCCGCGCGCCTCGTGCGCGAGCGCCGCGCCGCCGCGCGCGCCGCAGTGCCAGCGAACGGCCGCGACGCCGACACCGCCCACGACCCGGCGCCGCGCGCCTGAACGTTCGAGATCCCCATGGCAGCCACCCAACTCCTCACGGTCATCGAGCCCGACGGCGGCGTGAACGGTCACGACGTCGGGATGACGAACGACGAGCTCCTCCACTGCTACCGCACGCTGTTGCGGACGCGCGTGTTCGACGACACGTGCATGAAGCTCCAGCGCTCGGGCCGCATCGGCTTCTCGATCCCGAACAAGGGCGTCGAAGCGACGCAGATCGGCGCGGCGAGCGCGCTGCAGAAGACGGACTGGCTCTTCCCGAGCTACCGCGACTTCGGGATGGCGCTGTACCACGGCGTTCCGATGGCGGACATGCTCCACAACATGTTCGGCAACGCGCTCGACTCGGCGAAGGGCCGGCAGATGCCGGTGCACTTCAGCTTCGTCGCGCCGATCAAGTTCGTCTCGATCAGCTCGCCGATCGGAACGCACCTGCCGCAGGCGGTCGGCGCGGCGTACGCGATGAAGCTGCGCGGCGAGAAGACGGTCGCGGTGACGAGCTTCGGCGACGGCGGCACGTCGAGCCTCGGGTTCCACTCGGGGATGAACTTCGCGGCCGTGTGGAAGGCGCCGGTCGTCTTCCTGTGCCAGAACAACCAGTGGGCGATCTCGTGCCCGAGCTCGGGCCAGACCGCGAGCGAGAGCTACGCGATCAAGGCGAAGGCGTACGGCATGCCGGGCGTCCTCGTCGACGGCAACGACGTGCTCGCGGTGCGCAAGGCGATGCTCGAGGCCGTCGAGCGCGCGCGCAAGGGCCAGGGCCCGACGCTGATCGAGGCCTTCACGTTCCGCATGGCGGGCCACTCGACGTCGGACGATCCGACGCGCTACGTGCCGAAGGAACAGTTCGCCGAGTGGGAGAGGAAGGACCCGGTCCTGCGCTTCGAGAAGTTCCTCGCGAAGAAGAAGCTCTGGAACGAGGACCTGCGCGCGAAGTACACGGACGAGGCGACGGCCGAGATCAACGCGGCCGTGCAGCTCGCCGAGAGCACGCCGCGTCCGGGCATCGAGACGATCTTCAGCGACGTCTACCAGGACGTCCCCGCGCACATCCGCAAGCAAGGCGAAGCCGCGTTCGACCTCGCCGCTCGCAAGGGCGACGCGAGCGCGGGCGACGGCAAGTTCCCGCTGTGAACCGCGCGCGTCGGGCTCCCGCGAGCTCGGACGCGCCGCGACGACCGAACGGCGAGCACCGCACGCTTGCCCCGCGAACGAGAGACCTCACCGACGAGCGCCGCGCGCTCACGACGACCGAAGACGACCACCGCGAGCGCCGCGCGCTCCCCTGAACGAAACCCACCGCACCATGGCGACCCTGACCCTGCTCCAAGCCGTCAACGACGCGCTCAAGACCGCGATGCGCGACGACCCGTCCGTCGTCGTCTTCGGCGAGGACGTCGGCCCGAAGGGCGGCGTGTTCCTCGCGACCGAAGGCCTCACGAAGGAGTTCGGCGCTCAGCGCTGCTTCGACACGCCGCTCAGCGAGGACGGCATCGTCGGCACCGGCATCGGGATGGCGCTCAACGGGTTGAAGCCCGTGTGCGAGATCCAGTTCCAGGACTTCATCTTCCCCGCGTTCGACCAGATCGTCAGCGAGGCCGCGAAGTTCCGCTACCGCTCCGGCGGGCAGTACACCTGCCCGATGGTGATCCGCACGCCGTACGGCGGCGGCATCCGCGGCGGTCTCTACCACTCGCAGTCGGGCGAGGCGTACTTCTGCCACACGCCGGGCCTCAAGGTCGTGATCCCGTCGACGCCGCACGACGCGAAGGGCTTGCTGCTCGCGTCGATCGACGATCCGGATCCGGTGCTGTTCCTCGAGCCGAAGGCGCTCTACCGCCAGGTGAAGGGCGAGGTGCCGGAGGGCAAGTACAAGGTCGATCTCTCGACGCTGCGCACCGTGCGCGAAGGCCGGAACGTCACCGTGTTCTGCTACGGCGCGATGGTGCCCGTGTGCGAGCGCGCGGCGGTCCAGGCGGCGGAGAAGGGCATCGAGACGCTGATCGTCGACCTGCGCACGCTGCTCCCGCTCGACGAAGAGGGCGTGATCGAGGCCGCGAAGCAGACCGGCCGCGTCGTCGTCGTCCACGAAGCGCCGCGCTTCTGCGGCTTCGGCGGCGAGATCAGCGCGCTGATCGCCGAGCATGCGATCGAGTACATGGAAGCGCCGGTCGTGCGCGTGACGGGCTTCGACACGCCGTTCCCGAACACGCTCGAGCACCACTACATGCCCGACGAGCGCCGCGTCCTCGACGCGATCGAGCACGTCCACGCCTACTGATCACGCCGCCCTCGAGCGCGTTCGCGTCCTCGACGCCCGAGCGCGCTCCGCGTCCCCGCACACCCACCTCAACGCACGACATCGCAGGTTCGACCATGGCTCTCGAGTTCAAGCTGCCCGACATCGGTGAAGGCATCGCCGAAGGTGAGATCGTCAAGTGGCTCGTGAAGGTCGGTGACTCCGTGAAGGAGCACCAATCGATCGTCGAGGTCATGACGGACAAGGCGACCGTCGAAGTGCCCGCGCCCGCGGCGGGGACGATCACCGCGCTCAAGGCGAAGGAAGGCGATCGCGTGCCCGTGGGCAGCGTGATCTGGGTCATGGAGACGGGTGCCGGAGCGAAGGCTCCGGCGGCGCCGTCGCACGGACACGCGGCGCCCGCGAAGGCGGCGGCGCCCGCTCCGGCGCCCGCGAAGCCGGCCGCGGCTCCGATGCACGCGCCCGCAGCGGCTGCATCCGCCGCGAGCGGTCCGTCGCTCGACTTCAAGCTCCCCGACATCGGCGAAGGCATCGCCGAGGGCGAGATCGTGAAGTGGCTCGTGAAGGTCGGCGACGTCGTGAAGGAACACCAGAGCGTCGTCGAGGTCATGACCGACAAGGCGACGGTCGAAGTCCCGTCGCCCGCGGCCGGCACGATCACCGCGTTCAAGGCGAAGGAAGGGGAGCGCGTGCCCGTGGGCAGCGTGATCTTCGTCCTCGCGACCGGCGCAGGGACGCGCGCTCCCGCCGCGCCCGCGCACGCTCCGGCGGCGCACGCGCCCGCCGCGCAACCCGCGCGCACGCCCGCACTCGTCGGGGCCGCCGCGCCCGCGGCCGCCGCGACGTCGTTCGCCGGTCAGGACAAGGTGCTCGCCGTTCCGAGCGCGCGCCGCGTCGCGCGCGACCTGGGCATCGATCTGACGCAGGTCGCGGGCTCCGGCCGCAACGGCGTCGTGCGCAGGAGCGACGTCGAGGCGTTCGCGCGCGCGAAGACGAGCGCTCCGGCCGCCACGCCCGCGACGACGAGCGCTCCGAAGACGCCCGCCGCGCCGATCTCGATCGCCGCGGGCGAACGCGAGACGCGCACGCCGTTCCGCGGCGTCCGTCGCAAGATCGCCGAGGCGATGGTGCGCTCGAAGTTCACCGCGCCGCACTTCACGGTCGTGGAAGAAGTCGACGTCACCGACCTCCTGAAGCTGCGCGAGAGCGCGAAGGCCTTCGGCGCCGAGCAGGGCGTCAAGGTCACGATCATGCCGTTCATCATGAAGGCGACGGCGCTCGCGCTCGCGAAGTACCCGATGCTGAACGGGCACCTCGACGAGGCCGCGCAGGAGCTCGTGCGCTACTCGTACGTGAACCTCGGCATCGCGATGGACACGGAGCAGGGCCTGATCGTGCCCGTCGTGAAGGAAGTGCAGGCGAAGGGCATCCTGCAGATCGCGACGGAGCTGAACGAGCTCGCCGAGCGCACGCGCGCCGGCAAGGTGAAGCCCGACGAGCTCAAGGGCTCGACGTTCTCGATCACGAACGCGGGCTCGATCGGCGGCACGCTCGCGACGCCGATCATCAACTTCCCCGACATCGCGATCCTCGGCGTGCACCGGATCATGAAGAAGCCGGGCGTCGTCGAGACGCCGCAGGGCGACAAGATCGAAGTGCGCCAGTACATGAACTTCTCGTGCAGCGTCGACCACCGCCTCGCGGACGGCGCGGACGGTGCGCGGTTCCTCGTGTACCTGAAGAAGCTGCTCGAGAACCCGGGGTTGCTCGCGATGTGAGGGTGGGGGCCGCATGCCTACCGTCGCGCGCATCGGCCCCTATCGGTTCTTCTTCTTCAGCAACGAAGGAAGCGAGCCCCCGCACATCCACGTGCAGCGCGACCAGCGGCTCGCGAAGTACTGGCTGCGTCCGGTTCGGGCGACGATGAACTCGGGGTTCAGCTCGGTCGAGCTCCGCAAGCTCGAGCGGCTGGTCCTCCTCCACCGCGACGAATTCCTCGCCGCGTGGCAGGATTACTTCCATGGGAGCTGAACCGAGGGCTGTCGCCGTTCGCGTCACGAGCAAGGTTCTCGAGGTCGAACTCGCCGACGGGCGCCGTCTGACGACGCCGATCGCTTGGTTCCCGCGCCTCGCGCGCGCCTCGACGCGAGCTCGAAATCGCTGGGAGCTGCTCGGCGACGGCCTCGGCATCCACTGGACGGAGCTCGAGGAGGACCTGAGCGTCGCCGGACTCTTGCAGGGCACGCGCGTCCCGAGCCCGCAACGCAAGTACCCGAAAACGACCGCTGGGACCGGCTCGATGCTCGCGCGCGACGCGGCGAAGAAGGACTACCGAGCGCGAGCCCCTCGTTCGAAGCGTCGTGCGGCGAAGGGGCAATAGACCCCGCGTCCGCTCCGCCGCCGTCACCGCCTGCGCAGGATCACGTCCGCCGTCGTCGGCGCGACGCCGCGGTGCGGCGGACCGACGTTCGGTCCGCACCGCACCGCGGTCGCAGCGCTCAGCGCACGACGGTGACGTCGTCTTGGAAGAGGCGCTCGAGCGCCTTCGACACGCGTTCGCGCTGCGCTTCCGTCGTCACGGCCGCGAACAGCTTCTGGAAGTTCGGGTGCGTCACGCCGGTCGTCAGGAACGTCCAGCGCTTCGCATCGAGGAGCGCGCGGTGCAGCTCGCCGCGGTGCGCGGCCCCGAACGTGCGCCCGACGCAGCGCTCCAGGTTCGCGACGTCGTGCGCGACCTGCTGCACGAGCAGTCCGTGGACGCTCGCGACGAGCTCGATCAGATCGTCGACGGCGCGCTCGCGCTCCTCGGCGCTCATCGCCTCGAACGCGCGCACGGTCTCGAGGTGGTCGAGCTGCGCGTGCTGCGACTCCTCGAGCCAGTGCGCCTTGAAGATCGACTTCGAGAGCGGGTCGAGCGCGCCGTCCTCGGCGAACGCCTCGAGGTAGTGCCGCTGCGTCATCCATTCGATGGAGGAGGTGAGCAGGAGCGCCGCGCCCATCGACTTGCCGAGCACGTACCGCGCCGTGCCCGTCTCGTCGCGGAGCAGCTCGAGCTCGACGCCGAGCTGTTCCTGGACGCGATCGCGCACGCGGCGGAAGAGGTTCATGTGCTTCACCTCCTCCGCGGCGAAGTTCGCGAGCGCCTCGAACGCGTCGCGCCGGTCGAGCTCGTGCTCGTGCGCGAGCGTCGTCACCATCGGAGCGATGAACTCCTCGACGTAGCCGAAGAGGTGCGCGTAGGCGGCGAGCTCGAGCTGGTTCAGCACTCGACGCTCGTCCTGGCTCAAGAACTCGAGGCCGGCGGCGCCCGAGAGGCTCGCGGGCATCCAGAGCTTCCGCGGATCGAAGCGCTTCGTCCCGAGGACCTCGTCGAGCTTCCATTGGATGCGGTGGGCGGACTCGAGGCAGGTGGAGTAGGCGTAGGTGGTCATGGTTCTCTCCAGAGCGGTGGGATCAGTTTTAGAACGGACGTTCTGAAACAAGGTGCCGCCCTGAGCCGGAAACGTCCAGGCTTTTTAGAACGATCGTTTAGAAAAGTTGGGAGAACGTCCTAACCAGGCTCGCTTCCGAGGGATATGCTCCCGCTCATGGGCCGTCCCCGCACCTACGACCGCGCCGAAGTCCTCCGCCGCGCGACCGAGCTCTTCGTCCGCAAGGGCTACGGCGGCGCGCACCTCCAGGAGCTCGTCGACGTCACCGGGATGAACCGGTTCAGCCTCTACAAGGAGTTCGGGGGCAAGGAGGGGCTCTTCCAGGCTGCGCTCGACCTCTACCTCGCCCAACTCGCGGCGGTCGGGGCGCACCTGACCCGCGCGCCGCTCGGGCTCGCGAACGTGCGCGCGTACTACGCCGCGTTGCTCGGGCAGGCCTTTCCGCACGGCTGCCTCGCCGTGAACACGATCCGCGAGAAGCACCTCGTGCCGGCGGGGATCTTCGCCACGATCGAGGGCTTCGCGCGGACGACGGAGACGAACCTCCACAAGAACCTCGCGGCCGCGCGCGACGCGGGCGAGTTGACCGGCGAGAACGACGTCGAAGCGCTCGCCACGTTCTTGTCCGCGCTCAACATGGGGCTCCTGACCTATGACATCCTCGACACGAGCTCGAAGGACAAGCGCCGCATGCTCGCGCTGATCGAGCGCGTCCTGCGCTAGTCGCGCGCGGGACCCTCGCGATGGAGGAAACGGCGGACTGCCGGCCTCTGCCCCCCAAACGAGGTGCTCGCAGGACGCGAACCGCGCGCGACGGCTCGTGAGCGGCCGAAAAAACGCATTGTCTGCAGCGCCGCCGCCGCGACGGGAAACCTGCGTCTAGCATGGACCGTGCGATCCGGGCGCGAGTTCGGAAGCCACCGACGGCCTGACTCCTTGCACGACACCCGTGGTCCGCTCCACCGCGACGGCCTGGCCGCGCAGCACCTCGACGAGGCCTTCCTCGAGTTGCTCCTGCGTCGGCCGACCGCGCGCGAACGGCGTTGGCTGTCGCACCTGCCGCCGACGGCGCTCCGCTGGTGCCTCGAGCGCTGCTCCGAGCGGCGCCTCGGGGTCGCGCGCTTCCTGAGCGATGCGACGTCCGCGTTGGAGGCGATCGGCCCCGGTCGCGCCGAAGCGGAGGATCTCTGGGAGCTCCACGATCGTTGGCGGCGCGGTCAGGGCCGGCGGGCGCCCCGTTGGGAACCGCGTCGCCCGCTCGACCCGGCGACGATCGACGAGCGTGCGCGCGCCGTCACCGCGCTCTTCGAGGACGTCCTCGGCCGTCCGCCCGACGAAGCCACGTCGCGGCGTTTCGTGGCGCGGTGGTGCCTCGGGCTCGACGAGCTCGCGTCGCTGCGCGACGAGCTCGAGAGTTCGGAGGAGCACGCGCGGCTCGAGTCCTTCCGCCGCCGTGCGCGCGCGGCGTTGCGACGAGCCGCCACGCTGGCGAGTGAAGCATCGGAGGTCGACGCGCTCGACGATCTGCGGCAGCTCGTCGAACGTTGGCGCGCATGCGCGCGCGAGTCCGCGTCGACGGGCGACGAACCGAGGGACACGTCGCATGGTGCTTCGAGCGATCCACTCGAGGAGCGCGCGCTCGCCGTGGACGCGCTCTTCCGTTCCGTGCTCTTTCGGCCGCCCGACGCGCGCAGTCGAAGGCTCGCTCTTGCGCGCTGGCTCCTCGGTCTCGACGCCCTCGCCTCGCTCCGCGCCGAGTTGGAGCGCGGCCGCGAGCACGCCGAGGTCGTCCGTCCGCTCGTGCAGCTCGCTCGCGACGCCATCCGCGAGTTCGAGCACCGTGCAGCGACTCCTTCCGAGCTCCAGGCGTGCGTCGACCGCGTCCGCACGAGTCTCCGCACGCACGCGGAGCTCGTCTCCGCCATCGCCGACGGAACGGCGCGGCGCAAGCTCGGCGTGCGTCCGCTCAAGCTCGAGATGGACGTCACGTCGCAGTGCAACCTGCGCTGCACGATGTGCTACTTCTCCGACCCGCGCTTCGGGCGGCGCGAGCGTGTCGACGTCTCCGTGGACCGGTTCCGCGAGATCGCGCGGCAAGTCTTCCCGCACTGCGGCCTCGTCTCGCTTTCCTTCGGCACCGAGCCCTTGCTCCACCCGCGGATCGGCGAGCTGCTCGAGATCACGGCGCAGGAAGAGGTCCCGTGGCGCTACCTGATCACGAACGGCCTCCTGCTCGACGAGCGCGCGATCGAGGCCTTCGTGCGCGTGCCGCTGCACGGCTTCTCCGTGTCGATCGACGCCGCGACGCCCGCGACGTACGAGCGCATCCGTCGCGGCGCGCGTTGGGAGCGCTTGATGGCGAACCTGCGCGCGCTCCAGGACGCGAAACGCCGCGCGGGCTCGGAGTATCCACGCGTGACGTTCAACTTCGTCCTGATGCGTTCGAACGTGGACGAGCTCCCCGCGCTCATCCGGCTCGCGCACGAGCTCGGCGTCGAGGGTGTGTCCGCGATGCACGTGACGCCGTTCGACGGACTCGGGATGGAGGACGAGCTCCTGAGCGCCGAGCCCGAGCGCTGCAACGCTGTGCTCGCCGCCGCGCGCGCGGAGGCCGAACGGCTCGGCGTCCCGATCGCGCTGCCCGAGTCGTTCGCGGTCGAGCCGAGCGGCGAGCGCGTGCTCAAGGACGCTCCGCCCGCGGGCTTCCTCTTCCCCGCGGTCGCGAGCGCGACCACCGAGTGCCCTTTTCCCTGGCGTTTCGTCGGCATCGATCCGTACGGCCAGGTCCTCCCGTGCGGTTGGTGGTACGCGCGGCCGCCGATGGGCGACGTGCACGAGCAGAGCTTCGCGGAGATCTGGAACGGCGCGCCGTGGAGCGCGCTGCGGCGTGAACACGCGACGGGCGAGCTCCGATCCGGCTGCCGTTCGTGTCCGGCGGCCGGCATGGGGAGCTGCGACAATCCGCGCGCGTTCGCCACGGTGGAGCTCGGCGCGAGCACCCAGAGCTCGAAAGCTCGCGCGCGTCCGCCGCGGAACGAAGCCCCGACTCCTCCGATGGATGCGCACGGATGACGCACGCTCACGCACGTTCGCTCGCGACCGCATGGCGTCGCATCCAGCCGGGGCTCGAGCTCCGCGTCTCTCCGCGCGACGACGTCTATCGCTTCGCCGGCGCTTTCGGCCGCGATGCGGTCGAGTCGCTCTCGGACTACCTCGCTGTCGGCCACGAAATCGCCGGGCTGCTCGAGCAGACGCTCGCCGCGTGCGGTCTTCGGCTCGCGGACGTCGAATCGCTCCTCGACTGCGGCTGCGGGCACGGTCGCGTCACGCGCTTCCTCGTCCATCGTCTCCCGCGCGAGCGCCTCGTCGTCTGCGATCGCGTGCCCGACGCCGTCGCGTTCCACGAGAGCGCGTTCGGGGTCCGCGGCGTGACCGACCTCGCGGAGCTCGGCGAAGCGCGCTTCGAAGTCGTCACGGGCTTCGCGATGTTCGGGAACTTGCCCGAGGCGATCTTCACGGCGCTGCTCGCCGAGCTCGTCCGCCGCGTGCGTCCGGGCGGCGTGCTCGTGCTCACGACGGAGAGCCCCGACGACCTCGAGCGCTTCGAGTACACCGCGCAGAGCGAGTCGTCCGTGCTCGCGACGGACGTCTACGGCGCGTCGCGCTGTCCGCCGCAGTGGCTCGAGCGCGTCGCGCGCGCGCTCCCCGGCGTCACGTTCGTCCGGCGCGGGCGGCGCGCGCTCGACGGACTGCAGGACGTCTGGGCGATCGGGAAGGAACGGCCCGGCGACGACGCTCCGCTCGAGATCGTGCCGCCGCCGCGCATCGAGATCGACGCCGCGCGCATCGATCGCTCGGGGACGTTGTCGATGGGCGGATGGGCCGTCGACGGGCTGCGACGCGCGGTCGCGGAGCTCGAGCTCTGCACGGACGAGCACGAGCTCGCACTCGAGCGCCGCGAACGACCCGACGTCGCCGCGCACTTCGGTTCGCCGGCGGCCGCGGGCGCGGGCTTCGCGCTCGAACAGGTGCTCGGCGACGGACGCTGGCCGCGGCACGTCGTCGTCCTCGCGCGCGACGACGCGGGACGCGCGACCGCGAAGGCGAGGCGCGTCGACGCCGCGCCGCCGCCGCGCGCTCCGACCGCGGAAGAGCGCACGGTCCTCGACCGACAGCGCCGCGGGCGGGAGGTGCTCGCGTACGGCGGGCTCTTCTCCGTGTGCGAGGGCGAGGTCCACGAGAACGGGCTCTACCCGCACCTCGCCGCGCGCGCCGAGGGCTGTCGACTGTGGGACGCGAGCGGGCGCGAGTACGTCGACTGGTTCCTCGGATGGGGGCCGATGCTGCTCGGTCATCGGCACGCGGCGGTCGAGGCGGCGATCGAGCGCCAACTGCGGATCGCGCCAGCGCTCTCGTTGATGCACGACCTCGAGATCGAGGTCGCCGAGCGCTTGACGCGCATGATCCCGTGCGCAGAGCGCGTCGCGTTCGGCAAGAACGGCTCCGACGTGACGCTCGCGGCCGTGCGCGTCGCGCGCGCGTTCACGGGACGCGAACTCGTCGTCACGTGCGGCTACCACGGCTTCCACGACTGGAGCATGGCGCAGTTCGCGTGGTGCGCGGGCGTGCCGGAGGTGCTGCGCGAGACGGTGCGCACGTTCCCGTACAACGACGCCGACGCGCTGCGCCGCGTGCTCGAGCCCGATTCGGGCCGCGTCGCGGCGATCATCCTGGAGCCGACGGCGAACGAGCTTCCGCGGCCGGGTTTCCTCGCCGAGGTGCAGGCCCTCGCGCGCGAGCACGGCGCGCTCCTCGTGTTCGACGAGATGGTGACCGGCTTCCGCGTCGCGCGCGGCGGCGCGCAGGAGGCGTTCGGGATCGTCCCCGACCTCGCGACGTTCGGGAAAGCGCTCGCGAACGGCCTGCCTCTGTCCGCGCTCGTCGGGCGCGAGGACGTGATGGCCGCGCTGCCACGCGTCGGGTTCGGGCTGACCTATCGCGGCGAGCTCCTCTCGCTCGCGGCGGCTACCGCGTGCCTCGACGTGTTCGCGCGCGAGCCCGTCGCGGAGCGCGTGATGGCGACGGGCGAGCTCGTGCGCGCGCGCTTCGCGGAGCTCGCACGCACGCACGGCGTCGCCGTCGTGCTGCAGGGCTTCGCGGGCCGCATGTCGTTCACGTTCGCCGAAGCGAACGGCATCGCTCCGGCAGGGCTGCGCGCGCTGTGGGTGCAGGAATGCGTGCGCCGCGGCGTGCTCACGAACGGCATGCTGATGCCCTGCTACGCGCTCGACGCGGATTCGATCGAGCGCACGCTCGCGGCGTTCGACGGTGCGCTCACGACGATGCGCACGGTCGTCCGAGCGGGCCTGCTCGAGCCGTTCCTCGATCAGCCCGTGAACCCGGGGTTCTACGCCGGTTGACGCGGATCGGGACGTTCGGGCGGCACCGGCATCTGCGCGGCGGCGGCCGCGGCGGAGAGCGCGAAGTTCGTCACCTCCGCGCGCAGCGGGCCCGATACGCCCGACGCCCAGACCTTGATGCCGACGATCAACGGGCGCGGCGTCTTCTCGCGCACGCGTCCGAGCCACGACCAGCGCTCGCCGTCGAGATGCCACGCGTGCAGCACGCCGAGCTCGCGCACGATGCGCAGACTCCCCGACGCGCGTTCGCAACCGGCGCGCGTCGGCCCCGGCGCGCCGTCGACGTCGGACATGACGTACGGAGCTTCGTCCGCGCGCGCGACGCGCTGCGCGTACATGCGGAACGTGCCGTCCGCGGCGACGGCGTAGAGACCGAGGCAGGCTTCGCGCGCGCCCGCGACCCACTCGGGGAGGCGGTAGTCCGCGGTGATCGAGAGGTTCCCGTCGAGGAGCGTCGGCACCCAGATCCCCGCCGAGACGACGTCGCCGCAGTCCGCGTGGGGGAGCGCGATCGTCACGTGCTCGGGACCGATCGTGATCGAGGCCGCCGAGCGTGCGGGCGCTCGATACGTGGCGAGACCGCGCTCGCGCACGACGGCGTCCGCACAAGGGAACGGAGACGCGCGGCCGCCGCTCACCCACGAGTCCGTGTCGACGAGCCGCGCCCGCGTGCGGCGCAGCGCCGCGCGCACGGAGTCGACGAGCCGAGCGAGCTCCTCCGGCGCGGACGGCGCGACGCACCACGCGGGTTCCGCGCAGATGGCGCGCGCGCGCAGCTCTTCGCGGAACGTGCGCGCGAGCCACTCCTCGGAGGCGCCGAATTGGGGCTCGAAACGGGGCGTCAGGCGCGCGTCGTCGACCTCGAGTCGCGCTTGGACGCCGAGCTCGCGCGCCTCGACCTCGAAGGCCTGGCGCAGGAGCTCGGCGGCGTGCGACGCGGGGAGGGACTCGGACATCGGAGGCCGCTCATCCTAGCGCCGCGCGTCGAACGCGTCGGTGAGCGCTCATGGACCGTCCGACTCACCGCTTGCGCAGCACGACGTCCGCCATCGTCGGCGTGACGCAGCGGCGCGGCGGGCCCGCGTGCGGCTCGCGCCACACCGCGAGAGCCGCGCTCAGCTCGCTCGGCGTCATCAACCCCGCTTCGACGAGCTTCGGCAGGTACTGCGTGAAGAACTCGTCCATCCAGCGCCACTCGAGCGAGCCGACGGCGCCGCTGCGCGCGATCGGTGCGAGGTGTTCGACGACGAGGCCGCAGCGTTCGGCGAGCTCGGGGATGCGCTCGACGATGTCGATCGTCGCGTTCGCGCGCTTCCAGCTCTCCATGCACGCCGCGACGCCGCGTTCGAACGCGGGCTCGCGCGGCAGGAGCTTCATCGCCGACCAGTCGAGGTACTCCTGCAGCACGACGACGCCGCCCTTCTTCAAGGGACGGACCGCGCGCTCGAGCGCGACGCCCGCGTCGGCGACCCAACAGAAGAGCCAGCGCGCGTAGAGCGCGTCGACGCTGTTCGGCGGGAGCTCGAGCGTCTCGACGTCGCCGAGGCTCGGCTCGATCCACGCGAGGCTGCGCCGCCGGCTTTCCGCCGCGAGGAACTCGAGGAAGCGCGCGCTCCGCTCGCGCGCGATCACCTTGCCCCTCGGCCCGACGACCTGCGCCAGGTCGAGCGACGTGAAGCCCGGCCCCGCGCCCAAATCGAGCACGGTCATGCCCGTGCGCAAGCCCGCGCGCTGCCACAGCGCGTACGCGTGCGCGACCCACGCTTCGTGCTGGAAGGAGAGGCGCGCGAGCTCCTGCGCGTCGGTGCCGAGGACGTAGTCTTCGCTCTTCATGCGGCGCACTGTAGCGCTCGCGCGCGCGGCCACCGCCGAAGGCTGGACAGCGAATTCCATCGTCCGCGGACGGGGTCCGGGGCGCGCGGGCAGAGCTTCTCCCCGCCGACGAGACCACGCAGCGCGCTCAGGCCCTGACTACGCCGCGCGGGCCCTGGCCGTCCGCGTCGTCCACGCGTACCGTACTGGACCTCGAATGCAGTCGGACGAGCAGGAAACGCGCGCTGCGGCCCAGCGCTCGGCGAGCCCCCGCAGAGCGAGGGCATGCACGGCCCTCAGGGCGCGGTCGTGCGCCGAGGAGCGGTGAAGGAGCGAGATCAAGCCCGAGATCAGTCGCTTCTTCGGCGTCGTCATCACGATGTACTACAACGATCACAACCCGCCGCACTTCCATGCTCGCTACGGCGACCAGAAGGCCGTGATCGGGATCGAGCCGCTGCGGCTCCTCGAAGGCGCGCTCCCTCCGCGCGCCATCGGGTTCGTCATGGAATGGGCTGCGCTCCACCGCCAAGAACTCCTCGAGGACTGGCAGCTCGCGCGCAGTGAAGCCCCGCTCCGACACATCGCGCCCCTGGAGTGACCATGCTCAAGGACATCGTGTTCGTTCAACACCTCGGGGGCCATCGCCTCAAGCTCCGCTTCGAGGACGGCGTCGAGGGCGAGGTCGACCTCCAACGGCTTCTGCGCTTTCGCGGCGTGCTCGAGCCGCTGCAGGAGCCCGCGTACGTCGCTCAGGTGGCGGTGAACGCCGAACTCGGGACGATCGGTTGGCCCAACGGTGCCGACCTCGATCCCGTCGTGCTCTACTGCGCGGTCAAGGGCGATCCGCTGCCCGACTACGATCGCGACGAACGTCGAGCCTCCTGATCCAAACGCAACTCCGCACGCA
Source organism: Planctomycetota bacterium (assembly GCA_046349615.1). Taxonomy (GTDB): domain Bacteria; phylum Planctomycetota; class UBA1135; order UBA1135; genus JADJNY01. Next base: position 512,634 of record JAXMBZ010000001.1, read on the forward strand.
GCCTCATTCAAGTTCCATCGACTCGACCGTGACGACCCTCCAACAAGTCCTCCGTCAGGACGGCACGCTCGTGAGCGGCGCGCCGTTGCTCCCCGACGCTCGCCTCAAGGAGCTTTTTCAGCACATGCTCCGCGTGCGCGTGCTCGACGAGCGCATGTTGAAGCTCCAGCGCGCCGGCCGCGTCGGCTTCGTCGGCACGGCGAAGGGCCTCGAGGCCGCGCTGATCGGCTCGGCGAGCGCGCTCCGGCCGCACGATTGGCTGTGGTCGGGCCTGCGCGAGGGCGGCGCCGCGGTGATGCGCGGGCTGCCGCTCGGCGAGTACCTCGCGCAGATGTACTGCAACTCGAACGACACGGCGAAGGGTCGCCAGATGTGCAACCACTTCCAGCACAAGGGGTCGAACTACCCGAGCTGGTCGAGCGTCATCGGCACGCAGATCCCGCACGGCGTCGGCGCGGCGTACGCGGCGAAGCAGCGCGGGAAGGACGAGGTGCACGCGATCTACTTCGGCGACGGCGCGACGTCGTCGAACGGCTTCCACAGCGGGATGAACTTCGCCGGCGTGTGGAAGGTGCCGTGCTACTTCGTCTGCATCGACAACGGCTGGGCGATCTCGGTGTGCTCGAAGAACCAGACCGCGGCCGAGTCGTACGCGGACAAGGCGCTCGCGTACGGGATCCCGGGCCAGGACGTCGACGGCAACGACGTGCTCGCGTGCCACGAAGCTGCGAAGCGAGCGCACGAGCTTGCGCGCAAGGGCCAGCCGTCGCTGATCGTGCTCAAGACGTACCGCATGCTCGGCCACTCGAGCTCGGACGACCCGACGAAGTACCGGAGCGAGGACGAGGTCGCCGCGTGGGCGGCGAAGGACCCGCTCGAGCGCTTCGAGAAGCTCCTCACGGCGCGCAAGCTGCTCGCGCCGGGCGAGCGCGAGCGGATCGAGCGCGAGATCACCGCGGAGATCGACGCGGAGATCCACGTGCAGGAAGCGGCGCCGAAGATGGCGCTGAAGACGCTCGTCGAGGACGTCTACGCCGACGTGCCGCTGCACCTGCGCAAGCAGTACAACAAGTTCATCGCCGTCGCCGAACGCCTCGGCCACGCGACGCCGGGCGACGGGGCCTTCCCGCTCTGATTCACGGAGGGCTGCGAACGCCCTCCGACCCGCGCCCTGTCGCTCGCGCAGAGTGGACTTCGCGCCCGGACTCGCCATCATGGCGCGCGCGACGTCGGGACGCGCCCGTTCGGGTCGGACCTCCCGCGTCCGCGTGCGAATGAGCTCGACGGCGGATCCCGCATCGAAATCGCGAGCGAACGAGCCGCGCCCGGAGCAGCGCTTCCGAGCGCCGTCGTGGGCGTGGATCCTCGCACTCGGCGCGAGTGTGGGCACCGCGACGCTCGACGCAGCGCACGCCGAGCCCAAGGGTGATCCCGCGCCGTCCGTTCGCGCGCAGACGCTCGCTCCGGTGCTCGACTTCGACGTGCGTCCTTGGTCCTCGGCGACCGGACTCCCGCAGGACTTCGTCACGTCGCTCGCGCTCGACGACGAGGGGTTCCTCTGGATCGGGACGTACGGCGGGCTCGCGCGCTTCGACGGCGATCGGTTCGAGTCCTTCAACCTCCACACGACGCCGGAGCTCTCCTCGCACCGCATCAGCCAGCTCTTCGTCGCGCGCAACGGCGACCTCTGGATCGCACCGATCGAAGGCGCGGTCACGCGGCGCCGCGGCGGACGCTTCGAGTCGTTCGCGGACGCGCCGTGGGTGCCGTCGCGCGAACTCCACTCGATCGCCGAAGGCGACGACGGCGCGATCTGGTTCGGCGGTCGCGACCTGACCCGCTTCGCGGACGGGCGGTTCGAGCGCGTGGCGATCGAACTCGAGGACCAGGAGCTCGTCGTCGCGATCCGCCCGCTCGGGCGTGAGCTCTGGCTCGGCACGACGCACGGCGTCTGGTCCACGCGCGACGGTGCGCCGTTCACGAAACGCCGGCTCGACGTGCCGGGCGGCGTCCACGCGTTCGAGAGCCTCGGCGACGAAGCGGTCGTCGTGCCGGCGGACGACGAGCTCCTGCGGCTCGACGCCCACGGTGCGACCACGCTGCTCGAGGCCGCGGAATTCCGCGAGGCACGAGCGCTGCTCCGCGTCGAAGACGGGAGCTTCTGGCTCGGGACGAGCCGCGGCCTGTTCGTGATCCGCGGCGTTTCCGCTGGGGGAGGAGCGTCGAGCGTCCCGACGTGGAGCCGGCTCCCACTCCAGCTCGAGCGCGATGGGATCCACGCGCTCCTGCGCACGCCCGAAGGCGCGACGTGGGTCGCCGCCAACGCGCCTCCGCTCACGTGCATGACGCCGCGCGAGTCGCGCTTCGTTTCCTTCCCCGGGCGGGGCGGCGTCGATCAGATCTCGTCCGACCTCGTGAGCGGCGTCTGGGCGCGCTCGAGCGTGTTTCGGCACGTCGTCGACGGGCGCGTCGTCGAGCCGCCGGCGGGCTTCGACCTGAACCGGATCCAAGCGGCGACGGACATGCTCGTGCTCCCGCACGGAGGTTGGGTTTCCGCGGACGCGCGCAGGCTCCACGTCGTCGACGCCGAGGGCCAGCGCTCGTTCGCGCACGGCATCGAGCCGCCCGTGATGTCCGTCTTCGCCGATCGCGAAGGTCGTCTTTGGGCGACGGGGTACGGGAGCATCGCGTGGGTCGAGGACGGACGCGTGACGTCCTGCACGACGTCGTCTCCGTCCGACGGGCTCGTGCGCACGCTCGGCCAGAGCGCCGACGGCACGCTGTGGTTCGGCGGGACGAGCCTGCTCGTGAGCTGGAAGGACGGCGTGTGGCGTGAGCGGCGCGCCGGCGACGGCGTGCCGAAGGGGGACGTCCGCGCGATGTGCGAGCTCGCGAACGGTGATCGCTGGTTCTCGTCCTACGGCAACGGGCTGTTCCGCGAGCGCGGCGGCGAGCTGCGCGTCCTGCCCTCGGCCGCGGCGCTGCCGACGAGCGAGCTCTGCGGGATGGTCGCGCGCGGGGACGTGCTCTGGGTCAACAGCAACGCCGGCGTGTTCCGCGTGCGCGTCGCGGATCTCGACGACGCGCTCGATCGCGGTCGCGGGCGGATCCCGTACCGGCTCGTGCGCACCGGCGAGGGCAACGGCCCCGACTCGTGCGTGCTCCCCGACGGACGGATGTTCTTCGCAACCGTCAACGGGCTCGCCGAGCTCGCGCCCGAACTCCCCGATCGTCCGCACACGGCGCATGCGCCGATCCTCCGCTCCGTGAACGTCGACGGGGAGCGCGTCGCGCCGGCGCGGCTCCTCGCGCTCTCGCCGATCGAGCAACGGCTCGAATTCGAGTACACCGCCGTGGACCTCGAGCGCGGCGACGGGCTCCGCTTCCGCTACCGGCTGCGCGGCTACGACGACCGTTGGATCGACGCGGGCGAGGAGCGCACCGCCGTCTTCACGCAGGTCCCCGCCGGCGACTACGCGTTCGAGGTCGAGGTGCGTCCGTGCGAGCTCGACTGGGAAGGCCGCGCGTCGACCTTCGCCGTGCACGTCGAGCCGCGTTGGCACGAGCGCCGGAGCGTGCGCATCGCGGCGCTCGTCGGTCTCCTCGCCGCGGCTTGGGCCGCGCTCCGCTGGCGCGTGCGCAGCGCGACCGAGCGCTCGCGGCGTCGTGCGGCGGACGCGGAGGAGCGCGCGCGCATCGAGCGCGAGCTGCGCGAGAACCAGGAGAAGTACCGCATCGTCGCGGAGAGCGCGTCCGACGCGCTCGTCACGATCGGCGGCGACGGACGCATCGTGTACGTCAACCCGACCGGGGAGCGCGTGCTCGGCGCGACCGCGAGCGAACTCCTCGGCGTGGACCTCACGGAGCGCGTGCCCGAGCTCCGCGAACACGCGCGGCGCGTCCTCGCCGCAGAGTCGACGCCGCGCACCGAGCGCGCCGCGTGGTTCGAGACCGTCGTGCACCGCCGGGACGGGACCGAGCTCCCCGTCGAGGTCTCGCTCGGCGTCCACGGATCCGAGGGCGACGCGGCGCAGGTGACGTGCATCCTCCGCGACGTCTCCGAGCGGCGTGCGGCGGAGCGCGAGCGCGCGGCGCTCGTCGAGCAGGTGACGGCGCTCAATTCCACGCTCGAAGTGCGCATCCAGGAGCGCACGGTCGAGCTCGAGCAGACGGTCGCGGAGCTCGAAGCGTTCGCGTACTCCGTGTCGCACGACCTGCGCGCGCCCGTGCGGCACATCACGAGCTTCGCGCGCATCCTCGCGGAGGACCACGGCGACGTCCTCCCGGCGGACGCGCAGCAGCAGCTCGACGTCGTCGAGAGCGCGGGGAAGCGGCTCGGCAGCCTGATCGACGACCTCCTCGCGCTTTCGCGCGTCGGGCGCTGCGAGCTGCACGACGTCGTCGTCGACCACGAAGCGCTCGTCGACGCGACGTGGCGCGAGCTCGAAGCCGCGGGGCGCACGAAAGGCGTCGAGTTCCATCGGCGCCCGCTCCCGCGCTCGATCGGCGACGAGAGCTTGCTGCGTCAGCTCTGGATGAACCTGCTCGACAACGCGCTCAAGTACACGTCGAAGAGCGCCGTGCCGCGCATCGAGGTCGAGTCGTTCTGGCAGAACGGCGTCGACGGATACCGCGTGCGCGACAACGGCGTCGGCTTCGAGCCGAGGCAGAGCGAGCAGCTCTTCGTGCCCTTCACGCGTCTGCACGACGAGCACGACTTCCCCGGCACGGGCGTCGGGCTCGCGATCGTGAAGCGCGTCGTCGAGCGGCACGGGGGGACGATCCGCGCCATGGGCGTTCGGGGAGCGGGAGCGACGTTCGAGTTCACGCTCGGGCGCGGGACGAGCCTGCGCGCACCCGCCCACGACGCGGCGCGCTCGCGGGCCGCGGCCCGCTGATCGGGCGGCGGTTCGCGACGACCGACGCCCGGCGGCGCGACGGAGGTTCGTCGTGGATCCGCCGGCGTCTCGCGGCGTTCGCCGTTCGCGTGCGCGGCGACGGGGAGCCGGCGTGCGCCGCATGGGGCGCAACTCAGCCCGAACGTCGCTCCCCGTGACGCGTTCCGGCCTCGGCGCTACAACCGTGCGCATGAAGACCCCGCTCGCCCTCCTCGCCGCGCTCGCGTTCGTCCTCGTCCCGCTGCTCCGCGCCGACACGCCGCCGCCGAAGGCCCCCGCGCCGGCGCCGCTCGCGAAGCCCGCCGTGATCGGAGCGAGCGTGAGCGCGGGCGTCGGTCTCGACACGACCGCCGACCCGTTCCAGGGGCAGGAGTCGAAGCTGCGCCTCTCGAACGTCGTCGACGCGTCGATCGTCGGCACGCACGACGCGATCCTCGATCTCGCGTCGTTCATGTTCTTCTCCGCGCCGAAGCCCACGGCGAAGAAGAGCGCGAAGGAGGTCGTCGAGGCGAAACCGAGTCTCGTCGTCGCGATCGACTACCTCTTCTGGCTCGGTTTCGGACCCGGCGACGAGAAGGCGCGCCTCGAGCGCATCGAGGACGGTCTCAAGGCGCTCGAAGCCGTCAAGTCGCCGCTGCTCCTCGGGGACCTGCCCGACTTCAACGGCGTGACGGTGAGCCGGATGATGCTCGCGCCCGAGTCGATTCCGACGCGCGACGTGCTCGCGCATCTCAACGCGCGCATCGCGGAGTGGGCGAAGAAGCGCTCGAACGTCGTCGTCGTTCCGATCGAGGAGACGTTCCGCAAGCTCAACGCGGGCGAGGAGTTCACCGTGCGCGGGAACGCGTTCGGCAAGGACGCGCGCGCGAAGTTCATGCAGAAGGACGGGCTCCACACGACGCTCGAGGGGACCTGCGCGCTGTGGGTCGTCGCGGTCGACGCGTGGCTCGCGACGAAGCCGGCGGGCGTCGAGGAGAAGGACTTCGTGCTCGACGTGGCGCAACTCGTCGCCAAGGCGCCGAGCGCGGGCGGAGCGACCCAGGACGACAAGAAGCCCGCCAAGCCGACCAAGCCCGCGAAGAAGAAGGCGGGGGTCGGCGGGTAGGCGTCGTTTCGATTGCCGCGCGCGGACGGTAGGCTGCTCGGTCCTACCGTATGAGCCAATACGTCCTCTCTCACCTCGAGCAGCTCGAAGCCGAGAGCATCCACATCCTCCGCGAGGTCGTCGCCGAGTTCAGCAAGCCCGTGATGCTGTTCTCGATCGGCAAGGACTCGATGTGCATGCTGCGGCTCGCGCAGAAGGCGTTCGCGCCGGGCAAGCTGCCGTTCCCGCTCCTCCACGTGAACACGACGTGGAAGTTCAAGGAGATGATCACCTTCCGCGATCAGCTCGCGAAGGACCTCGGGCTCGAGTTGCTCGAGTGGATCAACCCCGAGGGGCTCAAGCAGAACATCAACCCCTTCGACCACGGCACGCAGCGCCACACGCACGTCATGAAGACGGAGGCGCTGAAGCAGGCGCTCGACCACTACGGCTTCGACGCCGCGTTCGGCGGCGCGCGGCGTGACGAAGAGAAGAGCCGCGCGAAGGAGCGCGTGTTCTCCTTCCGCGACCGCTTCCACCAGTGGGATCCGAAGAACCAGCGCCCCGAGCTCTGGAACCTCTACAACGGCCGCGTGCGGAAGGGCGAGTCGATCCGCGTGTTCCCGCTGTCGAACTGGACCGAGCTCGACGTCTGGCTCTACGTCTACCGCGAGAAGATCCCGGTCGTCCCGCTCTATTTCGCGAAGCCGCGGCCCGTCGTCGAGCGCAACGGCGCGCTCATCATGGTCGACGACGAGCGCATGCGGCTCCAACCCGGCGAGGCGCCCGCGATGCGCGAGGTCCGCTTCCGCACGCTCGGTTGCTACCCGCTGACGGGCGCGGTGGTGTCGACCGCGCGCACGCTGCCCGAGGTCATCGAGGAGATGCTCGTCTCGCGGCTCTCCGAGCGCCAAGGACGCGTCATCGACTACGACGAGTCGGGTTCGATGGAGGAGAAGAAGCGCGAGGGGTATTTCTGATGCGCCACGCAGATCAACTCGCCCGCGGCGGCATCGAGGGCTGGCTCGAACAGTACGAGCGTCAAGAGCTCCTGCGCATCCTGACGTGCGGATCCGTCGACGACGGAAAGTCGACCGTGATCGGGCGCCTGCTCCACGACGCGTCCGGCGTGTTCGAGGACCAACTCGCGGCGCTGAAGAAGGACTCGACGCGCTACGGCACGACGGGCGAGGAGATCGACTTCGCGCTGCTCATGGACGGTCTGCAGGCCGAACGCGAGCAGGGCATCACGATCGACGTCGCCTACCGCTACTTCGCGACGCCGAAGCGCAAGTTCATCATCGCGGACACGCCGGGGCACGAGCAGTACACGCGCAACATGGCGACGGGCGCGTCGACGTCCGACCTCGCGATCATCTTGATCGACGCGCGCAAGGGCGTGCTCCCGCAGACGCGCCGCCACGCGTTCATCTGTTCGCTGCTCGGCATCAAGCACGTGGTCATCGCGATCAACAAGATGGACCTCGTCGAGTACGAGGAGTCCGTCTTCGAGGCGATCCGGGAGAAGTGCGTCGAGTTCCTCGCCAAGCTGCAGCTCTCCGACGTGCACTTCCTGCCGATGTGCGCGCGCCGCGGCGAGAACATCGTCGAGCGCGCGACGACGATGCCCTGGTACCAGGGCGCGCCGCTGCTCGACTACCTCGAGAACGTCCACATCGCGAGCGACAAGAACCTGATCGACCTGCGCCTGCCCGTGCAGCTCGTCGTGCGCCCCGACCTCGACTTCCGCGGTTGGTCGGGCACGCTCGCGTCGGGCGTCCTGCGCGTCGGCGACGAGGTCGCGGTGCTCCCGAGCGGCAAGAAGAGCCGCGTCAAGCAGCTCTTCCGCTCCGGCGCGCCCGTGAACGAGGTCTTCGCGCCGATGGCGATCACCGTGACGCTCGAGGACGAGATCGACGCCTCGCGCGGCAACATGTTCGTGCGTCCGAACAACGCGCCGACGCTCTCGAACGTCGTCGAGGCGATGGTCGTGTGGATGAACGACGCGCCGCTCGAGCCGGGGAAGAACTACCTCCTCAAGCACACGACGCAGACCGTGCCCGCCGCGGTGACGGACCTGCGCTACCGGATCGACGTCGAGACGCTGCGCTCGGACGACGCGAGCTCGCTCGCGCTGAACGAGATCGGCCGCGTGCGCATCGAGACCGCGCGCCCGCTCGCCGCCGACGCCTACGCGCGCAACCGCCAGACGGGCGCCTTCATCCTCGTCGATCGCATGACGAACGCGACGCTCGGCGCCGGCATGATCGTCGAGCGCACGCCGTCCGACGAGGCGGTGGAGCGGACGCGCCGCGCGCACGACGCCGGCACGAACCTGCGGCGTCATTCGTCGTCGATCGGTCCCGATCAACGCGCGGCGCGCGCGGGGCAGACGCCGTTCGTCGTGTGGTTCACGGGCTTGCCGCGCTCGGGCAAGAGCTCGCTCGCGTACGCGCTCGAGCAGGAGCTCTTCGGCCGCGGCGGCCACGCGCTCGTGCTCGACGGCGAGACGCTGCGACACGGCCTCTCGTCCGACCTCGGCTTCGGCGACTCCGACCGCGCGGAGCACGTGCGCCGCGCCGCCGAGCTCGTGCACCTCTTCCACGAGCAGGGCCTGATCGTCGTCGCCGCGTTCGTGTCGCCGACGGAGGAGCAGCGCGCGCTCGCGCGTTCGCTCGCGAAGTCGGAGCGCTTCCTCGAGGTCTTCTGCGACGCGCCGCTCGCGACGTGCGAGGCGCGCGACACGCAGAAGCTCTTCGCGCGCGCGCGCACCGGCGAGCTCGCGAACGTCACGGGCATCGATCAACCGTACGAGACGCCCGCGAAGCCCGACCTCCGGCTCGACACCGCGAACGAGAGCGTCGCCGCGAACGTGAAGCGCGTGCTCGCCGAGCTCCAGCGCCGGCGCTGGATCGCGCCCTCGGCCACCTGACGCGCGCGAGCGACGCGCCCCAGAACGGTCGAGGCCGGACCCTCGCGGATCCGGCCTCTTCCTACCCTTCAGGTCACCATGAAGACGGGGGTCGCGTCGAAGCGGTGGAGGGGCGAGCTCCCTGGCCTCGCCGTCGTTCCTCGACGCGGGACTCCCGCCCTGCTCGCGATCACCAGTCGATGTAGACGCCGTTCGAGACGTTGTACGTCTCGGGCGGGCAGAACGCCGCGGCGGCGTTGCGATAGTACGCCTGGTAGTAGCGGCGCACTCCGGCGCCGGGGGCGACGCCGCCGCGCTGCGAGAGCGTGATGGTCTCGACGGAGTCGGGGAACGAGCTCGCGCCCCCGACGTTGATCTTCGTGCGCAGACGCAGCAGCGTGCCGCCCGCGCAGCGGACGCCGTCGCCGAACGTCGTGTCCGCAAGCGCGTCGCCCTGCAGGTAGATGCACGCGACCGTCGCCGGCATTCCCGAGCCGCCGAGCACGACGTCGTCCGTCGTCACGAAGCCCGTGGTCGCGAGCTTCGCGCCCTGCGCGTTCGCCGAGTTCGCGCAGCCGCGGCCGAGGCCGCCGTTGTTCGCGCACGGGCACGGCGTCGTGTGGTCGGTCGCGATGCCGTCGCCCGCGCAGAACGGCGTGCCGGCCTGCGGGAGCTCGATCACCCAGCCGAGCGGCTGGCTGAACGCAGCGCCCGAACCGCGTCCGACGACGACGCGACCGTCGCGGCTGATCGCGGTCGGCGTGCCGAGGTCCGTGAAGAGGCCGAAGTTCGCGCCGAGGTTCTGGTAGTACGTGAACAGGCTCTGCGGAGGCTGACCCTCGAGCCACAGGATCGAGAGCCGGCCGAACGGCGCTCCGCCGTTGCTGCCGACGACCATCGTGCCGTCGTCGGTGACGTCGCCCGGGAGCGGCGTGCCCGTCTGTCCGGTGAGGTTCGGGAGCAGCGTGATCGCGTTCGTGGCCGAGTCCCAGCGCCAGCCCATGCCGGCGAGGCCGAACACGTTGTAGCCGACGACGACGGTGCCGAGCCGGTTCGCCGCGAGGGCCTCGCCGACGTTGTAGGAGACGTTGCTCGGGTCGACGTACGTGAAGTAGGTCTTCACGCCGTTCAGCCAGCGCGCGCCCCAGCGCGAGCCCGACGCCGTGTCGTGCCAACCGACGACGAAACTGCCGGAGCCGTCGACGTCGTTCGCGCGGCTCGACGGGCTGGAGAACGGCGGCGTGAGGTCGGTCGTGATCCCGGTCGTCGTGTCGTGACGGAACGCATGCCCGCCGCCGCCGACGACCCAGCCGAGCCCCACGATCACCGTGCCGTCCGCGTCGACGTTGTAGACGGAGGTCTCGGTCCCGCCCGAAGACCCGCCGAGGCCGGGGATCTGGACCCAACCCGTCGACACGCGCCAGTACGACGCGCGCTTGATCCCGTCGAGGCCGACCGTGTCGGCGACCACGGTCTGTCCGTCCGTCGACAAGCGGACGTTCGAGCCGCTCGCGATGGCGCCGATCGTCACGGTGCCGCCGGCGGGCGTCCAAAGGAACGCGTTCGAGCCGTCGGCGCCGGCGACGAGCGTCGTGCCGCCCGCGGTCGTGACGTCCATCGGCGTCGCTGTCGAGGGGAGCTGGTAGAAGTTCGGCGCCTGCGCCGCGGCGGAGGCAGCCAACACGAACGCGGCCGTGCCGCGGAGGAGGTGCGTGGTCTTCATCTTCGGGAACTCCTGGGCGCCCTCGCGGCGCGCCGCCCTTGCCAGGTCGTGCGGTAGTCGGACCACGTGGAAGTCTGCCCCGCGAACCCGAGGCTCGGTATTGCACTTTGGGGCGATGCCGCGGCGGCGGCGGCTGCCGGACCGTGGGCGGCGGTGACGGGATCGGGGATACTGACGGGGTGCTCCCGCTCGTCCGTCTCCTCCAGGCCGGCTTCCTGAGCGCGCTCGCCGCGCTCGCGCCGGCCGGCGCGCAGAGCGAGCCGGTCCAGCCCGTCGAGTTGTGGCTGGCGCGCTGGTGGAACATCGCGAACGGCCTCCCGCAGAGCACGATCAACGACCTCCTCCAGACGGAGAACGGCGAGCTCTGGATCGCGACGTTCGGCGGGCTCCTCCGCTTCGACGGCGTCTCGTTCCGCAGCTTCGACCTGAACACGCTCCCCGAGCTCGACTCGATCCGCGTCACGTCGCTCGAGGCCGATCCGCGCGGCGGCGTCTGGTTCGCGACGCAGTCGGGGAGCATCTCCCGCCTCGTGAACGGCCGCATCGTGGAGAGCGCGCGACTCAGCGGATCGCGCGAGATCCTCGCGCTCCTCCGCGGTCAGGACGGCGCGCTCTGGGTGCAGACGAGCACCGGCTCCGTGCATCGCTACGCCGACGGCGCTTGGAAGGACGTGCTCGCGGGCGGGCGTGGCGGGCGATACCAGGGACTCGCCCTCGCGAGCGGCGGCGCGATCGCGGTCGCGTACGGCAAGGAACTCGTGCTCTTCGACGCGAAGGGTGAGGAGCGCGCTCGCTACGAATCTCCGGCGCGCGTGCACGCCGTCGCGTCGGCGAAGGACGGCGGGCTCTGGGTCGGACTCGAGGACGGTCCCGCGCGGCTCGTGCAGGGGGAGATCCGTCGCTACACGACGAACCCTCCGATCAAGATGCCCGTCGCCGCGGTGCGTGAGGACGACGACGGGCACGTCTGGATCGGGACCCCCGCGGGGAGCGTGTGCATCGCGATCGATTCGATCTTCGGGTCGCGCATGATCGTGAGCTCGGCCGAACGCATCACGTCGGGCTTCGACGTGCGCACGCTGCTCGTCGACCGCGAGGGCAACCTGTGGACCGGCTCGACGAACTCGGGCCTGATGCGTCTGCGGCCGAACCGCATCGACACGCCGGGGATGGAGCGCGGGGAGTTGCCCGTGTACGGACTGTGCGACGACGGAGACGGCGGCGCTTGGCTCGCCCTCGGCCCTCGCGGGCTCGGACACGTCGAGAGCGGCGGACGCACCGTGCAGTTCGAGCGGCTCGAACCGCCCGCGAAGGAAGGCGTCCACTCGCTCCTCACCGACGCGAACGGTCGCGTGTGGGTCGGCGCGGGTCAGGTTTGGTATCGCCGCGAGCCGGGGCCGGGCGAGTCGTTCGCGCCCGTGCTCGAAGGACAGACGTTCCCCTCGCGCGTCGGTCCCGCGCTCGCTCTCGAGGACGGCGACGTGTGGCTCTCGAGCAACCTCGGTCGGCTCGTCCGGGTCGAGCCCGACGATCGCATCGTCGAGGAGGTCGCGCTGCAGATGACCCCGAGCGTGCTTGCGCGCGCGGGCGACGGTGGTCTCTGGATCGGCTCCGAGCACGGCATCGTCCATCGCAGCGCGAAGGGGGAGCTCACGCACTTCGGCGCCGAGGAGGGCGTGCCCCGCGGCACGGTCCGCGATCTCCTCCCGGACGCCGACGGCGCGCTCTGGATCGCGACGTACGGCGGCGGACTCGCGCGGCTCGCGAACGGGCGCGTGCGGCGCATCTCGCGCGCGGAGGGGCTCCTCGACAGCTCGCTCACGCGCGTGCTCGAGGACGATCGCGGGCGCTTCTGGCTCCTCTCGAACCTCGGGATGATCGTCGCGGACCGCGCGGAGCTGCTGGACGTGCTCGAAGGCCGCCGCGCGCGCGTCGATCCCGTCGTGATCGGGCCTGAGGGCGGCATGAACGAAGCGAGCTTCGGCCTGCCCGCCGGGTTCCGCTCCGCCACGGGCGAGCTCTGGTTCGGCACGATCCAGTCCGCGATGCGCATCGACGCATCGCAGTTCCCGTTCGATCGCGTCGCACCGGCGTCGAGCATCGAGCGCGTGCGTGCCGACGAGACCGAGCTCGCGCTCGCGGACGACCTCGAAGTCCCCGCGGGCACGCGCCGCGTCGAGTTCGAGTTCACCGCGTTCACGCTGACGGCGCCCGAGCGCGCGCGCTTCCGCTACCAGCTCGTGAACTACGACGAGGGCTGGATCGACGGCGGCGATCAGCGGCGCGCGGCGTACACGGGGCTCTGGCCCGGGCGCTACGTGTTCCGCGTGCTCGCACGCAACGAGGACGGCGTTTGGGGCGAGCGACCGGCGGGGCTCGCGTTCGTCGTGCTCCCGAGCTGGTGGCAGACGCCCTTGTTCGGCGCCCTGGCGTTGCTCGCGTTCGCGGCGGCGCTCCTCGGCGTGCACCGGTTGCGCGTGTCCGCGCTCGCGCGCAAGGCGAGCGTGCAGCTCGAGCTCGCTCGCGCGCGCGCGGACGCCGAGCAGCGCGAGTCGCGCCTGCGCGAGGAGCTCGCCCACGTCGCGCGCGTGGCGACGGCCGGCGAGCTCGCGACGTCGCTCGCGCACGAAGTGAACCAGCCCCTCGCGGCGATCGCCACGAACGCGCAGGCCGGGCGGCGGTTCCTGGCGCGCGGCGCGGCGGAGCGGGAGGAACTCGACGAGATCCTCCGCGACATCGCGCAGGAAGCGCAGCGCGCATCCGAGGTCATCCGACGGTTGCGCGAGTTCCTCCGCAAGCACGCGTCGGAGCGCCGCGAGCTCGACCTCGCGCAGGTCGTCGGCGACACGCTGCCGCTCGTTCGGCGCGAGCTCGCGGACGGGAACGTGGAGCTCGTTCGTGAGTTCCCCGCGGACCTGCCGCACGTCGAGGCGGACCCCGTGCAGCTCCAGCAGGTGCTCGTGAACCTCGTGAAGAACGCGTGCGAGGCGATGGCCGGCCGCAGCGGACCGCGCCGGATCGAGCTCGGATCGCGGCGCATCGACGGCCGCGTCGAGCTCTCCGTCCGCGACACGGGCCCGGGCCTCGCGCCGGAGGTCGCGGGCCGGCTCTTCGAGCCCTTCGTGACGACGAAGGCGACGGGGATGGGGCTCGGACTCGCCATCTGCCGCTCCATCGTGGAAGCTCATGGGGGACGGCTCTCCGCCGAACCCGCGGCGGGCGGCGGCACGGTCTTCCGCGTCGAGCTGCCCCTCCGGAATCACGAAGACGCGCACTCATGAACGCACGCAGCACGGTGTTCCTGGTCGACGACGACGACGGCCTTCGTCGTGCGACGGCGCGGCTGCTCACGTCGTACGGCTTCGAGGTGTGCGCGTTCGCATCGGCGGAGGAGTTCCTCGCCGCGTTCGACGCGCGCGCTCCCGGGTGCCTGCTGCTCGATCTGCGCATGCCCGGCACGAGCGGGCTCCAGTTGCAGGAGGCGCTCGCGCAGCGCGGTGCGGCGCCGCCGATCGTGTTCCTCACGGGCCACGCCGACGTCCCGGCGAGCGTGATGGCGATGAAGCGCGGCGCGATCGATTTCCTCGAGAAGCCGGTGAAGGAGGACGAGCTCGTCGCGGCGCTCGAGCGCGCCCTCGAGCTCGATGCGAAGCGCCGCGGCGAACGCGAGGAGCTCGAGGCGCTCCAGGGCCGCTACGCCGCATTGACGCCGCGCGAGCGCGAGGTGCTCGCGGAGATGATCGCCGGCCAGCTCAACAAGCAGGCGGCGTTCTCCCTCGGCATCGCGGAGCGCACCGTCAAGCTCCACCGCTCGCGCGTCATGGAGAAGATGGGCGCCGACTCGCTGCCGGAACTCGTGCGGATGGCCGGGCGGCTCGGGCTGCGTCCTGCGGGCGAGTGAGCGTGCCGCTGCCTGAAAGTGCAATGGACGCGGCGCTCCGCGCGGCGGAGGATTGCGTACGAAGCCCGTGCGGGCCGTGTTCACGCCGCGAGGCGTGCGCGCCGCGCGACGTCCGGCCGCCCCCGAGGCGACGGCGGGCCGGAACGACGTGAAGTCCAAAGGAACCATTTTCCTCGTCGACGACGACGAGGCGCTCCGGCGCGCGACGCAGCGCCTGCTGCAAGCCTGCGGGTTCCAGGTGCGCTCGTTCGCTTCCGCGGAGGCGTTCCTGCGCGCGTTCGACCCCGAAGCGCCGGGCTGTCTGCTCCTCGACCTCCGGATGGGAGGGCTCTCGGGGCTCGAGCTCCAGCAGCTCCTGCTCGATCGGGGAAGCGCGACGCCGATCGTGTTCTTCACGGGACACGCGGACGACGCGGCGCGCGAGCACGCGCTCGAGAAGGGCGCCGTCGCGTTCCTCAAGAAGCCGGTGCGCGAGGAAAGCCTGATCGAGGCGCTCGAGCTCGCGCTCGCGAAGGACGCGGGCGAACGCGACGACGGCCGCGACGCGGCCTCGCTGCACGCCGCGAATTGACGGCCTCCACCGAGGGCCGCGGCGGAGCTCTCGCCGGAGTCGCGACCGGTGGATTCGTGGTGGATCGTCTGCGCATCGCGAACGCGCCCGCCGAAATCGCACCCGGCTGCCCGAAGGTGCAATGGTCGCCTGCAGAGAACCCGGGGAGTCTGTAGGTGCAGCAGCTCGCGAGGCGGCCGCGAGGAGCAAAGCTCCACGAGCCGCCCGCGCGACGCGTCCGCTGCGGACGGGACGGCCTCCGCCGCCCGCGTCGCGCATCGAAGAGTTCACACAGCATCAGGAGTCCGAAGAATCATGTCGAACACGCAGTACCGGAAGCTCGCGCTCCTCGCCGTCGCGAGCCTCGGATCGCTCGCCTCGGCGCAGAGCATCCTCCTCACGAACGGCCGCGTCATCGCCGCCGTCGACGGCCAGGTCCCCGGCGTCGCCACGGGCATCCTCTGGGGCGGCTCGGGCAACTTCGACAACCCCGTGATCGACGCGAGCGGCAACGTGCTCTTCCGCGGCCGCATGATCGACACGTCGGGCCTGCTCGGCGTCACGCCGCTGAACGACCGCGGGATCTTCTACGGTCCGTCGATGGCGGGCCTGCAGCTCGTGGCGCGCGGCAGCGATCCGGCGCCGACGCTCCCGGGTCTCACGCTGAACACGAGCACGAGCACGCAGGTCGGCGGTTCGCCGCGCCTCTCCGAGAACGGCAACCTCTGGTGGTGCGCGCCGCTGTCGGGCTCGGGCGTCCTGACGACGAACGACACCGCGGTGTTCGGCGGTCCGATCGGCAGCCAGGGCGTGATGGTGCGCGAAGGCGATCAGCTGCCCGGCGCCGCCGCGGGCACCGCGATGAGCAGCACGTTCAGCAACCTGTCGCAGCAGCCGACGGGCATCAACAACCAGGGCCGCGTGCTCTTCCAGACCGCGACGCTCGGCGGCGACACGCAGACGTCGAACAACGCCGCATGGGTCACGGGTATCCCGGGCAGCCTCGAGGTCGTTCAGCGCAAAGGCGACACGGTCCTCGGCGGCGCGGTGATCAGTGCGCTCGGTTCCGTCAGCCAGATGAACGACTCGGGCCAGGTGCTCCACGACGAGACGCTCTCGACGACGCTCGGCTCGACGCCGGCGACGACGGCGAACGACAAGACGCTGTGGGTCTACACGCCGGGGTCCGGCAACGCGCTCCTCCTCCGTGAAGGCGACCCGGCGCCCGGCACGGCCGGCGCCACGTTCAACAACGCCTCGAATTCGTGGAGCGTCAGCACGGGCTCGAACGCGTTCACCTCGAACGGCGACATGATCCTGAACGCGGAGCTCTACAACGGCGACGTCGTCGCGGGTCAGAACGACCGTGCCGTGTACCTCTGCGGGACGGGCGGACCGCAGCTCGTGCTGCGTCGCGGCACGCCGACGGGGATCCCGGGCGTGAACTACGACCTCGCGAACAACTCGAGCCAGAACCTCACGGAAGGCGGCCTCATGGCCTTCCAGTGCTCGCTCTCGGGCCTGGTCACGAGCGCGGACGACGGCGCCGTCGTCACGGGCACGCTCGGTAACCTGAACCTCGTCCTGCGCGAAGGCGATCCCGCCCCGGGCACGGCCGGCGCGATCATCTCGAGCTTCCTCTCCCAGTTCATGATCATGAACGAGCGCGGGCAGATCCTCCTGCGCGCGGACCTCTCCGGCGGCGACACGACGTTCACGCCGAACAACAACTCCGGGGCCGTCTTCCTGTACGACCCGAACGTCGGCTGGCGCCTGATGGTCCGTCTCTACGACTCCGTCGAGGTCTCCCCCGGCGTGTTCAAGAACGTGAGCTCGATCGGCTCGATCCAGTTCAACAACGGCGCCGCGAGCCCGCTCAGCTTCAACAAGAACGGTCAGTTCGCGACGCGCCTCGGCTTCACCGACGGCTCGGCCGCGATCGTCGTGATCGATCCGCCTTCGTCCGCTTCGAGCTTCTGCGCCGGCGACGGCATCGCGACGGACCACACGACGCCCTGCCCCTGCGGCAACAACGGCGCGGCGGGCAACGGTTGCGCGAACTCGACGAACGCGAACGGCGCGAACTGCGCGGTGTCCGGCTCGACGTTCCTCGACACGGCGACGCTCGAAGGCTCGGGCATGCCGGCGACCTCGTCCTGCATCTACCTGCAGGGTGATTCGCTCGACGACACGACGTTCGGCGACGGCGTCCGTTGCGCGGGCGGCAGCCTGATCCGCCTCCGCACGCGCTTCAACTCCGGCGGTGCGAGCACGTTCCCCGACTCGACGGACACGATCACGCTGTCCGCTCGCGGCGGCGTCACGCCCGGCAGCGGCGCGCGTCGCTACTACCAGATCTACTACCGCAACGCGGCGGCGCTCTTCTGCCCGCCGGAGACGTTCAACGTCTCGAACGGCATGGTGATCGACTGGTGATCGAAGCGTCCTCCGCGTTCCCCCCTGCGGAGGACGGGTGATCACACCCGCGAGGCCGTCCGATGCGAGCGGACGGCCTCGCTCCTTTTCATGCGTCGTCGTCCGCGCTCGTCACCGACGAGCGGCGGACGAGCGATGAACTCTCGTCCGTCCGGTCCTCCGCGCGCCGCGCCGCGCGGAGCAACGGGATCGCCTCGGGGAGCGCGTACTGTTCGCCCGAGTGCCCGGCGACGAACCGGCCGCCGCGCACGTCGCCCGCGAGCTCGAGCTCACGCAGCACGCGGACGAGGTCGCGCCACGGGAGCGGCCAACGCTCGTCCGCGACCGCCGTGCGGAACACGACGCCGTAGCGGCGCAGGAGCACGCGCGCGCCGAACAGGGCATCGCCGTGCGCGTCGTGCACGGAGCGTGACTCGGTCGCGCGCAGGAGGCTCCACCGTCCGCCGCCGACGAGCGGGATGCGGCGCTGGTCGCTCGGCTTCAAGAGCGCGCGCAGCGACGCGAACGAGTCGTTCGTGATCGCGCCGAGGCCGACGAGCTCGATCAAACCGCGCTCGACGTCGCTCGGGAGCAGCTTCGACGCGCGCGCGAGGTCGTCCTGGAACAACGCGCCGCGCGCTTGGAGCACGTCGAGCACCGCGCGCGCGGGCCACGAGAGCGCGCTCACGTCGGCGGGCGGAGCGAGCGCGAGCCACGTGTCGAGCTCCTCGCGCGGCACGAGCGCGATCGGCGTCGCGCGCGGCGCGGTCTTGCCGCTCGACCAGAGCCGACCCCACGCGACGCGGCCGGTCAAGCAGAGCTCGTCGAGCCACTCGGGCCGGTACTCGCGCACGCGCGGCGCGAAGAGGCGCTTCTCCCACGCCGCGGCTTGCGCTTCGACGCCGGCGAGCTGGCGCACGAGCGCGAGCACCCCGCCCGGACCTTCGACGCGCGTCTCGAGGTCGAGGTGCTGCCAGCGCGCGAGGAAGTGGAGCCATTCCGCCGTCGACACGGGCGCGATCGCGCGCCGCAGGCGTTCGAGCGTGCGTCCGCGGATGCGCGCGAGCAGGCGGCGGTCGCACCACGTCGAGCGTCCTCCGACGAGCGTGCGCATCACGCAGCCCTCGCGTTCGAGCTCGGCGAAGAGCGCCTCGCGATCGTGCGTCGTCGCGCTCTTCCCGAGCACCGCGAACGCGTCGACGCGCGGGTCGTCGTGCGCGATGGGGCCGAGCGCCTCCATGCGGCCGCGCAGCATCGCGCGCGGATCGCGCGTCGATTCGCGCGCGAGCCAGGCGCCGTGCGCGTGCTCGACGCGGCCCTGCGCGCGGAGCGCTTCGAGCCAGCGCGCGATCTCGGCGGGACCGAGCGCGGAGTCGCGCTCCTCGGGAGCTCCGTTCGCGTCGTCGCCGCGCGCTCCGTCTTCGTTCGCGGTCGCAACCCGGCCCGCGACTCGCTCGCGCTCGTCGTCGTCGCCGCGTGCGAACCGCTCGAGCTCGTCGTCCCTCAGCCAACCCATCCAGAGCAGCGCTTCGTGCAGCTCCTCCGCGTCGCGCGGGTCGGGCCACGCTTCGGCGCACACGCTCTCGATCGCGGCGGGGTCGAGCTCGCCGAGCGCGCTCGCACCGCGCGCGTCGCTCGTGCGGCGCGCGTACACGGCCTGCGTGCGGCGCTCCTCGAGCGGCGCGTCGTCGAGGAACGCGTACGGCCGCGCGGCGAGGATCGAGCGCGCGAGCGGCGACGGTTCGCTCACGTCGCGCACCACGCGCTCGATGCGTCCGGACTCGAGCCCTTCGAGCACCGCGACGAGCCCGTCGAGGTCCATCGCCTCGTGCAGGCAGTCGTGCACGGTCTGCCCGACCATCGGATGCTCCTCGGGCACGTCGAGGTCGCCGGGCGGCAGGTTCTCGCCGCACGCGACGACGTCGGGGAACGCGCGCGCGAGCAAGTCGTCGGCGCGCATGCGCAGGATCGGCGGCGGGACGCGCTTGCCGCCGCTCGTGCGCTCGAGCAGCAGCGCGCGCGTCGTGTTCCAACGCCAGCGCGTGCCGAACATCGGCGTCGCGAGCAGCGCTTGCACGACGACCGAGCGCACCGTCTTCGCGCGGAGGTAGTCGAACACCTCCTCGAGCGGGAACGAGTGCTGCGGCGAGAGCGAGAGCAGGAGCGCGTCCTCGTTCGCCGCGGCCTGGAGCTCGAACCCGAAGTGCCGGCAGAAGCGCTTGCGCAGCGCGAGGCCGAACGCGCGGTTCACCTTGCTCCCGAACGGCGCGTGCAGGACGAGCTGCGAGCCGCCGGACTCGTCGAAGAAGCGCTCGATCACGATGCGGTGCGCGGTCGGCAGGGCGCCGAGCGCCGCATGCGCCTCCTCGAGGTACGTCGCGAGCGCGTCGGCGGCCGCGGGCGGGAGCGAGCACTCGCGTTCGAGCCACGCGCGGTCGCGGCCGTGCTCGCGGACCTCCGAGAACGACGCCGAGAGCTCGCGCGAACGCGCGGGAGCTTCGCCGAACCAGAACGGGAGCGACGGCGGCACGCCGTGCGCGTCCGCGACGCGCAGCGTGCCGCGCTCGAGCCGCAGGATGCGCCACGACGTCGCGCCGAGCTGGAACACGTCGCCCGCGCTCGACTCGATCGCGAAATCCTCGTCGACGGCGCCGACGAGCGTGCCCTCCGGCTCGACGACGACCTGGTACTGCGTCGTGTCGGGGATCGCGCCGCCCGACGTGATCGCGACGAGGCGCGCGCGCCGCGTTCCGCGCAGCCGCGTGTGAAGAGCGCCGTGCTCGTCCGGCACGACGGCGCGGTGGAGCAGCGCGCGCCGGTCCTCCGCGTGCAGCGCGACGAGCGCGTCGAAGCGCTCGCGCGCGAGCTCGCGGTACGGCGCCGCGCGCGTGAACGCGGCGAAGAGCGCGTCGGCGTCCCACGGCGTGCATGCGCACTCCGCGACGATCTGCTGCGCGAGGATGTCGAGCGGACCGCGCGGCATGCGCAGCCGGTCGAGCTCGCCGCGCTTCACCGCGCGCAGGAGCGCCGCGACCTCGGCGAGCTCGTCGCGCGTCAGCGGGAACACGCGGCCCTTCGGCACGCGCCCGACGCCGTGGCCCGCGCGCCCGACGCGCTGGAGGAACGTCGCGATCGTGCGCGTCGCGCCGAGCTGCACGACGAGGTCGACGTCCCCGATGTCGATGCCGAGCTCGAGCGACGCCGTCGCGACGAGGACGCGCAGCTCGCCCTGCTTCAGGCGCTGTTCCGCGGCGAGGCGGCGCTCCTTCGAGAGGCTCGAGTGGTGGCAGCCGACGACGTCGGCGCCGAGGAGCTTGCCGAGCTCCGCGCTCGCGCGCTCGGCGAGCTTGCGCGTGCCCGCGAACACGAGCGTCGTGCGGTGCGCGCGCGAGAGCTCGACGACGCGCGCATAGATCTCGGACCACGTCTCGTGCGAACAGACGGTCTCGAGCGGCGACGGGGGGAGCTCGACCTCGACGTCGAGCGCGCGCAGGTGGCCCTCGTCGACGATCGCGACGTCGCGCCCGGCGCCGCCGAGGAAGCGTGCGACGTCCTCGATCGGCTTCTGCGTCGCCGAGAGGCCGATGCGCTGCACGGCGCGGCGCGTTGCGGGCGCGCCGTCGTTCCGTTCGAGGAGACCGCGCTCCTCGCGCTCTCGGGACGCGACGAGCGCGTCGAGGCGCTCGAGCGACAGCGCGAGGTGCGCGCCGCGCTTGTCGCCGATCAGCGCGTGGATCTCGTCGACGATCGCCGTGCGCACGTTCGCGAGCAGGCGCCGGCCGCCTTCGCTCGTGAGGAGGATCGCGAGGCTCTCCGGCGTCGTCACGAGGACGTGCGGCGGCGCGCGGAGCATGCTCGCGCGCTCCTTCGCCGGCGTGTCGCCCGTGCGGACGAGCACGCGGACCTCGGGGAGCGTTGGATCGAGCTCGCGCAGTCGCGCGAGCGGTGCCGCGAGGTTCTTCTGCACGTCGTTCGAGAGCGCGCGCAGCGGCGAGACGTAGAGCACGCGCGTTTCGTGGGGCAGCGCCGCGCCTTCCGCGAACAGCGCGTCGAGCGCCGAGAGAAACGCCGCGAGCGTCTTGCCCGAGCCCGTCGGCGCCGCGATCAGGACGTGCTCGCCCGCGCGGATCCGCGGCCACGCGCGCACCTGCGGCGCGGTCGGCGCGCCGAGCTCCCGCTCGAACCACGCTCGGATCGTCGGATGGAACGGAGCCAGCGCCACGCGGCGATTGTACCGGTACGGAGTCAGGCCGTTTTTTCAACCGATCGGCCGTCGCCGCCACGGTTCGGGAGCAGGCGCGCAGCGCCGGAGGAGCAAGCGTGCGCCCACGCGCTCCCGGGGAGCGGGAGGAAGCGCGCGGATCGCCGCGAACGGGGCGACCTCTACGCCGCGCGCGAATCGGTTGAAAAAACGGCCTGACTCCGTACTACAACCGGCGGAACTCGACGAGCTGGTCGCCGCGCGTGTAGGCGACGCCGGTCATGCCGTTCGCCATCGGCTCGTACAAGGTTCCCTGGCCGGGCCAGCGGAACTCGCCCTCGGAGCCGTCGTCGAAGCGCAGCGTGAAGTAGTAGACGGTCGGCTTGTCGCGCTGGGTCATCGCCGTTTCGCTGCGGCGTTCGACGACGATCGCGGGCCGACGGAGCATCGGGCGCGCGCTCGCGGTCTTCAGCAGCACGGATGAGCGCGCGAGGAGCGCGATCGCGACGACGAGCCATGCGCCCGTGGCGACGTTCCAGACGAGCTCGCCGTCGGCGCCGTGTCGCGCCCAGCCGACGAGGCCGGTCGCGAGCCCGACCGCGAAGAACACCGCGGCGAGCGTGCGCTGCTTGCGGACGCGCACGAGCACCTCAGGGTCGGACGGCGTCCAGACGGAGAGCGCCGCGAACTCGGGCTTCTCGCGCAGGCGGCGCAGACGCAAGACGGTCTCGTCGCGCCCCGACACGTCCTTGCCGCCGAGCTGGAGCGGCGTCGCGCAGTACGCGCAGAGCGAGAGATCCGGACGCTTGAGCTTCGCGCCGCAGTTGGGGCAGTGGGTGCGGAGGGCGGAGTCCGTGCTCGCTGTTTCCGTGCTCATGGGGGGCGAGGAAGCATATCCCCGTCCCCGGCCCGCTGCACGGCGCTGGGAGGTGCCGCGTTACGGCGCGATACCGAAGCAGAGGCCGTTCGAGAGCCCGCTCGCGAAGCCCTGCGGGTCGGCGGGGTCGCGGAACCAGTACTGCGCGTAGACGAGCGCTCCGGGGACGAGGAACGGATCGGCGCCGGACTGGATGCGTGGGTTGAAGTCGTAGGAGTACGACCCCGTGCACGGCGCGGGGCCGCCGAGCGAGTCCTGACCGCGCGTGCGTCGCGTCGGCTGCAGGACGCAGTACGTCCCGCCCTGGAACGGCTGCGCGTCGGGCGCGAAGCCGTAGAAGAGGAAGCCGCGGCGGTGGGGGACGACGTTCGTCGCGGTGACGAGGAACGGGCTCGCGCTCGACGCGCTCGCGCTGCCGCTGTAGGCGATCGACGGCACGCAGCCTTGCGAGTGGAGCTTCCCTTCGCAGTACACGGTCGGTCCGGGCGCGTACGTCGCGTCGTACGCGATCGCGCCGACGTCCGTGCGCGAGCCGTCGGGATCGAGCGGGCTCGCGGGATCGCCCGCGTCGATGCACGGCGAGCCGGGCCGCAGATGGAAATCGCCGCCGCTCGCGTCCCACACGCCCGGATCGCCGGCGAGGTTCGCGACCTTCGTCCAGTGCGTGCCGTCGGTCGTCAGGACTCCGGCGCAGTAGCGCATCACCGCCCCGTTGAACTCGCGCGCTCCGAGAGCGCAGTCGATCAGGATCGTGTTCTCGAGGACGTTTCCGCCGCTGCCCCAGACGCCGAACGTCACGCCGGTCGCGAACCCGCGCACGACGCAGTGACGCACGTCGCCCGTTTCCTCGGCCTGGATGCCCACGTCGTCGCCGCCCGGGACCGCGACGACGATGCAGTGGTCGACGTCGGCGCCGAAGTCGAGGTGGACGCTCCCGCGCACCGTGAAGCCGCTGAGCGTCGACGGCGAGAAGGCAGCGAGTCCGTCCACGAACGTCTGTGCGGGGCCGGAGGTGCTGCGCACCGTGAGCGCCTTCGAACCGGGGACCGTCGCGCCGGCGTACTCGCCCGCGGCCACGAGCAGCGTGTGTCCGTAGAGCGTCGTCGGTCGATCGATCGCGTACTGGATCGACGTGTAGGGATCGAGCTGCGTGCCGGTGCCCGGGGGCGTGCCGTTCGCGTCGACGTACCACGTGGTCTGCGCGGCAAGTCGCGGCGCGGTGAAGAGTCCGGTGAGCAGGGTGAGCGGGGCGAGGAGGCGCATGGAGGGATGTGCGAGTCGAGGGGACGTGCTGGGCGACCGGGAGGGGACCGACGGAGCCTCGTCCTTGGCGGTCGAAACGCTACACGGAACCGGAGAGAAGCGCGCGGGCCCGTCCGGAGGTTCGGGGGGATCCTACGGTGCGACGCCGAAACACACGGCGTCGGAGAGCCCGCTGGCGAAGCCCTGCGGGTCGGCGGGGTCGCGGAACCAGTACTGCGCGTAGACGAGCGCTCCGGGGACGAGGAACGGATCGGCGCCGGACTGGATGCGTGGGTTGAAGTCGTAGGAGTACGACCCCGTGCACGGCGCGGGGCCGCCGAGCGAGTCCTGACCGCGCGTGCGTCGCGTCGGCTGCAGGACGCAGTACGTCCCGCCCTGGAACGGCTGCGCGTCGGGCGCGAAGCCGTAGAAGAGGAAGCCGCGGCGGTGGGGGACGACGTTCGTCGCGGTGACGAGGAACGGGCTCGCGCTCGACGCGCTCGCGCTGCCGCTGTAGGCGATCGACGGCACGCAGCCTTGCGAGTGGAGCTTCCCTTCGCAGTACACGGTCGGTCCGGGCGCGTACGTCGCGTCGTACGCGATCGCGCCGACGTCCGCGCGCGAGCCGTCGGGATCGAGCGGGCTCGCGGGATCGCCCGCGTCGATGCAGACGGAGCCCGGCTTCAAATGGAGGTCGCCCGAGGCGACGTCCCACAGTCCCGGATCGCCCGGCACGTTGCCCACGATGCTCCAGTTCGGAGGATACGGACCGCCCGCTTGTCCCGCGCTGTACTGCACCGTGTGCGCGTTGCCGGTCGACGAATTGAAGAAGACGGCGTTGTCGAGGAACACCGAGTTCCGGATCGTGAGCGGGTTCGTGTTGAAGAGGAACTCGATGATCGCGACCTGGTAGCCGACGACCGTGCAGTGGTCGATGCGCGCGGAGTCCGACACGAACAAAGCCGACGACCCGGGCGTGTGCGTGTCGAAGAGGATGCAGTGCTCCAGCGAGGCGCCGTAGAGCGCCACCGAGTCGACGCGGAAGCCGACGAGGCGCGCAGGCGAGTACGGGACGTCGTCGCCGAGTTGCACGTGACCCAGGATGCGCGTCGCGAGCGGGCCGGCGCTGCTCTCGACGGTGAGCACCTTGAACTGGTAGTCGACGTTCTCGGTGTACGTCCCCGGCGCGACGAGGATGCGATCGCCGTTCACGGTCGTCGGTCGCTGCACGGCGTAGGCGATGCTCGCGTAGGGATGCGCCTGCGTGCCGTCGCCGGGCGGAGCCGCGCTCGCGTCGACGTGCCAGGTCGTCTGCGCGAACGCGGGCACGGTTGCGGCGAGGACGGCTAGGAACGCGGCGGGGGAGAGGAGCGGCATGGGACGGCCTTCTTCGGGAGTGGAGCGTCGTCGAGCTCCACGTCGGAACGGATCGAGCGTCGGATCCAGGTGGTGTCGAGTCGGGGAAACGATGCGTGGAATCCGTGGAAACCGGGCGTGGGAGTCCTGCGCTCGCAGGACTGCCTGCGAGCGCGACCGCGTGAGCCAGCGAAGCCGCGTGCGGCCGCGGACCCCAGCGCACGCGCACTCGCGCTCGAGCTCCTGCGCCCGTTCGCAAGGCCCCGCACTCGCCCACCCCGCCCTCGTCAGTCCCGACCGCGCTCCCTAGAATGCTCCGCCCTCCAACGGAGCATCGCCCCATGAGCAAGAAGGTCCTCGTCCTCGGCGCCGGTCCGGCCGGCTACGTCTGCGCCATCCGCCTCGCCCAGCTCGGACTCCAGGTGACGGTCGTCGAGAAGGAATACCTCGGCGGGACGTGCCTCAACGTCGGCTGCATCCCGAGCAAGGCGCTGATCGCGGCGGGCTCGCTCCTGCACAAGATCGGCGAGGCGAGCACGATGGGCATCACGACGACGGGCGTGAAGCTCGACGTCGAGAAGCTCGTGTCGTGGAAGGCGGGCATCGTCGCGAAGCTCACCGGCGGCGTCGGCGGGCTCCTCAAGAACCACAAGGTCGAGGTCGTGATGGGCGCGGCGAGCTTCGTCGACCGCAACACGGTCAGCGTGAAGACGAAGGAGGGCGTGAAGACGATCCGCGCCGACGACATCGTCATCGCGACGGGCTCCGTGCCGATCGCGATCCCCGGCTTCGCGTTCGACGAGGACAAGGTGTGGTCCTCGACCGGCGCGCTGGCGCCCAAGCGCGTGCCGCAGCACCTCGTCGTGATCGGCGGCGGCTACATCGGGCTCGAGCTCGGGATGATGTATCGCAAGCTCGGCTCGAAGGTGACCGTGCTCGAAGCGACCGCCGGTGCGCTGCCCGGACAAGAGCGCGACTGCGTCAAGGTCATCGAGCGCTCGATGAAGAAGCTCGGGATCGAGCTCCTCACCGAGACCTTCGCGCAGGGCTACGAGCACAAGAACGGCACGTCCTTCGTCCGCATCAAGACCAAGGCGGGCGAGAAGACCATCGAATGCGACCAGATCGCGTCGACGGTCGGTCGCAAGCCGTACAGCGAGGGGCTCGCGCTCGACAAGGCGGGGCTCGCGGTCGACGCGAAGGGCTTCCTCGTCGTCGACAAGCAGATGCGCACGAAGGTCGCGAACGTCTACGCGATCGGCGACATCGCGGGGCAGCCGATGCTCGCGCACAAGGGCTCGAAGGAAGGCCTCGTCGCCGCCGGCGTCATCGCGGGGCACAAGGAGGAGTACGACGCGCGCTGCGTGCCCGCCGTGATCTTCACCTCGCCCGAGATGGCGTCGGTCGGCCTCACCGAGGAGCAGTGCGCCGCCGCGGGCAAGACGATCAAGACGGGCTCGTTCCCGTTCGCCGCGTCGGGCCGCGCGATGAGCCTGATGGAGACCGAGGGCTTCGTGAAGATCATCGCGGACGCGAAGACGGACGAGCTCCTCGGCGTGCACATGGTCGGACCGGAAGTGACGGAGCTGATCGCGGAGGCGGCGCTCGCGATCGAGATGGGCGCCACCGCCGAGGACGTCGCGCGCACGATCCACGCGCACCCGACGCTGCCCGAGGCGATGATGGAAGCCGCGGAAGCGGTGCACGGGATGGCGGTGCACATCTTCCAGAAGAAGTGAGGTCGCGAGCGCGTGCTCGCGCGCGCTCCGCTCGTCCATGGTGCCCGTCCACGTCCGTCGGCTCGGTCGCACGTCGTTCTCCGACGCGCACGCGCTGCAGCAGGAGCTGCTCACCGCGCGCCTCGACGGCACGGCGTCCGACACGCTGCTCCTCACCGAGCACGAGCGCGTCGTGACGCTCGGCCGCGGTTCGCCGCGCGGCGCGCAGGGCGACACGACGCTCCCCGTCTTCGAGGTCGAGCGCGGCGGCGAGGCGACGTGGCACGGCCCCGGCCAACTCGTCGCGTACCCGATCCTCCTCCTCTCCGAAGCACGGCGCGACCTGCATCGCTACCTGCGCGACCTCGAGGAGGTCGTCATCGGCGTGCTCGCCGACCACGGCGTGCGCGGGACGCGCGTCGAAGGCAGGACGGGCGTGTGGACGAGCGGCCGGAAGCTCTGCTCCATCGGCGTCGCCGTCCGTCGTTGGACGACGTGGCACGGTCTCGCGCTCAACGTCACGAACGACCTCGCCGACTTCCACGCGTTCGCGCCCTGCGGCCTCGACCCGAACGTGATGACCCGCCTCGTCGATCATGCGCCGCACGCGACGATGGAGACGGCGGAGCGCTCCCTCCTCGTGAACTTCACGCGCGTCTTCGACGTCGAGCTCGACACGGACTGAGCGCGGGCGACACTCGCTCCCCGACGGCGCTAGACTGCCGGCATGAAGCTCCAGATCCTCTACTGCAAGGCCTGAGGCTACCGCGACAAGGCCGCGAGTCTCGCGGCCGACATCAAGCACGCCACCGGCCTCGACACCGAACTCCAAGTCGGTTCCACGGGCCAATTCGACGTCCTCCTCGACGGCCGGGTCATCGCCTCGCGCGGCCACGGCGTCCTCACCCGCCTGCTCGGCGGCGGCTGGCCCGATCCCGAGGACGTGATCGCGATCATCGAGGAGCAGAAGCCGCGCGGAAGCTGACTCGACGCTCGATCACGCTCGTCGCACGCGTCGAGCGCACGCGTGCCTCCGATCCACCCCGCCTGGATCCCTTTCTCGCGCCCGCTACACTCCGACCGCGCGCCGCCATCGCCTCGTGCAGGACGAGGCTCTCTCCCTCCGCGCGCTCCTCGACATGTCGCACGCGCGCTTCGTCCGCACGTCTCTCCTCGTTTCGCTCCTCCTCACGACCGCCTGCGGCGGCGGCGGCGGGAGCGGTTCGGGGCCCGCCGACCTTTCCGGCACGCTCGACTTCGTCCCCGAGGGCACGACGCTCCCCATCCTCGAACCGAACGACACCGTCGACGAGCCGCAGGAGCTCGCGCCGCTCCGCCCGGGAGAGGTGCTCTCGCTCGCCGACTCCGTGACTCCAGGCTCGGACGCGCTCGACGGCTTCCGCCTGCGCTCGCGCGCGCTCGTCCGCGTCACCGCGACCTTGAAGCGCCTGCGCGGCGACGGCCGCGCGCCGGAGCTCCTCGTCTACGACCCCGTCGCGATGCAGCCCGTCGCGGTCGCGGCGGAAGGCGACGAGTCCTTCCTCGTTCGCGGCGCGTGCGACGTCGTCGTGCGCGCGACCGACGCGGCGGCGCAGTACGTCCTGCGGCTCGAGGTGCGCGGCGCGGACGAACACGATCGCTCGCCCGCGGCGGTGCAGCTCGGCGCGGGCGACGCGCTCACCCTCGCCGCCGACGCGGAGCGCGCCGCGTTCACCGCGCGCGAGGGGCTCGCGTTCCCCGCCGCCGCGCTCGCCGAGACCGAGCTGCGCGACGCGACGACCGGCGCGACGTTCACGCCCGACGAGCACGGCGTCGTCCACGTCCCCGCGCTGCAGCGCGTCGAACTCGCGCGCGTGAGCTCGCTCGCTCCGCGCTCGCTCGTCCTGGCGTCGAACCCGCGCGGCTCGGCCTCCGCCGCACGCGCCCGCGCGCCGCACGTTCCGTCGACCGACCTCGAAGGCCCGACGCCCGCGCGCTGGGGCCGCACGCACCTGCGCTCGATGCCCGGCGAGCTCCTCGTCAAGCCGCGCGACGCCTCCGCCGCGCTCGACGCGAAGCTCCGCACGCGCGGACTCCGCGCCGTCGACGCGATCCCGGGCGACGCCGTGCTCGTCGAGCTCGACGGCGCGCGACCCACCACGGAAGAGGACCTCGCGCGCGTCGAGGTCGCGCTCGCCGCGAGCTTCGCCGCGGACGACGACGTCGAGTACGCCGAGCGCAACTTGATGCGGCACGCGCTCGGCGGTCCCGTCACGCCGAACGACACGCACTACGCGCTGCAGTGGCACTACCCGCTGCTCCACCTGCCCGAAGCATGGGCGATCACGACCGGCGACGACTCCGTGATCGTCGCGGTGATCGACACGGGCGAGACGGCGCACCCCGATCTCGCCGGCCGCCAGATCACGGGCTACGACTTCATCTCGAACGCGACGATCGCCGCGGACGGCGACGGGCGCGACGCGGATCCGACGGACGTCGGCGACGGGAACGGCGTGCAGCCGAGTTCCTTCCACGGCACGCACGTCGCGGGCACGATCGCGGCGGCGACCAACAACGCGACCGGCGTCGCGGGCGTCACGTGGTTCGGCAAGGTGATGCACCTGCGCGCGCTCGGCGTGGGCGGCGGCAGCGACTTCGACATCGCGAACGCGATCCGCTACGCGGCGCGGCTCACGAACGCGTCCGGTCTGCTCCCCGCGCAGAAGGCGAACGTGATCAACATGAGCCTCGGCGGCGCGGGCTCGAACTCGACGATGCAGAGCGCGATCACCGCGGCGCGCGCGCAGAACGTCGTGATCTTCGCCGCCGCGGGCAACGAGAACACGAGCACGCCGAGCTACCCCGCGTCCTACACCGGCGTGATCAGCGTCGCGGCCGTCGATTCGAACGCGAACCGCGCGCCGTACTCGAACTTCGGCTCGACGGTCGACGTCGCGGCCCCGGGCGGCGACACCTCGGTCGACCTCGACCACGACGGATACGCGGACGGCGTGCTCTCGACGTTGATGGACGACTCGGGTGCATCGCTCACGCCGATCTTCGCGTTCTACCAGGGCACGTCGATGGCGTGTCCGCACGCGGCGGGCGTCGCGGCGCTGATGCTCGCGGTCGACCCGACGCTCACCCCCGCGGAGATCGAGACGATCTTGAAGGACACGGCGACCGACCTCGGCACGCCGGGGCGCGACGACCTCTACGGCGCGGGCCTGATCCACGCGGAGCGCGCCGTCCTCGTCGCGTCGGGCGCCGCGCCCTCGGGCACGCCGGTGCTCGCGCTGTCGCCGCTCGCGGTCGCGTTTGGGACGGCGCAGACCCAGACCTCCGTGTCCGTCACGAACGCGGGCTCGGGCCTGCTCGACGTGACGACGCTCACGATCACGACGGGCGACGGCGGGAGCTGGCTCTCCGCGGTGCCCGTCGCGGTGCCGACGCCCGTCACGTCGGACACGTCGGCCGTGCAGGTGCTCGTGAACCGCACGGGGCTCGCGGACGGCAACTACACGGGCACGGTCCAGGTCGCGTCGAACGGCGGCACGCAGACGGTGAACGTGTCGATGAGCGTCGACACGACCGCGGTGGCGACGGACGTCGACCTCTTCGTGCTCGCGGTCGACGCGACGACGTTCGAATCCGTCGCGCAGTTCGTCGCGAACCCGACGACGACGCTCGACTACGTGCTCGCGGCGCTGCCCGCGGGCGACTACGTGATCGTCGCGGGGTCGGACGACGACCTCGACGACTTCATCTGCGGTGACGGCGACACGTACTGCGGGCTCTACCCGACGTTGAACGAGCCCGTCGCGGTGACGGTGGAGGGGAGCGAGATCACGGGCCTCGACTTCCCGGTGACCGCGGGCGACGTGCTGGGCCCGCTCCACGCGCCGGGGAAGCGTCCGTTCCGCGTCTCCAAGGCGCCGGCGAAGCGGTAGTCGCGGCGCACGCGCGGAACGCGCTCACGAGACGCGCGGAGGCTCCGTGTTCGCCGAGGGCGCGCTCACGCCGCCGCGCCGCGTGCGCTCACTTCACGTCGAAGACGACCGCGCCGTCGAAGCGCGGCACGCGCACCATCTCGTACGGTTGGGACAGCACCATCGGGACGATCGCGCCCTGCGGGGGACGCGTTTCGTGCACCTCGACGTGCAACTCGCCGCCCTCGAGGTGCGTGCGCGTGATGCGCACGCCGTATCCGCCCGTCGGACGCTGGCCGATCGCCACGCAGAGCACCATCTCGCGCGTGAAGTCGACCTTCGGAGGGAGCGGGACGGGCACGACGTTCGAGTGGTGGTCGATCCAGAGCTGATACCACTCCTCGGCGGTGCGGATCACGCGCTGCGACGGACCCTTGAGGCCGGTGTGGTAGCCGTACGCGATCGAGCGCGGACCATCGGGCGGCAGGCTCGTCTTGCGCGTGTGGATGCAGGCGACGAGCAGAACCGTGGCGAGCGCAGCGGTCGCGAGGGGGACGAAACGAACCATGCGGAGAAGGTAGCGAACGCGCGGCGTGGTGTCGCGGGCGTGGAGGAGCGCGACAGAGGACCCGCCTCGCCCCTCGCCCCGCAAACCCTGTGTCGCGAACACCGCTCCGTCGTGCATCGGCTTCCCGCGTCGGAGCGAGGCTCGTATCCTCTCCGCCCCCGAGGACCACCCGCTCGCTCCACCCCTCCTCACGACCATGAACCGCATCCCCACGCTGCACCGCATCGCCTTCGCCGCCGCACTCTGCCTCGCTTTCGTTCCCACCGCGCGCGCGGACGAGGGGATGTGGCTCTTCAACCACGCGCCGAAGAAGCAGATCCAGTCGAAGTACGGCTTCGAGCTCACCGACACGTGGCTCGAGCACGTGCAGAAGTCGGCGGTGCGCATCTCGACGGGCGGCTCGGGCTCGCTCGTGTCGCCGAACGGCCTCGTCATGACGAACCACCACGTCGGTTCGGACATGCTCGAGAAGCTCTCGACGAAGGAGCACGACTACATCGCGAGCGGCTTCTACGCGCAGACCGCGGAGCAGGAGATCAAGTGCCCCGACATCGAGATGCACGTCCTCTGGTCGATCGAGGACGTCACCGACAAGGTGCTCGCGGGCGTCAAGCCCGGCATGTCGAGCGCCGACGCGAACACGGCGAAGCGCCAGGCGCGCTCCGCGATCGAGGAGGAGGCGAAGAAGAAGTCGGGCCTCCACTGCGAGACGGTCGAGCTCTACCAAGGCGGCCGCTACCACCTCTACAGCTACAAGCGCTACACGGACGTGCGCCTCGTCATGGCGCCCGAGAAGGGCATCGCGTTCTTCGGCGGCGACCCCGACAACTTCGAGTACCCGCGCTTCGACCTCGACATGTGCTTCTTCCGCATCTACGACGGCGGGAAGCCGCTCCACCCGGAGCACTACCTCGAGTGGAGCCGCAACGGCGCGGCGGAGAACGACCTCGTGTTCGTCGCGGGCCATCCGGGCCGCACCGAGCGGCTCTTCACGACGGAGCACCTCGAGTACCTGCGCGACTTCAGCTACCCGCTCACGATGCGCTCGATCTGGCGCCGCGAGGTGCAGCTCGCCACGTTCATGGGTCGCAGCGAGGAGAACCGCCGCATCGCGGAGGGCGACTACTTCGGCATCCAGAACACGCGCAAGGCGCGCACCGGCATCTTCGCGGGCCTGATGGACCCGGCGATCATGGCCGCGAAGCTCGATGCGGAGAAGAAGCTCCGCGCCGCCGTCGACGCGAACCCCGAGTGGAAGAAGCAGTGGGGCGACGGCTGGGACATGGTCGCGCAGGCGAAGAAGACGCAGAAGGAGTTCGCGGTGCGCTTCACGGCGCTCGGCGGCGGTTCGATGGCGCTCGGCGGCCAACTCTTCGGCAAGGCCGTCACGCTCGCGCGGCTCGCCGACGAGAAGGACAAGCCGAACGGCGAGCGTCTGCGCGAGTTCCGCAGCTCGAACATGGAGTCGCTCGAGCTCCAGCTCTACTCGCCCGCGCCGATCTACCCCGACCTCGAGGTCGAGAACCTCACCGCGGGTCTGCAGAACATGGTCGAGCTGCTCGGCGGCAAGGACGCCACGGTCGTGAAGGTGCTCGACGGCAAGAGCCCGCGCGCGCGCGCCGAGGAGCTCGTGCACGGCACGAAGCTGCTCGACGTCGAGGAGCGCAAGAAGCTCGCGGCCGGCGGCAAGCAGGCGATCGAGACGTCGAAGGACCCGATGATCCAACTCGCGCGCGCGCTCGACGCGGAGAGCCGCGGCCTGCGCAAGCGCTTCGAGGACGAGGTCGACGGGCCCGAGAAGCTCGGCTACGCGAAGATCGCGGCCGCAAGCTTCGCGGTGAACGGCGAGGACCAGTACCCCGACGCGACGTTCACGCTGCGCCTCTCGTACGGCACCGTGAAGAGCTACGAGGAGAACGGCAAGAAGATCGCGCCGTTCACGAACTTCGCGGGCCTCTACGAGCGCGCGGACGAGCGCGGCAACAAGTACCCGTTCGAGCTCCCGCCGCGCTGGGCGAAGTCGAAGGACGTGATCAACCTGAACACGCCGTACAACTTCGTCTCGACGTGCGACATCATCGGCGGCAACTCGGGCTCGCCGGTCGTCGACAAGGCGGGTCAGGTCGTCGGTCTGATCTTCGACGGCAACATCCAGAGCCTCGTGCTCGACATCGCGTACGAGGAGAAGCAGGCGCGCGCCGTGTCCGTCGACTCGCGCGCGATCGTCGAGGCGCTGCGGAAGGTCTACGGCTGCGGCGCGCTCGCCGACGAGATCACGGGCGGCGCCAAGCACTGATTTCCGCCGCGCCCTTCGCACGGCCGGCCGGGCTCCACGCGGAGCGCGGCCGGCCGCGCCGTTTCCGTGGAGCGCGTGCGGCTCGGAAAACGATTCCGCTTCCGCCGCGCGAGTTCGCGCAGCCCCGTTTTGCCCGCCCGCGATTCGTGGGGGAGAGTTCGAGGTGCAGGCTCCCGTTCGCGCGTCCTCGTCGCGCGAGCCGTGCGGGGCCGCGCCCTCGACGCTCCAACCATGAACCGATTCGT
The DNA here is from genome assembly GCA_046349615.1 of Planctomycetota bacterium. Taxonomy (GTDB): domain Bacteria; phylum Planctomycetota; class UBA1135; order UBA1135; genus JADJNY01. Next base: position 546,530 of record JAXMBZ010000001.1, read on the forward strand.
CCTCGCCGCCTTCACGGTGCTCGCGACCAGTTCCGCCGCGCTCGCGGGCACATTCTCGGTCTCCGGCTCCGGTGGAAACGTGCCCGATCCGCTCGGACAGCCCGGCGCGTGGAACGTCGCGTTCTCCGGAACCGAGCTCTCCTCGAGCATCACGCTCACGAACCCGATCACGAGCGTCACCGCGATCCGCCTGCACGGCTTCCGCCACACCTGGCGCGGCGACCTGCACGTGTACCTGCGTTCGCCGGACGGAACGAAGTACAACCTGATCGTGCGCCCGGGCTTCGACGGCGCGAACGCCGGCGATTTCGGCGACTTCGTGCTCGGCGAGTTCGCGCTCGTCGACGGCGGGACGAACCTGAACCAAGGCGGAGCGAACCTCGTCTCCGGCGACTACGCGCCCTACTTCAACTCGGCGGCCGGGCAGTGGACGAACGGGATGCAGAACGTCCCGCTCGCGCAGATCGCGGGTCCCGCGGGCGTTTGGCGGCTCGTCCTCGAGGACTGGGCGAACATGGACACGGGCGCGATCGCCGGGTGGACGCTCGAAGGCATCGATTCGCCGCCGAATCATGTGTTCTGCGCGGGCGACGGGCTCGACGCGAACGTGACGACTCCGTGTCCGTGCGCGAACGCTGGAGCGCCGGGGCACGGCTGCGGCAACAGCGTGAACGCGAGCGGAGCAGAGCTCGTCCTCGTCGGCACGACGAACCCGGACACGGCGGTGCTCTCCGCGCAGGGCATGCCGCAGGTCGCGCCCGCGATGTTCCTGCAGGGTGATGCGGCCGAGGACGCGGTGTTCGGCGACGGCGTGCGTTGCGCGGGCGGCTCGCTCGTGCGACTGCGCTCGAAGGTCTGCGCCGGCGGGGCCGCGCAGTTCCCCGAAGTCGGAGACCCCGCGCTCTCCGTGCGCGGGGGCGTGACGCCCGGGAGCGGAGCGACGCGCTACTACCAGGTCTACTACCGGAACGCGTCGGCGCTCTTCTGCCCGCCGGAGACGTTCAACGTCTCGAACGGCTGGATGATCGTCTGGTGACGGACGCGCGGGGCGTCGCGGAGCACGCGCGCGCCCTGCACCGATCCTCACGGACCGCGTAGCATGGACGAGAGCGTCGCGACACCATGCGTTCCGTCCTCGTGCTCCTCGTCCTCGCGCCGATCGCGCGCGCCCAAGTCGTCTTCACCGAGGTGGAGCCGAACGAATCGAAGGGGAGCGCGACGCCGATCGTCTGCCTGAGCACGGGCGACACGATCACGGGCTCGAGCCAAGGCTCGTCCACGGGCATCCCCGGCCCCGGCTCGGCGGACACCTTCCGCATCCAGACGTGCGCGCTCGCGCCGGGCCTCTGGCGGCACACGCTCACGCTCACGACGGCGATCGATGCGTATCGCGGCTCGATCCGCGGGCTCTCGCAGTCCGGCACGCCGGGTTCGGGAGGTGTCGCGGGGACGATCGACGTCGAGTTGCAGGCGACGCCGTTCGTCGCGCCGCGCACGAATCGTTGGTACGCGTTCGGAGCCGGGGAGGAGCTCTACTGGCGCGTCACCGGCACGACCTCGACGACCGCGCCGTACGTCGCGACGCTCACGAGCTCGAGCGTGACGCCGACGACGATCGGTCCGTTCGCGCCGGGTACGGTGACGATCACGACGGTGGGGCAGGGACACACGACGGACACGGAGCTCTGGCTCTACGACGGCAACGGTCGCGCGCTCCCGGGCTTCGGGAACGACGATGCGTTCGGGCTCGGCGTCGTCCAGTCGCAGCTCGTGCGCACGCTCACGACCGGCACGTACCTGCTCGCGGTCGCGCGCTACAACCTCGCGAACGATCAGACGGCGCCCGCGGACGACGCGTTCGTCGCGGGCCCGCTCGCGGATTTCGCCGGCGTCGCCGTGCAGGGCGTGCAGGCGACGGCGGTCGGCACGGACGCGAGCTTCGCGGTCACCGACGCGCTCGGGACGACGCCGGTGAGCGTCACGCTGAACGCGAACGGACAGTCCGACGAGATCGCCTGGTTCCGTTTCGACGTCGGCGTGCCGCCGCTCCACCAGGCGATGTGCGCCGGCGACGGCGTCGACCCGCTGGTCGCGACGCCGTGTCCCTGCGGGAACTTCGGCGCTCTCGGACGCGGCTGCGCGAACAGCGTCCAGCCCGCGGGCGCGCAGCTCGTCGCGAGCGGTGCGCCGAACCCCGACACCGTCGTGCTCTCGATCTCCGGGACGCCCGCGGTCGTGGCGAACATCTTCCTGCAGGGCGACGCGGTGACGAGCGCTCCGTTCGGCGACGGCGTTCGCTGCGTCGGCGGGTTCTTGATCCGGCTGCGCTCGAAGGTCGGCGCGGCGGGGCAGTGCTCGTTCCCCGGGCCGGGCGAGCCGAGCGTTTCGAGCCGCGGCGCCTGCACGCCGGGGAGCGGAGCGCGGCGCTGGTACCAGGTCTACTACCGCAACGCGGCCGCGGGCTTCTGTCCACCGGAGACGTTCAACGTCTCGAACGGCTGGGTGATCGATTGGTGACCGATCCGAACGCGGGTCGAGCCCGCCGGCCCCGTCCGCGGGGTGCGCGGTAGACTTGGACTCACCGCGCCGGGCGCCGCGTCCCGGAAATCCGTTCCGCCGACCCGCATGCGCACCACGCCGTTCACCGCGTCGATCGTGTTCGCCGCGCTCTCCGTCGCTGCGTCCGCGCAGACGGTGTTCCCCGAGATCGAGCCGAACGGCGACAAGAGCGAAGCCACATCCGTCGTGTGCCTCTCGGCCGGGGACGCGTTGACGGGCTCCGCGACGGGCGGCGTGCTCACGCTCGGCGACACGTCCTCGATCTCCGGCGACACGTTCCGCGTCCGCACCTGCGCGCTCCCGTTCGGTGTGTACCGGCACACGCTCTCGCTCACGAGCACGACGCCGGGCCACACGGCGACGTTGCGCGGCCTCGTTCAGGCCGGCACGCCGGGCGTCGGCGGCGCCGCGACGGCGATCGACTCGACGTTCTCGACGGCGACGGGCACCGGTACGGCGCCGCGCGTGCTCGCGTGGTACGGCTCGGGTGCGAGCGAGGAGCTCTACTACCGCGTCGCCGGCCTCGGAGCGACGACTCAGCCGTACGTCGCGACGCTCGCGACGACGCCGGTGACGCCCGTGTTCGTCGGAAACGTGCTCGCGGGTCCGATCACGATCACGACGGAGGGGCAGGGGCACCTCTCCGACACGGACCTCTGGCTCTACGACGCGAACTTCGCCGCGCTCCCGCTCGCGGGCAACGACGACGTCTTCCAATCGGCGTCGGTGCAGTCGCGGCTCGTGCGCACGCTCGCGCCGGGCACGTACTACCTCGCGCTCTCGTCCTTCAACCTCGGCAACGATCGGCCCTCGCCGGCGGACGAGGACTTCGTGCAGGGAAACCTGCTCGACTTCCCCGGCGCGACGGCGTCGAGCTCGACGCTCGCGAGCGTGAACGTCTCGTTCGCGCTCTCCGATGCGAACCACACCGTGCCCGTCGTCGCGAGCGTCGGGGCAGGAGGACCGCACGAGGTCGCGTGGTTCCGTTTCGAAGTGGTCGCGCCGCTCTTCGAAGCGTTCTGCCTCGGCGACGGCACGCAGTCGCAGCCGTGTCCGTGCGGCAACAACGGCGGAGCCGGGCGCGGCTGCGCGAATTCCGCCAATCCCCAGGGTGCGCTCCTCGTCGCAACGGGGGCGACGAACCCCGACACGGTCGTGCTCCAGGCGAGCGGGATGCCCGGCTTGGCCTACGCGCTCTTCCTCAAGGGGGACCAGGCGAGCGCGGGGACCGTGTTCGGCGACGGCGTGCGCTGCGCCGACGGCGCGCTGATCCGCCTGCGCATCAAGCTGAGCAGCGGTGGCGTCGCGACGTATCCCGAGCCGGGCGACCCCTCCGTCTCCGCGCGCGGCGGGACGCCGCCTGGGAGCGCGAGCGTCGGCACCTACCAGACCTACTACCGCAACGCCGCGGCGGCGTTCTGTCCGCCCGAGACCTTCAACGTCACGAACGGCTGGCGCATCGTCTGGTGAGTCGCATCGGCGCGCGGACGGAGCGCGCTCCATGCCCTTTCGGGCCGCTGTCGACCCGGAAGTCCCTTCCATGCGGTCGTCGGGCCGCGCGAATCCGCGCAAGTTGCGGAGTCCGACTTCTCGATGAGGTCGGGATCGAATCGCGACCGTCGTCCGGCCCCGCATGAAGGTCCACGCCCTGCTCCCCATCCACGTCGCCGTGCTCGCGCACGGCGCTCGTGAACGGGGCGTGACGCACACGGAGTCCGGAGGACGGGTGCACATCCACCCTGCGAGCCCGATGCGATGAACTCCACCCATTCTCACGACGACCGCGGTCCCGGCTGTCCGGGGACGAACGTCGAGATCCTCGACTCGAACGTGCTTCAGTCACTGAAGGAACTCGGCGGCGACGACGATCCCGGCCTGTTCCTCGAATTGATCGACCTCTTCCTCCAAGACGCGCCGCAGCGCATGCAGGAGATCGAGCAAGGGCTCGCCGACGGCGACATCCGACGGCTCGAGCGCGCGGCTCACACGCTCAAGTCGTCGAGCGCGAACATCGGCGCCCTCTCGCTCTCCGCGCTGTTCAAGCGCATGGAGGAGGAGGCGCGAATGGAGCAAAGCAGTGGGCTGCCCGAGCTCTACGCGAGCTCGCAACGGCTCTGGCCGCAAGTCGAAGCCGCGCTGCGCGCGGCGAAGTCCTGAACTCCCCCCAGTCGCCGACTCGCCGCCAGCCATGATCAAGAAGACCTTCGAAGAGCTCAAACTCACGGGACAACTCCCGTCGCCTCCGGGCGTCGGCATGAAGATCCTCAAGCTCACCCAGGGCGAGGATTTCTCCGCGGACGAGATCGGCCGAACGATCATGGCCGACGCCGCGCTGACGGGACGCTTGCTGAAGATCGCGAACTCCGCCCAGTCGGCGGGAGCGCGTCCCGTCACCACGGTCAGCGAGGCCACGATGCGCCTCGGGGTGCGCGCGGTGCGCAACGTCGCGCTCGGTCTGTCGCTCATCTCGTCGTACCGCACGGGGACGTGCAGCGAGTTCAGCTACGACCGCTACTGGTCGCTCTCGCTCGCCCGCGCCGTCGCCGCGCAGTCGATCAGCCGAGCCTTGCGCATCGGCCAGCCGCCCGAGGCGTACATCCTCGGTCTGCTCGCCGACATCGGGACCCTCGCGCTCGTCTGCGTCTATCCGGACGAGTACGCGCAACTCCTGCGGACCACGGGCGGCAATCGACGCGCGCTCCGGCAAGCCGAGCGCCAACGCTTCGAGATCGACCATGCCGAGGTCGGTTCGTACATGCTCGAGGAATGGGGGCTCCCCGGTGCGTTCGCGGATGCGATCCAGCACTACGAGGAGCGCTTGCAGGTGCGCGACGAGACGGACCTCACGCGGATCCTCCGTCACGCCCACTGCCTCGCGGAGGTGTGCCTCACGACGGAGAACGGCGAGGGAATCGACTGGGCGAGCCTCGCGCGCGGGCTGGAACACCTGCGCAGCGAACTCGCGCTCGCCGAGGACGCGTTCAACGAGTTCTGCAACGCGGTCATCCGCGAGTGGATCGAGTGGGGCGCGACGTTGAAGGTCCCCGCGCAGAAGGGTGTCGACGTGGCGCGCATCGCCACGCTCGCCGCTCAGCAAGGCGCGGAGCCGGTGCAGGAAGTCGAAGCGGGACGCGCCGACATCCCGGACTCTGCGGCTCCCGCAGCGACCGTGAGCGCGCCGTCGAGCGAGTCGGAGCGTGCTCCGCAAGCCTCGCTCCGAATCCTCGCGGTCGACGACGATCCGATGTCGCTGCGGCTCCTCGAGCGTCAGCTCGTCAAGGCCGGCCACAAGGTCCAGGTCGCGCGCGACGGCAATCAGGCCCTCCAACTTGCTCTCGAGTCGAACCCGCAGGTGGTCATCGCCGACTGGATGATGCCCGGCATGTCGGGGCTCGACCTGTGCCGATCGCTGCGGCGGATCGAGTCGGGCCGCGACATCTTCTTCCTGCTCCTGACGGGGCGCGACGAGGAAGACCGCGTCGTGGAAGCGTTCGACGCCGGCGTCGACGACTTCGTGGCGAAGCCGTTCAACCCGCGCATCCTGATGGCGCGGTTGAAGGGCGGCGCGCGCGTGATCGAGCTCAAGGAGCAGGTCGAGGTCGAGCGCAAGACCGTGCGCGCGCAGGTCGCCGAGCTCGGCGTGCTCACGCGCAAGCTGCGCACGGCGGCGTTGACCGACGTGCTCACCGAGCTGCCGAACCGTCGCTACGCGATGAAGAAGCTCGAACAGGAGTGGGACGCCGCGGTGCGCAACAACCGTCCGCTCTCCCTGATCATGGTCGACATCGACCACTTCAAGAAGGTGAACGACGTCCACGGCCACGACATCGGCGACGTCGTGCTCAAGGAGACCGCGAACGTGCTCAAGCGTTCGTCCCGCCAGGGAGAGGAGCCGGCGCGACTGGGCGGCGAGGAGTTCCTCGTCATCTGTCCGAACTCGACGCTCGCTCAAGCGCAGGCCTGCGCGGAGCGTCTCCGGGCTTCGATCGAAGGCAACACGATCCGCGGCGGCACGTTCGACGGTCACGTCACGGCGAGCCTCGGCGTGTGCGAGCGAACGGGCGCGATGACGTCGCTCGACGCGCTCATCAAGGGCGCGGACGAGGCCGTGTACGCGGCGAAGAGCGGCGGACGCAATCGCGTCTGCACGAGCGGCGGTGCTGCGAGCGCTCCCGCTCACGCGAAGGCCGGCTGATAGGAGCTCGCGCTTGATGCACAACCGCTTCGAGGAGCTGAAGCTGTCGGGGAACCTGCCCTCTCCCGCGGGGGTCGGGCTCGCCGTGCTCCGGCTCACGCAGCGCGAGGAATCCTCGACGCAGGAACTCCTCTGGTGCATCCAGGCCGATCCGGCGCTGACGGGCCGCCTGCTGAAGGCCGCGAACGCGGCGCGTCGCCCCGAAGAGGAGCCGTGCACGAACGTCGTCGGCGCGGCTCGACGGCTCGGCATGCGCCAGGTGCGCAACATCGCGCTGGGTTTCACGCTCGTCACGAGCCATCGAGGCACGACCTGCGCGGCCTTCCGCTACGAGCCGTTCTGGTCGCATTCGCTGGCCGTCGCGCTCTCGGCGCGGCTGCTCGCGCGCAGTCTCCGCGTCATCGAGCCGGACGATGCGTTCACGCTCGGCCTCCTCTCGCGCGTCGGCATGCTCGCGCTCGCGAGCGTCCACCCCGAAGCGTACGGCCGAGTCCTCCAGGAATCGTCGGGTCTGCCGAGCCACGAGCTCTGCCGCTTCGAGGAGCGAGCCTTCGGCATCGACCACTGGGAAGTCACGACGACGATGCTCACGGACTGGGGCGTTCCCGAGTCGATGTGGGGCAGCGTCCTCGCGGCAGCGCACCGGGAATCCGCACACGAGACCCGTCGTTCGGAGGAAGCGTCCGACACCGATCCGTTGGGGAGCCTGCTCGAGCTCGCGCTCCTCATGGCCGACCTGCTGAGCCTCGATCCCGAGAAGCAGAAGCAGGAGTTCGAGCGCGTGCAGGCCGGAGCGACCGCGATCGCGCGCCGGAACGGGATCGAACTCGACGAACTGCCGCGGCTCTGCGACATCGCCGCGCGCCACTGGCGCGACTGGTGCGAACTCGTTCGGCTGCCGTTCAACGACGCGAGCGGTTTCCACGGAGGCGACGTCGGCGACACGTCCTTCCCCCGACTTCTGCAGGTTCCCGAGGAGGCGAACGGAGCGTCGGAGCGTGCCGGAGCTCCCGTCCGGGAGAACGGCCCGATCCGCGTGCTCGTCGTCGACGACGACGAGAAGCTCGCACGGCTGGTCGCGCTGCACCTGACGCGCGCCGGCTACCACGTGACGACGGCCACGGACGGGAACGAGGCCCTGCGTCTCGCGATGACCGAATCGCCGCAGATCGTCGTCACCGACTGGATGATGCCCGAGCTCAACGGACTCGAACTCTGTCACTCGCTGCGACGCACCGACGTGGGACGGAAGACCTACGTGCTCCTGCTCACCGCGCGCGAGGACGAGGACCGGATCGTCGACGCGTTCAACGCGGGCGTCGACGACTACGTCACGAAGCCGTTCAACCCGAAGATCCTCCTCGCGCGCGTCCAAGCCGCGCAGCGTCTCGTCGAACTCCAGCTCCAGGTCGACGCCGACAAGCGCATCCGCGAGCAGCAGGTCGCCGAGATGGGGCTCCTGACGCGCAAGCTGCGCTCCGCGGCGCTGACCGACGTGCTGACCGAGCTCCCGAACCGGCGCTATGCGATGAGCCGGCTCGAAGAAGAGTGGGAGGTCGCGCAGCTCCTGAAGCGTCCGCTCTCCGTCGTCATGGTCGACATCGACCACTTCAAGCGCATCAACGACACGTTCGGACACGCCGTGGGCGACCAGGTCCTGCGCGAGACCGCCGCGGTTCTGCGCGAGTTCACGCGCCGCGGCGACATCGTGTGCCGACTCGGCGGCGAGGAGTTCCTCGTCATCAACGTCAGCAGCGATGCTCACGGCGCGATGATGTGCGCCGAGCGCCTGCGCACCGCCGTCGAGGCGAACACGATCGAATACGAAGCGTTCCACGGCCGCGTGACGGTCAGCCTCGGCGTCGCCGAGCGCACCGCGGACATGCGGCACATCGACGCCCTCCTCCGCGCCGCGGACCACGCGGTCTATGCGGCCAAAGCGGCGGGCAGGAACGTCTCCAAGCTCGCCGGCGACGGCGAGTCCATGCTCAAGACGGCCTGACGACGAGGTCTCCGATGCTCCGGATGCTCCATTCCTTCCTCGACTGGACCCGTGCGATCCTCGCGCGCGTCGACACGACGGTGCCCGTGCTCCGACCGCTCCCCATCCGAGTGGAGCGCCGCCGCACGCGATGATTCGCGCGGCCTGGCGAACGTCGCTCTTCGGGGGCATCGCCCTCGGGATCCTCGTCGCGTTGTTCGTGGCCGCGCAGCCCGCGGACGTGCGCGCTCACACGGCATTGCTGGCGGGACTGCGCAAGCTCCGGACGATCGAGGTCGAACTCGTCTCCGTCCTGCAGAGCAATCCTGCGCGCGATCCCGCGGCGCGCGGTCCCGTCCGGCCGATGCTCGACGATCTCGAGGCGGCGCTGTCCGCGGCGATGGACACGGAGGGCTGGCAGCTCGTTCGTGAGGATCCCGTCGTCGCGAGCGCGTGCGAGGAGTACCGCTCGGCGCTCCAGCGCGAACGCGAGTTGGTCCAGGACTACCACGACCAGGAGATGCGCCTCGCGGTCGAGACCCAGACTCTCGCGACGACGCTGGGTGCTGGGACGGAGCCGCTCGTCGCGCGGTCGCCCGATGCGGCACGCATCCTGAGCGTCGCGCTCGCTCGCTTCGTCGAGCACAGGCTCCGGGGAAAATCCGGCGAGCCCTCGGAGCGCGCGCTGGACGAAGTCCTGCACCCCTTGAGCGTCCCGGCTGGTCCGGACCGCGAGCCGGTCGTCCGCATCGTGCAGGCCGCGGCGCGCATCGTCGAGATCGACACCCAGATCGATGGACTCCTGGAGCGCATGCGCGAGATCCAACTGCGCGACCGCAGCACCGCCATGGTCGACGCCTGCGACCAGTGGATCCTCGCCGAGCAGTCCCGCCGCGGCGTGTACCGGCTGTTGTTCTGCGGATACGCCGTCGCGCTCCTCCTCCTGCTCGTCCACGAGCTGCGTTCGCGCGACGCGCTCCTCGGGCACATCGCGCAGGTGCGCGACTCGCTCGAGGCGCGGGTGCGGCGCAGGACGAAGCAGCTCTCGAACCGCAACGAGCGGCTCGCGAACGAAATCCGCGAGCGTCGCGCCGCGGAGGAGCAGCTCGTCACCGCGCGCCAGTCCGCCGAGGCGTCGAGCCGTTCGAAGAGCGACTTCCTCGCGAACATGAGCCACGAGATCCGCACGCCGATGACGTCCATCCTCGGCTACGCGGAGCGCCTGGGTGACGAGGATCTCGGCGAGGACGACAAGCGCGAGGCCGTCGAGACGATCCAGCGTAACGGGCAGTACCTGCTCCAGCTGATCAACGACATCCTCGACCTCTCCAAGATCGAGGCCGGCAAGCTCGCTCTCGAGCTCATCCCGTGCTCGCCGGCGCAAATCGTGCTCGACGTGCAGAGCGCGATGGAGGTCCGCGCGCAGGCGAAGGGGCTCGCGTTCACGCTGGAATTCCCCGAGCGCCTCCCCGAGCGGATCGTCACGGACCCCGTGCGCCTGAAGCAGGTACTGATCAACCTGGTCGGCAACGCGATCAAGTTCACCGACCAGGGGTCCGTCGACCTCCGCCTCGAGTTCCGGGCCGCGACGGACGGCGCCTCGAACGACGGATATCTCTTCTTCACCGTGAGGGACTCGGGCATCGGGATGAGCGAGGAGCAGATGCAGCGCCTCTTCCGCCCGTTCACGCAGGCCGATTCGTCGACGACGCGGCGCTTCGGAGGAACGGGGCTCGGGCTGTCGATCTGCAAGACGCTCGTCGAATCCATGGGCGGACGACTCGACGTCGAGAGCGAGATCGGTCGAGGGAGCCGGTTCTCGTTCAGCGTCGCGACGGGACCGGTCCCGAACTCGGCGTGGATCGATCCGAGCGGCATCGAGGAGCTCCGCCTCGTGCGCGAGGCCGGCCGTCGGAGCGAGGGCGGCGTGCGGATCCACGGGCGCGTGTTGCTCGCGGAGGACGGCGAGGACAACCAGCGCCTCCTCGTGCACTTCCTCACGAAAGCCGGCGCGGAGGTCGTCGTCGTAGCGGACGGTCAGAAGGCCGTCGAGCGGGCGCTCGCGGCGCAGGCCGAAGGCTCGCCGTTCGACGTGATCGTGATGGACATGCAGATGCCGCGTCTCGACGGCTACGGCGCCGCCGCACGGCTGCGCGCGGCCGGATACCGCCGCCCGATCGTCGCGCTCACGGCGAACGCGATGGCGCACGACCGGCAGCGCTGCCTCGACTCGGGCTGCGACGACTTCTGCAGCAAGCCGGTCGACAAGTACCGCTTCCTCACGATCGTCGCGCGCTGGGCGTCGTCGCAGGCGCGCGCGCGGACCGCCCGGGGAATCTCGGACGCGTCGTCGATGGCGCGCACGCAGTTCCGCACGCTCGCGAGCGCATCGTCGACGCACGTCGAACCCCTGCGTCGATCCCCGCGAACCGAGACCGGCGCGCCGAAGGTCGAGCCGCCGCGAGCGATGCCTGCGATCGAGCCCAAGCCGCCGGCTCCGGCGCCGAAGTTCGGTGGGGCGGGGCCCGTCCGCTCGGGCGCTCCACGTCCGGAGCCGGCCGCCGTCCAGTCGAGCAGCGACGATCCCGAGCTCGCCGAGCTCGTGCGTCTCTTCGTGGCGGACCTCGGCCGCGACGTCGATCGAATGACGAAGGCGCTCGAGGCGAACGACTTGAAGAAGCTCGCGTTCCTCGCGCACCAGTTGAAGGGGAGCGCCGGCAGCTACGGCTTCCCCGAGCTCACGCGTCAGGCGGCGCGCCTCGAGTCCTGCGCGAAGGGCGAGCTCTCGGGCTCGCACGTCGAGATCGAGCTCGAGCAGTTCGCGCGCATGTGCACCGGGGTCCAGGACCGCGGTCGGACGGCGCGCTGAGCTACTACTTCCGAACGTGCACGCACGGCACGCACATTCTCGCCGTGCCCCACGCTCGATGCTGAGAGCAACTTGAACTCGGCGTTCGATCGCGCCGGTCCTCCGGCGCGATCGAACGCCGAGTCCGGAATGCGGAGCATCCGAATGTGCTCCGTTGCGCCCCTTCGCCCTTGATCGTCCCACCTGGCAATTGCGTCCCGATCGACACACGTCACCGCCACTTGGGTTGCGGGCCCAAGCCCGCGCTGAGCGCCTGTGATGAAATCAGAGACGCCCGTCACGCTCGCCCAAAAGCGCCCCGGCGGCGTTGCGATTCCTCCGAGTCTTGCCGGCGAATACGCGTCGTCATCGCGCCTTGCCGGAACGCCTCTGGACGACCCTGCCGGGCATCCCTGATTGCTTCACAGGCTCCGAGCCGCGCGATTTCCCCAGGGCGGAACGGAAGGGCGGTCCGCCCGTTGCGTAGCGGACGTGGAGCCGGAGCGGCTCCATTTCGTTCGGAGGATCCCTGATGGAATCGACCCAAGACATCCTGCAGGCCGTGCTCGGCCTGATCGCGGGCCTCGGCCTCGCGGCCGCGTGCGGTTTCCGCGTCTTCGTCCCGATGTGGCTCGTGTCCATCGGTCTGCACGCGGGCGCGATCCACGTCGCGCCGGAGTTCGCGTGGATCGGCTCGACGCCCGCGATGATCGCGCTCGGCGCGGCGACCGTGCTCGAGGTCCTCGGGTACTACGTCCCCGGCGTGGACCACTTCCTCGACGTCGTCGCGACGCCGTCCGCGGTCGTCGCGGGGGCGATCCTCTCGACGGCCTTCGTCACCGACATCGACCCGTGGCTGCGTTGGTCGCTCGCGGCGATCGTCGGCGGCGGCGTCGCAGGCGCCGTGCAGGTCGCGACCGTCGCGGCGCGCGCGGTGTCGGGCGTCACGACGTTCGGCCTCGGGAACCCGCTCGTCGCGACCGGGGAACTCGCCGGATCGACGGGCTTCACCGTCGCGGCGATCGTCGCGCCGCTGGTCGCGCTCGCGCTCGCGATCGTGTTCGTCGCGCTCGCGATCTGGTTCTGGACGAGGCGGCGCGGGCGCGCGCGGGAGCGCGTGCTCGCTCCCGCATGACGTGGAGCACCGCGGCCGGGCCTTCAGGTCCGGCCGCGCGCGTTTCGGGCGCGTTCGAGCCGTGCTCCGCCCTCGTGCGCAGGCTCTTCGGACGCATGCGGCGCGATGTCCACGACGCTATGCTGTCGCGCTCGAACCCACCTCACCGAGCGACCCCGCGAGCGCCACCATGGACACGAAAGCCATCCAACAGTTCGTCGACCAGACCTGGAACACGTCGATCGTTCCCGCGATCACCGAGTACATCAAGATCCCGAACAAGTCGCCGTTCTTCGATCCGAACTGGGTCCAGAACGGACACATGGACAAGGCGGTCGCGCTCGTCGAGGGCTGGTGCAAGAAGCGCGACATCGCGGGCCTGAAGGTCGAGGTCGTGCGTCTGCCGAACCGCACGCCGCTCATCTACATGGAGATCCCGGGCACGGCGAGCTCGACGGACACCGTGCTGATGTACGGCCACCTCGACAAGCAGCCCGAGTTCACCGGCTGGGAAGCGGGCCTCGGCCCGTGGCAGCCCGTGATGAAGGGCGATCGTCTGTACGGTCGCGGCGGAGCGGACGACGGCTACGCCGCGTTCGCGTCGCTGACGGCGCTCGAAGCGCTGAAGAAGCAGGGCCTCGCGCACGCGCGCTGCGTCGTCCTGATCGAAGCGTGCGAGGAGAGCGGCAGCTACGACCTGCCCGCGTACATCGACCACCTCGAGAAGCGCATCGGCGACGTCAGCCTCGTCGTGTGCCTCGACTCGGGCTGCGGCAACTACGACCAGCTGTGGAGCACGACGTCGCTGCGCGGATTGATCGCGGGCGATCTCACGGTCGAAGTGCTGCGCGAGGGCGTGCACTCCGGCGACGCGAGCGGCATCATCCCGTCGAGCTTCCGCATCCTGCGCACGCTCCTCTCGCGCCTCGAGAACCAGGACACGGGCGAGATCCTGCTCAAGGACCTGCACGTGAAGATCCCGGCGCAGCGCGCCGAGCAGGCGAAGGGCACGGCGAAGGTGCTCAAGAACGACGTGTGGTCGAAGTTCCCGCTGATCGACGGGTTGAAGCCGATGGGCAAGGACAACGTCGAGAAGATCCTGAACCGCACGTGGAAGCCGACGCTCTCGATCACGGGCGTCGACGGGATCCCGCCGCTCTCGAACGCGGGCAACGTGCTGCGTCCCAAGACGACGTTCAAGCTCAGCGTGCGCATCCCGCCGACGTGCGACGCGGCGAAGGCGACGGCGAAGCTCGAGGAGACGCTGACGAAGAAGGTGCCGTACGGCGCGAAGGTGTCGTTCAAGGCCGAGAAGGGTGCTGCGGGTTGGAACGCGCCGGAGCTCGCGAGCTGGCTCGAGACGAGCGTCGACAAGGCGTCGAAGACGTTCTTCGGCAAGGGTGCGTGCTACATGGGCGAGGGCGGCTCGATCCCGTTCATGGGGATGCTCGGGAAGAAGTTCCCGAAGGCCCAGTTCCTGATCACGGGCGTGCTCGGCCCGCACTCGAACGCGCACGGCCCGAACGAGTTCCTGCACATCCCGACGGGCAAGAAGCTGACGTGCTGCGTCGCGCAGGTCGTGCACGAGCACTCGAAGCGCAACGCGGCGGCGCCGACGCCCGCGAAGGCGGCGAACGGCAAGGCGAGCGCGAAGAGCGCGAAGAAGCCGGCGCTCGCGGGCGCGAAGTAGTCGCGCGCTGAAGGAGACGAACTCGGCCCCTGCGCTCGACGGAGCGCGGGGGCCGAGCGCTTTCCAGGCCGGAATCGAGCGCAAGTCGGGAAGAGCCGCGAGTCGTGCTCGTCGGTGAGCGCGTGGTGAAGCTCCTCGTGCCCGCCCGCGACGGATTCCCGACGTCGCGGGCGGGTCGTGGGGGAGACCGGATGCAAGGGAGTGCGCGCGCGACGATCGCCCGTGGGTCGCCGTCGCGCGCACGCATTCGTAGCGCGGGGCGGGCGTGGGGCGCGCTGCTCGCGGTGATCGCGTTCGTGACGCTTCTCGTCGCGCTGCTCTGGCCCCGACGGATCGTGTGCAGCGTCTCGCCCAAAGCGCGCGCCGACATCGCGCAGATCCTGCTCGCGCTCGAGGAGTACACCGTCGATCACGAGGGCCGGTACCCGGACTCGCTCGAGCTCCTCGTGACGCCGGATGCGGACGGCAAGCGCTACCTGACGTGCAAGGCGGCTCCGCGCGATCCGTGGAAGAACGAGTACCACTACGAGCCGCCTTCGACGGGCTCGAGCGAGCTCCTCCCGCACGTGTGGAGCTACGGGAAGGACGGCCAACTCGGCGGTGACGACGACATCGACAGTCGCACGATGAACGACGAGTGAAGCGAGAGGCCGTGCATGAGCGTCGATGAGGAGAACACGGACACGAGGCCGCCTCGACAGGCCAAGATCGGCCGCATCGGGTGGTCGGCGCTCGCCGTCACCGTGGTCCTCGTCGTGACGCTCATCGTTCCGAACGTGCTCGAGAAATGGCGACCAGCCGTTCTCCCCAAGGCGCGCGTCGACATTCACGCCATCGTCTTCGCGCTGCACGAGTACGCGGCACAGCACGACGGCCACTACCCCGACACGCTCGACGAGCTCGTCGTTCCCGACGCGAGCGGAGACCGCTACCTCCAAGCCCAGCGTGTCCCGCTCGATCCGTGGAAGAACCCGTACAACTACGAGCCGCCGGATCCCGCCGTCGGCCGCGTCGCGCCGCACGTGTGGACGAACGGCAGCGACGGACTTCCCGGCGGCGACGACGACTTCGACAGCGCAGCGCTCGACGAGTGAGCTCTTGCCGTGCAAACGGAGCGCTTGAGAAGATCGGCTGCGAGGAATCGTCCTCCACCGACCCGAGGTGACCATGGAGTCTCGCCAGTGTTCTGCGTGTCAGGCCGACGTGCCTGCGAACGAAGCCGTTTGTCCGCGCTGCGGTGTGGCCGCGCCGTCGTCGTCCGCGGCGGCGGGAACGAAGAAGCGCTGGCCCGCGTGGGCCTGGGTCCTGACCGGCGTTGGATGCGGTTGTCCCGCCGCGATCGTCGTGCTCGGGCTGCTCGCGACGTTGGTCGTGCCGAATGTGATGCTGAAGTTCCGGGAAGGGAGTACCGAGAAGGCCCGCACCGACATCACGGCAATCGTGAACGCGCTGAACGAGTACGCGATCCGCAACGCGGGTCAGTACCCCGAGTCGCTTGAGGTCCTCGTCGTGCCCGACAAGAACGGAGACCGCTACTTCCAAGGCCCGCGCCTCCCGCTCGATCCCTGGAAGCAGCCGTACCACTATGAACCGCCGCCGGCCGCCGCGCCCGAGCTCGGTCCGCACGTGTGGAGTCACGGCCGAGACGGCGAGCCCGGCGGTGACGACGACATCGACAACCGGACGATGGACGACGGCTGACCGTCGCGCTCTCTCGCGCCACCTGCGAGGACTATTCCCGCTGCCAGCACCGCCCTCGACGCCGTTCAGCGCGCGTGGGATCATCTCGACGACGCATGAACATCGTCGACGAACTGCTCGCGCTCGTGCACGAGTTGGAGGCGCAGCACGTGCCCTACGCCGTTTGCGGCGGCCTCGCGGTCGCGCTGCACGGGCACCCGCGGTTCACGCACGACATCGACCTCCTCGCGCCGAAGGAGGCGCTCGATGCGATCCGTCGGGCCGCGCACCGATGCGGGTTCGTCCTCGAGAGCGGATCGATCACGTTCGGCGCCGGGACGGAGCGGGAGCGTGAGCTCCATCGATTCACGAAGGCACAGGGTACGGAGGCGCTGACCCTCGACATCCTGATCGTCGCACCAGCCTACGATCGAGCCTGGAGGGAGCGCGCCACCGTCGCTTGGCGCGGACAGCGCCTGTGGGCCGTCTCGCGCGAGGGCTTGATCGACATGAAGCGCCTCTCGGGTCGTGCGCGCGACCTCGCGGACATCGAGGCGCTCGAGGGTCGCGCCGAGGAGCGTGCCGATGGCTGATCCGCTCCCCCAGTTTCCGACACCCGAAGAGCTCGAGCAGCGCTTCCGGATCCTCGCGCAGCTCTACGATCTCGGGATCGCCTTGCGCGAGGCGCGCTTCGTCGACGAGGAAGCGACGCATCGCTCGCCTCGACTCGCCGATCGCGTGAGCGACATCGGGCCGAGCGCGTCGCCGAAACCGGACTAGCGCGAGAAGCCCGACACAGACGCGAGCACTCGCTCGTCGTCGTGACGCGCCGACGCACGGCGAGGGAGCGACTCGGGACCGGCCGACTCGAGCCTGAACCTCGGAGTCGCGGCACGTCTGCGCCTTCGATGGGAGCGCCCCGCTCGCCACATACAACTGCGCCCGCATGCAGCACGCTGTTCCGACGCCGCGAGCCACGTGCGCATCGCGCCCTGCACCCTCCGCGCGCTAGCATCGCGCGCATGGAGCTCGACCCCGACACGCTCGCGCCGCGCGAGCGCTACAAGCTGCTCATCGGCTGCATCGTCCCGCGTCCGATCGCGTTCGTGTCGACGATCTCGCGCGACGGCCGGCCGAACCTCGCGCCGTACTCGTTCTTCAACGGGATCGGCTCCGATCCGATGACCGTGCTCTTCTGTCCCGCGAACAAGGCGGACGGCAGCGAGAAGGACACGCTCGCGAACTGCAAGCCCGTGAGCGAGGGCGGCACCGGTCAGTTCGTCGTCAACGCGTCGACGGAGGGGTACGCGCGCGAGGTCGCGATCGCGGCCGAGCCGCTCGCGTACGGCGAAAGCGAGTTCGAGCTCGCGCACCTCGCGACCGCGCCCAGCTCAAGAGTGAAGCCGCCGCGCGTCGCGCGCGCGCCGTGGGCCTTCGAGTGCGAGACGCTGCAGGTCGTGCGCACGAACCCCGGACGCGCGAGCGGCGGCAACGTCGTCATCGGGCGCGTCGTGCACGTGCACCTCGACGAGCGCATCGTCGACGCGAAACGCCTGCACGTCGACGCCGACGCGCTCGCCGCGATCGGACGCATGGGCGGCCTTTCGTACTGCCGCACGCGCGAGCGCTTCGAAATGGCGATGGGGCGCGAATCGCTCGGACGCGGCGCGCCGTTCGAGGCGCGGTGACGGCATGAGCGCACCCGCCTGCCCTTCCTGCGACGCGCCCATCGAGCCCGGAGCGCGCGCGTGCCCGAACTGCCGTGCGACGTTCGCCGCGGAGCCGAAGTCGGCCGCGAACAAACCGCCGCGCTGGCTCTGGATCGTCCTCGGCCTGATCGTCGGCTGTCCGACGATCACGGTCGTGATCGGCGTGGTCGTCACGGTGTTCGCGCCGCAAGTCCTCGAGCACGCGCGCGTCGCCGCGGAGGCGCAGGCGCGCGCGGACCTCGAGCAAATCGAGCGCGCGCTCGACGATTGGGCCGCGCACCACGACGGACGCTATCCGGCGAAGCTCGACCTCCTCGTCGAGCCCGACGAGCACGGTTGGCGCGCGCTCGAGCTCCCGCGCGTGCCGAAGGACCCGTGGAAGCACGCCTACACGTACGCGTCGCCGGGTCCGGGCGAGACGCGCCCGCGCGTGGGCTCGTTCGGCCTCGACGGAGCGGCGGGCGGTGGAGACGACCTCGGCGACGTCGTCGTCGACGAGACGCGTTGAACTGGGCCGGCCTCGGAGCTCGTCGCCGCGTGGTCGAGCGCTCCGCGCACGGCTCGCTCCTCCGAGCTCCGACCACCGAGACGTCCGATCAACGAACCGCGAGCTTCGCGAGCGCGTCGAGCGCAGCGCGCTTGTACAGCACCGACAGCGTCGGGAAGTTCATCACCGCGCGCGCGAGGTAGTCGGCCGTGCCGCCGAGCTCGATCACGACCTGGCCGAGGTGCACGAGCTCCGTCGCCTTCTCGCCGACGATGTGCACGCCGAGGAGCTTCTTCGTCGAGCGATCGACGACGAGCTTCAGGAGCCCCGACACGTCGCCGACGATCTGCCCGCGCGCGTTCTCGCGGTACCACGCGCGGCCGACGACGACGTCGAGGCCTTTGGCGCGCGCTTCGTCCTCCGTCGGGCCGTACGTTCCGACCTCGGGGATCGTGTAGAGGCCGTAGGGAAGCACGCGCGCGAGCTCCGCTCGATCGCACGCGCCGAAGAGGCACTGCACGGCGAGACGGCCCTGCTCCAGGCTCGTCGACGCGAGGCCGGGCGGACCGATCACGTCGCCGGCGGCGAGGACGTGAGGGACGCTCGTGCGGAAGCGTTCGTCGACGACGATGCGCTGCTTGTCGTCGACCTTCACGCCCGCGACGTCGAGCCCGAGGCCCGTCACGTTGCCCGCGCGGCCCGCGGCGACGAGGAGCTTGCCCGCACGGAACGTCTTGCCGCTCCGCGTCACGACGCCGACGCCGGGCCCGGGCTCGTCGATCACGCGCTCGACGGCGTCCTCGAAGAGGAAGCGCACGCCGAGGCGCTGCATGCGCTCGCGCAGGACGCGCGTGAGCTCCGGATCGAGGAACCCGAGGATGTCCTTCTTGCCCTCGATCAACGTCACGGGCACGTCGAGCGCCGCGAACATGGACGCGTACTCGCACCCGATCACGCCGCCGCCGACGACCGTCATCGATTCCGGGATCCGGTCGAGCGCGAGGATCGTGTCCGAGTCGACGACGTCGGGGTCCTCGAAGGGGAAGCCCGGCGGACGGCGCGGCGAGCTGCCCGTCGCGATCAGGACGTGTTCCGCCGCGAGTTGGAGCGGCGTCCCGTTCGCGGGCCGGACCTCGACCGTGTGCGCGTCGAGGAAAGAGCCCGTCCCGTGGACGAGCTGCACCTGGCGGTGATGGAGCTCGCGCCGCAGGAGCTCGTGCTCGGACGCGAGCACCTGCTCCTTGCGCACCATGAAGCGCTCGACGGGGATTCGCTCGCGCGACAACGCGAAGTCGACGCCGTAGAGCCCGCGCTGCAGCGCGCCCGAGTAGTGGAGCGCGGTCTCGCGCAGCGTTTTCGACGGGATCGTGCCCGTGTTCAGGCCCGCGCCGCCGAGCTCGCGCTCGCGCTCGACGAGGCACACGCGCTTCCCGAGTCCTCCGGCTTCGATCGCGCCCGCGAGTCCCGCGGGTCCGGCGCCGAGCACGACGAGGTCGAAGGGGAGCGCGGTCATGGACGAGAGCCTACGCCTCCCGAGCGCGGGACGCACTCGAGCGCGGTTCCGCGGCGCTCGCATCGCGGGCCGAGATGGCGGTCACGCCGCGCTTCCAACCGCCCCGTTCGCGGCGCTAGGCTCGCGCGCACCATGAAGCTCCGACTCGCACTCTTCGCTTCCTTCCTCCTCACCGCGTGCTCGGTTCCGCGCTTCGAAGCGACGCCGAGCTACGGGTTCAGCAAGCTCTCCGGCGACTTCGCGATCGCGACGGGCTCGATCTCGAGCACGAACGACGTGAAGGAGATCGGTCTCGGCGATCGCGAAGGCGCGCCCGGCGCGCGCGTCGATCTCCAATGGGGTTCGCCGCACCTCTCGGTCGAGATCGTGCAGACGAACTCCGAGGGCTCGGGCACGACGACGGCGGATCTGACGCAGGGGAGCACGACGATCTCCGCGGGCACGGACGTCGACAGCAAGGTCGACCTCACGTACGGCAATGCGATCGTCACGTTCGACTTCGTGCCGAGCGACACGGTCGAGGTCGGCCTCGGCTTCGGCCTCGAAGCCGCGTCCGTGCAGACGAAGGTGAAGCCCACGGGGCTCGGCGCGGGCATCGACACGGACGAGAGCGCGCCGGTTCCGGTCGTCGCGCTGCGCGCGGGCGTCGAGCTCGGCCCGGTCACCGTCGACGGGCTCCTCTCGGGCATCCAGATCGACTACGGCGGCGACAGTTTGACGTTCTACGACCTCGACCTGCGCGCGCGGTGGCGGATGTTCGACCACGCGCACCTGCTCGTCGGATATCGGCGCTGGAAGGTCGATCTCGATTACGAAGACGGCGCCGACAACGTGAAGCTCGACGTGACGTCGAGCGGTCCGTACCTCGGTCTCGCGATCGCGTTCTGAGCCGTGGCGAAGTCGATCGCGCAGCGTTTCCGCGTCGAGAACGGCGCGGCGTTTCGCCTGAAGGACTGCGACCCCGCCGACGACGCGGGGCTCGCGAAGGACGATGCGCAGACGAAGCTCGCGCAACTCGGCGCGCGCATGGCGGAGCTTCAGGACCAGCTCTACGCGCAGGATCGTTGGTCGCTCCTGCTCGTGTTCCAGGCGATGGACGCGGCGGGGAAGGACGGGACGATCCGCCACGTGCTCTCGGGGCTGAACCCGCAAGGGTGTCAGGTGCACTCGTTCAAGGCGCCGTCGGACGAGGAGCTCGACCACGACTTCCTCTGGCGCTGCGCGACGCGGCTGCCCGAGCGCGGACGCATCGGCGTCTTCAACCGCAGTCACTACGAGGAAGTCCTCGTGGTGCGCGTGCACCCTGCGATCCTCGAGGACCAGAAGCTCCCGCCCGCGCTCGTGACGAAATCGATCTGGGAGGAACGCCTCGAGGACCTCGCGGCGTTCGAACGCCACCTTGCGCGCAACGGCACCGCGATCCTCAAGTTCTTCCTGCACGTGTCGCGCGACGAGCAGAAGAAGCGCTTCCTCGAGCGCCTCGACGAGCCGGAGAAGAACTGGAAGTTCAGCGTGCACGACGTCGAGGAGCGCGCGCACTGGAAGGCGTACCAATCGGCGTACGAGGACGCGATCCGCGCGACGGCGACGGCGCACGCTCCGTGGTACGTCGTGCCCGCGGACAAGAAGTGGGTGACGCGCACCGTCGTCGCCGCGGCGATCGTCGCGCGACTGGAGGAGCTCGGCCTCGCGTACCCGAAGGTCGACTCACGCGCGAAGGCGGAGCTCGACGCTGCGAGAGCGAAGTTGGTCGCCGGGGATTGACGGGCCCTTGCCGCGTGGGCGGAGCTCGCCGCCGAGGATTGACCTTGCCTGCACGGGCCTTTCGTCCACGGGCCGTCGCGCAGGGTGAAGGTGCCTCGGCCGCGGTCGGGGCGCCGATTCGACAACTCGCGGAACCGCGAGTAGGGTGGACCCGTCGAATCCAGCGCGGATCGCGACGAACGGATCGACCCGTCTGCGCGTCGCGATCCGGATGTCCTAGCGCACGTGAACGAGCACTCCTGGGAGGGAGAGCTGCATGTTCCACGATCCGCACGACTTCGAGATCCTCGCGTTCTTCGCCCTCGTGGCTCTCTTCGAGCTCTGGGAGCGCGTTCGCCCCGCCCGCGCCGTCGATCGCCGCGCGCACGCGCGGCTCGACGTGCTCTGCTTCGGGCTCGCGCTCGTGATGAACCGAGTCTCGACGACGACCGTCGAGGCTGCCTCCGACTCCGTGGTGGGGGAGCGCGAGCTCGGCGGACTCGCCGCGTTCCGCGCGTGGCCGAGCGCGCTGCGCATCCTCGCCGCGGTCGTCGTCGTCGACTTCGTCCTCTACTGGCTCCACCGAGCGCAGCATCGCTTCGAGTTCCTGTGGCGCACGCACAGCTTCCATCACTCCGTCGACGAACTCTGGTGGTTCTCGGGCTTCCGCACGAGCTTCCTCCACAGCCTGCTCTACAACGTCCCGCAGGCCTTCGTCCCGCTCTTCCTCTTCCAACTGACGCCCCTCGAAGCCGGCCTCGGCTTCGCGCTCGGCGTCCTCGCGCAGCTCTGGGAGCACGCGAACGTCGACGTCGACCTCGGCCCTCTTCGCCACGTGCTCGTCTCGCCGAAGTACCACCGCATCCACCACGCCGCGATCGAACCGCAGAACAAGAACTTCGCGCCCATCTTCGCGCTCTGGGACAAACTCTTCGGCACCTGGATCGACCCCCGCTCCATGCCCGCGAGCTTCGCGCTCGGCCTCGGCACGCCGCCGAATCGAGCCACGCTCCCCCGCATGATCGCCGGCCTGTAACCCTGGCACCCCACACTCCCCGCCGCATAGATTGCGGCGCTCGATGCTGAGAGACCCCCCGAACTCCGCGCAGGCACGGACCGGTCTTCCGGTCCGTGCCTGTGCGGAGTCTGGGATGCGAAGCACCCACATGTGTTCCGTTGCTCCGCTCTCTCCGTTGCGCCTCATCCGCCTGACGCGCTCCCGACCGACTCTGCTCCTGCTCTTTCTCCTCACTGCGTGCTCGCGAAAGCAAAGCGCTCCCGCCACCTACGTCTCCGACTCAATCTGCACCCCCTGCCACACCGACGCCGCAAGGCTCTGGTCCACCTCCCACCACGCGCTCGCCATGCAACCCGCGAGCGCCTTCTCCGGCCCGCTCGACGCTTCCCCGATCCCGACCTCCACGGGGCCCGCGACGTTCGCGCTCACCGACTCGACTCCGACCTTCACCGCCCCCGGCGCCGAAGGTCCGCATCCGATCCGCTACACCTTCGGCGTCGCCCCCCTCCAACAAGCGCTCGTCGAATTCGACCGCGGCCGCCTGCAATGCTCCCCGTTCGCCTGGGACACGCTCTCGAGCCGCTTCTTCGACGTCTCTCCCGACACGTCGTTCGCTCCCGACGACGAACTCGCCTGGACCGGACGCTACCAACGTTGGAATTCGATGTGCGCTCAATGCCACTCGACCGACGTCGAGAAACGCTACGACCCCGAGCACGACTCCTACACCACGCGCTTCAGCGAGATCTCCGTGGGCTGCCAAGCCTGCCACGGTCCCGGCTCGCGCCACGTCGAGCTCGCGAACGCGCACGACCTCACGCCGGAACACGACGGTCTCACGACGCACGTGCGGCACGGCGAACAACGCGCGCAACTCGACGCGTGCGGACCGTGCCACTCCCTGCGCACGCAAATCACCGAGCGCTGGACGCACGGCGAACCCTTCCTCGACCACTTCCTCCCCGAGCTGCTCCACGAACCCGCCTACACCGCCGACGGCCAACTCCAAGGCGAAGCGTACGAGTACGGCTCCTTCCTCCAGAGCAAGATGCACGCGCGCGGCGTCGCCTGCACGGACTGCCACGAACCGCACTCCGGCAAACTGCGCGGTGAAGGCAACGCCGTCTGCGCGCAGTGTCATCAACCGACGCCGCCGCTGAACCGCTTCCCGACGCTGAAGTCGAAGCGCTACGACGCGCCGGAGCACACGCACCACGCGGTCGGCACGCCCGGCGCGTCCTGCGTCGCGTGCCACATGCCCGCGAAGACGTTCATGCGCATCGACGAACGCCGCGATCACTCGTTCCGCGTGCCGCGGCCCGACCTGACGGTCGAGCTCGGCGTGCCGAACACGTGCGGCGCGTGCCACGCGGACGAAGGCGCGCCGTGGGCCGTGGAGCAAGTGCGCACGCTGTGGGGCGCGAAGCCCGCGCGCCACTGGTCGCAGGACATGGCGCGCGCGCGCGCCGGCGACGCGAGCGTGCTCCCGCGCCTCGTCGACGATCCCGACGTGCCTTCGATCGTCAAGGCGACGGCGTTCGAGCTCTACCCGCCGCTCGGGCTCCGTCCCGAAGAGCGTCACTACCTGAGCTCCGATCCACTCGTGCGCCTCGGCGCGTTGCGCGCGAGCGAAGGCCTCGATCCGCGCGCGACGAAGGCGTGGGCGGGCGTGCTCGCACTCCTGCGTGATCCGCTGCGCGCCGTGCGCGTCGAAGCCGCGCGCATCGCGGCGGCGCTCGACGAGAACGCGCTCGGAAACGAGGACCGCGCGGCGTTCACCGCGGCCTACTCCGAATTCCAGGCCGCGCAGGCCGCGACGGCGGACCTCCCCGGCGCGCATCTCAACCTCGGCGTCGTCCACGAAAAACGCGGCGAGTTCGCCGACGCCGAGCGCGAGTACGCGAAAGCGCTCGAGCTCGACCCCGCGTTCCTGCCGGCGCGCTTCGACCTCGGTCAGTTGCTCCATCGCTCGAAACGCAGCGCGGAAGCCGAGCGCGTCTTCCGCGACGGTATCGCGCGCGCGCCGGACGAAGGCGAGCTCCATCACTCGCTCGGTTTGCTCCTTGCGGAGCTCGGGCGCGCGAACGAAGCGGCCGACGCGCTCGCGCGCGCTGCGGAGCTCCTGCCCGGCGACGCGAGGAAGCAGTACGACGCCGGGCTCGCGCTCGACGCCGCGGGGCGCGCGAAGGACGCGGAAGCGGCGTTCCTGCGCGCCGTGCGGCTCGACGCGAACGCGGCAGAGCCCGTGATCGCGCTCGCGCAGCATCACGCGAGCCTCGGCGACTGGGTCCGCGTGCTGCCGTACGCCGAGCAAGCCGCAAAGCTCCTCCCCGGCGACGCGGGCGCGCGCGAGCTCGTCGAGCGCGCGCGGGCCGAGGTCGCGAGGAAGACGAAGTGAGCGCGCGGCCCGGGCGAGCTCTGGACGCGCGCGTACGCCGCGCGCAGGATGCTCGCGCCCCGTCATGAACGCGCGTCTCCGGCTCACGTGCCTCGTCCTCGGCGTCGCCGCGTGCGCGGCGCTCGTCGTCCCCGTCGCGGGGAAACTCGCGAGCGAGTGGTGGACGGGCGTCGCGGCGCTCGTGCTCGCCGCGAGCACGTTCGTCGCGGGGCCGTGGCGCGCGCTGCGCGCGCGACCGATCGCGTCCTGGGCGTTCGCGCTCGTCACGACGACGCTCGCGCTCGGCGCGTGGACCTGCGTCGCGCAGCCGGCGTGGGGGAAGGCGATGACGCGCGCGGAGCTGGGGATGCTTGCGGGCGTGCTCGTCGTCGCGCTCGCGCCGTTCACCGCGCGCCTCGACGATGGAGCGCGCGCGGCGCAGCGCGATCGATTGCGGAGGAATCCCGCGGCGCGCGCCCTGCTCGCATGCACGACGTTCGTCGCCGCGTTCTTCACGCTCGAGTGCGTGCTCCGCGTCGGCTTCGTCCAGTCCGACGGCTTCGCGGTCACCGCGATGCACCGGGCCTGGATGGCCGCGCACTGGAAGCCGATCAACTCGCTGCGCTACCGCGATCGCGAACCGGTCGACGCACCCGGCGTGAAGCGCGTGCTCGTCGTCGGCGATTCGTTCGCGGCGGGGCACGGCCTCGACGAGCTCGACGACTCGTTCGCGCGCGTGCTCGAGCGCGGGCTCGGCGCGGGTTGGGCCGTGAACCTCGCCGCGCGACCCGGATGGTCGACGGACGCGGAGTACGCGGCACTCGTGCGCTACCCGGTGAAGCCCGACGTCGTCGTGCTCTCCTACTACATCAACGACATGAGCTACCTGCTCCCGAAGGACGGCGACGACTTCCGCGCGCCGCCCGCGGGACTCGCGTGGTTCGCGAACGGGTTCTTCGCGACGAGTTATCTCTACTGGCACACGCTGCAGGGCGGAATGGAGCGCGTGCACGAGCAGTACGCGCATGCGCGGCTCGCCGAGTACCAGGACGAAGCGCTGTGGGCGCGCCACGCGCAGGACCTCGACCGCTTCGTCGAGCTCACGCGGCAAGGGAACGTGCGTCTCGTCGTGCTCGTCTGGCCGCGGCTCGACGCGGTCGAGAGCTCGCGCGCGTCGACGAAGAAGGTCGCGGACCACTTCCGTGCGCGCGGCGTCGCGGTGGTCGACCTGACGGACGAACTCGCGGGGAAGGACGCGCGCGCGCTGGTCGTGAACAAGCTCGACGCGCACCCCAACGCCGCAACGCATCGCCTCGCGGGCGAGCGGCTCGTGCCGGTCGTGCGCGGCGAGTGACGCGTCCGACGCGACGGATGCTCCTCGAACGGAGCACGCGAGAGACGTCGGCGAGTCCGCGCCCCGCGCCCGATGCTCCGCTCACCAACCGCGCGGCTGGCTCGCGCCGAGGCCCGGCCCGTACACGATCGCGTTCGCGAGCAGGCGCATCGTGCCGCGGAACCAGTTGCGGAAGTCGGGCGGGCTCGCGAAGAGCACGATTTGCCCCGCGCCCTTGCGCTCGACGACGGCGTACGCGCTGTCAGCGACGCGCTCGCGCGCTTCGGGCCAGAGGAGACCCGAGAGGCGCACGCGCTCGCTCGCCGCGAGCCGCACCGCCGTGCGCGCGGGGCGTTCCGCGAGGAACGCGTCGGAGCCGGCGAAGTAGACCGGGAGCTCGTCGTCGCAACCGAACGTGAGCCACGCGTCGGGGTTCACCTCGCCGCGCAGGATCACGCCCTGCGGCGAGAACGTCGCCATCCACGCGTCGCGGCGCTTCTTGTCCTCCTTCGCGGCGAGGTCGGCGTCGCCGGCGGGCTTCGACTTCGCGTCGTCGGACTTCGCGTCGCCGCTCGGCTTGGCCTCGTCCTTCGCGCCGTCGTCCTTCTTCGAGGACTTGCCGTCCCAGAGGAGCCCCTCGTCGATCGTCGTCTTGCCTGCCTCGCGTTCGCGCTTCACCGCGAGCGCGTACTCGTCGAGCTTGTCGAGCGCGTCGGGCCGCAGGCGCGTCGTCGTCAGCTTGCGCGATGCGTCGCACAGCGCCGCGGCGGAGCTCCCGCTCGCGATCAGCGTGCCGCCGCTCTTCACCCACGTCATGAGCTCGTCGCCGCTCTTCTCGAGGAGCTCGCCCGCGCCGCCCTCGGGGATCACGAGGACGTTGTAGCGGCGCAGGTCGTACCCGCCGAGCTCCTGCGCGTCGACGAGCGTCGCCGTGAGGCCGAGCTCGTGATCGACGAGGTGCCACGTCGCGCCGAAGTCGGACGACGAGATCGGGGCGTTCGTCAGGATGCCGACGCGCGGCCGCGCGAGCAGGTCGAAGTGCTGTCCACCGAGGTCCGGCGTGTCGTCGGGGCTGCGCGCGGTGCCCAGCGCGAACGCGCGCACGCCGGCGCCGACCGCGGCGGCGAGCACCTTCTCCGCGGCTCCCGCGTCGTTCTCGACGCGGCGCACGAGCAGGCTCCCGCGCGGGAACGCGCGGCCGCGCGCCGTGAAGGGCTCGTCGCTCGCGTTGACGGCGAGGCCGAGCTCCATCGCGCGCGCCGCGAACACGACCGCCCCGTCGCTCCTGCCGTCGACCGCCCACGCGTAGACCGGAGCCTTCGCGTCGTCGAGCGCGACGACGCCCGGCGCGTCGGCGCCGATCGCGGTGACGCGCGTCGTCGCGACGTCCGCCGCCGCGCACCACACCGCGTCGAGGTCCCACGCGTGCGCGGGCGACCAACCCGTGACGTCGTAGGCCTTGCTGCGCTGCTTGCGCTCGAGCTCCTTGCGCTCACGCTCGAGCGACGCCTTGTCGTAGCGCGGGTCGAACGCGAGGAACGCCTTGACCATCGGCGCGAGCGGTTGACGCGCGGGCACGACGATCGAGCCCTTCGGGAACGCGCGCTCGCCGACGCGTCCGGCGAGCGTCGTCTCGACGTCCTTCGCGGTGAACGCGTCCTTCGTCTCGAAGACCTCGATGCCCTGCGCCGCGAGCATCGCGACGAACGCGGCCTCGCGCTCGGGGTGCTTGCCGCGCGCGAGCACGAACATGCGGTCGTTGCCCGCGGTGTCCGCGGCGACGTTGGCCTTCTTGGCGGCGTAGTAGTCACGCAGGATCTCGACCTTGTGCTTCGCGAGCGTCGCGACGTTCGCGAGCGAGCCCGTCGCCTGGCGCGCGACCGCGTCGCGGTACGTCGCGATCTCGCCCGACGGGCGGCGCACGGCCTGGCCGTGGTAGCGCGCCTGCTCGTAGAGGATCCCGACGGCGCCGCTGAACGTCGCCCACGAATCGGTGTAGCCCGGGTACCAGGAGTCCGCCCACTCGCGCGTGTAGTAGCTCCATCCGCGCGCATCGAATGCAGCGGCTTGGTCGTTGCCGAAGCGCGGCCACCACTTCGTCGTCTGCGCGGGGAAGAACGGCGTCAGCGGATCGGTCGCCGGGTAGAAGAGGAACGTGTCGGACGCGCCCATCTCGTGCGCGTCGACGAGGAGCTGCGGATGGAAGGACTGGATCGCGCTCCACCGCGCGCGCGTCTCGGGCTGCGTGCCCCAGATCCAATCGCGGTTCATGTCGAAGAGGTAGTGGTTGCCGCGGCCGTGCGGCCAGCGTCCACGGCTCATCGAATCGCTGTCGAGGTTCGGCACGTAGCCCGCGGACTGCTCGAGCATCGAGAGGATGCGCTCGCGCCCGTCCGGGTTCTGCGACGGGTCGATCACGACGACGACGTCCTTCAAGAGGTCGGTGACGTCGGCGCTCGTGCCCGCGACGAGGTGGTACGCGACGGCCATCGACGCATCGCTGCCCGACATCTCGTCGCCGTGGATCGAGTAGGAGAGCCACGCGATCGCGGGGAAGTCCTTCGCGATGCGCTCCGCCTCTTCGTCGTTCGTCGTGCGCGGGTCGGCGAGCTTCGCGATGGCCACGCGGATCGCGTCGAGGCGCGCGAGGTTCTCCTTCGACGCGATCACGGCGTAGCCGAGCTCGCGCCCTTCGTGTGTGACGCCGGTCTTCGTCCAGCGCAGGCGCGAACCCGGGCGCTCGAGCGACTTCACGTACGCGAGGATCTCCGCGTGGTGCGCCGTGAACGTGCCGAGCGGCTGGCGCAGCGCGGAGTCGGGCGTCGGGATGCTCGCGTCGTAGATCGTGCCCGGGAAGATCGGCGCGAGCTCGCGCGGCGTCGCGGAGTCGCCGAAGCGCAGCGACGCGGGCTTGTCGGCGGCGACGACCTCGACCTCGGCGCCGGCGACGGGCTTGCGGTCGATCGCGGCGGAGCGGTCGTCGGCGACGTAGCCGAGGCTCTTCAGGCGCGCCATCGCCTCCTCGTCCGGCTTCGCCGCGCGCTTGGGACCGCTCGGACCCGCGTGGCCCTGCGCGGAGGACGAGTTCGCCTCGCGCTCCGACGCGCTCCCGTCGCGCGCGGACGGCGACGTGCAACCCAGGACGAAGACGAACGGCGCGGCGAAGACCAACGATCGCATGGGGGAGGCGCTCCTCGGGACGGGGCCGTGCGGCCCGGACGGACGGGCGCGGAGTCTACCAGCGCACTCGCGATCGCTCCGGGCCGGCCGGCGCGGATCCGCGTTCGGGATGCGTGCGCCGCGCCTCGGAAGCGTGCGTCGCGCCGTGCGAGACGTTTGGTAGGCTCAGAGAAGCGGGCCCCTAGCTCAGTCGGTTAGAGCAGGTGACTCATAATCGCTTGGTCGTAGGTTCGAGTCCTACGGGGCCCACCAGTTCAATCCGACGGAGACGACGCATGACCCTTCTTGCGCGCATCCTCTTCGTGCTCGGGATCACCGCCGTCACGTTGGGCGCGGCTCCCACGTGGAACTCCACCGAGTTCTTCGCCACCAAGCGTGTGCGCGAGTTGTCGATCGGCGTGCTCCGGTTGCCGTTGGTGGAGGTTCGCGAGGTCGACGTGCGAGCCTCTCCCGACGCGAACGAGTGGACGCGCCTCGATCGAAGGGTCGACTGGGAACTCCTCGGGCCCTCGGCTTTCATGCTGATGGCTGGGTGCCTCTCCCTCGCCGCTGCTTGGATCGCTCGCCGTCGATGGAGCGCGCTTACGAGGGAGACTCTGCGTTAGGGTCGATGCACGGTGATCTCCCGCGAGCGATTCGAAGGAGAGCTGCAGGGGGGGACGCACGCGGATTTCGTCGAGCGCGTGCATCGCGGGTGGGCGCCGTCGATCCACCGCCGTTCTCGCAGCGCCACGGCCGTTCGACGCTCGATCGAGAGAGAGGAATCGGTGCTTCGATCGACGGCAATACGCGCTCGTTTTCTCAACAGCTTGCTCTCTGTCTCGCCGGTCGTAGCGTCGACGAGATGCGCTACGACCAACTGCTCGCGTCCATCGTCTCTTGCCATCGCGTCTCCCTCGCTCGCGCCGCGACCGCCGTGAATCGGTCTCTCGTGCTGCGCAACTGGCTCGTCGGCGGCTACCTGGTCGAGTACGAGCAGCGCGGCGAGGATCGAGCGCGCTACGGCGAGGACCTCCTGCCGCGGATCGCGCGCGACCTGAGCGGGAAGGGGCTCGACGGGCTGGGGGTCAGCAGCCTTCGCGCGTGTCGGAGGTTGTATCTCCTCTACCCGGGGCTCCGGGCCGCCCTCGAGGGAGGGACGATGGCGTTCGAGATTCGGCAATCACTGACTGTCGAATTTCATAATCTCCCTTCGATACCGGACTTGAGCGTCGAGGACGAGAATCGGTCATCCCAGGTCGCGGCCCCCAAGACGGACGCCGAAGGTCCCACCGTCGACGCGACGCCCCCTGCGACCGCGTCAGGTCCCCAGCCCCTTCCGCCGGACCGCGTCCTGCAGCTGACGTGGACGCACCTGCTGCTCCTCCTCCGCCTCGACGACCCCTGGAAGCGCGCGTTCTACGAGAACGAGTGCCTCGCCGGCGGTTGGTCCGTGCGGCAGCTGCGCCGGCAGATCGAGAGTCTCCTCTACGAGCGCACGGGGCTCTCGACCGACAAGCGCGCGGTGGTCGAGCGCGCGCGCGGCGAAGCGAGCGCGTCGCCCGCGCGCATCGAGGACCTGCTCCGCGATCCGTACGTGCTCGAGTTCACCGGGCTCGCCGAGCGCGCGCAGTGGTTCGAGAGCGATCTCGAGCGCGCGTTGCTCGAGCATCTGCAGGCGTTCCTGCTCGAGCTCGGCACGGGGTTCTGCTTCGAGGCGCGGCAGTTCCGAATCCAGACGGGCGCGGGCGAGCCGGAGCGCGTCGATCTCGTCTTCTACCACCGCAAGCTGCGCTGCCACGTGCTCGTCGACTTGAAGCTGCGCGCGTTCCAGCACGGCGACGCGGGGCAGATGAACTTCTATCTGAACTGGTTCCGGGAGCGCGTGCGCGAGGACGGCGACGAGCTGCCGATCGGACTGCTCTTGTGCAGTGATCGCGACGAAGTGAAGGTCGAGTACGCGCTCGGCGGGCTCGACAACCAGCTCTTCGTGTCGCGCTACCTCGTCGCGCTGCCGAGCGTCGACGAGCTGCGGCGGTTCCTCGAGCGTGATCGCGACAGCTTCGTGCGCGAGCGGGCGGCGCCGGTGTACGCGATGTGCGCGGGCTGACGGAGTCCGCACACGACCCGCTCCGGCGGGGGAGCGCAGTTCGAGCGCGCCCGCGAGCCCCGATCGGCCGTCGAGCCGGAGCACGACTGCGCGCGGAGCGCTTCGGGGCTGCTCGGCCTGGCCCTCCCGCTCATTTCTCCTGCTCGCGAGCCTCCTTGGCTCGCTTGCGCTCCGCCCACTTCGCATCGCGCTTCGCTTGGCGTTCCTCGGCGGAACCGATCCAGCCCGACGTGTCGGCCGCGGCATCGATGCGCTCGGCGATGCGCTCGAGGAGCGCGTGCACGCGCTCGCGCTCGGCGGCATCCGTCCCTTCGCTCGCGCCGTTCCTCCACCAAAGATGACGGAGTCGCCGTTCCCGTCCGTCGATCGAAAGCGTGAGGATCTCGGACGGCGCGTCCTTCACGTCGTCCGCAAAGGAGCCTTGGAGTCCGAGGAAATCGACCTCTTCGAAGCTCGCGAGCAGCTCGACGATGCGCGCGCGATCGATCGTGTACTCGTGGACGCCCTCGATGGAGACGTTGCTCTTCCCGTTCCACGTGCAGGTTCCGTCCCCGCGCAGCGTGACCACGTAGGCGGGACAGGAGCCGTAGCACGAAGTCCGCTCGAGCGAGATCACGACCGAGCCGGGATCCTTCGGGAAGTAGCGCGCGTCGCGCTCCGCGCGCGACGGAGTAGTGGCCGGTGCGCGGAGTTCGCGAGGAGGCTCGCTGGAAGGGTCGGGCGCGACGTCGGGCGCGACGAGCCGCGCGGCTTCGCCCGAGGGGGGCGGAGCCGGCGGCGTCTCCTCGACGGACGGTCGGGGGATCGCGTCACCGCCGCAGCCTGCGATGAGCATCGCTGCCAGGGCGGCCGTCACGGGTCCAGTTCGGAGCATGAGGGGAGTCTAGCGCGCGAACTTCCGCACGCGCATCCCGAGGTGTGCGCGACGCCGCAGCTCCTCGGGATTCCGTGCGTGATGCAGCGCGACGATCGCTCCGATCCGAGCGGTCACGGCTCCCGCACGACGCGCGTCGTCGTCGTGAAGCCGTGCGACGCGAGCCACGCCGCCGCCGTCGCTCGCGCATCGGTCGACGGGAGCAGAGCGGCGAGCTCGTCGCGACCCGCGCCGTCGAGCGCGCGCGGGCTCCACGCGATCCACACGTCGAGTTCCTTGCACCCGATCGGCACGAGGAAGCCGCGGCGGTACGCGAGCGCCGGGCCCGAGGCCGTCTCCTCGCGCGCCGTGCGCGGCGCGGGGACCACGTGGAAGCCCGCGTCGAGCGCGAGCGGGTCCTCGGCGCGCGGGTAGAGGAGTTCCGCGGGCCCGCCGACGCGCGGGAACGCGAGCACGACGACGCTCGTCGGCGCGGCGCACTCGAACGGCACCACGAAGAAGCCCGCCCGCACGTCCGCGACGCTCGTGGCGCGGGCCGCGAGGAGCGCGCGTTCGGCGTCGCGCGCGCGCGCTTCGAACGCGTCGACGTCGATGTTGGGCTCGTCGTTCCCTCCGCGCGCGACGCCGAGGCCGGGCGGGCGCAAGCCTGCGAGCTCGGGCGCCGCGGCGAGCCACTCGTCCGCGGTCGCGAAGCCCTCGCACACCGCGAAGCGCGGAGCGCGCTCGTCGCTCTCGTGCCCGCGGAGCGTGAACCACACGACGAGCGCCGCCGCGGCGGCGAGGAGCGGCGCGAGCACGAGCCAGCGGCGTGAGCGTGCGGGCTCCGGGGCCGTCGCCCCGCGCGCGGACTCGCGCACGCGCTCGATCTCGGAGGTCGACGGCTGCGAGCCGTCCGTCCGGGCCGAACGCTCGCCTGCCGCGCGGGCCGTGCGCTCGCCCGCCGCGGCCTGTCGAGCGTTCGCGCCGCCGCGCGCCTTCCACTTCCGGCGCCCGAGCGCATCGAGCGCCGCGAGCGCCTCGACCGCGCGCGCGAGCTCCGGCTCGGCGGCGAGCCGCAGCTCGAAGCGCGCGCGCTCGGACTCCTCGAGCTCGCCGTCGACGTACGCGAGCGCCGTGCGTTGGTCTCGTTCGTCCAGCTCCTTCATGCCTGCACGTCCTCCGCGCGCCAGCCCTTCTTCTCGAGGCAGTCGCGCAAGCGCGCCAATGCGCGGAAGACGCGCACATGGATCGCGTTGCGCGTCGTCGCGAGCCGCTCCGCGAGCTCCGCCGCGTCGAGCGCGCCTTCGTAGCGGAGCGCGAGCACGCTCCGGTCCGTCTCGGCGAGGCGCGCGCGGCAGTCCTCGAGCGCCGCGGCGAGATCGGCCGGGAGCGCGCGCTCGGGCTCGGCGGCCGGATCCGCGGGCGCTTCGGCGGCGGGGAGGTGCATCGTGCGGCGGCGCTCCTTCTTGCGCCAATCCGAGAGGACGCCGAACGCGCGCCATTTCAGGAAAGCGCGCAGTTCCTTGGGCTCCTCGCCGCCGTCCGCCAGGAACGCGAGCGTCTGGCGCACGGCGTCCTGCGCGAGGTCCTCGACGATGCCCGGCGGCGCGCGCCGGGCCGCGAGCTCGCGCCGCGCCGCGTCGAGCGCGAGCGCGGCGAGCTCCTCTCTCGCGCGCGCCTCGCCCGCTCGCGCGCGCGACCAAAGGCTCTCGCCGCCGCCGTCCATTGCCCGGAATGCTCGCGTGGCGCGCACGCCGAAGAAAGTCCCCGCCGTGCGAAAGCGCGGCGCGGGGCCGTCCTCGGGGAGCTCGGCCGCGCGGGTACGGAGCTCGCGCCGCCCACGCACGGAACCCCATGATCGACTGCAAGAAAACCCCGTGGCTGCTCCCCGCGGCCTTCACCTTCCTCCTCGTGTCCCCGGCCCCCGCGCGCGACGCGGAGAAACCGCTCGTGACGCCGCCCGCGCCCTTCCACGATCCCAAGGGCGCGGCGCAACCCGACGCGACGCTCGCGCTGCGCGAGTCGAGCGCCCAGTCGGCGCCCGCGGGACGAGCGGACGCGAACGGCGCGAAGCCCGCGCTCGACGTCCAGGCGACGGAGTCGGAGATCGCCGCGCGCGTCTTCGACCGCGTGCTCGTCGACGAGCCCGGCGACGGCCGCGTTTGGGCGCGCGGTCGCGACTGGAAGGCGAGCTTCGGCGCCGAGGGCGCCACGCTGATCCCGTTCCTCGGCTCGGACGCGCCGAAGAACCTCCCGCTCGCGCTCGCGCTGGACTCGGCGCGGGTCGGCGGCGTCGAACTCGCGCTCCGCGCGCCGAGCGTCGCTGCGGAGGAGGAGACGTCCGTCGCGCTCGACCACGGCGCGGTGCTCGAGCGCTGGATCCTCGCGAAGGAGTCGGTCGAGCAGACGTTCGTCGTGTCCGCGCTGCCGGCGCGCGGCGAGCTCGTGCTCCACGTCGCGACGGCCGGCGAGCTCGCCGCCAGCGCGCTCGGGGATGGCCTCGCCTTCACGAGCGATCGTGGAGGGCTCCAATGCAGCGGGGCCGTCGCCATCGATGCAAGAGGGCACCGCGCGAAGGCCTCCGTCGAGCTCGACGAACACGGCTACGCGCTGCGCGTGCCGGCCGAGTTCGTCACCGGTGCCGTGCTCCCGATCACCGTGGACCCCGTCTTCTCGACGGTGTCCGCCATCAGCAACTGGGCCTATCTGTTCGAACCCGACTACGCCTACGACGCGTCCACGAACCGGTACTGCCTCGTCTACCAGTTCAACTACAGCCAGTCGGACGGCGACGTCGTCTCGATGTTGGTCGATGCGTCGAACACCGTGCTCTACAACCAGACGCAGGAGATCGACCTGACGGCCGACAACTGGTCCAAGCCGCGCGTCGCGAACAACAACCTGGCGGACAACTTCTTCGTCGTCGCGATGCGTTTCCCCGCCGGTGGAGGCAACGGCGACATCGCGGGGCGAACGCGCAGTGCCTGGACGAACTCGGCCGGTCTCCAGAACGCGATCAGCGGAGCGGAGAGCGGCCCCAAGCTGTCGCCGGACGTCGGCGGCGATCCGGCGCTGCTGGCGCCGACCTACTACCTGGTCACCTACGAGCGCTCCTTCTCGGGCACGGACCACGACGTGTTCGCGCGCCTCGTCGACTCGAACGGTGCGCCGGTCGGCGGCGTGATCACGATCGACAACACGGGCGGCACGTACGACTGGGAGCCGCGCGTCTCGAAGTCGGACGGCAACCCGCCCTTCGTCGAGCAGGAGTGGACGATCGTGTGGGCGCGCGACACCGGCGGCTTCGGCGGCGACACGGACGTGTACGGCGCGACGGTGCGCTGGGACGGCACGATCACGAACCCAACCTTCGCGGTCAGCACGGGCCTGCCGGACGACGAGAACCCCGACGTCTCGTCGCTGACGGACGTGCCCGCCGGGGCGCGGACGAAGCTCGTCGTCTTCCCGCGCTTCATCCAGACGGAGTACGACATCGTCGGCGTCTGTCTGCAGGACACGAGCGTCGTCGGCTACATCGACCTCAGCCTGCTCGAGTCGATGGTGCACGGCACGTGGACGGGCGAGGACCAGCAGTGGGCGCGCGTCGAGACCGACGGCGTGAACTTCTGCGTCCTCTACAACGAGAGCTACCAGCACTCGACCTTCGACTACGATCTCTACGCGCTCACCGCGACGATGTCGGGCGGATCGCTCCAGGTGGTCGAGGCGCACCGGCTGGTCGACTTCAGCGCGGCGGCGACGATGCAGTTCCAGCTGTGCTCGGAGACGGTCTCGGGCGGTTTCAGCAACCGCATCGGCATGACCTGGCAGCGTCAAAACGTGACGCCGACGTGGGAGATGTGGACCGGGCTCTACGCGCTGCCCGACGCTCCGCAGGCCGAGGCCTTCTGCTTCGGCGACCTGCTCGACGCGACGATCTCGACGATCTGCCCGTGCAACAACTTCGGCGCGCGCGGGAACGGATGCGCGAACTCGGTCAATCCGGACGGAGCGAGGCTCCTCCTCTTCGGCGCGACCGCGACGGACGACGCCGTGCTCGCGGCGAGCGGGATGCCCGCGACGTCCACGTGCATCTACCTCCAGGGTGACGCGCTCGACGACACGACGTTCGGTGACGGCATCCGCTGCGCGGGCGGCACGCTCGTGCGGTTGCGCACGCGCGCGAACGTCGGCGGATCGAGCTCGTTCCCAGACACGACCGACACGATCACGTTGTCGCAGCGCGGCGGCGTGACGCCAGGGAGCGGAGCTCGGCGCTACTACCAGACCTACTACCGCAACGCCGCCGCGGCGTTCTGTCCGCCGGGCACGGTGAACATCACGAACGGCATCGTGCTCGACTGGTGACCGAGGGAGACGACTCCGTGCGTCGCGTCCGGAACTCGCGTCCGGACGCGCGCAGCGGGCCGCGCACGGTGCTCCCGTGCGCGGCCCGCCCCGCTAGGATGCGCCGTCCATGAGCCTCCTTCCGACGCTCGTTTTCCTGTTCAACGCGCTCGCGCAGAGTCCGGCGCCGGCCGCCGACGGCGTCCTCGCGCTGCACGCGGCAGAGCCGCTGCGCTTCGAGCGCCGCGCGACGACCCTTGGGCGCGTCCACGTGTGGGTCGAAGGCGACGACGCGGACCCGCGCCTCTGCGTGCGCTCGGGGGAGCGCGTACTCGCGGAGGACGACGACGGCGGAGGCGGCCGCACGCCGTTCGCATCGGTGAAGGTCGATGGACCCGACGGGGTCGAGCTCGTCCTCGAGGTCGGTGCGAAGCGCGACGGACAGGGTCGACTCGTCTGGCGCGAGCTCGCGGAGGACGAGATCGCGCGCGCGGTGGCGAAGCGCGCGCAGTCCGCGTTGAACGAGCTGATGCAGGCTCTCCAGCGCGGCGCGGCGGACCCGGCGCAGGCGCGCGCGGAGCTCGGCGAGCTCCTCGCGCTCCACGACTTCGACACGAGCGTCTCCGCGCTCGCAAGCGCGCACCAGCTCGCATTCCAGCTCGTCGCGAACCTGCGGCTCCACGACGACGAGCTCGTCGCCGCGTGCGAGCGCATCGAGCGCGGGTACGCGAACGCGTACCCCGAACGTTCGCTCTGGGCGGAGAGCGCGCGGTTCTGCCTCGCGATGGCGCACCTCCTGCGCGGCGACGCGGCGCGGGGCGAGGAACTGCTCGCGACGGTCGAGCCCGCGGAGGGGACGGACCCCGCGCGCGCGAACGGACCCGAAGTGCAGGCGTGGCAGCTGCGCGGCGAGCTCGCGGCGCGCCGCGGCGACCTCGACGAGGCGGAGCGCTGCTACGCGCGCGTCGCAGCGGCGCTCGAACGCGCTACTCCGCGCGATGAAGCGCGCCTCGCGCAAATCGTCGGCATCCGCGCGGAGCTCGCGTACCACCAGGGTCGGTTCGCGGACGCGCGGGAGCAGGCCGAGCGCGCGCTCGACGGCGCGCGGAGCGCCGGCGTCGAGCTGCCGAACGCGGCCGAGCTCGAGTCCACGCTCGCCGCGGTGCTCTTCGAGCAGGGCGACCTCGCGCGCAGCCGCTCGCTCTTCGAGCGCGCGGCCGCTGCGGGCTCGGCGGGGAGCGAGCGCACCGCGGCGCTCGCGCGGCTCGCGCTCGGACTGATCGACGCGCGCGAGGGGCGCGTCGCGGAGGGTCTCGCGGCGCTCGACGCGGCGCTCGAGGACCTCGAGCGCGAGCTCGGACCGGCCGACGCGCTCGTCGTGCAGGCGCGCGTGAACCGCGCCGACGTCCGGCTGCGCGGCGGCGCCGAGCCCGCGGAGGTCGCGCGCGACGTGCGTGCGGCGATCGAGGCGCTCTCCGCGACCGGCGAACCCGCGCCGGCTGTGCTCCACGCGGCGCGCACGGCGCTCCTCCGCGCGGTCGACGCGGCCGCGGAGCGGGGTGACGCGGCGGCGCGTGGCGAGGCCCTCGCTGTCGCGCGCTCGCGCGTCGACGCGCTGGCCCAAGCGCGCGCGCTCGAGTTCGAGGCCTTCGCGGCGCGCGTCGACCTCGCGGCGGAGCTCGTCTTGGCCGCGCGCGCGGGCGGCGCGGCGACCGTGGACGAGCGGCGCGAGGCCGTCGCTGTCGCGCGCGCCGCGGTCGAAGACGCGGAGCGCTTCTTCGCGCGCGAGGCGAGCGTCGACTCGGCGCGCGAGGCCCGCGCCAGCGCGCTGCGTGCGGAGCCCGCGCTCGCGCGGCTGCACGCCGTGCTCGCGGCGCCGGAGCTCGAAGGCGCCGCGCCCGACCTCGGCGAGCTCGGCGCGCGGGCGTGGCTCGCCGTCGCAACGATCGACCAGCGCGCGCGCACGGTGCAGCGCGCGGCGGAGAGCGCGGGCGACGCGGGGCGGGCGGCGCGCGCACGGCTGCGGCGCGCGACGCTCGCGCTCGAGGAGCGTGCGCGCGGCGGCGCGAGCGCGGCCGAGCTCCTTGCCGCGGTCGCGGATCGCGACGCGACGGAGCGCGCGCTGGCGGCGGCGCTCGGGAGCTCCGCCGTATCCTCGCGGCCCTCCTTCCCGCGTCCGGCGGCGGGCGACGAGCGCTTCGTGCTCTACCGCGTCGTCGCGGATGCCGCGCGACCGGACGACGCGTCCAAGCGGCGGCTCGCCGCGTTCGTCGCGGCAACGCGGGGCGCGGTGGCGCGGTTCGACCTCGGCCTCGAGAGCGAGGTCGAAGCGCTGACCTCCGCGTGGCGCGACGCGGTGCTCGCGAAGGACGGCGTGAAAGCGCTCGCCGCGGGGCGCGCGCTCGCGGCGCTCGTCGTCGAGCCGCTGCGGCGCGGGGACGGCGGAGCGAAGCGCTGGAGCGTGCGCGCGGACGGCGCGCTGCTCACGGTGCCGCTCGACGCGCTGCCGAGCGGCGATCGGTGCGTGGGGGACGAGCTCGCGATCGTCCTCGGCTCGCCCGTCGCGCCCGTCGCGGGGAAGGGCGGAGCTCCGGCCGACGCGCTCCTGCTCGTCGGCGACGTCGACTTCGGGGCCGGACCGGCCGGGTACGCCGCGCTGCCCAGCTCGAAGCGCGAGCTCGAGCTCGTGACGCGCGCGTTCACGGCGGCTCGCGGCCCCGGCGTGCACGTCGAGCAGCTCGCGGGAAAGGACGCGACCCGCACGCGCTTCGTCGGTCTGGCGGAGCGCGCGCGCTGGCTGCACGTCTCGACGCACGGGCGCTACCGCGAGACGGGGAACACGGAGCGGCGCGGTGCGGCGCGCGGTCCGGCGGCCGCGATGCTCGAGCCCATCGCGCGCACTCCGCTCGCGCCGTCCATCGACGCGCGCCTTGCGCTCGCGGGGGCGAACGAGTCCCAAGAGGGCGAGCTCTCCGCCGACGAGCTCGGGCTGCTCGACCTGTCGCGTTGCGAGGTCGCGGTCGTCGCGGCCTGCGACAGCGCGCGCGGCGCGCTCGCTCCGGGGCAGGGCGCCGCGTCGTTCCAGAGCGCGCTCCACGGCGCCGGCGCGCGGTGGGCCGTGACATCCCTCTGGCCCGTCGACGACGCGGCGGCGCAGGAACTCTTCGCTGCGTTCTACGCGAACCTGTGGAAGGGCGCGACGCCGCCCGACGAAGCCCTCTGGCGCGCGAAAGCGGAGCTGCGCGCGCGGCGCGCACCGCTCGTCGAGTGGGCGGGATGGATCGTCAGCCGATGAGGTCGGAGCGCTCCACACGCGGGCGGCGAGCGAACGCCTCCTGCTCGGCCGGTTGATCCGTGTCGCGTCGGATGCGACCTTGGGTTCGGAGCCCGTCCCATCCTCACCGAACTCTGGATCCTGCTCGCTCTCATCGCGGTCAACGGCCTCCTCTCCGGAGCCGAGATCGCCGTGGTGTCCGTGCGTCCCGCGCGGCTCGACGCGCTGACCGAGGAGGGCAAACGCGGCGCCGCGGCCCTGCGCAGGCTGCGCCAGGACCCCGAGCGCTTCCTCGCGACCGTGCAGGTCGGGATCACGGTCGTCGGCGCGGCGGCGGCGGCGTTCGGCGGCGCGTCGTTCGCGCAGGAGCTCGCGCCGGTCTTCGCGCGGATCGAGTGGCTCGCTCCCTATGCGTACGAGGTCGCGCTCGCGGTCATCGTCGTCGCGATCTCGTACCTGTCGCTCGTGCTCGGCGAACTCTGCCCGAAGTCGCTCGCGCTGCGGCATTCGGAGCGGTACGCGCTCCTCGTCGCGCGGCCGTTGCTCGGGCTCGCGTCGTTCGCCAAGCCCGTCGTGTGGTTCCTGACGGCGAGCTCGAACGTCGTGCTCAAGCCGTTTCGCGACAGCACCAACTTCATGGAGTCGAAGATCTCGCTCGACGAGATCCGGCGCATGGTCGAGGACGCGGGCGAGTCGGGCTCGGTCGATCCGGACGTCAGCGAGATCGCGTCGCGCGCGCTCGAGTTCAGCACGCTGACGGCCGAAGACGTGATGATCCACCGCCGCTACGTCGTCGGCCTTCCGGCGAGCGCGTCCGACGCCGAGATCCGCCGCGTGATCCTCGACGTCGGACACCGGCGCGTGCCCGTGTTCGAGGGCAGTCTCGACAACATCGTCGGCTACGTGTCGTGGCGCGACGTCATGGGGCGCGCGTGGAGCGGCAAGCCGGTGACGCTCGACGGAATCGTGCGCCCGTGTCACTTCGTGCCCGAGACGACGCCCGCGATCGACCTCCTGCGCGAGATGCAGGAGAAGCGCATCCATCTGTCGATCGCCGTCGACGAGCACGGCGGGACGGCGGGGATCCTGACGCTCGAGGACCTGCTCGAGGAGCTCGTCGGCGAGATCGTCAGCGAGCACGACGCGGCGCCCACGGCGCAGGTGCGCCGCGATCCGGACGGCACGTTCGTCGTGCAGGGCAGCGCCAACGTGCGCGACGTGAACCGCGAGCTCGAACTCGCGCTCCCCGGCGAGGACGAGGTCAGCACGATCGCGGGCCTGTGCCTGCTCTTGAACGACGGACACCTGCCGCTGAAGGGGGCGCGCCTCGAGACGGAGAGCGGGGTCGAGCTCGAGGTGCTCGAGACCTCGGCCCGCCGTGTGCGTTCGGTGCGTCTGCACCTGCCGCGCACGGTGGGCTAGCGCGCGCTCACCACTTCCACGTCGCGCGGCGCACGTGCCACGGCACGAAGTTGTCCTCGAACGACGCGCGCCAGAACGCTTCGCGCAGGAACGCCCACGTGCGCTCGACGAGCAGCACGCACTGGTAGATCGGCACGATCGGGAAGCACAAGCACAACCACGCGTCGCGCTTCTTGTCGTTGCTGTAGTAGACGATCGTCGCGGCCTGCGCGGCCTCGATCACGAGGTAGCCGACGTACAGGGTGAAGAGCGGCTTCCACGAGTCGATGCCGCGCGTCGCGGCCATCCAGATCATCCAGATCCAAATGCCGATCAAGCAGACGAGGTTCGTGATCCACATCCCCGCGGTGAGCACGAAGTCGCTCCAGCGGAAGTTCGCGCTCCACGGCAGGCCCATGTCGATGTGCTTGCGACAGTGGTTGCGGATGATGCCGCTCTGGTCCCAACGCAGTCGCTGCCGCAGGAGCGCGTACCACGTCGTCGGCATGTCCGTGAACGCGTTCGCGTACGGTGCCGCGGCGATGCGGTAGCCCTTGCGACGCATCGCGAGCGTCAGGTCGAGGTCTTCCGGCGGCCCGACGTCCCAGCCGCCGATCTCGCGCAGCGTGCTCGCGCGGAACGCGCCGAACGCGCCGGACACGATGCCGAGCAGGTTCATTCGCGCGGCGAACAAGCGGCCGACGAGGATCGCGTTCAGGTACTCGTAGCTCTGCAGCCACGTCACCAGGTTCGTGAACGGCCGGCGCCCGAGGACCGTGCCCGACACGGCGCCGACGCGCGCGTCGGCGAAGGGCTGGACGATGCGCAGGATCGCCTCGGGGCCGAGCTCCGAGTCCGCGTCGATGACGACGACCACCTCGGCGTCCGTGTACTGGAGCGCGAAGTTCATCGCGGACGATTTCCCGCTCCGGTGCGGCCGCGCCATCACGAGCACGCCGTCGTGCGTGCGCGCGAAGTCGTGCGCGACGCGCTCCATCTCGTCCGTCGAGCCGTCCGAAAGCGCGATGATCTCGAGGTTCGGATACGAGCCGTGCACGCTCTTCAGCGTGTGCGCGATCGTGTCCGCCTCGTTGTAGCCGACGAGGAGCGCGCACACGCTCGGCAGGTGCGGCTCGGTCCTCGGTCCGCGGCCGGAGAGCGTCGCCCAGAGCGTGCGTGCGACGTCGACGAGCGCGAACGCGATCTTGAGCAGCCCATAGCGCGCGCCGTCGAGGAGGATCAGCGCCCACAGGAACGTGAAAAGCTCCTCAGGGTGCAGCGAGGAGAGCCAGTGGCTCCATTCGAGCAGCATGGTAGGAGACGAGCTCGAGCTCGTTGGCGTCGCGGGAGAAGAAGCGCTCGGCGCACACGAGGCAGTGGCAGACGGGATCGCGCTCGCCGCACTCGTAGCCGCAGTCGCGGCAGTCCCAGGGCCCGGAGAGGTACTCGTAGTCGGCGTTGACGACGAGCTCGCGCGCGCGGCACTTCGGGCATTGCAGTCCGTGCGCGG
This sequence comes from Planctomycetota bacterium, assembly GCA_046349615.1. Taxonomy (GTDB): domain Bacteria; phylum Planctomycetota; class UBA1135; order UBA1135; genus JADJNY01. The sequence continues at coordinate 589,431 of JAXMBZ010000001.1, forward strand.
TCTCGTACTCGCTCGCGCGGGCGACGTTCGCGCACGCGAAGTGGTGGAGCAGCTTCTCGCAGGCGACCCGCGCGGAACCGCAGCGACGGCAGCCGAGCCGGATCGTCGGGAGCGCGTCGCAGCGCGGGCACACGAGCACGCGGTCGACCACGACGGGCTCGAGGACGCCGAGCTCGCACCATGCGGCGACGAATTCCTCGGCGTGGCCGTAGCGGTAGCGCATTGTCGCGGGGTCGAGGACGGGCTCGAGGCGCGCGGGGTCGAGCAGGTCCTCGAGCGTGCCGCGCACGCGCAGGACGCACACGCCTTCGGCGGCGCTCGCACGCAGGTCGTGCTCGACCCACGCGAACTCGTTGCGGGCGTCGTCGAGCTCGCCGATCGCGAGCGCGTGACCGCCCGCGAGCGGCGTCCAGGCGTCGAAGGACGCGCGCAGCGTGCGGTCGGCGACGTCGAGGTGCCGCACGCGGAGCACGGAGCTCGCCGCGGGCAGCCCTCGCGGTCCGATCGGCACGACGACGAGGCGGCGCGCGCGCGCGAGCACGAGCTCGAGCGGCGGCGCGGAGACGACCTGTGCTTCGGTGGCGTGGGACGGCTCGTCGGCGACGTTCGCGGCGGGTTCGTCGCGCGGGCTCGGAGCGGTCTCGCTGGGCGAGGGCGCTTCGATCGCGGGCGTCGGCGCATCCGCGTCGCCGCGCTCCACGGGGTGTTCGACCCGCACGTCGCGGGGCGCGAGACCTTCGCACGGCGCGCGGAGCGGCTCGAGCGCGAGGAGCTGCGCTCGCGAGGTCGGCGTCGCGCGCGCTTCGGCGCGAGGCGCAGGCGTCAGCGCCGGCCGGAGCGCGTCCTCGAGTTCGTCGTCCTCGAGCGGCTGGTCGACGAGCCACAGACTCGCGCCGGAGCGCAGCACGAGGTCGACGAAGGACACGTCGCGTTGCGCGCCGAGCGCGACGATCGGCGTCGAGCGTGCGAGCGCGCGCAACCGCCGCAGCGCCGAGACGGCGCGCCCGTACGGCGGCTGGATGCGCACGCAGATCGCGTTCGGGGCCGTGCGCTCGATCAGAGCGCGCGCGTGCTCCGCGTCCAGCGCGTGCACGAGGTCCGCCCGCGGCCAGGCGCCGTCGAGCACGCGACGCACGTCCCGGGCGAGGCCGGCGTCGCCGCCGACGAGGAGGACGCGCCCCGCAGCCTGAGCGCGCGCCGTGTCCGCGCATTCCTCAGCGTGCGCGCGCATCCTGGCCTCGCAGAGCGGTGCCGGCGCCGTCGCGCGGCCCCGAGTCGTCGTCGGATTCGCGTTTCGCGCTCCAGGGCCAGCGCCATTCGAGCGGCCAGGTCGCGATCTCGCCGATGCGCAGGAGACCCGCGCGGCGCACGTCCGGCTCGGGTCGCAGCACGACGGGAAGGAGGCGCGCGTCGCTCGCGTAGTGACGCTGCACGCTCTTCGGCGCGGGCTCGAGCTCGACGCCCTTGTGCTCGACCGTGCAGCGCACGAGCTCCTCGTGCGGCGCGACACGCAGCGGGATCACGTCGCCGACCTCGAGCGCACGGCTCTGCTCCTGCTCGAGGTAGAGCACGATGTGCATCGAGTCGTTTTCGAGCACGGACACGAGCTCCCGGCCGCGGGTCGCGCGCTCGCCGACGAAGCACGCACGTTCGAGCACGCGGCCGCTGACGGGCGCGCGGATCTCGCCTTGGGCCAGGCGTTCGTCGAGCTGCTTGCGCTCCTCGCGCAGCGCGGCGAGACGCAGCAAGTGCGGACGCAGCGTGCGCGCCGCCGCGCTCTCGTCGGGCGCATCGAGCTCGACGCGCAGGCGCAGCTCCTCGACGGCGGCCGCGAGCGACTCGACCTTCGCGCGCTGGCCCTGCTCCTGGAGGACGAGCTCGCCGAAACTCTCGTCGGAGACCACGCCCTGCACGCGCAGCCCTTCGCGCCGCTCGCGTTGACGTTCGATCGACTCGAGCACCGCGCGCTCGCGCGCGAGGTCGCCCGCGGCCGCGAGGTGATCGGCGGCGGCTTTGTGCTTCCGATCTTCGCGCTCTTCCGCGCGCAGCGCCGCGGTGAGCTGGAGCTCGCTCAGCGCCGCCTCCATCGACGCGCGTTCGACGCGCAGCGCGTCGTCGATGCGTGCGCGCTCCTGCTCGAGCTCGAGGCTCCGCAGACGCACGAGCACGGCGCCCTGCTCGACCCACTCGCCCTCGCGCACCTCGACGGCCGCGACCTCGCCGTCCCACGGCGGCGAGAGCTCGAGCACGCGCCCCTCGATCGTGCCGAAGCCGCGGTAGCGGAAGAACGCGTTCCAGACCTCGGTCGCCGGCCAGAGGATCCCCGCGCAGAGGACCGCGCCGAGGAAGAGGCGCCCCTTGGGCCGCTTCTGCACCGGGGTCGGAGGCGCATTCGGCGGTCGCTCCTGCACCGGCGCAGGCGTCGCCGGTTTCGCGCCGCGCGCGTAGCCGTGCAACCGGACCGTTCCCGCGGGCGGGGCGGGGAGCGGGCCGGCGGCGGGGGGCCGCGCCGGAGGAGCGGGGGCGGGAGACATGGAATGCAGCGTCCTGGAAAAGGAGCCGGGGAGGCCCCGAGAGGGACTTCGGGGTATCGGGATCCGCGAGTCCCGAAGTTGAGGGGGCCGGGCGAGTTCCTGTGGGGCTCCGGCCGCTCGCGCGCCGGGCTACGGGCCTGAGTTCCTGCGGTCGATGAGCCCGACCGCCCGCTCCGGGAGCAGGCCCGCTGCAGGTGCGCCGTGCGGCGTCCGTTGCGGGCCGGGCCCGCGGCCCTCTATCCTCTGCCTCTTACCCCCTCCTCGCGCCGACCGGTCGGCCCCCCCCCGCCCGCGCGCCCTGCTTCTCGCCCCGACCCCGGGCAGCGAAGGCGGTGTGCAGGACCCCGGAGACCGCGAGCGCCCAGCCCCCGTGACCCAGACGGTCGCCGATCCCGAAACCGCCTCGCCGCGCAGCGAGAGCCACCTCCGGCAGCTCACCCCGCTGCTCGTGTGGGCGGTCGTGTTCTGCGACATCGGGACCTCGCTCTACTACGTCCCGGGCATCCTCTACCGGAACGAGCACGTCCGGGACCTCGCGCCGCTCTTCGTCGCGGCGGCGTTCATCGGGTTCCTCTTCCTCGCCGCGAAGTACGTCGAGATCTGCTGGCGCAACCCGGACGGCGGCGGCGTCGTCTCGATCGCGAACCAGGCCTTCTCGCCGATCGTCGGGTGCTTCGGCGGGCTCCTGATCTGCGTGGACTACTTCTTGACGTCGGCGATCTCGGCCGTGTCGGGGATGAACTACCTCGCGAGCGTGTTCCCAGCGTTCGAGCACCACGTCGTCGCGTTCTCGATCGCGACGCTACTTCTACTCGCGATCGTGAACACGATCGGCATCCGCGAGAGCGCGACCCTCTCGCTCTTCATGGCCGCGGCGGCGTTCCTCGTGACGCTGCTCCTGATTGGCATCGTGCTCGTCAACGCGCACGGCGAGCAGTGGGGCGCGGTGCGGGCGAACATCGAGCAGATCGACTCCGTCACGCCGTGGAAGTTCCTCGTCGGGTTCTCGGGAGCATGGCTCGCGTTCTCAGGGCTCGAGAGCATCAGCCAGCTCTCGCCCGCGATGCGTCTGCCGATCCAGCGCACCGCGAAGCACGGCATGCGCTACGTGATCGCGACGATGCTGCTCACGTCGCCGATCCTGACCTTGTTCGCGATCTCGTTCCTGTCGTCGGACGTCAAGTTCCACGACTACGAGCGATTGATGTCGGAACTCGGGGGCGCGTTCGGCGGGACGTGGGTCAAGTACGCGGTCGTCATCACGGGCTCGACGCTGCTCCTCTTCGCGGCCAACACCGCGATCATCGGCTGCTACCACGTGTTCCTCGCGCTCGCCGAGAACGGCTTCATGCCGTCGACGATCGCGCTGCGCAACCGCCGGTTCGGCACGCCGCAGGTCGCGATCCTCGTCGCCACGTTCATCCCGATCCTCGTGATCGTGTTCGCGCACGGCGACGTGGAGTTCCTCGGCGACCTGTACGCGTTCGGCTTGCTCGGCGCGTTCGTGCTGAGCTCGTCGGGCCTCGACGTCCTCCGCTGGCGCAGCAAGGCGCGCGGCTGGAAGTTCTGGGTGGGCATCGCGACGACGTTGATGGTGCTGACCGCGTGGGTCGTGAACCTGCACGAGAAGCCGAAGTCGACCGTGTTCGGCTGCGTGCTCGTCGGCATCGGGCTCGTGCTCGCCGTCGGCACGCGTCGCAAGTGGTTCACCGACTGGTTCTATTCGTTCGGCTGGGTCAAGGCGCGCACGCCGGATCGCATCCACGCTTCGGAGGAGGTGGTGGAGGCGAAGGAAGGCGTCGAGATCCTCTCGCTCTCGCAGGCGCAGACGATCGCGCGGCTCTATCCGTCGAGCACGTTGATCGCGCTCCGTTCCTCGAGCCCGGGTCTGATCTCCGAGGCGATCGCGCGCGAGAAGGGACGCGGCGGCTCAGCGCTCTACGCGCTCTACGTCGAGGAACGCACCGGTCTCTTCGTGCGCGCCGCGAGCTGGGAGCCTCACGCCGAGGGCGTCGACGCGCTGCGCAACGCGGTCAAGGCCGCGGAGAGCGAGGGCGTCACGCTGATCCCCGTGTGGACGATCTCGCACAACGCCGTCGAGGGCATCGTGCGCGCGGCGGAGACGCTCGGCGTCAGCGGCGTCATGATCGGCGTCAGCCAGCGCAGCGGCATCTACCACCTCCTGCGCGGGCACGTCCTCGCGGGACTCACGAAGCGTCTGCCCCCGGGCGTGCGCTTGCTCCTGTACGGCTGATTCGGCACCGTTCCGAGACCACGCATGGAAGGCTGGCTCCCCTGGGCGCTGTTCGGCGCGATCGTCGTCGGAATGCTCGTGCTCGACCTCGGTGTGTTCCACCGCAAGGCGCACGAGGTCTCCGTCAAGGAAGCGCTCGGCTGGACGGCGGTGTGGGTCGCGATCGGCCTCGGATTCGCGGGCTACATCCGCTTCTTCATCGACGCGCCCGCGCTCGAGAAGGCGCGTGAGCTCGGCGCCGCCGTGCCCGATCCGCTGTGGGTGAGCTACCTCACCTGTTGGATGACCGAGTACGCGCTCTCGGTCGACAACATCTTCGTCTTCCTCGTCATCTTCACCTACTTCGGCGTCCCGGGCGACAGCCGACACCGCGTGCTCTTCTGGGGCATCCTCGGCGCGATGATCATGCGCGCCGTGTTCCTCGTCAGCGGCGTCGCGTTGATCGAGCGCTTCCATTGGACGGTGTACGTCCTCGGCGCGATCTTGATCCTGACCGCGGGCAAGCTGCTCTTCTCCGGCGACGACGAACTCGAGCCGGAGAAGAACTTCGTCCTGCGCTTCGCGCGGCGCTTCCTGCCGGTGACCGAAGGCTACGAGGGTTCGAACTTCTTCGTCGTGCGCGCGGGACGCCGCTTCGCGACGCCGCTCTTCCTCGCGCTGCTCGTCGTCGAGTCGACGGACGTGCTCTTCGCGGTCGACTCCGTTCCCGCGGCGCTCGGGATCTCGCAGGACACGTTCGTCCTCTACACGTCGAACATCTTCGCGATCCTCGGACTGCGCTCGCTCTTCTTCGCGGTCGCGGGCCTGCTCAAGTACCTGCACTACTTGAAGCTCGGCCTTTCGGCGATCCTCGCGTTCGTGGGGGTGAAGATGCTCCTGCCCGAGGAGCACAAGATCCCCGTGCAGATCGCGCTCGGCGTCGTCGGCGGGATCCTCGTCCTCGCCGTCGTCGCGTCCGTCGTGCGCGCGATGATCGTCAAGGACGGCGGAGCGGGCGACGAGGGAAAGGGCGAGTCCTCATGACGATCCTCTGCGGAACCGACTTCTCGGATGCCTCGCGAGAGGCGCTGCGCGCGGCGATCGCGTGGGCGCGACGCGAGGGGACGGGCGTCGAGCTCGTCCACGTCGTCGACCTGCACGGCGCGTCGGCGCTGCTCTCGCATGGCGAGGGTGCGCTCGTCCCGATCGAGAAGGAGCTCGCGCGCTGGCGTGCTCGCGCCGAGGAGCGGCTCGCGGCGGAGTCGGCGGCGTGCGCTGGATCCGGTGTCTCCGTCACGGCGCGCGTCCTCGAGGGCGCGGCCGACGCGGCGATCGTCGCGCACGCCGCGCGTTCCAATGCGTCGCTCGTGGTCGTCGCCGCCGTCGGCGCGCGCGCGGGCTCGCCGTTCACGCTCGGGAGCACGGCGGATCGCGTCGCGCAGAGCTCCGATCGCGCGGTCCTCGTCGTGCGCGACGCCGCGCCGATCGAGGCATGGTGCGCGAAGCGCGCGGACTTGCGCGCGCTCGCCTGCGTCGAGGAGGGTGCGTCGTCCGACGCCGCGGTCGCGTGGTCGGCGGCGCTCGCGCGCACGGGCGGAGTCCAGCTCAGCGCGCTGCACGTCTACTGGCCTCCCGAGCGCGCCGCGAAGCACGCGGGAGTCCCGCTGCCGATCGGTCGCGAGCACGCGGGGGCCGAGCGCGAGCTCGCGCAGTCGCTCGAAGCTCGCATCGCGCTGCACGCGGGTGGAACGCGGATCCCGCTCGAGCTCGTCGGCGGGCTCGGCCGCGCGGCCGATCACGTCGCGCTCGCCGCGGACGAGCGGAAGGCCGGGCTCGTCGTCGTCGGCTCGCACCAGCGCGCGGGCCTCGCGCGCTTCTGGCACGGTTCCGTCTCGCACGGCGTGATCGATCGCGTGCGCTCGAACGTCGTCGTCGTGCCGGCGCGCGCTTGACGCCCCGGGCGCGCTCGACGCGCCTGGCAGCGTGCGGCGGAGCGGAAGCGCTCGATCGTTCGAGCGACTTCACGACCTGTTCGGCTCTACGACCGTCGATCGCGGCCCGGAACGGAGCGCGAGAGCGGCGTTCGTGCGTTTCGATCGCGCGGATGGCATCCTCTCGGCCCGCGCGGGCAGAACGCCGGCGCGATCAGGAACACCAGAGAAGGATCGAACGATGAAGTCCAACAAGTCCACGCGCGCCCGCGGCGCGCTCGTCCCGTTCGCCGTCGCCGGGTTGCTCGCCGGACTCGGCGCTTCGTGCTCCAACCACGAGGAGCCCGCGCCGGCAGCGAAGAAGGAAGCATCGCTCGGCGACGCGGCGAAGAACGTCGCCAAGGAAGCCGCCGGCGCCGCCAAGGAAGCCGCCGGCGCTGCCAAGGAAGCGGCCAACGCGGTCGCGAACCTGGCGAAGCACGCGTGCAAGGCTCTCAACTCGTGCAAGGGCCAGGGCGGCTGCAAGACGGGCGACGCCGGCTGCGCGGGCAAGAACTCGTGCAAGGGCATGGGCGGCTGCGCGACGGTCGCGCATCACGGCTGCGCCGGGAAGAACGAGTGCAAGGGCCTCGGCGGCTGCACGAGCGGCGACAACGGCTGCAAGGCGAAGAACTCGTGCAAGGGCAAGGGCGGTTGCGCCGTGCCGATGATGCACTGAGGGACGCGCTCGACGTCGAACCGAGGCCCGCGGAGCGGAGACGCTGCGCGGGCCTCGTGCGTTCCGAGCTCAGCTCGCCGTCGCGGCGCCGCGAGCCGCGCTCGCATGCACCCAGCGTCGGATCGAATCGACGAGCACCGTCACCGCGGCGAGCATCAGCACCACGGTCAAGACGATGTTGATCCAGCCCTGCGTCGAGGTCTCCGGCGTCGTCGCGAGCTTCCAGAAGTTGCCGCGGATCGACTCGAAGCCCGCGATCAGCGTCGTCGAGCCGACGAAGCACAGCGGCAGGATCGTCGTCCACGCGTAGCGACCGCGCCCGGTGTTGAAGAGGATCGACGTCGCGACGCAGAGCGCGACCGACGCGAGGAGCTGGTTCGCGATGCCGAACATCGGCCAGATCGTCGAGATCGAACCGCCCGCGATCAGCGCGGCCCAACCCGCGACGATCAACGCGGTCGTCGTCAGCGCGCCGGGCATCCAGTCGGGCCGCGCGAACTCGCGCTTCACGCGCCGCCCGAGGAACTCGCCGAGCAGGAATCGCCCGACGCGCGTGCCCGTGTCGATCGTCGTGAGGATGAACAGGGCCTCGAACATGATCGCGAAGTGATACCAGTACTTCATCAGGCCCGAGAACCCGGGGACCGCGTCGAAGATCTTCGCGATGCCGAGCGCGAGCGTGACCGCGCCGCCCGTGCGGCCCTCGAGTTTCGCCTCGCCCGACTCCTTCTCGAGTCGTTCGAGCTCGCGCGGCTTGACGTCGAACCCTTGCGCGCAGCACGTGTCGACCATCGCCTCGTACTTCGCGACCTTCGCCGGCGTGTCCTGGGCCGTGTTGATCGCGAAGTAGTCGCCGGGGAAGAGCGCGCTCGCCGCGACGAGCGCGACGACGCCGACCACGCCCTCCATGAGCATCGCCCCGTAGCCGATCGTGCGCGCGTGCGATTCCTTCGCGACCATCTTCGGCGTCGTGCCCGAGGCGATCAGCGCGTGGAAGCCCGAGATCGCGCCGCACGCGATCGTGATGAACACGAACGGGTAGAGCTTGCCCGGCACGATCGGTCCGCCGCCGGACACGAACGGCGTGAACGCCGGCATCTGCAGCGTCGGATGCACGAGCAGCACGCCGACGATCAGGAACGCGATCGTGCCGATCTTGAGGTACGACGAGAGGTAGTCGCGCGGGCAGAGCAGCATCCAGACGGGGAGCACGCTCGCGACGAAGCCGTACACCGCCATGCTCGCGATCAGCGCGGGCTTGCCGAGCGTGAACGTCTGCGCCCAGCTCGACTCCGCGACGCGTCCGCCGACGACGACGGCGACGAGCAGGAGCACGACGCCGATCGCGCTGCCTTCGCCGATGCGGCCCTTCCGCAGGCGGTACATGTACAGGCTCATGAAGAGCGCGATCGGGATCGTCATCGCGACCGTGAACGTGCCCCACGGCGACTCGGCGAGCGCGTTGACGACGACGAACCCGAGCCCCGCGATCGCGATCACGACGATGAAGAGGATCGCGACGCCCGCGACGAGGCCCGAGAGCGGCGAGATCTCCTCGAGCGCGATCTCCGCGAGCGACTTGCCGCCGCGGCGGATCGAGCCGACGAGGATCATGAAGTCCTGCACCGCGCCCGCGAGGCACACGCCGATCACGAGCCAGAGGAGCCCGGGGAAGTACCCGAACTGCGCCGCGAGGACGGGCCCGATCAGCGGCCCCGCGCCCGAGATCGCCGCGAAGTGGTGGCCGAAGAGCACCCACTTGTTCGTCGAGACGTAGTTGTGGCCGTCCGCCATCGTCTCGCTCGGACACGCGCGCGAGTCGTCGAGCGCGAGCACCTTCGCCGCGAGGAACGCCGAGTAGTAGCGATACGCGATCGCGATGACGCAGAGCGCGCCGATCAGGATGGGGAGGGCGTTCATGCCTGGGGGGGGCTCGTCGCGACCGAATGGCGCGCCTCTCGAGATAGAGAGCGCGGAGGGTAGCGGAGGTCCGCGCGCGCCGTCCAACGGGCGAGGAGTCGCTCCGATTCGAGTCGGCGAACGCCGGGGCGTCGCGCTCCGCCCACTCAACTTTGTGCCACAAAGTACTTGACGGATTTCGGGGGGACGTGGGAGTCTTCGGTCATGCGCGAACCCCGGCGCCCCGACACGAACGCCGTCCGCACGCCTTCCCTGGCGTCGCGCGCGCTCGACGATCTCCGCTACATCCGCTCGACGATGGAGCGCGCGGGCGAGCGCGCCGTGGGGTTCACCCTGCTCCCCGGCTGGGGTGGGGTCCTGATGGGCGCCGTCGCGTTCGCGGCGAGCTTCACCGCGGCGCGCACGACGGACCCGCGCGACTGGGTCCTCACCTGGCTCGGCGCCGCGGGCATCGCCGCGCTCGTCGGGACCACGGACATGGCTCGCAAGGCCGCGGAGACGCGCACCTCGCTGCTCCGCGGGCCGGCGCTGCGCTTCGTCACGAGCTTGATCGCCCCGTTCGCGGTCGCCGCGCTGCTCTCGATCGTGCTGTACAAGCACGGGATGTACTCCGATCTGCCGGGGCTCTGGCTCCTGTCGTACGGAGCGGGCACGATCGCCGCCGGCGCGTTTTCGGTACGCGCGGTGCGCTACATGGGCCTCGCGTTCATGTTGCTCGGCGTGGTCGCGCTGTTCGCGCCGGCGAGCTGGGGCGACGCGTGCATGGCGCTCGGCTTCGGCGGCTTCCACGTGCTCTTCGGCCTCTGGATCACGAGGCACCACGATGGGTGAGCGCAAGCCCGAGAAGAGCGGCACCAACGGCCGCCTGCGCAAAGTGAGCGGCCTCTCGCTGAGCTCGAGCGCGGACACGTTCGACAAGCTCATCCACGAGCGCCTGCGCCTCGCGATCGTGAGCGCGCTCGCCGTGCACGAATCGCTCTCGTTCAACGAGCTCAAGGAGCTCGTCGGCACGACGGACGGCAATCTGTCGGTGCACGCGCGCAAACTCGAGGAAGCCGGCTACGTCGTCTGCACGAAGGGCTACGACGGCCGCGTCCCGAAGACGGAGTTCGCGCTGTCGCCCGCGGGGAGGCGCTCGCTCGAGCGCTATCTCGCGCACATGGAATCGTTGATCAAGGCGGTGCGGGAGAAGTGAGTCGCTCTCTCGAGACCGCTTTTTTCGTGGGGAGGCACTTTATGCTGCAAAGTGGACCGGAGTCGCGCCGCCCGGCTGGGCTGCACGTGGCGATCATCATGGACGGGAACGCGCGCTGGGCGGACCTCCGCCGCAAGCCGCGTGCTGCGGGCTATCGCGCCGGCGCGAACTCGGTGAAGAAGGTCGTGCGCGCCGCGCCGCCGATCGGCATCGGGACGCTCACGCTGTTCGCGCTCTCCGCGCAGAGCTTCGATCGACCCGACGACGAGACGTACGACATCCTCGATTTGATCAAGAGCTACCTGCTCGAGGACATGGACGAGATCGCCGAGCGCGGCGTGCGTCTCGAGGTCATCGGCCGACGCGATCGCATCGACGACGACCTGCTCGAGATGCTCGAGTTCGCGGAGAAGCTCACCGCGGGCGGGACGAAGCTCCACGTGCGCCTCGCGATCGACTATTCGGCGCGCGACGCGATCGTCGGCGCGGCGCGGCGCTTCCACGTGACGCAGGCGCTCGGCGGCGGACGCGAAGGGTTCGCGAGCCTCCTGTGCCAGAGCAAGGCGGGCGTCGAGCGCGTGCCCGACGTCGACCTGCTCATCCGTTGCGGAGGAGAGCAGCGCCTCTCCGACTTCCTCCTGTGGGAGTGCGCGCACGCCGAGATCGTGTTCACGAAGCGGCTGTGGCCGGACTTCGACTCGGTCGCGCTGCGGCGCGCGCTGATCGCGCATCGCGCGCGCGCGCGGCGGCTCGCGGCGCTGCGTGAGAAAGCGAAAGCGGGCTGAGGGCCGACGGAAGCGGCAGGGGCGTCGCGCGAGCGCAGAGCTCGCGCGACGCGTTTCAACCGGCGCCGGACGAGAAGTCGCGCGGCCCGCTCGGCGCTTCACCGCGACCGAAAGCGAGCTTCACGTCGTTCTTGATCCACGTGATCAAGAGCGGAATGCACGCGGGCAGGCAGCAGACGCTCGTCATGCCGATGCAGATCAAGACGAGCCCGTACGTCCACGTCCAGGGCTTGCGCGGCAGCACGATCCCGAGCGCGTACGCCGCAAAGGCCGGCGCACTGAACGCCGCGAGCGCGATCCCCGTGATGCGGGACTGCAGCGCGTCCTTGCCCAGCGTCTCCTCGTCGAGCACGAGCAGTGCGATGCCGGCTCCGATGCAGAGCAGGTACATCACGGCCATCGCCGCGCAGTAGATGCGGTACCAGGAGAGGACCGAGCGCGCGCGTTCCGAGAGCGGATGCGAGGTCATGGTCGGAAGCTACCGCGCTCGCGCGCCGCTTGCGAGGTCGAGCCTGGCTTCGTGTTCCTCGAGGAGGTTCAGCGCGCGCGCGCTCGCGAGGTCGAGGTTGCCGAGGATGTTCGCCGCGTCGAGCGCGTCCTCGACGCCTGCCGCGCGCAGGCTTTCGTGGTGACTCGTCTGCACGCCGGCGAGGACGAGTTGCTGCTCCGTCTTCGCGAGGCGCTGGATCAAAGCGCGGATCTCGAGCGCCGAGTTCGGGTCGAGGTCCGGGAACTCCGCGATGTCGAGCACGACGATCTCGACGTCCTTGCCGAGGTGATCCGCCCAACTGACGAGGTCCGGCATGCGCGTCTTGCGTCCGCCGCGGCGTGCCGGCGCCTTCACGTGGAACACGGCGATCCCCGCGGGCAGCACCTCGTGGTACTCGCCGCCCGCTTCCGCGCTCGAGCGGATGTCGCCGATCGGATGGAAGACGTCCTGCAGGATGATCCACAGGAGGAACGCGACGGCGGGGATCATCGACCACGCGGGGAAGTGCGCGAACGCGAGCGCGCCGAGCCCCGAACCGACGGCGAAGCTGCCGACGATGCTGAGCAGGAGCAGGAGCCGCTCGCCGGAAACCGGCACCGAGCGCGTCTCCTTCTTCCGCTCGAGCCTGCGCAGGAGCCACTGACCGCCCTCGAGGCCGAGGTCCGTCGTGACGCCCGTGACGTGCGTCGTGCGCACGACGCCGCCGCTGATCCGCGTGATCGTCGCGTTCTGCAGGCCCATCGCTGCGGACGGGATGACGGTGAGCCACAGCTTCGCGTAGTCGGGGTCGAGTTGCTCGGCCATCTCCCAGTCGACGAAGAGTGCGAACAGCGCGAGCATCACCGCTTCGACCGCCATCGGCAGCACGTAGATCGAGCGCCAACGAAGACGGCGGCCGAGTTCGGTGAGGAAGCCCGAGAGCGCCGCGCCGAGCAGGAACGCGGCGAGCAGTGCGATCACGTAGGTGGCGCTGCGCAGGCGGCCCTCCGCGAAATCGCGGCCGAGCTGCGACATCGTGCCGCTGATGTGCGAGGTCGCTTGGCCGCAGGTGATCAGCGTGAGGATGTTCGTGTAGCCGGCGATCCAGGAGAGCGTGATCGCGAGCCGTGCCTGCTGCTTCGGCGTGTGTGCGTGCTTGACGAACAAGGCGGAGAGCGTAGTGGACGCGACGCCCGGCGCCAATCGTCGGCGCGCAGAGCGTTCAGGTCTTGGGTGTCGACGAGCCGTGGTCCGGGGCTCGCGGGAGGCGGCTCAAGTGCTCGCGCACGGCGGCGAGCGCCTCCTCGTCCGTCTCGCAGACGCGCAGCTTGCCCGGTTCGTCGGCGAGTCCGCCGCGCACGAGTGTTTCGCGCACGGAGGGGCGCACGCCGGCGAGCGCGACGAACGTGTGCGCCTTCGCGAGCTTCTCGACGACGGATTCGAGCGCGACCAGGCCAGAGACGTCGATCACGGGCACCCGGTCCATCTGCAGGATCACCGCGCGCGCCTTGCCGGCGACGGGCAGGAGGCGCGTGACCGCCTTCTCCGCGGCGCCGAAGAACATGGGCCCGGCGATCTCGTAGATCTGCAGGCCCTCGAGGCGCGGGTCCTTCAAGTGCGGGTGGTCCTCGTCGCGCCGCGCGTCGACGCTCTCGGACATGCTGCGCATGAAGAGCAGTGCGGCGAGCACGACCCCGACGCTCACGGAGACGACCATGTCGAAGAGCACCGTGAGCGAGAAGCACGTCGCGAGCACGATCAAGTCGCTTCGCGGAGCGACGCGCACGAGGTAGACGAAGTGCCGCGCCTCGCTCATGTTCCACGCGACGAGCAGGAGCAGCGCGGCGAGCGACGCCATCGGCAGGTAGGCGAGCAGCGGCGCGAGCGCGAGCACGGCGGCGAGCACGAACGCCGCGTGCACGATCGCCGAGATGGGGGAGCGCGAGCCCGCGCGGATGTTCGTCGCGCTGCGTGCGATCGCGCCGGTCGCCGCGAAACCGCCGAAGAACGGCGCGACGAGGTTGCCGACGCCCTGCGCTGCGAGTTCGACGTCGGGGTCGTGCTTCGTCCCCGCCATGCCGTCGGCGACGACGGCGCACAGGAGCGACTCGATCGCGCCGAGCGCCGCGATCGCGAACGCGGGCCCGATCAGCGCGCGGACGAGCTCGTAGAACTCCGTGACGTTCGTCGCGAGTGGGCGTCCGTCCGGCGCGGGGAAGAGCCACGGGAACTCGAAGGCGGGCGGCATGCGCGGGATGCCCGCGTGCTCGACGCCGCCCGCGACGTACGAGAAGCGCGTGCCGATCGTCGCGACGGAGAACCCGTCGACGAAGCGCGCGAGCACCGCGGCGAGCGCTGCGCCGAGCGCGATCGCGACGAGCGGCGCGGGCAGGCGCTTCGTGACCTTCGGCCACAAGAGCAGCATGGCGAGCGTGAACGCGCCGATCCCGAGGTCCTCGATGCGCACCGTCGGCAGCGCGCGCACGAGCGCGGCGACGCGCTGATGGTAGTGCTCGGGCCAGACGTCGACCTGGAGCCCGAGGAAGTCCTTCACCTGCAGCGTCGCGATCACCACGCCGATCCCCGCGGTGAAGCCCGTCGTCACGGGGTGGGGGATGAACTGGATGAAGCGCCCGAGGCGCATGACGCCCATCGCGAGCAGGATCAGCCCTGCGAGCATCGACGCGACGAGCAGACCGCCGAGCCCGAACTTCGCGGAGACGGGCGCGAGGAGGACGACGAACGCGGCGGTCGGACCGCTGACGTTGTTCATCGCGCCGCCGAGCACGGCGATGAGCGCGCCCGCGACGATCGCGGTGTAGAGCCCGTACTGCGGCGGCACGCCCGACGCGATCGCGAGCGCCATGGAGAGCGGGAGCGCGACGATGCCGACGACGAGGCCCGCGAGGACATCCGCCTTGAAGTCCCGCGCGCCGTAGCCGCGCGCGAGCGAGACCCGCAGCGCGAGCCCGAGCTCGCGTAGGACGGGCGGTCGAACGCGCGGCTCCTCGATGCGGTGGTAGTGGGGCATGGCTCCCGTTCGGAGTGCGCGGAAACCGTGCACCGACCGTGGTCGCTTCGAGCCTGACATCCCGCGGCCCCGCGCATCAAGTGCGCACGTGTCGCACGCCGTGGAGACCGTGTTCTCGCGGCCCAAGAATCGGAAGGACCCTCGAAGGCGAGGATTCTCCACCGCTCGCCGCGCAAGTTCGCGCACGGAGGAGCGCGACCGATCTCGCGCTCCTCCTCGTTCGTCCCTACGCTTCTCCCCGCATGCTCCACCCGCGCACCCTCCGTCCTCTCGTCCTCGTCTCCTTCCTCGCCGCCTGCGCCTCGAGCTCCTCGAACGAGCCGAAGTCCGCGAGCCCGGCCGCTCCGGCGCAGCCCGCGCGTGCGAAGGAGCTCGCTCCTTCCGCCGCCGCGCCGATCGCGCGCGCGCTTCCATCGCAGGACACTTCGGCGCCGAACGGGGCGATGCTGCGCTTCCCCGACGTCGGCGCGACGCACATCGTGTTCGTCTACGCGGACGATCTCTGGCTCGTGCCGCGCGAAGGCGGCGTCGCGACGCCGCTCGCGAGCCCCGCGGGCCTCGAGACGTTGCCGCGCTTCAGCCCCGACGGGAAGACGGTCGCGTTCGTCGGCAACTACGGCGGCAACAAGGACCTCTACACCGTGCCCGTGTCGGGCGGGATCCCGACGCGCGTCACGCACCATCCCGCGGCGGAGGTCCTCTGCGATTGGACGCCCGACGGGAAGCTCCTCTTCTTCACGAACGGTCTCGCGGGACGTGATCGTCAGGTGCAGCTCTTCACCGTCGACGCGAAGGGCGGGCTCCCGCAGCAACTGCCCGTGCCCTACGGCGCGTTCGCTTCGATCTCGAGCGACGGGCGCTGGCTCGCGTACACGCCGCACACGGTCGACAACCGCACGTGGAAGCGTTACCGCGGCGGGATGTCGACGGACATCTGGCTCTTCGACCTCCAGACGAAGAGCGCGAAGCAGGCGACGACGTGGGAGGGCGTCGACACGGCGCCGATGTGGAACGGGAAGGAGCTCGTCTACCTGACCGACGAAGGCGAGTCGCACCGCCAAAACCTGTGGGCGGTCGATCCGACGACGCTGAAGCGCCGGCAGATCACACGCTACTCCGACTACGACGTGAAGTGGCCGTCGATCGGCCCCGGTCCGAAGGGAACGGGCGAGGTCGTGTTCCAGCACGGCCCGGAGCTGGTGCTCTGCGACCTCGCGACGGGCACGACGAACGTCGTGCGCGTCACGATCCCTGGCGCGCAGCCGAAGCTCGCTCCGCGCGCGGTCGACGCGTCGAAGTTCGCACAGGGCTGGGACGTCTCGCCGACGGGCAAGCGCGTGCTCGTGAGCGCGCGCGGCGACGTGTGGTCGCTGCCGGCGAAGGACGGCAGCGCGCGCGATCTCACGCGCACGAGCGGCGTCGCCGAGCGCGACCCGAATTGGAGCCCCGACGGCAAATCGATCGCGTGGCTCGAGGACTCGACGGGCGAGTACGCGCTCGTCGTCGCGCCCGCGGACGGGACCGCGCCGCCGAAGACGATCGCGCCCGGCACGAAGGGCTTCCGCACGCTCCTCGCCTGGACGCCGGACTCGAAGCACCTCGTCTACTCGGACAACACGGGCACGCTGTGGCTCGCGCACGCCGACGGCAGCGCGCCCCGCGAGCTCGATCGCGATCCGTGGGCGGGCGACCTGATCCGCGTCGCGCCGAGCTTCTCGCGCGACTCGCGCTTCGCGGCGTACACGATCGCGGACGAGGCCTCCGGGCGCGGACGCATCGTGCTCCAGGAGCTCGAGACCGGCGCGAAGCACGTCGTGACGTCGGGGATGTTCGAGGACGCGTGGCCTGCGTTCGATCGCGCCGGCGACTTCCTCTACTTCGTTCGCGCTTCGCACTTCGAGCCGCGGTACGGCGAGTACGACTCGTCGTTCCTCTACTCGGGCACGCACGAGCTCTACCTCGTCCCGTTGCGCGCCGACCTCGCGTCGCCGCTCGCGCCGAAGAGCGACGAGGAGTCGGCGAAGAAGGACGAGGCCGCGTCCGACGCGAAGAAGGACGACGCGAATGCGGACGCCAAGAAGGACGGCGACGAGAAGAAGGACGAGAAGAAGGCCGAAAAGCCGGTCGAAATCGCCTTCGACGGCTTCGAAGCGCGCGCGGTGAAGCTCCCGGTCGAGCCGGGCCTCTTCTCGCAGCTCCACGTGAACGCGGACGGCGCGCTGCTCTACGTGCGCAGCCCCGCGCAGGGCGACTCCGGCGAGAGCGCGCTCCACGTGTTCGATCCGAAGGCCGACGAGCCGGAGGAGAAGACCGTCGCGAAGGGCGTCGGCGGCTACGCGCTCACCGCGGACGGCAAAAAGGTGCTCGCGCTCAAGGGGAGCGGACCCGAGCTCGGCGACGCGAAGGCGGATGCGAAGTTCGAGAAGGTCTCGACGGACGGCATGCTCGTCGACGTCGACCCGCGCGCGGAGTGGCGTCAGCTCTTCGACGATGCCTGGCGCATCTACCGCGACTTCTTCTACGACCCGCACATGCACCAGGTCGACTGGAACGCGGTGAGGCAGCAGTACGCGGCGATGCTCGCCGACTGTGCGTCGCGCGAGGACGTGAGCTACGTGATCAAGGAGATGATCAGCGAGCTCAACGTCGGCCACGCCTACTACAGCGGCGGCGACGTCGGCAGCGAACCGCAGCGGACGGTCGGGCTTCTCGGCTGCGACTTCGAGCTCGCGGACGGCGCGTACCGCATCGCGCGGATCCAACAGGGAGCGCCGTGGGACGCGGACGGACGCGGGCCGCTCTCGCAGCCCGGCGTGAACGTGAAGGCGGGCGACTTCCTGCTCGCGGTGAACGGCGTGCCGCTCGACGCGGCGCAGGACCCTTGGGCTGCGTTCCAAGGGCTCGCCGACAAGACGATCACGCTGACGGTGAGCGCGAAGCCGAAGCTCGACGCCGACGCGCGCGCGGTCGTCGTCCAGGCGCTCGGGAGCGAGCGCGACGTCCGCTACCGCGCGTGGATCGAGGCGAACCGTCGCTACGTGGAGGAGCGCACGCAGGGCCGCGTCGGCTACGTGTACGTCCCGAGCACGGGCCTCGACGGGCAGAACGACCTCTTCCGTCAGTTCGTCGGTCAGTTCCGCAAGCCCGCGCTGATCGTCGACGAGCGCTGGAACTCGGGCGGCCAGATCCCGACGCGCTTCGTCGAGCTCTTGAACCGCCCGCAGACGAACGCGTGGGCGCGCCGCGACGGGAAGGACTGGCCGTGGCCGCCGGACGCGCACTTCGGGCCGAAATGCATGCTCATCAACGGCCTCTCGGGCTCGGGCGGCGACGCGTTCCCGTACTACTTCCGCCAAGCGGGCCTCGGCAAGCTGATCGGCACGCGCACATGGGGCGGGCTCGTCGGGCTCTCGGGCTATCCCGCGCTGATCGACGGCGGCGACGTCGAGGTGCCGAGCTTCGCTTTCTACGAAACCGACGGCACGTGGGGCATCGAAGGTCACGGCGTCGATCCCGACGTCGAGGTGCTCGACGATCCCTCGAAGATGCAGGGCGGCGTGGATCCGCAGCTCGACCGTGCGATCGCGGAGATGCTCGACGCGCTCGCGAAGCACCCGTACGTCGCGCCGAAGCGTCCGGCGTACCCAGATCGCCGCGGGATGGGGCTCGATCCGAAGGACAAGTAGTCGCTGCGCATGGCAGCGCGTTCACGGAGCGCGGAGCGAGCTCGACTCGCTCCGCGCTCCTTTCCTGGCGCGCTTCCCTCGCGTAGTGTGCGCGCTCGAGGTTCGACCGCATGAATTCGAGTCGCCGCCGACACGGGCTCGCGTTGGCTCCGCTCGCGCTCCTCGCGAGCTGCGCCGCGCTCGACGATCACACGGACGCGAGCTTGTGGGAGCACGCGGGGGATCAGTTCGCGTCGCGGACCGAGCAATGGGCGCCCGTCGCCGCGACGGCGATCGCGACGCCGCTGCTCCTCCCGTTCGACCATCAAAACGCGGTCGAATCGAACGACGACCAGTTCTTCCACACGCACACGAGCAACGGCGATCTGTTCGCGCTCGGTCTCGGTCTCGGGCCGATCGCCTGGGGCGCCGCGGACGCGTTCGGCGGCGATCCGCGCTTCCTCGAGGTTTCGAGCGAGGCGATCGGGCTCACGCTCGCTTCGACCTACGTGCTCAAGTCCGTGATCAACCGCGAGCGGCCCGATCACTCGACGCAGGATTCGTTCCCTTCGGGCCACACGTCGTTCGCGTTCGCAGGAGCGACGTTGCTCGCGCGTCGCTGGCAGGACGAGCACGACGGGAGCTGGCTCGGGTACGCGCTCTACCTGCCCGCGACCTACGTCGGCGTGAGCCGCATGGAGGGCGAGCGACACTGGCTCACCGACATCACGTTCGGCGCAGCGTTGGGGATGGCGATCGCGCACCTCGTGTACGACGCGCACTACGGCGACGAGGAGCACCTCGGGCTCTTCGGCCGAGGCGTGCACGCGGAGTTCGGCCCGGCATGGACCGAGCAGGGCGCGGCCTTCGGCGTCACGCTTTCCTTCTGAGCTGCGCGTCACGCGGTCTTCGGAGACCTCGCCTTTCGCGCTCGCCATGCGGGCTGCCTCACGCGACGAGCGCCGCGGAGCGCGCGGTCGAGCGTTCGGCGCTCCCCTGGAGCGCGAAGACCCGTGCTATCCTCCCGGCCCGCTCCGTCCACTCGGCCCCCCGCACGACCTCGTCCATGCCGACGCGTCTCCTCGTGTTCCTCGCGTGCCTCCTGGCGCCGCTCCCGTGCTTCGCGTGGCAGGCCCCGCCCGCGACGGTGGGCGAGGTCTTCGACGGCGCGCCGAACGACCTGTGCGCGAGCGCGGCGTGGGTCTGGATCGCCGAAGGGCGCAACGTCTACCAACTCGACGCCGTGACCGGCGCGCGCATCGGCGTCGACGCGAGCTCGCCGTACGAATCGACGGTGCAGGCGGTCGAGTTCGACCTCGCCAGCTCGACGCGCGTGGTCGCGACGAAGCGCGGGCTCTACGTGCACCGGCCGGGTCAACCGAGCCTCGCGTGGCAGCCGGCGCCGAACGATCCGTTCCCCGAGATCCAGGACGTCAAGACGTACCCGAACTCGCGCGCGGCGTTCGTCGTCGCCGGGAAGCGCCTCGCCGTGTTCAGTTGGGCGAGCGGGAGCCTCGTGCGCGTCTCGCAGGTCGAGTGCCCGATCGGCGACGTCAACGTCTTCCGACGGATCCACGTGCAGTCGATCGACGGGAAGCTGATGGCGTACCTGATCGCCGCGCTCAACCTCCCGGGGCTGCCGCGCAAATCGTCGATGGTGATCGCGGACCTCGATTCGCAGCACGGTTTCGCGCAGCCGTTCTACTACCTGAACGACTGGCGCGCGTTCCTCGCCTACAACGACGACTACGCGAGCTCGCGCGCCGTCGAGGCCGTGCAGAACCTCTACGGGACGAACGACGTCGCGTTCGTCGCGGACAACACGGGCGAGCTCACGATCCTGAACGTCACCGACCCCGCGAACCCGTCGCTGATCGGCGTGCTGTCGCCGGACATGGGCTGCGGCGCGACGGGCGCCGTGTACAACCTCGTGCGCGATCCGACGCGCAACAAGCTGCTCGTGGCGGGCGGGAACATGCTGTACGCGTACCAGCTCCCGTCGCTCGCGCCGCTCGGCTGCACGCCGGTCGATTTCGTCGACGCAGGGAAGCGCGACATGGCGCTCGTCCGCAAGCGCAACGGCACGCGCATCCTCTGGACGGCGACGCCGCACGCCGTCGACTACGTGCTCAACGCGGTCGACGTCGCGACGCCGCAGCCGTCCGTGCTGCGGCAGGATTGGTGGATCGCGAGCTGCGACGGCGCGGTCGCCGTGCCCGAGTGGCATTCGATCTACCTGCCGACGTTCGGGGGGCTCGTGCGCTACGACGTGACGGACGAGACGCACCCCGCGCCCATCGCGGGCAGCTATCGCGCGGCCGGCGGGCTCACCGAGAGCATCGAGTTCGTGCGTCCCAATCCGTCCGACCAGGACCACGCGCTCCTCCTGACCGCGACCGGTGCCGGCGGCGTGCAGGCGTGGCCCGTCGCGCGCACGCAGCCCGATCCGGGCGCGCCCGTGCTCTACCGCCAGCGGCCGAGCGGTTGGTCCGCGACCGACGGCGTGTACGAGAACGACGCCGAGCCCTACGTGCACAACGGACACGCGTTCGCGCTCTGCGACCTCTCGAATCTCTCGACGCAGGAGCTCGCTCTCCAGGCCTACGACCTCGCGACGGGTGCCTGCGTGAACGCCACGACGCACACGAGCTACCTCCGACCGATCACGATGGACGTCTGCCTCGCCGGCAACTTCGCGCTCGTCGCGTGCAACGGCGGCGTGTGGGTCGTGCGCATCGACGGGCTGCCGGCGGCGCTGACTTCCGTCGCGACGAAGCTCGTCGATCTGAACGGCGACGGACAGGGCGAGTCGGTGAGCGGCATCGCCACGAACGCGAGCGCGACGGTGTTCTACGTCGCGACGGACAGCATCGCCGGCGTCGCGAGCTACGCGCTCGACCCGGTGACGGGCGCCGTGACGGGGCCGCAGTGCGTGCTCACGGGTTCGCAGTTCCCCGGCTGCGTCGGACGCATCCGCTACTTCAACTCGACGCGGCGGCTCTACGTTCCGTCGCGCAATGCGCGGCTGCTCGAGCTCGGCGTCGCGGTCCCGACGGCGCTCCAGCTGCTCTCGACGTGGGTCGGAGACGGCGTCGACGGCGAGCTTCAGGACGCGCACCTCTACGACTTCGGGCACGGTCCCCGCGTGCTCGCGGTGAAGAACACCGAAGGGTTCGCCATCCTCGATCCGGACGACGGCCTGTAGCCCGGTCGTGCCGCGCGAGGTACGCTCCCTTCGCCCTGGCAGGGGAGGTTCGTCGTGCACCGTGTCGCGATCGTCCGTGGTTTCGTCGGTGGAGCGCTCGCGCTCTTCCTCTTCGTCGGCGGGACGTGCGAGGTCGGTGTGCACTACTGCAGCGAAGACTGCGATCCGTGCGTGCAGGTCTGTCACTGCACGACGGCGTGCCCGCACACGCTCGCGCTCGACTTCCAGGACGCGTACGGTCTCCACGGGCACGTCGTGCTGCTCGACCGGCGCGCCGACGGCACGTGGACCCGCGCCTACGGCGGGATGATCGGGCTCACGCTCGACCGCGCGCTCGGCCGCGGCGAGCACGACGCGCGCGCGATCGAGCTCTTCGCGCGGAACGTCGTCGTCGCGAACCCCGAGCCCTTCGGCGACGAGAGCGATTGGGAGTTCGTCGACCTCGCGCGCACGTCGAACGGGCTCGTGCTGACGTTCGAAGCGCGCGGTCCGAGCGACCACTCGCTCGTCTTCTTGTTCGATCGCGCGGGAAGCGTCGTCGAGATCGCGGTCCACGGCCGTTCCTGAAGTCGGACTTGCGGATTCCGGCCGTTTTCACGGTCCCGGATCGTCCGACCTCATCCCGCTGTATCCTCTGGCGACCGCGCGCGAGGTGCGCGCCTCCTGAGGAAACCGACATGAAGCCGTTCGCACTCCTGTTCGTCCCTGCCGCCCTCGCCGTCGGCGGACTCTCGCTCCACACGCAGTACCAGAAGGACCACGCGGTCCGCGTCGAGATCGACATGACGATGTCGATGGACACGGAAACCAAGATGGAGCGTGACGGACAGCCGGTCGAAGGGCGCGGCGGCATGGGCGGCATGTCGAGCGACTCCGAGTACAAGATCGTCACCGTCGACCAGTTCGTCGAGGTCGACGGCGGCAAGGCGTCGAAGGTGAAGCGGCACTTCGAGGACGTCGGCGGTTCGCGCACGATGAGCTTCGGGGAGGAAGAGCGTTCGAACGACGTCGAGAGCCCGGTCGAGGGCCTGACGATCGTCCTCAGCGGCGACGACTCGGATCCGACGATCGACGTGGAAGACGGCAAGAAGCCCGAGGACGAGCACGCGTTCGAGCACCAGCGCCTCTCGCTCTTCGTCGACGGCGCGCTGCCCACCAAGGACGTCGAGGAAGGCGCGACGTGGGACCTCACGAAGGACCAGGTGCTCACGATCCTGCACCTCGACGCGCACCGCGGGCTCTTCCTCCCGCCGCAGCGCGAGGGCGGCGAAGGTCGCGAGGGCGGTGAAGGCGGCCGTCGCGGCGGCGGCGGTCGCTTCGGCGGCCCGGGCGGCAGCGACCTGCAACTCCTGCTCGCCGCGGATTGGAAGGGCAAAGCGAAGCTCACCGACGCCGAAGAGGAAGTCGGCGGCGTGAAGTGCGCGGTGATCGAGCTCGAGCTCACGGCGAGCGGCGAGCTGCCGATGCCGGAGATGCGCGGCGGGGGCCGGCGTGAGCGCATGCTCGAGCCCGAGGCGAGCGCGTTCGGCAACAGCTACGAGATCGAGCTCGAAGGCAAGCTCGCGTACGACCTCGCTGCGAAGCGTCCGCAGTCGCTCGAGGTGAAGGGCAAGCTCTCGAACACGATGGACATGGAGCGCGAGGGCCGCGAAGGCGGCACGGTGAAGATGCACACCGAGCGCAGCGGCAAGTTCGAGCTCAAGGTCAAGGTCTCCGACGAGAAGGCCGAGTCCAAGGGCAAGTGACGATCGGGCGTCGAGCGCCCACGGAATGCGACGAGGCGCGTGGAACCCGCGGTTCCGCGCGCCTCGTGCTCTTCGCGGGTTCGATCAGGACTTCATCTTGTCCGAGCCGCAGTTCCCGCTCGCGAACATCGCCATGGCGGCCTGCTCGATCTCGGCCGGCGTCATGTCCTTCACGTGCGTCGCGATCGACCAAATGTGGCCCGACGGATCGACGACCTGGGCGTAACGATCGCCCCAGAACATGTCGGTCGGGGGCATCTTCGCCGTCGCGCCGGCCTGGACCGCGCGCTGGAACGAGGCGTCGACGTTCGACACGTACAGGTGGATCGGGACGGGCGTCGCGCCGAGCGCGAGCGGCGACTTGCTGTCCCACGCGGGGTTCTCCTCCGCGATCATGAACTGCGAGTCGCCGATCCGCATCGCGGCGTGCATGATCCCGCCGCCGGGCATCGTCATGCAGTGGATCGTCTCCGCGCCGAACGCTTGCTCGTAGAACTTCATCGTGCGCGCGGCGTCGCGGCAGATCAGGTGCGGCGTGATCGTGTGGTAACCGTCGGGGATGGGCTTGGCATTGGGCATGAGGATTCCTCTCGTGTTCGGGCCGGACCGGGGGCGCTCAGGCTAGCCGACTGCGCCGTTCGCGCCGCCGCACGCAGGTAAATCCCGCGCTCCAAATGGTGCTCCGAGACGGCGGGCGGACGCGGGAGTCCCGTCTTCCTTCTCGGCTGCTCACGCGTCGCCGGACGGAAGCGCATCGGGCGAGGCCGCTTCGGCTGCGTGCGCTCCGCGCGGGGCGGGCACGATCACGCCCGCGTCGAGTTCCGGCGCCTGCACGGGACGCGCGACGCTCTCGATCGAGCGCGCGGTCTCGATCTCCTCCGCGTGCGCCGCGCCGAGCTCCTTGAAGCGGCGCGCCTGCGGCAGGACGCGGCTCTCGAGCGATCCCGCGGCCGAGTTGTACGCGTCGACGGCGGTGTTCAGGCCCTTGCGCACCTTCTCCAGGTGCTCGCAGAACTTGACGACGCGGGCGTAGAGCTCGCGCCCCGCGGCGCTGATCTCCTGCGCGTTCTCCGCGATCTTCTCCTGCCGCCAGCCGTACGCGACCGCGCGCAGGAGCGCGATCAACGTCGTCGGCGTCGCGAGGATCACGCGCTGCTCGACGCCGTCCTCGATGAGCGCGGGGTCCTTCTGCAGCGCGGCGCTGAAGAACGTCTCTCCCGGCAGGAAGAGCACGACGAACTCGGGCGACGTCTCGAATTGCTCGAAGTACGACTTCTGCGACAGCTTCACGAGCTGCGTGCGGACCTGGCGCGCGTGGTCGACGAGCCGCGCGTCGCGCGTCGCGTCGTCCGTCGCGTCGAGCGAGTCGAGGTACGCCGCGAGCGTCGTCTTCGCGTCGACGACGATCGTCTTGTCGCCCGGCAGGTGCACGACGAGGTCCGGGCGCAGCCGGCCTTCGTCCGTGTCGCTCGACGACTGTTCGTGGAAGTCGCAGTGGTCGAGCATGCCCGCGAGCTCGACGACGCGCTTCAGTTGGAGCTCGCCCCAGCGACCGCGCACGGCCGGCGCGCGGAGCGCGCGCACGAGGTTCTGCGTCTCCTTCTGCAGACCGTGCTGCGACGTCACGAGCTGCTCGACCTGCTTCGAGAGCTCGCCGTACGCGCGCTCGCGCTTGCCTTCGAGCTCGCCGACCTTGACGTCGAGCTTGCCGAGCGTCTCCTGCAGCGGCTTGACGAGCTGTTCGACCTCCTTCTTCTTCACGTCGAGGTCGCTCTGCGCCTCGACGCGCGATTGATCGAAGCGCGTCTTCGCGAGTTCGAGGAACGACGCGCTGCTCTTCTCGAGCGCGGCCGTCGCGAGCGATTGGAACACGTCGCGCAGCTTCGTCTCCGCTTCCTGGAGCAGGCGGAGTTTCTCGTCGGCGTTCTGGCGCTCCTTCGCGAGCGCGGTCTCGACGCGGCCGCGGTCCTCGCGGACGGCCGCGAGATCGCCCGCCGACTTCGCGAGCGCCTCCTCGCGCTTCGCGAGGTCGGCGACGAGCTCCTTCACGCGCGCCTCGGCGCCGTTCGCGCGCTGCACGGCGGTGGCGCGGTCGCTCTCGAGCGCGTCGCGCTCGCGATCGAGCGCGTTCGCGCGCGTCTCGAGCGCCGCGGCGCGCGTCCGCGCTTCGACGAGCTCGCGCTCGGCGCCCGCGACGCGCTCCCCGAGCTTCGCGTGTTCCTGCTGCAGCGGCGCGAGCTCCGCGTTCGCGCGCTGGCGCGCGAGGAGCCAACCGACGAGGGCACCGAGGGCGAGCGCGGCGAGCGCGACGACGGACGTCCAGACGGGATCCATGGGGCGACGACGATATCCGATGCGGCGGTGAGCGCGGGACCCGAGTCCGGCCCGTGCCCTCGAACCTCAGTCCCAGGCCGGCGGAACGAGCCTTCGTTTCCCGTCGCCCGAGAGCGCGGGGCGGCCGTCGGGGGACGTCGAATCGCGCGCGTCGAGGTCGCGGTCCCAGAGCTGGCAGGTGACCTCCGCGTGCCGCTGGTCGAGCGCCTCGCAGTAGTTCGTGAAGACGCAGCGGCGCACCTCGGCGCCGCGTCCGAGCTCCATCTTGCGCCACCAATCGGGGTCGGCAAGCGACTGGCGCGCGCTCGCGACGAAGTCGCACGCGCCGCTCGCGAGCGCGTCCTCCGCGAGCTCGAACGAGTTGATGCCGCCCGCGCCGACGACGGGCGTCGCGCGACCGTCCGCGCGGAGCGCGTCGCGGATCGCGCGCGCGAGGTGCAGGTTGCGGCCGAACGGTCCGCGCTCGTCGATGTTGCGCGTCGGCATGCACTCCTTGCCGCTCGGGCCCGTGTAGGGGTAGATCGCCTCGCCGACCTTCGGCGCCTTCGCGTCGTCGAACTTGCCGCCCTTCGAGACGGAGACGAAGTCGATGCCGGCGCGCGCGAGCGCCAGGGAGTGGTGGATCGCGTCCTCGACATGCGAGCCGTGCTCGATCACCTCGTCGCCGAGCAGGCGGCAACCGACGGCGAAGCGCGGCGACACGGCGGCGCGCACGGCTTGGAGGACCTCGACGGCGAGGCGCGCGCGGTTCTCGAGCGAACCTCCGTAACCGTCGGCGCGCGTGTTCGTGCGCGAGAGGAACGACGCCATCGTGTACGCATGCGCGTAGTGGAGCTCGACGCCGTCGAAGCCGGCGAGCTCGGCACGCTTCGCGGCCGCGGCGAAGAGCGTCGGGAGCTCGCGCGGGAGCGCTGCGATGTGCGGGAGGTGCGTGTCCGTGACGCGCTCGCGGTAGCCGCGCGTGAGGTCCTCGTACTCGCGAGGCGCGAGGACGTCCTGGAGGCGCGAACCGTCGAGCGCGAGCAGCGCTTCGCGCACCGTCGCGTCGTCGGCCGACGCGAGCGCGGGATCGAGCGCGGCGAGACGCGCGCGGTGTTCGTCCGTGATCCGCAGGAAACGCCGGAAGAAATCCGCGGGAGCGGGGCGCCGCTTGATCGCGAGGAAGTCGATCAGTTGGAGGAGCGTGCGCGTCCGGCCCTCGGACGCCGTGCGGATCGCGGCGGAGAGGTTCGTGAGCCCCGGGAGGTAGCGGTCGTGCGAAATGCGCAAGAGCGGCCCCGATGGGACGTCGCGAATGCCGGTCGCTTCGAGGACGAGCACGCCGGGGAGGCCCTGCGCGAAACGCGTGTACCAAGCGGTGACCGCCGGGGTGACGTCGCCCGTCGCCGATGCGCGCCAGGGCACCATCGCCGGGACCCACGTGCGCGTGCGCGTCGTCACGGGGCCGAGTCGTCCGGGCGCGAAGAGCCGTGAGCTCCGCGCCGTCGAAGCGGTCGGCCACGCGGTCGGCGGCAGGTGGCGGGTCGCGGGATGCATGGAGTCGGGAGCGTAGCAGGCGGAAGACCCGCGTCCGACTCGGAGCCTCGACGTTTCACGCGCGCGCTCGTCGAGCGCGCGAGATCACCCGCGGTGTGCGTCGGATTTCGCGCCGAATCGCGGCCGTGCGCGCGCCTTCGATGGCGGCGAGTCGATCACGTTGGATCGACCGTTCGACACGGCGTCGCGTAGGAAGCACGCGACTCGGGTCGTGCTTCGACATGCTTCGAAGGAACGCAAGATCATGCTGAATTCCCGGTGGAAACAGGCGGGTTGGGCCGCCTTGGCCGTGGCCGTGCTCTCCGTCGTGGGACGCGCGCAGTGCCCGAACGACAACCCGGTTCGTTGGGAGGCGTGGGTCGATCCCGTGCTCGGCGACAACAGCCTCGCGACGGTCGACCAGGTCGGAGTGCCCGGCACCGCGCGCGATCTCCGGTTCAAGACGATCCAGACGGCGATCGATGCCGTGAACGCACAGCTCCTCCAGAACGAGGAGGGAATCGTCCACCTGATGCCCGGGCTCTACAGCTCGAACTTGGGCGAGGCCTTCCCGATCCACATGCGACCGAAAGTCCACGTGCAGGGCGCGGGCGCGAAGGAGTGCGTCCTCCGCGCGCGGTCCGGCGGCGGGATGATGCTGCACTACCCGCTCAACGGCACGACGAACGAACCGGCTCGCCGCATGCCCGGCACGCTCGTCGCGGTCGACTTCTCGACGGCGGCGTGGGGCGGAACCGAGCTCGACGACTCCGTCAGCGGGCCCATGCTCGACGGCGTGACGATCCAAGGCGCCGACGTGCAGGTGAGCATGGAGGACGAGCACACGATCATCCGCGGTCGTGTCTCGAACTGCGTGTTCGACATGCGCGACGTGAGGGATTCCGATTCGGAGAACATCAGCGGCCCGGACTTCGGCGTGCTCGTCTGCGCCAAGTACTGGTCGGGAGGCACCTACCGTGACGCGGGCGTCGCGACGCACTACCCGCCGCACCACATCCAGCTCTTCAACAACACCTTCGTCCAAGGTGCGTTGCGCAGCCGGGACGCCGCGATGGTCGACCTCTCCCTCCCCGACTCCGTCGCCGTCTGCGACTTCGCGGAGCCGATGACCCCGTCCTCGGGTCCGAACCCCGAGGACCCGGACATTCGTGTGCGCGGGATCAACCGCCACAACATCCAGAACAACCTGTTCCGGTGCCTCGACACGAGGCCGCGTGCGCGCACGGCGATGCTCGGGATCGACCTGGGCGACGCGCACTGCGCGCTCGCTCGCGGTCTCACGACCCCGCGTCCGACGAACGCATTCAATCGCGGGACCGCGACGACGAAGAGCGTTCAGACCGGGCTCTACAGCGTGCTCGTGCTCGCTCCCAACGTATTGCCCTCGCCGCGCGTCGACCTCGGACCGACCGACCCGGGCTTCGTGGGCGAGTACCTGACGCAGAACCGGGGCGCGTACATCCGCGACTTCCGTCTGCTCCCGGACTCGGTGCTCGTCGACCAGGGAGCGTCGCCGCTCTACACGACGGGCTGCGGTCGAATCGGAGCGGTCAACGGGCTCATCCACCAGGAGAGCCTCGGTTCCCTGGAGCAGAGCTTCGACTTCGACGGTGAGGTGCACGGCAATCCGCGCATCGCCGGCAACGAGGTCGACATCGGCTTCGACGAGACCGACGCGTTGCTCCTCGCCGGGTCGTACGGCAACGACACGAAGAGCCATTTCAACCCGTGGAACCCGAACCTCGGCGTCGAGCCGGGCGCCGGGACGCCGGTCGTGCCGCAGGGTCTCGCGGATCGCAGCTACATCACCCGCGTCCCGATGCCGATGATCCACACGATCACCACGGACACGGCGCTCGCGAACGTCGTCACGCTCGCTCCGCCCGTTCCGTCCGCGTGGGACCACATGCTCGGCACGTTCGCCGTCCTCACGCTGTTGCCGTTGCCGTCGCCGCTCCCGCCGCTTCCGATGTGGGTCGACTTCACGCATCCGTCGTTCAACTCGTCGGTGACGAGCAACTCGCTGCCGGCTTCTTGGACGAACTGGCAGTCGGCACAGGTCCACTCGTTCGGCGAGTTCATCTGGGTGAACGCGGACGACGTCGTGTTGCCGGCGCCGTTCCCGCCCGTGTTCACGTCGTACTTCAACAGCCAGATCGTGTTCATCGACGCGCAGGGCAACCTCGTGTCGAGCAATCTGCAGAGCGAGTACTTCTGATCCGCGCGTAGGATCGACACGACTCGCGGACGAGCCGCCCTCGTCCGCGGGTCACTCTCGTTCCCGTCTCGACGCACCCTCTTCGACCGCCTGGAGACGGTCGATCGCAGGTGGTTTCCCGCCGAGCTTCTCGGTAGGTTCAGGCGATGAGATTGGAGGTCCCCGAGAGCACGCTGCACCTGGGCGGGCTCGCGCTCGCGCATGCCGCGTGGTCCGTCTGCGACCTGCCCGCGGGGCAGGCGCTCTGTCCGCTCGCGTTCGTGCGACGCGGAGGCGAACTTCAGTTGATGCGCTTCGAAGCGGAGTCGCAGGAGCGCGCGATCCGCGGCGGGCGGCGCGAGCTCGCGAAGCGGCAGAGCCAGTTCGACGCGTGGGCGTTCGCGCGCGAAGGGCTGATGGACGAGCGCGTGTTCGGGCTCGAGAACGCGAAGTCGAGCGCGGCGGGCAAGATCGACGTGCTCGCCGTCGACACCTGGTCGCACGAGATGAAGAAGCCGATCACGGTGATCCAGGCCTACCAGCCGTTCTCCACGGGCGAATTCCGCGTGCTCGGCGACGCGCTCATCGTCGCGAACGGCGAGACGGTCGACGGACCGCGCGGCGATCGGCTGCGCAGCCACGTCTACGTCGGTGTCCAGCGGCACGAGAAGGTCGCACCCATGTGGAAGCAGTGGCGCGCCGCGTCGTCGCCGTGAGGCGGACGCCGATGGGGGCGGACTCGGCCGGGCGCGACTCGATCGTCTTCGGCGCCCGGTGTCGGAGAGCCCCTTCGCGTCGGCGAGTTCGCTCCGCTCCTTTACGCTCCGCGCCGCGTCGCGCAGACTGGCGCGCATGACTCGTCATGTCGCACTGGTGACCGGCGGCGGCCGCGGGATCGGGCGCGCGATCGCGCTGCGGCTCGCGCGCTCGGGCGCCGCCGTGTTCGTCGCGGCGCGCAGCCAGGAAGCGTGCATCGACGTCGCACTGGAGATCACGCGCACGGGCGGGACCGCATGGCCCCTCTACCTCGACGTCGCGGACTTCGACATGTTCGCCGAGGCGCTCGCCGAGGCGCGCGAGCTCGCCGCGGGCATCGGTCCGATCGATTGGCTCGTGAACAACGCCGGCATCGCGGAGTCCGCGCCGTTCCTGAAACACGGACGTGAGAGCGGACAGGACCTCTACGCGAAGCACCTCGACGTCAACTTCCACGGCCCGCGCCGCCTCGTCGAGGCGCTCGCGCCCGGGATGATCGAGCGCGGCTACGGCCGCGTCGTGCACGTCGCGTCCTCCGCGGGACTCGTCGGCTACGCCTACGTCGCGGCGTATTGCGCGAGCAAACATGCGCTGGTCGGATACGCGACGAGCGCCGCGAAGGAGCTCGCGAAGACCGGCGTCACCATGAACCTCGTGTGCCCGCACTACGTCGACTCACCGATGACCGACGCCTCCGTCGAGCGCATCGTGACGAAGACGAAGCGCACCGAGGCCGAGACGCGCGCGTTCCTCGCGGCACAGAACCCGGGCGGCGCGCTCGTGACGACGGACGAGGTCGCGGAGACCGTGCTCGCCTTGTTCGAGAGCGAAAAGAACGGCGCGATCGCCGAGCTCGTCGGCGCGCCGAGCGGAGCGCCGGAGGGCGCGGGAGTGCGTTGGCGATGAACCTCGAGACGATCCAACCGAAGGACTGGAAGAAGCCGAGCGGGTACGCGAACGGCGTGCTCGTGAAGGGCGCGGGCCGCTTGCTCTTCGTGGCCGGACAGGTCGCGTGGGACAAGGACCAGAGGATCGTGGGGAAGGGCAACTTCGCCACGCAGTTCGAGCAGGCGCTGCGCAACGTCGTCGACGTCGTCGCCGCGGCGGGCGGAAAGCCCGAGCACCTCGTGCGGCTCACGGTCTACGTCACGGACAAGGAGCTCTACCTCGCGCGCACGAAGGAGATCGGCGCGGCGTGGCGCGAGCTCGTCGGTCGACACTACCCCGCGATGGCGCTCGTCCAGGTCGCCGCGCTGCTCGAGGAGGGCGCGCTCGTCGAGATCGAAGCGACCGCGGCGCTGCCCTGAAGCGCAGGTCCCGCCCGCGCGCGCCGGCGTCCACGAAGGCGCCGGCGCGCGCGGTCGTTTCCAGCGCGAGGGGACGGGCGGCGTGCGGGGCCGCGCGTTCGATCCACGCGCCTCGGAGGGGCGGGCGAACGAGAATCGTCGCCGGGCTCTTGACATGGGGTGGGGGGGTATCCGATACATAGGGGGGCGGGGTATAGATCCCCGCACGTGGAGATCGAACCATGCGGACCCTGAACCTGACCCTCGAAGGAATGACCTGCGCGCACTGCGTGATGCGCGTGCAGCGCGTGCTCGCGCGCTTCGACGGGCTGCGCGTCGAAGCGCTGGCCGTCGGAACCGCCCGCGTCGCGACCGAACGACCCCCGAGCGAGGATGCGGCACTCCTCGCCGCGCTCGCCGCGGCAGGCTACCCGGCCAAGCTCACGGTGGAGGCGTCGTGAGCCGCGCGCTGGGAACGGACGCGGCCGTCGGGCGCACGAGCTCGGCTCCGGCGCGCGTGCGGCTCGACGTCGAGGGCATGACCTGCGCGGCGTGCCAGGCTCACGTCCAGCGCGCGCTCGAGTCCGTTCCCGGCGTCCGGTCCGCGTCGGTGCAGCTCCTCTCGAACAGCGCGTCCGTGGAGTACGACCCGGCGCTCGCGGGCACGGACGCGATGCTCGCGGCCGTCGCGGACAGCGGCTACACCGCGTCGCTGCCGCCCGCGGGGAGGACGGCGATCGAGGACGTCGAGGCGCTCGACCGCGAACGCGAAGCGGAGTATCGCGCGTTGCGCGTCCGCGCGCTCGCGACGCTCGCGATCGGCGCGCTCGTCATGCTCGCGAGCATGCCGCTCATGGATCCGGCTCACCACGGCGACGCCGCGGACCCGTTCATGCGCTGGACGATGGAGCGGATCGCGCCGATCGTGCGCGCGGTCCTTCCGTGGCTGCACGAACTGCCGAGCTCGTTCCTGTCGATCTTCCTCGTCGCGTCCACCGCGCTCGCGATGGGCTGGGCGGGCCGCGGCTTCTACGTGCGCGCGTGGAAGGGGCTGAAGAACCGCACCGCGGACATGAGCACGCTGATCGCCGTCGGGACGGGGGCCGCGTTCGTCTACTCGGTCGCCGCGACCCTCTTCGCCGACGCGCTCCGCGCGCGCGGCCTGCAGCCCGACGTCTACTACGAAGCCGTCGTCTTCATCCTCGGGCTCGTGCTCTTCGGCCAGTTGCTCGAGCTGCGCGCGCGCCGCAAGACCGCGGCCGCGTTGCGTGGGCTCGCCGCGTTCCAGCCGAAGCGCGCGCGCGTCGAGCGCGACGGAGTGGAGCTCGACCTCGCCCTCGAGGACGTGCGCATCGGCGACGTGCTGCTCGTGCGTCCGGGCGAACGCCTGCCCGTCGACGGCGTCGTCGTGTCGGGCTCGAGCTCGATCGACGAGTCCATGGTGACCGGCGAGTCGATCCCCGTGGAGAAGCGCGCGGGCGACGCGGTCGTCGGCGGCACGCTCAACCGCGCGGGCGCGTTCCGCTATCGCGCGACGGCGCTGGGCTCGGACGGCATGCTCGCGCGCATCGTCGAGCTCATGCGCAGCGCGCAGGGCTCGCGCGCTCCCATCCAAAAGCTCGCGGACCGGATCAGCGGCGTGTTCGTGCCGATCGTGATCGGGATCTCGGCGCTCACGTTCGTTTCGTGGCTCGCGTTCGGCGGGACGGGCGAGGTCTTGCGCGCGCTGCAGTCCGCCGTCGCCGTGCTGATCATCGCGTGTCCGTGCGCGATGGGGCTCGCGGTGCCGACGGCGATCCTCGTCGCGAGCGGACGCGGCGCGCGTGCCGGCGTGCTCGTGAAGGGCGCGGAAGCGCTCCAGCGCGCGAGCGAGGTCACGACCGTCGTGCTCGACAAGACCGGCACGGTCACGCGCGGGCGGCCCGAGGTCGACGCGCTCGTCCTGGCGCCCGGATTCCGCGGCGGCGAGGCGGAGCTCCTCGCCCGCGTCGCGTCGCTCGAAGCCCTGTCCGAGCACCCGCTCGCGGACGCGATCGTGCGCGCGGCGCGCGAGCGCGGCGTCGAACTCCTCCCCGCCGAGGACTTCGAGGCGGAGCCCGGGCTCGGCGCGCGGGCGCGCGTCGGCGGCGAGCTCGTGCTCGCGGGGAACCGCGCGCACCTCGCGCAGAACGGCGTCGCCGCGGACGCGCTCTCCGCGGACGCCGAGCGCCTGGCGCGCGAAGGCCGGACGACGATCTTCGTCGCGGTGGGCGGCGCGCTCGCGGGGCTCGTCGCCGTGCGCGATCCGCTGCGTCCCGAATCACGCGCGGCGATCGCGCGACTGCGCGAGCTCGGGCTCGAGGTCGTGCTCCTGACCGGCGACCAGCGCGCCACCGCCGAAGCGGTCGCGCGCGAGGCCGGCATCGAGCGCGTCGTCGCCGGCGTGCTCCCGAAGGGCAAGGTAGACGAGGTCGAGCGGCTCCAGCGCGAGGGACGCGTCGTCGCGATGGTCGGCGACGGCGTGAACGACGCTCCGGCGCTCGCGCGCGCCGACGTCGGCATCGCGATCGGCACGGGCGCGGACGTCGCCGTGGAAGCGGCCGACGTGACGCTGCTCCGCGCGGGGCTCGAGGGCGTCGCGCAGTCGATCGTGCTCGCGCGCACGACGCAGCGCATCCTCCGCCAGAACCTCTTCTGGGCGTTCGCCTACAACGTGATCGGCATTCCGGTCGCCGCGGGCGTCCTCTATCCGACCTTCGGACTGCTCTTGAGTCCGATCCTCGCGAGCGCTGCGATGGCGTTCAGCTCCGTCAGCGTCGTCACGAACAGTCTGCGCCTCGCGCGCGCCCGCTTGAACTGAACCGAGGCCGCCATGGCGAAGAAGATCGCGAAGTCCGCCTGTCCGTCGTGTTCCCCCGAAGCCCCCGAGCGCGAGGGCGAGAAGCGCTCCGCCGTCGCCGTCGATCCGGAGATCCAGCGCGCGAACCTCGTCCGCCTGCGCCGCATCGAAGGTCAGGTGCGCGGGCTCCACAAGATGGTGGAGGAGCAGCGCTACTGTCCGGACATCCTGGTGCAGGTCTCCTCGGTGCAGGAAGCGCTGCGCGCGCTCGCGAAGGAGCTCATGCGCAACCACCTCAAGCACTGCGCGACGCGGGCGATTCGCGCCGGCGGCGCCGAAGCCGACCAGACGTACGACGAGCTCCTCGAGCTCATCTACAAGCACAGCCGCTGAGGACACCGCGCGAACTCACGCGCGCTCAGGCCCCCCGTACTCCATCCACGTCACGAACCACCGCATCCCACGAGAACCATCGCCATGAACATCCTTCCGAACCTGCTCCTCGTCGCGTCCGCCGTCTTCAGCGCTCCCTCCGCGTCCATCGCGGAGCCCCGGAGCGCGAGCCCGGCCGTGGAGGACGCGAACGCGGTCTCCACGCCGTCGTTCCCGAACTCGACGTGCCCGATCATGGGCAAGCCGATCTCGAGCAAGCTCTACGTCGACACGGAGAAGGGCCGCATCTGGGTGTGCTGCAAGAGCTGCAACAAGGAAGTGCTCGCGGACGTCGCGAAGGCGCACCAGACGGCGTACCCGAAGATCACGAAGCTCGAGAACGAGCTCTGCCCGGTCACCGGCAAGAAGATCGAGAAGGGCGCGCCGCGCGTCGTGCTCCAGGGCTTCGAGTTCTCCGTGGCCACGAAGGAAGCGGCGGTCGCGGCGCAGGCCGACGCGCAGGTCGTGCTCGCGCGCCTGAACGACCCGAAGCTCGTCGACCTCGGCAACACGACGTGCCCGGTCACCGGCGAAGCCGTCGGGAAGAACGCGTTCGTCGTGATCGGGAAGACGATCGTGCGCCTCTCGTCGCCGAAGGTGCTCGACGACGTGCAGAAGGACCCGGCGAAGATCCTCGAGAAGGCGCGCGCGCTCCGCGAGAAGCAGGGTGCCGCGCCGGGCAAGACCTGATCGAGCGCCGGCCGCGTCCTCGAACGAAGACCAGGAACGGAGTCCACGATGCACCTCTCCCCCCGACGGCGCGCCGAGCCGCGCCTCCTCTGGGCCGCGCTCGTCCTCGTCTTCGCCGCGTGCGCGCACGTCCCGCGCGCGCAGGAAGACGACGCGCGCTCGCTGCGCGCGCTCGTTGCCGAGCGGCTGGGGTCGGCCGAGGCGCGGGGGGATCGCGCGCTCGAGGCGGAGCTCGACGCGCTCCTCGCCGCGCCGCTCGACGACGCGTCCGCCGTGCGCGTCGCGTTGCTCGCGAACCCGAAGCTGCGCGCGCTGTACGAGGAGCTCGGCGTCGCCACGGCCGACCGCGTCCAAGCGGGCCGGATCCGCAACCCGATGGCGTCGGGCGCTTGGCTCTTCGGGGACGACGGGAGCGAGGTCGAGCTCGCGCTCGTCCAGCCGTTCCTGGACCTCCTGCGCGCGCCGCTGCGCAAGCGGATCGCGAGCGTGGAGTTCGACGCGGTCGAGGCGAGCCTCGCGCGGCAGATGATCGAGCTCGTGTTCGACGTGCGCCGCGCGCTCGTCGACACGCGCGCGGCCCGCGGACGGGTCGAGCTGGCGCGGGAGTCGTTCGAGGCGGCGCGCGCCTCGCTCGAGCTCGCGCAGGCCCTGCACTCGGCGGGGAACATCGGCGATCCCGCGCTCACGGCGAACGAAGCCGAGGTCTCCAGCGCACGCATCGCGCTCCTCCGCGCGGAAGCCGCCGAACGCGAGGCGCGCGAGCCGCTCTCGGTGCTCTTCGGGCTCGAGCGCTCCGACGGCGCGTGGAGCGTCGCCGGCAGCCTCGCGGATCCGACCGCGGACGCGCCGGAGCCGCGCGTCGCGGAGGAGCGCGCGCTCGCCGCGAGCCTGGAGCTCGCCGAGAGCCGCGCTCGCGTCCGCGCGGCGATGGAGCGCGCGGACCTCACGGACCGCGAGCGGCTCCTCGCGAACGTCGAGCTCGGCCTCGGCGCGAAGAAGGACGTCGGCGAGGGCTCCTGGGCGCTCGGCCCGCGCTTCTCGTTCGAGCTCCCGATCGCGGACGCGGGCGACGCGCGTGATGCGTCCGCGCGCGCCCGCTTGCGGGCGGAGCTCGAACGGCGGCGCGCGCTCGAGCTCGAGGTGCGCGCCGCGGCGCGCCTCGCCGTCGACCGCATCGAGGCCGCGACCGACGAGCTCGAAATCCTGCGCGAGCACCACGTCCCGGCGCACGCCCGGCTCGTCACCGAGCTCCTGCGCACGTACAACGCGATGCAGATCGGCGTGTTCCAGGTGCTCGACGCGCGCCGCGCCGAGCTCGACGCGCGGCGCGAGCAGCTCGACGCCCGCGCGGACGCGGCGCGCGCGGAGCTCGACCTGGCGGAGCTCTTCGCCGGAGCGCGCCACGCCGCGCACGCGGCGTCCGGCATGCGACCGATGGAGGCCACGAACTCGACCGCGTCGCCCTCGGCGGCGCGCAGCGGAGGACACTGAGATGAGCTCGTCCCGTCGCGAATTCCTGCGGCGCTCCGGCGCCGCGACCTTGCTCGGAACCGTGTCGCTCCCCGCGCTCGCGCGCGCGAGCACGCTGCACGCGGCCGAGAGCGCCGAGCCGCTCGCGCCCGGCCTGCCGGGCGTCGACTACACGCCCGTCGTCACGCCGAACAACGTCGCGCTCCCGTTCCGGATCGTCGACGGCGTCAAGGTGTTCCACCTCGTCGCGGAGGCGGTGACGCACGAGTTCGCGCCCGGCCTCGTCGGCGAGTGCTGGGGCTACAACGGCCGCGTGCACGGCCCGACGATCGAGGCCGTCGAGGGCGATCGCGTGCGCATCTACGTCACGAACCGCCTCGACGCGCCGACGACCGTGCACTGGCACGGGCTCGCGATCCCGAACGGGATGGACGGCGTCGGCGGCCTGACCCAGCGCGTGATCGAGAGCGGCGAGACGTTCCGCTACGAGTTCACGCTGCGCCAGCACGGCACGTACATGTACCACTCGCACCACGACGAGATGACGCAGATGGCGCTCGGCCTGATGGGCCTCTTCGTCGTGCATCCGCGGAACCCGACCGGGCCGCGTCCGGATCGCGACTACGCGTACCTGCTCAGCGAGTGGAAGCTCGACCCCGGGACGCGGCGGCCGGATCCGAACGAGATGATGGACTTCAACGTCCTCACGCTGAACGGGAAGATCCACCCCGCGACGGAGGCGATGGTCGCGCGGCGCGGCGAGCGCGTGCGCATCCGCATCGGCAACTTGTCGGCGATGGATCATCACCCGATGCACGTGCACGGTCACGCGTTCCAGGTCGTCGAGACGGACGGCGGCGTGATCCCGGAAGCGGGGCGCTGGCCGGAGGTGAGCGTGCTCGTGCCCGTCGGCAGCACGCGCACGATCGAGCTCGTCGCGGACAACCCCGGCGACTGGGCGTTCCACTGCCACATGACGCACCACGTCATGACGCAGATGGGGCACGGGATCCCGAACCTCGTCGGCGTCGATCCGTCGCTGTTCGATGCGGCGCTCGAGCGCGTCGTGCCGGAGTACGCGGAGATGGGCGCGCAGGCGGCGGGCGAGGAAGACGACTCCGTGCCGAAGAACAGCCTCGCGATGATCGGCGGCTCGGGGCCGTTCGGGTACGTGACGATGAGCGGGATGTACACGCTGCTCAAGGTGCGCGACGAGCTGCCCGCGAGCGGAGATCCCGGCTGGTACGAGCACCCCGCGGGGACGGTGGCGACGGCCGCGACGGAGGACGAGCTGAAGCGCGACGGGATCGACGCGACGCGGTGAGCGCTCCAGCGTTCGATCCGCGCCCGAAGTTGACGGACGAGCGGAAGCGACGGAGAGTGGTCGCGGGAGATCGCTCGCATGAACACCGTCGCTGCGCACGGGAACACGACCGGGAATCCGAGGCGGGAGCAGGCGGCCCTGGATGCTTCCGCCTGGCGCGCGGCGTGGAAGTTCGCGCTCGCGTGCTTCGCGTTCGACGCGCTCCACGGCGCGCTGACCCTGGGACTCGATCCGTCGGCCGGCGACGCGATGCGCGAGCGGGCGCGAGCGACGGTCTTCAGTTCGGAGGCCGTGCTGATGCTGCCGCTGTCGGCGATCGTCGGCGGTCTGCTCGCACCGCTCGTCGGGCTCGTCGTCGGTGCGTGGATCCCGTCGAAGCTCTCCGACGCGAAGCTCGGGAAGAACCGCGACACGCGGTGGGCGTGGGGGCTCGGCGGACTCTTCCTCCCGCTGCTCGCGACGGGCGCGCTGCGCGCGGCTGGAGTTCACGGCATCGTCTTGAACGGGCCGGGCGTGCCGTGGCTGTGGCCGACGGCGCTCGCGCTGTTCACGCTGCACGGATTGTGCGCGTGGTGGATGTTGCGCAAGCACGGCTTCCTCGCCGCGTGGGGCTTCGCCTGGGCCGTCGCGGCGGTGGAAGCGGTCGCGGTGCAGTGCGTCGCGTGGAGCGCGTTCGGAGCGGCGGCGTGAGCTCCGACGCCGTCCTCGCGGGCCCCCCCGAGTCGACGTCGAAGGAGCGGCCGGCGCTCGACAAGAGCGCATTGCGCGCGGCCCTGCGTTGGGGCCTCGGCCTCGTTCTCGCGGAGGTCGCGTTGCTGCTCCTCATGCTGCTGGACGTGGCTGCGAGGGAGCATCTCCGCGTGGTCGCGGATCTCGTATGGCCCAGAGCGCGCGGCTCGATGTGGCCGATCGCCGTCCTGTCGATCGCCTCGGTGGGCACGGCGTTCTTCAACGTGTTCCTCCTCGCGTGGCTCCCCTCGAAGCTCGTCGACCGAGTCTTCGGTCCGAGCGAAACGCTGCGCTTGGCGGTCGGCGTCCCGCCGGCCGTGCTGAGCTGGATCGTCGCGTACGTCTGGACCTCGGTCGCCGCGGCCCGTCCGACGGGCTGGTGGTGGCTCCCTTGGACGTTCTCCCTCGTGGCGAGCGTCGTGACGTGGATCGTGTTCCGGCGCCACGGATACTTGGCGGCCGTGCTCACGACGCTGCTCTACGCGTTGGCCGTCTTGTACGGGCAGCTCGTCCTCGGGCGCTGGATCGTGGGCGCGGGAGCATGAGTCACGGCGCACGGTCGGGAGCGCGCAGCTCCGAACGAGCGAGCGCAGCCGCGCTCTCGCGCTCCATCGCGGCCTCCGACTCCGACAGCGGCTCGAGTGCGAGTTCGGCGCGATGAAGGTCCCGAGCGACGCGCTCCGCGTCGAGATCACGCTCCGAACCACGGTCGAGGGCGGCCGGCAAGGACCGTTGAACCTGCGGGACACGCACTACCCGGTGCTCGCCGCGTGCGGGACGTTCGCTCGATGGAGCGACGAGCTCGACGACGCCGCCGATCCGAAGCTCTTCGGGATCGTCCTCGCGCAAGGTCCGCCGCTCGTCTGGCCGGGCGAGAGCGCCGTCGCCGTCGCGTTCTCGACGCTCTTCGAGCCGGGCACGGAGCGCCTGGCGCAAGCCGGGACCTTCACGCTCTTCGAGGGCCGGCGCATCGTCGGACGCGGACGCGTGCTCGGCCGCCTCCGCGACGGCGCGTGAGCGCGCTCACCGCTCCCACGGCATCGCGAAGTTCAAGGACCACGTGAGGCCGACGTCGTACGCGCCGTCCTGTTCGACGACGAGCAACCCGAGCGTCTGATCGCCGAACGCGCGCTCGACCAAGTGGTGCAGGTTGTGACCGTCCCACAGGTGCGTGCTCGACCAGTCCTCGTTCCAACGCACGACGAGGCCGCCGATCACGTCGACCTCCTCGTCGTACGCGCCGTACGAGAGCCCGACGTACGGCGCGATGGGCAGATCGGTCCACCCTTCGAGGTCCTTCGACAGCGTCGCGTACACCGCGCGCTTCGACGGCGTGCCGATGCGGTCGGAGCTCGTGCCGACGATCAGCGCGGGCGCGTCCTCCGTCTCGGGCAGCGCGAGCCAGTTCGCGAGCAGACCGACGTCGTCGGCGAGCGGGTTGTACTCGACGCCCGCGCTGAACGTCGGCGCGAACTGGTAGGCGAGCGTCGTGCGCCACTTCGCGCGGTCGACGTCGATCCCGGGCACGAATCGCATCGCGACCGTCCACCGTCGCGCGAGCTCGTCATCCGCCGTCGCACGGACGGCGCGGCCTTCGCCGGGTCACACGGGTCAGGACGGGACCTTCGAGACGGGGCGATCCTGGACCTGGGTCGCGAGGAGCGCGAGGAGCGTGGGGCCGAGCAGCATGGTCGCCAGTATCGGCGCGCGGCCGTGCGTCGCACAACCGTCCGTGCTTCGAATGCGCGAGTCCCGCGCCGCGGAGCCGCGCAGTCCGAGGTCCGCGCGCATTGGGCACGGCGAGTATCTGCCGTGCGCCTCGCACGCGTGGCATC
Source organism: Planctomycetota bacterium (assembly GCA_046349615.1). GTDB lineage: Bacteria > Planctomycetota > UBA1135 > UBA1135 > JADJNY01. Next base: position 630,269 of record JAXMBZ010000001.1, read on the forward strand.
TACGCGTCGGCGGGCCCGAACGCGGGCCGCTCCCGATGATCCGCGCCTCCAGTCCTTGCCGGTTCTCGGCCGATCCCCGTACCCTCGTCTCCCGTGAACGCTCCCGTCCTCCGTCGAACGATCGCGTGGTTCTGCCTCGCCGTCGCGCTCCTCCTGAGCGTCGCGCCGCGGCAGAGCTTCGTGCTCTGCATCGAGACGGACGGGTGCCTCTCGGTCGCGCCGAGCCTCGTGAGCGAGCACTGCGACGGCTGCGAGCCGCACGAGCGCGAGCTCGCGCGCACCGCGGACGCCGCGCACGAGCTCGCGCTGGCTGCCGCGTACTCGCTCGCTCCCGCGACGGAAGAACCGTGCCCGTGCCTCGACGTCGAGGTCCCGGGCGCGCCCGAGGCGAAGCGCTCCGAGCCGCGCACGGGCGCGGAGCTCGCGTCGCTCGCGCTCGACATCGCGGCGCGCGTGCCGGGGCACGAGCTCGTGCTCGCGCCGCCGCGGGAGCGTGAGCTCCCGCCCGCCGCGCCGCCGCGTCCGCGCGAGTCGCTCGCGCACGTCGCGAGCGTCGTGCTGCTCGTGTAGGGACGCCGGTCCCGTCGTCGGCGCCGCGTTCGCGCGCGCCGCAACGTCGCGCGCCAACCCGGCGTGCGTTGGATCGGTCCTCCGTCCCGCATCGAGACTTCACGCTTGGAATCCGCCTCGTTTCAGCGGGCGGCGCGCGCGCGCCGGCCTCGCACGTTCGTCCATCGTCCTTCGCTCGTCGCGTGCATCGCGCTCTTCGCGTGCGCCGCGGCGAGCTGCGTCGGCGCGCCGCCCGACGTCGCGCCCGAGCGCGCGCTCGCCGAGGCCGTCGCGCTCGACGCGTCCTTCGCGCTGCGCGCGGAGGGCGACCCGCTCGACGCGCCGCTCGTCGCGCAAGGAGCCGCCGCGCCGAACGCGCTCCCGTTCCGGGTCGCGCTCGAGAGCGCGCTCGTGTCGAGCGCCGAGCTGCAGGCAGAGCTCGCGCGCGTCCAGCGCGCGCTCGCCGCTGCGGACGAAGCACGTCTCCTCGCGAACCCGGTGCTCGACGTCGTGCTGCGCGCGCCCGCGGGCGGCGGACGCGCCGTGGTCTAGGTCGCGCCGTCGCTCGGCCTCGCGGCGCTCTTCACGCGTCCGCGCCGCGCGTCGGCGGCGGACGCACGCCTGCGCGCCTCCGTCGCGGCCGCGGTGACGGCCGCGCTCGACGTCGCGGCGACGGTCGGCGAGCGCTACGCGGACGCGCAAGCGCTCGAGGAGCTCGTGCTGCGCCTCGAATCGCGCCGCGCGTTGCTCGGGAGGCTCGTCGAGATCGCGCGCTCGCGCTTCGAGTTCGGCGAAGCGTCGCGCGCGGACGTGACGACGCTCGAGGCGCTCTCCGTCGAGCTCGACCTCGAGCTCGCGCGGCGCCGAGGCGAACTCGGCCTCGCGCGCGTCGCGCTCGCGCGTTCGCTCGGCCGACCGTCCGACGCCGCGACGTGGACGCTCGACGCGTGGTCGCCGGTCCCCGCGGTCGCCGCGGACGAACGCGCGTGGATCGATGCGGCGCTCGCGCATCGGCCCGAGATCGCGCCGCGGCGTTGGGAGCTCGCCGCGCTCGGCGACGAGGAGGCACTCGCGGCGCTCGCGAGCGCGGAGGGCGCGAGCGCAGGCCTCGCGGCGGAGCGCGACGGGACGTGGTCGTTCGGACCCGCTGTCTCTGCTCCCGTCCCCGTGCTCGACGACGGCATGGCGCGGCGCGAGATGGCGCGCGCGGAGGTCGTCGCGGCGCGGCACGAGCTCGTGCGCGCGCAGCGCGACGTCGTCGCAGACGTGCGGCGCGCGTTCGCCGCCTTCGCGGCGGCGCAGGCGGAAAACGCGCGCGTCGAGCGCGAGCTCCTGCCGCTCGAGCGCGCGCGGAGCGCGGAGATCGAGGCCGTGTACCTCGCGGGCGAGGCCGACCTGACGGCGGTCCTCGTGGCGGAGCAGGACCTCGCGGCCGCCGAAGCGCGGCTCGTCGAGCTCGAGCGGGCGGCCGCGGTGACGCGGGTGCGGCTCGAGCGCGCTGTCGGCGGCGCGGGCGCCGCTCGCGCGCTCGCGGTTGGTGTGGATGGTGCGCGCTGAACGGAGGAGACCATGCGAACCACGAAGAAGACCCTCACTCGCGCGCTGCTCCACTGGGGGAGCGCGCTCGCCCTCCTCGCGATCGCGGCGTGCGAGCACGACGAAAGCGCGGTGCGCACGGACGCGCACGAGCACGCGGACGAGCGCGCACCGGGGCCCGCGAACGCGCAGGCGCACGAGCACGCGCATCCAGGCGAGGACCCGCACGCGCACGAGACCGGCGGCGCTCCCGGACGCTCGGACGGCGAGAGCGCCCGCGCCGACGAAGTGACCTTGAGCGCGGCCGCGATCGCCGCGAGCGGTATCGAGCTCGCGACCGCGGAGCTGGGCCGGTTGCGCGCCGTCGTGCGCGCTCCCGCGCAGATCGCGCTGAATCGCGAAGGCCTCGCGCACGTCGGCTGCGGCGTGAAGGGGCGCATCGCGGAGGTGCGCGCGCGCCTGGGCGCGAGCGTCCGTGCGGGCGACGTGCTCGCCGTCGTCGAGAGCGTCGAGTTCGCCGACGCGCAGAGCGACTTCCTCGCGAAGGCGAGCGCCGCCGCCGCCGCCGCGCCCGCGATCGAGCTCGCGCGGAGCGCGCACGAGCGCGCGCGCGGGCTCCATGCCGCGTCGCAGGGCATCGCGCTTGCCGAAGTGCACAAGCGCGAGGCCGAGCTCCGCGCCGCGGAGGCCGCGCTGTCTTCCGCCAAGACCGCGCAGCGCGCCGCAGAGAGCCGCCTCGAGCTCCTCGGGCTCGACGCGGCCGCACGCGCGCGCCTCGCGGAGACCGGAGCGATCGACGCGCGCTTCCTCGTGCGCGCTCCGCTCGGCGGGCAGGTGGTCGAGCAAGAGGTCGCGCTCGGCGAGCTCGTCGGTCCGGAGCGTGACGCGCTCTTCGTCGTCGCGGACACGAGCCGACTGTGGGTGCTGGCGGACGTGCCTGAAGCGCGCCTCTCCGACGTCGCGGTCGGCGCGCCCGCGCGCGTGCTCATCGGCGCGGAGGAGGACCACTGGTGCGACGGCGTCGTCGCGTTCGTATCGCCCGCGCTCGACCCGCGCACGCGCACGGTGCGCGCGCGAATCGAGGCGCTCGACCGGCATCCGGAGCTGCGCCCAGGCGTCTTCGCGCAAGCGGAAATCGAGGTCCCGCTCGCGGCGGACGCCGAGGAGCGCGTCGTCGTGCCCCTCGACGCCGTGCGCGACCTCGAGGGCGCGCGCGTGGTCTTCGTGCCGGTCGCGGGCGAGGACGGGACGTTCGCTCCGCGCCGCGTGACCCTCGGAGCGTCCGCGGGCGGGTTCGTAGAGCTCCGCGCGGGCCTCGTCGTGGGAGATCGATTCGTCGCGAAGGGCGCGTTCCTGCTCGAAGCCGAACTCGGCAAGTCGAGCGCGGTTCACGAGCACTGAACGGAGGACGCCATGCTCGACGCACTGCTCACGTCCTCCGTCAGGAACCGCTACACGGTCGTCTTCGTCGTGCTCGTCGCGGCCGTGCTCGGCGCGTTCGCGCTGAAGTCGCTCTCGATCGACGCCGTGCCCGACATCACGAACGTCCAGGTGCAGGTCAACACCCTCGCGCCGGAGCTCTCGCCGCTCGAGGTCGAGAAGCAGGTCACGGTCCCGATCGAGACGTCGCTCGCGGGCATCCCGGGGCTCGCGTCGACGCGCTCACTCTCGCGCAACGGCTTCTCGCAGGTCACCGCGGTCTTCGAGGACGGCACCGATCTCTTCTTCGCGCGCGCGCAGGTCGCCGAGCGGCTCGGTCGCGCACGCGATGGATTGCCGCCGGGCGCCGATCCGGAGCTCGGCGCGATCACGACGGGCCTCGGCGAGGTCGCGATGTGGACCGTCGAGTACGCGCACGAGCGCGGCCGCGGCACCGAAGCGCGCGACGGCGCGCCGGGCTGGCAGTCGGACGGGACCTACCGGACGCCCGATGGCGACGTGCTCGCGACGGACGTCGAGCTCGCGGCGTGGCTGCGCACCGTGCAGGACTGGATCGTGCGGCCCGCGCTCGCGACCGTGCCCGGGGTCGCGGGCGTCGACTCGATCGGCGGTTACGTGAAGGAGCTGCACGTCGAACCCGACCCGATGCAGCTCGTGCGCCACGGGCTCTCGTTCGCGGACGTGATCGCGGCGCTCGAGCGCAACAACGCGAGCACGGGCGCCGGCGTCGTCGAGCGCGCGGGCAAGGCGTACGTCGTGCGCGCGGCGGGACGCATCGCGAGCGCACGCGACGTCGAGGACCTCGTGATCGACACGCGGCGCGGCGTGCCCGTGCACGTCCACGACGTCGCGACGGTGCGCGTCGGACCGGAGGCGCGCACCGGGAGCGCGACGGAGGACGGCGAGGAGGTCGTCGTCGGGACGGCGCTCATGCTCGTCGGCGCGAACGGGCGCGCGGTCGCGGAGGGCGTGAAGGAGCGCCTCGCCGAGCTCGCGCCGCGCCTCCCCGCGGACGGCGTCGTGAAGGTCGTCCTCGATCGCTCGAGGCTCGTCGACGCGACGATCCGCACGGTGCAGAGGAACCTCGTCGAGGGCGCGGCGCTCGTGATCGCGGTGCTGTTCCTCGTGCTCGGCAACGCGCGCGCGGCGCTGATCACGGCGCTCGCGATCCCGCTCTCGATGCTGTTCGCGGGCGCAGGGATGGTGCGCACCGGCGTCAGCGGCAACCTGATGAGCCTCGGCGCGATCGACTTCGGCCTGATCGTCGACGGCGCGGTGATCCTCGTCGAGAACTCGCTGCGGAGGCTCGCGGAGCGCCAGCGCGCGCTCGGGCGCGTGCTCGACCTCCCGGAACGCCTCGCGGTCGTCGCGGCGGCGTCGAAGGAGATGGCTCGGCCGTCCGCGTTCGGCCAGGCGATCATCGTGACCGTCTACGTGCCGATCTTCGCCCTCACCGGCGTCGAAGGACGCATGTTCCACCCGATGGCGGCGACGGTGCTGCTCGCACTCGGCGCCGCGTTCGCGTTGTCGCTGACGTTCGTGCCCGCGATGGTCGCGCTGTGCGTCACGGGGCGCGTACGCGAGGAGGAGAACGCGCTCGTGCGGCTCGCGAAGCGCGTGTACGCTCCTGCGGTGCGCTGGTCGCTGGGCGCGCGCGGGCTCGTGATCGGGCTCGCCGTCGCTTCCTTCGCTTGGGCCGTGCTGCTCTTCGGCCGCCTCGGGCAGGAGTTCGTGCCCGTGCTCGACGAGCACGACCTCGCACTCCACGCGATGCGCATCCCCGCGACGGGGCTCGCGCAGTCGACGCAGATGCAGAAGGCGGTCGAGCGCCGCGTGCGCGCGTTCCCCGAGGTCGCGTTCGTGTTCTCGAAGACCGGCACGGCGGAGATGGCGTCCGATCCGATGCCGCCGAACGTCTCGGACACCTTCGTCGTGCTCAAGCCGCGCTCCGCGTGGCCGGACCCGAGCGAGGACAAGGCCGCGTTCGTCGCGCGGCTCGAAGCGGCGCTCGCGGACCTCCCGGGCAATGCGTACGAGTTCACGCAGCCGATCCAGATGCGCTTCAACGAGCTCGTCGCGGGCGTGCGCACCGACGTCGCGGTCGAGGTGTACGGCGACGACTTCGACGCGATGCGCGCGAGCGCCGAGCGAATCGCGGATGCGCTGCGCGCGACGCCGGGCGCCGCGGACGTGAAGGTCGAGCAGACCGAGGGCCTCCCCGTGATCGACGTCGCGATCGACCGCGCGAAGCTCGCGCGGCACGGGCTCGCGATGACGGACGTGCAGGACGTCGTCGCGATCGCGGTCGGCGGGCGCGTCGCGGGACAGGTGTTCGAGGGCGATCGGCGCTACGACCTCGTCGTGCGGCTCCCCGAGCGGCTGCGCGCCGAGCCGTCGGCGTGGAGCGAGCTCCCGATCCCGCTCGGGAACGAGGACGCCGCGCCGGACGATCCGCTGCGCCGCGACGATGCGCCCGCGGGCGGGCGCGACGACTCCGGCGAGCCGCCGCCGATCGGCTACCTCCCGCTCGGCGCCGTCGCGCGCGTCGAGACCACGGAAGGGCCGAACCAGATCGGGCGCGCGAACGGCAAACGCCGCGTCGTCGTGCAGGCGAACGTGCGCGGGCGCGACCTCGGTTCGTTCGTCGAGGAGGCACGCGCGCGCGTCGCGGCGGTCGAGCTCCCGCCTGGCGGATGGCTGCGGTGGGGCGGACAGTTCGAGAACCTCGCGACGGCGCGCGAACGCCTCGCGGTCGTCGTGCCGCTGTGCTTCGCGCTCGTGCTGGCGCTTCTCGTCGGCACGTTCCGCTCGCTGCGTCTGGGCCTACTCGTCTTCAGCGGCGTGCCGCTCGCGCTCTCGGGCGGCGTGATCGCGCTGTGGGCGCGCGGCATGCCGTTCTCGATCACGGCCGCGGTCGGGTTCATCGCGTTGTCGGGCGTGGCGGTGCTCAACGGGCTCGTGCTCGTGAGCTCGATCGACGCACTGCGCCGCGACGGCGCGCCGCTCGATGAGGCGATCGAACGCGGCGCGCTCGCGCGGCTGCGTCCGGTGCTGACGACCGCGCTCGTCGCGTCGCTCGGCTTCGTGCCGATGGCGATCGCCGTGGGGACCGGCGCGGAAGTGCAGAAGCCGCTCGCGACGGTCGTGATCGGCGGACTCGTGACGAGCACGGTGCTCACGTTGCTCGTCTTGCCCGCGCTCTATCGCGCGTTCGGCGGAAGCGACGCGCGCGCTACGGCGCCTGCGCCGGGCTCCGCTCCCACGGCATCGCCAAGTCCATCCTGAACGTCAAGCCGAACTCGTACGCGCCGTCGACGTCGGCGAGGAGCGCTCCGATCGCGCCCGTGTCGCCGACCTCGAACTCGTACACGTTCTGCAGCCCGTGCCCGTCCCACAGGTGCGTGCTGTACTCCAGCTCGTTCCAGCGGATCACGACGCCCCCGACGACGTCGACCTCCTCGTCGTGATCGCCGTACGCGAGGCCGACGAACGGCGCGATGGCGAGCCCCGTCGCGTCCTCGAGGTCCTTCGAGAGGAGCGCGTACACGGCGCGTCCGCTCGGCGTGCCGAGCCGATCGGGCCCAGTCCCGACGACGAGCCCCGGCCGCGTGTCCGTCTCCGGCACGGCGAGCCAGCGCGCGTTCACGCCGACGTCGTTCGCTTCCGGCGCCCAGTCGATCCCGACGGAGAACCTCGGCGTCACCTGGTACGCGAGCGCGAGATCGAGCCGCGCGCGTTCGACGTCGACGCCGGGCAGGCTGCGCAGCGAGAACGTCCAGCGCGGGTCCGCGTGCAGCTTCATCGCGCCCGAGACTTCGCCGGAGTCCTCGGGCCACTGCGGCGTCGCGGGGACGCGCGTCACGGGGCGCTGCAGGTCCTGGGCGGCGAGGAGTGCGAGGAGCAGGGGAGCGGTCGACATGGGGCTCGTGTCCTTTCACGCCTCGGCGCGGAGGACGAGCTCCGTCCACGTCAAGGCGACCACGTGATGACGAGCCCGTTCGTCCGATTCGACGTGGCGCTCGTGCAGAACCCCTCGGCCGCGTTGCGGTACACGCACTGGTAGTAGAACGTCCCGCCGAGCGGCGGCACCGTTCCGCGCGCGTGCAGCGGGAGGTCGCCGGGTTCGGGGTACCGTGCCGTGCCGCCGCCGACGGGTTTCACGCCGAGTCGCACGATCGTGCCGCCGAGGCAGCAGAGGCCGTCGCCCGCCGTCAGCGCGAAGGTCTGCGCGCTCGCCTGCAGGAAGAGCGCGACGCGGCCCGTCAGGTCGCTCGCGTCGAGCACCACCGTGTCGCCCGAGAGCACCGCGGCCCCGCTCGCGGCGAGGCGCGCTCCGTTCGCGAACGTCGAGCTCGCGCAGCCGTTGCCGGGCGCGCCGACGTTGTCGCACGGGCACGGCGCGAGCGTGTCGTCGCCCTCGCAGAACGAGCGGATCGATCCGCCGCACGCGCCGCCCGCGGGGCAGCCGAGCACGAGCGCGAGCCGCTCGAAATCCGGCGCGCCCCAACCCGTCACCGTGTCCCACCCCGCGGCGCACGTCGACGCCGCGCCGCTCGGCAGCGCGCCGTTGCTCCCGCTGACGACGTCGAACCAGAGGTCGGGCCGGCCGTTCTGCGCGTAGATCAGGTCCTGCATGCGGCCGAGCCGCCGGCGTCCGAGCGCATCGGGCGGCAGCGCGCCGCTCGCGATCATCTGCTCCTCGACGAGCGCGAGCGACGCCGCGAGCACGGGCGCCGCGAAGCTCGTCCCGCTCTGGTTCGCGACGAGCGCACCGGCGTTGAAGAACGGATACGCGCCCGTGCCGAGCCCCGCCGCGTGCAGCGCGACGTCGGGGATCAAGCGCTTGTCCGTCGTCGGCGTGAGCGCGGGCACGCCGTTTCCGACCTGCCAGCTCGGACGCACGTTGAACGCCGCCGTGTTCGTGCTCCAGCCGCCGCCGCTACCGCTCCAACCGACCTCCGTGAAGCGCAGACCGCTCGGCTGGAGCGCGTTGGCCGTCGTGCCGCCGACGACGAGCACCTCGGGGTCGAACTGCGGGTAGCCGAACGGCGCGAGCGTCGTGCCGGAGTCGCCGCTCGCCGCGACGTACGTGATGCCCTGCGCAGTGAGCGCGAGGTGGAGCACGTGCGCAGCGGCGACGGTGCTCGCGGAGAGGTTCCACGTCCAGCTCTCGGTGACGAGGTCGCACGCGTCCTCGTTCGAGATCTGCGTCAGCACGGCGATCAGGTCCTGCGACGGCGGGCTGTCGTAGACGCGCACGTTCGCGAGCGGCGCGACGCCGAGCACCATCTGCAGGTCGAGGTCGCCCTCGCCGAACGCGGTGCCCGCGCCCGCGCCGCCGCCGGCGCACGGGACGACCGTCACGTTCGACAGCGCGCCGCCCGGCGGCGTCGGGAGCGCGTACTGCGCGAGGTAGAGCTGCGCGTCCGCGAGGCGGAACCCGCCGAAGTTCGCGATGCCGACCGTGCGGCCCGCGCCGCGCGCGCCGCCGTTCCAGAGCGCGCTCGCGCCGTAGAGCCCGCGCACGAGCGCCGGGGTGAGCTGCGTGACGCACGGGCGCGCGAGCGCGGAGCCGTCGAGGCCCGCGACGTCGGCGACCAGGGCCGCGAGCTCGCGCGGCAGGCGCGGAGCGCGTGTCGGCGCGCGGAAGGAGCGCGGGACGCCCGCGGCCTCGGCGTCGCGGGGATCGAGCTCGAAGCGCGCGAGCTCGGTCGCGAATGCGCGCTCGACGTCTCGCGCGGAGCCGGACGCGAGCACCGTGAGGCACGTGCGCGCGAGCGCGTCGACGACGAGGCCGTGCTCCTCGAGATGGCGCACGACGCGCGCGACGTGCGCCTCGGACGGACCGAAGCGCGCTGCGAGCTCCTCGGGCGTCGCGAACGCGCGATAGGACGGCGAGCGTGGATCGCTGACCGCGTCCGCGAAGGCCGCGAGCTCGCGCTCGCGCGGCGCGCGCAGCGTGATCGAGACGGCGACGCGCTCGTCGCCGCCGACGCGGCGCGTCGCGCGGGCGCGCGCGAGGTCGACGCGCGGCGCGTAGGGGAGGGAGACGAGCTCCGTCGCGGCCGGCGTCGCGGAGGCGTCGCGCGCGCGTTCCTGCGCGAGCGACGGAGCGGCGACGGCGAACGCTCTCGACGCCGCCGGCGCGGCGAGGGGCGAGCTCGGCGCCACGGGCGCGGCGAGGAGCGCGTGGACCGGCGTCGACGCGGCGAGGAGCGCGGAGAGGAGGAGGAACGCGGGGCGCATGGAGTTCGCGGCGAGCGGACGCCGTGGGGCGCGGCCGGGTCCGGCGCGCTCCCGGGAATCATGCCCGATGGGACGGATCCCGGCGGGGCGGCGTTCCGTTCTCGCGCGCATCCCGGCCCGCGCGCGCTCCCGATCCGGAAGAAAGCTCCGGGTTCGAGCCCCGCGCCCGCGCCGAGCGCCCGCTCGGGTCGAGCTCCCGCCACGCTATGCTCTCGCCCCGCTCCCGACCCGGAGCGCCCCGCATGAACCCGAAGCACTTCCGCTACAGCGAGCAGGACGGCGTCGCCACGCTCCGGCTCGATCGCCCCGAGCGCTTGAACGCGCTCACCTTCGAATCCTACGCCGAGCTCGCGGACACGTTCGAGGCGCTGCGCGCGCGCGACGCGGCGCGCGCCGTCGTGATCACGGGCACTGGGCGCGCGTTCTGCTCCGGCGGCGACGTCGAGGACATCATCGGCGCGCTCTTCGGCAAGTCCGAAGCCGAGGTCCACGCGTTCACGCGGCTCACCTGCCGCCTGATCGAGAACATGCGCCGCCTCGAGAAGCCCGTGATCGCTTCGCTCAACGGCACGACGTGCGGCGCGGGCGCCGTGATCGCGGCCGCGGCGGACGTGCGCGTGGCCGCGGAGAGCGCGAAGATCGCGTTCCTCTTCACCAAGGTGGGCCTGTGCGGCGCGGACATGGGCGCCGCGTGGCTGCTCCCGCGCATCGTCGGACTCGGCCACGCGAGCGAGCTCCTCATGCTCGGCGACTTCATCTCCGCGCAGCGCGCGAAGGAGATCGGGCTCTACAACCACGTCGTGCCCGACGCCGAGCTCGCGGCGAAGACCGCGGAGCTCGCGCAGCGCCTCGCCGCGGGTCCGAGCATGGGGCTCGCGATGACGAAGCGCATGCTGAACGCCGAGGCCTCGATGTCGCTCGGCGACGCGATGCAGGCGGAGGGCTGGGTGCAGGCGGAGTGCATGGCGCATCCCGACTACCGCGAGTCCTACGACGCGTGGAAGGAGAAGCGGAAGGCCGACTTCGTGAAGAACTGGCCCGGTCACGGCGCGGCGAAGCGCGGAGCGCGCGTGTGAGCGGCGCCGCGAACGCAGGGGAGCGCGCGGAGCTCCTCGCCGACCTCGCGCGGCGCGCGCGGGAACTCGGACGCGACGCGGCGCCCCGCCTCGAAGGGCTCTCCGAGGACGACGCCGCGCGCAAGGCGCTCGCGCTGCTCGCGGAGAAGGACCTGCTCGCGTGGACCGTGCCCGAGCGCGACGGCGGCGCGGACACGCGAGGCCTCTCCGCGAAGGACGCGGTCAGCGTGCGCGCGCTCTGCGCTCTTCGCGACGAGCTCGCGTGGCATTCGGGCATGCTCGACGTCATGTTCGTGATGCAGGGGCTCGGCTCGTACCCGCTCGCGCTCGGCGGCCGCGAGGACCTGCGGCGCGAGTTCCTCCCCGCGGTCGTGCGCGGCAAGAAGATCGCTGCGTTCGCGCTCACGGAGGACGGCGCGGGCTCCTCGCTCGGCGACGTCGCGACGCGCGCGGTCAAGACGGCGCGCGGCTGGCGCATCACGGGCGCGAAGACCTTCATCTCGAATGCGGGCATCGCGGAGCTCTACACCGTGCTCGCGCGCACGTCGGGCGAACCCGGGACGGCGGACGGCGCGCTCTCGATGTTCCTGGTCCCCGCGGGCGTGCGCGGTCTCGCGATCGAGCGCTTCGAGGTGCTCGCGCCGCACCCGATCGGCAGCTTGCAGTTCAACGACGTCGAAGTGCCCGCGGAGAACCTCCTCGGCGCGGAGGGGAAGGGGCTCGAACTCGCGCTCGCGACGCTCGGACGCTTCCGCACGTCCGTCGCAGCGGCCGCGAACGGCTTCGCGCGCCGCGCGCTCGACGAATCGAAGGCGCGCCTTGCGTCGCGCAAGCAGTTCGGCAAGCCCCTCGCCACGTTCCAGGCGCTGCGCTTCGACGTCGCGGAGATGGACGTCCGGCTCCGTGCGAGCCAACTGCTCGTTGCGGAAGCGGCGGAGGCCGTGGACAATGGCTCCAAGGCCGCGATCGAGGTCGCGCGCGCGAAGCTCTTTGCCACCGAGAACGCCTCCTTCGTGTGCGACCGCGCGGTCCAGCACTTCGGAGGCCTCGGCGTGAAACGCGGCGTGATCGTCGAACGGCTCTACCGCGACGTCCGCGCGCTGCGCATCTACGAAGGTACGAGCGAGATCCAGAAGCTCGTCCTGGCGAAGGAGCTCTTCGACGCACCTCGCGGCTGAACTGCATGGCCAAGTTCCAACGACACGTCTTCGTCTGCACGAACGAGCGCAAGCCCGGCGACCCGAAGGGCTGCTGCGCACTGCGCGGCGCCGCCGAGGTCGCCGAGGCGTTCAAGGAGAAGCTCCACGCCCGCGGCTTCAAGCGCGTCGTCCGCGCGAACAAAGCGGGGTGCCTCGACCAGTGCGCGTTCGGCGTCGCGGTCGTCGTCTACCCCGAGCAGGTGTGGTACGGGCACGTGACGCCGGCCGACGTCGACGAGATCATCGAGAAGCACCTCGTCGGCGGTGTCCCCGTCGCACGACTCGTGATCCCGCCCGAGAAGCTCACCGGCGTCGAAGCGCCGACCCGTCCCTGAACCGTCCCGTTTCCCCGAGGAGTTTCCATGGACACGCTCGTCCTCGACGAAGAGTCGCGCAACCTCCTGCGCAAGATCGTGGAGCGGCAGGCCTACCGCCAGCTCATGGCCGCGAACATCCGCGGACACGGGCTGAAGGTCGTGCCCGAGGTGGAGGAGAAGCTCCGCCTCGCGCAGGACCTCGAGCACTCGCTCCGCATCCTGAAGGACGTCGAGCGCCTCCACGCGAGCCTCGGTGGGACGGAGCTGTCGCTCGCCGTGCGTCCGCACATGGAGCGCATCCCGTACCCGACGACGCGCCTCGAGCTCTCCGTCTGTCTCGCCCTGTGCGATCGCGCGGAGCGCATCGCGACGTCGGGCTACGTGAACTCGCGCTGCCGCGAGTTCGCCGCGATCGCCCGCTCGATCGCCGACGCGGACCGGACGTTCACCGACCGCGCGGAGGACCTCTACGCCGAGTTCTGCGGCGAGACGACGAACCGCCCGGCCGCGCAGCAGATGTTCAATCGTTGGCTTTCGATCACCCTGCTCTCGCTCGGCCGCCCCTCGACGCCGGGCGACACACGCGCTGTTCAACTCGGACTGCGCTCGAAGCGCTGCGCGGACTCGGTGCGGGAGTATCTGAACGAGCTGAGGCCGTTCATGGAGCGTTGTCACTTGCACTTGCCGTCGGGCGCGACGCTGGGCGTGGAGTTGCCGAGCGAGGTCGCGGTGATGTCGGGGCGCTGATATGGAGGCCCCCCCGTCAAGGCCTTCTTCGAAGTTCCCTGACGGTCGAGGTCTGTCGAGGACCTTCGCCGAGTCCGAGCGCTAGCGTTGCTGGGCTTGGTTTGGGTCGTTGTATGGAGAGAGGGTCGGCCCGTCGGGCTCGACGGTGCGTCAATCTGATATTCGCGGGAGATCCCGCACGATGCTTGGTCTTTTTCGCGCCGATGACCGTGTTGTGCGCCCTCACGCCGGTTGAGCGGCGTCACGCGGATGCGAGCCCCGCGCGACGACGCGGGGGAGGAGCGCTCACGTTGCGTACGCCATGTCGTTCACGCCGCCCTGTTGTCCTCACTCCGGTTGTTCCGCGTCCACGCCGAGCGCGGGCTTCGCGTACGTGCATCTGGGCACCTACGCGCGCAAGTGCGACGGCCGCGTCGTGCAGCGCTATCGCTGCAAGACCTGCAAGTTGAGCTTCTCCGAGCAGACCTTCCGTCTCGACTACCGTCTGCGGCGGCCCGAACTCGACCAGCCCATCTTCGAGTCGTTCGTGTCGAAGGTCTCGCACCGCCAGATCGCGCGCGTGCTCCGGACCAAACGCCGCACGGTCGAACGCCGGATCGCGCGCTACGGTTCGCATTCGAAGGAGCTGCACGCGCTCCTGCTCTCCGGAGCGAAGGCGCGGTTGACGGGCTCGTTTTCGCTCGACGAGGCGGAGACGTTCGAGACGGACCGGCGCTTGTGTCCGCTCACGGTGCCGGTGCTGATCGAGCGCGAGACGCGCTTCGTGTTCCACGTCGAGAGCGCGCCGCTGCCCGCGCGCAAGGTGAGCTCGCCCGCGCTCGAGCGGCGCAAGGCGGCGCGCGAGTTGGCGCACGGCAAGCGCACGAACGGCTCACGCGCCGCGGTGAAACGCTGCTTCGAAGTCTTGAAGACGAGCGCGGCAGAAAAGGGCGCGCTCGAGATCGTCACGGACCAGAAGCGGACGTATCCGGCGATCCTGCGCGAGGTGTTCGGAGCGCGGGAGCTCGCTCACGCGACGACGAGCTCGAAGGCCGTGCGCGACACGAAGAACCCGCTCTTCGCGATCAACCACACGCTGGCGATGCTCCGCGACGGCGTGTCGCGCCTGGTGCGTCGCACATGGGCGCACGCGAAGACGAGCGAGCGCTTGCTCCAGCACCTGTGGGTCTACGTGGGCTGGCGGAACTACGTGCGCGGCGTGAGCAACACGCGCAAGCACGAGACGCCGGCGATGGCGCTCGGCGTCGATCCGGAGCGCTGGCTCCTCCCGGCCTGGATGCGCTGGAGGGCGCCCTGGGCGGTGCTCCTCCGTAATCAGTGATGGGGGCCGGTATCCCGGAGGGGGCGCGTGCGCGTATCCTGCTCGCCCAACACGAGCCCCGCCCATGACCCACGACCCCGACCGCTGGCGCAGGCACTTCCCGATTCTCGCGAACACGACCTACCTCGTGAACCACAGCCTGGGCGCGATGCCCGTGGGCGTCTACGACAAGCTCCGGGCGTTCGCCGACCAGTGGGCGACGCGCGGGGTGCGGGCGTGGGCGGAGGGATGGTGGGATGCGCCGGTGAACGTCGGCAACGTGCTCGGGCGCCTGATGAATGCGCCGCCGGACACGGTCGTGATGCACCAGAACGTGTCCGTGATCCAGTCGCTCGTCGGGAGCGCGCTCGACTTCTCCGGGAAGCGGAACAAGGTCGTGTACACGGACCAGGAGTTCCCCACGAACATGTACGTGTGGGAGGGCTTCAAGAAGTTCGGCGCGCGGATCGAGTGCGTGCCGACGGACGGCGTCACGTGCGACACGGAGCGGTTGCTCGCGGCGATCGACGAGACCACGCTGATCGTTCCGATCAGCCACGTCAGCTACAAGAGCCACTTCGTGCAGGACGCCGCCGCGATCTGCAGGCGCGCGAAGGAAGTCGGCGCGCTCGTGATGCTCGACACGTATCAGGCGCTCGGTACCGTTCCCGTCGACGTGCAGGCACTCGGCGTCGACATGGTGTGCGGCGGTTCGGTGAAGTGGCTCTGCGGCGGACCCGGCGCGGGCTACTTGTACGTGCGCAAGGGCTTGATGGAGACGCTCGAGCCGCGCATCACGGGCTGGGCGGCGCACGCGGCGCCGTTCGCGTTCGAGACGGGGCCGCAGCGCTATGCCGACGGCATCCGGCGCATGCTCCACGGCTCGCCGGCGGTGCCGAGCTTCCTCGCCGCGACGGCGGGGTACGAGCTCGTGCTCGAGGCCGGCGTGAAGAACATCCGCGAGCACTCCGTGCGGCTCACCGAGTCGTTGCGCGCGGACCTCGAGTCGCGCGGCTTCCGCATCCACAGTCCGAAGGACGTCGCGCGCCGCGGCGGCACGCTGACGGTCGGGTTGAACGACGACGAGAACGGTCCGGCGTTCGTCAAGGCGCTCGAAGCGCGCGGCGTACTCGTCGACCACCGGCCCGGCGCGGGCCTGCGCGTCTCGCCGCACTTCTACACGCGCGAGGAGGAGCTCGACGAGTTCGCCTCGATGCTGACCGAGTTGCGCGAGAAGCGCGCGTGGCGCGACCATCTCGCGAAGACGGCGGCGTACTGAACATGGAGACGAACGCCGTCGAACTCGAGGCGCGCCTCAACGCGCTCGTCGAACGTGCTCGCCGCGCGCGCATGCGCAAGAAGGAGCGCGAGTACCCGCCCTTCGAGGAGGTCGCGCCCGTGCTCGCCGCGCTCGTCGCCGCGTACCGAGCCGGCGGCGACGTGGAGCGCGAGCGAATGCGCTCGACGTGTCGACACGTCGTCGACGTGCAGACGTGGCTCACGTGGATCGCCGCGGCGTGGGCGCGAGAGATCGCCGATGCGCAGGGT
Organism: Planctomycetota bacterium; assembly: GCA_046349615.1. GTDB lineage: Bacteria > Planctomycetota > UBA1135 > UBA1135 > JADJNY01. The sequence goes on from JAXMBZ010000001.1 coordinate 646,227, forward strand.
GCCGAGCTCCTGGAGAACGCGCTCGCGGCCCTCTCGCTCGAGGGCGGCGCGCGCGACGCCGACGAGACGCTCGACGTGGTCGGCATCGTGTGGCATCGCGCGCATCGAGCGAAGCTCGACCCGCGCGCCGCGTTCGAGCGCGCGGCCGGGCGCTCCGGCACCGACGCGTTTGCCGACGTGCTGCGCGACTTCGAGCGCTCGGAGTTCCACGCGGAGGAGATCGCGCCGTACCTCGAGGCGCCGGTCTTGCCCTACGAGACCGAGGAGTGAAGGCACGACCTGCGCGCGACGGAGTGCCGCGCGCGATGCGGCCCTCGTCGCGTACGAGGAGCGTTCCTCGGCGCGTTGCGTGGATTCGGGCAGGTCGCCGTCGAGTGCAGCGCGAGCGGCTCGCCATCACGCCGAGCCGAGAAGCTCGCCATCGCGCGGAGCGGAGAAGCTTGCCATCACGCCGAGCCGAGAAGCTCGCCGCCGCGCGGAGCGGAGAGGCTTGCCATCACGCCGAGCCGAGAAGCTCGCCGCCGCGCGGAGCGGAGAGGCTTGCCATCACGCCGAGCCGAGAAGCTCGCCGCCGCGCGGAGCGGAGAAGCTTGCCATCACGCCGAGCCGAGAAGCTCGCCGCCGAGCCGAGCGCAGAAACTCGCCGGGCTCGCGTCGCGAGGAACAAGGCCCTCCGACCGAGCCTCGCCGTAGAGTGCGCGCGTGCCGCCGCGGGCGAAGCGTGATATAGGTACGCGGCCCTCACCTCCGCCCCGCTTCCTCGGAACGCCCCTCATGGCTCTCAAGACGATCACCCTGTTCGATCTCGCTCCCGGCAAGGTCCTCCTCGATCGCTACAAGATCTCCGGCACGAGTCGGCACGGCGGGATGTCGACGGCGTTCCAGGCCGAGGACACGAAGGGCAAGGGCGCGTGCGAGCTGCAGCTCTTCCCCGCGGCGCTGTTCGAGACGAAGAAGCAGGCCGCGGAGTTCGCGCGCTCGATGATGAGCTGGATGGAGGTCGAGTCGGCGAACGTGCTTCGTTCGCGCGAGGTGCACGCGCTCGACGACGGCACGATCCTGCTCGTCACGGATCTCCCTCCGAAGTCCTCGTTGCGCGATTGGCGCGGCGACGAGGTGCTCGACGCGGCGACGGTCGTCGACATCGGCGTGCAGCTCTGCCAGGGGCTCGCGGCGGTGCACGAGGAGGGCCTCGTCCACGGCGACGTGAAGCCGCACACGATCCACGTCGACGACGCGAAGAAGAAGCTCTCGATCGTGCTCGTCGACGGCGGGATCACGCCGGGCCTGTGGACCGCGAAGCACCTCGGCGACAAGACCGCGCTCATCGGCACGCCGTTCTACGCGCCCGTCGAGCAGTTCGGCGGCGAGTCTCCGGACGTGCAATCGGACGTGTACAACGTCGCGACGGTGCTCTACGAGCTCGCGACCGGCGTGCTCCCGTGGAAGGGCAAGAGCTTCCTCGAGGTCTTCCAGGCGAAGCTGCAGAAGGCGCCGCCCGCGATGAAGACGCGCGCGCCGAAGTGCGACGTGCCGAAGGAACTCGAGGCCGCGATCACGAGCGGCCTGATGGCCGACAAGCGCGAACGCTGCAAGAGCGCCGAGGAGCTCGCGAAGCGACTCAAGGCGGCGAAGAAGGGCTGATCGACTCGGGAGGAGGAGCACGTTGAGCGACACCACGCGCGGCATCCTCGTCCATCGTCACGGCGGGCCGGAGGTCCTCGAGCCCGCCGAGCTCCCGCTCGCTCCGCCGGCACCGGGCGAGGTCCGCGTGCGCAACGAAGCGATCGGGCTCAACTACGTCGACGTCTACTTCCGCTCGGGGCTCTACACGCCGCCGTCGCTGCCGTACACGCCGGGCCTCGAGGGCGCGGGCGTCGTCGAGGCGCTCGGTGCGGGCGTGCGCGGGCTCGCGGTGGGCGCGCGCGTCGCGTACGCGACGCGGCCGCTCGGCGCGTACGCGGAGCGGCGCAACCTGCCCGCGGAGCGCGTCGTCGTGCTGCCCGCGAGCATCCCGTGCGACGTCGCCGCGGCGTCGATGCTCAAGGGGATGACCGCGCACATGCTGCTGCGGCGCGTCGTCAGCGTCGAGCGCGGGCGCGTCCTGCTCGTGCACGCCGCAGCGGGCGGCGTCGGGTCGTTCCTCGTCCCGTGGGCGAAGCACCTCGGCGCGCGCGTCCTCGGCACGGTCGGGACGGACGCGAAGGCGGAGCACGCGCGCGCGCTCGGCTGCGACGAGGTGATCGTCTACACGCGCGAGGACTTCCGCGCTCGCGCGCTCGAGCTCACCGGCGGCGCGGGCGTCGACGTCGTGTACGACTCCGTCGGGCGCGAGACGTTCCTCCGCTCGCTCGAGTGCCTGAAGACGCGCGGGATGCTCGTCAGCTTCGGGCAGAGCTCGGGGACGGTCCCGCCGTTCGACGTCGGTCTCTTGGCGAAGCGCTCGCTGTTCCTCACGCGCTGCTCGCTCTTCGACTACACGGCGGACGCGGGCGAGCTCGCCGCCGCCGCCGCGGAGCTCTTCGCGCGCCTCGCCGACGGCACGGTGAAGGGCGCGGTCGAGCGACGTCGCGCGCTCGCCGATGCGGCGCTCGCGCACCGCGAGCTCGAAGCGCGCGCGACGATCGGCGCGACCGTGCTCGTGCCTTGAGCTCGCAGATTCACCGCGAAACCGCCGCGAGCGCCGACTCGTGCAGACGTGGAGTCCGTGCGAATCTCGAGACGCGCGTCGTGCGCCGCAGGCCCGGTCCCCACCGCACGGAGTGACGCCGCACGACTTCGTGCCGCTCCGTACCGCACCGATCCGCAGTTCACGCCGCCACACCGGACCGCACCGCACCTCGGCGCCCCTCACCGTACCGGGTGCTCGTTCCGGGCACGTCTTCGCGGTGCTCCCGCGCACCGCGGACGAGGGGACGCGTGCTAGCCTGAGCGCCCCACGCGCCATGAGCTCCAACGATCTCTACTCCGCGGTCGCGCCGTTCCCCGAGCGCTTCAACCTCTGCGACTACTTCCTCGACCGCAACGTGCGCGAAGGGCGCGCGAACAAGGTCGCGCTGCGCTGCGGCGAGCGCTCCGCGACGTATGCGCAGGTGTCCGAGCGCGTGAAGCGCGTCGCCGCCGCGCTCCGGCGCGCGGGCGTGCGGCCGGAGGAGCGCGTGCTCATCGTGCTGCCCGACCTGCCGGAGTTCGCCGAGGCGTGGTTCGGCGTGCTGCGCGCGGGCGGCGTCTTCGCGATGGTGAACCCGCTCCTGCACACGGAGCAGTACGCGGAGTACCTCGAGTACACGAAGGCGCGCGTCGTGATCACGCACACCGACGTGCTCCCCGCGATCGCTCCCGCGATCCGCGCGGCGCGTCTCGCGACGCAGGCGTTCGTCGTCGGTCCCGACGCAGGCGGTTTCGCGGCGTGGGAGGACGTGCTCGCGGCCGAGTCGCCCGACTCGAGGCTCGCGGAGCTCGAACCGACCGGGCCCGACGACCTCGCGGGCTGGCTCTTCACGTCGGGCTCGACGGGCCTGCCCAAGGCGTGCGTCCACACGCACGGCGACTTCGCCTACAACACGGAGACGTACGCGCTGCGCGTCGCGGGGTATCGCGAGAGCGACGTGTGCCTCTCCGTGCCGAAGCTCTTCTTCGGCTACGCGACGGGCACGAACCTGATGTTCCCGTTCCGCGTCGGCGCGACGGTCGTCCTGTTCCCCGGGCGCGCGACCGCGGACGAGCTCTTCGACCAGATCGCGCGCTTCCGGCCGACGTTCCTCACGAGCGTGCCGACGATGATCAACAACATGCTGCGCTCGCCGCGCATCGCGGACGCGGACCTCACGAGCTTGCGCGTGTGCCTCTCCGCGGGCGAAGCGCTGCCCGCGCGGCTCTACGAGGAGTGGAAGGCGCGCACGAACGTCGAGATCCTCGACGGCATCGGCTCCGCCGAGATGTTCCACATCTACATCTCGAACTACCCGGGCGACGTGAAGCTCGGGAGCCTCGGTCGCATCGTGCCGGGCTACGAAGCGCAGATCGTCGACCCCGAGGGCCGGCTCGTCGCCGAGGGCGAGCCCGGGCGCCTGCGCATCCGCGGCGGATCGACCGCGCTCTGCTACTGGGCCGACAAGGAGAAGTCGCGCGAGACGTTCCAGGGCGAGTGGTGCACGACCGCCGACGTGTTCCGGCGCGACGCGCAGGGCTACTACTACTACGAAGGGCGCGACGACGACCTGCTGAAGGTCAGCGGCATCTGGGTCTCGCCGCTCGAGATCGAAAACGTGCTCCTCGCGCATCCCGCGGTCGCGGAGGTGTGCGTGCTCGGGCGCGAGGACGAAGAGAAGCTCGTCAAGCCGTTCGCGCTCGTCGTGCTGCAGCCCGGTTGGAAGGGCGACGCGACGACGGCGGACGCGCTCAAGGCACACGTGAAGTCGCGCCTCGCGCCGTACAAGTACCCGCGCTGGTTCGAGTGGCGCGAAGCGCTGCCGAAGAACGACCGCGGCAAGGTCGCGCGCAAGGTGCTGAAGGCCGAGCTCGCGGCGCGCGGGAGTTGAGCGCGCGCTCGACGCCCGCCCTCGCTCCACCGCCGACTCTCGGCCCGAAAACACGCGCGGCGCGCCCGGGATGCCGGACGCGCCGCGCGCTCGAATGGAAGGGTGAGCTCGGCTCAGTCGCCGTCCCAGCCGTTGCCCGTGGGCAGCAAGTCGCCCTTGAGCTGCGTGCCCTGGAAGAACGGGAGTTCGGCCGCGATCTCGCCCGTGCCGCTCTTCTCGATGAGGACCGCGATCACGACCGGGTCGAGGATGTCCGCCGTCGTCGAGTACGCGACGTTGCCGTCGACCGTGAAGAAGCCGGCCTCTTCGGTGGGAGCGCCGAGCACCTCGTTCGGGTTGTCGTTCGTGTAGTTCTGCAGGAACGTCTTGCTGAAGATGCCGTTGATGTTCAGCAGCGCGGTCTTCTTCCAGCACGAGAACTGGTGCTGGGCGGAGAAGACCTCCTCGTTGTCGTTGAACGCGAGGAAGTCGACGATCGTCGTGAAGTTGCGGCCGCCGCTCAGGGAGAGGAGGACGAGGTCGCTCTGGAACGGAGCGTTCACCGACTGGCCCATGAAGCGCGGGACGATCACCTTGGCCGGCGCCTTCTCGTACTCGACGTCGTTCAGGTCGAGGATCGAGTCCTGGTCCGACCGGGTGGTCTCGCCGTCCGCCTTGGGCGAACGGAAGGGGAGCACCTCGACCGAGTACTGGTTCGCGAGCGCGCCGTTCACGATCAGGAGGTCGCCGACGAGGTAGTTGAAGGAGATCGGCTGACCCGACGAGCTCTCCGCGTACACGTACACGAAGCCCTTCTGCGGGCCGAGCGCCGTGATGTGCGCCGAGACGAGCGCGGTGAACGTGTCGCGCGGGAGCAGGTTGACGATGCGGTTCGTCTCCTGGCAGCGCGTGGCGTCGTCGCCGCTGATGTACCAGAGGTGCACGCGCACGCCCGTCGTCGAGTTCGTGTTCGTGACCGTCAAGATCGTGTCCGTGCCGTTCCCCTGCGTGAACTCGGGGTAGACGAGCAGGCTGCCCGGATTGCGGCCGTTCGCGAGCGCGCCCGTCGTGAGCGCGGCGAGGCCGAGGATGGAGAGCGCGGCGCGAGTGAAGATGTTCATGGTGTTCCTCGTGGTCTTGGGGTTCGTTTCGCTCGCTTCCATCACTGGTTGTCGCCCGAAACCGGGTTCGGGCCGTCGCCGAAGATCCCGATCGGCAGCAGGTCGCCGTTCGTCTGCGAGCAGACCTCGAAGGGCAGCGTGGCCGCCGCTCCGCCGTTGCTGCGCTCGATGAGCACCGCGTAGAGCGCGGGGTCCGCGATCGTCTCGGGGCCGGTGCTGGACGCCGTGACGCCGTCGATCACGATCCAGCCCGCCTGGCGCGGGACGAGACCGAACGGCTCGTTCGCGTCGTCGTCGGTCGGGTTCGAGGGATCGTCGAGCGCGGAGTTGACCGTGTTCGGGACCCAATCGCGCAGCTTGCGCTTCTCCCAGCAGTAGAACGACGGCGTCGTGCGATCGACCTGGTTGCCCTTGTCGTTGAACGCCGTGATGCGCGCGATCGTCGTGAAGCTCGCTCCGCCGGACAGCGCGATCAGGATCAGGTCGCTGTCGTACTGCGGCGCCGTCGAACCGAATTCGTCCTGGCCGAAGAAGCGCGGGATCACGATCTGCGCGGGCGCCTCCTCGTACTCACCGAGCGCGCCCGGACCGTTCAGGTCGCGGATGCCGTCGTTGTCGTCGTCGTTCGTCGCGAGCTCGTTGCCGATGCCCTTGAACGAGATCGCGTTGATCGAGTAGTCGAAGTTGTCGAAGCCGTTGACGACCGTCTCGATGCCGATCAGGTGGTTGAACACGATCGGGGTGAAGAGGCCGGGGCCGCCGGGGACCGAGGTCCGCGCGAACGCGTAGGCGTAGCCCTGCATCGGGTCGGGGATGATCTGGTTGCTGACCCAGGTCACCGTGTCGCACGGGGACAGGACGAGGCCGGCGTTGCGCTCCTGGCACGTGTCCTTGTTGATGTAGACGACCTCGACCGTCACGTTCGCGCCGCCGGTGCAGCAGCCGTCCGTGATCGTGAAGATCGTGCGCGTTCCCTCGCGGTTGTCGAGCTCGGGGAAGAGCAGCAGGCTCCCGCACTCGTTGCGATTGCGCGGGTTGCACGGGGGCGTGCCCGGTCCGAGCGCTCGACTGCCCAGAACCGCGGTCGATTGCTGCGCGGGCTGTGCTCGCGTCGCGTCGACGGTCAGGGGGCCTTGGAACGGAGCCGCGGCGGTCGCGGCGGCGAGACTCGAGAGCAAACCACTCGAGGTCGCGACGCCCAGCGCACGGATCCACGTAGTTCTCGTTGCAACCATCCCAGTAGCACTCCTCGTTGACGAGCACGCGAGGCGCGGCAGCGGCTTCGAACACGGTGCGGTCGAGACCGCGTCGGAGGCACGCCGCCCACGCCCACGACCCCGCACACGAATGCGGGCGATGGAGGCGGGCGAGATGGCGAGCTCTCCCGTTTCGAAACTCCGCTGCGAACGTCCCTGCAGCTCTAGATGCAATCCTCGTTGTGTTGTCGGGACGTCACCACCTCGAAGGCGGCGACCGCGGCGGACTCTAGCCACGCGAAAAAACACGGGCAAGCGCGCGCGAGAGCGGGGAGCGGCGAGTCGGAGCACTTCGACGGCGCGTGGAATCCGCGCGACGAATTCGATCTCGGCGCGCGCGGAGAATGCGATCTCGCTCGAGTCGATGCATACGAGTCGGAATCACGCCGACGATCACGAACGCGCAATTCCAGATCGCGCTCGACGTCGAATGGGCGATGCTGACGAGCGCCCGCGCTGGACGCGCACGATCCGGATTCGAAGGATCGTGGAGCGGACGGCGCTTTTTCGGCGTCGATCGAGCGCTTCCAGGCCGGTGGAGGCGGGCGCGCGCGCTCGTTCCCTGCCAGGATGGGGGCGATGACCGACCTCTCGAAGCTCACCTCGCCCGAGGCCGCGGCGTGCTTCCAGCCGCGCTCGATCGTGATCGTGCCGATCGGAAGTACCGAGCCGCACGGGCCGCACCTCCCGCTCGACACCGACGTGACCATCGCGCTCGCACAAGCGCGACGCGCGGCGGAGCTCCTGCGCGAGCGCGGCGTGCCCGCGTTCGTCGCGCCGCCGATCGCGTACGGCGTGACGAACTACACGGAGGGCTTCCCCGGCCGCGTGTCGCTGCGTCCCGGAACTCTGTGGGCGCTCGTCGAGGACGTGCTCCGCGCGCTCGAGCAAGAGGGCGTGCGCCAGATCGTGCTCGTGAACGGCCACCTCGAGCCCGCGCACGTCGAGGTGCTGCGCGGAGTCGTGCTCGACCACGCCGTGCGTTCGGAGCAGCGCGCCGAGGCCGTGCTCGTCGACGTGACGCGCCGCAAGAACGCCGCACGCCTCGGCGCCGAGTTCCAGAGCGGCGACTGCCACGCGGGAAGCTACGAGACGAGCCTCGTCCAACACGCCGACCCGACCGCGGTCCGTGAACGCGAGCGCGCGACGCTCCCGCCCGTGAAGATCGACCTGATCGCGAAGATGAAGCAGGGCATCACGACCTTCGCCGCCGCCGGCGCGACCCAGGCCTACTGCGGTGCTCCGAGCGAAGCGAACGCCGAGACCGGCCGCGCCCTGACCGAAACGCTGGCCCACCTCGTCGTCGAAGAAGCCCAAGAACGCTGGCCCACCCTCTTCCCCGATCGAGGAGCTGAGAGAAACCAGAACTCGTGACCCGCTCGCGCCGGTTCCTCCGGCGCGAGCGGGTCACGAGTCTGGAATGCGAAGCATCCAAATGTGTTCCGTTGCGCCCAGTCTCCGCTGCTGCCCAACGCCCTCTCGCGCTCCCGACCGACCCCCAGTCCCTCCCCATGCCGGCCCACACCACCCCGATCCAAATCCGCTTCGGCCACACCGACCCCTCCGGCATCGTCTACTTCCCGCGCGTCTACGAAGCCCTCCACGACGTCTTCGAGGACCTGATCGAGCGTCACCTCGGCGAGCGCTACCACCACATCCTCCTCGAGAAGAAGCTCGGTTTCCCGCTCGTCCACAGCCAGGTCGACTTCCGCCGCCCGCTGCGCTTCGGCGACCGTCCGACCGTGCGCGTCACCTGCTTCCACCTCGGCACGAGCTCGATCGGCCTGCGCTACGTCTTCGAGCTCGATCACGTGCTCTGCGTCGACGCGCGGCAGACCACCGCGCTGACCGACCTCACCACGATGAAGAGCCGCCCGCTTCCCGACGCGTGGCGTGCGCGCTTCGAGGAACTCCGCGAGGAGCTCCCCGCATGACGCAGTTCGACCTCCGCGAAGCGCGTGGGCTCCTCGAGCGCACGCCCGCGCAGCTCACGGCACTGCTCGACGGCCTCGACTCCGCGTGGTTCGAGCGCGACGAAGGGCCGGGGACGTGGACGGTGCGCACCGTGCTCGCCCACCTCGTCCACGGCGAGCGCACGGACTGGATCCCGCGCGTCGAGCGCATCCTCCGCGACGGCGAGCGCGTGCCGTTCGACCCGTTCGTGCGCGAGGCCGAGATCGCCGGAACGCCGAGCGAACTCCTCGCGCTGTTCCGCGCCGAGCGCGCGGCGAGCCTCGCGCGCCTCGACGCGCTCGCGCTCCGCTCCGCGCACCTCGACCAGCGCGGCGTGCACCCGACGTTCGGCTCGGTGACGCTGCGCGAGCTCCTCTCGACGTGGGTCGTCCACGACCTCGGTCACGTCGCGCAGATCGCGCGCGTGCTGGCGAAGCGCTACGAGCGCGACGTCGGACCGTGGAGCGCGTACCTGCCCGTGCTCGCGGACCGGAAGAGCGGACCCGCGAGCTGACGCGCCGGTTTCGCGCGGCCGGTTTCGTGCTGGAAGGGTGCGCGCGCCCGTGCGAGCTCCGCGCCGAGCCTCTATGCTGGCTCGAAACGCCGCGGAGCCCCCCTTTGCGAATCACCCAGATGCACGGCCGCTATCGGCCGATTTTCAGCTTCGAGTTCTTCCCGCCGAAGACCGACGACGGCGCGCGCCACTTGATGACCGCCGTCGCGGACCTGAAGTCGGCGTGGAGCCCGGACTTCGTCTCCGTGACCTACGGCGCGGGCGGGAGCACGCGCGACCGCACGCTCGAGGTCGTGAGCCGCATCCAGAAGGAGCTCAACATCACGACGATGGCGCACCTGACGTGCGTCGGTTCCTCCCGCGCGGAGATCGGCGAGACGGTCGATCGTCTGCGCGCGAGCGGCATCGAGAACATCCTCGCGCTGCGCGGCGATGCGCCGAAGGAAGCGGGGGCGACGTTCCAAACGGTGCCCGGCGGCTTCAAGCACGCGAGCGAGCTCGTCGGCTACTTGAAGAGCCGCTCGGACGTCGACATCGGCGCCGCGTGCTACCCCGAGACGCACATCGAGTCGAAGAACGCCGAGGAGGACCTGAAGTGGACGCGCCACAAGGTCGAGCAGGGCGTGCAGTTCCTGATCACGCAGCTCTTCTTCGACAACGAGTGCTACTGGGCGTTCGTCGACCGCGCACGGCGCGCCGGGATCCAGGTGCCGATCGTGCCGGGCATCATGCCGATCACGAACGTGGCGCAGGTCGAGCGCTTCACGGAGATGTGCGGTGCGTCGATCCCGCGCGAGCTCTCCGAGCGTCTGCAGCGCGTGAAGGACGACCCGGCGCTCGTGATGGCGACGGGGATCGAGCACGCGATCCGGCAGTGCCGCAAGCTGCTCGAAGGCGGCGCGCCGGGCCTGCACTTCTACACGCTGAACAAGAGCCACGCGACGCGCTGCATCCTGGCGGCGGTGCGGCGCGACTGAGCGCGAGCCGGCGGACGCGCTGGACGCTCGCGCTCCGTTCAGCCCGGCCGCACGTCCTCGCCGCAGTGCTTCGCGAGATCCTTCAGCACCGCGTCGATCGTGCGCGTGTACCCGAACACGTAGTGCGCGAGCACGCGGAAGAGCGGGCTCTTGATCTCGCCGTCCTCGGTGATCGCGACGCGCGTGCCGAGCTTCTCGCGCGAGATCACGTACGTCCACCGTCCCGCGAACGGCAGCGACGCGTCCGCGATCACGGTCACGAGCCGGTGCGGCGCGCCCGACGCGTCGACGACGTACGGGATCTTCCCGAACTTCGAGTCCTCGGCCCAGACGGGCTTCCCGTCGCGATCGGGACGGCGCTCGATGCCCTTCATGCCGCTGCGCCACGCCGGATACGCGGCGAAGTCGGTGAGGAGGCGCCACACGTCCTCGGGCGGGCGCTGCACGACGACGTGGCGCGTCACGGTGTGCTTCCGCGGCACGAACTGTCCCGCGACGATCACGAGGAGGACGAGCGCGACGACGACGGCGAGCGCGATCAGGAGCCAGTGCATGTGGTGCGGGAGTGGGGGAGTGATGACGAGTTCGTGCGAGCGGATTCAGGAGCGGGGAATCCTACGCGACGGTGGCGCGTGAGGAACTCCATCGGCGCGTGCGAAGAGCCGAAGAACGCGCCTCGGTTGGCGCTGCCAGGCCGCGTGCGTCGCTCGCGGGCGACGACGCGCCGCGGAGCTCCCCACTCTCGGTCGCGGCGCCGAGGGGGGCGCGTTCTCCACGGATTGACGGACTCGGAGGCCGCGAGCAGACTCGGGCGCATGGTCTCCGCTTCCGAATGGACGCGCCTGCTCGAGCCGAGCTCCCTATCGCTCCCGAGGAAGCCGCGCGTCGTCGACATCATCGCGCGCCCGTACGTCGATCACCTGGGCGACGAGGAGCTGCTCGTCTACGTCGTGCTCGACGACCGATCGCCCGAAGCGGAGCTCACCTGGCCTAGACTGCGGCCGATCTACGACCGCATCCACGCACGAGTGCGATCCCTCGACGACGCGCCGTACCCGTACGTCGAGTTCCGCCGCCGATCCGAGCTCGAAGACAGCGCGTCGTGAGCCGGACGTCGATGCCGATTCACGCGCAGCTCCTGGAGCAGGCTCAGCTCCTGGCGACCCTCGAGCCGCGCAGGCCCGTCCAGGCGAGCGTGCGACGCTCGATCAGCGCGTCGTACTACGCGGTCTTTCACTTTCTCGTCGGCGAGGCCGCCGGACTGCAGGCGGGGCGCGGCCGGTCCAATGCCGCACACCGCGAGCTCCTGATGCGCTGCTTCAAGCACGGCGAAATGGCGGAGGTCTCCAAGGCGTTTCAGCGCGGCTGGAGTCGACTGCCGAGCACCGTGCAACGTCTGGCTCCTGGAGTCGTGACGCACCCGGACGTGCTCCACATGGCCGACGCCTTCCTCGATCTGCAGCGTCAGCGACACATCGCGGACTACGATTTGTCGACGCGTGTCCTGCGCCGCACCGCCATCGCTTGCGCGAAGCAGGCGTCCTCGGCGATTGCCCGCTGGCCTGGCGGGCTTCACGAACCTTCCGCGCGAGCCTTCCTCGCGTGTCTCTCGTGCTGGCAGCGCGTCGCAGCGCGGTGAACGCGAGCTCGGTGGTTGCGGAGAGTCCCGATGTGCAGCGCGCCGGTCACTTCACGTGCTCGAGCTTCGACACCCGCCCGCTCGCGTTCCAGTCGAGGACGTAGAGATCGCCCTTCGCGTCCCACTCCGCGCAGTGCGGCGACAGGAACACGCCGTCCTTCCACTTCTCCTTCGGCACGCCGTTCTGCGCGCGCAGCGACTCGTCCGGTTGGTCGCCGAGGTGGCAGACGAGCTCGTTCTTCTCGTTCAGGATCGTCACGCGGCCTGCGAGGTCGGCGACGACGAGCTCCTTTCCGCGCAGGTGCATGTGGCACGGACGCCGCAGCATGCCGCTGATCACCGAGAGGAACTTGCCGTCGAGGTCGAACGTCTGCAACCGTCCGTTCTCGCGGTCGGCGACCATCAACACCGGCGGCGTCACGCGCGTGTCGAGCAGGAGCCCGTGCGGCGTGCGGCACTTGCCGGGTTCCGTGCCGGGGCCCGCGAACGACTTCACGTACTTGTGGTCCTTGTCGTACTTGTGGATCCACGAGAGCCCGTAGCCGTCCGCGACGAAGAACGCGCCGTCCGGGAGCACCGCGATGCTCGTCGGGTTGTACTGCTCCTTCCTCTCGTAGACGCCCGACGTCTCGGGCCAGCCGACAGTCCACTGCACGTCGCCGTCGAGCGTGCACTTCACCACTTCGTGGCGCGACGTGTGGACGGCGTAGAGGAACTCGCGCTCGCCTTCCTTCACGATCTGCATGCCGTGCATGCCGCCGGCGAAGTCCTTGCCCCACGTCTTCAGGAGCTTGCCGCTCGCGTCGTAGATCATCACGGCGTCCTGCGTGTCCGTGTTGACGTAGATGCGGCCTTCGGAGTCGTGCGCGACGCAGCCGTGCGTGTTGCCGAGGTCCTTCCCGTCGGGCCGCGCGCCCCAGTTCTTCACCCAGCGATAGCGATGCGCGCCCTCGCCGATCACGACGGCGTCGTCGGAGCTCGCGTTCGCCGCGACCGTGTTCGACTCGGCGTCGGCGGGCGTGCTCGTGTGCTCGTCCGTCCCATCCGCGGAGCGCATTTCCGCGCCTGCGCGCGCGCAGCTCGCCGCGAACGCGGCGCCGAGGAGGAGCGAGGAGACCACGAGGAACCGCGAGTGCTTCATGGGGGAGCCTTCAATGCACGTGGGACGCCGGGCCGATCGCGACGTGCTCGCGCAACGACTCGGTGGAACGATGGAGCGCGGCGGAGTCCGTCGCGACGTCGAGCGCGGCGCAGGCGTCGAGCGCGAGCGCGTCGAGCCCGCTCTCGTGCAGCGTCCGCGCGGCGCGGAGGAGCGCGTCGAGCTCGCACGGCACGCGCTCGACGTCGGCGAGCACGCGCGGGAGGAGCGTCCGCGCCTCGTCCGTGCGCCGGGCGGCGAGCGCGACGAGCGCGCAGGTGAGCGCAAGGCGGCGCTCGAGGTGGTCTGCGCGCGTCGCGTCGTCCGGCGCGCATCGCGCCGCGTCGATCCACGCGCGTCGAGCGGCCTCGTTCGGCATGGACGGCGCAGGGCGGCTCGGCGCGCAGTGTGCGAGCTCCTGTTCGGCGCGCTCGACGTCGCCGCGGAGCAGCGCGATCCGCGCGCGACGCTCGTGCAGCACCTCGGGCGCGTCCGTCGAGCACACGACGAGCGCTTCGAGCTCCGCTTCCGCCGCGTCCCACGCGCCGAACGCGATCCGTGCGTCGATGCGAGCGAGTGCACCCTCGGACGCGTACCTCAGCTCGTGACTCGCGCGCTCCGTCGCGAGCACCGAGCGCGTTCCTTCGAGAAACGCCCTGCACGTATCGGCGTCCGCCGGACCGCGCAGCACGCCGACCACGGAGCCGCTCGCGTCGAGCACGCACGCCGCGAGCACCCCGCGCCCGCCGACGAGGAACTCGAACTCGCGCGCGTGGTCGCACGCGTCGAACACCTCGACGCTCCAGCCGTGCGCGAGTTCCTCCACGACGCTCGGCGCACGCCACGTCCGCTCGGCGCGCCGCGCGGCCTCCCGCTCTTCGCAGGTGAACCGTACGAGCCGCGCTTCGACCGCGCGTGCGTCCGAGGGGTGAGCGAGCGCGAGGAACAGCCCGGAGAGGAGCGCGACGGTCACCGCGCCTCCTCGCGCACGGTCGTGCGCCGCGAGACCGAGGCCTGTCTCAAGGCACGCGCGCCTCGCCCGAGCCGGTGCCGCGACCGCGCTCGCCGATGCGCAGCGAGAACTGCCCCGTGCGCGGGTCGTACGCGAAGAGCTCCGCCGTCGCGATCTTGAAGAACCAGCCGTGCAGACGGAGCTTGCCCTCGGCGAGCCGGTGCTGCACGCACGCGTGCGAGTGCAGGTTCTCGAGCGCGAAGAGCACGTTTTCCTCCGCCGCGGCCGTGACGCGCGCGCGCGAATCGGCGACATGGGCGTACTTCGCCTCGACCATGCGCCGCACGGGCGCGGCGAGCTCGAGCCAGCGCTCGAGGTGTCCGAGGCGTCCCGGCATCGGGGATCCGTTCATCAGCGCCTCCATCGCGCCGCACTGCGAGTGACCGCACACGACGACGTCGGACACCCCGAGCGCCTCGACCGCGAACTCGATCGCCGCCGACGTCGACGACGAGTCCTGCTCGGCGGAGTGCGGCACGATGTTGCCGACGTTCTTGACGACGAAGAGGTCGCCGGGGCGGCTCTGCGTGATCAGCTCCGCGAGCACGCGGGAGTCCGAGCACGTGATGAACAGCGTGTGCGGGTTCTGGCCTTCGCGCGAGAGGCGCTGGAACAGCTCCTCGTAGCGGCCGAACTCGTCGCTGTGGAAGCGGTGGACTCCGTCGATCAGGCGTTGCATGCGGCGTCGTCCTCGCGCTCGGGGGGAGAGATCAGGTTACGCGATCACTGCAGGATCGGGAGCGCCTGGTGCGAACGGATCGCGATGCGCTGCGCGAGCCGGCCCGCGATCTCCTGGAAGCGGCGCGCGACGAGCGAGTCGGGCTCCGCGATCGTGATCGGGTCGCCCGCGTCGCCGCCGACGCGCACGCTCGGGTTGAGCGGGATCTGGCCGAGCACCGGACAGCCGTGCCGCTCGGCGAGCTTCTGCGCGCCGCCCTTGCCGAACACGTCGACGACGGTCGCGAAGCGTCCGTGGGAGTCGGTGACGAGCTCGACCGGTTTGCCGCCCGCTTCCAGCCGCACTTTCGTTCCGGCGCGCGCGCCCTCGACCGTGCCTTCGATCGCGTAGCCCGCCATGTTCTCGACGATGCCGAGCAGCTCGACGTTCACCTGGCGGAACATCGCGATCGCCTTGCCGACGTCGAAGGTCGAGACGGCCTGCGGCGTCGTGACGAGCACGGCGCCGGAGAGCGGCACGATCTGCGCGAGCGAGAGCTGCGCGTCGCCCGTGCCCGGCGGCATGTCGACGAGCAGGTAGTCGAGCGGGCCCCAGAACACGTCGGAGAGGAACTGCTCGATCAGCTTGTGCACCATCGGTCCGCGCCAGACGACGGGCTTCTCCTCCGGGAGGAGGTAGCCGATCGACATCGTGCGCACGCCGTGGCGCTCCTTCGGGAGCAGCTTGCCCGCGAACTGCTGCGGCTCGCCGCCGAGGCCCATCATCATCGGGATGTCCGGGCCGTACACGTCGCAGTCGACGAGGCCGACCTTCGCGCCCGTCTTCGCGAGCGCGCACGCGAGGTTCACGCTCACGGTGCTCTTGCCGACGCCGCCCTTGCCGCTCGAGATCGCGACGATGTGCTGGATGTCGGGCGCGATGTTGCGCTGCACCGGCGCGCGCGCGACGGCAGTCATCTCGACGTTGACCTGCTTCACGCCGGGGAGGGCTTTGAGCAGCGTCTCCGCCTGCTCCTTCATCTGGTCCTTCACCGGGCACGCGGGCGTCGTCAGGTTGATCGTCACCTTGACGACGCCGTCGCAGATCGTGTGCTGCGTCACGAAGCCGAGCGTGACGATGTCCTGGTGGAGGTCGGGGTCCTGGATCTGACGCAGAGCGTCGAGGATCTGTTCCTTGGTCGTTTCGCGCACGGGGTGTCCGTCTTCGTCGGCGCTCGCGCGGCGGCGTCGCCGGCGAGGGGGGTGGAACTCGACGCGCGCGGGGCGCGCCGTGCGCGCCGACCGGGATCGAGCGCGACTACTGTAGGGACCGCGCGGGATGGGGCAAGCCGGGGGGCGGGCCCTGGGGCGAGACCCGCGCATCGGCGGCACGCGCGAGCGGTCGGGCCGCGTTCGGGGCGGCCGCGAAAACCGATTCGGGCGAGCTGGATTCGGCCCGGAAACGCGCTTCAGGCCGCGTTCGAGCCCACGGACGCCGCCGAGAGCGTCGCTTCGGCGAGCTTCTCGAGCGGGAGCTGGCGCTCGACTCCTCCGAGGTCGAAGGCGACCTTCGGCATGCCGTAGACGACGCTCGACGCCTCGTCTTGGCCGAGCGTGCGCGCTCCGGCCTGGCGCATCGCCAACAAGCCGCGCGCTCCATCGTCGCCCATGCCGGTCATGATCACGCCGACGGCGCGCGAGCCGAGGACCTCGGCCGCCGATTGGAAGAGCACGTCGACGGACGGGCGATGGTGGTTGACGAGCGGACCTTCTTCGACGCGGACGATGCAGCCCGCGCCGTCGCGCACGAGCTTCATGTGGAAATTGCCCGGCGCGATGAGCACGCGCCCCGGGACGCAGCGGTCTCCGTCCTGAGCTTCCTTCACGCGCACGCTGCAGAGTTCGTTCAGGCGGTCCGCGAAGGCGCGCGTGAACTTCTCCGGCATGTGCTGGACGATCATCACGGCCGGCGATTCGGCCGGGAACGACGCGAGGTAGTGCTTGAGCGCCTCGGTGCCGCCCGTCGACGCGCCGACGCAGATGTAGCGCTCCATCGCGCCGATGCGCATCGAGGCGGACGTCTGGACGCGCTGCGGAGGAGCCGACGGCGCCGCCGTGCGCGCGAGCCGCGCGCGAGCGGCCGTCTTCACCTTCTGCAGCACCTCGGCGGTGAGGAG
This sequence comes from Planctomycetota bacterium, assembly GCA_046349615.1. Classification (GTDB taxonomy): domain Bacteria; phylum Planctomycetota; class UBA1135; order UBA1135; genus JADJNY01. Next base: position 663,191 of record JAXMBZ010000001.1, read on the forward strand.
CGGCAGCAGGTCCTTCACGTCGCTCTTCGGCTTCGCGACGAAGTCGACGGCACCGAGCTCGAGCGCGCGCAGCGTCTCGGAGGCGCCCTGCTCGGTCAGCGACGAGATCATCACGACCGGCATCGGCCGCGAGCGCATCAGCTTCTCGAGGAACGTGAGCCCGTCCATGCGCGGCATCTCGACGTCGAGCGTGAGCACGTCGGGTGAGAGCTGCATGATCTTCTCGCGCGCGACGTACGGATCGGGCGCGACGCCGACGACTTCGATCTCGGGATCCGACGACAGGATCGTCGTCAGGAGCTGTCGCACGAGCGCCGAGTCGTCGATCACGAGCACGCGGATGCGGGGCATGGGGCTCTCCGTGGATCAGAACAGGGTGACGTCGCCGAACGCGGGCTTCGCGGTCTGCGCGACCTTCTGCTCCGTCGTGACGAGGTGCTGCTTCGCGTTCGTGCCGCTCAGGTGCTTCACGCGCGCGCCGCCGGTGCCCGTGTTGAACACGACGAGTCGCGGCGAGTAACCGCCGAGGTCCTCGGCGAGGATGGGGAGGCCTTCGTCCTCGAGGAACTGACGGATGAACCGGATGTTCTTCTGCGGGACGCCTTCGGAGCTCTCCTTCATGCCGACGACGTGCGCGCCGCCGAAGATCTTGGCGACGAGGCGCCGGCGGTCGGCCTTGCACTTCATCATCAGCTCGCCGATGAGCACGTCCATCGCGTACGCGCCGAAGCGGGTGCTGTCGGCGTCGTCCTTGCTGCCCGACGCGACGGGGAGCATGAAGTGGTTCATGCCGCCGACGCGGAGGATCGGATCCCACAAACACACGGCGATGCAGGAGCCGAGCAGCGTCTTGATCGTGACCGGCGTCGGCGATGCGTAGACGCCGCCGATGTAGATGGTCACTTCTCCGGGGCCGCTCTGGACGACGCTCATCGTGTCAGCACTTTCTGCACGACGGCGGTGAGTTGGTCGGGCTGGAAGGGCTTGCACATCCAGCCGGTCGCGCCGGCCTGACGCCCTTTCTCCTTCATCTCCTGGTCGGTGACCGTCGTCAGGATGAGGATCGGGATGCGCGGCAGGTCCGGCCGGTTGCGGAGCTCGCGCACGAGCGTGATCCCGTCCATCTCCGGCATGTTGACGTCGGTGATGATCAGGTCGGGCTTCACGTTCTGGAGCGTGGCGATCGCATTGACGCCGTCGTACGCCTCGGTGACGTGGTGTCCCGCGGACTCGAGCGTGCTGCGCAGCATCATGCGGACGGTGCGTGAATCGTCGACGATGAGGACGTTGGCGTTCATGGGCAGTCGGACTCGTTGGGCATGCTTGGATCGGACCGGATCGCTGAGCCGTTCTGGATGTTCGAGGTGAGACCGTCCACGCGTCGCGAGCGACGTCGACGGGAGGTGGGGATCACTGGGTCTTTCGGTAGACGGTGTTCCCGAGGTTCTGCAGATCCGCGAACCATCCGTGCACGCACTCGGAGTGACCGAGGATGAGGTGGCCCTTCGGAACGAGGCTCTGCATGAAGCGCCGCACGAGCGTCTCCTGCGTCTTGCGATCGAAGTAGATCAACGCGTTGCGGCAGAAGACGAGGTCGAACGGCTTCGTCCACGGCCACGCCTCGTCCATGAAGTTGAGCTTCCGGAACGAGACGAGCGAGCGGACGTCGGCGCGGACGCGGCAGAACCCTTGGTTCTTCCCCGTGCCGCGCAGGAAGTGGCGTTCGAGCACCGCCCTCGGAACCGTCGAGACGCGCTCCATCGGGTAGATGCCGTTCGCGGCGACCTCGAGGACGCGCGTGTTGACGTCCGTCGCGACGATCGAGAGGTCCCAGCTCCGCGCATGCTCGCCGAGCGCGTCGAGGAGCGTGAACGCGATCGTGTACGGCTCCTCGCCGCTGCTGCACGCCGCGCTCCAGATGCGCAGCGCCTTCGGGCGTCCGCGCCGTGCTTCCTCCACGATGGGAGGGAGCCACGTCTTCGCGAGGAAGGCGAAGTGGTGCGCCTCGCGGAAGAAGTCCGTCTTGTTCGTCGTGACGGCGTTCGCGAACTGCTGGAGCTCCTGGTGCTGGTCGCTGCAGGAGAGCAGGTAGTCGTGGTAGGCGTGGAAGTCGGCGAGGCCGAGCTCGCGCAGCCGCTTCTGCAGCCGCCCCTGGAGGAGCGACTTCTTCTCCGGACCGAGCGTGATCCCGACGCGCTCGCGCACGAGGTCGCGCAGGAGCGCGAACTCCTTGTCGGAGATCAGCGGTGCGCCGAGGGCGTTCAGCACCTCGCCGCTCGGTCCGTGCTCGAAGTCGCTCATGGTGGGCCGGTCCGTGTCGGGGCGTTTCTCAGTTCAGCGCCGACTGGAAGTCGGCCCCGCCGAGGACCCGCTCGAGGTCGAGCAGCACGACGAGCGACTCCTGCACGCGGGCGATGCCGCGCGCGAAGCGTCCCTCGCTCCCGCCGCCGAGGTCCGGCGCAGGCTGGACGTCCTGCGGCGAGAAGCTGAGCACGTCGGACACGGAGTCGACGATCAAGCCGATCACGCGCGTCCCGACGTTCACGACGATGATCACCGTGAAGCGGCCGTACGCGGTCGGCTCGAGCCCGAGCTTCGCCCGGAGGTCGACGACGGGGACGATCGTGCCGCGCAAGTTCATGATCCCGCGCACCCACGAAGGCGAGTTCGGGATCGGCGTCGCGGCGGTGTATCCACGGATCTCCTGCACGCGCAGGATCTCGATCCCGTAGGTCTCGTTCCCGAGCGAGAACGTGAGGAACTGGTTGCCGTCCTGCGTGAAGCTGGCGGCGCTCTGCGGAGTGGTGAGCGTGTCGAGGGTCATGGGGGCTCCTAGAACTCGATGAATCCGTCGTCGGTCGACGTGGCGTGGACCGGAGCGGCCTCCATCGGCGCTCGAGTCGGTTTCGGCGTGGCGCGAGCGCCGCGCGACGGAGTCGGAGCGCGCGGAGCCTCCGGCTTCGGCATCGGCGCCCTGGGGGCGGCGGCTTGCGTGGACGCCGCGAGCTGGAAGCGCGCGACGAGCTCCTGCAGTGACGTCGCCTGCGCGGAGAGCGAGGACGCGGTCTGGGCGAGCTCGCTCGCCTGTCCCGCGTTCTGCTGGACGACCTGGTCCATCTGCGTGACGGCGCGGTTGACCTGGTCGACGCCGGTCGCCTGCTCCTGAGAGGCGGCGGCGATCTCGGCGATGATGTCGGTGACGCGCTTGACGCTGGTCATGATCTCGTCGAGCGACTGGCCCGACTTGTTCACGAGCTCGGAGCCGGCCTGCACCTTCTGCAGCGACTCCTCGATCAGCGCCTTGATCTCCTTGGCGGAGGTCGCGGAGCGCTGCGCGAGGTTGCGGACTTCCGACGCGACGACGGCGAAGCCGCGGCCCTGCTCGCCGGCGCGCGCCGCTTCGACGGCGGCGTTGAGCGCGAGCAGGTTCGTCTGGAACGCGATCTCGTCGATCGTGGTGATGATGTTCGCGATCTTCTCCGACGACTTGGAGATCTCGCGGATGGAGAGCACGGCGTCGGCGACGACCTTGCCGCCCTTCTCCGCGACGTCGCGCGACGCGGCGGCGAGCTGGTTCGCTTGACGCGCCGAGTCGGCGTTCTGCTTCACGGTGCCCGTGATCTCCTCGAGCGACGCCGCCGTCTCCTCGAGCGCGGACGCCTGCTGCTGCGAGCCGTCCGACATCTGCGTCGTCGTCTGCGAGACCTGCGTCGCGGCGGAGACGAGCTCCATCGACGCCTCGCGCACGCCGTGCATGGCCGAGGAGACGTCCCCGACCGCCTTGTTCAGGGATTCGGCCATGCGGCCGAGCTCGTCCCGGCCGTGGTGTTCGAGTCGCTTGGTGAAGTCGCCCTGCGCGACGGCGCCGAGGACCTGGACGGCCTCGCCCAGCGGGCGTGAGACCGAGCGGCGGATGTAGAAGAGCATGAAGACGAGCATCACGGCTCCGATCCCGCCTCCGATCGTGAACGTGCTCATCGACGCGGAGCGCGCTTCGGCGAAGTGCTCGCTGAGATCGCACACGACCTCGAAGCCGCCGTGGACGTCGCCGACCTTCTCGCCCTCCATCGGAAGTCCGAGCGGATCGAGACCGTCGCCGTCCGGGTCGTCGTTGACCGTGCCGTGGCAGGCGAGGCAGCTCTCCCGGAGCCGGACGGGGATCATGTAGTGAAGGGTCTCGGAGTCCTCGTCGACGGAGCAGGCGAACTCCGCACCGTTGCGCTGGAGGTCCTCGAGCAGACCGCGCTCGACGGGCGACGGCGCGTTGGCGGGGTTGCGCGGCGTGAGCCTCGGCGTCCGGAACTCGAACCCGAGCTCCTTGGCCCGAGCTTGCCCGATCTTCCACGCGGCCACGACGGGGATCGTGTTGTAGAGCCGCGTGGTGCGGGCGCGCTCGATCGCGTCGGAGACGCCGTGCGCGCCTTGGACCACGTCGCGGACCTCCTTCGCCATCGCCTCGTTCTGGAAGTACCCGCCGTCCTCGTGGAGCTTGTCGAAGTACTCGAGCGCGGAGATCGCCTGCTTGACGATCTTGTCGGCGCTCTCCTTCGTGGAGTCGATCGCCTCGTCGTGCATGCGCGAGGCGGTCACGAAGCCCGCGGCCGCGACGCAGAGCGCCGTGCCGGCGAGGACGAGGAGGGAGAGCCTCGTGCCGAGGCCGAGCTGGGGGAATCGCATGGCGAGCTCCTAGAATTCGATGAAGCCGTCGTCGCTCTTCGCAGCGGCGACGACGTGGGTCTCGGCCGGTGTCTGCGTGGAGGCAGCGGCCTTGTGGGAAGTGCGCTGCGCGTGCTGGCGCGGCAGCGGGGAAGGAACGTTCGTCGTCGCGGGAGCGGTGGCCGGGGCGTACGTCCGCACCGAAGACGCGCCGGAATCGACGCTCGCGAGCTGGAAGCGCGCGACGAGCTCCTGCAGCGACGTCGCCTGCGCGGAGAGCGAGGACGCGGTCTGGGCGAGCTCGCTCGCCTGTCCCGCGTTCTGCTGGACGACCTGGTCCATCTGCGTGACGGCGCGGTTGACCTGGTCGACGCCGGTCGCCTGCTCCTGAGAGGCGGCGGCGATCTCGGCGATGATGTCGGTGACGCGCTTGACGCTGGTCATGATCTCGTCGAGCGACTGGCCCGACTTGTTCACGAGCTCGGAGCCGGCCTGCACCTTCTGCAGCGACTCCTCGATCAGCGCCTTGATCTCCTTGGCGGAGGTCGCGGAGCGCTGCGCGAGGTTGCGGACTTCCGACGCGACGACGGCGAAGCCGCGGCCCTGCTCGCCGGCGCGCGCCGCTTCGACGGCGGCGTTGAGCGCGAGCAGGTTCGTCTGGAACGCGATCTCGTCGATCGTGGTGATGATGTTCGCGATCTTCTCCGACGACTTGGAGATCTCGCGGATGGAGAGCACGGCGTCGGCGACGACCTTGCCGCCCTTCTCCGCGACGTCGCGCGACGCGGCGGCGAGCTGGTTCGCTTGACGCGCCGAGTCGGCGTTCTGCTTCACGGTGCCCGTGATCTCCTCGAGCGACGCCGCCGTCTCCTCGAGCGCGGACGCCTGCTGCTGCGAGCCGTCCGACATCTGCGTCGTCGTCTGCGAGACCTGCGTCGCGGCGGAGACGAGCTCCATCGACGCCTCGCGCACGCGATGCAGCGCCTTCGAGATGTCGCTCGTCGCCCGGTTGAGCGAGTCCGCCATGCGGCCGATCTCGTCGCGGCTGTCGATGTCGAGCCGGTTCGTGAAGTCGCCGTCGGCGAGCTTCGAGAGCACGATCGCCGACTGCTCGAGCGGATGCGCCACCTGGCGGGCGACGAAGAGCCCCACGACCAACGTGAGCAGCGCCGCCGAGGCGAACACGACCATCAGGAAGTGCGTGAACTCCGCCGCTTCCGCGTGAGCCTGCGCCGCGTGCTTGCGCACGATCACGCCCCAGCCGTTGCCGGGGTAGCTCCCGAAGCCCTTCGACGCCGCGTAGCCTCCGATCATCTCCGCGCCGTCGTCGATGTCGGGCGCGATCACGAAGCCGTTCCGGCCCTCGACGGCCTCCCGCGCAGCTCGTTCGCCGCGCTGGACGAGGTTCTCCGCGAAGCGGTTCTGCTGTTCGTGGTCGTCGATCACCAGGCCGTTCTTGGCGACGACGGACGTCTCGACTTCGTATTCGCCGGAGCTCTCGCGCTTGCGCAGCTCCTCGATGAGGCTCGAACCGAGACGATCCCACGACGCTTGGTTCATCCACACGCGTGCGACCTTGCCTTGGTCGTCGAAGATCGGCGCGGCGAAGGTCATCGTTGGCGCCGAGCCGGCGCCGCCCGCGATCACCCACTTGTTCGGCGCGGGGTCGCAGTACCAGGACTTGCCCGCGGGGACGCGACCGGCCTTGATCTCCTCGAACCACGGTTCACCGGACACGGACTGCCCGACGAGCTTGCTCGTGCCGATCGGCTTGCCGTCCCAGCTCAGCGTGTTGCACCCGACGATGCTCCCGTCGAGGTCGACGACCATGAGCAGGTCGTAGCAGCCGTAGGACTGCGCGAAGAAGTTGGCCGCGCTCTCCACCGCCGCGCGATCCCCGTGCGCGCTGGGGTGGTATGCGAAGCACTGCACGTCGCCGTAGCGCTCGAACAGCGTCGCGTCGATGCGCTCCGCGAGACCGCGGGCGAGATCGCTGAGGTGCTGTCCATCCTGCTCGATCTCGGCGTCGTCGTACCGACTCGAAGCGAGGTAGCCGAGCACGGCGAGCGGGATCAAGCCGAGCGCGAGGAACCAGAGCGACAACTTGGCGCGCAGGCTGGTGAGGTGGAGCTTGGACATGGTGGTGGACCGGTAGGAGGAATCGTGGATCGATGCGGCGCGGCCCGGGTGGAGGGGGCCGCGCGCCTGGGCCGTGGGTGGATCAGAACTCGATGAAGCCGTCGTCGGAGGCCGAGGCCGTGACGGTGGCGGAGTTCGCCGCGCCGTTCGTGCTGCGAGCCGTGGAGGTCGGAGTGCGCGGCGCGTGCGTGGCGCGCGGCGCCGGCGGTTCGGGGTGCGGTCGCGGAGGCGCGGTTACTCGAGGCGAGGACGTCGGGTGCGAGCCCGTCTCGAGCGTGAAGCGGGCGACGAGCGCCTGGAGGTCGCCCGCCTGATTCGCGAGCGTGCTCGCGGTGGCGGCGAGCTCGCTCGCCTGTCCCGCGTTCTGCTGGACGACCTGGTCCATCTGCGTGACGGCGCGGTTGACCTGGTCGACGCCGGTCGCCTGCTCCTGAGAGGCGGCGGCGATCTCGGCGATGATGTCGGTGACGCGCTTGACGCTGGTCATGATCTCGTCGAGCGACTGGCCCGACTTGTTCACGAGCTCGGAGCCGGCCTGCACCTTCTGCAGCGACTCCTCGATCAGCGCCTTGATCTCCTTGGCGGAGGTGGCGGAGCGCTGCGCGAGGTTGCGGACCTCCGACGCGACGACGGCGAACCCGCGGCCCTGCTCGCCGGCGCGCGCCGCTTCGACGGCGGCGTTGAGCGCGAGCAGGTTCGTCTGGAACGCGATCTCGTCGATCGTGGTGATGATGTTCGCGATCTTCTCCGAGGACTTGGAGATCTCGCGGATGGAGAGCACGGCGTCGGCGACGACCTTGCCGCCCTTCTCCGCGACGTCGCGCGACGCGGCGGCGAGCTGGTTCGCTTGACGCGCCGAGTCGGCGTTCTGCTTGACAGTGCCCGTGATCTCCTCGAGCGACGCCGCCGTCTCCTCGAGCGCGGACGCCTGCTGCTGCGAGCCGTCCGACATCTGCGCGGTTGCGCCGGAGACGTCGTTCGAGGCCTGCACCATGTCGCGCGACGCTCGATGGACCATCAGGAGCGCGGAGCTCATCTGCTCGAGCGCGCGGTTCAAGGACTCGGCCATGCGGCCGATCTCGTCCTGGCTCGTCGCCTGGATCCGCTGCGTCAGGTCGCCGTCGGCGGCCGCGCCGAGCGTGCGTGCGGCGTCGTCGAGCGTGCGCGCGAGCTTGCGGGCGAAGAGCACGCCGATCAGCGCGGTCAGGAGCGACAGGGTCGCGGCGATGCCCAGGCCCCAGAACACGGTCGCGCGCGTCGACGTGAAGCGCTCCTCGCTCGCCTTCTTGATCGCCTCGGTCTCGTCCTCGATGAGCGAGGCGACGGTCTCCTGCTGCGTCTGCAGGGCCTCGAAGCTCCGCTCGAACTCGGGCTGCAACTCGATCGCCTTGGCGTGGTCCTCGAACGCCGTTCGGACGATCGTCTCGGCGCCGTGGATGTACTGCTCGAGCGGATCGTGGACGCCTTGGAGCGCCTTCGCGAGCTCCGGCGACAACGGCAGCGCTTCGTTCTTCGCGAGGTCCGCGCGGAAGACGCCGGCGTGCTCCTGCACCGAGGCGAGGAGCTCCTGCTCGGCCTCGCGCCCGTCGAGCGACTTGAGCAGCGCCAGGTTGACGTCCCCACGGAGGGCGTCGTGCATCATGTCGCCCTCCATGAAGTTCCGGACCGCCTGGAGGTTCGTGAAGATCGCACCGTCGCCGTTGTGCAGGTTCTCGACGCCCTGCCAGGCGAGGATGGAGATGCCGATCGACGTCAGGCCGCCGGCGAGGACGAGGGTGACGAGCCGCGTGCGGATGGAGAGGTTCATGGTGGCTTCGTTCAGCAAGCTCGGACGAGTTCCTGGCGTCGCGCGAGCTCGACGACGCCCGGAATGTCGAGGATCAGCGCGACGCGGCCGTCACCGAGGATCGTCGCGCCCGTGATCCCCTCGGTCTTCTTGAAGTTGGTCTCCAGGTTCTTGACGACGACCTGCTGTTGGCCGAGCAGCTCGTCCACGAGCAGACCGGCGAGCCGGCCTTCGTTCTCGACGACGACGAGCAGACCTTCGTGCGGATCGCGCGCCTCGGGCTCGACGCCGAGCAGCTCGTGCAGCGCGAGCATCGGGAGCGCCTGACCGCGGATCATCACGAGCGCCGGAGCTCCCGCGGGGCGGTGCACGCTCTCGCGGCTCGGACGCACGGACTCCGTGATCGACACCAGCGGGACCACGAAGATCTGCTGGCCGACGCGCATCGTCTGGCCGTCCATGATCGCGAGCGTCAGCGGCAGCTTGATCTGGAAGAGCGTGCCCTTGCCCTTCTCCGTCTTGATCGAGATGACGCCGCCGAGCGCTTCGATGTTCTTCTTCACGACGTCCATCCCGACGCCGCGCCCGGAGACCTCCGTCACCTTCGCGGCCGTCGAGAGACCGGGTTTGAAGATGAGGTGGACGATCTGTTCGTCGGTGAGCTGCGCGTCCGCGGCGACCAGGCCGGTCGCGACGGCCTTCGCGCGCACGCGGTCCTTGTCGATGCCCTTGCCGTCGTCTTGGACCTCGATGTAGATGTTGCCGCCGCGCTGGTAGGCCTTGAGTTTGACGTGCGACGTCTCGTTCTTGCCGCCGGCCTTGCGCTCCGCGGGCGTCTCGACGCCGTGGTCGACGGCGTTGCGGAGGAGGTGAGTCAGCGGGTCCGAGATGCGCTCGATGACCGTCTTGTCGAGCTCGGTGTCCTCGCCGGACGTCTCGAGCGCGACCTGCTTGCCGGTCATTCCGGCGAGGTCGCGCACGAGGCGCGGGAAGCGCGCGAAGAGCGATTTGATCGGCACCATGCGCACGGCCATCATTCGCTCGTGGAGCTCGCGCGCGTGGCGGTCCATCTGCGCGACGGCCTCCTGCAGCGTCTGGATCCGATCCGGAGTGAAGTGGTCGACGGTCTGCGCGATGATCGACTGCGTGATCACGAGCTCGCCGACGAGGTTGATCAGGCGATCGACCTTCTCGACGGGGACGCGGATGCTCGCCTGCTCCGGTGAGAGAGGAGCGCGCGGAGCTTCCGGCTTCGGGAGCGAGTTCGTCTTCGGAGGGACCGAGAGGGGCTCCGCGAGCTTCGCGAGCTCGATCAGCGCCGGGTTCTTCGCCTCCGTCGGCGCGGCGGGCGTGTTCGGCGCGGGAGCGGGGGGCTGCGTGCTGCCGTTCGTGTTCGTCGGCGCCGCGGGCGGCAGGGGCGCGCTCGCGGGGCTCGCCGCGCTCGCGCTCGGCGCCGGTTCGTCGAAGAACCCGAAGAACGCGTCGGACTCGGTGGATTTCGGGGCGCTCGCGGGCTTCGGCTCGTCGGCCCGCGGTGCGGGCTCGGTCGAGACGGCCGCCGGCGGCGCCGACGCGACCGGCGCCGACGGAGCGTTCGCGGCCGGACTCGCGGTGTTCGACGCGGCTTGGTGAGGCGTCGCGGACGGAGAGTGCGCGCTCACGGGCGTCGAGGCCGCGGCTCCGCCGCTCGAGCTCCCCGACAGCAGGTTGTTGATCAGGTGCAGCACGCCCTCGGAAACGTCCGGGTTCGGCGACTCCGTCCCGCGCGCGACGCCGACGAGCTGCTTCAGGACGTCGCCCGACATCAAGAGCACGTCGACGATGTCGGGGGTCACGATGCGCAGCTGCTTGCGCAGTTGATCGAGCAAGTCCTCGAGCGAGTGCGTGAAGCGCGCGATGTCCTCGAAGCCGAGCATTCGGCTGTTGCCCTTGAGAGTGTGGGCGCAGCGGAAAATGCGGTTGACGATCTCGGGCTCGGAGGGGCTCTGCTCGAGACGCAGCAGATCCTCTTCGAGCTCCGCGAGACGGTCGTCCGCCTCCTCGAGGAAGGCTTGAACGATGGGGTCGGTCATCGGAGACGGTGCGCTGGGGACGCGTGGGTTGCATCCCCATCGGCGCGACTCTCACGTCGCTTGAGACTCCGCGCGGGGATCTGGGCGTACGGATTCACGCCCAAAACAACGGAGAACTTGGTCGTCAATGCGCGCGCGTCGGATAACGAACCTGATGCATAGGTCCTCCGACGATCGATCCGATGAGCCTCAGGGTCACGGTGATCGCGAACGACCGCTTCCCACGGAACACCACCCATGCACTTCGGACAGTACCTCTTGAAGAAAGGCGCGATCACTCCGCGCCAGATCCTCGAAGCTCTCGACGACCAACGTCGCACGACGCCGTTCCTCGGTTCGCTCGCCGTGGGCGAAGGCGTCATGACCGTCGATCAGGTCCTGCACGTGCTCGACGAGCTCAACTGCTGCGGGCCGACCGGAGTCCACTTCGGCGAGATCGCAATGAGGAAGGGGTTCATCGACGAGTCGACGCGGGATCGGCTCCTCGAACTCCAGCGCGATCACTTCCAACCGCTCGGCGAGCTCCTCGTGAAGCAGGGCGCTCTCTCTCAGAAGCGCATGGCGCAGCTCCTCAAGGACTTCATCCACGACGCGGGCATCGGACGCTCGGTGAAGACGGAGCGCACGGCGGAAACGTCCTGATCCGAGTCGCTCGTCCGCGCCGCGCTGCGCGGGCGATTCGCTCACGACGCCTTCTCGGCGGTCGCCACGCGGCCCGTCGCGAAGGCGTCCTCGTTTCCTCGGAGGCCTCGCGTACACTTCCGCGATGAGCTCGACTCCGCGCGCCGTCTGTCTCGTCTCCGGGGGCCAGGACTCCGCCGTCACGCTCGCCGAGGCGCGCGCGGCGGGACGCGAGACGTACGCGCTGTCGTTCGACTACGGCCAGCGCCATCGGCGCGAACTCGAGGCGGCCGCGCGCGTCGCGGAAGCGCTCGGTGCGCGCGAGCATCGCGTGGTGAAGATCGACCTCTCCGCGCTCGGCGGATCGGCGCTGACGGATGCGATCGCGGTTCCGAAGGACCGCGCGCACGCCGACATCGGCCGCGGCGTGCCGCCGACCTACGTGCCGGCGCGCAACACCGTGTTCCTCGCGGTCGCGCTCGGTTGGGCGGAGGTGCTCGGCGCGCGCGAGCTCTGGCTCGGCGTCAACGCGGTCGACTACTCGGGCTATCCCGACTGTCGCCCCGAGTTCCTGCGCGCGTTCGAGGCGCTCGCGCGCGTCGCGACCGCGGCTGGAGCGGAGCGCGGCGAGCGGTTCGAGGTGCGCGCGCCGCTGCTCTCGCTCTCCAAGGCCGAGATCGTGCGGCGCGGGCTCGAGCTCGGCGTCGACTTCGCGCTGACGCACACGTGCTACGACCCGGTCGAGCGCGAGGGCCGCGTGCTCGCGTGCGGACGGTGCGATGCGTGCCGTCTGCGCCTCGAGGGGTTCCGGCGCGCGGGCGCCGTCGATCCCGTGCCCTACGCGCGGATTCCAGCGGAAGGTTGAACCCGGACCGGCGTCGGCGATACGGAGTCAGGCCGTTTTTTCAACCGATTCAGCGCTGCCGCCGTCGCCGTCGTCGCCGCCGTAGCGCGGGCTGGATCTCGACTGCGGTGGGAATCGGTTGAAAAAGCGGCCTGACTCCGTACTCCCGCGCGCGTCGCGACCGCGGCGGGGGCGGAGCGCGGCGAGCGGTTCGAGGTGCGCGCGCCGTTGCTCCAACTCTCGAAGGAAGCGATCGTGCGGCGCGGGCTCGAGCTCGGCGTCGACTTCGCGCTCACGCACACGTGCTGCGACCCGGTCGAGCGCGAGGGACGCGTGCTCGCGTGCGGACGGTGCGACGCGTGCCGTCTGCGGCTCGAGGGGTTCCGGCGCGCGGGCGCCGTCGATCCGGTGCCGTACGCGCGGATTCCGGCGGAAGGTTGAACCCGGACCGGCGTCGGTGGGGGTTGAATCCGTGACCGCGGGAGCGCTCGGGGCCAGCCTGAGCGTCCGCCGCGCGCCCCTTTTCCCGAGGAAACTCCATGCTCTCGATCGCTGCGTTCGTCGTCGTCACGAGCCTCTCCAACTCCCTCGCGCCCGAGCCGCAGCTCGACGCCGCGACGCTGTTCCCTCCGGCCAAGGAGGGGTTCACGATCCCGGCGGGGCGAGCGCCCGACGCGTCGATGAACCTGCTGCAGCTGCTGAGCGAGTTCACCCGCGTGACCGGCATCACGCTCCAGCTCTCGAAGGACAGCGAAGTCCAGCTGAAGGCGGCGCAACCAGGCCTGAACCAGACGATCCAGGTGCCCGCGTCGGAGGTCCACCGCATCGTGGAGGCGTTGCTGATCGCCAACGACTTCGCCCTGTTCCGGCTCTCGGACGCGGAGCCGCGCATCTGGACGGTGGTTTCGCTCACCATGCGCGGTGGGCCGCAGGTCCGGAACAACGCGCTCCTGGTCGACGAGAAGGACCTGAAGTTCCTCGCGGATCATGCGGCGACGCTGATCACGACCACGATCACCCTGCCGAAGACGGACGTGCGCACGCTCTCGAATTCGATGCGCACGATGTTCACGGACGCGAACACGCAGCAGATCATCCCGGTCGGCGCGAACTCGCTCATCCTCACCGGCTTCGCGCAGAACGTCGTCGCCCTCACGCGCATGCTGCACGTGGTCGACGACCTGTCCCCGGGCGATCCGAGCGTGCTCGTGCCCGCGCAGCCGAAGGCGAAGTAGCGGGTCATGCGGCCCTTCCTCGCTCTCTCGCTCGCCGCGCTCGTCGCGGCCGCGTCCCTCGCCTGCGCGAGCTCACCGGATGCGTCGAGCGCGACGGCGGCACCCGCGGCGATGACCGCGCTCTTCCCGCCGGCGTCGAAACCGCTCGTCCTGCGCTCGAGCGATCACCTCGCGGAGCTCGTCGAGGCCTTCTCGGCTGCGACGGGCATCGCGGTCCTCGCCGACCCGGACGCGCGGCGCGTGCTCGCTGTGCAGCCGCTCGGGATCGACGCGTCGCGCGAGATCGCCCCGGCCGACGTCTACCCGTTCGTCGAGTCGATCCTCGTGCAGAACGAGTGCGCGTTCGCGCTCGCGAGCACGCGCGCGCCCCGCATCCTGCGCATCGTCTCGCTGCGCGGGTTCGGCGCCGATCGCTACCGCAGTCTCGCGATGCCCGTCGACGTCGCGCCCGCGGACCTCGACGCGTGGGCAGGCACGCACCCCGCGACGCCGCTGCGCGTGCTCCTGGAGGTCGAAAGCGGCGACGCGGGCGAGCTCGTCGACGTCCTGAAGGGCGAGATCTCGGACGGCGTCACGCAGTCCGTCGCGCGCCTCGGCCGGAGCCGGTACCTGGTGCTCTTCGGCTTCGCGCCGTGGCTGCGCGCGCAGCGCGATCTCCTCGCGCGGCTCGACGTCCCGCGGGCGGCGGCGCGCTGACGACGTGACGCGGCGGCCCGCGCACGGCATCCTCAGGGGATGAGCGCCGCGCCGCACACCCTCGAACCGCGTCCCGAGACCCTGCACGATCCGCGCGTCCGCGCCTTCGCGCGCCTCGTCGAGATCGTCGACCGCCTGCGCGCGCCGGACGGATGTCCGTGGGATCGCAAGCAGACCGTCGACACGATGGCGCCGCACCTCGTCGAGGAAGCGCACGAGGCCGTCGAGGCGATCGAGACGAAGAAGGACGGTTCGACGGCCGAAGAGCTCGGCGACCTGCTCATGGTCGTCGCGTTGATCGCGAAGATCGCCGAGGAAGGCGGGCGCTTCGACCTCGCGACCGTCGGCCGCGCCGTCAGCGACAAGTTGATCCGCCGCCACCCGCACGTCTTCGGCGAGGTCCAAGTCGACGGCGCGGAAGCGGTGCTCGCGAACTGGGAGGCGATCAAGAAGAAGGAGCGCGAGGGCAAGGAGGAGGACGCGAGCGCGCTCGCCGGCGTGCCCGCGAACCTGCCCGCGCTCCACCGCGCCGCGCGCTTGTGCGGCAAGGCCGTGTCCGCCGGTTTCCGTTGGTCCGACGTCGGCGGCGCCGTCGAGAAGCTCGCGGAGGAGCACGCGGAGCTCGTCGACGCGCTCGCGAAGAGCGGGCTCGACCGCGACGCGAAGGCGCCGGCGACGCGCGAACAACGCGCGCACGTCGAGCACGAGCTCGGCGACGTGCTGCTCGCGGCCGCGTTCCTCGCGCAGTACCTCGACCTCGACCCCGAGCGGCTCGCGCGCGAGGCCGCGCGGCGGTTCGAGGGCCGATTCCGCGCGATGGAGCGCGCGCTCGGCCGTCCGATGAAGGACCTGCCGCTCCCCGAGCTCGTCGCCGCGTGGCAGCGCGCGAAGCGCGAGCACGCGGAAGCGAAGCGCGACTGACGGAGCGTCGAGCGATGCGCGTCGTCCACTCCCGCGAGCTCCGCACGCCGCGCTCCGCGCGCCCGCGGACGCGCGCGCCGGGGGCCGCATGAGCGCGCGCGGCGAACGTTGGGTGCTCGTCGCGCTCTTCCTCGCGTCGCTCGCTTGGAACGCGCTCGGCATCGAGCGCCTGCTCCCGTACGACCCCGAGCCCGACAACTACTGCGCGGTGCAGGTCCAGGAGCTCGAGGCCCGCGTGCCCGTCGAGGAGCGGATGGACAAGTTCCGCTCGTACCCGCTCGGGCTCGCGGCGCTCGCGCGCGCGTTGCCGCGCTTCGAAGCCGCGCCGAGCGCGCCGAAAGCCGAGCACCTGCGCGCCGCGTCGGACGTGTCGCTCCGCGTGCGCCTCGTCGCCGTGCTCCTGTCCAGCTTGCTCGCGCCCGCGACCTTCCTCTTCGCGCGGCGCTTCCTCCCGCCGTGGGGCGCGCTCGCCGCGGCGCTCTTCGCCGCGACGTCGCTGCTCGACCAACTCTTCGCGGCGCAGGGCCGGCCGCACGGGCCGCTCGTCGCGCTCGCCGTGCTCTCCGTCGTCGCGACGCTGCGCCTCCTGCGCGGGCCGAGCCTCGGCGCGTACGCGCTCGTCGGCGTCGCGATCGCCGCGGCGACGAGCACGCTCCAGACCGGCGTGTTCGGGCTCGTCCCGCTCGTCGTCGCGCACCGCTGGATCCTGCGCGAGCGGCGCCTCGCGCGCGTGCGTGCGTGGGGCGGGCTCGCGCTCGCGTTCGCGCTCGTCGTGCTCGCGTACGTGGTCACGCGCGCGGACGGTCCGTCGCTCGCGAGCGAGTCCGGCGTGCGCGGGACGAGCCTGCGCATCGGCAGCCACTACTTCGAAGCGACGCTGCTCAACGGCCGCGGCTTCCTCGACTTCCTGCAGGAACTCTGGATGCACGACCCCGTGCTGCTCGTGCTCGGTCTCGCGGGCGTGCTGCTCGCGCTGCCGACGTGGAAGCGTTGGTACGCGGACCCGGAGACGTGCGTCGCGGGCTCGTACGCGCTCGTCTACCTCGGCCTGTGGGGCTTCTACGGGTGGACGTACGACCGGTACTGGCTGCCGCTCGTCCCGTTCCTCGCGTTCCTCACGGCGCGCGTGCTCGTCGTCGCGGTCGAGCGCCTGCGTCCGCGCGAGAGCGCGCTCCGGCGGGTCGTCGCGAGCGCGCTCGTGCTCGGGGCGTTCGCGCTGCCCGCGTGGGCGAGCGTCGCGTTCGCGCGGCTGCGCGTCGCGCCCGACACGATCGAGGAGGCCGCGGCGTGGCTCGAGCGCGAAGCCGATCCCGCCGCGGGCCGCATCGCCGTCACGCCGCAGCTCAACGTGCCCGTGTGGTACACGGAGCGCGCGCTCCGGGAGCCCGACGTGCCCAAGCTCACCGGCGCGTGGATGCGCTACCAGCGCGGGCACGCGCTCGACGATGCGCGCACGCCGCGGTTCGATCTCGTCAACCTGCCGACGACGCTCGCCGCGCAGGAGAAGCACCCCGACGCCGCGGCGCTCGTCGCGTGGATGGACGCGGTCGACCCCGCGTACGTCGTGTACGAAGCGACGCTCTGGAACCGCGATCTCGAGGTCGTGCAGATGCTCTACGCGCGGATGCGCGATCGCGGGTACGAGCTCGTCCACGCGAGCCCGGAGCTCGGCGCGGGCTACCTGAACCGGCGCACGGACCTCTACCAGCGCGTGCTCGGCTGCCTGCGGCGCGTGCTCACGCTCGACCGTCTCGGTTCGCGCATCGAGATCTGGCGCGCGCCGCCGCGGAACTGAGGCCGGGGCGCCCGAGGCGCAGCTCGCGCGCGGCTCGCGGAGCAGCCAACGCGCGGCTCGCGCGGCGCCGGAGGTTGGACGCGCGCTCGCGGAGGCGCACACTGGGCGCACGACGGGCCGCGACGCCGGCCCGCGAGGAGAGCGGAGCCCGCATGCAGCCGATCGTCGCGACGCACGACGTCTACAAGTTCCACGAAGCGCAGGGCGAGAAGCAGGCGATCCTGCGCGGCATCTCGCTCGCGGTCGCGCCCGGCGAGTTCGTCTGCATCATGGGGCCGAGCGGTTCGGGCAAGTCGACGCTGCTCCACCTCGCGTCGGGCCTCGACCAGCCGTCCGCGGGCCGCGTCGAGCTCGGGGGCGTCGACCTCGCGACGCTCGCGCCCGACGCGCGCGCGCTGCAGCGCCGGCGCACGGTCGGGTACGTGTTCCAGTTCTTCAACCTGCTCCCGAACCTGAACGTGCTCGAGAACGTCGGACTCCCGCTCGCGATCGCGGGGTCCGGCCCCGAGCGCGAGGAAGGGCGCTTGAAGGAGCTCCTCGCGCGCCTCGGGCTCGCGGGGAAGGAGCGCTCGTTCCCGCACCAGCTCTCGGGCGGCGAGATGCAGCGCGTGTCGCTCGCGCGCGCGCTCGCGGGCGGGCAGCCGTTGCTCCTGTGCGACGAACCGACGGGGAATCTCTCGCAGAAGGCGGGCCTCGAGGTCATGCAGCTCCTGCGCAGGTGCCGCGACGACGAAGGACGCGCGCTCCTGCTCGTGACGCACAACCCGCGCGACGCGGCGTTCGCCGATCGCGTGCTGTTCCTCGTCGACGGCGAGCTCGCGACGGAGCGCGAGCTCCGCGGTCCGGGCCTCGCCGTCGAGGACGTCCACGCCGCGCTCGCCGCGCTCCACATCTGAACGCGCATGTCCCTCGTCACCACGATCGCGGGCCGCAGTCTCCGTCAGCGCCCCGCGCGCACGTTCTTCTCGGTGCTCGGCATCGCGCTCGGCATCGCGACGGTCGTCGGCGTGTTCACGCTCGACCACAACACGCTGCTCGGGCTCGCGCTGCCCGGCACGAACGACTGGCGTCCCGCGCTCGAAGTTCGCCCCGCGGAAGGCGTCGTCGATCCGAAGGCGGAGCTCGAGCGCACCGTCGGCGTCGCGAGCGTCTCGAGCGTCGTGCAGAACGAGGCCGTCGTGCGCCGCCGCGACCCGCGCCCCGCCGGAACGAGCACGCAGCGCGTGCGCGAGAGCGCGAGCGACGCGCCGGGCGAGGACAAGACGCGCGCGCGGCTCTTCGCGCTCGACGCGGACGCGCTCGGCCGCATCGACGCGGTGCGCTTGCTCGAAGGACGCTTGCTCGATCCGACGTCGAAGACGCGCGAGGTGCTCGTCGGCGTCGGTCTCGCCGAATCCCTCGGGCTGCAGCTCGGCGACGTCCTGCTCCTCTCGCGTCCGCTGCGTCCGCCCGCGGAGCAGTGCGTCGACGGCGAGTTGAAGCGGCCCGAGCGGCGCGCCGGCGAGCTCGCGCCCGAGCTCGATTTCGTCGTCGCGGGCATCCTCGCGAAGGAGAACCTCGGCCGACGCGCGCAGGGCGTCGTGCTCGTGATCGACGCGGGCTGGGCGAAGGAGCTCTACCACGGCGCGCGCCTCGACCCCGTGTACTGGGTCAAGCAGGACCCGAAGGTCGACGTCGAGAAGCTGCGCGCGAGCCTCGGCGGATCGTTCTCGTACGAGCTCAACAAGAGCGTGCTCGTCGGCGCGGCGGCGGACGAGCGCGCCTTCCGAAACGGCGTGCGCATGGCGGGGCTGCTCGCGCTCGTGCTCGGGCTCTACGTCATCTTCCACACGCTGTCGATCTCGCTCGTCGAGCGCGTGCGCGAGGTCGCGACGCTCGACGCGCTCGGCGCGACGCGGCGACAGATCACGCGCGTGTTCCTCGCGGAGGCGGTCGTCATCGCCGGGCTCGCGGCGGCGGTCGGCATCGCGGGCGGGCTCGGGCTCGCGCGCGTGCTGCTGCTCTTCGGCGTGACGACGCTCGGCACCGGACACCGCATCACGACGTTCGACGTGCCGTGGCCCGAGGTCGCGGCGCTCACCGCCGCCGGCGTCGGCATCGCGCTGCTCGGCTCGGTGTACCCGCTCCTGCGCGCGCGCCACACGAGCAGCGCGCAGGCGTTGCGCGGCGAGGAGCACCTCGGGAACGCGGGCGTCGCGCGCGGATTCCACCTGTTCGCGGCGCTCCTGCTCGTCGGACTGCTGCCCGGGCTCTACTTCGTGATCGTGCCGGTCGTGGGGGAGGCGCAGGGCGAGCTCGTCGGCGCCGTGCTCGTCGGCGTCGGGTTCCTCGCGCTGCTCGTCGTGCTGCCGCTCGTCGTGCCCGCGCTCTTCAACCGCGTGTCGAGCGCCATCGCGCGTCCGCTCGCGACGGCGTGGACGTTCAGCGGGCGCATGGCCGCGCGCTCGATCCGCGAGAGCCGCACGCGCGTGCCCGTCTCCGCCGCGGCGCTCGCGCTCGTCGCGGCCGCGTTCGTCGGCCTCAAGGGCATGACGCGCAGCCTGCGCGCGGAGATCGAGCACTGGGCGCAGGGCGCGATCGTCGACAAGGTGTACCTCGGCGGCCTCGAAAACGTCCCGCTCGCCGAGCTGCGCGCGCAGTTCGCGCGCTACCCGGGCTTCGTCGCGCTCGAGAACGGCGGAGCGCGCAGCTACGTGCCGTTCCTCCTGCTCGGCGAACGCGTGAGCGAGCTCGCGTCCTTCGGTCCGTTGAAGGACGACCCCGTGCTCGCCGCGGAGTTCGCGAAGGGACGGAGCGTGATCGTCTCGAGGCGCCTCGCGAAACACCTCGGCTACCACGTCGGCGACCGCGTGCACGTCGGCAACGCGAGCGGCGCGGTGCAGGACCTGACCGTGCTCGCGATCACCGACGCGTACGGCTACTTCCCGCACCCCGACGAGCGCATCTACGGCGTCGTCAGCGACGACTTCGTGCGCCGCGCGTTCTGCATCGACGTCGAGCGCGTGAGCGAGTGCGCCGTCGTGCTCCAGCCCGGCACCGATCCCGACGTCGTGAAGGCGGCGGTGCGCGAGCTCTACCCCGACCTGCGCGTCCTGCGCTACGAGCCCGGCCGCGCGCTGCTCGACGCGCACCTCGCGGACATCGACCGCGACTTCCGGCTCTTCGACCTCATCCTCGCGCTGACCGCGCTGCTCGCGGGGCTCGGCGTGTTGAACGGGCAACTGCTCGCCGCGCTCGAGCGCGCGAAGGAACTCGGCGTGCTCAAGGCGCTCGGCACGAGCCGCCGTCAGATCGCGGGCATGGTGCTCTGCGAGGCGCTCGTGATCGGGCTCTTCGGCGGCCTGCTCGGCACGGCGCTCGGCGCGGGGCTGACGCCGGTCATCGTGCGCGCGCTCGAGGGGCTCTCCGGCCTCGAGCTGCCGCACGTGGGGGCGGGGCCGTGGCTCGTCCTGTGTCCGCTCGGCGCGGTCGTGGTCGCGGTCCTCGCCGCGCTCTACCCGATCCTGCGGATGCAGCGGATGGACGCGGTCGCGGCCGTGCGGACGGGGTGAGGGAGCGGGCGGCCGGGCGCCTGTCCGGCGGGGCGGGCCGGGGGCGCGAGCCCCGCCTCATGAGGAGGAGGCGTCAGCGCGGAGCCCTCGCCCCGTTCCCATTCCGCCGGCCCCGAACCGGCCCCGGGCCGAAACGCCCTGAAGGATTGCACCCGCGAAGCCGATGGGTATACTCCCGACCCCCAAGAGCGGGGACGTAGCTCAATCGGTTAGAGTACCGGCCTGTCACGCCGGTGGTTGCGGGTTCGAGTCCCGTCGTCCTCGCCATCTCCTGCCCCGGGAATGGCGTTTTCAGGGCCCCCAGCGGGGTTCGGGGCTGCACCGAGGTGCAAGCCGGTGCGTGTCGCGGCGGTACGCGACGCCAAGCAGGACGCCAAGACAGACGGGCTGCCGGCTCCACCGCCCAGTGAGACAGCGGCGCTCGACTGCGCATCCGAGGTGCGTGGAGCGATCGAGGGCAGCCCGCGCAGGGCGTCGCGCTCGTCATGCGGGGTGAGCCGGGTGTAGATCCCGACGGTCTCGACTGGGGACGAGTGCCGTGCGAGCCGCTGGACGACCTTCACGTTCGCGCCGGACCGCACGAGCAAGGTGATGAAGGCTGACCGCAGGGCGTGAACGTCGGCCGTGCGGCCCGAGGCATCCTTGTACGGGATGCCAGCCGCGGCGAGGTCGTGCTTGAGCCAGAACGTGGCGCGGTGCCGGAACGACGGGGGCAGGTTCAGCACGGGCGCGGTGGGGAGCTTGCGGCGCGTGTAGGGTTCGAGGTCCCGAGCGAGCTCGGGGTGCAGCGGGAGGCGCGACTCTGTGCGGTTCTTCGAGACGGTGGCGCGAACCGTGAAAGTCGGGCCATCCTCAGCCTCGAGCTCCAGGTCGCGCACCTGAAGCGACACGATCTCGCCGATGCGGAGCCCAGCCTCGCAGCCGAGGCGCCAGGCGAGGGCACGAACGGGCCCGGGGACTCCACGGATCGTCGGGCCGTCGTGGGCTTCCTGGATGAGCCTGCGCAGCTCCTCGGACCGAAGGGCTCGGCGGACGTGGCGCGGATCCAGGCGCGCGTTGAGCGGCTTGAGCACGGTCAGGGGATCAGCGGAGAGCAGCCCGCGCTCGACGCACCAGCGGGTGAACTCGCGGCAGGCCTGGAGCCTGTGGTTCGACTCGCGCATGGAGATCGCCGCGCGAGGTGGCCGGCCGCGGCTTCCAGGAACGCGCTCGAGCGCCGTGAATTTCCCCTCCCGGAGCGCGTGCAGGCGCGCCTCGACCCTCGCTGCGTCGATGTCAGCGAGCGTGTGAAACGCGCAGCCCTCGAACGTGGATCGGACGCGCATTACGACGAGCGCGACCCAGCGCGCGGTCCGCGCACGCGCGCGGAGAGCGCTCGCGAACTCGTCCAGGAGCGCGAATCCGTGTCCCGGGTCGAAGTTCCTCCGCCCGGCGGCGCGCTCCACGCACCCGGACGAGCTAGCCATCCTCGAAGCCGAGGCCGGGTCGATCTCCTCGCGCCCCGAACTCGTGGAACACCACGTCCGCCTTCGACTTCGGACTTCCGGTGCGCCGAGCGCGCTCGGGCGGAAGGCCGAAGCGGGCCACGAGCGCATCGGCTGCGTTCCGGGCGCGGTCGCCCGGGACGAGCGCGGCGCGGACGAGCATGCGAGGATGGGCGATCTCGACCTCGCGACGGCATCCAGTCCCCGTCGACCGTGACGCGCGGCTTCGATCCGCGATCCCGCTTGGCCCGGACCCATTCGTCGGACACGCTCAGGGAAGTGGATGGGTTCCCTGCGCGCAACGCGTCGAGGCGCTGCTCACTTCGGTTCCTTCGGGTACGCCGCGCGCAGCGCCTGCCACCGCTTCACCTCGTCGGGCTGCTTCAGCGCGGTGTGGAGTCGATCAAGCGGTCGAGCGCTTCGGAGGCGCGACGAGGTCGCGGGGAGCGTGCCTTCGCGCTGCTTCAGGCCCTCGTAGGCGCGCACGAGGAGCGGCGCCGTCGTCGGGTTTCCTCGCCGAGCAGCTGCCGAGCAGCGACTGCACGTGGAACGTCTGCCACGCGTCGGGCTTGGCCTCCGGGCGGCGATGGCCAGGCTCTCGCGCAGGAGTACCCGCCATCGCGAACGCCTTCGCTTCGAGCGCGGCTCAGGTCTCGAACGCGCTCAACCCCGGAGGCGAGCTGCATGCTCTCCGGCTTCGCGCCTTGCGCAGGTCGTCGACGAGCTCCGCGAGCAGCGCCGTCGCCTCGTCGAACTGCTCCAGGTGCAGGTACGTGATCAGGAGGTCGGGCAGCGCGCCCCGCAACGCCGGATTCGACCGCGCCGCGACGCGCACCTCCTCCTGCAGCGGAAGAGCATCCTTCCAGCGCCCCGCGGTCCCGTAGTTGACGCCGAGGTTCGCGATCGTCCCCAGCGTGGTCGATGTGCGCGTCCGAGCTTGGCTTCCTGCGCCTTCAAGAGCGCCTCGAACATCGGGATCGAGTCGTCGAGCCGCTTCGCGCGCCAGTACGCGTCGCGAGGTTGCCCATCCCCCGAGCGCTGGGATGGTCCGCGCCGAGCTTCGCCTTCTGCAGGCGTACGGTCTTCTCGAGCAGCGGATCGCGAGGTCGTTCTTGCCCGTCTGGAAGTGAGCGCGCCGAGGTTGCTCCGCCCACGAGCGTGTTCGGGTGGTCCTCGCCGTACTTCGCCTCCTGGACGCGCAGCGCCCCGAGGAGCAGCGGCAGCGCTTCGACCTTGCCTGCTGGTACGCGCTCGCGAGATCGTTCATCGCGGTGAGCGTCGACGGGTGATCTGGCCGAGCTCGCTCGCGCAGCGCGCGCAACGTCTCCACGAGCAGCGGGAGCGCGCGCTCGCGCTGCTTCGTGTGCTGGTACGCCGTCGCGAGGCGGCCCTGGAGCTGGTCGTCTCGGGATGGTCGGGCCCGAGAGCTCGCTTCGCGCGCTCGACCGCGGTCTCGAAGTGCTGCACGGCGTCGTGCTTCCGACGTCGAGCTCGGACTGCGCGAGGTTGCCCAGGCACAGGATCGTCCCGCGCGCGTCCGGGCCCATCTTCGCCTCGTAGAGCGGGAGCGCGTCGCCGTACAACCGGACCGCTTCCGCGCGCCGGCCCGCGGCGTGGTGGCCTTGCGCCAGGTTCATCATCGCTTCGATCGTCTCCGACGTGCTCGGCGCCGAAGCGGGCGCGGCGGAGCGCCAGCGTCTCCTCGAGCACGGGCAGCGCCGTCTCGATCGCCCCCGCGCCGAGCGAGCTCATCGCGAAGCCGTTCGCTGCGGAGAGCGTGGCTTCGTGCTCCTTGCCGTAGTGCCCGAGGTAGGTCGCGTGGGCGCGCTGGAAGAGCTCGGCGGGCCGACGCGCACTCGCCGAGCGCCTCGAGCGAGCGGCGAGCTCGCACTGCAGGCGCGCGACCTCGAGCGGATCGCCGATCGACGCGCCGTCGAGCGACCACGGCCTCGCCGAGGCCGTCGCGTAGCGCGTTGCGGAGTTCCGGCGACCGTCGCGTAGTCCTGCTTGGGGTCGAGCCGCGCGAACACCGATCCGAGGATCGCATTGCCCTTGCGCGCGCACGCGAGGTCGTGCTTCGCCCGCGCGGCGCATTCCTGGAGTCGTGCTTCGCGAGCTGCTCAGCGCCGCGGCCGTCGCGCGCCTTCAGCATGCCGATGCTCGTGCCGACGATGCCGGCGACCAGCGAGAAGTGCGAGCAGCGCGCCCGCCGCGACGGTCTTCTTGCGCCTGCGAACGAACTTCGCGAGCCGGTAGAGCCCGCTCGGGGGCGCGGCGAGCACGGGCTCGTCGCGCAAGTAGCGCGCGACGTCTTCGGCGAAGCCGTTCGGCGTGTGTCGTAGCGGCGCCGGCGGTCTTTCTCGAGCGCCTTCATGACGATCCAGTCGAGATCGCCGCGCAGGCGTTGGCTCCACGCGGCGACGTTGACCTGCCGGTTCGCGGCGGTGGGGATGCGCGCTCGCCGAGCGTCGAGACGCGCGTCGAAGGCTTCGCGGGGTCGACTCGCGGATCGTGCGCAGGAGCTCCTGGTAGCCCGCCTCGAGCGCTGTTCCGACGTCGAACGGCTTCGTGCCCGTCAGCAGCTCGTACAGGAGTACGCCGAGCGAGTAGACGTCCGCTCGCGTGTCGATGTCGAGCTCCCGAGAGCTCCGCCTGCTCCGGCGCCATGTACTCCGGCGTGCCGAGGATCTGCGCGTACTGCGTGAAGAGCGTCTTCTTCGTGAGCTTCCGCGCTCACGCCTTCGCGATGCCGAAGTCGATCACCTTCGGCACTGACGCCGTCGTGCATCGTCACCAGCACGTTCGAAGGCTTGAGGTCGCGTGGATCACGCCTTGTGATGCGCGTGCTGGACCGCCTGCACACGCGCGTGAAGAGCCCGAGGCGCTCGCGCAGGCCGAGCTTCGCCTTGTCGCAATACTCCGTGATCGGCACGCCCTTGACGAGCTCCACCGCCGAAGTACGGCACGCCGCGGTCGCGCCGCCGTCGAGCACCTTCGCGATGTGCGGGTGCTCCATGAGCGCCAGCGCCTGGCGCTCCGCCTCGAACCGCACGACGACCTCGCGCGTGTCCATGCCGAGCTTGACGATCTTGAGCGCGACCTTGTGCACGACGGGCTCGCGCTGTTCCGGCCATCCACGGTGCCCATCCCGCCCTCGCCGATCGGCTGGAGCAGCTTGTAGCGGCCGATCACGTCGCCGGCCTCGCCGGGCGCGGGCGCGACGGGGCGCGAGGAACGCCGTGCCGGCGCCCGCGTCGGACGCGAGCAGCTCGTCGACGCGCGCGAGCTCGGCGTCGCCCTGGTGCGGCGCGCCGGAGCCAGGCGCGGCGTTCCGCGACGTCCTGCATGGCGCGCGCGGCGTGGAAGAGCTCCTCGATCCGTTCGTTGCGGTCCTTCACCGGTGGTCCTCTCTCCGTGGGCCGGCCTCCATCGTCGGGGCCTCGGCCGCCAGTCATGCGCAGGATCGTGGGAGCAGGCCTCACGGATCCACGGTTTCTCCCCGGATTCCGCGCGCCCTGCGGGAGCCGACGGGGCCCGAGCGACGCGCTCCGCGGGCCTCGCACGCGCCGTTGTGGGCCGTCCGCGGGTGCGCTATTCTCCGCCCGCGATGGCCCGCGACGTCCCGGCGCTCCTCGGCGCCATCGAGCGCGGCGATGCACGCGCCGCCGACGAGCTCCTGCCGCTCGTGCACACCGAACTGCGCGCGCTCGCGGCGCAGCGGCTCGCGCGCGAGCGCCCGGCGCCGCTGCAGGCGACTGCGCTCGTGCACGGCGGGGCCTACCTGCGGCTCGTCGGGAGCAGCGGCGCGTCCGCGGGCGCGAAGTGGGACGGCGCCGGGCACTTCCTCGCTCGCCGTCGATCCGACGCCGCATCGCACGCGGCGCATCCGCCGACACGGGGACGAGCTCCTGATGTCGTGCGGCGCCTGGCGCGTCTACTTCACCGTCGCGGGCGAGGTCGTCGACGTGCGGCGCATCGAGCCGGGGTATCCGCACGCGTACCTCGTCGATCCCGCGAAGACGCGGATCCCGGACCGCGAGGCGCAGCTCGCGTTCGCCGCGCGCTGGGCGTAGGCCGCGTGAGCTCGACGACGCGCGGAAGACACGCGGTCCGCGCCCGAGCGCGTCACCGCCGCCGCGTCGTCGGCTTCTTCCGCGCCGCCGGCTTCTTCGCCGCGTTCATCCGCGTCGTCGCCTTCTTCGCCGCGGGCTTCCGCACCGCCGCCTTCTTCCGGCCCGGCTTCGGCAGCGTGTCGTACTTCGCGGCCTCTGTCAGCAGCGCGCCGAACGCCTTCGGATCGACGTCCGCGGGCGTGCGCACCTTGACGTGGCGCACGTACGCGCCGCTTCCTTGCAGGAGCCCCTTCGGATCGGCGAGCTCCGCGCCGCGAATGAACCCGAACTGCACGTGGTCCGCGTCGGCGTAGACGTAGGCCGCGGGCACCTTGCCGTTCAGCCAGCAGCCGTTGCCCCACTTCACGGACTCGACGAGCTCGGGGCACGTGCGCTTCACGAAGGCGCGCAGCGCGCGGATCAGCGTCTGGTTCTTCGGCGTCTGGTCGGCGAGGTAGAGGTCGAAGTTCGCGTAGGCCTTCATCTTCGGCATGGCGTCGTGCTCCGCGGGGGCTCGGGCCCGAGAGCGTAGCGGACGGACGCCGCGCCGGTCGCGTCCTCGGGCTCGCTCCCGCCGGGGGCTCGACTCGGAGCGCGCGATCGTCGATACCCACGTCATGCGATCGATCCTGTCCGTCCTCTTCCTCGCGCCGCTCCTGGCGCTCGCGGCGCGCGTCCCCGTCGCGGGCGACGATCCGTACCCGCTCCCGAAACCCGCCGAGACGAAGCCGTCGCGCAGCGACGAAGCGACCCAGGCGCTCGCGCACGCCCTGTGCGACGCGATCGACGCGGGCGATCGAGCCGCGGTCGAGAAGGCGCTCGCGGACGGCGCGGACGTGGAGACCGGGATCGGCGCGGGCGAGGCGACGACCGCGGGGCGCACGCCGTTGATCCACGCGGTCGTCGCGAAGCGGAAGGAGCTCGTCGAGCTGCTCGTCGCGCGCGGCGCGCGGCTCGAGCACGGCGACGCGGCGGGGCACACGCCGCTCATGTACTCCGCGCTCACGAAGGACGTCGAGATCGCGGACGTGCTCCTGCGCCTCGGCGCGCGCGTCGACGCGAAGGACGACGACGAGCGCGGCGCGATCGACTACGTCGAGGACGCGGAGCCGGTCGCGAAACGCCTCGTCGAAGTCGGCGCGAAGAACCACGACCTCCTCTTCGCCGTCGCGAAGGGCGAGTACGCGGCCGCGCGCGCGCTCATCGCGGAGGGCGCGAGCCCGAACGCGAACGATGGGAAGGTGACGCTCCTCGTGCCGGCGGCGCGCTCGGGCGACCTCGCGTTCGTGGAGAGCCTGCTCGCGGCCGGCGCGCGGCCGGACCTCGTGCTGACGGAGGGGCTCACGTCGACGACGCCGCTCTCGATCGCCGCGCAGGAGGCGCCGCTCGACGTCGTGAAGCTCCTCTTGAAGGACCGGAAGCCGAGCCGTTTCGCGCTCGACGACGCGCTCGCGTGCGCCGCGGACTGCGCGGGCGCGGACTGCCTCGAGCGCGTGAAGCTCCTGCTCGCCGCCGGCGCCGACCCGACGATGGACTCCGTGCTCCAGCGCCCGCCGCTCGCCGCGGCCGCGAAGCGCGGGGACCTCCCGATGCTCGCGGTGCTGCTCCAGGCCGGCGCGGACCAGAACGCAGTCGATCGCGCGCTGCTCGAGGCCGCGGGGATCGCGGAGGCCGACTCCGCGCTCGCGGTCGTGCGCGCGCTGCTCGCGATCGGCGCGGATCCGGCGCACGACCACTTCTACGCGAATGCGCTCGGCGTCGCGGCGGAGCACGCGCACGTGCCGGTGCTCGAGGCGCTCTTCGCGAAGGCGAGCGACGAAGGGTTGAACACCGCGGTCGCGGAAGCGGCGCGCGAGGGACGCGATGCGGGCCTCGCTTGGCTCTGCGAGCACGGGAAAGGTCGCATCGACTTCGCCTTCCGGCCCGGCATCTACTCGACGGCGCTCGTCGGAGCGATCGAGAAGGGACATCGCGAGTGCGTGAAGCTCCTCCTCGCCGCGGGCGCCGACGCGAACGCGGAGGCGAGCTTCGATCAGGACAGCCCGTTGATCGCCGCGGTGCGCGTGAAGGACGTGGAGACGATTCGCATGCTCCTCGCGGCCGGCGCCGATCCGAGGAAGAAGTCGGAGACGATGTTCCGCGGCGAACTCTCCGCGCTCTCCGTCGCGCGCGAAGTGGGGGACGAAGCGATCCTCGCGCTCCTCCGAGGCGGAAAGGACGGCGAGTCGGGCGCGCGCGACCTGACCGCGACGCTCGAGGAATCGGGACTGAGGTTCAGCGACCTCGGTCGCTTCCTCCAACTTCGCTACTCGAACTCGGAGACGAACCGCTCGCAGTCGGTCTACGTGCGCAAGACGATCGACACCTTCGAGTCCCTGCGCACGCAGGAGGTGTACTCGCTCGCATGGGAGTCGAAGACGAAGCCGACGAAGGCGCAACTCCTCCAGTTCTTCAAGCGCTCGTTCGGGCTCGGCGGGCTCGTGCTCGAGTCGCCGACCGAGGGCCAGGCGGTCTGGCGCGTGCGCTTCCGAGTCGCCGTGCCGTGCGACACGTCGAGCGCGCGACTGCGCGAGATCCTCGATCTCGTCCAGGGCACCGCGGACCAACTCGAGCAGGAATTCGCCCCCGACGCGGAGGACCGTCTGTGAAGCGCGCACTTCGTTCGTTCGCCGCACTCGCGCTCCTCTTCGTGCCGCAGACCCCCGTGAACGACGTCGAGGCCGCGAAGGCGCGCCTCGAGTCCGCGTTGAAGGCGACGAAGCTCGTCTACGAGCCGAGCGCGAGCGGGCTCAGCTTCAAGCTCGTCTACTCGCACGAACGCGATCGGAAGCAGACCGTGTACGTCAGTCGGGAGAAGAGCCGAGCCGGCTCGCTCGCGCTGCACAGCGTCTACACGACGGTGTGGCTGAGCGGGACCGAGGAGCCGAGCGAGGAGCTGCTCTTCCGTCTGCTCGGCACGGCGAAGAAGCTCGGTGCGTTCTACGTGCACCAGGACGGGAAGGGGATCTGGTCGCTGCGCTTCGGCGTGCAATTCGACGCGACGGATCTGCCGGAGGCGTCGAAGGAGGGCGACCCGCTCGTCGTGCGGCTGAAGGACCTGATCGAGTTCGTCAACCTCGTCGGCGAGGAGACGGACGCGGCGGTGAACGGGGAGAGGGACGTGCGCTGACGGGGAGAGATCACTCTCGCGAGAGGTTCGCTTGGCGGCCACTCTGGGGCCCGGGTTCGTGCTTCGCTCGTGGAAGGAGGCCTTCGACGTCGAGCTCGCGTTGCCCAGCGCTCGAGGCTCGCTAGAATGCGGACTCCCAATCCCCTCGAGTCGAAAGGCAGATTCGAATGCACCGGGTTCTGCTCGCGTTCTCTGCTGCGTGCCTCTTCTTCGGCTGTGCGTCCCAGGGCGGCTTTCAAGCTCCGGCCATTCGAGGTCGCGCTCACTTCACGGTGAAGCGGGAGTCCGCGGAGTCCGACAGCGTGAACGTCGAAGTGTCGTACGACCCGTCGGGGCTCACGAGCCAGGACGCCCCGCTGAGGGTGGATGCCCGCGTCGGCATGGTGAGTTTCGCCGGGGAACTCACGGACATCCCCAAGCTCAAGGACGGAAAGCACGCCTGGACCGCGCTCACGTATTCGTTGGCCGACAAGCGATGGAAAGCGACGCTCCCTGCGACCGTGGACGAAGTCCTGTGGATCCAGCTCCGTGCCGACAACCTGGACGGCACCACCTACGGAGCCCGCACGTCCGTCTTCGACCTGGAGAAAAACGCCTCACTGCTCGAGACGCGGTGATCTCGGAGCTTCGCGCGCAAACCGGGTGATCCGGGGATGTCGCGCCCTTGCTACGCGCGCCGATCCGTCGAGGTCGGCGCTGGTTCTCGCTCCTTCCTTCCCGACCGCCTGGACTCTCCCATGAAGACCTCCCCTCGCCTCGGTGTGTGCTCCATCCTCTGCGTGCTCGTTACGATCGCGGTGAGTACCGCCTGCCGCAGCGTTCGCCGCGAGGCGGAGCTCGCGCGCGCGAAGCAGGAGTATCTCGACTCGGTCCGGCTCGGTGCGAAGCCGCAGGTGCCGGCCGTCGATCCGCGTGAAGCGCCGCCCGCGATCCGCGGTCGCGCGCGGTTCGTGCAGTCCGGACGCTCCGAGGTCGACGTGATCGTCCCGACGATCACGAAGGACGGCATCGTCGACGAGGTCGAAGGTTGGCGCGCCGCGCTCGAGATCGGGCAGCTCCCGCCCGCGACGGGGCTCGCGCAGCCGATGACGTTCCGCCTCGGGTATTCCGGCTACGAAGCCTCGAAGGAGTCCGTCGACTACGACCTGGAAAAGCACGACCGCATCTGGACCGCCGTGCACGTGACGTATTACGACGGCACCGATCGTTGGTACCAGCGCTCGTGGTTCCTCGAGAATCAGCTCGGCGACCGCTTCGTGGAGCTGAAGCTCGCGAACGACCTCGGGAAGCCCGCGTTGCGGCTCGTGCGGGACGACCTCCAGGTGTTGGAGCCCAACACGCCCGCCGTCTACCAACGACCGAACACGAACGTCGGCGATCCCAACAGCGACAGCGTCGCGATCCGCGGACGCGCGCGCTTCCGCAGCAAGACCAGCAATCGCAGCGCGACCGGCACGCTCGAGGGGGTCGCGCCCGTGCAGCAGAAACCGGTGACGAGCGCGTCCGCCGTGCTCTACTTCTCCGAGAGCACGGGCCGTGTGCCGGAGCCGCGCAATCGCACGGGTTGGGTGCCGCTCGTGGGCCCCGACGAATCCGGCCTCTACCAGGGCAGCGTCACGGGTGTGCTGCAGTTTCCCGCGACCGACGCGACGATGGTCTGGGTCGCGGTCCGCTTCTTCTATGGAGACGGGACCTCGAGTTACTACGTCGTCCCGTGGAGTCACCCGACGCCGGTCGACGGCGCGGCGGCGGAGCAGTACGACAGCGCGTGGATGTCGCTGATGGACGGTTGAGGCACGCGCACTAGCGCCCCGATCGCACCGCGCCGACGTAGACGAACCCGGCCCAGCAATACGGATCGCTCGTGTCGATCTGACGCGCGAGCCCCGGCTCCTGCGTGCCGAGGGTGCCTCCGCGTTTCGAGCTCGACGCGTGCTGTTTCGCCTCGTACAGCGCGGTCGCCGGGGCGACGCCGTCGACGAGGACGCGGGTGTGGAAGCACGTCGAGCGCGGCTTGCCGTCGGGCGACGACCACACGTACGGATCCGCGAACAGGACCACGGTCTTCTCGTCGTTGACGCTCCACAAGCTCGCGATCACGCCGCGCGCACCGGCCTGGAGGAACGCGTGCGCGAGCGAGAGTGAGCCTTCGCCGCGCTGCAGCTTGCCGACCGCCGTCTCGCAGGCCGACAGCACGACGAGGTCCGCGTCGAGGTGGAGCCCTTCGACCTGCCGCCACGTGAACGCCTCGACGCCGCCGCGTCCGTTCGGGAGCACGAGCGCGGAGCGTTCGGGTTCGTGGAGGTCCACGCGTCCGTGCGCGATGCAGTACAGAATCGAGTACCGTTCGTCCGCCTTCGCGAGCGCCTCGGCCGTCGCGCTCGGGCCGACGAAGAGGTCGAGCTTCTCGCCACGGATCGGCCGACTCGGCAGACGGCTCGCGGAAAGGAAGGACTCGAGCTCACCGTGCTCCCCGCGCTCCGCGGGCGTGACGAGCTGGTTCGCGATCGACTGGGCCTCGCGCGTCGCGCTGCGCAGATCCGGCCAGCGCTCGGTGGAATCCGCGGTCCCCGCGCGCTCCGTCCCGCGCGGAGAGGAAGCGTAGGTCGGCGCCGCGATCACGAGCGCGCGCGGCGTCTTGCGCTGCGGCACGCGGCGTGTGAGTTCGACCGCGAACGGTGTCGACGGGCACACGTCGATCTCGAGCGTGCGCACGAGGAACGGCCACTCCGAGAACGGCGGCAGCTCCGGGCTCTCGGGCACGGGCGCGGAGAGGAGCGCGTCGAACGGGAGGATCGAGAGGCCGGGCGTGGGCACGACGATCCAACGCGAGACGTTCGGGTGGTTCCCCACGATCGGCGCGAAGAGGCGCTGATGGAGCTCGTGTCCGAGCCGCGCGATCTGGAACGAGGACGCGCGGTCGTCGCTCGTCCCGATCGCGAAGACGAACTCGCGGGCGCGCTGCTCGAGCTCGGCCCACGGACCGAGCTCGTGGCGCTCGAGCCCTTTCGACGTGACGCAGTAGGCGAAGAGCCCTTCGTCGCCGTGCGCGTACTCGACGAGGCCGGAGCGGTCGTCTCCGAGCGCGGTCTGGACGCTCAAGGAGCTGCAGGCCAAGCCCTCTGCGAAGAGGGCGGTCCCGCGCTCCGCCTTCGTCGCGGCTGCGGAGACGACGCCCGAGCGTTCTTCGGAGCCCGCCTGGGCGCGCGCGGAGGCGAGAGCGATCCCCTTCGTACGCTGCGCGGCCTTGAAGCCCGCGCGGGCCGTCGCCGCGGAGCGATCGGGTTTGAGCCGCGCCTCGAGGGCGAGGACGTCCTGCTCGAGTTCGTGGAGGACGACGAAGCGTCGGCGGAGCAACACCGCGTCGCTCGGGTCGACGTGATCGAGCGCGCGGCGCACGACGTCGAGGCAGGCTCGCACGGCCTGGCGCGCGCCGTCGAGGTCGCGGAGCGCGATCGAGGCGCGCACGAGCGTGTCCTGGACGTTGAAGAGGTTCTCGAGGTCGCCGGTCGACTCGTACCCGTCGACGGCGCGCTGCGCGAGCTCGCGGGCCTTCGCGTGCTCGCCCTGCTGGAAGCGCATCCACGCCTCGGCGCCGAGGAGGGTCGGATCCTCGCTCCCGATCTTCGTCGCTTCCGCGAGCTCCTTGGCGCGCGCGAGAACGGCCTCGCGCTCGGCGCGCTGACGGACCGGGTCGAGGAGCTCGAGCTCGGTGAGCGCCAACTGCAGGTCGAACCCGACGTCGTCCGTGGTCTTCGGGAGCGCCTTCAGTTCCTCGATCGATCGGCGAGCATCGTCGAGCCGACCGAGCTCCTTCGCGGAGTGGACGCGGGAGAGCAGCAGCTGCTCGCGGAGTCGCGGGCCGTACTCCGTGCGTGCCAGGGCCGCGTCGAGCGCCGCCAACGCGTCCTCGTCCCCGCCGAGCGTGGACTCGACGTTGGCGATCACGAGCAAGGCAAGCGCGGACCTCTCCGCGCGCTGCGCGGCGTCGTCGACGAGCATCGCGTACTCGAAGCTCGTCCACGCCGCTTCGCGCGCGCTCGAGAAGCGGCACGCGTCGAGCCGCGCGTTCGCGAGTTCGCCCGCGAGGCGGTGGAGGATCCCGGGGCTCGCGCCGAGCCCGCAACCGCGGTCGAACGCGCGCGCGAGCCGTTCCGCGGCTTCGGCGGGTTCACCGCTCTCGTCGAGCGCCGTGCCGAGCTCGAACTCGAGCTCGGCGAAGCCCTCGACCTCGAACGTGCGTTCGAGCTCCTCCTCCGCGAGGACGAGGAAGGGGATGCGCACGTTGGGAGAAAGCTCTTCGACTTGCTCGCGAAGACGATCGGCGATCACGCGCGCTCGCGCGCCGTCGGGGTCGGCTCCGCGCTCCGCGAACGCGCTCTGATAGCACTCGAAGGCACGCTCCGAGTCCCCCGCGCGGAGGTGCTCGGAGGCCGCAGCCAGCCGCTCGGCCGCGAGGCTCGGCCGGCGCACGGAGGACGGCGCCGTCCCACGCGCCCCGTCCGGGGACTGCGCCGCGGCGACGGCCACGACGACAAACGCTGCGACGACGACGAACGAGCGAGTCCACATGGCGAGCGGCTCCCGATCCGAGGTCCCGAGGGGAATCCACCCGCCAGCATACGCCCGTCGCGCGTCGAACGGCGGTTTCGCCGCGCGGAAGAGCGCTCGAGCCCATTGCGACCCCCGAACGGAGCGCGCTACGCTCCCCGCGCCCCATGTCCGCGGGGCGCGCATGCTCGACGACCTCCCGCCTCCGACCCTCGTCCAGGACGCCCGAGGTCTCGCGCGGCTCGTCGACGACGCCGCGCGCGCCAAGGAGCTCGCCGTCGACACCGAGGCCGACTCCTTCTTCAGCCACCGCGAGAAGGTCTGCCTGATCCAGCTCACGGTCGAGGACCGCGACTACCTGATCGACCCGCTCGCGAAGCTCGACCTCGCGCCGTTCGGCGCGCTCCTCGCCGATCCGAAGCGCGTCAAGGTCTTCCACGACGCGGAGTACGACGTGCTCCTGCTCAAGCGCACCTTCGGCTACCGCTTCGAGAACCTCTTCGACACGCGCGTCGCCGCCGCGGCGCTCGGCTCGAAGACGCCGGGGCTCGCGTCCGTGCTGCAGGAGCGCTTCGGCATCGCGCTCGACAAGTCGATGCAGCGCTCGAACTGGGGCGAACGTCCGCTCTCCGAGCGCCAGATCCGCTACGCGCGGCTCGACACGCGCTTCCTGATCACGTTGATGCGCGAGCAGCGGGTCGAGCTCGAGCAGCGCGACCGGCTCTGCATCGTCGAGACCGAGTGCCGCCGGCTCGAGCAGCTCGAGCCGCCGCCGAACGCGTTCGACCCCGAGGAGTGGGTGCGTCTGAAGGGCGCGCGCACGCTGCAACCCGCCGAACGGCGCGTCCTGCGCGAGCTCTTCGTCCTGCGCGAGAAGCTCGCGGAGGCGAGCGACCAGCCGCCGTTCCGCATCATGAACAACGAGACGCTCGTCGAGCTCGCGCGCCGCCGTCCGCACGTCGCGCAGGAGCTCTCGCAGGTGCCCGGCTTCACGTGGAAGCAGATCCGGCGCCTCGGCGAGGACGTGCTCGCGACGATCGAGCGCGCGCGGAGCGAGCCGCCGATCAAGCACTTCCCCGAGCTCGAGAGCCGCGACGGCACCGGCGAGCTCGACGAACTCCAGTTCGAGCTGCACGAGCGGCTGAAGACGCTGCGCAAGGGCTGGGCCGACCAGCTCGACACCGATCCCGCGTACGTGATCAACCGGCACGTCCTCCTGCGCCTCGCGAAGGAACAGCCGCGCACGTGGGACGCGCTCGAGCGCATCTTCCCGCCGTTCGCGGATTGGCAGCTCGACGACTTCGGCGACGAACTGCTCGACGCGATCGACCGCTTCCACGCCGACGTGCGCGGAGGGAAGGTCGAGTCGAAGCGCCGGCGGCCGTGGCGCGGGTGAGCGCGCTCCTCTCCGGACGCAGCACGGGCGCGGACCGAACACGGGACGATTCCGAGCGGCGCGCGCGCTTTCCTTGATCTCGTGGCGGACGCGCGCACACTCGCGCGTGTCCATCGACACGAAGGAGGATCGAACCATGGCCGCGAAGCGTCGTCTGCGCATCCTGAACGTCCACGGCATCGGCCAGCACCCGCCCGGCGGCGAGTGGGAGAAGGAGTGGAGCGACGCCGTGCGCGCGCCGCTCGCGCGCGTCGCGCCCGACACCGAGCCCGTGTTCGAGTTCGTCCACTACGACGACCTCTTCGAGAAGCACTCGGTCGGCTTCTTCGACACGGTCGAGGCGCTGGCGAAGCTCGGCGCGAGCGCGGTCACGGCGCCGTTCCGCGCGCGTGGGATGGAGCGCGGGCTCTCGAGCACGCTGCGCTGGACCGCGGGGATGGTCGTGAAGTGGGTCGAATCCGATCGGTTCCGCCGCGAGACGCGCGCGCGGCTCGCGACGCGGCTCGCGCGCTTCACGGAGGAGGACCCGACGCCGCCCGACCTCGTGCTCGCGCACAGCCTCGGCTCGCTGATCACGTACGACACGCTGACGACGCTGAAGGACGCGCCGCTCGCGAAGGCGCGCCTCGTCACGTTCGGATCGCAGATCGCGAACCCGTTCGTGTCGGGGCAGTTCCTCGCGGGGCGCGTCGAGGTCCCGAAGGGCCTCGCGAGCTGGACGCACCTCTACAACCCCGAGGACGCGGCGTTCGCCGCGCCGATCCGCCTCGCGGATGCGCGCTTCGAGCAGCTCACGACGTTCTTCGACGAGCCGGGCATGCTCGACCACTCCGCGCCGCGCTACCTCGCGCATCCGGCGGCGGAGGCGGGGCTCTGGGCCGACTTCGGCGCGCCCGCGTCCGTGTCGATGCGCGGTCTCGGCGCCGCGCCCGCGAGCCCGCGTCGCGCGCGCCCGAGCGCGACACGCAAGACCTCGCCGAAGCGGCGCGCGCTCCTCGTCGGCATCAACGAGTACCCGAACGAGGAGGACCGGCTCGAAGGCTGCGTCAACGACGTCTTCTTGATGAGCTCGCTCCTGCAGGAGTCGGGCTACGCCGCGGAGGACATCCGCGTCGTGCTCGACAAACGCGCGACGACGAAGGGGATCCGCGACCGGCTCGAGTGGCTCCTCGACGGCGTCGACGCTTCGGACACCGAGGGCGACGATCCGGCCGAGCGCGTCTTCTACTACAGCGGTCACGGCGCGCAATTGCCGACGTACGGAGCGGGCGACAAGGTCGATCGGATGGACGAGACGCTCGTGCCGTGGGACTTCGATTGGTCGCCCGAGCACGCGTTCACCGACGACGCGTTCCACGACCTCTACGCGCAGCTCCCGTACGGCCTGCGCTTCCTCACGATCTTCGACTGCTGCCACTCGGGCGGCATGACGCGCGACGGCGGTCCGCGCGTGCGCGGGCTCGCGCCGCCCGACGACATCCGCCATCGCGCGCTGCGGTGGAACGCGGAGGTCGAGATGTGGGAGGAGCGCGACTTCGCGCCGACGAACGAGGCGTTCCTCGACGATCACACCGAGCGCGCGCGCGAGCACCGCGACGGGCCGAGGAAGGAGCTCGCCGGGCGGATGACGACGCGGCTTGGGTACTCGATGGGCCTGCGCGGGCTCGACGCGCGCGCGTTCGGTCGCCGGCGCAAGGAACTCGGCCATCGCGGGCCCTACATGCCGCTGCTCGTCTACGCGTGCCGCGAGGACGAGGTCGCGATGGAGTACCGCCACGGCGCGGTCGCGCATGGCGCGTTCACGTACTCGTTCGTGAAGAACGTCCGCGATCGACGGAAGGGCCCCGCCGCGGGACGGAGGCCGACGTTCGAGGCGCTCGTGAAGAGCGTGCGCGGCGACCTCGCGAAGCTCGGGTACGACCAGCACCCGGTGCTCGCGGGCCCGACCGTCGCGCGGACGGCGGTCGTGCCGTTCGAGGCGCGTCGGGGCCGCGCGACGCCGCGCTGATCGGCGCCGAAACGAAGCCGCCCGGCCCTCGTTCGAGAGGCCGGGCGGTGTGCGGTGGTGGAGACGAAGGGAGTCGAACCCTCGACCTACGCATTGCGAACGCGTCGCTCTACCAACTGAGCTACGTCCCCACGCGGGGCGGGAATCCTAGCGGCTCGGCCCGGCCAGGGGAAGGGGGCGCCAGGGCCTACGCGGCGGCTTTTCGGGCGTCGCGGGGCGGCTCTCGGCGGCCTGGGGCACCGCTCCGTCCGGTTCCGCCGCTCCGCCGGTGCTTCGGCCGTGCCGGGCGGCGTCGTTTCAGCCGACCTTGCGCATCCGACCGCGCTGCTCGAGCACGTCGAGCGCCGCGACGCGGTACGCCTCGGCGAGCGTCGGGAAGTTGAAGACGTTCTCGACGAAGGTCGTGATGGGCAGGTTGCCGACCATCGCCATCTGCGCGAGGTGGATCAGCTCCGTCGCGCCTTCGCCGAGGATCTGCGCGCCGAGCAGGCGCTCGCCCTCGGGGTCGCAGATGAGCTTGACGAGTCCTTCGGTCTCGCCGTTGATCTGGCCGCGCGCGAGTTCGTCGAAGCGTGCGCGTCCGACGACGGCGGAACCGAAGCGTTTGACGGCCTCGGCCTCGGTGAGCCCGATGCTCGACATCTCGGGGATCGTGTAGATGCCCGCGGGGATCGTGTCGCCCGTGACGCCGAGGTTCACACCGAGCGCGTGACGCGCGGCGCGGCGGCCCTGCTCCATCGAGCTCGCGGCGAGCGCCGGCGGCCCGATCACGTCGCCCGCGGCGTAGATGTGCTCGACGCTCGTGCGGCAGTTCGCGTCGACTTGGAGGAAGCCGCGGTCGGTCGTCGCGAGGCCCGCGTTCTTCACGTCGAGGCCCGCGACGCACGCGGTGCGCCCGAGCGCGACGAGCACCTTCTCCGCGCGCAGGAGCTCGCCGTTCGAGAGTTTCACGTGACAGGAGGAGATCCCGTCGTGCTCGACGGACTCGTGCTTCTGCCCGGCGACGAAGCGGCCGCCCATGCGCTCGAACTGCTGCACGAAGAGGTCGGTGATCTCCTCGTCGAGGAACGCGAGCGGCCGCGCGCCGCGGTCGACCATCGTCACCTTCACGCCGAGCGCCTGGAAGATCGTCGCGAACTCGCTCGCGATCACACCGGCGCCGAGCACGATCAACGACTCGGGCAGGTAGATCAGCGAGAGCACGGAGTCGCTGTCGAGGATGTGCTCGTGGTCGACGGGGATGTCGGCCGGAGTGCGCGGACGCGAGCCGGTCGCGATCACGATCACGTCGCTCTGGACGAGCTCCTTCGAGCCGCCGACGCTCGTGAGCTCGACCGTGTGGGGATCGACGAAGCGCGCGCGTCCGCGGCGGCGCTCGACGCCGGCGCGATCGAGCTGCTTCCCGATGTAGCCCTCGTGCGCGGCGAGCACTTGGTGCAGGCGCTTCATCAAGCTCTCGACCTTCGTCTGCGGACCGAGCTCGTGCTCGACGAGGCCGACGGCGCGTTGCTTGAGTCCCGCGAGGTAGAGCGCGCTCTCGCGCAGCGTCTTCGACGGGATCGTGCCGCGGTGCACGCACTCACCGCCGGCGCGCGCCTCGCGGTCGACGAGGAGCACCTTGCGGCCGGCGCGCGCGGCTTGGATGGCGGACTTCTGGCCGGCGGGACCGGCGCCGAGCACGAGGAAGTCGTAGCGGGGCGGGAGCACGTTCACGGGGACTCTTCTCGGGAGGAACGGGAAAGGACGCGCGCCGCGGCGGGGACCGCGGCGCGCGCGTGCGTCACTGGAAGGCCTTCGCGAGCTCGAGCACCTTCTCGCGCCGCTCGAGCAGCGCTTGGAATTCGTCCGTGTAGATGTCGAGGTCGGCGAGGGCGGGATGCTGCGCGAGCGCGGCGTCCGCCATCGGATCGGGGTGCGTCGACGCGTGCGCGAGCAGGTCGGCCATCTGCGCGGTGAGCGCGTGCTCGACGTGTTCGCCGGCGGAGTACGGGTCGTGGTGGAAGCGCACGGCGGCGCCCATCCACTGCGGGAAGTTCCAGCGCTCGAGCATCAACGCTCCGACCTGCGCGTGGAACTCCTGCGTCCACGCGTCGAGCACTTCCTCGTCGAGCTCGCGGTGGTGCTTCGAGAAGAGCTCGAGGCTCGCCTGCAGCACCGCGGGCTGGCCGACGTCGTGCAGGAGGCCGCAGAGGAACGCGCCTTCGACGTTCTTGCGCCGCGCGCGCGCGATCTCCTTCGCCCACGCGCCCGCGCACGCCGAGTGCGACCACATCGTGCGGACGCGCGCTTCGCGGCCCTGCACGCTGAACACCTTGCCCTTGAGCGCGACGGCGAGCGCGATCTCGCAGATCACGCGGAAACCGAGGCGCGAGATCGCCTGCGCGAGCGACACGATCGGTTCGCGCGGCGCGTACGCGGCGGAGTTCGCGACCGAAAGCACGTGTCCTGCGAGCGCGGGGTCGCGCTGGATCAGGTTCGCGAGATGGCGCGAGTCGCACGCGGTCTCGTTGCAGGTCGCGAGGACCTGCGACGCGGTCTGCGGGAGCAGCGGGACTTCGATCCTGCCCGAAGCGACGCGCTCGAGCAGCTCGGTGCGCAACGCGTCGAAGGCGGCCAGATCCGAATGGAGGAGGGGCATGGTGGGGTGAGGTGCTCCTGCGGGCACCCGGTTGTCGGCCGGAGCGCGGCACGGAGTTGATGCGCCAACGGGCACTGGAATGCGGAGCGCGCGCTCCGGTGGTCCCGCGGTCGGCGCGTGGTCGACCTCGCGCTCAAGCTCGCGTCCGGTCGCGACGACGGAGCGATCCGGACCTCTCCGCATGGCTCGCCGACCGCTCGCCCAAGATCCCGAATCCGAACGTCTCGCCGAGGACGCGCGTCGCGAGCGCAACTGGAAACGCTGGGGGACGTACCTGCCCGAGCGTCAGTGGGGGACGGTGCGCGAGGACTACTCCGCGCACGGCGACGCGTGGAATTCGTTCCCGCACGACCACGCGCGCAGCCGCGCGTACCGCTGGGGCGAGGACGGGCTCCTCGGCTGGACGGATCGACAGTGCCGCGTGTGCTTCGCGCCGACGCTCTGGAACGGCCGCGATCCGATCCTCAAGGAGCGCCTGTTCGGGCTCACGGGCCCCGAAGGGAATCACGGGGAGGACGCGAAGGAGGTGTGGCACTACCTCGACGCGACGCCGACGCACTCGTACGCGCGCGCTCTCTACAAGTACCCGCAGCGCTCGTTCCCGTACTCCGAGCTCGTCCGCGTGAACCGCGAGCGCTCGCGCGAGGAGCCCGAGTACGAGCTCGCCGACACGGGCGCGTTCGAGGACGACCGCTACTTCGACGTCTTCGTCGAGTACGCGAAGGCGGGGCCGGACGACACGCTCGTGCGGATCACCGTCGTCAACTGCGCGAAGGAGGCCGCGCCCGTGTGGCTCCTCCCGACCGTGTGGTTCCGCAACACGTGGTCGTGGGGGAAGACGCTCGAGGACACGCGCACGAAGCCGGGCCTGCGGCGCGAGAGCGCGCACGCCGTGCTCCTGCACGAGGAATCGCTCGGCCGGATGCGCTTCGTGCTCGACCCCGCGAACGGGCCGTGCGAGCTCGCGTTCACGGAGAACGAGACGAACACCGAGCGACTCTTCGGCGCCCCGAACGCGACGCCGTTCACGAAGGACGCGTTCCACGCGCTCGTCGTGCGCGGCGAGCGCGACGCCGTGAACGCCGCCGAGGAAGGCACGAAGGCCGCGGCGGTCTACCACGCCGTGCTCGCGCCGCGGGAGGCACGCACGTTCCGGGCGCGCCTCGCGCCGGCCGACGCGGCGGTCGTCTCCGAAGCGGACGTCGCGCGCGCGTTCGGCGCCGACTTCGACGCGCTCTTCGCGACGCGGCGCGAGGAGTGCGACCGC
The DNA here is from genome assembly GCA_046349615.1 of Planctomycetota bacterium. Classification (GTDB taxonomy): domain Bacteria; phylum Planctomycetota; class UBA1135; order UBA1135; genus JADJNY01. The sequence continues at coordinate 704,132 of JAXMBZ010000001.1, forward strand.
TTCCACGCCGCGACGCTCGCGCGCGAGCTCTCCACCACGGAGCGCGACGCCGCGACGCAGGCGCTCGCGGGGCTCCTCTGGTCGAAGAAGTTCTACCACTACGCCGTCGACGCCTGGCTCGAGGGCGACCCCGCGCAACCCGCGCCGCCCGCCGAGCGCAAGCGCGGACGCAACCGCGACTGGCGCCACCTCTACAACCGCGACGTGCTCTCGATGCCCGACGCGTGGGAGTACCCGTGGTACGCGGCGTGGGACCTCGCGTTCCACATGCTGCCGATGGCGCGCGTCGATCCGCGCTTCGCGAAGGACCAGCTGCTCCTGCTCCTGCGCGAGTGGTACCAGCACCCCTCCGGTCAGATCCCCGCGTACGAGTGGGCGTTCGGCGACGTCAACCCGCCGGTGCACGCGTGGGCGTGTTGGCGCGTCTACAAGACGACGGCGCCGCGCGGCTTCCGCGACGTGCACTTCCTCGAGCGGTGCTTCCACAAGTTGTTGATCAACTTCACGTGGTGGGTGAACCGCAAGGACCCCGAGGGCAACCACGTGTTCTCGGGCGGCTTCCTCGGCCTCGACAACATCGGGCTCTTCGATCGCTCGCGCCCGCTGCCCGGCGGACACCACCTGACGCAGGCCGACGGCACCGCGTGGATGGCGTTCTATTGCTCGACGATGCTCGCGATGGCGCTCGAGCTCGCGCGCGTGGACCCGGCCTACGAGGACGTCGCGAGCAAGTTCTTCGAGCACTACGTCGCGATCTGCGACGCGATGAACCGGCTCGGCGGGAGCGGGCTCTGGGACGAGGACGACGGTTTCTACTACGACCAGCTCTCGATCGACGGCCGGCCCGTGCCGCTGCGCGTGCGCTCGATGGTCGGCATCATCCCGCTCTTCGCGGTCGAGATCCTGCACCAGGACCTGATCGACCTGCGCCCGGGCTTCAAGAAGCGCATGGAGTGGTTCCTCGAGCACCGCTCCGACCTCGCGCACACCGTCTCGTACATGGAGCGCGGTCGCGCGGGCGAACGACTGCTCGCGATCCCGACGCGCGAGCGCCTCGAGCGCGTCTTGCGCTACGTCCTCGACGAGCGCGAGTTCCTCTCGCCCTTCGGGGTGCGCTCGCTCTCGCGCTTCCACGCGGAGCACCCGTTCGAGCTCGAGATCGCGGGTGAACCGCACCGCGTCGACTACCAGCCCGGTGAGTCGACGACGAGTCTGTTCGGCGGCAACTCGAACTGGCGCGGGCCGGTGTGGTTCCCGGTCAACTACCTCCTGATCGAGGCGCTCGAGCGCTACCACCACTTCTTCGGCGACGCGTTCCAGGTCGAGTTCCCGACGGGCTCGGGCGTGAAGAAGAACCTCCGCGAGGTCGCGGAGGAGCTCTCGGCGCGCCTCGCGCGGCTCTTCCTGCCCGACGAGCACGGCTTCCGTCCGTGCCACGGCGACGACCGGCGCTACGCGCGCGAGCCGCGCTGGCGCGAGCTCGTCTCGTTCCACGAGTACTTCCACGCCGAGACGGGGCGAGGGCTCGGCGCGAGCCATCAGACGGGCTGGACCGCGCTCGCCCTGGAATGCCTCGAAGCGCTCGCACGCGCCCGCGCGCGCGGGCAGAATGCGCGCGCCGAACCGAAGCCCGCGCTGCCGAGCGACGCTCCGAAGCAGCCGGATTCCTCCGCCACGACCGCCTGACGCCGCGCGAGCTCCCCTCGACCGGCGACGAGACGAATGCGATGACGCTCCACGACTCCTATCCCACCGGCATCGAGAAGCTCTCCATCGACACGATCCGCACGCTCGCCATGGACGGCGTGCAGAAGGCGAACTCCGGTCACCCGGGGACGCCGATGGCGCTCGCGCCGGTCGTGCACACGCTGTGGCAGGAGTTCCTGCGCTTCGATCCCGCGGAGCCGCACTGGCCCGACCGCGATCGCTTCGTGCTCTCGTGCGGGCACGCGTCGATGCTCCTCTACTCGACGCTGCACCTCGCGGGCGTGAAGGAGCTCGACCACCACGGACGCAAGACGGGCAAGCTCGCGGTGCCGATGGAGGAGCTCCAACGCTTCCGCCAGCTCGGCTCGCTCACGCCCGGTCATCCCGAGGCGAAGCACACGACCGGCGTCGAGACGACGACGGGTCCGCTCGGACAGGGCGTCGCGAACTCCGTCGGCATGGCGATCGCGCAGAAGTGGCTCGCCGCGCGCTACGACAAGCCGGGCTTCGAGCTCTTCCGTCACCGCGTGTGGGTGCTCCACGGCGACGGCGACTTGATGGAAGGCGTGTCGTACGAAGCCGCGTCGCTCGCGGGCCACCTCGGCCTCGGCAACCTGACGTGGATCTACGACAACAACAAGATCACGATCGAGGGCGAGACGCACCTCGCGTTCAGCGAGGACGTCGCGACGCGCTTCGTCGCGCAAGGCTGGGACGTCACGCGCGTCGCCGACGCGAACGACACCGCGATGCTGCGCCGCGCGATGGAGTGGGCGAAGAAGCGCGAGGACAAGCCGACGCTGATCATCGTCGACAGCCACATCGGCTTCGGTTCGCCGAAGAAGCAGGACTCGCACTCCGCGCACGGCGAACCGCTCGGCGCGGACGAGATCCAGGCGACGAAGAAGGTCTACGGCTGGCCCGAGACGGCGCAGTTCCTCGTGCCCGACGGCGTGCGCGAGCACTGGGCCGCGAACGTCGGCGCGCGCGGCGCGAAGCTCTCCGCCGAGTGGAACGCGCGCTTCGACGCGTATCGCAAGCAGTATCCCGCGCTCGCGGCCGAGCTCGACCAACTGCTCGCCGGCGAGCTGCCGAGCGGGTGGGAGAAGGCGCTCCCGACCTTCCCGGCGGACGCGAAGGGCATGGCGACGCGCGACGCGTCCGGCAAGGCGATCAACGCGGTCGCGCCGGTGATCCCGTGGCTCGTCGGCGGCTCCGCGGACCTCGCGCCCTCGACGAAGACGATGATGACGTTCGCGGACGCGGGGCACTTCTCCGCGCACTCGCGCGCCGGGCGCAACCTGCACTTCGGCATCCGCGAGCACGTCATGGGCTCGATCCTGAACGGGATGGCGCTCAGCGGGCTGCGCGCGTACGGCGCGACGTTCCTCGTGTTCTGCGACTACCTGCGGCCGACGCTGCGGCTCGCGGCGCTGATGCAGCTCCCGATCGTCGAGGTCTTCACGCACGACTCGATCGGCGTCGGCGAGGACGGCCCGACGCACCAGCCGATCGAGCACCTGGCGTCGATGCGCGCGATCCCGGGCTTGATCACGCTGCGTCCGTGCGACGCGAACGAGACGGCGGAGGCGTGGAAGGTCGCGCTCCAATCGAAGACGCGCCCCGTCGCGCTCGCGCTGACGCGCCAGGCGCTGCCGACGCTCGATCGCACGAAGTACGCGAGCGCTTCGGGCCTCGCGAAGGGCGGCTACGTCTTGGTGGACGCGCAGAAGGGCGCGCCGCAGGTCGTGCTCATCGGCACGGGCAGCGAGGTGAGCCTCTGCATCACCGCGCGCGAGAAGCTCGAAGCGGAGGGCATCCCGACGCGCGTCGTCAGCCTGCCGTCGTGGGAGCTCTTCGAGGCGCAGCCGCAGGCGTACCGCGACGCGGTGCTCCCGCCGGATTGCCGCGCGCGCGTCGCCGTCGAGATGGGCTCGACGTTCGGTTGGACGCGCTGGGTCGGCGACCACGGCGCCGTGATCGGCATGACGGGCTTCGGCGCGAGCGCGCCGCTCCCCGAGCTGCAGAAGCACTTCGGCTTCACGGTCGACAACGTCGTGGCGACGGCGAAGAAGGAGCTCGCGCTCGTCGGGGCGGGGTGAGCCGCGGAGTCACGCCAGTCGATCGGCGAGGTGTTCGAGACCGAGGTATTCGACTTCGATTCCCTGAGTCCGTCGCTTGAAAGGCCGCTCGACGTCGCTCGCGACGACGCAGTAGTCCGCCTTGGGGTAGCGTCCCGAGAACGCTCCGAAGCCCGCCGATTCGAAGTGATCGGCCGACCACTTGCACTCGACGGCGAGGAGGGGCTTGCCCCGCCGAGCGAGCACGAAGTCGACCTCGTGCCCGGCCTTGTCGCGCCAGTACTTCACTTCGTGCAACTGTAGGCGCCCCAGGAGTTCGTTGAGCACGTAGTGCTCCCACAGCGGCCCTCGATCGTCGTCTCGTAGGGATGCCCAACCGCGAGCATGGCTCACGAAGCCCGTGTCGAACGCGTAGACCTTCGGGGCTGAGACGATCTCGGACGACTTCGAGGTCGAGTACGGACGAACGATCGTCGCGACGCTCGTCGCATCGAGGACCGAGAGATACGTCGCGATCGTCGTGCGGCTCACTTCGCACGGCGCCGCGAAGCGAGTGGCCTCGAAGATCCCACCGCTCGAGGCGAACACGAGCTCGGTGAAGCGCAGGAACGATGCTCGCCGCTCGAGGCGGAAGAGCTCCTGGATGTCCTTCGCCCAGTAGGAATCGAGCCACTCCTGGTACTCGCGCTCGGGGAACTCCTCGGCGAGCAGGAACGGCGGAAGTCCTCCTTGGAACAGCCGCTTGCCGAGCGACCGAACTCGTAGGGCCTCGAGGTCGGTGTGGATCGCGGGTGTGAGTCGGATCTCGTCCTTCCGTCCGGTGAGAGTATCTCGGAACTTCTTCGTCGCGCCCAAGGTCGACGAGCCCGTGGCGATCACTCGAATCGTCGGGAAGTGGTCGTGAGCGATCTTGAGCAGCTGCGACGGCTCGTCGAGACGGTGAATCTCGTCGAGCACGACGCGTCGTCCTCGCAGCCCATCGAGGAAGGCCTCGGGGTCCTGCATCGCTCTGCGGTGCCGCGGCAACTCGCAGTCGAAGTACTCGACGTTCTCGAGCGAACGACACAGGGTCGTCTTGCCTGCGCGGCGCACTCCGCGCAGCCACAGCAGGGGGCGTTTTCTCCAGCGTTCCTCGATCAGGGCGGTCCAGTACGGCCTCGACTGCATGCAAGTAGACTTGCACTTGGTTCTACTAAACGCAAGTCTGGTTGCATTTGGAATGCAGTCCCTGGGGGGAGGAAGGCCGACTTTCGTGCCCAGGGAACGCCCCCGCACACGGATTCGGAGCGGACGCCGAGCGCGCGACACGGTGAAATGGAGCTCCCCCCATGACCGCTCGTCCCGATTGGCCGCCGGAGGGCACGCGCGACCTGGCGCGCGCGTTCGAGGCGCTCGCCGCCGGCGTGCGCGACCTCGAGGCCGGGCTCTACGCGGGCACGCTCGAGCGCGAGCTCGCGCGTGAGGACCTCGCGCTCGCGGTCGGGCCCGAGGTCCTCGCGTCGTACGCCGCGCTCGTCGACGCCCGCGCTCCGTCCGCCGGCGCGCGCCGGACCGAGACGGTGCGCCAGCTCCTCGAGGAGACGCGCGCGGAGCTCGTGCGCGTCGAGCGCTCGTTCCCGGCGGAGCTCGCGCCCGGGTCCTTGACGGAGGACGCCCGTCTCGCGCACGGCGCGCGCGTGCGCGTGCTCGACGGCGACGGCGCCCTGCTGCGCCTCGATCAGGCGATCTCCGCGCGTTTCTGGGGCATCGCGTTCGAGTTCCGCGAGCCCGCGCACGAGGACCTCCTCGCGCGCACGCTCCTGCGCGACGCCGCCGCGAACCTGGCGACCGACCTCACGGACCTCGCGCGCATCCTCGTGCGCATCGGCGAGGAGGAGCGCTTCCCTTCGCTCGTGCCCACGCTCAAGAACCGCGCGTTCGAACGGCTGATCGTCGACGTCCTGAACGAGGACCGGCGCGCGGCGCACTCGGCGCGGCTCGCGCAGGACTACTCGCAGAAGACCGATCTGCGCTACGACACGGCGCGCGGGCTCGGGCGGCAGCGCGGAGCGCGCGTGCAGGTCACGTCGCTGACGAGCGTGCATCTCCACGATCAGAAGCTCGCGCGCATCGTGCAGCGCGACAAGCTCGTGTTCTTCTCGCCGATCGAGCTCGCGCGCCTGCTCGACGCGGAGCTCCACGGACGTCGTCCGTTCCACGCGCCGATCGACCGCGAGCTCCTGACGCGCCTTTGGAGCGCGCTCGGCACGCCCGCGACGGTGGGGGAGCTCGCGAACGCGTTCGCACAGCGCTTCCGCAACGCGTTGAGCGATCCCGCCTCCGATCCGCGCGGTCCGCTCGCGCGTCTGCCCGCTCCGGTGCGCGAACTCGTGCGCGAGTTCGTCGACAAGAGCGCCGTGCGTTCGACGCGGCTCCTGCGCGCCTACGAGGCGCGCTTCGGTCCCGATTCCTCGCGGCGCGACGGACGCATGCGCCACCAGCGCGTGCCGCCGCCGAGCACGCCGCTCGAGGCGTGGAGCGGCTTCTTGCGCGCGCACGGCCCCGGCTCGATAGCGCGCGCGCGCGTCGCGAGCCACGCGGGTTCGTCGCTCTGGGCTCTGACGGAGGAAGGCGTCGAGGTGTTCGTGCTCCTCGGCGCGCGCGGCGACGCGCCGGCGCTCGGCGCCGAGGTCGACGTGCTGCTGCTCGACGCGAGCCACGACCGCCGGTGGTTCACCGCCGTCGTGCCCGGGACGGATCCCGAGGGCGTGCTCCACGGCCTGCGGACCCAAGGCGTGAAGCCGGCGCGCGTGCGCGGCCTCGCGGCGTGGTCGACCGAGGAAGTGCGCGCGCTCGTGGTGGGGGACCGCCGGACGGGCCGCGTCGTCAAGCGGCTCCCCTATGGGCTGCTCGTCGAGCTCCTGCCCGACGTCGCGGGGCTCCTCCACGAGAATGGGATGGCCGGCCGTTCGCCGGGCGAGTTCGACGTCGGGGCGACGGTCGAGGTCGTCGTCGCGCGCCTCGACCTCGCGGCGCTGCGGATCGAGCTCGCGCTCGCACCTCCCGCCTCGGCCGGCGCCGAGGCGTAGAATCCGGGAACTCCCGGGAAGGAGCGCCGGTCCGCCCGCGTCCCAGCGGGAACGGCGCCGCCCCTCATCCGCCGCAACGCCATGACGAAGCAAAGCCTCCCGATCGTCCTTCCCGCCGCCCTCCTCGTCCTCGCCGCCTGCGCTGCGGACGGCTCACACGAGAAAGCGGAGCTCGCCGAGATCGACGCGCGCCACGCGGCGAACCTCGATCGTTTCCACGAAGCGCAGGAAGCGTTCGCGCGCCGTTGGAAAGCGCCGATCGAGCTCGATTTCCCCGGCGAGGGCACGCTGCAGATCCACGAGTGCGCGCTCCAGGGCTATGACGAGCACGTCGAGCTCTTCCTGAACTACTCGTACGTCAACACGACCGGCGCGCCGATCGACGGCGTGCGCGTGACGATCGAGCTCGTCGACCCGCGCACGAACGCGGTGCGGAGCGAGGAGACGCGCCTCAACTTCCCGCCGCTGATCCCCTTCCTGCCGGAGGGGAGCTTCACGACCGTCGCGCACGTTCCGACGCGCGGGCTCCATCTCGTTCCGGGCTGGAGCTGGCGCATGCGCGCGCAGCGCCTCCAGCATCGAGCGAGCGAGTGACGGCGCGACCGCCGCGGGCGCGCGGACCGGGATGAGCGCGCGTACAAAAAGAGAGCGGAGCTCGTCGCCGAGCTCCGCTCTCGTGTTCGTGTCGGCGCGGACGTTCCGCGCCGAGTGGAATCACCAGTCGCGACCGCCGCGCGGGCCGCCGCCGTAGCCGCCGCCGCCGCCACCGCCGCCGCGACCACCGCCGCCGCCGCCGAAGCCGCGACCACCGCCGCCGCCGCCGCCGCCGAAGCCGCGACCGCCGCCACCACCACCGCCGCCGCCGCCGCCACCCGGGCGCGGCTGCGCTTCGTTGACGCGGAGCGGGCGACCGTCGAGCTGCTTGCCGTCGAGCGCTTCGATCGCGGCCTTCGCATCCGCATCGCTACCCATCTCGGCGAACGCGAAGCCGCGCGGGCGGCCCGTCTCACGGTCCTGGGGGAGGTGGAGGTCCTTCACCACGCGGCCGTTTTCGGACAGCGCCTTGCGCAGCGAGTCCTCAGTGGTGTTGAAAGAGAGATTGCCAACGTAGAGCCGAGTACCCATCTGAATTCGTCTTTCCAGTGTCTGCGGGCGACTTCTACCCATCCACAGCGGAAAGGATCGGAGGCGCGCGTCGGTCGGCCGAGTCTCCGTGCTGAGCGCTCGCCGACTCGTGGAGCGCTCGTCCCGTCGTGAGCACGCGGTTCGCGTGCTCCGCCGGGTCGGAGGGCCAAGATGATGCCGGGGGACCCCTCCGAAGGCAAATCCGGGCCGCGACTTCCCTTTCGGCGACGGCTCCGACCCCCGTTCCCGGGCGCTCCAAGGCCTTTTCGCGCCCGATTTCTTCACCCGCGGAACGCCGCGCTCGCGGGCGGAGTCCCAGGAGCACGCATCCGCGTCCCCGCCGCGCTTCCTGGACGAGGCCCGCGCGCGCTCGCATCCTGTCGGCCCGCGCACGACGCGCGCCGCACCGAGGGAACCGATCCATGCACACGAACCCGCTCAAGCAGCTCACCGGCCACGGACAGTCGATCTGGTTCGACTTCATCTCGCGCAAGCTCCTCGAGACCGGCGAGCTCGCCCGCATGGTCGACGCCGACGGCATCCGCGGCGTCACGTCGAACCCGTCGATCTTCGAGAAGGCGATCTCGGAGGGCGTCGAGTACAAGGCCGAGATCGACCGCCTGCGCAAGGCGAAGAGCGGCATCACGACGTTCGAGCTCTACGAGGCGCTCGCGATCCGCGACATCCAGGCCGCGTGCGACGTGATGCGTCCGCTCTACGACGAGACGCGCGGACGCGACGGCTACGTGAGCCTCGAGGTGACGACGTACCGCGGCGACGACCGCGCGTCGATCCTCACGGAGGCGAAGCACCTGTGGCAGGCCGTCGGCCGCAAGAACGTGATGATCAAGGTGCCGAGCACCGAGGAGGGCATCGCCGCGTTCGAGGAGCTCACCGCGAACGGCGTCAACGTCAACATGACGCTGCTCTTCGCCGTCGAGGCCTATTCGAAGGTCGCCGCGGCGTACGTGAACGGCCTCGAGCAGTACGCGAAGAAGGGCGGCGACGTGTCGCGCGTCGCGAGCGTCGCGAGCTTCTTCGTGTCGCGCATCGACACGACGATCGACAAGGTGCTCGAAGGCAAGCTCGCGGGCGCGAAGAGCGCGACCGAGCGTTTCGCGCTGCGCTCGTTGATGGGCAAGGCCGCGATCGCGAACGCGAAGCTCGCCTACGCCCACTACAAGACCGTGTTCACCGGCCCGCGCTGGGACGCGCTCGCCAAGAAGGGCGCGATGACGCAGCGCGTGCTCTGGGCGTCGACCGGCACGAAGAACAAGAACTACTCCGACGTGCTCTACATCGAGGAGCTCATCGGGCCCGAGACCGTCAACACCGCGCCGCCCGCGACGATCGACGCGTTCCGCGACCACGGACGCTGCCGTTCGACGCTCGAGCTCGACCTCGACGGCGCGAAGGACGCGCTCAAGGCGCTCGCCGAGCAAGGCGTCTCGCTGCAGAGCGTGACCGACGCGCTGCTCGCGGACGGGTTGAAGCAGTTCAGCGAGGCCTTCACGAAGATCCTCAAGGCGATCGAGGGCGCGAAGACGAGCTCGACGCCGCTCGCGCCGCTCGCGTGGACGCTCTCCGACGGCCTGAAGCAGTCGCTCGACGCGCACCTCTCCGACTGGACCTCGGGCAAGAAGACCGAGCGCCTCTGGAAGAAGGACGCGTCGCTCTGGACGAACGGCGACGAGGCGAAGTGGCTCGGTTGGCTCGATGCGCCGGAGCAGGCGAAGGCGTCGGTCCGCGAGCTCACGGCGTTCGCCGACGAGATCAAGAAGGAAGGCTTCACGCACGTCGCGCTGCTCGGCATGGGCGGTTCGAGCTTGTGCCCCGAGGTGTTGAAGCTCACCTACGGCTCGAAGGCGGGCTTCCCGAAGCTCGAGGTGCTCGACTCGACCGACCCGCAGCAGATCGCGGCGCTCGAGAAGCGGTTGAACCTCGCGAAGACGCTCTTCGTCGTCGCGTCGAAGTCGGGGAGCACGCTCGAGCCGACGATCTTCGAGCAGTACTTCTGGGACCGCGCGGTGAAGACGGTCGGCGCGACGAACGCGGGCCGGCACTTCGTCGCGATCACGGACCCGGGCTCGAAGCTCGAGGCGAGCGCGCGCTCGAGGGGCTTCCGCCGCATCTTCGCGGGCGTGCCGAGCATCGGCGGGCGCTTCTCCGCGCTCTCGAACTTCGGGATGGTGCCCGCGGCGCTGATCGGACTCGACCTCGAGCGCTTCACGGCGCGCGCGTGCGAGATGATGAACGCGTGCCGCGAGAACGACGCGGCGAAGAACCCGGGCGTCCTGCTCGGCGCGCTGCTCGGCGTGTGCGCGAAGAGCGGGCGCGACAAGCTCACGCTCGTCGTCAGCCCCGAGTTCGCGTCGATGGGCGCGTGGCTCGAGCAGCTCGTCGCGGAGTCGACGGGCAAGCTCGGCAAGGGAATCGTCCCCGTCGACCTCGAACCGATCGGCGCGCCGTCCGCGTACGGCAACGACCGGCTCTTCGTCTACATCCGCCTCGCGAGCTCGCCGAACGGCTACCAGGACAGCGGCGTGAGCGCGCTCGAGAAGGCGGGGCACGCCGTCGTGCGCATCCAGGTGCCGGACGTGATGGACCTCGGCGCCGGGTTCTTCCGGTGGGAGTTCGCGACGGCGGTCGCGGGCGCCGTGCTCGGCATCCACACGTTCGACCAGCCCGACGTCGAGGCGAGCAAGATCGCGACGAAGGCGCTGACGAGCGCGTACGAGGCGTCCGGCTCGCTGCCCGCGGAGAAGCCGTTCTTCGCGGAGGGCGGGCTCGAGCTCTACACCGACGCGCGCAACGCTTCGACGCTGACCAAGTCCGCCGGATCGAACGCGACGCTCGCGAGCCTGCTGCGCGCGCTCGTCGAACAGACGAAGCCGGGCGACTACTTCGGCGTGCTCGCGTACGTCGACATGAACGCGAAGCACGTCGAGACGTTGAACAAGCTGCGCACCGAGGTGCGCGACACGCGTCGTATCGCGACCGTGCTCGGCTTCGGCCCGCGGTTCCTCCACTCGACGGGCCAGGCGTACAAGGGCGGCCCGAACACCGGCGTGTTCCTGCAGATCACCGCGAACGACGCGGCGGACCTGCCGGTGCCCGGCTCGAAGTACACCTTCGGCGTCGTGAAGAGCGCGCAGGCGCGCGGCGACTTCCAGGTGCTCTCGGAGCGCGGCCGGCGTTGCCTGCGCGTGCACGTGACGGGCGACGTGGGCCAGGGCCTTGCGCACCTCGCGCAAGCGATGCACCAAGCCCTCGCGCAACCGGCGACGGCGGCGCGGTGACGCGGGCTCGTCGCCGCGCCACATGAACACGGTGCGAGTTCCATCCGGTACGACCGCACGGTCGGCGATCCGCGCGAAGGTGTGCTCGATGGGTTCGCGCCTCCGAGCGACCGCAGTCTCGTCGACTCATCGGTGACCGGATCGAGTTCGCAGCATGGGACGAAAGGAGACGTCGCGTGAACGACGCCGCATCGGGCTCCCCCGAGTTCATGACCTTCGTGCTCGATGGCACCGATTGGAAGGTGATCATCGAGCGCACGCAGAAGGCGACCTACGCCTACCTCGTCGAGCGTCGCGAGATCCGGAGCGACGTGTGGCTGTACAACCACGCACATGCACCCTCGGTGGAGGAATGGAACGACAAGGACGCTGTGCCCTTCGCCAACGTCGTGGGCTTCGCATCAGAGGAGTCCTTCGCACCGATCCGCTCGGTGAGCGAAGTCGTCCTGAGTTGGGATTGCAGTGAGGGCGACCACGCGGACGTCCGGATCGAGATCCGTGGACGCCTGCACGCCCGTCTCTCCTCTCGAGTGCGCCCGGGCTGGTGTCGCCTCGCGATTCAGGACGGTCCCTGCGCGAAGCGACTGCTCGACGAGTAGCGAGCGGCGACGGCGCTCTCTGCGCGTCCACGTGACGGGCGACGTGACGCAGGGCCTCACGAAGCTCGCGCAGGCGCTGCACTAGGCGCTCGCGCAACCGGCGACGGCAGCGCGGTGAGGTCGGCGGTCGGCCGCCACCGCCGGCGCAAGGCCCCGCGGCGCGGGCACGGTCGGCCGACTGCACAGACCTAAATCCTTGATGGAGTTAGAGTAGAGATCGTCCGTGCAATTTGAACGCGCGAAGTTCAAATTGCACGGGTCGTGTCCAGCCTGGATCGAACCCTCGCCGAGACGGCCCGCCAGCGCGCGAGCCAGCTCCCCATCGTCACGGTGACGGGGCCGCGGCAGAGCGGGAAGACCACCTTCTGCAAGTCGATCTGGGCGGAGAAGCCCTACGTCCTGCTCGAGACGCCGCACGTCCTCGCCCAGGCCCTCGGCGATCCGCAGGCGTTCCTCGCGGGACTGCGGCGCGGCGCGATCCTCGACGAGATCCAGAATGCGCCCGTGCTCCTTTCCTACCTCCAGGGGATCACGGACGCCGACCCGACGCCGGGCACGTGGATCCTCACCGGCTCGCAGCACTTCGCCATCGTCGAAGGGATCAGCCAGTCGCTCGCGGGGCGTCCCGCGATGCTCGAGTTGCAACCGTTCTCGGTCGAGGAGCTGCGCGCAGCGTTCCCCGGGCGTGAGCTCGCCGAGCACGTGCTGAACGGCGGCTACCCGCGTGTATGGACCGGGGGCGTGGACCGTTCCTCGTGGCTCGCCGACTACGTGATGAACTACATCGAGCGCGACCTGCGGCGCATCGTCGAGATCGGCGACCTCATCACGTTCCAGACGTTCCTGAAGCTCTGCGCCGGCCGCACGGGGCAGGTGCTCAACGTCGCGAGCCTGGGGGAGGACGCCGGCGTGACGCACACGACCGCCCGTCGGTGGCTCTCCGCGCTCGAGGCGAGCTACATCGTGCACCGGCTCCCGCCGCTGCATCGCAACGTCAGCAAGCGCCTCGTGAAAGCGCCCAAACTCCACTTCCTCGACACGGGGCTCGCTTGCCACCTGCTCGGCATCCGCGACGCGAACGACCTCGCGTTCCATCCGCTGCGCGGCGCGCTCTTCGAAAGCTGGGTCGTCTCCGAAGTGCGCAAGGCGCGCATCCACCGCGGACTGCAGCCCGACCTCGCGTACTACCGCGAGGGGAAAGGAAGCGAAGTCGACCTCGTCGTCGAGCGCGGGCTCGACCCGATCGTAGTCGAGATCAAGTCGAGCGTGACGCCGCCGCTCGATGCGGCGCGTGCCTTGCAGCCCGCCGTCGAGACGCTGGAGAAGGCGAGCATCGCTTCGCGCTCGGTCACGAAGCGGGTTGTCTACGCAGGCGGCGAGCGCTTCACGGTCCACGGGACCGAGTTCGTGCCGTGGAACGAGCTCGATCTCGTCCCGTGGGCCTGATTCCTCTTCCACGGCTCGAATCGATCGCGAGGTCCGGATTCGATGCACCTCCCGAGCTTCCCGCGCGTGGCACCGCTTCGAGCGTGGGGGACGGCCGGGAGCCTGCTCGACGGAGCGCGGGCTCGCGCTCCACCCGCGGAACTCCGATGCACGAAGCGACGCTTCGTCGGCGGCTTCGGCCGTCGCGTGGCCGCACGGACTCACGCGGGCTACCCTGGCCCCATCGGACGTAACGATCCGACGATCGAGCGCATCGAAGCAGCACGGAGAAGAACCAGATGGAACTCGGCATGTACGGCTTGGGCCGCATGGGCGGCAACATGGCTCGGCGCCTCGTGCGCGGCGGGCATTCGGTCGTCGTCTTCAACCGCGACCTCTCGAAGGTCGACGAGCTGACGAAGGTCGGCGCGCGCGGCGCGAAGTCGCTGAAGGAGCTCGTCTCGGCGCTGAAGAAGCCGCGCCACGTCTGGGTCATGCTCCCCGCGGGCGACGTCACCGAGAAGGCGATCGAGGAGCTCGCGTCGCTGCTCGAGCCCGGCGACTGCGTGATCGACGGCGGCAACACGATGTTCAAGGACGACGTGCGCCGCTCGCACGTCCTCGAGAAGAAGGGCATCCACTACGTCGACGTCGGAACGTCCGGCGGCGTGTGGGGGCTCGAGCGCGGCTACTGCTTGATGATCGGCGGCAAGAACGAGCCCGTGAAGCGCCTCGACTCCGTCTTCGCGACGCTCGCGCCCGGCATGGGCGACGTCGAGCCGACGGAGGGTCGCAAGGGCGGCAGCGCGGAGCAGGGCTACCTGCACTGCGGTCCCGTCGGCGCGGGTCACTTCGTCAAGATGATCCACAACGGCATCGAGTACGGGCTGATGCAGGCGTACGCGGAGGGGCTCGACATCCTGAAGAACGCGAACTCGCCGAGTCTGCCCGCGGACCAGCGTTACGACATGAAGCTCGAGGACATCACCGAGCTCTGGCGGCGCGGCAGCGTCGTCGGCTCGTGGCTGCTCGACCTCACCGCGCGCTCGCTGACGCAGGATCCGACGCTGTCGAAGTTCGAAGGCGTCGTGCAGGACTCCGGCGAAGGTCGTTGGACGATCCAAGCCGCGATCGACGAAGCGGTGCCCTGCGACGTGCTCGCGGCGGCGCTCTTCGTGCGCTTCCGTTCGCGCCAGCAGCACACGTTCGCCGAGAAGGCGCTCTCCGCGATGCGCCACCAGTTCGGCGGCCACGTCGAGCCGGCGAAGGCGAAGTAGCGCGACTCCGCGGCGCGCGCGCTGCGCTCGGATCCGCGCGCGGGCGCTTCGCCGCCGCGTGTCGAGCGCGCGAGCGCGCCGGCCCCGAAGCGTTCGACCGCGAGGCCGCGAGGCCGCGAACCGAGATCCCGACCCACCGAATTCCCATGAACCCGACCTCCACCCGCGACGTCATGGAACAACTGCAGAGCGTCACCTCCGACCTCGCCGGCCTCGTGAATCCGTTCGCGGCGCCCGTCGGGCCCGCGGCGATCGTGATCTTCGGCGCGGCGGGCGACCTCACGAAGCGCAAGCTCATCCCGTCGCTCTACAACCTCGCCGCCGCGAACCTGCTCAGCGACAAGCTCGCGATCGTCGGCGTCGCGCGCGCCGACATGGACCGCGACGCGTACCGTGCGAAGGTCGAGGAGGACATGCGCCTCTACGCGACGAACGGCGCGGTCGATCCGAAGGTCGTCGAGTTCCTCTCGAAGCGCACGTACTACCTCTCGGGCAACTTCGAGAACCCCGACACCTACGCGCGGCTCACGACGCTGCTCCAGACCGTCGAGCGCGAGCAGGGGACGCGCGGCAACGCGCTCTTCTACCTCTCGACGGCGCCGAACTACTTCTCCGTGATCGCGGACCAACTCGCCGCAGCCCAATTGACGCGCGGCACCGACGGCGCGTGGCGGCGCGTGATCGTCGAGAAGCCGTTCGGGACCGACCTCGAGAGCGCGCGCATGCTCAACCGAGATCTGCGCCGCACGCTGCGCGAGGACCAGATCTACCGCATCGATCACTACCTCGGCAAAGAGACCGTGCAGAACATCATGGTCTTCCGATTCGGCAACGGGATGTTCGAGCCGATCTGGAACCGCCAGTACATCGACAACGTGCAGATCACCGTCGCCGAATCGCTCGGCGTCGAGAGCCGCGGCGGGTACTACGACGGCTCGGGCGCGCTGCGCGACATGGTCCCGAACCACCTGCTCCAACTCCTGACGCTCGTCGCGATGGAGCCGCCGACGTCGTTCGAGGCCGAGGCCGTGCGCGAGGAGAAGGCGAAGGTCCTGCGCGCGATCCCGCCGATGACGCCGGAGCGCGTGCTCACGCACGCCGTGCGCGGCCAATACGGCGACGGGATCCTCGGCGGGAAGCCGGTGGTCGGCTACCGCGCCGAGGAGAAGGTCCCGCGCGGCTCCGGCACCGAAACGTATGCGGCGCTCGAGCTCTCCGTCGACAACTGGCGCTGGGCCGGCGTGCCGTTCTATCTGCGCACGGGCAAGCGGATGGCGAAGCGCGTCAGCGAGATCGCGATCCAGTTCCGCCGTCCTCCGCAGCTCCTGTTCCAGAACACGTCGGTCGACCACCTCTCGCGCAACGTGCTCTTGATCCGCGTGCAACCCGACGAGGGCATCTCGCTGCGCTTCGGCGCGAAGATCCCCGGGCCGACGGTGCGGATGGGCAACGTCGCGATGGAGTTCGAATACAAGGATGCGTTCGGCAGCACCGTGACCACGGGGTACGAGACGCTGATCTACGACTGCATCAAGGGCGACGCGACGCTCTACCAGCGGGCGGACATGGTCGAGATGGGCTGGGGGATCGTGAACCCGGTGCTCGAAGTGTGGCGCGCGCTCCCGCCGCGCACGTTCCCGAATTACGCAGCGGGCACGTGGGGGCCGGAGGACGCGGACGAGCTCCTGAAGCGCAGCGGCCGCCAGTGGCGGCGCGTCGAGGATTGAGCGCGGTCGAGCGTCGACAGACGCGGCGCGTGAAGGCACGATGCCCGGCTCCATGAAGACCCCCGATACTCGGGCCGGCGGCGCGCGCGGCACCGTCCGCGTGCTCGACGACCTCGACGCGGTCACGGCCGCGGGGCGGGAGCGTTTCCTGGCCGCCGCCGCGCGCGCGATCCGCGACCACGGCGTGTTCCGCGTCGCGCTCGCGGGCGGCTCGACGCCGAAGAAGCTCTACTCCGAGCTCGTCGGCGCGCCGATCGACTGGTCCAAGGTGCTCGTGTTCTTCGGCGACGAGCGCTGCGTGCCGCCTGCGCACGCGGACAGCAACTACCGCATGGCGCGCGAGGCCTTCCTCTCGAAGGTCGTGATCCCCGGCACGAACGTGCACCGGATCTACGCGGAGAGCGGCAACGTGCACGCGGCCGCGGCGGAGTACGAGGACGAGCTCGAGCGCGTGTGGGGCCTGATCCACCACGAAATGCCGCGCTTCGACCTCGTCCTGCTCGGCCTGGGACCCGACGGCCACACGGCGTCGCTCTTCCCGGGCACGCAGGCGCTGACGGAGACGAAGAAGCGCGTCGTCGCGAACTTCGTCGACAAGCTCGGTCTCTGGCGCGTCACGTTCACGGCACCCGTGATCAACGCGGCGCGCGAGGTCGTGTTCCTCGTCTCCGGGGCGGACAAGGCGACGGCGTTGAGCGAAGTGCTCGAAGGGCCGCGCGATCCGGCGCGGTTGCCCGCGCAGCTCGTGCAGCCCGAGGACGGCGAGCTCGTCTGGCTCGTCGATCGCGCCGCGGCGGCGAAGCTCGCCGTGCGCTGACGCGCGACGACCGCTCCCTCCACGAGGTGCGGAGCGCTCTCGACGAGCTCGGACTGCGGCTCGACGAGGGAAAGGACCTGCGCCTCCGGAGCGAGAGCGCCGAGGCGGACGCGGCCTTCGTTCAGTCCTCGAGAGGGCATGTCCGATAAGCGCGCGAAGGCCGGCCGCGCGCCGCCGTCGCAGCGCTCCCCTGCGTCATGCCTCGTCCGATCAACGTTTCCCGCCTCTTCCTCGAGGTCCTCTTCGCGATCGCCTTCGCGGAGGCCGTCGTCATGCTCCTGCTCCCGGTGATCGCTCCGGGCGTGGAGGGGCTGGCGGAGTCCGTGCTCGACGCGGTCCTGCTCTCGCTGCTCGTCGGCCCGGTGATCCTCTGGCGCGTTCGTGCCGCCGCGAGGAGCGCGGCGTCCGCCGAAGTGGAGACCGACCCCCACGCGCGGCGCTCGGTGGTCGCGGCGACGAGCGCGGTCCTCGTGCTGGGCCTCGGTCTCACGCTCTTCGCGGTCCGCGCCGCCTCCGCGAAGGTGCAGGACGACGCGCGCGCTCAATTCGACCGGTTGTCGGAGCGACTCGCGACGGAGACGAAGCGCCGAGTCACCGCTTGCGACGACGGTCTCCGCGGCGCGCTCGGAGTCTACGCGGCGAGCAAGTCGGTCGAGCGGTCGGAGTTCGCCGCCTACGTCGCTTCGCGCGACCTCCGGCGCGAATTCCCCGGAGTCCTCGGCTTCGGCTTCGTGCAGCGCGTGCCGCGCGCGCAGCTCGCGACGTTCGTCGCCGCGGAGCGAGCGGACGACGCGCCCGGGTTCGACGTGAGGACGAGCGGCGATGCGCCCGAGCTGCTCGTCGCGAAGTTCCTCGCGCCGGAGGAGCTCGCTCACGAGGCGCTGGGCTTCGACTGCGCCGTCGACCCGCAGCGCCGCGAGGCGTTCCTGCGCGCGGCGCGGAGCGGTGAACCCACGTTCTCCGGCCAGGTCGAGCTCGTCGAGGACGCTCGTCGCCGCGTGGGCGTGCTCTACCTGCTCCCCATCTACGCGAAGGGCCGAGCTCAGACGACTCCGGAGGAGCGTGAAGCCGCGCTGATCGGTCTCGTGTACGCGCCGATCGTGCTCGAGGACGTGCTCGCGGGCACGACGGCCGCGGCCGACGGCCGGCTCGACCTCGAGGTGTACGACGGCCGCGAGCCCGCGCCCTCGACACTCCTGTACGACGACGATCACGAGGTGATCGCCTCTACGGCTTCGAGTTCGCTGGAGGGCGGCACGGGCCGGATGTTCCACGAAGCGCTCTTCGCCGAGTTCGGCGGACGCACCTGGACGCTCGAGTTCAGCACCAAGCCGGTCTTCGAGGCCGACGTCTCCCACGCGGCGCCCGCGCTCCTCGCCGCGGGCGGCGTGTGCCTCACCCTGCTGCTCGCCGGACTCGTGTGGACCCTCGGGCTGGGGCGGGCGAACGCCTTGGCGCTCGCGCGCGAGATGACCGTCGACCTCGCCGAGCAGAAAGCGCGCGCGGAGAAGAGCCTGCGCGACTTCGAGGCGCTGCGTCTGACGATCGACGCGCACTCCATCGTCTCCGTGACCGACGAGCACGGGCGCATCGTCGACGCGAACGACGAGTTCTGCCGCGTCAGCGGCTACACGCGCTCGGAGCTCCTCGGGAAGGACCACCGCCTCGTCAACTCGGGCCGCCATCCCTCCGCGTTCTGGCGCGCGATGTGGGAGCAGGTCGCGTCCGGCCGTCCCTGGCGCGCGGAGGTCTGCAACCGCGCGAAGAACGGCTCGCTGTACTGGGTCGACGCGATCGTCGCGCCGTTCCGCGGCGCCGACGGGCGGATCGAGAAGATCGTCTCCATCCGCAACGAGATCACGGACCGCAAGCGCGCCGAGTCGGAGCAGTCGGCCGCGCTCGCCCTGACGACCGCGCTCGCGCGCTCTTCGAACGTGACCGACGCGGCCCGGGCCGTGAACGACTCGCTCGCGGAGACCACGGGCCTCGAGCGCACGGCGGTGCTCCTCTTCGGCGAAGACGGCGTGTGTCGGTTCATGGGCTGGCGCGGAGTGAGCCGCGAATACCGTGCGGCCGTCGAGGGCCACTCTCCGTGGCCGCGCGGGACGCACGAGGCGAAGCCGATCGTCGTGAGCGACGTCTTCGCCGACGCGAGCCTGGCTCCCTATCACGCGATCCTCCGGAGCGAGGGCATCGCTTCGGTCGCGTTCGTCCCCGTCGAGACCGAAGAGGGCGTCGTCGGCAAGCTCATGCTCTACGGCGGCGCGCCCGGGAGCCTCACGCCGAGCATCGTCCGCGCCGCGCTGGCCGCCGCCGCGCCGCTGGGCTCCGCCGTGGCGCGTCTGCGCATCGCGGAGTCGCTCGCCCGGAGCGAGGCGCGTTTCCGCTCGATCGTCGAGGGCGCGGACGTCGTGGTCTGGGAGTACGACTCCGCGCGCCGGGCGTTCAACTACGTCTCGCCCCAGGCCGCGTCGCTCGGACACGCGATCGACGCCTGGCTGCAGCCGGGTTTCTGGGACGCGCACGTCCACCCCGACGACCGCGCGGCCGCGAGCGAGAACCGCGCTCCGACTTCCGCGGCGGGCACGGGCCGGCGCTTCCAATACCGCTGGTCGGCGGCGGACGGGAGCGAGCTCTGGATCGAGGAGTTCGTGAGCTCCGACACGTCGAACGCCGGCTCGGGACTGCTGCGCGGCGTGCTCGTCGACGTGACGAAGGCGAAGCGCGCGGCCGCGGAGCTGCAGGACGCCCGCATCCGCGCGGAGGCGGCGACTCGCGCGAAGAGCGAGTTCCTCGCGAACATGAGCCACGAGATCCGCACGCCGCTCACGGCGATCCTCGGCTACTCCGACCTCCTGCGGGAAGACGGCGACCTCGAGCGCGCACCCGAGCGACGGCTCCAGGTCATCGACACGATCCGGAACGCAGGTCAGTACCTGCTCGCGGTGATCAACGACGTCCTCGATCTCTCGAAAGTCGAGGCCGGGAAGATGACGGTCGAGAAGGTGGAGACCCCCGTGCTCCAGATCCTGACCGAGGTGGAGCACTTGATGCGTTCGCGTGCGGACGAGCGCGGCATCGCGCTCCGCACGACGCTGGCCACCGCCGTCCCCGAGCGCGTCTTCACCGATCCGACGCGCCTGCGCCAGATCCTCATGAACCTCGTCGGCAACGCCGTGAAGTTCACGGCGAGCGGAGGGGTCCACGTCGAGGCTTCGATCGCAGCTCACGACGGCGTCGAGCGACTCGTCGTCGAGGTCGAGGACACGGGACCCGGACTCACGCCCGAACAGGCCCGGCAGCTCTTCAACGCGTTCAGCCAGGCCGACGCGAGCGTCACGCGCAAGCACGGAGGCACCGGGCTCGGCCTCGCCTTGTCGCGCCGCTTCGCGGAGCTCCTGGGCGGGTCCGTCACGCTCGCCTGGACCGAGCCGGGGAAGGGCTCGCGCTTCCGCCTCGAGCTCCCGCTCGCCGTCGTCGACGGCGCGGCGCTCGTGAGGGCGCTGCCGCACGGCTCGCCGCGCAGCGAACCCCGCGCCGCGCTCCCGACCGTGACCCTCCGCGGGCGCGTGCTCCTCGCCGAGGACGGACGCGACAACCAGCGGCTGATCTCCATCCATCTCCGCCGCGCCGGCGCCGACGTCGAGGTCGCGGAGAACGGGCGCGTCGCCCTCGAGAGGCTCGAGGCGGCCGAGCGCTCGGGGCGGCCGTTCGGACTCCTCCTCACGGACATGCAGATGCCCGAGATGGACGGCTACTCGCTCGCGAGAGAGCTGCGGTCTCGCGGCAGCCGACTCGCGGTCGTCGCCCTCACGGCGCACGCGATGGCGGAGGATCGTCAGCGCTGCCGAGACGCAGGCTGCGACGACTATGCGTCCAAGCCGATCGACCGGACCGCTCTGCTCGAGGTCTGCGCGCGCTGGATCGGCCGACCCGGCGGCGCGGCGTGCACGCAGCCGACCGCCTGAGGTCTTTCGCGCGCGTTCAGCGCCAGCGCAGGATCAACGCGGGCCGCCGCGGCGTCGGCGAGGGGTAGGAGGTCGGCAGGCCGACGACGACCGGGAAGACCGCGGTCTCCGAGCTCTCGATGCCGAGCTCGGCGCGGAACTCGGGCTCGTTCAGCGCGTCGCGCGCGAAGCCGATCGGGCACGTGCCGAGGCCGAGTCCGTGCGCGGCGAGCATCAGGTTCTGCGCGGCGAGGCAGACGTCCTCCGCGGCCTGACGTTCGTCCGAGCGCGCGCAGAGCACGATCAGCGTCGTCGCGCCGTGGAACACGTCGTAGTTCGGATCCTCGAGCATCGTGCGATGCTCCCACAGGGGCGTGCCGGGCTCGAGCTTCGCTCGCGCGAGCTCCTTCGAACGCTCGGAGAGGCGATGGAGCAGGTGCTTCTCCTGCACGACCGTGAAGCACCACGGCTGCTCGTTCCGCGCGCTCGGCGCTTGGATCGCCGCGTCGATCAGGTGCTCGATCGTCCGCACGCCGAGCTTGTAGTCCTCGAACGCGCGCACGGAGCGCCGTTCGTAGATCGCGTCGACGACGTCGACTCCGCAGGCTTTCCGGAAGGGCCGGGTCGCCGAGGCTTGGGGGCTCGTCTTCGTGCTCAGCATGGCGTCACTCGCTCCGGGGCGTTCTGGCGCCCACGCCTCCATCCTCGACGGAAAGCGAGTCTCAGGCCCTACGCCGATCGGTGTAGCTCGCGCGCGACGTGGGCGGGTCCGCGCCGCCGCGAACCGCCCGGTCGCGGGCGATTCCGGCGCGGCGTCCCGCGGATCAGCGCGAGGAGGAAGCGAGGCGGTCGACCACGTGCTCCAGGCCGCGCACGACGCGCGCGAAGCGCTCGTAGTCGAGGCGCTCCGGCACGTCCGTGCGCCGGTGGTAGTTCGGATCGCGGAACACCGCCGTGTCCGTGACCATCGCCGCGGGCACGCCGTACGGCCGGAACGACGCATGGTCCGACCAGTCGACGCCCGGGATCCAAGCGGGGAGCGCGGCGCCTTCGCTCGGGAAGCGCGCGTTCGCGCGGAACGCGCCGACGCATTCGCGCACGAGCGCGCGCGAGCCGAGGTCGCCGACGAACGCGACGAAGTCGCCGCGCGAGGGATACGCGAGCGCGAGCGCGGGCATCGGATAGCGCTGGCTCCCGTCGGCGTCCGAATAGCAGCCGAGCGTCTCGAGCGCGAGCATCGCGACGAGCGTCTCGCCGCGTTCGTGCGCGCGCCGCGCGTGGACGCGGCTCCCCATCGCCTCCGTCTCGAAGAAGGGCGGCTCCTCGTTCGCGAACGCGACGAAGCGCAGGCTGCGGTCGTGCGCGCGCCCCGCGAAGCGCCGCGCGAGCGCGCAGAGCGCCGCGACGCCCGACCCGTCGTCGTTCGCCCCCGGCGCGTCGCCCGCGCTGTCGTAGTGCGCGCCGACGACGACGAACTCGCGCGGCGCGCGCGTGCCCGGCAGGTCGAGCACGAGATTGCAGGAGTCGATCCCGTTCGGACGCGCCGCGTAGCTCTCGCGCCAGACGGGGAGCTGCGTCGGGCCTTCGAGGAGCTCTTCGACGGCGTCGACGGCGCGCGCGAGCGCTTCGGGATGGTCGAGGTTGCGCGGACCGTGCTCGCACAAGCGCTCGACCGTCGCGCGCAGTTCGTGCGCGAGCGCGAGCTCGTCGACGTCCGGCGGCTCGAGCGCCTCGGACCACGATCGTCCGGGCATCGCGGCGCAGAGCACCCACAGACCGACGCCGAGGAGCGCGATCGGGAGGAAGACGAAGACCGCGAGACGTTTCCAGCGGATCCGCGGCCGGGAGCGCCCGGGGTCGATCGGAGGCGTGCTCATCGCGGACGGTGGGACGGCGAGGTTCGCGCGATCTTCCCGCAGGTCCGTGGAGCGCCCTCGTCGAACGAGGCACGCTCCGCGGGCTCGCGCGTCACTTCACCTGCTTCACCTGCACGCCGTTGCGTTCGCGCCCGATCTCCTCCTGCAGCCGGTTCGCGCGCGCGTTCTGCGAGGACTCGTTCTGGTCCAGGACGTTCTTGAAGTAGGACTGCGCGTCGAGCTGCTGCCCGCCGGTCGTCTGCTGCGGCTTCGCGTCCTGCGCACCGAGCGCGCGCCGCCCGCGGAAGAACGCGTACTCGCGCTCGCCGAGGCGCGCGATCACGGTCGACGTGCCCGCGACGCCGTCCGCCTGGAAGAGCCCGCGCGGATCGGTCTTGCCGGCGACGATCGAGCGGCTCGACGAGCCCACGACCTTGACGTCCGCGCCGCGGACGAAGCTCGCGTCGGAGAGCCGTTGGAGCTGGACGCGCAGCCGGCCCGCGTCGACGTCCTCGCGCACGTCGAGCTCGAGGTCGCTCACGAGCACGAGCCCCGTCGCGTGCCGCTCGTCGCCGCGCGCGATGACGAGGTACGCGCCCGGCTCCTTCAGCGCGAGCTCGACCTTCTCCTCGCGCGCGCGCAGCTGCGCGTCGTGCGGGAGCTCGACCGTCCGCCGCAGCGTGGGGGAGATGCCCGCGAGCTCGATCCCGGCGACGTTCGCGAGCGTCTTCTCGCGCAGGTACAGCGTCATCAAGTCGACGGGGTACACGAGCAAGTCCGCGCTCGTCACGTTGCGATGACCGAGCACGAGCTCGACGCGCTCGCCGGGACGCGCGGTCGTGATCTCGGGCAGCGTCAGCGACTTCTCGCGCAGCGCGAGGAGCGTGTCGTGCGCATCGGCGAAGAGCGTCTCGACCGCGCCGTAGTACTTCGCGGCGTCGGCGAACTCCTTCCGCGCGTGGTGGATCTGCGCGAGGATGTAGAACGCGAGGTCGCGGTTGGGCGAGTGCTGCTCGACGCCGGACTCGTCCTTCCACGTCGACGACGAGATCGGCCACAAGAGCTTCCGCGCGTCGTCGTCGCGCCCGCGGTACCAATCGGCGACGGCAGCCGCGTAGAGGAACGCGTCGGCGTACTTGCGCTCGGTGTAGACCGCCGCGAGCTCGCGTCCGAGCGCCGACGTGCGCTCGTAGTCCTCGATCCCGAAGTACGCGTTCACGAGGTTGAGCCCGGCCTCCGGCGCGAGCGGATCCTTCGGATGCATCGACAAGAAGCGCTGCAGCCGCTGCACGCCGTCGAGCGTGAGCGCCGCGCGGTCGCGGCCCGCCTTGCGCAGGCTCGCGTCGTTCGACGCCTTGGGCGCGACCGTCAGCAACCGGTCGCACAGCGCGAGCTCGGCCTCGAGCGTCCCGGGCGAGTCGGGGTAGTCGCGCAGGAGCCGCGCGAACGTGCGCAGCGCCGCGTCGGCGTCGTTCGCGCGGTCGAGCGCGCCGATCACCTTGAGGTCCTTGCCGAAGGTCTCCTCGACGATCGCCTTGAAGACGTAGAGCGCGCGCTCGTGCTCGTCGAGCTTCCGGTACGCGGCGCCGACCGCGAGGATCTGCTCGAACGGGATCGTGAGCTCGGGGTTCTTCTCGCGCAGCACTTCGAAGTGGCGCACGGTCCCGCGCGCGTCGCCGCGCTCGATCGAGAGGTAGAGGAGCATCTCGGCGGTCTGCTTCAGCACGTCGTCCTGGAGCTGCGTCCCGAACGACTCGTCGAGCCGCTCGAGGAGCTCTCGCGCGCGCTCGCGCTCGCCCGCGGCGAAGCACGCCTGGCCGAGTTGGAAGAGCTCGACGGGCGTCGGCTTGTACGCGTCCGTGCTCGTCTCGCCGCGCGCGAGCACCTCGAACTCTCCGCCTGCGCCGGCCGCCCAGCGCGCGGGGTCGAACGCGCTGCGCACGATCACCGGGAGCACGCGGTAGCGACCGGGCAGCGTGCCGAGCAAGCGGAACTCGACGGACGTGCCGTAGTTTCCGCGGTCACCGAGTTCGACGACGAGGCGTCCGTCCTCGACGTGCCAGGCTTCGAACGCGCCTTGCACGCTGTTCTCGAGCACGCGCGTGCCGGCGGGCAGCGGGACCTCGAGCACGAGGTAGTCGGAGTCCGTCCGCTCGTCCGACGCGCGCATTCGCTGGGCGACGTTCACCTGGACGGTCGCGATCGAGCCGAGCGGGAGGTGCGCGACCTCGTTCACCCAGGTTTCCTTCACCTCGGACACGGCGAAGAACCCGGTCTGGAGCTCACGTCCGCGGTACACGGGCGGCGCGGCGAGGAAGCGGCGGTTCGTGATCGCGAGCCTCGAGCGCCGACTCGAGTCGACGTCGACGTCGGAGCTGAAGCCGCGCAACACGGCGGAATAGTGCGGTCGACCGCCGCCGGTGAGCGTGAGCTCGACCTTCACGTCGCGCGGCGCGTCTTCCGTGATCTCGAACTCGAACGTCGCGCCGGCCTCGCCGGGGGCGAGCGTCGCCGTGCGCGGCGCGGCGCCCGCGACACGGACCTCGACCTTCGAACGGTCCTGCGCGGGCCGCGTGCTCTTCGCGTGCCACGCGAGCGCGGCGAGCGCGAACCCGCGCGCGCGCGCCGGCGCCCACGGACGCGCGGCGAGGAGCTCCTCGACGAGCGTCGCGAGCCGCGGCGACGACGGCTGCGCGCGGCCGAGCGCGTAAGCGGCGAGCGCGGTCATCTCGACCGGCGACGAGTTCCACACGCCGTTTCCGCGCGTCTTCGCGGCGCCGAGCTCGGCGAGCTTCGTCGCGAGCGTGTCGGCGACCTCGGCGGCCATCGGCGCGCGCTCCATCTCGACGAGCGCGAGCGCGGTGTACGCGAGCGCCGCGGGCGAGAGCCCGGCGCGCGCGCGGTGCAGCCGGTTCGCGGCGGCGAAGTCGTCCTGGTCGGCCACGGCGAGCGCCCAGACGATCAGCGCCTCGAGCTCGTCGTCGCGGTGCGACGCGGTGCGGAACTCCTGCCCGAGCCGGCTCACGCCCTTCCCGAGCGCGTCGGCGGGCACGTCGAGGCCCGCGGCGCGAGCGCGCGCGAGCGCGGCGACCGCGAGGCACGTCGTCTCGACGTGGACGGTCGTGCGTCCGCCGCGCGCCCAGCTCCACGCGCCGTCGCCGTTCTGCAGGGCGAGGAGCTCCGTGATCCGACCGCGCGCGGCGCTCTCGAGCCGTGCACGCTCCGCGGCGGCGCCTTGCGCGGCGGTGGAGAGCTCGAGCACGCCCGCGAGACCGAAGAGGTGCGCCGCGGCGTCGGCGACCGTGCTCGACGGCAGACACCCGACGGCGCGCGTGAACGCCGTCCCTTCGCCGAGCGCTTCGCCGACGAGGAGCTCTTGCAGGCTCGGACCGAGGCGCACTTCGAGTGCGCGCCGCTTCCACGTGCGGCCTTCGTCGAGCGCGAGCGTGAGCTTCGCGTCGGACGCGAGCACGCCCGACGCGGCGACCGCGCCCGGGATGCCCCACGGAACGACCGGCACGCGCGCGTCGGTCGCGAGCGCGCGCTCGACGCCGCCGAGCGTGCCGCGACCTTCGAGGTGGAGAAGGAGCGCGTCGCACGCGGGGAGCGCGTCGAGGAACTCGAACACGTGCTCGACGACGCCGCTGCCCGTGAGCTCGACCGTCGCGGGCAGCGTCGTCGCGCGTTCGCCCGCGCCGACGCGCAGCTTCAATTCGAGCGCGCCCTTCGCGCCCGTCGAGTCGTGCACGCGCGCGACGATGCGCGGCCGGTCGCCTTCGACGAGCGTCTGCGGCGCGCGCAGCTCGAGGAAGAGCTCCGCGCGCGTGCGGAAGTTCGCCTGCGCCTCGCCGACGAGCACGCCGGGGCCGACGCCGCGCGCCGTCGCGCGCCAGCGCGTGCTGCGCTCGGGCAGATCGAACTCGACCGTCGCGCGACCGTCGGCGTTCGTGACGAGCGTCGCGGTCCAGAACGCGGTCTCGGTGTCCTCGAACGCGTCCTTCGCGCTCGGCTTGCGGCCGCCGCCTTCGGTCGGTCCGCCGGCGCGGCCCTTCTTCGTCGTGCCGAGCTTGCGCGCGCCGAAGGCGCTCGCTTGCTCGCCTTGCGCGGGTTCGTCGGCCGCGAGCTCCGGCGCCGGCGCTCCCGGGGTCGCCGGCGCGCCCGTGGCGAGATCGTCGAGCCCCCGCTGCAGAAAGTTGCTGCGCGCGTCCCACCGCGCCTTCTCCACCTTCGCGCGCTCTTCCGCGAGCACTTCCTCCGCGATCCGTTCGGCGGCGCCGACGTACGCGAACGCGCTGCTCGCCGCGGTGCGCACGCCGAGCGCGGAGCGGCTCCCGCGCGTGAACACGGTCGCGAGCTCCGGCACGCGGTCGGGGTAGAGGTCGTAGAGCGCTTCGTCGACGACCGCGATCGAGAACTCGGCCGCGACGGGCCGGCCGAGCTGGTCCTTCGCCGTCACCGCGAGCTTCGCGCGACCGCGCGGCGCGTAGACGGGCTCCAGCGGCTCGACGGTCACCTCGAGCCGGCGCACGACGTCGAGCCCGGCGCGATGTTCGTGGAAGCGCGCGCCGTCCATGCGCGCGATCGCGAGCCACGCACGGGGGAACGCGCGGTCGTCGACCGGGAGCTCGACGTCGCTCGTGCCGGCGGCGAGACGCAGGATGCGGTGCTCGAGCACGCCGTCCGCTTCGAGCGTCAGGAGCGCGAGCCCCGCGCCCGTGCGGTTGACGAGCTTCGCGCGCGCGACGCCGCCGACCTCGACCTCGCCGTCCGCGGCGATCAAGCGCAGGCGCACGTCGTCCTCGTCGCCCGACGCGAGCACGCTCGCCTGTGCTGTGACGGGGTTCCCGAAGCGGTCGAGCGCCTCGGCGCGGAGCACGTACTGCCCGCCGCGTTCGAGCGTCACCGGGACGCGCGCCTTGCCGGTCTTCGCGTCGGTCGTCGCGTTCTGGTGCGCGACCTCGACCTCGCTCCACGCGCCGAGCGGCGATGACTCGCGGCGCACCACGGTGAAGACGAGCGCGCGTCCGAGCGGCTCGCCCTCGGCGTCGCGCGTCGTGAGCTCCGCCTCGAAGCGATCGCCCGCGAGCACGACGTCGTGGGGGACGCGCAGCGCCGCCGTGTACTCGGCGCTCGCGAGCCGGACGGTGCCCGAGCGCTCGACGCCTTCCTCGAGCAGCGTCGCGGTGAAGCGCAGGAGCCCCTCGCGCACGACGTCGCGCGTCGGGAACGAGACGTGCGCCTTGCCCTTCTCGTCCGTGCGCACGTCGGTCTGCGTCCCGTCGGGGAACGCGACGCGCAGGGGCGCGTCGGCCGCGGGCTCGCCGTAGTAGTACTGCGCCGTCACGTCGAACTCGATCGTCTCGCCGCGCTGCACGACGGGCCGCGCGAACGCGAGGTCGAGGTCGATCTTCTGCGTCGCGAACTCCTCGACGAGGAAGTCGCCGTGGAACTCGGCGCCCTTCGGCGAGCGCACCGTGATCGAGTACGGCCCCGTCGGCGCGGCGGGGTGGAGCTCGAACTCGCCGTTCAACGTGCCGAACGCGTCGAGCGCGAGTTCCTGCACGTCGAGCGTCCGCGTGCCGCGGCGCGCGATCTCGACGCGGTACGTGAGGCCGACCTCGAACGTCTCGCGGTCCTTCTCGACCTCGCGCACGATCGCGCGCCAATGCACGGTGTGTCCCGGGCGATACGCGGGGCGGTCGGTGTAGACGAGCGCCCGCGGCGTGATCGGGTCGGCGAGTCGGAGCCCGTCGAGGTCGAGCCCGACCGCCGCGACGTGGCCCGCGCGCTCCGCGAACGCGGAGACCGGCCCCGCCGTGCACGGTTCGTCGAGCGCGGTGCGCGCGATGCCGTCGGCGCCGGTCGTGAGCTCCACGGTGCGCGGACCGGAAGCGCCTTGCAGCGCGACGAGCACGCGCGCCTTCTCGGCGGGTTCGCCGCGCGCGACGTCCTGCGCGAAGACGAAGACCTCGCGCAGCGACGACTTCACGATCACGTCGAGCTGGCTCGCGATCACGAGCGTCGTCGCGCGCACGTCGCCGCCCGTGACGGCGACGACCCATGTGCCGGGGCCTTCGAACGGGAGCTCGATCGTCTGCTCGAGCGGCGCGTAGCGCGCGAAGTTCGCGACGGCGACCTCGGACGTCGCGTCGGCCGCGATCAGGTCGAGGTCGAGGTCCTCGACGCCCAGATACGAGCGGTGCTTCTGGAAGTACGTCGCGAGGTCGAGCCGGTACGTCTGCACGCGCAGCTTCTCGAGGTTGCGCACCTGCGCCGTGACGTGCGGCTTGCCGCCTTGGCGCCACACGCCCTGCGTCGCGAGCGCGAGCGAAGGCTTCGTCATCGCACGCAGGCGCTGCGCGGCTTCGGGCGCGCTCGCGCCGAACGTGCACTGGCGGTAGGCCGCGACCGCGCCCTCGAGGTCGCCGAGCCGTTCTTCGAGCGTCGTCCCGATCGCGACGAGCGCTTGCGAGGCCGGATTCGAGCTCGGGAAGCGCTGCGCGAGCTTGCGCCACTCGTCGACGGCGCTCTGGAAGAGCTCCTTCGCGCGCGCTTTCCCGTCGTCGGCGGCACCCGGCCGTTTCCCGCGCTCGAGCGCGCTCGTCGCCTCGCTCGCGAAGGTCGCGCCGATGCGGCGCGCGATCTCGGCCGCGCGCGCGTCGAGCGGGTGCGCGGCGAGGAACGCGGTCCACGCCGCGCGCGCCTCGGGGAAGCGCTCGTGCTGCTCGTGGTCCTCCGCGCGCTGGAAGTCGCACTCGACGAGCGACGACTGCGCGTTCGACCAATCGGGGCCCGACGGGAAGCGCTTCGCGTACTCGTCGAACGCCGCGGCCGCCGCGTCGAAGCGCTTCTGGCCGAGCAACAGCCGGCCCTTCTCCATCACGGCCTGCATGCGCAGCCGCGCGTCCTCGTCGCGCTCCTCGAACGTCGCGTCGGCGCCGGGCTGCGGCAGCGCGGCGAGCTCGTCGAGCGCCGTGAGCGCCTGCACCGTGCGTCCGTGCTTCGCGTCGAGCTCCGCGATTCGGCGCAGCGCGAACGCCGCGCGCGGATGGCCGGGCGCGCTCGCGAGGAAGCGGCGGAGCGCGGCCGTGGCGAGCGCGGCCTCGCGTGCGTCGGACTCCGAGTACGTCGCGGCGATCGCGAGGCGCGCCTCGCCCTCGAGCCGCGCGAAGCGCGCGCGGGCCGCGGCGTCGAGCGCGGTGAACGTGGGCGCGTACGGGCCGCGGCCTTCCCGCGCGTCGCGGACGTCCTCGGCGGCGTCCTCGAACTCGCGGCGGGCCTGCGCGCGTTTCTCCGTGCGCAGCTCCGCTCGCGCGCGGCGCAGGCGCACGTCGAGCACGTCCTCGAGGCTCGCGGCTCCCGGCGCGCGCGGGCCGGTCGTCGTCTCCGTGCGTGCGGGGTCGAACGCGGCGAGGAAGCGCTCGCAGTCCTCGGCGCAGTCCGCGAACGCCTCCTTGCGCTCGAGGCACACCGTCATGCGGCGCAGCGCCCGCGCGCGGTCCTTCGCGGGCGCTTCGAGCTCGAGCACCGCGGCATACAGGTCGTGCGCGGCCGCGTAGTCGATGCGCTGCGGCTCCGCGGTCGGCGTGGTCGACGGCGTCGACAGCGCGTCGGCGAGGTCGAGGTAGATCCGCGCGAGCTCGCCCTGCCGTTCCTCGGAGCGCAGGCGCCGCGTCTCGCGCTCCCACGCCTCCGCGGCCTCGGCCATCTTCCCACCCGCGCGCTGCAGCTCCGCGGTCTGGAAGCGCGCCTTCGCGGCGAACGTGCTCTCGGGGAACCGCCGCTGGAGCTCGGCGAGCGTCGCGAGCGCGCTCGACGCGTCGCCGTCGTACTGGAACGCGAGCGCCTTCAGGAAGAGCCACAGGTCGCCTTGGTCGGGCGCGGCGGCGAGGCGCTCGTCGAGCACTTTCCGCGCCTCCTTCCAGTCGCCGCGCACCATCGCCGCGCGCACGTCGCCCGGCAGGCGCGACGAGGACGTCTGCGGCGCGGCGTCGCCCGTGCTCACGGCGGAGGTGCAGGCGAGAGCGGGGAGCGTGGCGAGCGCGAGCGTGAGGAGTGCGAAGCCGAAGCGTCGAATCGTGCGCATGACCGTGGGATCCTCCGCGGTCGGTCGCGAGCGAGTCTCCGCGCGCGCGGCCGTGACGAGGACGCGCGCACCGGGCTCCCTGGGCCGCCGCGCACGCAGGATACGGCCGTCGGCGCGCCGGGTAACGCTCGCGGAGCGGGGAGAATCGCGGGCGAGGCGTCTTCCTCGGCGCCGAGCACGCCGTCCTGTTCTCTCTCGCACGCGAACTCTATCCTCTTTGCCCTTCGAACCCCGAGGACGCCATGCACGACACCTTCCAGACCCGCGGCAAACTGACCGTCGGCGCCAAGACCTACGCGATCTACCGTCTCAACGAGCTCTACCGGAAGTTCCCGGAGGCGCGCGAGCTCCCGTACTCGCACAAGATCCTGCTCGAGAACCTCCTGCGCACGGAGAACGGCGAGGCCGTCACCGCGGGCGACATCGAGGCGCTCGCGAAGTGGAACCCGAAGGCCGAGCCGTCGAAGGAGATCCAGTTCACGCCCGCGCGCACGGTGCTCCAGGACTTCACCGGCGTCCCGTGCGTCGTCGACCTCGCGGCGATGCGCGACGCGATGAAGAAGCGCGGCGGTGATCCGAAGAAGATCAACCCGCTCTCGCCGGTCGAGCTCGTCATCGACCACTCCGTGCAGGTCGACTTCGCCGGCACGAAGACCGCCTTCGAGCAGAATGCCGACCTCGAGTTCGAGCGCAACGGCGAGCGCTACGCGTTCCTGCGCTGGGGCCAGACCGCGTTCGACAACTTCAAGGCCGTGCCGCCGGACACCGGCATCGTCCACCAGGTCAACCTCGAGTTCCTCGCGCGCGTCGTGATGAACGGGAAGGACGCGCAGGGGAACGAACTCGCGTATCCCGACACCGTCGTCGGCACCGACTCGCACACGACGATGATCAACGGCGTCGGCGTGCTCGGTTGGGGCGTCGGCGGCATCGAGGCCGAGGCCGCGATGCTCGGCCAGCCCGTGTCGATGCTCATCCCGCAGGTCGTCGGCGTCGAGCTCAAGGGCCGCCTGCCCGAGGGCGCGACCGCGACCGACCTCGTGCTGCGCGTGACCGAGATGCTTCGCAAGCACGGCGTCGTCGGCAAGTTCGTCGAGTTCATCGGCGCGGGCCTCGCGGACCTCCCGCTCGCCGACCGCGCGACGATCGCGAACATGGCGCCCGAGTACGGCGCGACGTGCGGCCTCTTCCCCGTCGATCAGCTCACGCTCGACTACCTGAAGCTCTCGGGCCGTCCGGCGGAGCGCGTCGCGCTCGTCGAGGCGTACATGAAGGAGCAAGGGCTCTGGTACGACGCGAAGGCGCCGCGCGCGAAGTACACGGACGTGCTCTCGCTCGACCTCGCGACGATCGAGCCCTCGCTCGCCGGTCCGAAGCGTCCGCAGGACCGCGTGCGCCTCGTCGACGTGAAGCAGGGCTTCGAAGCGCAGCTCGAATCGCTGCGGCCCAAGCCCGCGGCGCCGAAGGCCGGCGCCGGAACGCAGCCCGCGCCCGTCGCGGTGGCGGAGGCGGTGAAGGAGCCGTGCGCGCACGTCGTGATCGACGGGAAGGACTGCGTGCTCGAGCACGGCTCGGTCGTCATCGCCGCGATCACGAGCTGCACGAACACGTCGAACCCGTCCGTGATGATGGCCGCGGGTCTCCTCGCGAGGAAGGCGGTCGAAAAGGGCCTCGTGAAGAAGCCCTGGGTGAAGACGAGCCTCGCGCCGGGCTCGAAGGTCGTCACCGAGTACCTCGCGAAGTCGGGCCTGCAGCCGTTCCTCGACCAGCTCGGCTTCCACGTCGTCGGCTACGGCTGCACGACGTGCATCGGGAACTCGGGTCCGCTGCCGAAGAACATCGCGACCGCGATCGACGAGGCCGGCCTCGTCGTCAGCGCGGTGCTCAGCGGCAACCGCAACTTCGAGGGCCGCGTGCACGCGCAAGTGCGCGCGAACTACCTCGCGTCGCCGCCCTTGTGCGTCGCGTACGCGATCGCGGGCAGCGTCGACGTCGACCTGTCGAAGGAGCCGCTCGGCACGGGCAAGGACGGCAAGCCCGTCTTCTTGAAGGACGTGTGGCCGACCGCGAAGGAGGTCAGCGACGCCGTCGCGAAGACGATCGACAGCGCGATGTTCCAGCGCTCCTACGGCGACGTCTACCGCGGCGACGCGCGCTGGAACGCGCTCAAGGTGCCGCAGGGCGACGTCTACGCGTGGGACGCGAAGTCGACCTACGTGAAGCACCCTCCGTACTTCGAGGGGCTCCCCGCGCAGCCGTCGGCGGTGAAGGACATCGTGAGCGCGCGCGTGCTCTGCGCGTTCGGCGACAGCATCACCACGGACCACATCTCGCCCGCGGGTTCGATCAAGGCGTCGAGCCCCGCCGGCAAGTATCTCGTCGCGCAGGGCGTCAAGCCCGAGGACTTCAACAGCTACGGCGCGCGCCGCGGCAACCACGAGGTCATGGTGCGCGGCACGTTCGCGAACACGCGCATCAAGAACAAGCTGATGGGCGGCGCGGAGGGCGGCGACACGCTGTGGCTCCCCGCCGGCGAGAAGCTGTCGATCTTCGACGCCGCGATGAAGTACAAGGCCGAGAACGTCCCGACGATCGTGCTCGCGGGCAAGGAGTACGGCACCGGGAGCTCGCGCGACTGGGCCGCGAAGGGTCCGTACCTGCTCGGCGTGCGCGCCGTGATCGCGGAGAGCTTCGAGCGCATCCACCGCTCGAACCTCGTCGGCATGGGCGTGCTCCCGCTGCAGTTCCTCGCGGGACAGAACCAGGAGTCGCTCGGGCTCACGGGGCACGAGACGTTCTCGATCACCGGCCTCGCGAAGGCGATCGAGGGCGACTTCTCGCCCGGCCAGCGCATCGCGGTCGTCGCGAAGGACGCGAAGGGGAAGGAGACGAAGTTCGAGGCGCTCCTGCGCATCGACACGCCGAACGAGGCGCAGTACTACCGCCACGGCGGCATCCTTCAATACGTGCTGCGCGGGCTCCTGAAGTGAGCGCGCGAGGTCGCACCCGGTGACGAGCACCTGGCACGCCGTCTGGACGTGGTGCGCGCGCCTCTCGTGCGCGCCGCCCGTCCTCGGCGCCGTGGTGCTCGTCGTCACGCGCGGGACGACGAATTGGATCCCGCTCGCGGTCGTGTTCCTCGGCTGCTGGGTCGGGCTCGCGCTCGCGCTCTCCGGCATGTTCGGGCTCATCGCGCTGCGCGCGAAGAGCGCGGAGGAGCACGTTCCGTGGTCGCGCTCGACCTTCTACGCGGGCATCGCGGGGCTCGTCGGGTCGATCCTCGTCGGGAGCGTGAGCGTCGTCGTGCTCTCCGACGTCGACCTCACCTGAACCGCGCGAAGCGGCCGCGCCTCGCTCGCCGTCGACGACGCGTGAACCGCGCGAAGCGTCCACGGTGGAGCGCGCCGCCCGACTCGCGTCGTGTCGGGGCTCGCTCGCGGCGTCGTTCGTCGCTACGAATGCGCGCATGAAGATCGCCATCCTCGGCGCCGGCAACGTCGGCGCAGCCCTCGCGCGCGCGTGGACGCGCGCGAATCACGAAATCGTGTTCGGCGTGCCCGATCCGTCGGGCGCGAAGGTGAAGAGCGCGCTCGCGGCGCTCGGGAAGAGCGCGCGGGCCGCGAGCGTCGCGGAAGCGGCGCGCGGCGCGGAGGTCGTCGTCCTCGCGACGCCGTGGGACGCGACGAAGTCCGCCGTCGAGAGCGCGGGCTCGCTCGCGGGCAAGGTCGTCGTCGACTGCACGAACCCGCTGAAGGCGGACCTGTCCGGGCTCGCGGTGGGGCACACGAGCTCCGGCGGCGAGCTCGTCGCGAGCTGGGCGCCCGGCGCGAGCGTGTTCAAGGCGTTCAACCACACCGGCGCCGAGAACATGGCCGACGCGGCGCGCCTCGCGGCGAAGCCCGTGATGTTCGTGTGCGGCGACGACGAGGCGAAGAAGCCGATCGTGCTCGGCCTCGCGCGCGACGCGGGCTTCGAGTCCGTCGACGCGGGCAAGCTCCAGATCGCGCGCCTGCTCGAGCCGCTCGCGATGCTGTGGGTGCACCTCGCGTACCCGATGAAGCACGGGCGCGACTTCGCGTTCGCGCTCGCGCGCGTGAAGAAAGCGTGAGCCGGTCGCGGCTCAGAGCGCCTCCCGCGCCGCCTTCGCTCGGTCGTCGGCGGCGAGGAGCTGCTTCACGACGAGGATGAACGCGCCCGTCATCACGAGGTTCAGGGCGAGCGAGAACATCGCGACGGTCAGGGGGAGCCCCGTGATCCCGTAGCCGATCGACACGACGAGCACGCCCGCTCCGACTTCGCCGCGCGGGAACATGCCGATCGAAACGGCGAGGCGCTCGCGCCAGCTCGCTTCCTTCTTGTAGCAGAGCAAGGAGAACATCTTCCCGAGGTTCGAGATCACCGTGATCGCGAGCACGTGCAGGGCGATCGTGCTCCACGACGGCAGCGCTTGTCCTTCGCCCGCGACGCTCGCGAGCGGCGGGAGCGACAGACCGACGAGCACCATGAAGAGCGCGGAGATCCACGTCGACGCGCGCTGCTCGGCGGGATCCTCGGGGCCCTCCTGGTGGCCTTCGCGCGCGTCGTCCACGTGCGGATCGTGGCCGTGCGGCCGCGCGAGCACGCAGCCGAGCACGAACGCGGGGAGCAGCACCTCGAGGTGCACCGGCACCGTGTCGTCGATCACCTTGCTGCCGACGTAGATCGCCTCGCACACGCCGGTGATGACGAGCGAGTAGAGGACGACGAACGGCCACGTCACCGGCATCCGGATCGCGTGGAGCCATTTCCAGGCGATCCACAGGAGTCCGAGCATCACGACGACGATCGCGCCGAGCTGCCAGCGCATGCCGACCATGAGCATCTTGAGCGGGATCATGAGCAGCACGGTGTCGAGGTCGTCGAAGATCGCGAGCACGCGCGCCTTCTTGAAGACCCACGTCGCCGACAGTCCCGCCGCAGCGAGCATCGAGAACAAAACGCCTGCCGACGTCGGCGCGGAGAAGCGCGCGGCGAGCAGGAGCTCCTTCCACGTGTCCGCGAGCCACCACTGCGCGCTCGGAGTCAGCACGAACACGAAGTACGCGCAGCAGAAGATCCACGGGAACGCGGCCGCGGTCCCCGCGACGACGTAGTCCCACGCGTACGAGCGCATCCGCGTCTTGTCGATTTCGAACTCGTACCCGACGTGGATCATGATGAACGACAAGCACGCCATCGTCGCGAGGCGCACGACGAGCGCCGAACTCGGGTTCGCCGTCGCGTCGGAGGTGCCGAGCACCTGCGACGCGACGAGGCCGAGGACGAGCAGCGCGGAGAAGAGCCAGACCTTGCGCATGGGGACCTCAGGGAGCGGGAGAGTCCGAGCCGCGAGCGTTGCGCCGCAGACCCTGGACGAGGAGCACGATCAGCGTCACGACGACGAGGGGCAGGACGAACTCGAGTGCGACCGCCGACAGAGCGGGGAGCGCGTCGTGCCCGCTCGAGTCGAGCACGAGGTAGCCGGTGTACGCCGCATACGCGCCGAGGAAGAACGCTCCGTGCCCTCGGCCGATCACGCCGCGCGCGAGCGCGATCGGCGCCGTCGCGACCGCCACGGCGACCATCACCGGCAGATCGAAACGGAAGATCGACGGCGCGACCTCGAGCCCATCGGAGGCGCAGACCGCCGAGAGCCCGAGGATCGCGAGCACGTTGAAGATGTTGCTGCCGACGACGTTGCCGACCGCGATGTCGCGCTCGCCGCGGAACGCAGCGAGGAGCGACGTCGCGACCTCCGGCATCGACGTGCCGGCCGCGACGATCGTCAAGCCGATCACGGTCTCGCTCCACCCGAGCAGGCGCGCGACGTCCACGGCGCCCGCGACGAACCAGCGCGCGCCGAGCACGAGCAACGCGAGGCCCGCGAGCACGACGAGCGCCTGCACGGGCCACGGCCACCCCGGACGCGCGGCTTCCGGCTCCTTCGCCGACTGGCGCAGCCCCTCGCGCACCGTGAACGTCGTGTACGCGACGAAGCCGAGCAGCAGGAGCGCTCCGTCGAAACGGCTCAGACGCCCGTCGAGCGTCATCACCCAGGCGAGCACGGAGACGCCGATCAGGATCGGCACGTCCGTCCGCAGGATCTGCCGCGAGACGACGAGCGGCGCCACGAGCGCGGACGCCCCGAGGATGAACAGCACGTTGAAGACGTTGCTGCCGACGACGTTCCCGACGGCGATCGCGGAGCGGCCGGTGAAGGTCGCGTCGAGGCTGACCGCGACCTCGGGCGCGCTCGTCCCGAACGCGACGACCGTCAGACCGATCACGAGCGCCGACAGCCCCACGCGCGCGGCGAGCCCCGCCGCACCACGCACGAGGAGTTCGGCGCCCGCGACGAGCAGCACGAGACCGCCGAGGAGTGCGAGCCAGCTCATGCGCAGAGGATGCCGTGCGAGGGGGGCCGGACCAAGGCCCGTCGCGTTCGGGAGCCCTCGACGAGGCGCGTCGTGGTCTCGGCGCGCGCGATCACCGGACCACCGCCTGCTTGACCGTGTCGAGCTCGGCGCGGAGCGCGCGGAGCTCGGCGAGGATCTCGGCGCGGGACGCGTCTGCCTCGCGCGCGTTTTCCGCTTCGTCGCGGCGGAGGTCGGCCGCGACCTGCTCCTGCATCGCGTTCACGACGACGGCGATGAACAGGTTCAGCACGGTGAACGTCGACACGAGGATGTACGCGACGAAGAACGTCCACGCCCATGGGCGCGACTGCATGAGCTCGCGCGCGATGTCGGCCCAGCCCTCCATGGTCATGATCTGGAACAACGTGAAGAACGAGCGGTCCAGCGACCCGAAGTAGACCGGCGACGCCTCCGCGAAGAGCTTCGTCGAGAGCACGCCCGCGACGTAGAGGACGAGCGCGAGCAGCGCGGCGATCGACGCCATTCCGGGAAGCGCCGCGAGCAGCGCTCCGACGACGCGCCGCATGCTCGGGACCATCGACACGAGGCGCAGGGCGCGCAGCACGCGGAGCGCGCGCAAGACCGCGAACGCGCCCGCGGCCGGAGCCAGCGCGATCAGGACGATGAGGAGATCGAAGAGGCTCCACGGATCGCGGAAGAACGCGCCGCGATGGACCGCGATCCGCAGCACGAGCTCCAGCACGAAGATCGCGAGGACGACGTGGTCGACGGCGTGGAGCACGTCGCCGTGACTCGCGAGGAGGCTCGGCGACGTCTCGAGGCCGAGCGTGATCGCGTTCAGGAAGATGAGGGCGACGATGCTCGCTTGGAAGATCGGGTGCTCGATCCACCGTCGGAGCGGAGACGTCGTCGGCGTGTTCGCGGTCGTGGTCATGGGCGGTTCCGCGTCCCCGTCCGACGCGGCGCGAGGATGACAACGGCGCGACGTGCGCGCGTCCAGAGCGCGGCCGCGATCGAAGCGGATCCCGTCCCGAGCGAGCTCCGGTCGCGCGCGCCTGGGTCGCCGCCCGCGACTCCGAGTCGTGCAATTCGCCCAGGAAGCGCCCGAAGTCCGTCCGTTCCGCCGCCGGGGAGCGCGGACGATTCCGCGCAGGGGGTTCGGCGGAATCGCTCGAACGTCGGGTGGCGGTGGACCTCAGCGGCTCGCTTGCGTGGTCGGCTTCGCGCCGGCGGAGCCGGCCTGGATCGCCCCTTCACGGCGCGCGACGACGATCAGCTTCTTGCCGAAGAGCACCGCCGGCGAGAGCGCGACGCGCGCGAGCTCGTCCTCGACCTCGGGCGGCGGCGTCTTCTGGCGCACGCGCGGGAGGTGCTTGCGGCTCGCGAGGATCGACCAGCGCGTCACGGCCCAGAACACGGGCACGAGCGGCGCCATCGCGAGCGAGCTCCCGCTCTTCGTCGTCGAGTCGACGTGGTCGAGCTTCATCCCGACGACGCGCAGGATGTAGCGCAGGCGGAACACGTCGATCAGGAACGCGTGCCCGTGGTAGATGCGCTTCTCCATCCGCGCGTTCAGCGTGCTCACCTCGTTGATGAAGCCGTGCTTCAAGAGGCGCTGACCGGTCCAGAACCCGCTGATCCGCGACGACAGATGCAGCATGTTCGGCGTCGTCAGGATCATCGTCCCGCCGGGGCGGAGCACGCGCGCGCACTCGCGGAGGAAGCCGGTCTGGTTCTCGAAGTGCTCGATGCCCTCCATGCTGACGACGACGTCGAAGCTCGCGTCTTGGAAGGGGAGCGTCGCGCACGCGTCGGCGAGCACGCCGCGGATGCCGGGGCGCGGGAAGAGGTCGAGCTCGACCACGTCGTGACCGTGCGCGCGCGCGCCGTCGACCACGGGGCCGCCGCCGGAGGGGATGTCGAGCACGCGGCACGGCGGCAGCGCGCGGAGGAGCTCGAGGATGCGCTCGTGGCCGTTCGTCTTGGAGCTCGACATCGTCAACCTCGCGCCGCCGCGCTGGCGCCCGCGGTCGGCAGCCCGGCCGTGCGCCACGCCGTGATGCCGCCGACGAGGTCGGTGAAGTCCGTGATGCCGTGGCGCAGCAGGATCCCGCTCGCGATCGACGAGCGGTAGCCCGACTGGCAGTGCAGCGCGATGCGCTTCCCGCGCGGGATCTCGGCGATGCGGCGCTCGAGCTCGGGGAGCGGGACGTTGAGGCTCCCGTCGATGCGGAAGTCGCTCCATTCGCCGGGGCCGCGCACGTCGAGCACGAGCTCGCGCTCGCCCTTCGCGAGTCGCTCGCGCATCGCGGCGGGCTCGACGCGCTCGACGCGGCGCAGGAGCTCGGGCTTCGCGGCGAGCGACGCCGGTCCGCCGCGCAGGAAGCCCGCGACGCCGTGGAAGCCGACGCGGCCCAGGCGCAGCGCGGCTTCGTTCTCGCGCATCAGGTCGGCGACGAGCACGATGCGCGCCGTCGGTTGGACGAGGAAGCCCGCCCACGTCGCGAACTTGCCGGAGAGCCCGATGTTCAGGCTGCCCGCGAGATGGCTCGTCTGGAACGCGCTCGGCTCGCGCACGTCGAGCACGAGCGCGCCCTTCGACTGCTCGGCGAGGAGCTCGTCGAACGCGAGCGGCCGGAGCGCCTGCTTCAAGGTGTCGTCGAGCGTCGCGCGCTTCTCGCGGTTCAGCTTCGCGTCGTACGCGAAGTACGCGGGAGCGGGCGGCTGGTCGGTCGTCGCGAGCTTCACGAACTGCGCCTTGGTCATCGGCATCAGCATCAAGTTCGTCGCGCGCTGCGCGCCGATCGTCGAGTAGGTGTCCGACGAGAGGTTCTTGCCGCACATCGAGCCCGCGCCGTGCGCGGGGTAGACGATCACGTCGTCGTCGAGCTTCAAGAGCTTCTCGTGCAGCGAGTCGTACAGCATCCCCGCGAGCTCCTCGGCCGAGACCCCGACCGACGCCATCAAATCGGGCCGTCCGACGTCGCCGACGAAGAGCGTGTCGCCCGTCAGCACGGCCTGCGGGCGCCCGCCGTCCTTCGCGAGGTCGCGCACGACGATCGAGATGCCCTCGGGCGTGTGCCCCGGCGTCTCGAGCACGTCGAGGCGGACCTTGCCGAATTGGAGCGGCTCGCCCTCCTTCCACGCGTGGAACGGATACTCCGCCTTCGCGCGCGCGCCGAGGTGGATCGTGGCCCCGGTCGCGTGCGCGAGCTCGAGGTGCCCCGCGACGAAGTCGGCGTGGAAGTGCGTGAGCACGACGTGCGCGATCGTGAGCCCGCGCACCTTCGCTTCGTCCAGGTACTGCTGGACGTCGCGCTGCGGGTCGACGATCACGGCGACGCGCGTGTCCTCGTCGGCGATCAGATACGAAGCGTGGGAGAGACAGCCGAGGTAGAACTGCTTGAGGATCACGCCGGGATTCTAGGGGAGCGGCCGCGACGACGCACGGTCCGCTCGCCCTCGTTCCCCCGCTGCGATCACCAGACGACGCGGAGCCCGTTCGTGACGCTGAAGGTCGCGGGCGTGCAGTAGGGGGCGGCCGCGCGGAAGTAGGTCTGATAGGCAGCGGTGAGCCCGCTCCCGACCGGCGTCGCGCCGCGCACGGAGACGGGCTGGTTCCCCGCCTCGGGGAACGCGGCCGCGCCGCCGGCGTTCTGCTTGATCGCGAGCCGGATCAGCGCGCCGTCGACGCAGCGCACGCCGTCGCCGAAGACGATGCCGTTCGGGTCGATCGCGTCGCCCTTGAGGAAGATCGACGAGCCTGCGAGCGGCATCCCGCTCGCGCGCAGCACGAGCGTGTCGGGCGCGAGGCCGCCCTCGGCGACGAGCACGGCTCCGTCCGCGTTGCCGCTCCACGCGCAACCGCGGCCCGCGGCGCCGGGATTCGAGCACGGGCACGGCGTCGCGAGCGAGCCGTCGCCGGCGCAGAACGACGTGATCCGACAGGAGCGCAGGCTCGCGAGCCCGTGGGCGGAGAGCGCGCCCGCGACGTGGAACGTCCCGCCGACGAGGAGCGCGGGGCCGCGGCCGTCCGCCGGTTCGGTCGCGAGCAGCGCGTACGCGGAGCCGTCGACTCCGGCCGCGACGCTCGACCACGCCGAGCCGTTCCAGCGCGCGAGGTGCTTCGCGGGCTGTCCGCCCGCGACGAGGAAATCGCCCGCGGCGTAGAGCGCGCGTCCGACGCCGGTCTCGTCGAAGCTCGCGAGCGCGCGGATCGTCGAGCTCGCGTCGTCGGGCGTGCCGAGGCCGAGCGTCGACCACGCGGTGCCGTTCCAACGCGCGACGTTGTGCGCGTCGAGCCCGCCCGCGCTGCCGAAGAGGCCCGCGACGTAGAGCGCGTTCCCCGTTCCGTCGTCGTGCACGGCGAGCGCGTGCGCCTCGTGGTACACGAGGCCGCCGAGCCCGCTGCCGAGCGCCGACCACGTCGCTCCGTTCCAGCGCGCGATCGACGACGCTGCGCTCCCGCCCGCGGTATCGAAGTCGCCGCAGGCGTAGAGCTCCTCGCCGCCGCCCGCGTCCCACGTCTTCAGCGCGCGCACGAGCCCGTTCGTGCCGGCGCCGAGCGCCGACCAGCTCGCTCCGTTCCATTGCGCGACGCGGTTCGCGGGGACGCCCGCGATCGACGTGAACTGTCCACCCGCGACGAGCACGCGCGAGGCCCCGCTCGCGACGCTCGCGAGGCTCGTCACGCGGCTCGACGCGACGCCGAGGCTCGTCCACGCGGCGCCGTTCCAGCGGAAGACGCTCCCGCCCGCGCCCTGCGTGCCCGCGTAGAGCGCGGCGCCCGAGCCGTCGTCGTGGACGCACAACGCCTCGACCGGGCCGAGCAGGTTCCCGACCGCCGACCACGCGCTGCCGTTCCAGCGCGCGACGCCGCTCGTCGCGACGTCGCCCGCGAAGCGCAGCGTGCCGCCGACGTAGGTCGCGGGCCCCGAGCCGTCGTCGAAGCGCGCGATCGCCTCGACCATCCCCGAGACGCCGTTCGTCGCGCCGAGCGCCTCCCACGCCGCGCCGTTCCAGCGCGCGACGCGGCCCGTGTGGACGCCGCCGACCGATTCGAAGAAGCCCGCGGCGACGAGCTTCGGCCCCGCGCCGAAGTCGTGCGTCGTGACGCGCTGCACCGTCGTCGAGAACGCGCCGCCGATCGGACTCCACGTCGTGCCGGTCCACTCGGCGACCTGGAATTGAAGCGGAGTCTGGAGCGCCGCGACGAGCCGCGGTCCGGCGCCGAAGTCGAGCACGCGCAGGTCGTTCACCACGCTGTACGCGGGCAGCGCGCCGACGCTCGACCACGCCGTGCCGTTCCAACGCGCGATCCCGGACGCGGGCAGCGTGCCCGCGAGCGTGAACCGTCCGCCGACGTAGAGCGCGGGCCCCGTGCCGTCGTCGAACACGGCGAGCGCGTCGACCAGGGCGTCGGTGGGGGAGGAGCTCAGGCCGGGGCCGACCGCCGACCAACTCGTGCCGTTCCAGCGCGCGAGGTACGAGGCCGAATTGCCGCCCGCCAGGCTGAACGTCCCGCCCGCGTACAGCGCGGGCCCGGTGCCGTCGTCGAACTCCGCGAGCGCGTACGTCCACGGATACGCGCCGCCGAGTCCGGCTCCGAGCGGCGACCAACTCGTGCCGTTCCAGCGCGCGATGTTCGACGCGCTCGCTCCGCCGGCGAACGTGAAGTCGCCCGCCGCATAGAGCGCGGGCGCGCCGCCGAGGCTCGCGACGCGCAGGCACGTGACGGTGGTGGGTGCGCCTCCACCCATGCCCGACCCCACGGAGGACCAACTCGTGCCGTTCCACCGCGCGACGCGGCTCGCGGCGACTCCGCCCGCGCTCGTGAAGTAGCCGCCGACGTAGAGCTCGGGGCCGCCGCCCGCGTCGAACACCGCGGCGGTGAAGGCCATGTTCTGGTAGTCCCCGCCGAACGGCGTGCCGACGCCGTCGCCGAGCGCGCTCCACGTGGTTCCGTCGAACGCCGCGAGGCGATTCGTCGACGCTCCGTCGCAGAAGTCGAACTCGCCCGCCGCGATGAGGCGCGGCCCGCTGCCCGCGTCGTACTCCGCGACGTCCCAGACGCCGAGGAACCGGTTGTAGGGCGAGATCCCGCGC
Source organism: Planctomycetota bacterium (assembly GCA_046349615.1). GTDB lineage: Bacteria > Planctomycetota > UBA1135 > UBA1135 > JADJNY01. Next base: position 747,646 of record JAXMBZ010000001.1, read on the forward strand.
AGGGAACCGCCGGGGCCGAGCTCGGCGAAGTCGGCGTCCCACGTGCCGCATTGGGCGGCAGCCGGCGCGGTCGGGAGCACGAGGACGGAAGCGAGGAGCAGACGGCGCATGGGAGGGTCCGGGGTTCGGGGATCGACAGACGCGGCGCGGATCGGCGCCCCGTTGAGTATCCGGCGGAGCTCGAATCGCTGCGTGAATCCCTGGGACATTCTCCGGCGGTCGCGGTTCGCGCCCCCCCTTCGACTCCTTCCGGCTTCCGAACGGCCGCGCTTGCTCCGCGTGCCGTCCGCGGCGATCGTGGGCGCGTGGCGACCGCTTTGCGCTCGAACGTCCTCGCTCTCGCGGGCTGGATCGTCGCGTGCTTCCTCGCCGCCGCGACCGGGGCCGCGTGGCCGCCGGGGGAGTGGTACGCGAGCCTCGCGAAGCCCGCGTGGAACCCGCCCGCGTGGGTCTTCGGACCCGTGTGGACGACGCTCTACCTCGCGATGGCGGTCGCGGTCTGGCGCGTGGGCCGGCCCGGGTGGAGCGGGCAGCGTCGCGCGGCCCTTGCGTGCTTCCTCTTGCAGCTCGCGCTCAACGCGGCGTGGACGCCCGTCTTCTTCGGGCTGCACGCGCCGGGCCCCGCGCTCTTCGTGATCGTCGGGCTGTTCCTCGCGATCACGGCGACGATCGCGAGCTTCGCGCAGCACGATCGCCTCGCCGCGCTGCTCCTCGCGCCCTACCTCGCGTGGGTCGGGTTCGCGACGGTGCTCAACGCGGAGCTCTGGCGCCTGAACCGCTCGTGAGGCTCACCCGCGCAGCGCGCGGTACGCCTCCGGGCCGAACGAGTCGACCTGGACGACGTCGTCGCGTGCGGCGGCGGCGGCGCGCAGCGTCGCGGCCTCGTCGGGCGAGATCACCTTCTTCGCGAGCGCGGGCTCGACGAGGTCGAGCTCGGCTCCGCGTTCGAGCGTGCCCGCCTTGACGGCGTTCTTGAGCTTCTCGCGCGTCGCGTGGCTCGCCACGGTGAGCGCGAGCGCGTTCTCGAGCGCGCCGAGGCCGGGCTTCGGCTTCGCGGGCGGCGTCACGTCGGGCGTCAGCGCGAGGCGCGCTTCGCCGCCCTCGAGGATCGCGCGCGCGCAGGCCGCGACGACGCGGTCGCTCGGCGGACGCAGGCACTTCCCGAGCGGGAACACGGCCGGGCGCAGCGCGCGCGCGGCCATCCGGTTCGGCAGGTTGTCGAGCACGCCCGCGAGCGCCTCCTGCACCTGCCACACGGCCTCGCTCGTCGCCCAGCGGAAGAAGGGACGGTCGCGCTCGGGCCGTCCGTCGTCCTCGTAGCGCTTCACGACGCACGTCGCGACGTACATCCACGCGAGCGCGTCGGCGAGGCGGCCCGTGATCATCTCCTTGCGCTTCAGCGAGCCGCCGAGCGTGCCCATGCAGCCGTCCGCGACGAGCGCGAACGATGCGCTGAGGCGCGCGAGCGTTTTCAGCACGCGCCCGCTCTCGCCGCCCTTCGGCACGGACGCGATCGCGCCGTTCGTGAGCGCGAGCACGAACGAGCGCGCGCCGTTGCGCATGACGAAGTTCACGTGCCCGAAGAACGCGGCGTCGAACTTCGCGAGGTCCTTCGTGCGCGCGGCTTCCATCTCCTGGAACGCGAACGGATGGCAGCGGATCGCGCCCTGGCCGAACACGATCATCGTGCGCGTCAGGATGTTCGCGCCCTCGACCGTGATGCCGATCGGGATGCCCTGGTAGCCGTACGCGAGCGTGTTGCGCGGTCCCTTGCAGATCGCGGCGCCGCCCTGCACGTCCATCGCGTCCGCGAAGACGCGGCGCGCGGCCTCCGTCGACCAGTGCTTCGCGATCGCGGAGATCACGGCGGGCTTCTCGCCCGCGTCGACGGCGCCCGCGGTCGTCTTCCGCAGGGCGTTCATCCAGTACGTCGTGCCCGCGATACGCGCGATCGGCGCTTCGACGCCTTCGAAGCGGCCGATCGACAGGTTGAACTGCTCGCGGATCGTCGCGTACGCGCCGATGACGCGCGTCGCGAGCTGCGCCCCGCCGCACGCGTTCGCCGGCAGCGAGATCGAGCGGCCCGCGGAGAGGCACTCCATCAGCATGCGCCAGCCCTGACCCGCCATCTTCGGCCCGCCGATGATGTACTCGAGCGGCACGAACACGTCCTTGCCGCGCGTCGGGCCGTTGACGAACGGCGTCGACATCGGGTCGTGGCGCTCGCCGATCTCGACGCCCGGCGTGTCGCGCGGGATGAGCGCGCACGTGATGCCGAGCTCGACTTCGCCGCCGAGCAGGTGGTCGGGGTCGCGCAGCTTGAACGCGAGGCCGACGAGCGTCGCGACCGCGGACAGCGTGATGTAGCGCTTGTTCCACGTGAGCCGCATGCCGACGATCTCGCGGCCCTGCCACGTGCCCTTGCACACGACGCCGACGGAGCGCATGCCGCCCGCGTCGCTGCCCGCGTGCGGCTCGGTGAGCGCGAAGCACGGGATCTCGTCGCCGACCGCGAGGCGCGGCAGGTAGTGGCGCTTCTGTTCCTCGGTGCCGTAGTGCAGGAGGAGCTCCGCCGGCCCGAGCGAGTTCGGCACCATCACCGTGACCGCGGCCGTCGTGCTGTGCGTCGAGAGGCGCGTGACGACGGTCGAGTTCGCGAGCGCGCCGAAGCCGAGGCCGCCGTACGACTCGGGGATGATGATCCCCATGAACTTCTTCTTCTTGATGAAGTCCCAGGCTTCCGGCGAGAGATCGCCGCGCTGGTGCACGTCGTGGTCGTCGACGAGCGCGATGAGCTCGCGCACCTCGTTGTCCACGAACGCTTGCTCGCGCGCGGAGAGCGGCTTCGGCGCGAACGCGAGCATGCGCGCGAAGTTCGGCGCGCCGGAGAAGAGCTCCGCGTCCCACCAGACGGTGCCGGCCTCGAGCGCGGTGCGCTCCGTGTCGCTCATCTTGGGGAAGATGCGGGCGAGCGCGCGCATCACCGGCGGCGTGACGACGGCGCGGCGCAGCGGCGCGAGACCGAAGAGCATCGCGAGGAGGAGCGTCGGGATCGCGAGCGCGAGGAAGAGCGGCGTCGTCGCGGCGCCCGGGTGGTAGAGCGCCCAGGCCGCGAAGAGGCCCGCGAGCGGGAGGACCCAGGCGAGGAAGCCCTTGCCCCAATAGAGGAGGAGGAGAGCGAGGAGGAGGGCCGGGGGGAGGAGCGCGAGGTGCAGCATGACGGTCTCGCCCGCGTTATCGGGTCGAGCGACGGATTGGCTTGTGCCCGGGTGTCGCGCTGGGTGCGTAGGGCGTTGTCGGGGTCCGAGGGGTCCGGGTCAAGGGGCGGGCGAGGTGCGTAGGCCCGGAGCGGAACCGATGGGCGCCGAGGCGCCCGCGGAGCTCGGAAACGAGCGCGAGTCGCGCGCGCGGCGCTCCTTTGCGGCCGAGCAGGAAGGCGCGGTCGTCGGAGGCTTCGCCCGCGCGCGCCCGCGGATCGGGGTCAGCTCTGGGAACTCGGGCGTGCCGGTTTCGGAACGTCGAGCGGGTGCCCGAGTCGACGACGACGTCTCGTCGCGGCGGGTCGTCGTGGAGCGCCGCGCGCCTATTCGACCTTCCACGCCGACTTGTACCCGATGCCGAGGTTGAGCAGGCGCTGCACGAGCTGCGCGTAGTTGAGCCCGACGGACTTCGCCGACTCGGGGAAGTCCTCGCCCGGCGTCAGGTCGGGATTGGGGTTGGCTTCGAGCACCCACGCGCGGCCTTCGGCGTCCAAGCGCAGGTCGATGCGCGCGTAGCCCGACAGGTCGAGCGCCTTGTACGTGCGCTTCGCGACGTGCAGGAGCCGCTTCTCGAGCACGGGGTCGAGCTCGCGCGCGCGGCCCGTGTGCGCGCCGATGCGCTTCGCGTACTCCTCGTTCCACTTCACGCGCGACGTCGCGATCGCCTCGCTGCGCTCGGGCAGCTTGTCGAACCACAGCTCCCACACGGGAAACGTCTGCAGACGCTCGTTCCCGAGCACGCTGATCGTCAGCTCGCGTCCGTCGATGAACTGCTCCGCGACGGCGTCGGTCGAGAGCGTGCGGTGCAGGAACTCGACGCGCTCGTTCAAGCTGTCGTCGTCCTTGACCACCGACGCCTGCGCGATCCCGGCGGAGCCCTGCTCGATCACCGACTTCACGATCACCGGGTAGCGCATGCGCGCCGGCAGACGCGCGCGGCGTCCGCCCTGCGGGAAGAGCGCGAACTGCGGGCAGGGGATGCGGTGGTAGCTCAGGATCTTCTTCGACAGCGCCTTGTCGCCCGCGAGCACGAGCCCGCGCGGATTGCACCCGGTGTACGGCTGCTTCAAGAGCTCGAGGTAGCTCACGACGTGCGCCTCGTACGACGCGACGTCGTGGAAGTACGTCAGCATGTTGAACGCGACGTGCGGCTTGAACTCCTCGATCGCGGGGCGGATCGGGCCGAGCTCGTCCTCGAGACCGAGCGCGCGCGCTTCGTGCCCGAGCTGCTTCAAGGTCGACAGCACCTTGCGCTCCATGTGCGTCAGCGCGATCTGCTCCTCGCTCAACCCCTCGTTCGACTCGGGCGGCACGAGGTGCTTGTGCATCAACACCAGGACGCGGAGCTTCCTCATCGTCGGAAACGGCTCGCTCGGCCGCGGGAGAGGTGGAACGTGATCATCGTGAGCAGCATCGCCGCGAGCAGCCGCGTCTCGCCGAGCGGGCGCACGCAGCGCAGGTCGAGCTCGCGACAGCGCGCGATCATCGTCGAGAGCGCCTGGTCGACGACGTAGCGACTGTGGCCGGTCAACGTCGAGACGCGGGCCCGCAGCTCGACGCGCTGCGCGCGCAGGACGTTCGCGGCGCGTTCGCGGCGCTCGCGGCCCGCGGGTTCGCCGAAGAGCCGCAGGAGCTGCTCGTCGTGACTCCACGGCTCGGGCCGACCGTAGCTCGCCTTCTTGCGCCGGTAGTGCTCGCGCAGCGTGGAGCGCAGCGTCGGCAGCGATCCCTCGCGATCGCGGCTCGTCACGAGCTGCCGCCGCCCCGCGAGCTCGCGCAGGATCCGCTCGAGCCCCTCCATCTTCTTCAGCGCCGGCCAGCCCGCGTACGCGCTCCTCCAGCGCGAACCCGGCGTCAACCAGACCGCGAAGCTCTCCGCGTAGTCCTCGGCCGGGTGGCTCTGCGCGTACCAGTAGCCGAGGTGGTGGACGAAGTCGCGGCTGTCCGGCTTCACGACGTAGTCGACGCGGTAGGGCTCGGAGTAACGGCCGAAGAGCGCGCGCCAATCGGCGCGGCGGTGCAGACGGAACGCGTTGTCGAACGCGTGCCCGGCTTCGTGGCGCAGGAGGCGCATGCACCACTCGTGCGTGCTGCCCTCGGCCTCGAGCATCTGCGCGTGCTCGAGCCGCACGAGGCGCGGGTGCGCGAGGTAGAACGGGATCGCGAAGCCCGTCGAGCCCTCCGGCGTGAACCAATCGGTCGAGAGCCAGGTGTAGGGCCGAAAGCGCAGCCCGGCGCGCGCGAGCTCGTCGTGGAGGCGCTCGATGCGCGCTTCGAGCGCCGTGCCTTCGATGCGGAGACCGAGGTCGCACAAGCGCACGTCGAGCAGCTCCTCGGCGGGCAGCTCCGCCCACTCGGGGCCTCGTTCGCGTCTCCTCCGTCGCGCCACGCGTCGAACGGTAGCGACGGGAGCGCCGGGAGCCCAGCCCCCGTCCGGACTCGAATCGCGACCCGGACCGGCGCAGATCGCGCCGAGGATTCCGCGGTGACCCGACCGCATCGGAGCGATACTCGGGGCATGCGCTCACGTTCGCTCGGCCTGAAGTGGCTCGCCGTCGCGCTCCTCGCGAGCGCGGGGACGGCGCAGGAGGCGTGGACCCGGATCGAATTGGAGACTCCGCACTACGAGCTCGTCGGATGGGGGACGCCGGCCGAAGTTCGAGGGTGGGGAGAGGTGCTCGAGCAGACGTGGGCGGAGCTCGAGCGCGTGCTCGGTGCGCGGCCCAAGCTCGCGGCGGGGAAGCGGCTCGATTTCCGCATGTATCCCGACGAAGCGGCGCGGCGGGATGGGTTGCTCGCGGACAAGCAGGCCGTGCCGACGGCGGCGGCGCCCGCGTGGTTCTCGCCGTACGACGAGGTGCTCTACGCCTTCCGCGACAAGAGCGTCGTCTACACGCGCATGATGGTCGTCTACGGCGCGGTGCTGCAGTTCCACGGACTGTGCAAGGAGAAGAACCTCGACCTCGACGCGACGTGGTACGTGCACGGGCTCGCACAGACGATGTGCGTGCACGCGTGGGACGGGAAGCGCGCCGAGTTCGCGTACACGCCGCGGCTCTGCATGATCGACTATCCGGGACGCGCGCTCGCTGCGCTCGGCGGGAAGGGCTTCGGCGTCGACCCGTGGAACGAGGAGCGCATGCGCGATCCCTACGTCAACTGGGCGGCCGTGCGTTTCGCGCTCTTCGGCGCCGGCGGGAAGTACGAGTCGAAGTTCCAGAAGCTCGCGCTCGGCCACACGGGCTCGAAGCTCTCGGGCGCGGACTTCCTGCGCAGCCTCGGACGCGAGAAGGACGTCACGCGGGAGTTCCACGACTGGCTCGTCGCGGCGCAGTACCCGCTCGCGATCGCGCAGGGCGAGTGGGACGACCGTTCGGACGGCCGCGTGTTCGGTGGGGCGATCGATGCGCGGGAAATCGGCGCGGCAGTCCTGCGCGAGCCGCGCAGGCAGCTCTCCGTCCGCTTGAACGAGCTCCGCCGTCCCGGGCTCACGTCGTACGCCGTGCTCGCGTGGCAGACGCCGACGACCTACGTGATCGCGCACGCGGAAGCGCCGTTCTTCGTCGTCGAGTTCGTGCGGGACGGGAAGCAGGTGGACCAGCTCAAGCTCCCGCTGCCCGCGACGGCGGTCGACTCCGCGTTCGTGACGCTCGAGAAGCTCGAGTCGAAGGCCGGCGCGATCAAGAAGCAGATCGCCGAGCGTCCGGGCGCCGTGCGCATCACGATCGACGAGCAGGACCTCGGGACCGTGAACGTGTACGAGGGCCCGCTCGGGATCGCCGCGCAGGGCGGGCTCGCGGAGTTCACCGAGCTCGCCTTCCACTGATCCGCGACGGCGCTCGGCGCCTCCCGCAGAGCATGTCGGCGCGCTCGGGACGTCCTCCACGCGCACGTGACGGGCTGCGCGGAGCGCGTGCGCCGCGTTTTCGGCGAGCGTTCCCGCTCGAGTTCGGTGCGGCGCCGCACGCGCGCACGCGCGACGTTGACAGACCCGCGCGAGCGCGTTCGGATGGCGCGCCATGCCGAACCTCCTCTCGTCCCTGCGCACCGCGTGCGGCGCGCTCCCGCTCTTGGCGCTCCTCGCGTGCGATCGCGCTCCGAACGCGACGACTCCGCCGACCGCGAACGGTGCCGCGCCCGTCGAAACGCCCATCGAGACGAAGGCGGAGCACGTCGTCGCCGCGAACACGGCCGCGGCGGAGTACCTCTACTTCCTGCTCCCGCCCGCGCGCGCCGCCGCCGTGCCGGAACAGGTCGGCGCGTATTCGACGCTGCCGTTCGGCGAGCAGGGCTGGGAGAACGTCGCGCGGCTCGCGCGCTACTCCGCCGATCCCGTGCTCGCCGCTCACGCGGATCTCGTCGTCGCGCACGCGTGGCAGGAGGCGGAGACGGCGAACCTCTTGAAGGAGCGCGGCGTGCCCGTGCTCGTGCTGCCGTCGGCGAACGGCTGGGACGACATCGCGCGCAACCTGCGCACGCTCGGCAAGGTGCTCCACGTCGAGAAAGCCGCGGAGAAGGAGATCCTGCGGCGCGGCAACGTCGTCGAGCGCCTCGCGCACGAGGCGACGAAGCGCGCGAAGCTGCGCGCGCTCGTGTACTCGAACGACGGGAACGGCGGCTTCGCCGCGGCGAAGGACACGACCGCCGACGCGGTGCTGCGCATGGCGGGCCTGCGCAACGCGGCGGCGGAGGCGGGGCTCGTCGGCCACGCGCAGGTCGACCTCGACCGACTGCTCGTGCTCGACCCAGACGTCCTCGTCCTCGCGTCGCCCCCGAAGGGCGTCGAGACGAGCACGACGCTCACGACGCTCGAGGCGTCGACCGCGGCGAAGGGGCTGCGCGCGCTGAAGGAGAAGAAGTTCGTCTTCGTCCCCGACGCGCTGCTCACCTCGGACTCGATCACGATGGTCGACGCGGCGGACCTGCTCGCGACGAAGGTCGACGACCTGCTCGCGGGGCGCAAGCCGTGACGCGCGCTCGTCCATGAGCGCGTCCGACGATCCCAAACGCTCGGGGCAGGCGTTCGACGGCCGCTTCGACTCGATCACGAGGCGGATCCTGCCGTCCGACCTCGTCACGCGCGTGCACCTGCTCCGGCACGGGACCGTGCAGGGCATGGAGCAGCGCATCGTGCGCGGACAGCTCGACGAGCCGCTCTCCGCCGAGGGCCGCGCGGAGAGCGCCGCGCTCGCGCGTTGGTTCGCGCGCCACGAGCCGCGCCCCGACCGCGTCGTCTCGAGCGACCTCGTGCGCTGCAGCGAGCTCGCGGGCCTCGTCGCGGACGCGTGCGGCGCGCCGCTGCACCTCGACGCGCGGCTGCGCGAACAGTCGATGGGGCGCTGGGAAGGCCTGACGTGGGCCGAGATCACCGCGGCGGAGCCCGAGGTCGTGCGCGCGTACTGGAACGACTACTTCCACGTGCAGCCGTCGGGCGGCGAGTCGTTCCAGGAGCTGACGCTGCGCGTCGCGACGCTCTGGCACGAGCTGCTCGCACGGCACGCGGGCGAGCGCATCGTCGTCGTCACGCACATCGGCGTGATCCGCGTGCTGCTCTGCGAGCTGCTCGGCGTGCCCGGCGAGGAAGCGCTGCGCTTCGCGCCCGCGGTCGCGTCGCACACGGCGCTCCAACTCGGCGACGCGGGCGCGGTGCTCGAAGCGCTCGGCGAGCGGCCGTGGCGCTTCGACGCGAGCTCGGGCTCCGCGCCCGGCGCGATGGCGCGCTCCACGCTGGGGGCGACCACGCGCTCCGCGCTGGGGGCGACCACGCGCGCCGAGCGCGTCGTCGCGGCCGCTCCGCGCGCGAAGCGATCGTCCGCGCCGCGGATCGCGCTCTCGGGCTCCGCGGGCACGGGCAAGACGACGCTCGGTCGGCGGCTCGCGGAGGAGCTCGGCGTGCCGTACCTCGAGGAGCGCATGCGCCGCCGCCTCGAGCAGGGCTTCGATCCGTCGCGGCTGACGCACGATGCGTGGCGCGAGCTGATGGAGGAAGACTGGGCCGCGCAGCTCGCCGAGGAGGAGCGCGCTGAGGACGGCTTCGTCGCGGATCGATCGAGCGTCGATTTCGCGGCGTTTTGGCTGCATTACGGGCTCTCCGACGATCGCGCGGCGACCGAGCGTTGGATGGCGCACCGCTTCGCCGACGCGCTGCGCTACGACCGCATCGTGCTCTGTCCGTGGGGCGGACTGCCGATCCTCGACGACGGCGTGCGCTCGACGAACCGTTGGGCGCAGCTGCGCTTCCAAGCGACGCTCGAGGGCCTCTTCGAGCGCTTCGTCGAACCCGAGCGCGTGGTGCGCGTGCCCGCGAACGTCGACGTCGAGACGCGCGCGAAGTTCGTGCTCGCGCGGATGTCGGACGGGTTCTGAGCGCCAGCGGCGCGCGTGCACGGCGCGCGTGCACGCTGGAGGAACCCTCGCAGGTTCCTTACGCCGTCGGCGCCGTCTCGCGGCCTTTCGATGGGTAGGCCACGCCGCGCGCACGCTCCTCCATCCGGCGCGCGCCCAGGAGCACGACATGCACGACTTGCGCCGATTCCTCGTCCTCGTCCCGATCCTCGCCCTCCCCGCCGCCGCCCAGTCCATCGAACGCGCGAGCCTCACGAGCTCGGGCGCGGAACCCGACGCGCCCGCGACGCGCGGCCGTGTCTCGGGCGACGGGCTCCTCGTCGTGTTCGAGAGCTCGGCCGCGAACCTCGCGGCGGGCGACTCGAACGGGGTCGGCGACGTCTTCGTGCGCGACCGCAGCACCGGCACGACCCGCATCGTGAGCGTCGACGGCTTCGGCTTCTTCGGCACGCAGGAGTCCGCGAACGCGCGCATCTCCGCGGACGGACGCTACGTCGCGTTCGAGAGCTGGTCGGACGAGTGGGACCCGAACGACACGAACGGTTGGCTCGACGTGTACGTGAAGGACCTCCTCGCGGGCACGATGGAGCGCGTCAGCGTCGATTCGGCCGGCCAGGAGGCGTTCCGGGCGAGCCGGAACGCTTCGATCTCGGCCGACGGACGCTTCGTCGCGTTCGACAGCCGCGCGCAGCTCGCGCCCGGTGACTCGAACTTCAACGTCGACGACGTCTACCTGCGCGATCGCCAACTCGGCACGACCGTGCTCGTCAGCGTGGACTCGAGCGGCGCGCAGGGCGTCGGACCGTCGCGCAACCCGAGCGTGTCCGCGGACGGGCGCTACGTCGCGTTCGAGAGCAGCGCGGCGCTCGATCCGCTCGACGTGAACGGCATCCCGGACGTCTACGTGCGCGACGTCGTCGCAGGCACGACGCGGCTCGTGAGCGCGCACCCGCTCCAGGGCGTCGGCGACGACGCGAGCTTCGCGCCGGCGATCTCCGGCGACGGGCGCTTCGTCGTCTTCGAGAGCGACGCGACGAACCTCTCGTCCGCGCCGGACACGAACCACACGCGCGACGTGTTCCTCTGGGATGCGATCGGCGGCGTGCCCGAGCGCATCAGCGCCGGCCCCGGCGGCGTCCAAGCCGACGGCCCGAGCCTGCGCGCGACGATCTCGGCCGACGGCGCGCGGATCGGCTTCGAGAGCTACGCGCAGAACCTCGTCGCGGGCGACGTGAACGGGCTCCCCGACGCGTTCGTGTTCGACCGCGTCGACGGCGTCACGTCGCGCGCGAGCGTCGACGGCGAGAACCTCGAGGCGAACGACGCGAGCTCGTACGTCGAGCTCAGCGGCGACGGAGCCGTCGTCGTGTTCACGAGCCTCGCGACGAACTTCGTCGCTCCGGACACGAACCTCGGCGAGGACGTGTTCGTGCGCACGGCGGTTCCGCGTTGGTCCGCGTACTGCGCCGGCGACGGAGTCGGGACGCCGTGCCCGTGCGGCAACGACTCGGTGCTCGGCGCGGGGCGCGGTTGCCTGAACTCGCTCGGTCTCGGCGGACGCCTCGTCGCGCAGGGCGAAGCGAGCGTCGGCGCCGACTCGCTCGTGCTCTCCGCGAGCGCCCTCCCGAACTCGACCGCCGTGTTCGTGCAGGGGACGGACGTCGAGAACGGCGGCTTCGGCAGCCCGCTCGCGGACGGACTCCTGTGCGTCGGAGGGACGCTCGTCCGTCTGCGCGCGCGAGCGGTCGTCGCGGGGGCGGTGCAGTATCCGGCGGGCGCGGATCCGTCGATCTCCGCGCTCGGCGGCGTCGTTCCCGGCGCGACGCGCTCGTACCAGGCGATCTACCGCAACGCCGCGGCGTTCTGCACGCCGGGCACGTCGAACGCGACGAACGCGGTGCAGCTCACCTGGACGTTCTGAGTCAGAGCCCGAACTGGCGGTGCAGCCAGCGCGGGCGCGAGTAGTCCCAGTTCTTCTCCGCCATCGCGGCGACGAACACGGGGTAGAGCTCGACGAAGTCGCGCGCGGTCTCGTCGTCGAGACCGACCGCGGCGCGGTAGCGCGCGAGCGCGGCGCGTTCGTGCTCGCGCAGCTCCGTCCCCGCGAGCACGAGCTTCCACGCGGCGCCCGTCTTGAGCCCGGCCTCCTGCTTGCGCTCGTGCACGAGCAGGTGGAGCAGGTCGAAGTAGGGGACGCACTCCTTCTCCGACGTGCCCCAGTCGAGGAACCCGAGCACGCGCCCGGTGCGGTCGATCTGCACGTGCTTCGCGCGCAGATCGGCGTGGTAGTAGACGCGTGCGAGCTTCCGTCCGACGAGCTTCCTCCGCATCTCGGTCTCGAGCCGCGCGAGGTTCGCGATCGTCGACGGCACGGCGGCATGCTCCTGCACGAGCGCGATGCGCGCGCCGAACTGCGCGTCGAATTCCGTCGGCGTCAGCGGGCGCGGATCGCGCACGAGCAGGGTCCCGAAGTGCCCCGCCGCGTCGTCGAGCATGCGCGCGATGCGCGGCAGGTCGCCCGCGCGCTGCGGCGCGGTCCAGCCGCCGATGCGGCGTTCGCACGCGAGCAGCACGCCCGCGACGCGGCCGTAGTGGAGCGCCTCGGGCACGGGGACGCTCGGGAAGCGTGCGCGGACCTCGCGCAAGGCTTCGACGTGCCGCGCCCACTGCGCGCGGTTCTTCGGCGCGAGCGGGACGTGCAGCGTCCAGCGGCCGGCGGGGTCGTCGGGATTCGCGCCGGGCATGAACGTGTGGAGCACCGCGCTGTTCCCGCGCGTCGCGACGAGCTGCTCGAGCTCCGGCCGCGGCTCGCGCGTGATCGTCGCGAGCTCGTCGAGCACGGCTTCGATGCGCGGCCGCGCGAGCACGTCGTCCCGATCGCGGCGCCGAGCGACGAGCGCGAACGACGGCGCGAACACGGGGAAGAGCCCGAGCGCGCGCGCGGTGAGCTTGACGCGGTTCTTCTCTTCCATCGGCCCGATCGTGAGCTCGGGGCGCTCCGCGTCGAGCGCGACGACGTGCGTGAAGTCGTTCCGGTGCGGGTAGAGCGCGAACGCGCGCGTCGCGGAGAAGCG
>JAXMBZ010000002.1:0-584995 GCA_046349615.1 Planctomycetota bacterium
CGGCGGAGCGTGCGTGTGCGGCGGAGCGTGCGTGTGCGGCGGAGCGATGTCTGCCCAATCAAAACGAGCATGCTCTGCAGCCACGTCTCACCTCGCTTCGTACCGAACGCGCGAAGCGTCGCCATCCTCGATGAAGCACACGAACCCGCACATTTCTCCAAGAAAAACGGTCACCGCCGCGCGCTCGCGACGTCTATCTCCTGCACGCATGAAGCGCACCACGACGCAACCGACGTTCGAGTTCAAGGCACGCGGCGGAGCTCGCGCCGGTGCCGGACGCAAGCGCGTCGCGCCGCGTCCGCAGGTCGAACACCGCGCACGGCCGAAGCTCTCGGGCCGGCATCCGTTGCACGTCACCGTGCGCGTCGTCGGCGGCGTGCAGAGCTTGCGCTCGAGCGGCGTGCACGCGGTCTTGCGCGCAGCGCTCCGCGACGGAGCGGAGCGCTTCGGGCTGCGCGTCGTGCACTACGGCGCCGCGTCGAACCACCTGCACCTCGTGTGCGAGGCGGAGGACGCGAACGCGCTCGCGCGGGGCATGAAGGGGCTCCTCGTGCGGATCGCGCGCCGCGTGAACCGCTTCCTCGGCCGCGCGGGCGCGCTGTTCGCCGATCGGTACCACGCGCGCGAGCTCACGGCGCCGCGCGACGTGCGCAACGTGCTCGTCTACGTGTTCGGCAACGCGCGCGGGCACGGCGCCGTCGTGACGGCGCCGCTCGATCCCTGCACGTCCGCGGCGTGCTTCGACGGATGGTCGGAGCTCCGCGGCGCGCCGACGTGGCTCGCGCGAGCGCGGACGTGGCTCCTGACGGCGGGCTGGCGTCGGCGCGGTTTGCTCTCGCTGCGCGAACTTCCACGCGGCGCGCGACGGTGAGGCGCGCACGAGCGGGGAGGCGGGGCTGCGCGACGCGCACCTTCAGGCTGTTCGTGCTCCGGCCTCGAAGCGGGGGCGTTCGCGTGGGTCGCGATTCGACGCAGAACGCTGCGGAGCTTCGCGCTTGGGGGAGGTGGAGCACGCTCCCGCCCTACCTACGCGCCGCGAACGATGGGTTCGGGCACCACGGCCCTTCCGCGTCGCCTGCGACGCGTCACCACACCATCGAGTACCAAGGCCCCTCGAGGTGCCTCAAGAGCTCGACACGCGTGAGGCGTGGATGCGCATGCCACGGATCGCCGCACGGATCGTGCACCAGCCAGTAGCAGTCCGAGATCCCCGACGCGCAGACGCAGACGATCGTCGCGTCGTCCTCCGTCCACCACTCGTAGAAGGTGTGCTCCGGCACGGGCTCGCCGCGCACCACGGCCTCGAGTTCGGCGCGCCGCACGGCGAAGTGCACGCGCTCGCCGAGTTGGGCCCAGCGTGCGCCGAGCACGACGCCGAGCGGCAGGCCGGCGAGGAGGAACCGTCGCGCGCCCGCGCGCAGGACCGCGCTCGGCCGCGTTCGCTCCGGACTCGGGCGATGGAACTGCGCGAGCCCGAGCACGAGCGCGCGCACGGAGGCGACGAGGAGCAACACGAGTCCCGCGAGCGCACTCACCGCGGTCAGGAGGATCAGGCCGCCCGCGAGGACGCCGAGGCCGAAGGACCACGCTCCCGACCAGATCCAGACGTGGGCGACCTCGATCGCGAGCACGCACGCCGCGAAGAGGCTCATCCAGACCCACCCGCGCCGCAGCGGAGGCCGCGAGGCGTCCGTCCAAACCCGCGCGCCGCCCGTGCTCGCGGGGGGCGTCGTCGCAGGCACCTCGGGCTCGACCATGCGCCGGAGCCTACCGCTCGCACTCCACGCGCCGCGCCCTGCCGCTGCACGCCCGGCCACCCTCTCCTTACCCATCCGAAGGTCGGCGCGCGCCGCCGCGGCGGGTATCCTGCCCCGCCCTCCGGTCCAACAGACCGCCCCGAACGGGCGTACCCGAGCCCGTTTCCAGCGCGAGCCCCCGCATGACCACTCCCCCGACGACCGTCCCCGTCTCCGAAGAGATCCAACAAGCCTCCGCCTGGGTGCGCGACCTGCGCGCGTCCATGGGCGAGGTGATCGTGGGGCAGGAGGGCCTCGTCCACTCCCTCTTCCTGTCGCTGCTCACCGGCGGCCACGTCCTGCTCGAGGGCGTCCCGGGTCTCGCGAAGACGCTCGCCGTGTCGACGCTCGCGAAGGGCGTGCAAGCCAGCTTCGCGCGCATCCAGTTCACGCCCGACCTCCTGCCGTCCGACCTCGTCGGCACCGAGATCTACAACGCGAAGGAGGCGAACTTCACGGTCCGCAAGGGCCCGATCTTCGCGAACTTCGTGCTCGCCGACGAAGTGAACCGCGCGCCGTCGAAGGTGCAGAGCGCGCTGCTCGAGGCGATGCAGGAGCGCCAGGTCTCGATCGGCGGCCAGACGTTCCCGCTGCCGCGTCCGTTCCTCGTGCTCGCGACGCAGAACCCGCTCGAGCAGGAGGGCACGTATCCGCTCCCCGAAGCGCAGCTCGACCGCTTCGCGCTCAAGGTGATCGTCAAGTACCCCAAGCGCGCGGAGGAGCTCGAGATCCTCGGCCGCATGGCGAGCACGCGTCCGAACACGGACGTGAAGCAGGTCGTGACGCCCGCGCAGGTGCTCGCCGCGCGCGAGGTCGTCGACCAGGTGAAGCTCGACGCGCGCCTCTCCGAGTACATCGTCGACCTCGTGATCGCGACGCGCGAGCCGAAGAACTACAAGCTCGCCGAGCTCGGCCCGCGCATCCAGTACGGCGCCTCGCCGCGTGCGACGATCTGGCTCGCGCTCTGCTCGCGCGCGAACGCGTTCCTCGCGGGGCGCGGGTACGTGACGCCCGCGGACATCAAGGCGGTCGCGCCCGAGGTGCTCCGTCACCGCGTGATGCCGACCTACGAAGCCGAGGCGGAGGGCCTCACGTCCGACGCGCTCGTCGCCCGCGTGCTCGAGACCGTGCCCGTGCCGTGAGCCCGCTCTCGTCCCTCTTCGGCCGCGCGAAGGACCGCGGCGACGGCACGTCGCGCGCGGGAGCTCCCGGTCCGGCCGCGGGGCCCGGTCGCGAGCGCGCCTCGAGCTCGCCGGCCGCGCTCGGCACGCACTCGACGGCGCACGACGCCCCGAGCGCGCACGGCGGCACGACCGCGGGTCCGCACGCGCCGCTGCTCGTGCCCGAGCTCATGGCGCGCGTGCGGCAGATCGAGATCCGCACGCACCGGCTCGTCAACACGGCGCTCTCCGGCGGCTATCGCTCGACGTTCCGCGGCTCGGGCCTCGAGTTCAGCGAGGTGCGCGCGTACCAGCCCGGCGACGAAGTGCGGCGCATCGATTGGAACGTCACCGCGCGCACGGGCGACGCGTACATCAAGACGTACGCGGAGGAGCGCGAGCTCACGCTGCACCTCCTCGTCGACACGAGCCGCTCGATGGACTTCGGCAGCCACGGCTGGACGAAGCGCGAGACCGCCGCGCAGTTCGCGGCGTTGATCTCGTTCGTCGCGATCCGCCACCAGGACCGCGTCGGGCTCCTGCTCTTCGGCGACACGCCGGGGCTGCACCTCCCCGCGAAGAAGGGCGGGCAGCACGTCCTGCGCATCGTGCGCGAGGTGATCGCGGCGCCGGCGGACGCGCGCGGGAGCGATCTCGGCGCCGCGCTCGAGCACGCGCAGCGCGTCCTGCGCCGCCGCTCGATCGTGTTCGTCGTCGGCGACTTCCTCGCGCCCGAAGCGAAGGACGCCGGCGGGAAGAGCTGGGTCGACCGGCTCGCCGAGCTCTCGCAGCGCCACGACGTGATCGCGGTGCGCGCGTTCGATCCGTTCGAGGAGGAGCTCCCCGTCGCGGGCATCGTGCCGATGGAGGAGCTCGAGACCGGACGCCGGATCGAGCTCGACACGCGCTCGAACGACGTGCGCGCGGCGTGGGCCGACCGCGCGAAGACGCGGCGCGCGGCGCTCATCGCGGGCCTCGCGCGAGCGCGCGCGGACCTGCTCGAGCTCGACACGACGCGCGACCTCGGCGAGGCGGTGCTCGCCTTCTTCCGCCGCCGCATGCTGCGGCACGGAGGAGCGCGATGAAGCGCGCGGTCCTCGCGATCGCCCTGGGTGTCGCGGCGTGGAGCCCCGCGAGCGCGCAGGACGCGCCGAGCGCGGCGAACCCGCCGGCGAACGGCGCGCAGGACGCGCCGAGCGGACTCACGCCCGTGTATGCACCCGCGCCGCGGAGCTCGAGCGCGCCGAGTGGGAACGTCGCGCGGCCCAGCACCTCGGCGCAGGACGACGGCGCCGCGCGCGAGGACGCGTCCGCGCAGGAAGGCGCTTCGGCGCGCGACGGCGCGAGCGCGCAGCACGGCGGCGACGCGCCGAGCTCACCGGCGCCTCCGCCCGTCAGCCCGAGCGGTTCGCGCGCGACGCTCGTCCCCGAGCCCGCGTCGGTCGAGATCGGCGAGCCCGTCGAGTGGATGCTCGACGTCGTGCACCCGAAGAAGCTGCGCGTCGGCTTCCCCGCGAAGGACGCGGAGGATCGCCGGTTCGCGCCGCTCTCCGAGCGCACCGTCGCGCGCGCCGCGGATCCGAACGACGACGCGCTCGTCCACACGATCGCGCGGTGGACGACGATGGCGCTCGAGCCCGGCGACCTCGCGCCGCCGCCGCTCGCGCTCGAGCTCACCGGCGGCGCCGCGACGGAGACGCTCGTCGTGAACGGACTCCCCGTGCACGTCGCGGGCGCGCTCGCGGAAGGGGAGGACGCGCCGCGGCCCCTGCTCGGTCTGCGCGAGCTCTCGCCCGAGCGCGCGGCGGAGCTCGAGCCCGCGCGCCGCGCGCCGCTCGTGCTCGCGGGGCTCGGCGCGCTCCTCGTCGCCGCGCTCGGCGTGTTCCTCGTGCGCCGCCGCGCGAAGCCGACGCTGCCGAGCGAGCCGACGCCGCTCGCGCGCCTCGACGCGATCGCCGCCGCGTTCGCCGCGGATCCGGAGAGTGGACGCGCGCGCGTGTACGAGCTCTCGCGGCTCCTGCGCGGCTCGGTCGACGGTTTCCTCGGCGTCGAGCGCTCGGGCCGCACCGACGACGATTGGGCGCGCGCGGTCGAGGCCGACGAGCGCGTCCCCGCGGGCGTGCGCAGCGCGTGCGGACGGTTGCTCGCGTCCGCGGAGCGCGTGAAGTACGCGCAGGAGACGCCGACGCGCTTCGCGGTCGACGAGTTCCTCCGCGACGCGCGCGCGGTGCTCGAAGCGCTCGCGAGCGCGCCGCGGCCCGCGCCGGACGTCACGAAGGAGTCGAACGCGGCGGCGCCGGTCGGTCCGGTGCGGACGGGAGGCGCCGCGTGAACGCGCTCGCGACCCTCGCGCTCGTGCAGGAGGCCGCGGAGCCCGTGAAGAGCGCCGCCGAACAGCGCCTGCACGTGTTCGGCGACTACGCTCTCGCCGATCCGTGGTTCCTGCTCGCGATCCCGCTCGGCGCGTTCCTGCTCTGGATCGGACGCGCGGCGCACGCGCGCGATCGCGGGCGGGTGCCCGTGCTGCCCGAGAGCGCGCGTCCGCCCGTCGCGCGGCGCGGACTCGCGGTCGTGCCGGTCGTGCCCGCGTTCCTCGCGCTCGTCGCGACGGTGCTCGCGCGCTACGCGGTGCTCCCGGCGCTGCTCGGGACACCCACCGGCGGCGCGGGCTCGGCCGCGACGCCGACGATGCCGCTCCCCGGCAGCGCGCCGGTCGTCTTGAACGTGCTCGTCGTCGCGAGCGCCGTGCTGCTCGGGCTCGCGCTCTACGGCGCGATCACCGCGCGCGCTGCGCCGGCGACCGCGCGCGGCTCGGCAGGAGAGCGCGGGTTCCCGCGGAGCTTCGCGCAGCGCTTCGCCTGGCTCGTCACGGGCTTCCAACTCGCGGCGCTCGTCGGCATCGCGGTCGCGCTCGCGCGGCCCTTGCGCGGCAGCGTCGAGACCAACTCGACGACGGAAGGCATCGACATCGCGCTCGTGATCGACCGCTCGGGTTCGATGGCGTACGAGGACCTCGCGCCCGGCACGTCGCGCCTCGCCGTCGTGAAGGAGGTCGTCGAGGCCTTCGCCGCGCGCCGCATGACCGACCGCGAAGGCGCCGCCGACAACTGCGCGCTGATCACGTTCGCGGCGTACCCGCAGCTCCTCTGTCCGTTCACGCTCGACGTCGACGCGATCACGGGCTTCCTGCGCGGGCTCGAGCCCGTGAAGGAGCGCAGCGAGGACGGCACGGGCATCGGCATCGGCCTCTCGAAGGCCGTCGCGGTGCTCAAGGAGACGCGCGCGCGCTCGAAGGTGGTCGTCCTGCTCACCGACGGCGAGAACAACATCGACTTGATCACGCCCGCCGACGCCGCGCGCCTCGCCGCGGACCAGGGGATCAAGGTCTACACCGTGTTCGCGGGCCGCTACGTCTACCAGCCCGACTTCTTCGGCAACCTGCACGCGACGGAGCGCGAGATCGACACGAGCGACCTCGAGAACATCGCGAAGACGACGGGCGGGATCTTCTTCCGCGCGCGCGACAAGGCGGAGCTCGAGCGCGTCTACTCCGAGATCGAGCGCCTCGAGCGCACGCCGCGCGTCGAGCAGCACTGGAGCGAGTCGTTCGACCTCTATCCGTGGTTCCTCGGGCCCGCGCTCGCGTGCTACGCGCTCGCGTGGCTGCTCGCGTCGACCGTGTTCCGGAGGATCGCATGAGCCTCGCGCTGCTCGGCTTCGACCTCCTGCGGCCGGCGTGGGCGCTCGCGCTCGCCGTCGCGCCGTGCGTGCTCGTCGTCGCGCTCGTCGGCCTCGCGGCGCGGGCGCGCGCGCGCGCGAAGCTCGTCTCCGCGCGTCACGCGCCGAGGTTCCTGCCGCGCTACTCCGAGAACCGCGCGCGCCTGCGCGTCGTGTTCGCCGTCGCGGCGCTCGGGTTCCTCGCACTCGGCCTGATCGGTCCGGTGCGCGGGTACACGTTGCGCGACGTGCAGCGCAAGGGCCTCGACCTCGTCGTCTGCGTCGACACGTCGCGCAGCATGCTCGTGCAGGACGTCAAGCCCGATCGCTTGACGCGCGCGAAGCGCGAGGTCGTCGGGCTCCTCGACCACCTGCGCGGCGACCGCGCCGCGCTGCTCGCGTTCGCGGGCGACGTGCGCGAGGTCGCGCCGCTGACGCACGACCGCGTCACGCTCGCGGCGTTCGTGAACTCGCTCAACACCGACGAGAACCTGCGCGGCGGCACGGACCTCGGCGTCGCGCTCGACAAGGCGCTCTCGCTCTTCGACGGTCGCACCGGCGCGCACGAGGCGATCGTCCTGCTCACGGACGGCGAGGACCTCGAGAAGCGCGGCCTCGAGATCGCGAAGAAGGCGAAGGAGCGCGGCATCCGCGTCTACGTCGTCGGCATGGGCACGCAGGAAGGCGGCAAGATCCCCGAGGACGGCGGCCGCGGCTTCGTGAAGGACGAGACGGGGCGCGAGGTCGTGTCGGCGATGGACGGAGCGAGCCTCGCCGAGATCGCGACGCTCACGGGCGGCGCGTACCTCTCCGTGCAGAACTCGCCGATCCCGCTCGAGGAGCTCTACACGAAGCGCATCGCGCGCCTCGAGACGCGTGACCTCGTCGCCGGCAAGGAACGCATCCCGCACGACCGCTTCCAGTGGGCGCTCGTCGCGGCGCTCGCGTGTCTGCTCGCGGAGTTCGCGCTGCGCGAGCGCCGCTTCTTCGAACCGCGCGTCGCCGCGCCCGCCGTGCCGCCCGCGGGGAGCCTGCCGCCGCGCGCCGCGGCCGAACGGAACTTGGAGACCGCGTCATGAACTTCTCGACGATCCTCGCGCTCGCCGCGCTCGTTCAGGCTCCGAAGGTCGCGCCGCACGCGACACCGCACGCGCCCGCGGCGCAAGCGACGCCGGCTCCCTCGAGCTCGCCGACGCCGTTCCGCGACGCGCAGAGCGCGGGTCCGGGCAGCGAGCGGCACGTCGGCGCGCCGACGAACGCGGGCACGAGCGGTGCTCCGGGTGCTGCGAGCGCGCCGGACGGCGCGCCGAACACCGACGCGCCCGCTCCGCCGCCGGTCGAGCCGTGGACCGGGACGCTCGCCGAGGGCCTCGCCGAGGTGCGCCGACTCGTCGACTCGAAGGACCCCGAAGCGGCGCGCGCGCTCTGCGAGCGGCTCGTCGCGCCGAACGCGATGCTGCGCTGGAAGGAGCGCGCGCTCGCGTCGGGCGGCGCCGAGCGCGCGCTCGCGCGCGTCGCCGAGCCCGTGTTCGACGCGCTCGGCGTCGAATCGCTCTCCGCGCCCGCGCGCGCCGAGGTGCGCTACGCGAGCGGCGTCGCCGCGACGCACGCGGGCGACGGACGAGCCGCGGACGACGCGTTCGGCTCCGCGCTCGCGCTCGCGGGGCCGGGCGAGCTGCGCCTCGACTCGGGCTACCAACTCGCGACCGTCGCGCTCCTCGAAGCGGAGGCCGCGCGCCTCCAGATCCCCGAGCTGCGCGAGAAGCTCGGAGGTCCGAACGGCGCGCCCGCGCCGCAGCAGCCCGCTCCGCCCGCCGCGAACGCGCAACCGGGCGATCCCGCCGCACCCGATCCGATCCAAGTGGCGCGCGCGCTCTACCTGCGAGCCCGCGAGCGCTTCGTCGAACGGCTGCGCGCGGATTGGCGCGACGCCGACGCGCGCGCGAACACGGAGCTCGTCCTCAAGCGGCTGAAGGAGCTCGACGAGCTCGAGAAGAAGCGCGAGGAACAGAAGCAGAAGGACCCGAAGCAGAACCCGGATCCGAAGCAGCAGAACGACTCGAAGGACCCGAAGGACCCGCAGCAGAAAGAGCAGGATCCGAAGGACTCGCAGCCGAAGGACGGCCAGGACTCGAAGGACCCGAAGCCCGACGAGAAGCCGCAGGAGCCCGAGAAGCCCGAGGACTCGAAGGATCCGAAGGACGCGCAGAAGAAGGACGCCGCTCCGCAGCCCGGCGAGGAGCGCGAGCTCACGAAGGAGGAGATGACGCGGCTCCTCGACGTGCTGAAGCAGCGCGAGCAGCAGTGGAAGAAGCTCCAGCAGCAGCTCCATCAGGCGCGCCGCGCCAAGGTCAAGAAGGACTGGTGATGCCCGTGCGACAAGCAGCAGAACTCCGCGCGCGCGTCGTCTGGCTCGCGCTCCTCGCGCTCGTGCTCGCGCTCCCCGCGCGCGCGTTCGCGCAGGGACAGCCGAGCGTGACCGCGCAGCTCTCGACCGGCATCGTCAAGCTCGGCCAGAACGTCGCGCTCTTGATCCAGGTCGACAACGCGCGCGACGCGACGATCGATTCGTTCCCCGAAGTCGACGGGCTGCGCATCGGTCCGCTCGGCCCGATGTCGACGTCGCAACAATCCGTGATCTCCGGCGGCCGCTGGGTCTCGTCGTACAGCCTTTCGTGGCGCGTGCCCGTCGTCGCGACGCGCAAGGGCGAGTTCAAGATCCCGCCGATCACCGTCGAGGCCGCCGGGCAGCGCATCCAGACGCGCGAGCTCCTGCTCAAGGTCGTCGAGGACCTGCAGGGCGAGGAGCTCGGCTTCTTCGAGATCGACGCGCCCGACGAAGTGGCCGAGGGGCAGCCGTTCTCGCTCGAGCTCCGTTTCGGCTGGGATTCGCAGCTCGAATCGCGCATCAACTACGCGAACCTCGCGCTGCCGTGGGTCGGCGAACTCCCCGGCGTGATCGAGCTCGACGCGCCCGCCTCCGCGCCGAACGCGTCGTTCGTGGAGCTCAACTTGAACTCGCGCGACCGCATTCGCGCGGAGCGTCTCAACGCGCCGATGCAGGGCAAGGACCGCACGTTCAACGTGCTGCGCGTGCGCAAGCGCTACCTCGCCGCGCGCGCGGGCAAGATCGAGATCCCGACGTCGACGCTCGAGTTCGGGCAGATCGACCAGGGCGGCGGCTTCTTCAACGTGCGCCCGACGCGCGAGAAGGAGACGTACTACAAGCGCTTCCCCGGGTTCACGATCGACGTGCTCAAGCTGCCCGAGGACGGACGCCCCGTGTCGTTCGGCGGCGCGGTCGGCCGCATCCAGGCGATGGCGACCGCCGATCGGCGCGACGTGACGGTGGGGGATTCGATCAAGGTGACGGTCGAGTGGACCGGCGAAGCGAACCTCGAGTTCTTCGACGCGCCCGATCCGTCGACGCTCGACGCGTTCAAGGCGTTCCGGCTGTACGGCACGAACGACAAGAAGAGCTACGAGCGCCGCACCGTCGTGTACGACCTCGCGCCGATCTCGCCGGACGTGAAGGAGATCCCGCCGATCCCGCTCGACGTCTACGACCCGGCGAAGAAGGCGTACGTCAAGATCGAGACGCAGCCGCTCGCGATCCAGGTGCGCCCGCTGAAGAACGCGGTGTCGCTCGGCGTCGAGGACGGCAAGCCCGGCACCGCGCTCGACATCCGCGACATCGACGCGAAGCCGATCGCGGGTGCGCACGCCGAAGTGCGGCGCGGCTGGATGCCGTGGAGCGCGCTCGGCGCGGTCTTCTTCGGCTGGATCGCGCTCCGCACGTGGGTGCGCAAGCAGGGCGATCCCGACGCGCCGCGCGCGCGCGCGCGCCGAAACGCGGCGAAGGTGCTCGCGCGCGAGCTCGGCTCCGCCGCGAAGGCGAGCGAGCAGGCGCGCGCGCTCGAGCGCTTCCTCGCCGCGCGCACCGGCGAGAGCCCGAACGCGTGGCTCGGGCGCGACGTCGTCGCGTGGACGGAGGAATCCGGGGCGAGCCTCGGCGTCGACGACGCGCGCGCGCTCGCCGCGACGCGCGCGAAGCTCGACGAACGCGAATGGGCGGGCACCGATCAGCCGATCGAGCGCGCGGAGCTCGTCGCGCTCGCGGAACGACTCGTGAAGGGAGGTCTGTGATGGGCGCGCTCCAAGGATTCGCTCGGCGTTCGGCACGGATCGCCCTCCTCGCCTGCGTGCTCGCGTTCCTCGTCGCGTCGCCCTCGCGTGCGACGCGGGGCGACGTGCCGTCCGCGAGCGCACTCGACGAACACGCGCTCGCCGCGAAGAACCAGCTCGCCGTCGACGCCTATCGCGCCGGCGAGCTCGAGACCGCGCGCACGCACTGGACGGAGCTCCTGCCCGCCGTCGAGGGCCTCGAGAAGGCGCGCGTGCTCTACGACCTCGGCAACGTCGCGTTCCGCGCGAAGAAGCCGCTCGAGGCCGTCGGTTGGTACACGGCCGCGCTCGAGCTCGCGCCGCGCGACGAGGACGTCTGGGCGAACCTCGAGCACGCGCGCCGCGAGGCCGGGCTCGACCCCGCGGACCGCGGCGACCTCGTCGCGACGCTGCGCCGCGCGATGACGTCGTTCACGCGCGGCGAGAGCGAGCTCCTCGCCGCGGCGATCGCGGTCCTGTGGGGCGCGCTGCTCGCGTTCGAGGCCGTGCGCGGCGGCCGCCTCGCGCGACGTCTCGCGTGGGCGGGCGCTGCCGTCGTCGCGCTCGGCTTCGCGCCGTTCCTGACGCACCTCGCGACGGAGACGCGCGACCCGATGCTCGTGATCGCGCCGAAGGAGCGGCCGCTCGCGCTCAAGAGCGAGCCGCGCGCGGACGCGGCGACGATCGCGCAGGGCACGACCGGCGCGCTCGTCGAACGGCACGACGAGCTCCCGGGCTGGGTCGCGGTCCAGCTCGAGGACGGCACGCGCGCCTGGGCCGCCGCAGCCGACGTGTTCGCGCTGCGGCGCTGAGCCCGACGTCCCGCTCGCTCCCGCCTTGCGCCGCGGATCCCGACGCGGCGCTTGCTCCCCGCGCGGGCGTTTCCGATCCTCTGCGCTCGATGCGCGCCCGTCTCCCGTTCCTCGCCGTGCTCGCCGTCTGCGCCGCGATCGCGGCGTGCGGTCCGAAGCCGACGAACGAGCCGCTCGGGCGCGGCGTGCTCGTGATCGCGATCGACGGGCTGCGCGCCGACCACCTTTCCGCGGCGGGCTACGACCGGCCGACGACGCCGGTGCTCGACGCGCTCGCCAAGCAGGGGACGCTGTTCACGAACGCGTGGAGCGCGGCGCCGCGCTCGCTTCCTTCGCACGCCGCGCTGCTGACGGGCTGCGATCCGTGGATCGTCCGGCGCGAGCCGCCCGACCGCCCCGACGCGGGCGATCCGTTCGCGTGGCGCATCCCCGACGCCGCGCCGAAGCTCGCGCAGGAGCTCCTCGCGCACGGCTACGCGACGGGCGCGTTCGTCGGCGACCCCGCGCTCTCGCCGGTGTCGGGGTTCGGCGCGGGCTTCCAGACCTATGCCGCGCCGAAGCCCGACTCGGACGACCCCGCGGAGCACGAGTTCGAGGGCGTCTCGACGCGCTTCGTGAACTGGCTCTTCGAGAAGAGCCCGAGCCAGGACTGGTTCGCGTACCTGCACGTCGACGAACTCGTTCGGCTGTGGGGGAGGCGGAGCGCCGACCCGCGCTGGGACACGTACTTCCCGCCGCGCCCGGAACTCGCTTCGATTCCCCCCGTCGCGGACGCCGACGGCGTGTTCTTCGCGATCCCCCGCTCGCGGTGGTCGGGCGGGACGCTGACCATCGGCGAATACGAGGCGCGCTACGACGGCGCGCTCTATGCGCTCGACGCGAAGCTCGGACAGCTCCTCGAGCGTCTGCGCCGAACGGGACGCCTCAAGAACACGACGGTGATCGTCACCGGCACGTTCGGCACGTCGTTCGGCGAGTCGGGGCTCTACCTCTCGAGCGGCACGCTGACGGACGTCGATTTGCGCGTGCCGCTCTTCGTGCGTCCGCCGCTGACGTCGTCGTTGCCGCGCGGACAGACGTCCGACGCGCTCGTCAGCCTGGTCGACGTCGCACCGACGATCCTCGACATGGAGCACGTCGGCGTGCCGCGCGGCATGCACGGACGCTCGCAGCTCGGTCTCTTGTCGGGTCGCGCGGGCGGCGAGCGCACGGAGCTCTTCGCGAGCGGCGGACTCTTCCCCGGCTGGGTCGCCGTCGACGCGAGCTACTGCCTCGAGCGCACCGCGCGCGGCGGAGACGACGAGACGGGGCGCTCGTGGAGCGGGGAGCGCGTCGGCGCGTCGGTGACGAAGGACCTGCTCCACGTGCGCGGTCGCGGGCTCGGCCACCTCCATCTCGCGACGCCGTCGACGCCGGAGCTCGACGCGGCGCGCGCGCGGCTCGCGGAACGCGGCGAGCGCTGGTTCGGCGATCTCGAGCGCGTGCGGCAGAGCCTGCAGGGATTCACGGTGCTCGAGGCGCACGAGCTCGCGGAGCTCGAGCAGAAGAACCTGCTGCGCTGACGCTCGACGCCGGGCGCGGTTACGCGAAGCCGGAGCTCGACCCCGCGTCGTCCCCGGCTCGCTCGCGGCGCGTCAAACCGCGTCCGGCCGCGCGACGTCGCGGAGCGCGAGCTGCCAGCCGCCGGGCGCGTCGACGAGCAGGCTCGCGTGTGCCGGCGCGTTCAGGAACTCGAAGCTCGCGCGCGCGCCGAGCCCGAGCGCGCGCGTGACGAGCACGCGGATCACGTTGTAGTGCGCGGCGAGCGCGAGCTCGCACCCCGCGCCGCTCCCGCGCACGCCCGCGTCGCGCGCGGACTCGAGGACCGGCCAGACCCGCGCGCACACGTCGGCGTCGCTCTCGCCGCCGTGGCCTTTCCACCGCCACGGATCCGCGAGGAAATTCGCCGCGTCCGCCGTCCAACGCGCGCGGAACTCGGCCGCGGGGAGCCCCTGCCATGCGCCGCGCCACACCTCGCGCAGCCGCGGCTCGAGCCGGAGCTCCGCGCCCGCTCCGTCCGCGATCGCGCGCCCCATGGCGTGCGCGCGCGCGAGGTCGCTGCTCCACACCGCGGCGAGCGCGCGCCCGCGGAACGCCGCGCCCATCGCGCGCGTCGCGGCTTCGCCTTCGGGCGAGAGCGGGACGTCCGTGTTGCCGTACGCGCGCTGCTGCCAGTCGACGTGGACCTCGGCGTGACGCACGAGCCAGATGCGCGCGCCCGTTCCGGCGGCGGGGGCCGCGTCGACGAACGCGCGCTCGGGGAGCTCGACGGAAGGCGGAGCGACGACTCGGGGCTGCATGCGCGAGAAGCTAGCACGCGCCGCGCGATGGAGCTCCGCCTTGCGTCGTCGTGCCGCGGGCGTAGAGTGCTGCGCCCTCGCGCGGAGATCCCCATGCCCAAGCTCACCTTCCTCGAGACCGGTCAGACCCACGACGTGCCCGCGGGCACCTCTTTCCTCGACTTCTGCCGCGAGAACGACGCGCCGCACGACTTCGGGTGCACCGTCGGGAGCTGCGGCACGTGCGTCCTCGTGATCGAGCAGGGCGAGAAGAACGTGAACCCGATCACGGACGACGAACGCGAGACGGTCGAGATGTGCACCGACGTGAAGGGCGCGCGCCTCGGCTGCCAACTCAAGATCCTGGGCGACGTCGCCGTGCGTCCGGTCTGACGACGTGCGCGTCTCCACGAACGAAAAGGAACTCCCCATGACACGCGTCGGCGTCCTCCTCTCCGGTTGCGGCTACCTCGACGGCAGCGAGATCCACGAAGCCGTGCTCACCCTCCTCGCGCTCGATCGGCTCGGCGCGACCGCCGTCTGCTTCGCGCCGGACGTCGCGCAGAGCGCCGTCATGGACCACGCGAAGAAGAAGGCGACGAAGGAGAAGCGCAACGTGCTCGTCGAGGCCGCGCGGATCGCGCGCAGCCAGGTCGCCGACGTCGCGACGGCGAAGGCGGAGGAACTCGACGCGCTCGTGCTGCCCGGCGGCTTCGGCGCGGCGAAGAACCTCAGCGATTTCGCGGCGAACGGCGCGAAGGCGAAGGTCGAGCCCGGCGTGCTCGCGCTCGTCCGCGCGATGCACGCGGCGAAGAAGCCGATCGGCGCGTGGTGCATCGCGCCGTCCGTGCTCGCGCTCGCGCTCGGGAAGGACGGGCCCGCGCTCACGATCGGGAACGACCCGGAGACGGCCAAGGTCCTCGAGTCCCTCGGCGCGAAGCACCTCGAGTGCACCGTGACGCAGATCTGCGTCGACGAGGAGCAGCGCATCGTGACGACGCCCGCGTACATGTACGACGCGAAGATCGCCGACGTCGCGCGCGGGATCGAGCGCGGCGTGAAGGCCGTGCTCGCGCTCGCGAAGCGCGGTTAGCCGCTCGACCAGGTCATCCAGCGCGGGAGCTTGCCGTCGAGGAAGACGTCGGCTCCCGCGACGCGGCCCGCGCGCGAGAGCGCGCAGCCGAAGCACGCCGCCGCGAGCACGATCGCCGTGACGCGCTGCTCCGCGGGCGCCGCGAACACGAAGTTCAAGAAGAGGAACGTCGCGAAGAACCCGGCGGGCCGCGTCAGCGCGCCGAGGAAGAGGCAGAGCCCGCCGAGGAGCTCGCCGAACACGATGCACTGCGTGAAGAACCACGGGTGCGCGAGCACGACGTTCTCGCCGAACGCGCGGTAGAGCGCGGGAGCTTCCGCGATGCGCTCGCGCGTCGAGAGCACGAGCTCCTCCCCGATCCCCATCTGGAGCTTGACCCAGCCCGCGTAGAGCAGGACGGCGCCGACGACGATGCGGATCAGGACGAGGCCCCAGCTCGGGCCGGCGGAGGAGTCGGGGTTCATGCGTGGCGCGCGGGGCGCACGCAGCGTTCTACGGTCCGTTCCGCGGGGGATCCAGCCTCGAGGCGCTCACCGTTCGAGCACGACCGTGATCCGCGCGCGGTTCCACGCGCGGTCGACGGCCTCGAGGAGGCAGCGCTTCTCGCCGGTCTCGGGGACGTCGACCTCGACCGAGAACGTGCCGTCGGCCGCGAGCGGGCACGGCGCGTCGTCGAGCGTGACGGTCGCGAGTTCGCCCGGCCCCGCGTCGCTCGCGCGACCGCGGAGCACGACCTTCGAGGCGTTCGTCTTCCGGTGGTAGCGCTGGTTCTCGACCGGCTCGCCCGGGAGCTCCGTGAGCTCGATCATCGGCGCCTCGAGGTCGACGACGACGTGCCGCACGAGGAGCGGCTCGAGCGGGTTCGCGCCGTCGCGCGCGATGATCTCGCCGCGGCCGCCGGGCACCTCGAGCTTCGTCTCGAAGCTGCCGTCGGGCTTGCACGCGACCTTCTCGCTGTTGAGGCGCAGGTCGGAAACCTCCGCGACGCGTCCGCGGACCGTCAGGATCTGCGCGCGCACGTGGCCGTTTTCCTCGGGCGTCTCGATCACGACGCGCGGACCGGTGCCGGGCAGCGCGGCGGACGTCGGCGCGCCGCCGTGCGCGGGCTTCGGTGCGGGCGGGTCGTCCTCGCCGCACGCCGTGGCGAGGGCCGCGAGGGCGCAGAGCACGACGAAGGGACCGCGGCGCAGGATCGGATGGGAGCGCATGCCGCGTACATCGGCCGCGGAGGCGGCAGGGCTGGACCGAGCACGGTGCGAGCGTCCAGCGGTCGGGAACGGGGCGCGCGGGGCTTACCGGGGACGCCCGCGCACGGCATCCTCGGGGGATGCGCGCGCTCCTCGCCCTCCTCGTGACCGTCGTCCTCCTCCCGAGCTCTCTCGTGCCCCCCGGCGCCGACTACGCCCCGCGCGACGTGCGCGGATGGACGGTGCAGGTCGAGCGCGGCCTCGAGCGCACGGAGGACGGGAAGCGCGCGCTCGAGCTGCTCGACGCGAAGCTGTTCGACGTCGCGCGCGCGGTGCCCGCGGACGCGCTCGCGAAGCTGCGCCGCGTCCCGTTCTGGCTCTCGAAGGACGACTCGGCCGCGCCGTGTTCGTGCTACCACCCGTCACCGGAGTGGTTGAAGGAACACGGCCACGATCCGCGCAAGGCGAAGGGCGTCGAGATCACGAACGCGGCGCGCTTCGTCGAGTGGAGCGCGCAGCAGCCGTCGATGGTCCTGCACGAGCTCGCGCACGCCTACCACGACCGCGAGCTCGGCTTCGACCACGCGGGCGTGCGCGCGGAGCTCGAGCGCGTGAAGGCGTCGAAGGCGTACGAGAGCGTGCTCCATTGGAACGGCACGCGCGAGAAGGCCTACGCGCTCGAGAACGAGCAGGAGTTCTTCGCCGAGGCGAGCGAGGCGTGGTTCGGGACGAACGACTTCTGGCCGTTCGTGCGCGCGGAAGTGCTCGAGTCGCAGCCGGAGCTCGCGGCGCTCCTGAAGGAGGTCTGGGGCGGGTGAGCGGGGCTCCCGCGACCTGAAATCGCTCGGAATCCTCGCAGCGCTCGGGGCTCGGCCGGTGTCTCGCTCGCGGGGGACGCCCGTCCCCGGGAGAACGACTGCGATGGCTTCCCGAACCGATCCCGCTGCACGGAGACTGACCGCGATGTCCGATTCGATCCCGCTCGACGCCCTCCTGGAGCACCAGGCCTTCGTCCGGGTGCTCGCGCGCCGCCTGCTCGGTGACGAGCACGCCGCGGACGACCTCGCACAGGAGACGTGGACCGACCTCTTCGTGAACCCGCCGCGCGCGGTGCGCTCCGTGCGCGCGTGGCTCGCGCACTCGACGCGGAACCGCGCTTCGAACGCGCGTCGTGCCGCGGCGCGGCGCGCGCGGCACGAGCTCCACACCGCGCGCGACGAAGCGCGGACGGATCCCGACGTCGTCGAGCGCCTCGAGCTCGAGAGCCGCGTCGTGCGCGCGGTGCTCGGGCTGCGCGAGCCGTATCGAACGGTGGTGCTCGGGCGCTACTACGAGGGGCTCTCGACGAAGGAACTCGCCGCGCGGCAAGGCGTCGCGGAGAGCAGCGTGCGCTCGCAGGAGGCGCGCGCGCTCGAGATGTTGCGCGCGGAGCTCGATCGGACGTTCGACGGCGGCCGCGAAGCGTGGGGGATGGCGCTCGCGGGCTTCGTCGGCGGTGCGAAGGGGCCCGCGGTCCCGCTCGCGCTCTGGACGGCGTCGATCGGCGTCGCCGCGGCCTTGTGCGCGCTCGTTTGGTTCTTCGTCCGCGCGCCCGAGTCGTCGGCGCCGGCTCCGATCGCGAACGGGCTGGCCGCCGCCGCGGACGGCACGGATCCGGACGAGGCCGCCCTCGAAGCCAACCCGATCGAACGTCCCGGATTCCAAGGGCGCGTGACGTCCGCGCCCGCGAGGGCCGCGAGACCCGACTTCCACACCGCGCCGATCGACGAACTGCTCGTCCTCGGCCAGCAGCTCCAGCGCGAGCTGCGCACAAAGCTGCTGACGGTCGATCCCGTGCTTGTCGCGCGCTACGCGGACCGCGATCCCGCGGAGTACGGCGTGGTGCGCGTCCTCGAGCGCAACCTCTACGGCGCGGTGGCGGCGAAGCACGTCGACGCGCTCGGGATCCGCGAGGGCGGCTCCTTCTTCTCGATCGCGATGCGCGAGCACGGCTTCGACGAGCTGCCGACCTTCGGCCTCGAGGACGGCGCCTTCAAGGCGTGCGGCGCGGGCGGATTCCTGACCGTCGGCAGGACGCGCATCGAGGACCTGCCCGACCGCGCGGACGAAGTGCCGCGCGGCGTGGAGCCGGAAGCATGGCGCGCCCTCTGGACGGAGGTCGCGGGGGCGACCGCGTCCGAGCGGATGAACACCTTCTCCGCGGGTGTCTCCGCCCAGGTCGCTCACGGCGTTCCTGCGCGCGTCGGCGAGACGCACGTCCTGCGCGCGTTCGCGGACACGGACTTCGACGTGCTCGCCGCGGTGCGGGTGCTCGCGGCGGACGAGCACGGCGTGACGATCGCGTGGCGCCGGATCCACGCGTGGCCGGTCGCGCCGCGGGCGGGGGGGCGCTACGTCCCGCCGCCGCTCCCGATCCTCCCCGCGTCGCCGGCGTGGCTTGCGGCGCTCGACGTCCCCGCGCTCCTCGCACTGCAGGGCGAGTTGCGCGCGGCGGCTGGTCCGCGGGTGCTCGCGCCGCGGGGCGAGTTCACCGAGGCGGAATGGGCTGGGATCGCCTCGGGGGAAGTGCGCTCCACGCGCCTGCTGAGGCCTCTCGTCTACGACGCGCTGCTCGACGTCGGTGGCAGCGGGGCGTGGGTCGATCTCGAGACCGGCGATCGGACCTTTCGCGCGGGCACGTCGCTGCACCTCGGCGGAGACGCGTTCCGCGCCGGAGGCTGGGGCGGTAGCTTCGGCGTCGTGCTCGACCTGGGCGAGGTCGGGCTCGACGAGGTCGCGCGGTACGGCGAGCGCGCGCCGGACACCTTCGAGCCGGCGCTCCGCGCGCAGTGGGAGTTCGCCAGGTCGGTCCGCGCTCCGACGGACGCCGAGGGGCGCTCGCGGAGCGTGTCCCACGCGGACCAGGTCCGCGTCGGCGAGTTGGGGCTCCAGTTCGGCGCACCGGCGCGCGAGGGGCACACGTACCTCGCCCGGGTGATCCCTTGGGACGTGCGCCAGGCCGACGTGATCGCGGTCTTCCGCGACGTCCGAGCCGACGGCGACGGCCACACGATCGTCTGGCGCGTCCTCCGTCGCTTCCCCCTCGAGCGTGCGGAGGGGCGTTGAGCCTCCGGGCGGCGAACTCGCACGGCCTCGCGTCTTCACCCGGGGCGCTCGCTCCGGGATGATGCGCCGTCGATGACGGCGACGAACGCCTCGGAGACGAACGCCGGACGCGGCGGCACCGCGTCCAGGACGGTGGAGCCCGCGCTCCTCCGCGACGGTCCGCGCTCGCGCCTCGCGCGCGCGCTCGTCGTGTTCCTCCTGATGCTCGCGCCGCAGCTCGTGCTCTTCGGGCCGTCGATCGTCGGCGCGAAGGTGCTCCTGCCGCTCGACATCTTGAAGGCGCGCGGCGTGGGCCTGCCGTTCGACCTGAACGAGCCGCCGTACCGGCCGAAGGACGTCGTCCTCGCCGACCTCGTGTTCGAGCTCGAGCACGAGCGCCGCTACGCGGTCGACTCGATCCGCGCGGGGCGCATCCCGCTCTGGAACCCGTACAACTACTGCGGCACGCCGTTCCTCGCGGCGAACCACACGTCGGTCTTCTATCCGCTGCGCGTCGTCGACTACCTCGTGCCCGGGCCGATCGCGATCGCGTGGGTCGAGCTCTTGAAGTCGCTCCTCGCCGGGCTCGGCGCGTACCTCTTCCTGCGGCGCGCGATGGAGCTCGGCTTCTGGGCGAGCGCGTTCGCCGCGGCTCTGTGGCCGTGCACGGGCTTCCTCGTGCTGTGGGCCGGTTTCACGATCAGCCAGGTCGGCGCGCACCTCCCGTGGATGTTCCTCTGCGCGGACGGCTGCGTGCGCAGACCGCGGAGCCTCTGGCCCGTCGTGTTCGCGCTCGCGGCGCTCGTCGTGCTCGTCAGCGGGCACGCGTCGATCGCGATGCACGTGTTCCTCGCGACGGGGCTCTACGCGCTCGTGCGGCTCGCGGACGAGCACGGGCTCCGAGGGCTCGCGTCGAAGCGCGCGCTCGGCGCAGTCGTCGCGCTCGCGCTCGGCTTCGGGGCCGGCGCGCTCCTCAGCGGACCCCAGTCGCTGCCGACGCTCGAGTACATGCGCGAGAGCTGGCGCATCCAGCGCCGGCAGAGCGGCACCGTCGAGACGAAGCCCGTCGGCGCGACCGCGCTCCACGGCGTCGTGATGCCGTACTACTTCGGCAGCACGCAAAGGCACACGACGCTGCTGCGCTACGGGAACCGACCCGAGGGGCCCGAAGCCGCGTACGCCGGCATGCTCGCGCTGCTCGTGCTCGCGCCGATCGGGTTCGCGGCGTCGCGGCGGAGGCTCGTGCGTTTCCAGTTCTTCTGGCTCCTGCTCGGATTCCTCGGGCTCGCGCAGGTGCTCGACGTGCCGCTCCTCGCGAAGGTGTTCGAGCTCCCCGGTCTGAACACGCTGCGCAACAACCGCTTCACGCTCGTCACGGCGTGGGGGGCGGTCGCGATGGCCGCGGTCGGGCTCGACGTCCTGCTCCGCGGCGGGTTCCGCTGGCGGCCGTGGATGTGGGCCCTCGTCGTCGCGTGCGCGGCGCTCGCGCTGTACATGCTCGCGCGCGCGAGCGAGCCGCCCGAACTCCTGCGCACGGTCGAGGACGCCGTGCGGCGCGGACGGAAGGGCCCGCGTCCGCCGGTCGACACGCTCGAGGGCGTCGCGCGCGTCGCGGCGTGGTTCGCGCGCGTGTACCTCGCGTACGCCGGGCTCGCCGCGCTCGCCTGCGGCGCGTGGCTCCTGCTGCGCACGCGCGCGGCGGCGAACACCGTGTTCGCGCTCGCGCTCGCCGGGGGCGCGCTCGTCGAGGTCGTGGCGCAGGGATGCGACGCCAACGTGCAGGAAGATCCCGCGCTCTACTTCCCGCGCACGCCGGTGCTCGACGAACTCGCGAGGAAGCCGTGGGGGCGCATCTGCGGCGGCCTCAACGTGTTCCCGGCCGTCTTGAACCAAGCGTACGGACTGTACGACGTGCGCGGGTACGACGCGGCCGATCCCGCGCGCTATGTCGAATTCCTGCAGCTCTTCGCACACGCGCAATCGCCCCCGGCGTCCGACTACAGCGCGCTCCAGTACTACATCGTCGAGCCGAACTCGCCGCTCGCGCGCCTCGTCGGATTGCGTTCGATGCTCGCGATCGGAGCGCCCGACACGCGCGAGCGCTACGCGAACGGCGGCTTCTGGATCTGGGACGCGCCCGAGCCGCTCCCGCGCGCGTTCGTCGCGCGCAGCGCGGAGGTCGTGAACGACAAAGCGGCGCGCCTCGCGCGCCTGAAGCGGCCCGACTTCGATCCCGCGGCGCTCGTCCTGCTCGAGTCCGACGCTCCCCTCGCGCCCGACGCGGCGCCGGGTGCCGGGAACGCGCGCGTCGTCGTCGACGAGCCCGAGCACGTCGAGCTCGAGCTCGACGTGACGAGCGCGGGCTGGCTCGTGCTCGCCGATCGCTTCGCGCCGGGATGGAACGCATGGGTCGATGGGAAGCCGACGCCCGTGCTCGTCGCCGACCACACGTTCCGCGCGGTGCACGTCGACGTCGGCGCGAAGCGCGTCGTGTTCCGCTACGAACCCGCGAGCTGGCGCCAGGGGTGGATCGCGTTCGCGCTCGGCGCGCTCCTGTGCGGCGCGTGGTGGCTCTGGGCGCGGCGCGCGGCGGGTGGGAGCGCGTGAACGCGCGCGACGACGCGGCCGGGGCGGGGGAGAGCGCGGTGCGCGACGGAGGGACGGGAGCCGCGCGCGACGCGCTCGTGCTTGCGCTCGACCAGGGCGGGCAGTCCTCGCGCGCGCTCGTGTTCGACGCGCGTGGGAACGTCGTCGCGAAGGCCGCGCGCGCGGTGGGGGAGCATCGCGCGAGCGACGACCGCGTCGAACAAGACGGTGAGGAGCTCGTGCGCTCGCTCCAGGAGTGCGTCGACGAGGTCGCGCGCGCGCTCGGGAAGGCCGTCGCGCGCGTGAGAGCGGCGGGCCTCGCGACGCAGCGCTCGTCGATCGCGTGCTGGGACCGCGCGAGCGGTGCGGCGCTCGGCCCCGTGCTCTCGTGGCAGGACCGGCGCGCGGCGGCGGCGCTCGAACCCGCGCGCTCGCGCGAGGCGTGGATCGTCGAGCGGACGGGCCTGCGCCTCTCGCCGCACTACGGCGCCACGAAGCTCGCGTGGTGCCTCGAGAACGAACCGCTCGTGCGCGCGGCGCGCGCGAGGAACACGCTCGCGCTCGGCCCGCTCGCGAGCTTCCTCGTGCACCGGCTCGCGCAGGAGCGTCCGTTCGTCGCCGATCCGGCGAACGCGTCGCGCACGCTCCTCTGGAACCTCGCGCGCGGCGATTGGGACGACGAGCTGTGCGCGCTGTTCGGCGTGCCGCGCGCGCTCCTGCCCGAGTGCGTGCCGACGCGCGGCGAGTTCGGGACGCTCGCGGTCGGCGCCGAGCGCGTGCCGCTCACGCTCGTGAACGGCGACCAGTCGTGCGCGCTCTTCGCGGGCGGAGCGCCCGACGCCGACGCGCTGTACGCGAACTTCGGCACGGGCGCGTTCCTGCAGCGGCCCGTGAGCGGAGACGCGCCGGCGATCGACGGGCTCCTGCGCAGCGTGGTGCTCGGCGAGCGCGCGGGACGGACGTGCGTCGTCGAGGGCACGATCAACGGCGCGGGCAGCGCGCTCGCGCACCACGCGCGCGAGCTCGGCGTCGCGGAGTGGGAGCGCGCGCTCGATCCGTGGTTGCGGGACGTGCGCGACCCGCCGCTCTTCCTGAACGGCCACTCGGGCCTCGCAGCGCCGTTCTGGCGCAGCGACTTCCGCTCGCGGTTCGTAGCGGACGCGCGGAGCGCGGGCGCGCCGGAAGCGCTCGTCGCCGTCGCGGAGAGCATCGCCTTCCTCGCGTGCTCGATCGTCGAGCGGATGGACACGGCGCTCCCGCGCGCGCGGCGCGTGCTCGCGAGCGGCGGCCTCGCGCAGAGCGACGCGTTCGTGCAGCTCCTCGCCGACATGTTGGCGCTCGACGTCGAGCGCCGCGACGAGCCCGAGGCGACCGCGCGCGGGCTCGCGTGGCTCCTCTTCGACGGTCTCGACCCGCGCGCCGCGCGCTTCGAAGAGCACGCTCCCGCGCGCTTCGCGCCGCGCGCGAACTCGCCGGCCCGCGCGCACTACCCGCGCTGGCGAGCGGAGCTGGAACGAGCGCTCGACGGGCGCGCGACGGACGAGTGAGGGCTCGGCTCGGCGTTCACCGCGCCGGCGCCTTGCCGCGCACTCTTCGATAGAACCACACCTGCGCGTGCAGCCTCACCTTCGGCGGCGCGATCGCCTTCATCTCCTGCTGCACCGCGCGATACGCGTCCACGCGTGCGTCGCCGAGGGTCTTGCGCGCGGAGTCCTCGCTCCCTGCGAGCGCCTTCTTCTCGTCGGGCGTGAACGCGTTGTACTCCCGCACGAGTTCGACGTAGCGCGCCTTCTCCGCCTCCGAGCGCGGATCTTCGACGTCCTCGTCCTCGTGGTCGCCGACGAGCAGGTCGACGTCACCATCGCCGTCGAGATCGGCGACCTCGACGAGCACGTTCTTGCCCGAGCGAGCCGCGTCCGTCTCCGGCGCCTTCGCGACGAGCTCGCGCGGCGCTTCGAACACGGGCGCGTTCTTCGTCCCGACGTTGCGCAGCCATCGCACGGCGCCGTCGTCCGTTCCGACGACGAGGTCGACGCGCCCGTCCTGATCCCAATCCGCCGCCGTCGGCATCGAATGTCCGCCCTCCAACGCGATGGGCTTGCCGTCCGCGAGCACGGGCTCCGCCGTCTCCGCGAACGCCGCTTTCGCGCGCGTGCCGAGGTTCGTCCAGCGGAAGAGCTTCGCGTCGTCCGTGCCGACGACGAGGTCGAGGTCGCCGTCACCGTCGAGGTCGATCACCGTGACGGAGATCGCGTGCCGCTCGCCGAACGAGAGGCCCGCGGGCGTCACCCAGTGCTTCGCGTCGAAGTCCCAGTACATCCCGAGGCGCAGCTCGCTCCCGTTGCGATCGAAGAGCGCCGCCGGCTTCGACCATCCGTCCGCGCCGCCGCGCACGAGGTAGATGCGACCGTCGTAGCTGCCCGCGAGGAAGTCGACGTGTCCGTCGAGGTCGAGGTCCGCGAACTGCGGACGCACTCCGATGCATCACCAGTTCGAGATCTTCAGCTCCTCGCCCGCGCCGCGGACGAGCTCGCCCTTCGCGAACGCGGGTGCGCGCGCGGTGCCGACGTTCGCGAAGCGCAGGATCTGGCCCGAGAAGCTGCCGACGTAGAGGTCGAGGTCCCCGTCGCCGTCGTCGTCGCGCAGCGCGGGGCCCGCGTAGCCGTGGAGCTTCGTCACGTCGATCGGTTCGCCCGCGGCCGCGAGCGCGACCGGTGCCTCGAGCCGCGCCGCACTCGCGAGCGGGAACGGCCGCGCGGTCGGCGTCGTGCCGCACGCGGCGAGGACGGACAGCGGAACGAGGACGAGCATGGGGGGAAGGTGCGCGCGGTGCATGCGGACGATCCTACCCCGCGCGTCGTCCGCCGTCGTCGCGTGCGTCAGGAGCTCCCCGGCTCCGCTTCGAGCCGCAGCGTCCTCGTGTCGGCCTTGCGCTCGCGCGCGGGGAGCGACGGCGCGAGGCGCGCGAGCACCTTCTCCGCCGTCGCGCGGTAGCCCGTCAACTTTCCGCCGTAGATCGCGAGCATCGTCGGCCGCGCCTCGTCGTCGACGACGAGCGTCGTCTCGCGCGGTCGGTCGAACGCGGTGCCCGCGCCTTTCGGCAGCACGCGCAGCCCCGCCCACGCGTCGACGATGCGCACCGTTCGGTGCGGGAAGTAGCGGTGGAAGGTCTCGACCAAGTACTCGATCTCGCGCTTCGTCGGCTCGACCGCGCGCGGATCGCCGACGTAGCGCTCCTCGGTCGTCCCGACCATCGTGCGGCCCTTCCACGGGATCGTGAACACCGCGCGGCGGTCGCGCGGCGCCTCGCAGTAGTAGACGCCGCGTTCCATCGCGCCGTCGAGCTCGACGTGCGTGCCGCCGACGAGCTCGACCTCGAAGCCCGGCGGGGTCGGCGTGATCCTCCCGCGCAAGCGGTTCACCCACGGACCGCCCGCGTTGACGAGCGCGCGCGCCAGCACGACGCGCTCCTCGCCGTTCTCGACGACGCGCACGCGCCACGCGTCGCCGGCGCGTTCCGCGGCCTCGAACCGCGCGGGACAGAGCACCTCGGCGCCGAGCGCGCGCGCCGAGCGCACGACCGCGCGCGTCAACGCCGCGTCGTCGGTCTGACCGTCGTTGTAGCGGAAGACGTGCTGCAGGCCCTCGAGCGCGAGTCCGTCGAGCGTGTCCCACTCGCGGCGCGGCACGCGCGCGAACCACGCGTCCTTCGCGAGGTGGCCGAGCAGCGCGTACATCGAGAGCCCTGCGCGGATCTTCCATGGGCGACGCGTCGTCTCGCGGTAGATCGGCACGTAGAACGGCACGAGCTTCACGAGGTCCGGCGCGATGCGGCACAAGGTCTCGCGCTCCTCGAGCGACTCGCGCACGAGCGCGAGCTGACCGCTCTCCAGGTAGCGCAGCCCGCCGTGGATCAGCTTGCTCGACTTCGACGACGTGCCCGACGCGAGCCGCTTGTCCTCGACGAGCAGGGCGCTCCATCCGCCGGCCGCAGCGGCCTGGAGCACGCCCGCCCCGTGGATCCCGCCGCCGAGCACGACGACGTCGTAGAGGGGGCCGGAGCTCGTCATCGGAAGCTGCATCGGCACGCGGTGCGGCCGGACCGGAGCGCGGCGGGCTCGATTCTCCGTCGGAGTTCCGCGCGGGAGCTCACGCCGGTTCGGGCCCGAGCGCCGCGCGCATCGCGCCGATCTCGAAGGTCTCGACGAACTCGACGCCGCGCGCGGCGAGGGTCCGCGCGAGCGCGGGCTCCGCCACCTCGTAGATCACGAGCCGCGCGCGGTCGTGGGCGAGCGGGCCTTTCGGAGGCAGCCCGTCGACGTCGCAGAAGACGTATTCGGGCGCGAGCGCGCGCACGACGTCGGCCTCGCGCTCCTTCCACGCGTCGAACACGGCGCCGAGCGGGAGCTTCGTGTTCGCCCGGGCGTGGAGCAGGAACGGGAGCGAGAACGAGATCAGAGCGCACCGACTCTTCGCCGGCTCGATCGCGTGGAGCACACGCTCGAGCACGCGTTCGTTCCCGAAGCGCTCGAGCGCCGCGCGCTTGACCTCGACGAACGCCTGGACGTGCGGGTGTCTACGGACGAGCTCGGCGAACGCTCCGAGCGACGCGATGCCCTCGCCGCGGTAGCGCTCGCCGAACGCACCGGGCTCGTGGCAGGAGAGCTCGCGTACCTGCGCGAGCGTTCGCTCGCCGATCGAGCCGGGCTCGCCGGTCATGCGCTCCGTGGT
Source organism: Planctomycetota bacterium (assembly GCA_046349615.1). GTDB lineage: Bacteria > Planctomycetota > UBA1135 > UBA1135 > JADJNY01. The sequence goes on from JAXMBZ010000002.1 coordinate 26,649, forward strand.
GCGGTCGTGGAAGAGGACGGGGAACGCGTCCGCGGTGAGCTGCACGTCGATTTCGACGTAGCGTGCGCCGGCCTGGACGGCGGCCTCGACGGCGGCGAGCGTGTTCTCGGGGTAGCGGCGGGCGTAGCCGCGGTGCGCGACGAGCTTGGGTGCGGGCATGACGGACGGACCGAGGGGGGGGCGCGACGAGCGTTCGCGCCGGCTTGTCCTGTACCACGCGCGAGCGCGCTCGATCCACCTCACCCGGAGCCCAGCGACCGCCCGCGTCCTCCGGCGCGCCGCGATCGCCGGAGCCCCGCAGCACGCGCCGCCGCACTCGATCGGCGCCGCGCGGCCGCTATCCTTCCGCCCCCCCATGCCCCGCGACCGCCGCACCCGCCGCGACCTGCGTGCGATCTGGATCGACGGCATGGCGTGGAGCGTCATGGTCGGCATGGGCGAGCAGTCGCTCCCGGCCTTCGCGCTCGCCGCGGGGCTCTCCAGCGTCGCCGCGGGATTGACCGCGACCGTGCCGATGATCGCGGGCGCGCTGCTCCAACTCGCGCTCGCGCCGTTCGTCGCGCGCGCGCGATCGCTGAAGAGCTGGGTGTTGCTCTCGGCCGTGCTCCAGGGCGCCGTGTTCCTCCCGCTCGCGGTCGGTGCGGCGCGTGGGACGGCGGGCGCGGTCTTCGTCTACGCGTGCGCGACGCTGTATTGGACGTTCGCGCTCACGGGGAACCCGGCGTGGAGCACGTGGGTCGAACTGCACGTGCCGCGCACGCTCGGCGTGCGCTACTGGGCGCGACGACAGGGCTGGATCCACGTGTTCACGATGCTCGGACTGCTGACCACGGGGGTGCTGCTCGAACGGTTCGCGCTGCCGGGCGAGCCCCTCGCCGCGTTCGCGTGGGTCTTCTCCGGAGCGGCGCTCGCGCGCGCGGTGTCGTGCGCGTTCCTGCTGCGGCAGAGCGAACTCGAGCCGCACCCCTCCGCCGCGCGCCGAGTGCCGTTCGCGGCGTTCCTCGCGCGCTTCCGCGGCGGGCACGACGGGCGCCTCTTCCTCGCGCTCTTCGCGTCGCAGGCGGCGCTGCAGTTCGCGGTTCCGTACTTCCTGCCGTACGTGCGCGGCCCGCTCGGCTTCGACTACGCGTCGACGATGGCGTTGCTCGCGGCGGCGGTGCTCGGGCGCTTCCTCGCGCTGCCCGCGTTCGGGGAGTTCGCGCGGCGACGCTCGCTCTCCGCGCTGTTCGTGCTCGGCGGCGCACTGTGCGTGCCCGCGACGCTCGGTTGGATCGTGAGCGACCGCTTCCTCCCGCTCCTCGCGGCGCAGCTCTTCGCGGGCGCGGCGTTCGGCGCGTTCGAGCTCGCGACGTTCCTTGCGTTCTTCGCGCGCATCGAGCGCGAGGAGCGCACGGGCGTGCTCACGTGGTACCACGTCGTGAACGCGAGCGCGTTCGCGGCGGGCTCGCTCGCGGGCGGCGCGCTGCTCGAGCGCGGCGGGAGCGACGCGCGCGCGTTCCAGGTCGTCTTCGCGGTCGCGGCGGGGCTGCGCTTCCTCGCCTTCCTCCTCGTCCTGCGGGCCGAACGCGGGCACGCGGACCCCGTCCCGCGGAGCTAGGGCGCCGCGCGGGCCCCGGAAAACCGTTCCGGATCAAGATCGCCGTCTCAGGATCCCGATGAACGCGCGTCCGCACTCGGGAGGCCACGTGAAAGGGTTCATCGGTTTCGTGCTGCTGCTGCTCGCGCTCTGCGCGGGCTTCGTCTGGTACTTGACCGACGTGCCCGGCACGAAGGCGATCGGCGGGCCGGCGGCGCCGACGAGCGAGGAGGAAGACCTCCGCGACGCGCTGAAGGACCATGTCGTCCACCTCTCGCGCGACATCGGCTCGCGCTCGAATTCCGACCCGTCGCGCATCGCGTCGGCCGCCGCGTACGTCGAGGACGCGCTGCGACGGACCGGGCTCGAAATCCGCCGCGAGACCATCGAAGCGAGCGGTCGCAGCGGGCTCAACCTGATCGCGGAGCAGCGCGGCGCGAGCCGCCCCTCGGAGATCGTGCTCGTCGGCTCGCACTTGGACTCGCCGCGCAACTCGCCCGGCGCCGACTGCAACGCGTCGGGCGTCGCCGCCGCGATCGAGCTCGCGAAGCGCCTCTCGTCGAACAGCAGCGAGCGCACGCTCCGCTTCGCGTTCTTCACGTTCTCCGAGTCCCCGTTCGCGGGCACGGACGGACAGGGCGCGTACCAGCACGCGAAGAAGAGCGCCGAGAAGCAGGAGCAGATCGTCGCGGCGATCCTGCTCGAGGGACTCGGCTCGTTCTCCGACGCGGCGGGGAGCCAGTCCGTTCCGTTCCCGTACACGGCCGCGTACCCGGACAAGGGCGACTTCGTCGCGTTCCTCTCCGACATCGCGTCGCGCGATCTCCTGCGCGACGTCGTCGGGCGCTTCCGCGCGTCGTCGCGCATGCCGTCGGAAGGCTGCGCGATCCCGGGGATGTACCCGGGCTTCAGCGGGACGGACGCGGCGGCGATCTCGCGCGCCGGCTTCCCCGCGGTGCTCGTGACGGACACGGGCATCGAACGCAACCCGGAGTACGGCCGCCCGTCGGACACGCACGACCGCCTCGACTACGAGCGGATGGCGCGCGCGACCCTCGGCGTCGAGACCGTCGTCGCCGGCTTCGCGAGCGCGCGTTTCGGCGCTCCGTGACCGCTCGGGCGCGACCGCGGAGACATGCATCCGCGCGTCGTTTGTGCTCTACTCGCCCGACCGCACCATGGCCGACGAGACCGAGTCCGCACCTCCGAGCTCCACCGCCGATCCCGCACCGGTCCGCGAGCTCGCGCTCGAGGTGGAGCACCTCTCGAAGCACTACGAGGGCGCGCTCGCGGTCCAGGACCTCTCGTTCCGCGTCGCGCGCGGTGAGATCCTCGGCGTCGTCGGCCCGAACGGTGCAGGCAAGACGACGACGCTGCGCTCCGTGACGGGGATCCTCCCGCTCCAACAGGGCGTCGTCCGCGTGGCGGGCGTCGACCTCGCGCGCGAGGAAGCGCGCGCGAAGCGCGGCCTCGCGTGGATCCCCGACGATCCGCAGCCGTTCGACAGCCTCACCGTCGTCGAGCACCTCGAGTTCACCGCCGCGCTGTACGGCGTGCGCGATTGGCGCGCGCGCGCGGACGAGCTCCTCGCGCGCTTCGAGCTCGCCGAGAAGAAGGAAGCGCTCGGCGGCGAGCTCTCGCGCGGCATGCGGCAGAAGCTCGCGTTCTGCTGCGCGTGGCTGCACCAGCCGGCCGTCGTGCTGATGGACGAGCCGCTGACGGGCCTCGATCCGCGCGGCATCCGTTCCGCGAAGGAGGAGATCCGCGACCTCGCGCGCTCGGGCACGGCCGTCGTGCTCTCGTCGCACCTGCTCGAGCTGATCGAGGAACTCGCCGACCGCATCTTGATCCTCGACCGCGGGCGCAAGGTCTTCGAAGGCACGCTCGTCGAAGCGCGCGCGACGCTCGTCGCGGGCGAGGACAAGAGCCTCGAGGAGATCTTCCTCGCGGTGACCACGGACCACCGCTCCGCCCGCTGACGCGCATGTTCGGCCACCCCGCGCTGCGCAAGCTGCTCGTCCTGAAGTTCCGCGGCGGAGTGCGCGCGCAATTCCGCAAGCTCCGTCGGCCCGCGAACTGGATCTACATGCTCGTCGGGCTCGGCGTGTTCGTGTTCTGGTACCTGTCGATCTTCGTCGCGAGCCTCGCGCAGCGCGGGACGAGCGTGCGCGACCCCGAGGCCTTGTACTTCGGTTCGCAGGCGATGCTGCTGCTCCTGACGGTGATGACGGTCGTCGGGGCCTTCAACCACCGCGGGCTCTACCTGCCGAAGGAGGAGATCGAGCTCGCGTTCTCGGCGCCGCTCACGCGTTCCGACCTCGTGCGGTATCGCCTGCTCGTGAACATGCTGCGGTCGCTGTTCGTCGGCGTCGTCTTCGGGTTCCTCTCCGCGATGCGGATGCCGATGGCCGGCGCGGCGTTCCTCGGCACGCTCGTCACCATCTCGACCCTGACCGTGTGCGGGCAGTCGGCCGCGATCCTGCTCGGCGGCGCGGAGAACGGACTCGCGCGCGTCGCGAAGAGGCTCCCGCTGCGCGTCGTCGCGACGGTGCTCGCGATCGTGCTGGCGCTCTGCGTCGGGTTCCTCGTCTTCGGCGAGAACGAGTTGACGGAGGACCTGCTCGGCGACCTCGGCGACTCCGGCGCGTCGCCGATCGCGCGCGTCGCGGGGATCCCGGCCGTGCGCGCGGTGCTCGTGCCGTTCACGCCGTGGGCGCGGACGATCACCGCGCCGGACGTCGCGACGTTCCTGCCGTGGTTCGGGCTCTGCGTGCTGATCTGGATCGCGGCGTTCGAACTCACCGCGCGCATCCCCGTCGACTTCCGCGAGCTCTCGCTGGCGACCTCCGCGGACGTCGCGAAGCGGCTCAATCGCGTGCGGCGCGGCTGGATCGGCGCGAGCTCGACGCAGGTCGACAAGACCGCGCTCTCGTGGCGCGTCCCGTGGCTCCTCGGCCGCGGTCCGCTCGGCGCCGTCGCGTGGCTCAAGCTCGGCCAGATCGTGCGCAAGGCGCGCGGGACGATGCTGACCTCGACCTTGATCGTCGTGCTCGTCACGGTGTTCTTCACCGCCGCGCTCGACGAGCCGACCTTCGAGCACGCGTTCGCGGGCGCGGCGCTGCTCGCGACGGTCGGCACGCTCTACCTCTGCATGGGGTTGCGCTTCGATTTCCGCTCGGACCTCGAGCTGATGGCGTCGATCAAGACGTGGCCGCTCGCACCCTGGCGGATCTTCCTCGGGACCATCCTGCCGGAGGTCGTGCTCGTGAGCGCGCTCCTGTGGGCCGCGATCCTCGTGCGCGCGATGTGGACGGGGACGATGATCCCGGAGCTCGTCTGCGTGCTCGCGATCCAGCCGCTCGTCACGTTCACCTGGGTCGCCGTCGACAACGCGGTGTTCCTGTTCTCGCCGCTGCGCTACGCGCCGGGCCAGGAGAGCGCGCTCCAGCACATGGGGCGCTCCGTGTACCTCCTGCTCCTGCGCGGCCTCGTGTTCGGCCTCGTCGCGCTCTGCGCGGGCGTGCCGGTCGGGCTCTTCGCCTACGTCGCGCACGAGGAGTTCGACTGGAGCTGGCGCGCGATCGCGTGGGTCGCGAGCGGGATGGTCGGAGTCGTGCTCCTCGCCGGCGCGGTCGGGCTGACGGCGCTCGGCGGGTTCATGTTGCGACGGTTCGACGTCGCGCGCGATCGCGGGACGTGAGCACGGAGGCGGAACCGCGCGCTCGGAGCCCGCTCGCGAACTCGCCGTTCAGAGCACCGCGGCGAGGTGCGGCGCGAGGCGCGCGCGCGTCGCTTCGTTGACCCAACCGACGAAGCTCACCGGCGTGACGACGTCGATCGGGAAGTCGAGCTCGCCGCCGTCCCACGCGGTGACGATCGCGCCCGCTTCCGCCGCGCACACGAGCGCGCCGGACACGTCGTACGGCTTGCTCGTCAGCGTCGTGCCGCCGCGCCGCCGCGCGAGCTCCGCGCGCAGGTCGGCGATCATGCGGTAGGTGCCGAGCGCCAAGAGGACGAGCTGCCCCGCGTTCGAGATGTACTGGTCGTCGTAGCAGTTGCGCACGTCCGCGCCCTCATGCCGCGCGAGCCGCTCGAAGAAGCGCGCTTCGACGGCGGCGACCTCGTGGCGCTCGGTCGGCAGGTACTTGAAGAAGGGGAAGTAGCCGTGGTCCGCGCGCGCCTCGCTCCCCGTGTCGAGCCGCCGTTCGCGCGCGCCGTCGACGAGCACGCAGCCCTGCCCGCGCGCGGCGACGAGCTCGCGCGTCGAGCTCGAGCGCGACTCGGGGATCTCGCGCACGACGCCGAGGAGGACGTCCTTCTGACGCGGCTCGGACGCGCCCGGTCCCGCGAGCCCGATCACCGTCCATGCGGGGCGGAGGTCCGTCATCAAGTTGCGCGTGCCGTCGATCGGGTCGACGACGATGCGCGGACCGCCGTGGTCGAAGCCGTCGAGCGCGCGCACGCCGCCCTTCCCATCGGGCCCGCGGTGGCGCCAGCCGGAATCCTCGGTGAGCAGCGAGAGCGGTGCCTTCCGTGCTTCTTCGTCGAGCCACACGTCGAGCGCGTGCTCCGCGGGCACGTCGATGCCGTACGTGACGTCGCCCGCGCCCTGGCTCGCGATGCGCATCAACCCGTCGGCGCCGCCGGTCGCGAGCGCGTGGTCGCGGTGCGCGCGCACGGCGGTCCCGATGCGCTCCGCGAGCACGCGCAGCCCCGCGGAGTGCCGTGCGTGCAGCTCGCGAGCGGGATCGAGGTCGCGGGAAGCGCTCGGCGGCGCGTGACTCGTGCGAGCCTCGTTCGCGCGCGCTCCCGGCCCACGCGCGCCGCCTCCGCGCGCAGGAGACCCGCCGCCGCTCGCGCCCGTCGCGCTCACACCGGCTGGCGCTCGGCGAAGCCGGCGTCGACGTGGTGCCAGTGCTCGATCTTCTTCTCGCCGCGTGTCCAGCACCAGTGGACGAGGCGCCCTTCGCGCACGCCGTAGAAGTCGACGAGCGGCGGCTCGATGCTCTTCACCTCGCCCGAGAGCTCGTTGACGCTCGACGTCACGGCCTCGATCTCCTCCTCGAGCTTCTTCATCGACGCGACGTGGTGCGCGAACTCGCCGTGGTCGGGGTTGCCCTTCACGTGCACCTCGTCGCCCCAGATCAGCTCGAGCGCGCCGATGCGTACGTGCAGCGTGCGCAGCTCGTCACGCAGCGTCTCGATCCTCGCGAACGCGCGCTCGAGCTCGGGCACGAGCTCTTGGACTTCCTCGATCGTGTAGACGCGCGGGCCGGGCATGGCGGGTGGACACTCGAAGCGCACAGCCTACACTGTGCGCCCCTTTTCGGAGAGCACCCCTCATGAGCGACGTGCGCGACGTGATCATCATCGGTTCGGGCCCCGCCGGCTACACGGCCGCGATCTACGCGGCGCGCGCGAACCTGAACCCGCTGCTCTTCCAGGGCCCGCAGCCCGGCGGTCAGCTCACGATCACGAGCGACGTCGAGAACTTCCCCGGGTACCCCGACGGCGTGCACGGCCCGAAGATGATGGAGGACCTGCAGAAGCAGGCCGAGCGCTTCGGCACCGAGCTCAAGTTCGAGATGATCGAGAAGATCGACCTCTCGAAGCGCCCGTTCACGTTGAAGAGCGAGTTCGGCGAGTTCCGCGCGAAGACCGTGATCATCGCGACCGGCGCATCGGCGCGCCTGCTCGGTCTCCCGAGCGAGATGGAGCTCATGGGCTACGGCGTCAGCGCGTGCGCGACCTGCGACGGCGCCTTCTTCAAGCAGAAGAAGGTGCTCGTCGTCGGCGGCGGCGACACCGCGATGGAGGAGGCGAACTTCCTCACGCGCTTCGCGACGACCGTGACGATCGTGCACCGCCGCGACGAGTTCCGCGCGAGCAAGATCATGTACGACCGCGCGAAGGCGAACCCGAAGATCGAGTGGCTGCTCAACAAGGAGGTCGTCGAGGTCCTCTCCGAGGGCGGCAAGAAGAAGGTGCGCTCCGTGCGCGTGAAGGACACGCGGAACGGCGAGGTGAGCGAGGTCGCGTGCGACGGCATCTTCATCGCGATCGGCCACGAGCCGAACTCGAAGATCTTCAAGGGCCAGCTCGACATGGACGAGACCGGCTACATCCAGGTCAAGCCGGGGACGAGCTACACGAACGTGCCGGGCGTCTTCGCGTGCGGCGACGTGATGGACAAGACGTATCGGCAGGCGGTGACCGCCGCGGGCACGGGCTGCATGGCCGCGATCGACGCGGAGCGGTGGCTCGAGGCGAACGGGGGGCATTGAGGGCCGGTTTTTCCGGTCGAAGCCTGAAGCCCGACGGCGTCCCGGGGATAGTCACCTTCGCATGTTCCGCTGCCCGCGTTGCTCCACCCCGCTCCAGCCCCTGCGCAAGCAGGGGCTCTGCATCTGGGCGTGCGCGGAGTGCGACGGCCGGCTCGCGACGGTCGCGACGCTGCGCCGCACGCTCGAGCCCGCCTTCGTCCACCGGACCTGGTCGGCCGCGCGCGAGCGGGGCGAGCCCTCCGCGCGCGCGTGCCCCGGCTGTCGCGCCGCGATGCGTTCGAGCGCGCCCGACGGCGTCGACTCCGCGCTCCGCCTCGACGTGTGCGTCGTGTGCCAGCTCGTCTGGTTCGACGCGCGCGAGCTCGACTCCGCGCCCAAGAAGCGCGTCCAGCCGCCGACCGATCCGCCGCAGCTCTCGCCCGCGGCGCGCGCCGCCGCCGCGCGCTTCGACGTCGAGCTCCAGCGCGAGCGCGCCGGTCCGCTCGAGCCCGACGGCGAGCTCCCCTGGCGCGGCCTCGAGGGCTTCGGCTCGCCGCGCGCTCCGCTGCACGACGCGGCGCGCACGACGCCGTGGCTCACGTGGTTCCTCGCCTTCGCGTGCGCCGCCGTGACCGTCGGGTTCCAGCTCCTTTCGAGCGACGGTCGGAGCGAACTCCTCGACACCTTCACGAACGGGAGCACGTGGGGTTCCCTCTACGGCGCGAGCGCGCACTTCGGGTACACGCTGGTCGACGGCGCGTTCAGCTTCGCGCTCCACCTCTCGTTCGTGTCGCTCGCCGTGAACCTCGCGGCGCTCCTCGCCTTCCTGCCGGCGGTGGAGGAGGCGCTCGGGCGCGCGCGGCTCATCCTCTTGATCTACGTCGCGTCGCTCGCCGGACTCCTCGTCGAGGCGCTCGCGGGCGTGGATCCGACGTTCGGGCCCGTCGGCGCCGGCGCGGGGCTCGCCGGAGCGCTCGCGTGGTACGCGCTCGCCTACCCGCACGTGCGGCTCTCGATCGGCGTCAGCGGCGCGAGCCTCGCGAGCTCCGCGCGCGTCGTGTTCGCCGCGTTCGTCGTGCTGCAGATCGCGCTCGGCTTCGCCCTGCGCGATCCGTCGCTCGCGCTCGCGCCGATCGGCGGCGTGGTCATCGGCCTCGCGTGGTGGGGCGTGCCGCGCGTCGCGGGATTGCACGGGGTGCCGCTCGGGGCGGAGTGAAGCGCGGCACGCGGAACGCGTCGATCGCCTTCGCTGCAGGTTTTCTGCTTCTCGATCGGAGAGAACGCGCGTGAGCTTCCGGACGTCTGCGCGGGGCGTCGTCGGCATGACCGTGCAGCGAGCGGCGCGTCGTCGGCGCCGAACACGCGGCATCGATCGGGATCTACGCGCGCTCGTGGGATCTGGGCGACCGCTGCGATCGCCCCGCGCGCCTACGCCGAGCTCACCCCGCTCCCGATCGGCGTCCCACGCGGCAGCTCGCGGATCGAGAGCAGCCCGCGCCTGCGCCAACCCGTCGCGAGCAGCCACGTGCGCGCTCGCGCGAGCCGCGTCGTTTCGCCGCGCACCTCCACCCAGCCGTCGAAGCACGCCGCGGACGTGCACGGATCGAGCAGCGTGCTCACGACCGCGCCGTGCTTGCGCGCGTTGCCGAACACGTAGGCGAGGACGTTGCGCACGTCGCGCGGCGAACGGAACTCGCGCGCGTGGTAGCGATCGGCGAAGAGCGCGCCGGCGCGGCCGAGGAAGCGGTTCACCGCGTGCGCGATCCGCACCGCGAGGCCCTTCATTCCGCGCGCGAGGGCGCGCTCGCTCTCCGCCTCGCACACGAGGTGCACGTGGTTCGACGCCGCGCCGTAGTGCACGACGCGCAGTCCGTGGCGCTCGGCTCCTTCGCGCAGCGCCGCGCAGAGGACGGCGTGCACGGCGCGCGAGCGCAGGCTCTGCACGCCGTCGACGACGCGCAACGTGACGTGCAGCGGATGGCGGCCCGAGAGCTTGGGCCGCGCGCGGTGGGGGACGAGCGGACGCGGAGCGAGGCGCTTGCGTCCGGCGCCGGCGCGCGCGCCGCCGCGTTGCTTGAACTCGAAGCTCGATTGGGTCATCGCGGCGTGTTCCTCTCCGAATGCTCGACGTCACTACCCGCGAACGGTGACCGAGTTTCTCGTGGAAAGTCGCGCGCGATCGAACTCGAACGTTCACGCGCCGATCGCGCGACTTCGATTGGGCAGACAGTTCGTCGTGGAGCGCGCGAGCCTCGTCGGGAGGCGTGCTCGTCGCTCGACACGCGTGCGAGCGAACGACGCGCGTCTCGGCACGTGGCGCCAGTGGCTCGCTGAGGTGAGCCGCGACCGAGTGTCTCGCCGGAGTGTGCGCGTGCTCGATCTCGAGCGTTCACCCGCCGATCGTGCGGCTGTGATTGGGTGGACACTTCGTCGTGGAGCGCGCGAGCTCGTCGTCAAGCGTCGCTCGCAGATCGACACGCATGCGAAGGAACGATGCGCGTGTCAACACGCGGTGCGCATGGATCGCGGAGCTGGACCGCGAACAAGTGCCTCTTGGGAGTGTGCGGGTGCTCGAGCTCGAACCTTCGCAAGCTGATCGGCGCGACTGCGAGTGGACGGACAGTTCGTCGTGGAGCGCACGAGCTCGTCGTGAGGCGTCGCTCGCGGCTCGACACGCGTGCCAGCGAACGATGCGAGTGCCTGGACGTTGCGCGGGTGGCTCGCCTGGCTGCGGTGGAGCGCGCTCCGGTGATTGGGCAGACACCACGCGTCGAGTGCTGTGACGATCGAGCCGCGGGCGAGCGAGCGGATCGAGCCAGCGTGCGCAAGGTCGAACACGAGCCGTGCTTCACGCTCGACAGGGGATCGCGCGTGCGCTTCCAGTCGGCGGCAGATGGATCGCCGAGGGATCGTCGCTGTCCTCGAGCTCGAGAAGCAGGACCCGCGCGTGGACTCGGCGTGACGGCCTCACGTGTCGAGGTTCCGATCGCGAGCAGACCTTGGAGCGGGGCGGCGGATCGCGGTCGGTTCGCGTTCGCTGCGCACGGAGGAGGGGGCGGGTGTCGCGGACGATGTGCGCCCTATCGAACTCGGGACTCGAGCCGCGACGTTTCCAGCACGGAGACCGGAACGAACGCGCCGGAGGCGGGTTCCTCGGGCGGTGGAACGGGGCCGCTTCGAGTGCTCACCCGCCACGCTCGATCGACCGACTCGATACGCTCGTACCCGACGATGGACACGACCCCTTGCTTCCTCGGCGACGACCCTTCGCGGAGTCGGTTGTCCGCCGGCTCAACGCGGAGGTCCTCGACGAACACAGGCGCACGTGTCTCCGCGGGAGCCTGTGCCTCACGCTTCGTCGTTCTCGCACTGAACGCGCCGCCGCGCACTGTCTGAAGTCATGCTCTTCACGCTCCTCCTCCTCGCGCAGACGAATCCCGCCGCGCCCGACGATGCGTCGCGGACGCACGTCGCCTACACCGCCGCGTTCGAGCAAGCGGACCTCGAGCTACAGCTCGGGCAACTCGACGATGCCGAGCGATCGCTCTCCTCCGCGCTCGACCTCTGGCCCGAGAGTCCCGCAGCCGCCTATGCGCGCGCCTGCGTCGACGCGCGGCGCGGCGCGAACGAGTCGGCGAGAGCGTGGCTCCTCCGCGCGATCGAATGGGGGTGGGACTCGGCGGCCGTCACCGCCTGGGATCCGGACCTCGCGAACGTGCGCGAGAGCGCGTGGTTCCCGGCGCTCCTCGAGCGGATGCGAGCGCTTCACCTCGCGCGGCTCGATCCGCAGGGCGAGCGGCTCTGGCGCCCGCTCTTCCCGAACGGTCCCTACGTCGACGACACGCCGGATCCCGATCGGACGCGGCTCGTCGCGGTCGAACACGGTATCCGCGCGGTGGGTGTGCTCGACCAGACGACGCCGTTCGACGCATGCGCGGCAGGGGAGACGCTCGTCGCGCCCTTCCTCGACGGACGCGTCCGGCGCATCGATCTCAAGAGCGGGCTCGAGCTCGATGCGATCGAGGTCCGCGCCACGCGCGTCGCCGTCGACCCGAACGGGCGCTGGCTGGTCACGACGGAGAAGGGCGGGACGGAGGCACGGGTGTGGGACATCGCAGCGCGACGGCTCCTCCACGTCCTCCCGGCGTACACGCTGGGGAAGTACCCCCAGGTGTGCGAAGCCAGCTTCCGATGCGACGGCGCGCGACTCGTGACCTGGTCGAAGGACTCGAGCCCGCGCGTCTGGGACACGGAGTTCGGTCGTCTAGTCGGGGAGCTGACCATCCACGCCGGCGTAAAGGTGCCCGGTCTGTGCCTCGGCGTCGCCTGGTCACCCGACGGCGCGCGCATCGCGACGAGTGAACTCTTCGGCGACGTGCGCACGTGGCTCGTAGGCGACGTGGTGCGCGAGGAGCGCACCTATCCCGGGACGAGGTCCGCCACCTGCGTCGCGTTCAGCGCGGACGGGACGCGACTCGTCACGGACGACGAGGGACCGCACGCGGTCGTTTGGGACGTCGCCACGGGCGAGCGCCTCCGGTCGTTCTCGTTCGAAGACCTCGACTGGTACCACGGCGCCACCGTGCGGTGGGCCGAGTTCACGCGCGACGGCAAACGCCTCGCCGCGACGGTCGCGGATGGTGGAGCCGTGCGCGTGTTCGACGTCGCCAGCGGCGCGAAGCTGATGGAGCTCGATTTCTGGGCCGGGAATCCCATCCCGCTCGAAGCGCGCTTCGGACCGGACGAGCGCACCCTGTTCGTCTGCGGGATGAGCCAGGTCCATCCCGTCGTCCTCGAAGCCGCGACCGGCGCGGTGCTCCTCGATCTGCGCGATCGCGGGATCGAGCACGTGCGACCCTTTCGCCCCGGACCCTGGGCCGTCGCGAACGAGTACGGCGCGCTGCTCGTCTACGACGCGCGCACGTTGCGCCTCTCCTACCGGCGGATCGAGACGACGTTCGGCGTCGCGTTCACGGACGACCGTTGGCACGTCGCGGGTCCGCACCGCGCCGTGGCCGAGCTCTCGCTCGCCAACGGCAGCCGCGCGTCGCGGATCGTCGACCTCGCGCCCTGGCTCTACGACCCGAAGAAGGTGCGCGCGTGGCGCGCCGGCGTCGACGTCGAACCCGCCGTGGTCCCACGCACGCTTCGTCGCTAGCCTTGACTCCCCTCCATGTCCGCCGACGACCTCGACACGCTCCGCGCGGAGATCGCCGCGACCGATCGCGAGCTCGTCCATCTGCTCGCGCGGCGCATGGAGCTCTCCGGCCGCATCGGCGCGATCAAGGCGGAGCGCGGGCTCGGCGTCAGCGTGCAGGCGATCGAGGAACAGGTGCTCGCTCGCGCGCGCGACGCGGCGGCGGCGTGCGGTGTCTCCGCGGCGGCGATGGAGGCGATCTTCCGCGCGATCGTGCAGGCGTCGGTCGAGCGGCAGCACAAGACCGGGATCGAGCGCCTGCAGCGCGGCGGCGGGCGCGTCCTGCTCGTCGGCGCGGCGGGGAAGCTCGGGCGCTGGTTCGCCGCGCTGTTCGAGCACGCGGGGCACGACGTCGTCGGCGTCGATCCCGTGTTCGCGGCGCGGATAAAGTCGCACGGAGGCGCGAGCGCCGTGGGGGACGGCGCCCGCGAGCTCGACGCGACGAACCGTGGGACGTTCGGCGTCGATGCGACCCGACGCGCGCCGCGCGCCGCCGCGTTCGCGCGCCTCGCCGACGTCCCCGACCTCGATGCGTTCGACTGGATCCTCGTCGCGACGCCGCTCGGCGCGACGGCTGCGGTGCTCGACGAGCTCGTCCTGCGCGCGCCGCGGCGCGCGACGATCGTCGAGGTGAGCTCGATCAAGGCCGCGCTCGAGCCCGCGCTCGAGCGCGCTCGTCACGCGGGCGTCCTCGTGCTCTGCCTGCACCCGATGTTCGGGCCCGGGAAGAGCGCGTGGGGGCCGCTGACGTTCGCGCTCGCCGTGCGCGCCGATGAAGCGCGCGAGGTCGAGCTCGTGCGCGCGCTGCTCGCGCATCCCTACGCGCGCGTGGTGGCGATGCCGTTCGCGGAGCACGACCGGCGCATGGGCTGGCTGCTGGGCCTCGCGCACCTGTCGGGGATGCTCTTCGCGTCGGCGCTCGCGCGCTCGGGCCTCGACGCGGCGGAGCTCGAGGAGACCGCGTCGACGACGTACGCGCGGCAGAAGGCGACGGCGCTCTCGATCCTCGGCGAGGACCCTGCGCTCTACCTCGACATCCAGCGGTTGAACCCGCACCGCGAGGCCGTGTACGCCGCGGTGGAGGACGCGCTCAAGGAGCTCGCGCAACTCGTGCGCGCGGGCGAGCGCGAGGCCTTCGCCCGGTGTCTCGCTCGTGCTCGGGCGGCGATCGGGCCGGCGGGGTGAGCGCGCGCTCGAGGCTCCGACGCGCACCCTCGGCCGGGTTCGGAGTCGCGTCCGTTCGGCGCACGCTTGCCTCGCGGCCACGGCGTCCGCTGCGTCCGCTGCGAACGCTGCGAACGCTGCGAACGCTGCCAACGCTGCCAACGCTGCCAACGCTGCCAACGCTGCCAACGCTGCCAACGGGGCCAACGGACCGCGCGCGACGCGCTCGCGCCGCCTGGAAACGACACCGGCCGCCCGCGCACGCGCGGACGGCCGGCTTCACGAACGGTCCGAACCGGTGATCAGAGCGCGTTCGCCGTGGGATTCCACAGCGTGCGCTTCATCACGACCTGGTTCGGGTTGTCGACGTTGAGCATCTGCTTCGTGCGCTTGTCGTAGTTGACGCGCAGGCCGACCTGGTACGGCGAGCCCGGCACGAGCGACGACGCGGGCGTCCCCGCGCTGGCGCGCTTGCCCGGCGCGAGCAGACCGAGGTCGGGGCAGATCAGCGAGCCGTTCACCTCGAGGCGGCCCTTCATCGGCGAGACCCTGGGCACGATGCCGAAGATCGCGTTGTTCGTGTAGAGCAGGCCGTCGATCTGCACCGGCGTGTTCGTCGGGTGCTCGGCCTTGAACTCCTCGATCGCGCGCTCCTGCAACTCGTCCGTGATCCACCCGTCGCGCGGCGTCAGCGTGAGCAGCGCAGCGCGCGGCTCGCCCGTCGCCGGGTCGTAGAGGATCGGGTTCGTCGTGTCGTTCGGATCGACCATCGTGATCTGGTCGGGGTTCCAACCGAGCGGAACCTCCGCGTCGCCGATCCACGTGTTCGTGGACGCGTCGAAGTAGATGTTGCCGAGGTTGTAGATCGGCACCATGTCGCCCGGGCCGAACTGGTAGTAGCGCGGCACGTAGTCGGCGTCGTACGTCGGGTTCGTCACCGTCCACGTCGAGGGATCGCGCACGTCGTCGCCCGGGCCCGGGAGCATCGGCTGCGTGCGCGCCCATTCGCCGCGGTTGAAGAGCGAGACCTCGGCGAGCGGGAAGTTCCACGGGCTGTCCGGGTTCCCCGTCACGATCTCGTCCGCGCCGGGCGCGAGGCTCGGGCTCGGCATCAGGTAGTCGCCGATGAGCACGTTGCCGCCGCACGCGAGGCCGAGCACGTTGCGCGTGCCGTCCTGCGCGACGCCGAACGTGCGCGAACCCGTGGGGTGCGCCGGGTCGTCGCCCGGGAGCACGACCTGACCGTCGAGGTACTGGAGGTCGCTCGGGACGTACACGTTGCCGCTGACGAGCAGCGTGCCCGAGCCCTTCACGTAGCCGTTGAGGATCAAGTCGCCGTCGATCGCGACCGTGCCGTCGAGCACGATCGGGTTCTCGCGCGTGCCGCTCAGGATCACATGGCCCGTCGTGTTCGAGCCGAGCGTCGCCTGGTTGCCCGTGTGGAACGCGGCGGTGTACTCCTCGTTCGTGTCGATCGGGTCCGCCGCGTTCGCCACGGTGATCACGCCGGAGCTGATCGTGCCTTCGGCCTCGCGCGCCTGCGCGTAGAACTCGGACGGGTCGACGCGGCGATTGCCCGCGCCCGTCGTCGTCGGAGCGTGCGTGACGGGGTCGATGCCGCCGTCGTCGCGGAACGGCGGCGGGAACTCGGTCGGGAGGTTGCCGTCGACCATGTCGGAGTAGTTCGACGGGTAGTTCAGATAGAGGTTCTCGCCCGCTTCGAGCGGCGTTCCGGCGGGCGAGAAGTTCGTCCACTGCGCGGTGCCGTCCTCGTTCTGCACGATGTTGCCGTTCGGGTCGAACACGCAGGGCTTCGACGATTGCGCGGCCCAGTTCGAGATCGGCACGCCGTTCTGGTTCGTCGCGTGACCGCGGATGTAGAGCGAGCCGGCGATGCGCGTGTCCGAGTCCCAGTCTCCGAACGCAGGCCGCCCGTCGCTGCGCAGCATCAAGCTCTCGAGCGCGCCGACCTTGACCTTGTGGAACGTGTTGTAGTCGGCCGAGTCCGTGTTCCACACGCGCTCCGCCGAGTCGACGACGGTGTGGCAGAAGACGCAGTTCACGTTGTTCGCGAGGATGCCGTAGTCGAAGCCCTCGAACGGCGCGGGCTCGACCGTGTAGACGAGTTGCACCGAGCGCGCGAGCGCGGGCGTCGCGAGACCCTGTCCGCGACGCGTCGTCGCCTGGACGGTGACGAAGAGGCGCGTCGCGCCCGTTTCGTCGCGCCGCAGGACGCGCACGCCGTCGATCGTCACGCCGTCGAACACGGAGCGTCCCTGCGCGTCCGTCGGGATCGAGAGGCGCGCGAGCCACTCCGCACCCGCACCCGCGGCCGGCGCGCCGGGGTTCGTGTCCGCGGCGAGACCGATCGAGTCGAGGTAGCCGCGCAGCGTGCCGATGTTGCCGGCGGCGCCGCCCTCGGCGCGCACGTAGCTCGCCCAGATGTCCTGTGCCGCGAGCGCGCCGACGCTCTCGACCGCGCTCGTGAGGCGGTGGTCGTCGGACTGCGTGGTCACGACCTTCGAGCCGCCGACGCTCGCGGAGAGCATCGAGAGCCCGAACATCGTCAGCACGGAGAGCAGGATCAGCGCCGAGATCATCGCGGAGCCCCGCCGGCGCTTCTTCGCGGCGATCGCTCGGCGCGCGCGGCGCGAGGCTTCGGTGGTGGTGATTCGTTTCATAAGTGGCCTCCTCCCAATCCTTCGTTCGTCTGCCGCCCTGCGCGGCGTCTCCCTCGTCTCGCGGAGCGACGCGCCCTCACGCGCCGCTGCCGCGCTCCCGCGCTCAACCCTCGGGGTCGTTGCGCAGGAAGATCACGGTCTCGACCTTGCGGACGATCGGCGCGTCCTCGCGGCTCCTGCCGAGCACGAAGATGCGCACCGAGAGCTCGCGCCGAGTCCCGTCCCACAGGAAGATCGGGTCCTCGAAGCCGTCGCCGTCGAGGTCCGCTCCCGGGCGTCCGCGCTCCTGCAGCACGCACGTCGGCGAGAGTCCGACGTCGTCGCCGGGCGCGTTCGGCGCGTCCGTGTCCCACGTGCGGCGGCGGATCTGTCCGACGTCGAACACGTCGTTCGTGTCGCCGTCCTCGTTCAAGTCGTCGCCCGTGCGCGCCTCGACGTACTCGTTGCCGGGCACGAACACGAGCGCGCTCCAACCGCTCGCGATCGGCGTCCCGCGCACGGTCGCGCCCCAGCGCAGACCGTCGCCGTCGAGGAAGTCGTTCCCGCCGGCCGGGTCCGTCGGCGTGCGGTAGCTGAACCCCGTGCCGTCCCCGCGGAAGAACACCGTGCGGCCGCCGATCCGCGCGCGACCGTCGAACAGGTTCGCGGCCGGGTTCGTCTGCAGCGCGATCGGCTCCGCGAGCCCGCCCCAGAGGAGCTCGCCGTTCGCCGCGTGCGACGCGGCGTTCGTGCCCATCACGCCGCGGTCGAGCCGCACGAACGTGTCGCTCGTGATCGTCGCGTAGCCGACGCGCTCCGCGCCGTTCGTCCCGCGCGACAGCAACAGGTAGCCTTCGGGCGGGAAGCCGAGCGTCGAGCTGACGCGCATCGACGCCGAGTCGTTCGAGCCGAGCGCGTTCACGAGCGTCGCCGTCGGCGAGGCGCCGCGCGCGTCGGCGAGCTCGCGCTCGAGGCCGTGGAGCATCGACTGCGCCCGCGATTCGGCGACGGAGATGCCGAGCGCGGACTGCGAGACCTGCGCGTCCTGCTGGAGGAGCGCGTAGCTCGAGAGGAGCACCACGGAGAAGAGGCTCGCTGCGATCAACGCCTCGGTGAGCGTGAAGCCCGCGTGCGGATGGTTCGGTCGACGCATGGTGGTGGTGCTCAGAAGCGCGCGAGGTAGAAGGCGTGGACGATCTCGGAGTTGCCCGCGGCGCCGTGCCAACGAGCACGGACGACCACGGGGAACACGCGCGCGGTGGTGGACACGTCGGCGCTCGTCGCGGCGCCGTCGCCGTCGAGGTCGCGCGGAAGGCCGAGCTGCGTCCCGAGCGCCGCGTCGGTCGTCGTCTCGTCCGTGACGAGCTCGACGGTGCCGACACTCGCCGCGCCTTCGCGCGCCGTCAGCTCCTGAACGTCGAACGTCGGTCCGACCTCGCCGCCCGCCGCAAGGCCGCCGAGCACGACGGCGTTCCAACCCGCGGGGTCGGTCGTGCCGCGGTCGGCGAGCGACTGGAGGCGTTCGGAGACGGCGCGCACCGCGTTCTGCGCGAGCATGCGCTCGCGGGTCACGCGCCGCAGCCCCGCCATCTTCAAGGTCGAGGCCGTCGCGGCGAGCAACGCCACGAGGAGCACCGTGATCGACAGCGTCACTTCGAGCAGGGAGAACCCGCCCGTCGTTCGCCGCGTGCGCGCACGGCCGTGGGCCGTGAGCCCCTGCATGAGTCGTCCTGCCACGTGAACTCTCCCGCGCCCGGCTGCCGACCGGACCCTGCGCGTTTCGGCGTGCGGAGACGGTGCTCTTGAAGGAAATCGCAAATCGACCGTTCGGTGCCCCGGGCCTGCGGCGTCCGGGCGCTCGATGCGCCGCTCGGTCCGGGCTCCCTGCGTCGCCTGCACCGCGCTCGGCCCGAGCTGCCTGCGTCCCGCGCACCGGTCGTCCCGTGCTCGCGACGCGGGAGCGAGCCTTCCGCGCGGGTCGGAGCGTTGAGCGCGCGCCCCGGTCCGGTCACGATGCGCGCATGGAGTCAGGAAGGCGTTTCCAAGGGAAGAACTTCGTCGTGACGGGCGCCGGAACCGGCATCGGGCGCGCGATCGCACTGCGCCTCGCGGGCGAGGGCGCCGCGCTCGCGTTGATCGCGCGTCGGCGTGCCCCGCTCGACGAGACCGCGCGCGCGATCGTCGCCGCGGGCGGACGCGCGCCGAGCGTGTTCCCCGCGGACGTGCGCGACGCGGCGTCCGTGCGCGCGGCGTTCGCGGCGGCACGTGCCGCGCACGGACGACTGCACGCGCTCGTCGCGAACAGCGGCATCGGCGGGCCGAACGCGCCGGGTGCGGAGGACCGCTTCGAGGAACTCGTCGCGACGAACCTCGTCGGCACGTACCACACCTTGCGCGGGGCGCAGGCGGAGCTCGCGCCCGGGCCCGCGACGCGCCACCTCGTCGTCGTGTCGTCGATCCTCGCGCGCCTCGGCGTCGCCGGCTACACGGGCTACTGCGCGAGCAAGGCGGGCCTGCTCGGCCTCGTGCGCGCGCTCGCGATGGAACTCGCGCCGGACAACGTGCAGGTGAACGCGGTGCTCCCGGGCTGGGTCGACACGGAGATGGCGCGCGAGGGACTCGAGGGGATGGCGCAGGCGATGGGGACGGACCTCGCGGGCGCGAAGCACGCCGCGCTGCAGGCCGTGCCGCTGCGCCGCTTCGCCGATCCCAAGGACGTCGCGGGCCTGGTCGCCTGGCTCCTCTCGGACGACGCACGCGGCGTCACCGGCGCGAGCCTCGACATGAACAACGGGGCGTTGATGAGCTGACGTGGCGCCGCGACGGATCGATCGCGTCCGCGGGCGCCGCCGAAACGCACACCGCCCGCCGCGGAGGGAACTCCGGGGCGGGCGGCGTCGTTCGGAGCGCGTTCTCAGCCGATCGTGAGCAGGAACTCGCCGTTCACGCGCGTCTTCTTCATCTTCTGGAGGAGCATCTCCATCGACTCGACGGGGTCCATCTCGTTGAGGACCTTGCGCAGCATCCAGATGCGCTTCATCTCCTCGGGCGTGAAGAGCAGCTCTTCCTTGCGCGTGCCCGAGCGGTTGATGTCGATCGCGGGGAAGATGCGGCGGTCGGAGAGCCGGCGGTCGAGCACGAGCTCCATGTTCCCCGTGCCCTTGAACTCCTCGAAGATGAGCTCGTCCATCTTCGAGCCGGTCTCGATCAGCGCCGTCGCGAGGATCGTCAGCGAGCCGCCGCCCTCGATGTTGCGCGCCGCGCCGAAGAACTTCTTCGGGAACTGGAGCGCGCTCGCCTCCATGCCGCCCGAGAGCAGCTTGCCGTTGCTCGGCGCCTCGACGTTGCTCGCGCGCGCGAGGCGCGTGATCGAGTCGAGCAGGATCACGACGTGCTCGCCCGCTTCGACGAGGCAGCGCGCCTTGTGCATCACCATCTCGGCGACGGCGAGGTGGCGCGACGCCGACTCGTCGAAGGTCGAGCTCACGATCTCGCGCTTCCCTTCCGGGATCATGCGCTCGAAGTCGGTCACTTCCTCCGGACGCTCGTCGACGAGCAGGATGATCAGGTGCGCGTCGGGCGCGTTGTGGACGATCGAGTTCGCGAGCATCTGGAGCAGGATCGTCTTGCCCGTGCGCGGCGGCGCGACGATCAGCCCGCGCTGACCGCGGCCGATCGGCGTGATCAGGTCGACGATGCGCATCTCGAGCGGGTTGTCCTTCGCGCCCTCGAGCAGGATGCGCTGCTCGGGGTAGAGCGGGACGAGCTCCTTGAAAGGCGCGCGCGTCTTCGCCTTCTCCGGGTCGTGCCGGTCGATCGTCTCGATGTCGTGGAGCGCGAGGTACTTCTCGCCTTCCTTCGGGACGCGGAGGCGGCCGACGATCGTCATGCCGGGCACGAGCGCGTACTTCTGGACGAGCGAGGGCGGCACGTACACGTCGTCGGTCGACGGCATGTAGTCGTAGTGCTGTGAGCGCAGGAAGCCGTGGCCGTCCTGCGTCGAGTAGACGCCTTCGACGATCACGGGGATGCGGTTCTTCAGGCGCTGGCCGGTGATCGCCCAGATCAGGTCGCGGCGGTTCCGGTTCGAGGCGAGCTCGACCTTCTCTTCCTCGACGATCTCGTGGAGGTCCGAGAGGTTCTTCTTCTGCAGCTCGGCGTGCTGCACGGGCTTCGGCTTCGTGCGCTTCGCCGGTGCGAGCACGGCGGCCTCGAGCTCCGCGAGCTGCTCCTCGGTGAGGTCCTGCGGGAGCCCCGCGACGTCGATCTCGATGCGCTCGATCGCCGGCGCGCCGCCGCTCGGACGTCGGAACGGCGGCGGTCCACCTCCGCCGCCTCCGCCACCACCTCCTCCGCCGCCCTGGGGGTTGTTGTGGAACTGCTTGTACTTCTTGAAACGATTCTTCTTGCCCATCGTGGGGGAATCGAAGCCGGGAGGCGTGGGGGAGAGGGAGGACGCCGCGCGGCGGCGTCAGGAATTCGAGGCGCGCTCGGCGAGCGCGCGCTGCACGGCCGCTTCGAGCTCGGCCGCGGTGCCTTCGTTCGAGAGCACGACGTCCGCCAGGGCGCGCTTCTCGGAGAGCGGTCGTTGAGCCCGCTCGCGCCGCTCGACCTCGCCGGGCTTCCAGCCTCGAGATGTTTGGGCGCGGGCGTCGCGTGTTTCCAAGCTCGCGTCCACGAACCAGAGCTCGTGGCAGCGGGAGAGGAGCCCGTGCTGGGCCTCGTTCTCGACGAGGAGGGGGACGTCCAGCACGACGCGCGGGACTCCGCGCGCGAGCGCGGCCTCCACGGCGCGGCGTATCCTGTCACGGACGCGGGGGTGCGTCAAAGCCTCGAGCTTCGCGCGCTCCGCCGGAGCGGAGAACACGCGCGCGGCGAGCGCCTCGCGATCCGGCTCGCCGTCGGGGCGCAGCGCCCACGGGCCGAAGGTCGCGACGAGCTCGCGCTTCACCTCGTCCGAGGCGAGCACGAGGCGCGCCTCGTGGTCCGCGTCGACGACGACGCCGTCCGAGCCCGCGAGCGCCCGGGCGACGACCGACTTGCCCGACGCGATCCCGCCGAGCACCCCGAGGATGCGCGTCGGGCCGGTTTGGAGCGGGCGCGTCGTGCGCGGCATGGAGTCTCTGCGAAACCGAGGTGGGGGGGCGAGGTAGGACGCTCGCCGGTCGCCGGACCCCGCGGGTCCACGGCCGCCCCAGCGGGAGTCCCCCCAAGGCGCGAGCGCGGCCCAGGTTACGGGTCCGCGCGAGCCCTTCAAGCGCCTCGAAACGCTTGCCGGACGGCTCCCGCTCGGGTATCAACATGCCCCCTCCCGACACGGCCCCGCGTGGTGCCCGCGTCGCTCTCTCCCCGTGACTCCGGACGCCGCGTGCGCCGCCCACGGATCCCCCCCAACGAGTCCCCCTCCTCCGGCTCCGCGACCGCCCCGCGTCGCGCCGAACCGGAGCGCCCTCCGAGTCTGAGGTACAGATCGATGAAGCGTTCCCAACGCGGTATGGCCAAGATCAGCGTGGTCTGGGCGATCTGCCTGTTCATGGCCTTCGCCGCCGCCGCCGTCGCCTACGTCCTCTCGAACCAGGAAGCCGCTGCGCAGCGCGACCTCGCCGTGCAGTACGAGACGAAGATGAAGAAGGCGGAGAGCGAGCGTGACGCTCTCAACGCCTACGTGCTCGACGTCTCGAAGAAGGCCGGCTTCGGCGACCCGACCAACCCGTCGCGCATGGACGCGAAGACGATCGAGGACAGCATGAAGTTCTTGAAGGAGAACTTCCCTCAGATCGAGGCGTCGGCGACGACCATCCAGAAGGCGCTGCCGTACACGGTCGACGCCTACAAGGCCGAGAAGAAGAAGGCCGAGGAAGCC
This sequence comes from Planctomycetota bacterium, assembly GCA_046349615.1. GTDB lineage: Bacteria > Planctomycetota > UBA1135 > UBA1135 > JADJNY01. Next base: position 49,372 of record JAXMBZ010000002.1, read on the forward strand.
GAGGCGAAGGCCGCGCAGCTCGCGAGCGAGAACGCCTCGATCCGCGGCAACGTGGACACGATCAAGTCGGACATGGAGAAGCAGCTCGGCGATCTGCGCCGCCAGCTCTCCGACAGCGAGACGTCCTTCAACGACCAGAAGGCGGAGCTCGAGCGCCAGCTCGCCGAGCGCACCTCGACCTGGACGAGCACCGACCAGGCGAAGCAGGCCGCGCTGCGCGAAATCGAAGAGACCAAGCGCAAGGCGGCGCTCGAAGCCGATGCGTGGCGCACGCGCATGGCCGAGGCGGAGCGCAAGCTGACGCCGTTCACGAAGGAGCCCGAGGCCGCCGACGGCAAGGTCCTGTCGATCTCGCCCGAGCTCAAGCTCGGCTGGATCAACATCGGCGCCAAGAACCGTCTCGCGAAGGGCATGCGCTTCCGCGTCGTCGACGGTCAGCACGGCTCGACCAAGGTCAAGGGCTGGTGCGAGGTCACGAACGTCGAGAAGGAGATGGCCGAGGTCACCTTCTCGGGCCAGGTCGACCCGTTCGATCCGCCGGTCGTCGGCGACGTCGTGTTCAACCCGCTGTTCGACCCGAAGGGTGAGCGCAGCGCGGTCCTGATCGGCCGCTTCAGCGGCGCGCTCTCCGAGGAATCGCTCCGCGCGCTCCTCAAGAGCATGAACATCTCGGTCACCAAGTCGATCGAGAAGACGACCGACTTCCTCATCGTCGGCGGCGAGATGTACACCGACCCCGAGAACGGTCAGCCGCTCGAGACGCCCGTTCAGCCGAGCGACCTGCCGATCTTCAAGGAAGCGCAGGCGGAAGGCGTGCAGATCGTCGCGCTGAAGGAACTGCGCCAGTACTTCGCCGCGAACTGAACCACGCTCCACGGCGTGCTTGATCTCGAGACGGGCGGGCGACCGCCCGTCTCGCGTTTCCCCGCCGCGCGCCGCCGACCTGGGATTCGCTCCCGAGCGCCGTACACTCTGCGCCCCCGATGGCCCAGGACCTCGAAGGCACGCGCATGACGCTCGGCGAGCACCTGAACGAGCTGCGCCGGCGCCTCTTCTACTCGGTCATCGCGCTCTCGATCTGCTTCGGCACGGCGTGGTGGTACAAGGAGTACCTCACGGACTACGTGATGTGGCCGTGGAAGGACGCGGTCGCGCACATCAACGCGGACCTCGTCACCACGGCCGAGGCCCAACTCCAGGAGCACAAAGAGCTCCCGCGCTCGAAGTTCTTCACGAACGACGACCCCGCGAACCAGACGTTGCGCGACCCGATCGACGACCGGATGGTGATGCTCGGCGTGGGGGAGAGCTTCTTCTTCGCGATGAACATCTCGCTCTACTTCGCGGTGTTCGCAGCGGGACCGTTCGTGCTCTACCAGATCTGGGCGTTCGTCGCCGCGGGCCTGTACCGCCACGAGAAGCGCGCGGTGATGAGGTACGTGCCGTTCAGCGTCGCGCTGTTCCTGATCGGCGTCTACTTCTGCTACCGCTGGGTCATCCCCGTCGGGATGTACTACTTGTCGACGACGCTGCCGCTCGAGCAGGTGCGGCCGCAGATGACGCTCGACAACTACTTCAGCTTCCTCTCGACGATGTGCCTCGCGATGGGGTGCATCTTCCAGCTCCCGCTCGTGATGCTGTTCGTCTCGAAGATCGGCCTGATCCAGCCGTCGACGTACGGGAAGTACCGCGGGCACTTCCTGATCGGCGCGCTCTTCGTCGCCGCCGTCGTCACGCCGGGGCCGGACTACTACTCGCAGATCCTGATGACCATCCCGATGGTCGTCCTCTACGAGATCGGCATCCTGCTCGCGAAGTTCAGCGGGCGCGGCTCGCGCACGGAGTGAGCGCGTGAGCCGGCTCCCGCGCGCCGCCGTGATCGCGACCGGGGACGAGCTCGTCCTCGGCCGCACGCTCGACACGAACTCCGCGGCGGTCGCGCGCTGTCTCGTCGCGGCGGGGTTCGAGCCCGCGAGCTTCCTGGTGCTCGGCGACGACGAGGATGCGCTCGCCGGGGCGCTCGAGCGGCTCGCGCGCGACCACGACGCGATCGTGGTCACGGGCGGCCTGGGTCCGACGCTCGACGACGTCACGCGACACGCGGCGGCGCGCGCGGCACGCGTCGAACTCGCGACGGATGCGCGCGTGCTTTCGGACCTCCAAGCGCTCTTCGCCGCGCGTGGACGGCCGTTCCTCCCCGCGAACGCGCGCCAGGCGCTCTTTCCGCGCGGCGCGGAGGTGCTCGGAAACCCGCACGGCACCGCGCCGGGCTTCGCGCTCCTGCTCGGAGGAGCGCGCGTGTTCGCGCTGCCCGGACCGCCGCGCGAAATGCTGCCGATGCTCGAGCACGAGGTCCTCCCGCGCCTCGCGCCGCTCACGCGCGGTGCGTCGGCGCTGCGCGCCGTGCACCTCTTCGGCCTCGCGGAAAGCGCGCTCGCCGACGCGCTCGGCGACGCGATGCGACGCGACGCCGAGCCGCTCGTCGGCGTCACCGCGAAGGACGGCGTGCTCTCCGTGACCGTGCGCGCGCTCGCCGCGGACGCGCGGGCCGCGGAGGAGTGTGCGGAGAGCGTCGCGCGCTCGATCGCCGGGCGCTTCGCGGAGCACGTGATCTCGCGCGACGAGCCCGACCTCGCCCGCCTCCTCGGCGCGGAGCTGCTCGCGCGCGGGGCCAAGCTCGCGCTCGCCGAGTCGTGCACGGGCGGTCTGCTCGCCGGCCGGATCACGTCGGTACCCGGGATCAGCGCGGTCTTCGAGCGCGGCTGGATCGTCTACGCGAACGAGGCGAAGGTCTCCGAACTCGGCGTCGACCCGGCGGTGCTCGCGCGGCACGGCGCGGTGAGCGCGGAGACGGCCGAGGCGCTCGCGCTGGGCGCCGCGCGCCGATCGGGTGCGCGCCTCGCGCTCGCCGTCACGGGCGTCGCCGGCCCCGGCGGGGGCACGCTGGAAAAGCCGGTGGGGCTCGTCTGGTTCGGGGTCGCGCTCGACGGTCGGGCGACGGCGACGGAGCGGCGCTTCGTGGTCCGCGAGCGCGAGCTGGTGCGCGCGCTCGCGGTGAACGCGGCCCTGGACCTCGGCCTGCGCGCGCTACGGGGTCGGGCGGGTTGACCCTCGGCCGCGGCGCCGGTATCTTTCCCGGCCCTCCGAGTTACCCCGTGGTGTAACGGTAACACTAGAGATTCTGGTTCTCTCATTCATGGTTCGAATCCATGCGGGGTAACCAACTCGGAGCTCTCCGGGCGCGCCGACCCCGTGAGAACCGGCCCAGGACGAGATGGATCCCGCACGCCGCGCGCGTCAGGATCCAAAGCGCTACCCCGTGGTGTAATCGGTAACACTACAGGTTTTGGTCCTGTCATTCCTGGTTCGAGTCCAGGCGGGGTAACCACCCACGCTCGTCCTCGCGAACTCGCGGGAAGCCGTGCGGTGCTTCGCGCGTCCAGCTTCGCCCCATCGACTCGGAGCCCCGCCATGCCGATCCCGTCGTTCCTTCCCGCCGTCCTCGTCCTCGCCGCGGCCCCAGCCCTCGCCCACGCCGAGGGGCTCGTGCAGATCGTCCTCGAGGGCGAGATCGTCCAGGACGGAGGCGCGCGCATCGAACTCGAGCTCGCCTACGAGACCCGATTCGAGGGCCGCGTTTCCGAAGCACGCACCGAGCTCGGTCTGCACCTCGCGAAGAGCACGAGCGCCGCGGACGTCGCGCTCCTCCTGCAACGCGAACTCCAGCGTTCCGGCGCCGTGGTGATCGCGGCCCCCGACGGCGGCGAGCGCACCCGGGCGTCGATCTTCGTCGACCATGCGCACGCCGTGGCGCTGCGGCTCGGACGCGGCCTCACGGCGCAGCTCTGCCTGTGCGAGGAAGCCCCGGCGCTCGTGCGCTTCCTCCCGCCCAAGGAAGCGAAGGAGGCGGCGCGCTTCACGCTCAGCGCGTCGACGGAGCAGCCGCACACGAAGGAGCGCACGCGCTTCGACTACGCGTTCGACCTCGCGGCGGGGCTCAGCGGCGAGCAGGCGGCCGACGTCCTGACGACCGGCACGATCGCGAAGGGATGGACGGGGCAGAACCTCGACCACCAGGCGTGGCGGCCGCAGAGCCTGTCGTCGGGCGCGCGCGTCACGGGCACCTGCCTCGCGCTCGCGTCGAAGGGCGACTGGCGGCTCGAGGTCGAACTCGAGCACGACGCGCCGCGCTAGTAGCCGAGCCCTTTCAAGATCCGCAGCGCCTCGGGGTCGTTCGCCTCGAGGCGCTTTCGTTCGCGCGCGAGCTCCTCGGCGAGCGCGGCGAAGCGCGCATCCGCGGCCGTGAACGCGCAGAGGAGCGCGCGCAGCTCGGCGACAGGGGCTTCGTCGGCGCCGCCGTCGCGGAGGAGGTCGTGCTCCTCGCGCGGATCGCGGTCGACGTCGTGGAGCGCTTCGGAGAGGAGCTCGGGCGCGCCGTCCGCGCGCGCCGGCGTCGCGTAGCGATGGACGAGCTTGTAGCGGCCGAGGCGCACGGTCTTGTGCTGCACGACGCCCGCGGCGTCGGCGCGGTCGACGCGCTCGCCGAACACGGGGTGCTCGGCCGGTCGTGCGCGCCCGAGGAGCGCGTCGAGGCGGGAGCGCGCGCGTCCGATCGAGCGCGCGTCGGCGCGCGACCGCGGCGCGGTCGCGTGTCCGGCGCCGAGGTCGGCCGGGAGCCCGAGCGCGTCGAGGATCGTCGCGCCGACGTCCGTGAGCGCGACGTCCGCGTCGCAGCGCGCGCCCGCGCGACGACGCTCCGGCGGCGCCGAGTCGGGGAAGCGCACGACGAGCGGGATGCGCACGCAGCCCTCGCACGCGTCGCGTCCGTGCTCGAACCAATCGTCGTGCTCGCCGAGGCTCTCGCCGTGGTCCGCCGTGACGACGACGAGCGTGTTCGCGAGCAACCCACGCGCACGCAGCGCGTCGAGGAGCCGGCCGATCTCCGCGTCGACGTAGTGCACCTCGCCGTCGTAGAGGTCGACGACGCGCGCGGCGTCGACGCGCCCGTCCGCGAGCCGCGCGTCGTTCGGCACGTTGTAGTCGGCGACGTGGACGCGGTCCGACGGCGCGATCGGCTGCGGCGCGTCGGCGTGGAACACGCGGTGCTCCTGCGGCGGCTCGTATGCGCCGTGCGGGTCCATGTAGTGGAGCCACAGGAACCACGGCTCGCCCTCGCGCGCGAACGGCGTGTTCGGACCCGCGGAGCCCGAGTGCGGCGCGAGCCCGAGCGCCGTGAGCGCGCCGTCCGTCACCGAGCGCGCCGTGCGCTGCGGGACGTCCTCCGGCGGGACGCCCTGCGTGTCGGGGAGGTCCTCGGTCCACTGCTCGAAGCCGCGCTCGAGCCCGCTGAAGCGCGCGCGGAGCACGTAATTCGCCACGATCGCGCCCGTGCGCCAGCCGGCGGCGCGCAGGCGCTCGGCGAGCGTCGCGTGCTCGAGCGCGAGCGGCGTCATCAGGTCGCGCACGCCGTGCGCGTGCGGCGCGAGGCCGGTCATCAAGCTCGCGAGCGCGGGCGTGGTCTTCGCGCGCGGCGTCGACGCGTGCGTGCAGAGCACGCCCTCGGCCGCGAGCGCGTCGAGCCGCGGCGTCGTGACGCGCGGCGAGCCCGTCGCGGCGGAGAGCCGGTCGGCGCGCAGCGTGTCGACCGTGATCAGGAGCACGTTCGGACGCTCGGGCGCGCGCGAACATGCGGCGAGGACGATCAGCACGACGCCGGCGATCCACGCGGCCGTGCGCGCACTCCTCCCGCGCGGATCGTTCCGCTGCGCGCGCGCGTCCGTCCTCGCCGCGCGGAGCGCGCGAGCCTCGCCGCCGGGCGGTCCCCCGTGGGGCGCACGATCTCCGCCGCCGCGTCGCTCGCCGGGGGCCCTCATCGCCGGCGCACGAACGCGGGGTCCAGGTAGCGCGTGCCGAGCGTCCGTGCGTCCGCGCGCTCCGCCGCGTCGGGCACGGCGGCTTCGAACTCGACCTCGAAGGCGCGCTCGAACGCGGCGCGGACGAGTTGCGCGAGCTCCTCGACGCGCAGCTTCGCGCCCTCGCCCTCGAGCGTCGCGATCGCGCCTTCGAGCGGCGACGTGCCGAGCTTGATCGAGCCGTGGTGGAGGACGCGCCCGCCCTTGCGCCGCTGCGCCGAGCCGATGCCCTTGCGTCCGTTCCACGCGACGTCGAGCGGCGTCGAGGCGTGGAAGCACATCCCCGTGCCCTCGACGTCGGACGCGAGCCCGGTCCCGCCGCGCAGACCGCTCGCGACGCCCGCGGCGGCGAGCGCGTCGATCAGCGCGCCGTGGATCCGGGTGTACGACTCACCGACCGGTCCGCGGTAGAGCGGGTGGTCGAGCGACGCGGCGATCGAGAACGTGAGCTCCTTCACGTGGTGGATCGCGCCGCCGCCCGTGATGCGCCGCACGACGGCGCCCGCCTTCTCGACCCCGGGCACCTCCGCGTACCGCTGGAAGTAGCCGAGCGAGAGCGTGTCGGGCTTCCACGTGTAGAAGCGCAGAGTGGTCGGGCTGCCGCGCGAGTCGAGGAGGGCCTCGTCGAGGCCCATGTTGAACGACGGGTCCGCGCCAAACGTCGTGATCAGCCGCCAGCGTTCCAAGCGGAGCCGATCCTAGCACGCGCGCCGTGCAGGCCCGCGCTCGGCGCCGAGCACGATCCGAACGGGAGCGTGCCGCTCCGCGGGTGGGCCGCTAGGCTCTGCGCACCATGGAGACCGCCCCCCAGGAAATCGAGCCCTCCGTCAAACCGGCCCACGTGCGCGAGATCACGCCGCGCTCCGTCGTCGCGGCTCTCGTCGTCGCGGCCGTGATCGGCGCGTCGTACCCGTACGTCGTGCTCAAGCTCGGGTTCGGCCCGAACATCTCGGTGGTTTCGGCCTTCTTCGGCTTCCTCGCGCTCGGGCTCTTCAGCAAGACCTACAACCGCTGGGAGAACAACATCGTGCAGACCGCCGGCACCGCGGCGGGGCAGATCGCGTTCCTCTGCTGGCTGCTCGCCGCGTTCGACCTGCTCGCGCGCGACGAGTCGACCGGGTTCCAGGTCCACCTCTCGACGTGGCAGACGTTCCTCTGGTTCTCGACGGCGGGCATCCTCGGTGTGTTCCTCGCGGTGCCGCTGCGCAAGCACTTCATCGAGGACGAGAAGCTCGCGTTCCCCGACGGCCTCGCCGCGGCGGAGACGCTCATCTTGCTCGACTCGCGCGGTGCGCAGGCGAAGCGCTCGGCCTATTCGATGCTCGGCGCGCTCGCGGCATCGGCGCTCGTGATGTGGGGGACGACGCGCGCGTGGTTCGAGGAGCTGATCCACGTCCATTTGAACCGCTTCTCGGGCGTCACCGGCGTCGGGTTCTCGCTGTCCCTGCTCAACATCGGCTCCGGGATGATCATCGGCCTGCGCATCTGCTCGAGCATGATGGTCGGGCTCGTCCTCTCGTGGGTCGTCGCGCCCGTGCTGCTCGCCGACAACGGCGTGATCGCGGAGGGCGCGAAGAAGGTCGACGTGCTCCTGTGGGTGATGTGGCCCGCGACGGGGATGCTCGTCGCCGGTGGCCTGACGGCGCTCGTGCTCAAGTGGAAGACGCTCGTCGCCACGTTCCGGAGCCTCTCGGGCGCCTCCGTGCAGAGCGGCGATTTCCCGCTGCGGTGGGTGATCGGCGGGAGCCTCGTGTCGTCCGCGGCGCTCGTTGCGATCCAGTACTTCGTGCTCGGGACGCCGGTGTGGCAGTCGGTCCTCGCGATCGTGCTCTCGATCCCGCTGATGCTCGTCGCGATGCGCGTGCTCGGCGAGACGAACTGGGGCCCGATCTCGACGATGACCAACGTGATGCAGGCGATGTTCGGCGGCATCACGCCGGGCGACATGCGCGCGACGGTCGTGTCGAGCGGCATCACGGGTTCGGTCGCGGCCGAGTCGGAGGGCCTGATGCAGGACTACAAGACCGGCCACGTGATCGGCTCGACGCCGCGCATGCTGACGTGGATGCAACTCGCCGCCGTGCCGGTCGGGTGTCTTTCTCTCGCGTTCGCGTACCCGCTCCTGCGCGACACGTACGGCCTCGGCGAGGGCGGCCTCTCGAGCCCGATCTCCGTCCGCTGGGTCGGCTTCGCGAAGATCCTCTCCAAGGGCTTCAGCGAGATCCACCCGAGCGCGATCTGGGCGATCGCGATCGGCGCCGCGGTCGGCGTGCTCTTCACCGTGCTCGAGCAGAAGAAGTCGCTGCGCGCGTTCGTCCCGTCGCCGACGGGCATCGGCATCGGGATGCTCGTGCCCGCGAGCGCGGTCGCGACGATGTTCCTCGGCGCGTGCCTCGATTGGATTTGGCGCAAGTCGGACTCGACGAGCGCGCAGCGCTACTCGATCCCGGTCGCCTCGGGGTTCATCGCCGGAGAGGCGCTCGTCGCGGTGATCATCCCGGTGCTCGTCGCGATCGGGCTGATGAAGCTCTGAAGTCGTCCGGGCCCGAGGGCGTAGGGCGCTGCTCCCTTCCTCGGGCGCGCCCCCCGACGCGATCGGATCGAATGCGCGCGCGATCCGCCTACGAAGGCGCGGAGGTGCTCCATGTTCCGCGCCCATCCCGTCCTCACTTCGGCCGTCGTGCTCGCGGCGGCGCTCGCGCTCTCGTTCGCTCCGGGCGGCGGTTGCGCGGCCGCACCCGGGCTCCAGGCGACCTCGACGGAGGAGAGCGCTCCCGAGTGGATCGCCTCCAAGTGCGACAGCGTGTGCGGGCTCGACGACGCCACGCTGCTCTCGAACCCCGCCCTCGTGCGCTACGGTTCGCTCGTCGACCAGACGCCGGAGGCGAAGCGGATCCGCGACGAGCACATCGATCCGCGCTCGGCGGCGGGGATCCAGCTCCTCCAACTCGCCGCGGATCGCGTGCGCGACGCGTGCGAACTCGTGCGCGTGGAGCAGCGACACTGCAGCATCTGGAAGCGCATCCGCCACCGCGACGGGCGGCTCGTGCCGGACGTCACGGCGCTCGTCGAGCCGCGGCTCGTCCCGCCGAAGGAATGACCGTGCGCCTCACGGCGCGAACTCGACGACGAACGCGTCGTTCACGCGCGTCTTCACGAACGAGTAGTCGACCTCGCTCCAACCGCCGACAGCCGAGTCGAGCGTGAGGAACGCTCCGCCGCCGGGTTTCGCTGCGTCGTCCGCGTACCCGACGAGCAGGCGGCTGTGGCTCGAGCCCGCGGCGATCGGCCAGCCGGCGGCGAGCGTGCGACGCGCGTCCTCGAACTGCGCATCGGTGAGTCCGCTCCGTCCTTCCTGCCAAGGCAGGATCCACCGCACGCGCAGGCGCGCCGCGAGTTCACCGAGCAGGCGGCCGCCCGCGACGAGGGCCTCGGTCGGCGGGGTCCGGCTCGCGTCGAACTCGCCGGCGTAGGGCAACAGCGCCTCGGAGCAGGCCCCGAAGCGCTCGAAGCCCGTCAGTGCGTTGTGGAAGAAGTCGCCGTCGTCGTTGCGTCCGGTCGCGGCGTTCGCGGCCCAGTTGACGTACTCGACACTCAAGCGGACGCCGCGATTCGACGCGCGCGAGCAGGCGAATTCCAGGGCTTCCGTCGCCGTGAAGATCGAGCACGTCGGCCGTCCTCCCTGCGCTCGAGGCGCGAGCCCGAACTCCACGAAGCGCGGACGCAGGTCGACGGCGGAGGGGAGTTCGTGAACGAGCCCCGCGGGCGCGCGCTCCGGAGGGAGGGCGACGTCCGCGGGGCGTCGACAGGCGGCGAGCGCGAGGGGGACGAGGATCCACGCCTTCATGGCGCGCAGTCTACGCCGCCCTTCGCGCCCCGGCGGTCACTTGCGCCGATAGCAGACGCTCGCGCCGCGCAGGCCGCCCTCGTCACCGAGGAACAGCATGTCGTTCGTCGGTTCGGCGGCGAGGATGATGTTGATGCACTTCGCGACCGGGTCGCCGACCTTGGTCTCGACACCGTCGTGGAACCAGATCAGGGTGCTGCAGCCTTCCTTCTCGTGGATCACGTAGGGGTGCGTGTTCCCGTCGATGGTCAGCATGCCGGACATGATGAGGTTCTTGTCCTTCAGCCGATCAGCCACGTTGGAGAGCTTCTCCAGGACGTTGACGTCGTTCGTGAAGCTGAGGCTTCCGAACTTCGCGAGCCGGCTTTCGGGCGCCAGCTTCATGGTCATCTCCTTGTCCAGGAGCCAGTTGCCGGGCAGGTGCTTCGGCAGCGGGTTCTTGTACACGGGGGTGAGCGTGAGTTGCCACGCGAGCGCCGCCGTCGCGAGACCGGCGACGGCTGCGAAGGTGAAGGTCTGCTTGCGGTTCATCTCAGTGCTCCTTCCGATTCCCGGTTCGCCGCGTTCGTGATGCCCTCGGTCGAGGACGCCGCCGAACGCGCGACTCGGCGTCTGGTGGAGGGGAACCGAAGCTCCGCGCCGAGTTCGAGGTCTCATGGACCTCGGCGCGTCGGGGTCCCATCACCTCCACTGCGGAGCGCACGGAGCTCGCGTCCGCACGGATGCGGTGCCCGCGTCCAGTGCGGGTGCGCTGTTCGCGCACCACGCTTCGCACCCTAGGTACGTACCTGCGCGGGCGGTGGTGCCGACGACGAAGGCGGGCGGCTCGCGCCGCCCGCAACACACTCGCGCCTCTGGAGTCGCTTCAGCGATAGCTCTCGACGCTCGGGCACGCGCACACGAGGTTGCGGTCGCCGTACGCATTGTCGATGCGCGCGACGCGCGGCCAGAACTTGTGCGTCCTGAGCCACGCCGCGGGGAAGGCGGCGGTCTCGCGCGCATAGGCGTGCGTCCACTCCGACGCCGTCACCATCGCGAGCGTGTGCGGCGCGTTCTTCAACGGGTTGTCCTTCTTGTCGAGCTTCCCGCTGCCGACCGCGTCCGCCTCGGCCTTGATCGTGGTCATCGCCTCGACGAAGCGGTCGAGTTCGCCCTTCGATTCGCTCTCCGTCGGCTCGATCATGAGCGTGCCCGCGACCGGGAAGCTCATCGTCGGAGCGTGGAAGCCGAAGTCCATCAGACGCTTCGCGACGTCGTCGACCTCGATGCCCGAGCTCTTGAGCACGCGCGTGTCGAGGATGCACTCGTGCGCGACGAGTCCCGAGGCACCCGTGTAGAGCACCGGGTAGTGCGGGCTCAACTTCTTCGCGACGTAGTTCGCGTTCAGGATCGCGAACTGCGTGGCGCGCGTGAGCCCGTCGCCGCCCATCATGCGGATGTACATCCACGAGATCGGCAGGATGCTCGCCGAGCCCCACGGCGCGGCGGAGATCGGACCGATCGCGTCCGCGCCGCCGGTCTTCACGACCGGGTGGCCCGGGAGATAGCGCGCGAGGTGCTTCGCGACGCAGATCGGGCCCATGCCCGGCCCGCCGCCGCCGTGCGGGATGCAGAACGTCTTGTGCAGGTTGATGTGGCAGACGTCGGCGCCGATCTCGCCGGGGCGCGTCAGGCCGACCTGCGCGTTCAGGTTCGCGCCGTCCATGTACACCTGACCGCCCGCGTCGTGGACGAGCTTGCAGATGTCCTTGATCGCGGCCTCGTAGACGCCGTGCGTCGACGGGTAGGTGACCATCAGGCACGCGAGCTTCTGTCCGTGCTCCGCGAGCTTCTTCATCAGGTCGCCGACGTCGACGTTGCCGTGCTCGTCGCAGTCGACGACGACGACGCGGTAGCCGGCCATCACCGCGCTCGCGGGGTTCGTCCCGTGCGCGGAGTGCGGGATCAGGCAGACGTCGCGCTGACCGGCGCCGCGCTCCTCGTGGTACGCGCGGATCACCTGCAGGCCGGCGTACTCGCCCTGCGAGCCCGCGTTCGGCTGCAGCGAGCACGCGGCGAAACCGGTGATCTCGCTGAGCCAGCGCTCGAGGTCGGCGAAGAGGCGTGCGTAGCCCTTCGTCTGCGTCGACGGAGCGAACGGGTGGAGCTTGCCGAAGCCCGGGTACGTGATCGGCAGCATCTCCGCCGCCGCGTTGAGCTTCATCGTGCACGAGCCGAGCGGGATCATCGACGTCGTGAGCGACAGGTCGCGCGACATCAGCATGTGCAGGTACCGCATCATCTCCGTCTCGGAGTGGTAGGTGCGGAACACCGGGTGCACGAGCACGTCGCTCGTGCGCGCGAGCGTGCCGAAGTCGAGCGGGCGCACGTCGGCGACGAGCGCCTCGAGCGCCGAGAGGTCGCTCTTCTCGCCCGTGAAGCACGCGAGGAGCTCGGCGAGCTCCGCCGCCGTCGTCGTCTCGTCGAGCGCGATGCCGACGCCGTCGTCGTAGCGCCGCAGGTTCATGCCGCGATCGGCGGCGCGATCGAGCACCTTGCGCGCCTCGGACGCGGGGAGGTCGACGCGCAGCGTGTCGAAGAAGAGCCCGGGGCGGACCTTCTTGCCCGCGCGCCGCAGCCCCTCCGCGAGCACCGCGGTCTGGTGGTGGACGCGCGCGGCGATGCGGCGCAGGCCCTCGGGGCCGTGGTAGACGCCGAACGATCCGGCGATCACCGCGAGCAGCACCTGCGCCGTGCAGATGTTGCTCGTCGCCTTCTCGCGGCGGATGTGCTGCTCGCGCGTCTGGAGCGCGAGACGCAGCGCGGGCTTGCCTTCCTTGTCGATCGACACGCCGACCAGACGGCCGGGCATCGAGCGCTTGTACGCCTCGCGCGTCGCGAAGAACGCCGCGTGCGGGCCGCCGAAGCCGAGCGGCACGCCGAAGCGCTGCGTGTTGCCGATCGCGACGTCCGCGCCGAGCTTGCCCGGCGCTTCGAGCAGCACGAGCGAGAGCAGGTCGCACGCCATGACGACGAGCGCGCCCTTCGCGTGCGCGCGCTCGACGAAGCCGCGGTAGTCCCGCACGAGGCCGTCGGTCGCGGGGTACTGGACGAGCGCGCCGAAGCACTTCGTCGCGAAGTCGAACGTCGCGGGGTCGCCGACGACGATGTCGAAGCCGAGCGGACGCGCGCGCTGCTTGACGACCTCGATCGTCTGCGGGTGGCAGTCCGCGGCGACGAAGAAGGCCTTCGCGGCCTTGTCCTTCGCGACGTCGTAGCAGAGCGCCATCGCCTCGGCCGCGGCGGTGCCTTCGTCGAGCATCGAGGCGTTCGCGATCTCGAGGCCCGTCAGGTCGACGATCATCGTCTGGTAGTTGAGCAGCGCCTCGAGGCGGCCCTGGCTGATCTCGGGCTGGTACGGCGTGTACTGCGTGTACCAACCCGGGTTCTCGAGGATGTTGCGCAGCAGCACCGGCGGCGTGACGCAGTCGTGGTACCCGAAGCCGAGGAACGAGCGGAACACCTGGTTTTCGCCCGCGATGTCGGCGATCTCGCGCAGCGCGTCGCGCTCGCTGGCCGCGGCGGGGAGCTCGAGCGGCTTCTTCGAGCGGATCACGGCCGGCACGGCCGCGTCCGTGAGCGCGTCGAGGCTCGCGTAGCCGAGGAACGCGAGCATCTCGCTCGCGTCGCGCGGGAGCGGCCCGATGTGGCGGTCGGCGAAGCGGTCCTGCGGGAACGGATCGGAGGTCTTCATCGCGGGATTCGTGCTCGGAGTCGTGGAGGTGAGCGTCGGCATGGCGGAGAAGCGCGTTGGGCTCGAGGTGGGGCGGAGCGCACGCAGGCCCTCCGCGGCGGGATGGAGCGCGCCCGAGAGCGCGTGCGAGCGCGGCGGGTTCGGCGCGCGGCGCGCGCGCGCGACGGACGGAGACGGAACCGCGCTCGAAAAGGACCGCGGCGCGCGGCGTGGGGCCGCGCGCCGCGCGAGGATCAGTGCTTGTGGGCCGCGAGGAACTTCTCGTACGCGGCGGCGTCCATGAGCTTGTCGAGGCTCTTCGCGTTCGGACGGATGCGGATGAGCCAGCCCTGGTTCCAGGGATCCTTCGAGAGGATCTCGAGGTGCTCCTCCGTCGCCGTGTTCGACTCGACGACCTCGCCCGCGACGGGCGAGTTCAGGTCGGCGACGGCCTTGACGGATTCGATCTCGCCGAAGGTCTCACCCGCGTCGAGCACGCGGCCGGCTTCGGGCAGGTCGCAGTAGACGAGGTCGCCTTCGTTGCCGTTGCTGAGCTCGGCGACGGCGAAGTCCGTGATGCCGATGAGCATCGTTTCGCCGTCGGGCTTGATCCACTCGTGGGTTTCCGTGTAGCGGCGGTCGTTGGGGCGCATGGGGACTCGTGGGGTGCGCGGGGGTGCTTGGGTTTCGAAGGTTGGTGAGACGGAGCGCGCGTGCGTGAGCGGCGCGCTCCGCGTTCGGATCACTTGCGCGTGCGCGAGAAGAACGGCACGGCGCAGAAGGTCGCGGGCTGGCGCTTGCCCTTGATGTCGAGCTCGCACGTCTCGCCCGGGTTGCCGACGCCCGCGGCGACGTAGCACGTGCCGATGTTCGAGTCGACGGTGGGGGAGACGGTGCCCGACACGACGTAGCCGATCTTCTCCGCGCCGCGGTAGAGCTCGTAGCCCTGGCGCGGCACGCGCGGTCCGTCGGTCTGGATGCCGACGAGGCGCTTCTTCGGGGCCTTCGCGACGCGCTCGAGCGCGCTGCGGCCGATCCAGTCGCCCTTCTCGGGCGCGAACGAGATGCCGAAGGCGAGCCCCGCCTCGACCGGGTTGTGCGTCGCGTCGATTTCGTGGCCGTAGAGCGGCATGCCCGCCTCGAGGCGCAGCGTGTCGCGCGCGGCGAGGCCGATCGGCGCGAGGCCGTGCGCCTTGCCCGCGGCGGAGACCTCGTTCCACACGCGTTCCGCTTCCTTCTTCGGGACGTAGAGCTCGAAGCCGTCCTCGCCCGTGTAGCCCGTGCGGCTGATGCGCGTGTTCGCGATCCCGCACACGGTGCCGAAGCCGAACTTGTAGTAGCCGATCTTCGAGAGGTCGCAGTCCTTCACGAGCGGCTGGAGGATCGCGGCGGACGCCTGGCCCTGCAGCGCGAGCATCGCGAGCGCGTCGGTCTGGTCGTCGATCACGACGTTCTTGCCCGCGACGTGCTGGCGCATCCAGTCGAGGTCGACCTGCGTGTTCGACGCGTTGACGACGAGGAAGATCTCCTCCTTGCCCTTGTAGACGAGCAGGTCGTCGATCGGGTTGCCGTCGGCCTTGCAGAAGAGGCCGTAGCGGATCGCGCTCTCGGGGATCTTCGCGACGAAGCACGTGACGAGGCTCTCGACGAACGCGATGCGCTCGGGGCCGGTGATGCGCACGCGCCCCATGTGCGAGAGGTCGAAGAGGCCGGCCTTCGTGCGCACGGTGCGGACCTCGTCGAGGATCGGGCCGTACTGGACCGGCATGTACCAGCCGCCGAACTCGACCATCTTGGCGCCGAGGCGGACGTGGAGGTCGGAGAGCGGGGTGTGCTTCATGGGCGCGGGAGAGGGCGGGGGACTTGGAAAACGAAACAGGGGCGCACGGCGAGAGCGTTCTCGCGGCGCCCCTGTTCGGTCGCGTTGCCGCGTGTCCAGGGTCGATCCGGCGCGGGTCCTGGTGCCTGAGAGTTTCGCGCGTTCGCGCTTGCCCCTTCGGCGTCCGGGCGCGATGCGCCTCGGAACTCTCCCCGCGCTGGCTGCGGATCCGTTGTGAGGCGCGTCAGTCTACGGAGCGGAGGGGCCGGAGCCAAGGGGAGCGCGCCCGTCCTCGCTGCGCAGGACGGGGTAGGCTTCGACGTGCAACTCGCTCCCCGCCGCCCGGCCCCGGGTTCGTGGAGGGCCGCTTCGGGCGCCCTCGCCGTCCTCGCCCTCGTGTCGTTCGCTGGAGCCGCCGCCGCGCAGGCGCCGTTCGCTCCCGGCCTGCGCTGGACGCGCGCCGCGACGAACGGGGACCCCTGGATCCCGCGCTCGGTCGCGTTCGGCGCGTCCGACGCGGTCGTTTGGACCTCGGCGACGGGCACGGCGCCGAACCTCGCGCTGCTTGCGGCGAGCGCGGAGGGCGCGACTGGCCCGCTCGCGCGCGAGGACCAGGTCGCGAGCGCGATCTCCGTCCTCTCCGTCGCCGCGGGCAGCGCCGCCGACGCGTGCTTCGGGGTCGCGCAGTACCCCGCGCCCGACGCGACGCACCGACGCACCGAGGTGACGCGCTACAGCCCCGCGGCGGCCGCGCAGGGCGGCGCGTTCGCGCCCGCGTGGACGCGCACGCTGCCGTCGATCGTCAACGGGCCCGCGCGGATCGCGTGCGACGAACGCGGCGCGCGCGTCGCGGTCGCGCTGTGGAACGACGGCGCGCACGCGGTGCACGTCGAGCTCCTCGACGGCGCGAGCGGCGCGGTGCTCGGCGCGCACGACCTCGCGGCGACGAGCTTGTCGGAGCTCGCGCTCTCCGCCGACGGACGGCGCGTCGCGATCTCGGCGGGCGGCGTCCTCTGGATCGGCGACGACGCGGCGAGCACGCTCGCTTCGATCGCGGCGCCCGTCGCGACGCGCGCGCTCTCGTTCTCCGGCGACGGCGCGCTGCTCGCGGCCGGAGCGGGAGCGGCGCTCTCGGTGTACGCCGAGGGCGCGAACGGCTACGCGCTCGCGTTCGCGGTGCCCGGAGCGCAGAACGAGCTCGCGACGCGCGCGGAGCTCGCGCGCGACGGTTCGACGCTGGCGATCGGATGGTGGGACGCCCTCACGGGCGTCGACCTGCGGCTCGAGGTGTTCGATCCGGCGAGCCGGGCTCCGCTCTGGTCGGTCGCGCAGCACGGGACGCCCGGCGGACTGCAGAACCTGCCCGAGGTCGTGCGCGTCAGCGCCGACGGACGCCGCATCGCGCTCGGTGCGTGGGGCGACGGCTCGAGCGCGCCCGAGCTCCAGCTCTTCGACCGCGCGAGTCCGACGCCGGTGCTCACGGCCGACTTGCCGGGCAGCGTGACCGCGCTCGCGCTCGACGCGAGCGGGACGCGCGTCGCCGTCGGGCTCAAGAACACGCACGCGAACCAGTTCGCGACGACCGGGCAGTTCCGTCTGTACGACACGGGCGAGCGCGACGTCGCGGTGCGCGGCACGCCCACCGTCGGCGGCACGCTCGACCTCGCCGCGCGCGTCCCGGGCGCGAGCGAAGTGCTCTTCCTCTTCGGCGTGCGCGCGCCGGCGCCGACGCGCGTGCCGGGAACGCTCGGCGAGCTCTTCCTGCGGCGCACGCGGCTCCTCGTCGTGCCCGTCGCCGCCGATGCGGACGGACGGGCGGAGCTCGCTCATCCGATCGACGCGGACCCCGCGCTGCGCGGGCGGGTGCTCCACGTGCAGGCGGCGGGGCGCGTGAACGGCGTGCTCCAGCTCTCGCGAACGGTCGTCGACCCGCTGCTCTGGTGAGCTGCGGACGGCGTCGAGCCGTCTCCGCGTGCGGAGCGCGTCCTCCGCGCCGCGGTTGAGCCGCGCGTCGCGTCGCGTGCTCCGCGTCGGTCCGCGCGGCGCGCGGGCCTTCGTTTCCACCGGGACGTGGAAGCGTTTTCCGCTTCGGCCGCCGCGCGCGGGCGGGGCGGGTTCGTCGATCACGGCGTCTCAAGAGTGCCCGCGACGGCTTCCGATACGAGCGCCGAGCGCACTCCCCCGCGGTGCGCGTCCATCCCTTTTCCGTCCCGCGGCCGCGAGGCCAACGATCTCGAACTCCACGAGGATCCCCGCAATGACTCTTGGGAAACAACTGGGTCTCTTCACCTGCGCCGCGCTGCTCAGCGCGCTCTGCGCCTGCACGGGCGGCAGCTCGTCCTCCGGCCCGAACACGATCCAGACCGCTCTGCAGGACCTCGACCTCGACGCCGACGGCACGACGACGGTCGTGACGTTCGCTTCGGCGAGCGGACTCGACGCCGCGACCACCGCGAACTTCGAGGCGGACGGCGGCCAGACCGCGACCTCCGTCGTCGTCGCCGGCTCCGACGTGACGATCACGTGGGACGCGCGCGTCACGCCCTCGAACGAAGTGCGCGCCACCGGTCTCGACGGCGTCGCGACCGCGTTCCACGCCGTGACGACGAGCGATTCGACGCCGCCGACGTTCACGATCTCGGGCGGCACGCAGAACTCGGGCACGACGGGCGACGAGTTCGTCGTCGAGTTCAGCGGCCCGAACATCGTCGAGGCGACGGCCGAGGACGTGACGAACTGGACGCTCACCGTCGACGGCACGACGCGCGACCTCACGGGCGCGACGATCGTCTTCGACGACACGACGCAGACGGTCTCGTTCACGCTGCCGACGGACGCGGGGCTCTACGCGGACTTCTCCGTCACGGCGAGCGGGGTCCTCTCCGTGGCGGACGTCGCGGTCGACGGGACGGCCGTCGATGGAACCGCGACGGGGGACGCGGTCGCGCCGACGCTCGTCTCGGCCGAGCAGAACCTCGCCGAGGACGAATACGGTCGCGTGATCGACTTCACGTTCGACGAGCCGATGGATGCGGACGTCTCGACGCAGCTCGCGCGCTTCGGCGTCGACCTGCCGGACGTCGCCGTGTCGGTCGAGCAGATCAGCGAGGAAGTGCTGCGCGTCACCTTCAGCGGCCCGATCGTGCCCGGCGTCGAGGACGTCACCCTCGCGGGCCTCGTCGACCGCCACGGCAACGCGTTCGCGGACACCGTGCAGGCGATCGATCAGCCGTCGCCCGTCGCGAACGCGTTCGATGGTCAGCCCTCGGCCGTGACCGTGCCGAACGCGGACAACGACTACGTCGTCGCGACGACGACGCAGGCCTTCGATCCCGAGTCGGCGGAAGACCCGAGCTCGTGGACGCTCGTCGTCGACGGCAACACGATCGACCTGTCGACGCAGACGCTGTCGTACGACCTGCTCGCGAAGACGCTGACGATCCAGCTCGACTTCGACATGGCGAACGGCGACTCGTTCACCCTCACGGGCAGCAACGTGCTCGAGGTCGACGGCGAGACGTTCTCCGGCACGGACACCGCGACGATCTCGGGTGACACGGCTCCGCCGGCCGTCTCGGTCGTCACGCAGAACCGGACGTTCGACGAGAGCGGCAAGACGCTCGACGTGCTGTTCAACGAAGACGTCGACGAGACCACGGCCGAGACGCTCGTCAACTGGTCGATCTCCGGCGCGCAGACGCTCCAGAGCGCGACGCTCCTGCCGGGCCAGGACACGGTGCGCCTCGTCTTCGACGCGGCGGTGATCCCGGGCGACTACACGATCGACGTCGACAACATCGCGGACCTCGCCGGCAACTCGATGGCCGCGGCGCAGACGGCGCTCTCGATCCACACCGACGACGCGATCGATCCGGACATCGCCTCGACGACCGCGACCGCGGTCGAGGGCGCGAACGACGACACGATCACGGTCACGTTCGACGACGACATGATCGAGTCCGAAGTCGAGGACGCGACGAACTGGACCGTCGAATCGCCCACGGGCACCAGCGTCTCCACCGTCGGCACCACGATCGCGTACGACTCCGCGACGAAGACGGCGACGCTCGTGTTCGCGAACGGGGTGAACCTCCACCGCGGCGACGACTTCTCCGTGGCGTTCACGGACGCCCGCGACCTCGGCGGCAACGTGATCCAGGGGTCCGCCGTCGTCGGCGACGTGGACTCCGAGAGCACGATCCCGACGGTGCACACGATCTACCGCTCGACGTCCTCGAGCGACACGCTCGTGCTCCGCTTCAGCGAGCCGTGCGGCCAGCTGGACGACCTGTACGACGCGAGCACGAACCCGACGGGCACGCGCTACGCGCTCCGCACGTCCGGTGGGACGCTCCGCGGCTACCCGACGACGGCGACCGTCCTCGACGACGGTCTCGGCGTGGAGATCGCGTACGGCTTCGTCGTCGACTCCACGGACACGCTCGACGTGTTCGGCGTCGAGGACCTCGCCGGCAACCCGTGCTTCCCGCTCCTCGCGGCGACCACGGATGCGGAGGACCTCACGCAGCCCTCGCTCGACACCGGCCTCTCCGTCCTCACGACGGTCTCCGGCGGTTCGAACGACGTCGTCACGGTCAAGTTCGACCGCCCGATGAGCCCGTGGACGCTGCTCGATCCGGAGCACTACTCGCTGACGAGCGGCGCGACGACGGTCGACCTGGCGGGCGCGTCGTTCACGTTCGACGGCACCGACACGGTGACGATCGTGCTCGGCAACGGGACGGGCAACGACCTGCAGACCGGCGACTCGTACGACCTCTCGGTCGTCGACGTGTGGTCGGCCCAGGGCACGCAGCGCACGGTCGCCGACACGGAGACGGGCATCGTCTGCGGCGGCGACTCGACCGCACCGAGCGTCCAAGTCGGCAAGGTCCGCATCGACCCGACGACGAGCGACGCGCTCCTCGTCGAGGTCAGTGAGGAGATCGACCCGACCGAGGCCGAGACGGCCGCGAACTACGACTACAACGGCGGCAACGTCGCGACCCTCGCGGAGCGCGTCGGTCCGCGCACGATCCGCGTCACGTTCGGCGTCACGCCGACGGCGGGCAACAGCCTGCAGATGACGGTGACCGACCTCGCCGGCAACTCGTCGGGCTCGATCACCCGCACGGTGACCGCCTCCGACTCGACGGCGCCGCTCGTCTCGTCCGTCTCCGGGACGATCACGCCGGGTTACGGCGGCGATCACGTCACCGTGACGTTCAACGAGCCGGTCGACACCGCGACCGCGCTCGACGCGGGGAACTACGTCGTGACCACGGGCGCGACCACGCTCTCCCTCGTCGGCGCCGTGTTGACCTACTCGGGCAACACGAACACGGTCACCATCGCGCTCGCCGACGGCCAGGACCTCCTGAGCGGAGCGTCGCTGAACGTGACGGTGAGCGGCATCGCCGACCTCTCCGGCAACACGATGGGCTCCGCCGTCTCGGTCGGCGGCTCGACCAGCGGCGACACGACCGACCCGGACTTCGACGGTTCGTTCGTCAACTACCGCGCGGACGACACGGGTGTCGTCGTGGACGTGCTGTTCGACGAGGACGTCGACACGAGCTTCGTGACGACGACGTCGAACTGGACCGCGACCGGCCGCTCCGTGAGCTCGGTCGAGCTCCTCGAGCGCAACCACGTCCGCGTGACCCTCTCCGCCGCGCTCGCCTCGAACGGCACGCTCGGCCTGTCGGGTCTGCCCGACGTCGCGGGCAACGCCTCGGGCGCGATCACGACCAACCCGGAGGAGTGAGCTCGCGGTTTCGAACGACCGCCGGCCGTGCTTCGCGCACGGCCGGCGGTCTTTTTTTCCAGGTGGAGTTCGCGAGTTCGGCGGGAACCGGAGGCCGACGCGGACAATTCCGTGGCGACCTACAGGTCCGGTCGTGCGCGTCTCGATCAGGTGGTCGCAACGTGGCACCGCAATTCCCGCGGCGGCCCGTAACGAGGTAAGAGCGGATTGAGCGCAGCGAGTACCAGGAGCCCCCTGATCGTCGAAGACGTCGTCACCGCGTTGACGGGTGACGTCGCGTCCGGGCCCAGCGCCCGGACGGCGCTCAAGGACAGCATGCGGCGCGCGACGACGGAGTTCGACGAGCGCACCGCCGAGGCGTTCGCGCGCGCGCTGTTCGACAGCCTCACGCAGAACCCGACGGACCTGCGTCAGCTCGAGGCGCTCGTGATCCTCGGACTCGCGCACCCGCACGTCCTCGAGCGGCACCGCATCTCGCTCGATCGCGAGGCGGAGCGGCTCGCGTTCCTCTTGGAGCGCGCGGGAGAGATGGAGCGGGCCGAGTCGCTGCAGGAGATGCTCGCCGACCGCCTCACGGTGGAGGAAGTCCACACCGGCGAGCTCCCGGCCTCGCGCCGCACCGATCACGCGGAGCTCGTCGAGCGCTACCTGCGCCAGGCGGACGAAGCGGCGCTCGCCGGCCGCACTCGGGAAGCGATCGCCTACCTCCAGGAGATCCACGCGCTCGAGCCCGGCCGCCGCGACGTGACGCGGATGATCCGCGAGCTCCGTTCGCGCCGGAAGGTCCGCCGATGGAAGGTCATGCGCGCGCTGCGCATCGTCGGCGCCGTCGCTCTTCTGGGGCTCGCGGCGTACGGGGTGTGGATGCGTGAAGAGCACGTGCGCGCGGAGTACGCCGCTCTGCCGCCGCTCCGCGCCGCCGACGCGGCCGGCGTTCGCGCGCGCATCGCGGCGATCGACGACCTGATCGCGCGCCAGTACGCCTGGTTCGCGATGGGCGAAGCCCTGCGCGAGAAGCAGGCGCTCAACGAGCGGCTCCGCCGTTTCGCCGACCGCGTCGAGTCCGAACACCACGACGAAACGATGCAGGTGCAGGAGCGCCTGCAAGAGGCCGACGCGGCGCGCTCGCGCGGCCTGATGTACGCCCAGCAGGGCAAGTTCGACGAAGCGCTGAAGGATCTGCGCCTCGCGCTCGAACTCGCCCCGCCGAACTGGGAGCACGCGCGCCGCGTGCGGGCCGACCTCGAGGCGATCGAGGCGTTCAAGGCGCGACCGAAGCCGAATTCCGAGGGTGCGCGATGAGCTTCCTGAAACGTCTCCTGTCCCATGGGCGCGTTCGCTCCGCGGCGAAACGCCTGTCCGACGACCCCAGTCCGAAGAGCTACTCCGACCTCGCCCAGGAGCACGCCGTGCACGGCGAGTTCGAAGACGCGCTGAGCGTCGCCGAGGAGGGGATGAAGCTGCATGCGTCCGACGGCGAGCTCAAACGCGTGCACGAGCGCATCCGCCAGATGTCGCTCGAAGGCCGCATGCGCGAGCTCACGCAGCAGCTCAAGAGCGCGCCGCGCCCCGCGGTGTGGTCGGAGCTCTGCCAGATCCTCGTCGAGTCCGGCCGCGTCGCGCGCGCCGAGGACACGGCGATCGAGTGGTACCAGTCGGCGAAGCACCCCGAGGCGCAGTACTGGCGCGCTCGTGCCCGTGTCGAGCGCTTCTTCGCGGACAAGCGCCGCGACGACGGCCGGCTCGCGTTCGAGCTGATCTCCGCCGCGGAGGAGATGCTCCCGAGCGATCCGCGCCCGCACAGGCTCCGCCTCCAGATCGCCTCGCGCTGCGGCGCGTGGACGGAGGCGCGCCGCGCGCTCGCGCGGCTGCTCGAACTCCAGCCCGGGGATCCCGCGCTCGAAGCGCGCTTCCGCACGGTCGCGACGCTCGCCGAGAAGGCCCGCACCGTCGACCAGGCGCTGCGCGAAGTCGAGAAGACCGGACGCCTCGTCGACGAGGAGCCCGCGGACATGCGGGAGCTCCCGACCGGCGACGTGCGTCCGCTGCTCCAGAACCTCGCCCGCGAGTCGGGCGTGCGCGGCGTGTTCTACGTCCGCGGAGCGACGGCGCTCGTGCAGGGGCCGAAGGGGCCGACTGCCGACCGCATGGCGCGCGGTGTGCGCGAGGTCGTCGGCAGTTGCCGCTCGGCTGCGCGTCGGCTCGGACTCGGGCAGGCGCTCGAGGTCACGCTCGAAGGAGACTTCGGAACGCTCGAGTTGCGCCCCGACGAAGCGGCCTCGGCCGCCGTGTGGTGCGTCGGCGACGGAAGTCGCAGCCACGAAGCGTCTCTGCGCGAGCTCCTCGCGCGCGGCGGTTCCATTGCGGAGGTGGACGCGTGAAGACCGTACTCGACCCCCTGGCCCGCATCCCCGGCGTGCGCCTCGCGGCGCTCATCTCGTCGGACGGCGTGCCCATCGACGTCCGCAAGAACGAGCCGTCGCGCTCGAAGCCCGAGGTCAAGGACGCGAAGGACTCCGTGCTCGACAGTGCGGACGACCTGAACGCGCTCGCCGCGCTCTCGTCGAGCTGGATCGGTGAAGTGACGCGCGCCGTCGCGCCGATGTCCTGGGACGTGCCGAAGCGCCTCGTGCTGCGCGCGGCGCGCGGGACGCTGATCGTCGTGCAGGCACCGCGGGCGCTCCTGCTCGTCGTGCTCGAAGGGGGCGTGCGCCCGGAGGAAATGCGGCTCCCGATGGGGGTCGCGATCGCACGCATGGAGCGCCACCTGCGCGCCATCGAGCCCAAGGCCGCCGACTCGTCGCGCGCGGCGTCCGACCCGCCCGGGATCTTCCCGGCTCAGAAGGCCGCTTCCAAGGGAGCGGAACCCATCCACGCGAAAGGCACCGAGGTCCCCGAGGGTTCTGGGGAGTGAAGCATGGTCCAGATCAATTTTGCCCAGAAGCAGGTCAACGCGAAGGTCGTCTATTACGGGCCCGGCATGTCGGGCAAGACGACGAACCTGGAGATCGTCCACCAGCGCGCGCCGTCGAACAACCGCGGCGATCTGACGAGCATTTCGACGGACGGCGATCGCACGCTGTTCTTCGACTTCATGCCGCTCGACCTCGGCACGGTCGCAGGCATGCGCACGTGCTTCCAGATCTACACGGTGCCCGGTCAGGTCTACTACAACTCGACACGCAAGCTCGTCCTCCAGGGCGTCGACGGCGTCGTGTTCGTGGCCGACTCGTCCGCGGCGATGATCGAGGAGAACCTCGAGTCGCTGCGCAACCTCGAGCAGAACCTGAACGAGTACGGGAAGAGCCTCGCGAACGTCCCGCACGTCATCCAATTCAACAAGCGCGACCTGCCCGACGCGATGCCGGTCGAGGAGCTGAACCGGCTCCTGAACCCGCACAACGCGCCGTTCTTCGAAGCGGTCGCGAACTCCGGGCAGGGCGTGTTCCCGACGCTGAAGGCGCTCGCGGCGCGCGTGCTCGAGACGATCCACAACGGCTCGCGCTCGGGAACTCCTCAGCCGGGAGCCCCGATGCCGCAGGCCGCGGCACCGGCGGCGCAGGCGCCGATCAGTGCGGCGAAGACCGGCTTCTACGGAGCACCGACGACGTCGCCCGCCGCGATGGCCGCGGCGCAGCGCGCGCTCCAGCAGACCGGCTACCACTCGGCCGTGCAGGCGCAGCCCGGGGTTCCGCAGCGGGTCGGCGCGATGCCGCCGCCGCTCGGCCAGCCGATGCAGGTTGCGGCGCAGGCGCACGGCGTCCCGCAGGGGATGCACGCGGGCATGCAGCCGGGCATGCAGCAAGGCATGCAGCAAGGCATGGGGGCGATGCCGCTCCAGCCGTCGATCCCGATGGGCGGACCGCCGCCCGGTTACGGCGCGCAGCCGATGGCGCAGCAGCCCGCTCCGATGATGATGCAGGCGCAGCCGCCGTCGGCGCCGATGCCGCAGCAAGGCGGCCTCCGCATGGCGGGCCCGCAGAGCTCGATGGCGTCGCACACGGCGACCGCCACGATGAACCCGCAGGGCGGCGCACCGCAGCCGACGTCGATCCAGATGATGCAGCCCGACGTCGGCACGCCCGTGAAGCGCAACCCGCCCGCGGCTCGTCCGCAGGCGAAGCCCGATGGACGTCCGTCCCCGGGCCCGGCCGGCCGCGCGGCCCCCGCGCCGGGACCTCAGGTCCAGCCCAAGAAGAGCAAGGGCCTGATGTACGCGACGATCTTCGTCGTGGTGGCGCTGGGGATCGGCGCCGTGGTGGCCAAGGTCGTTCTCAAGGTCTTCTGATCGAGGTAGCACATGGGTACTCGCGAACAAAAGCTCCGCAGCGATCGCCTTGTCTTCTACAAGAGCGATGTGACCAAGCTCGAAGGCGAGCTCGACGGCTTCCTCGAACTCTCGGGGGCGCGCTCCGCCCTGCTGATCGACCGCGAAGGTCACCTCGTGACCAAGCGCGGCGAGGTGCAGCAGAACTCCCTCGACTCGATCTCCGCGCTCGTGGCGGGCTCGTTCGCCGCGACGCGCGAGATGGCGCGTCTCCTCGGCGAGGAGGAGTTCAGCACGCTCTACCACCAGGGGCAGCGCGACTCGATCCAGGTCTCGCTCGTCGGCGATCGCGCGCTGTTCGCGGTCGTCTTCGACGAGCGCACGAACCTGGGCATGGTCCGCTACTATGCGTCCGAGACGACGCGCCGCCTGGACGTGGTCCTGACCGAGGTCGCGAACCGTCCCGAGGGCGAGGGCGAGGAGAAGCTCGCGAGCGACTTCTCCAAGTCCGCCACGGCGGCGCTCGACCAGCTCTTCTGATCCTGGACGTCGGTCCCGCGCGGCGGTCCTCCCTCGGGGCGGGCCGCCGCGCCGCCTTCTCAGGGGGCCGGGCGGGGGGCGGAGGTCGCGAGCAGGGGCTTGCAGGCCTGCGGGACCTCGGATACCTTCCTCCGCCCTCGTCCGGGGAAAGCCCCCCGGAGAACGGATCACCCATGGCACGTGTCTGCGAATTCTGCGAGAAGAGGACCGAGAGCGGCGGCATGGTCGCGCGCCGCGGTCTGGCGAAGAAGGATGGCGGCGTCGGTCTGCGTTGCACCGGGCGCTCGTTCCGCAAGTTCAAGCCGAACGTCCAGAAGGTGCGCGCGCTCGTCGGCGGCAAGGTCGTCCGCGTGCGCCTCTGCACGAAGTGCCTCAAGGCCGGACGCATCGTCAAGGCGGTCCGCGGCCGGATGAAGGCCGCCGGCTAGTCGGCATCGAGCCCGGCTCCGAGGCGGGCTCGAGGCTCGAGCCGGTCCGATCGATCTCGCGGAGCTCGTGCGCACGGCGCGCGGGCTCCGTGTGCGTTTGCCGGGCGCGTGCGCGCGAGTCGGCGCGTCAGCTCGAACGCGATCCGCCGACACCTCGCTCCGCGCGCCGAGGTCCTGTGACGCGACCGCGTGCGTCGCCGAACCGGTGACGCGCGAGTTTTTTTTTCTCGTCCTCGGTTCGCACCGACCGACGCGCGGACGAGACGCGCTCGCGCCCCGCGACGGCCGCGCTCGACCCGTGTCGAAACGGCGCGTCATCGAGCTCCTTCGGCGCGCAGCGCACACGCACCGCGCGCGCCGCCGCCGACGTCGTACGCGCTCGCTGTCGACAACGACTTACGTCGATGCGTGGGGCGTGGAGCGCGGGCGCAGCACGACCTCGTTCGCGGGCTCGCACGCTTTCGTTCGGAACGCGCGGGCCGAAGCGATCTCGCGAAGCTGCTGATGTGCATTTCGTTGCTCGGAACGAAAGCGTTCGGCGACGCGACGGAGCAAAAAGTTTCAAAAGCCTGGAAAGGAAACTCGCGCGTGCGCCGATGGACTCGGTGATGTCGTGGGAGTGCGTCGTGAAGACGCACCCAAGCAACACTAAGGAGTTTTTCTCATGGCGATGAAGAAGGCGACGAGGAAGAAGGCTGGCCGCAAGGGCGCTCGCAAGGTCGGTGGCCGCAAGAAGGCCGCCCGCAAGGGCAAGCGCGGCAAGAAGTGAGTCGCGCTCGGGAGGCTCGACATGAACAAGAGCCACCTGGTCGCCCACGTCGCAGAGGAGCTCAGGACCTCGAAACTGCAGGCCGCGCTCCTGGTCGAAACGGTTCTCAAGGGAATTCAGAAGGGGCTCGAGTCGGATCAGAGCGTCACGCTCACCGGCTTCGGCACCTTCGAGCTCAAGCCGCGCAAGGCGCGCGTGGGCCGCAACCCGCACACGGGTGAGCCCATCTCGATCGCACCCGGCAAACGCGTCGGGTTCCGCGTCGGGAAGGCGCTCAAGGACTCCTTCTAGAGACCCAGGACCCCCCAAAGGTCGCATCCGGCTCGGCGGACGCTGCGCGTTCGCCGAGCCCTTTCGTTTCGGTGGACGCTCGCTCGCGCCGGCTCCGCACGGCGTCGGCTCGCGCGAGCGCTGTGGGGGAGCGCGAGGTCCCGAACGCGGTCAGGGTTCGTGCCTGTGCACGCGCCACAGGGTCGACGGCGTGCCGCGGACGAGGTCGTGCTCGACGGCCACGAGGTCGAGCGCCGCGAGCGCGCGCGCCGTGGGCTCGTCCCGCCAGAGCTTGTCCTCGAACACGACGAGCCCGCCCGGATGCCGGAGCGCCCAGAGCGCGAGCTCGTCGACCTCGCGCAGATCGTCGATGTGCCGCCGTCCGCTCATCCACAGATACAGGCCCGCCTGCTGCGCGCGAAGCGTGGCGATGCGGGCCTCGGGCTCCTCGGTGAGCGCTGCGCCGATCCGCGTCGGCAGGAGGAGCCGCCCGAACGCGAACTCGACGGGCAGAACGAGCCCGAGCGTCGCGAGCATCCCCGCGCCGAGCCACGCGCGCGGCCCCGAGCGCGGCGCGAGCGCGAGCCCGACCGCCGCGATTCCGCAGAGCACGCCGACGAGCACGAGCGCCGGGAACGTCCGCGTCGCGAGCAGCGCGTCCGCGTGGTGACCATAACGCTCGAGGCGTTCCGCGCGCTGCGTCCACGCCAGCGTGAGCGCGCCCGCGAACACGAGCCCGAGCGCAGCGGTCGCGACGCGCACGCGGGTTCCGGACGTTCGCTCGAGCCGCGCGGCGGCGAGCAGCGCGAGCATCGGGAAGAGCGGCAGCACGTAGTGCGGCTGCTTGCCCGGGAAGAACGAGAACACGAGGACCGGCAGCGCGATCGCCCACGGGAGGCGCGCGCGCAGCGTGCCGGGCTCCGCGCGCTCGCGCCGGCCGAGGAATGCGAGCGTCGCGGGGAGCGTGCCGACGAGCAGCACCACGACGAAGAACCACGGTGGCTCGTCGTGCGACGAGGGCCCGGCGACGCGCTCCGCCGTCTGACTCCACCAGAGCTCGCGCTGGAACTCGGGCCCGCCGAGCAGTCCGGCCGTGAGCGCCCACGCCGCGAGGGGCAGGCACGCGAGGAGCACGCACACCGCGGCGCGTCCGATGCGTCCGGGGAGCGCGCGGCCCGCGACGGGATCCGCGGCGACGAGCAGCGGCACGAGGGAAAGGAACGCCGCGGGGCCCTTCGTCAGCAGGGCGGCGCTCGCAGCGACGCCGGCGAGCGCGGGCCGCCGCGCGGACCACGCCGCGACGGCGAGCACGACCGTGCACGCGAGCAGCGAGTCGAAGTAGAGCGCGTGCGCGTAGAGGAGCGGCGCGAGGAACGCCGCCTGCACCCACCCCGCGAGCGGCGCGCCGTGCGCGCGGCCGAGCCGCGCGGTCACGGCGACGGTGAGCGCCGACGCGAGCGCGGGGATCGCGCGCAACCCGAGCTCGAGCCCCGGCCCGAGCGCGCCGAGCAGGTGGCCGAGCCAGAAGAGGAGCGGCGGCTTGTGCCCGTAGGGTTCCCCGTTGAGCGTCAGGAGCCAGGGCCCGTTCCACGTCATCTCGCGCGCGACCTGGAGGTAGCGCGTCTCGTCGAGCGGGATCCCGGGGCGCAGCGCGAGCGCGAGGAGCCCGCTCGCGAGCACGCAGAGCGCGGGGAGCAGGACGTCGCGCCGCGAGCTCGTCTCCATCGCGTGCGGTCAGACCTTCGGTGCCTCGAGGCGCGCGACCTCGGCGGCGATCGTCGCGTCGTCGATCTTCGCGAAGAGGCCCTCGACGACGCCGAGCTTGCGTCCGGCGGGGAGCACGCGCCAGCTCCCGGCCTTCGGCACGCCGGGCCAGCGTTCGCGCGCGACGTCGCTCGTCTCACCGAGCATCGCCCAGAGCGCCTGCGCCTTCTTCGGCATGAACGGCGCCATCCAGCGCGCGAGCCACGCGAGCCACTGGCAGCACGTGTTCAACGTCGACGCGGCGAGCACGGGGTCGGTCTTGCGCAGCGTCCACGGCGCGGTGCGGTCGACGAACACGTTCGCGACGCGCGCGTTCTCGAGGAGCTGCTCCGCCGCGCGGCGGAACTTGAACGCGCGGACGTGCTCGCCCGGATCGCCGAACGCGCCGCACTCCTCGAGGATCGCGCGGTCGAGTTGCGCTTCGTGCGCGGGGTCGAGCGCGGGCACCTTGCCCTCGTAGTTCTTGTCGAGGAAGCGCAGCACGCGCGTGACGAGGTTGCCGATCGTGTCGGCGAGGCCCGCGTTGTTGCACGCTTGGAAGTCCTGCCAGCGCCACTCGGAGTCCGCCGTCTCCGGCGCGCTCGCGAGCAGGTAGAAGCGCGCGGCCTCGGTGTCGAAGCGCGCGCAGAAGTCCTCGATCGGGATCGTGCGCTTCTCCGACGTCGAGAACTTGCCGCCCTGCAGGTTGTAGAACTCGTTCGCGGGCACCTGCCACGGCAGGATCCAGCCGTCCTTCTGGCCGAACAGCATCGCGGGGAAGATCAGACAGTGGAACGCGATGTTGTCCTTGCCGATGAAGTGGACGAGGCGCGTGTCCGCGTCCTTCCACCAGCGCTTCCAGAGGTCGGGCTCGCCCTTCGCGCGCGCCCATTCCTGGGTGAAGGAGACGTACCCGATCGGCGCGTCGAACCAGACGTAGAGCACCTTGCCCGTCTCGCCGCCCGCGCGGTCCGCGGGGACGGGGATGCCCCAGCTCATGTCGCGCGTGATCGGGCGCGGGCCGATCTCGGCGAGTTGGTTCCCGATGAAGCCCGTGACGTTCGGCTTCCACTCGTGGTTCGAGAACCAGGCGCCGAGGCCGTCGTCGCGCAGCTTCGCGAGGTCGAGGTACCAGTGCAGCGTGCTGCGCTTCTCCGGCGTCGTCCCGCAGACCTTGCAGGCGACGACCTTCATCTTCAGCGGCTCGAGCTCCTGTCCGCAACGCGGGCATTCGTTCCCGCGCGCCTTGTCGTAGCCGCAGAGGTAGCACGTGCCGACGACGTAACGATCGGCGAGGAACATGCGGTCCTTCGGGCAGTAGAGCTGCTCGCTCGACCGCTTCGAGAGGTAGCCGTTCTGGTCGAGGCGCCGGAAGAACTCCTGGCTCGTCTCCCGGTGGTCGGGGCAGAGGCTCGTGCCCGACCACACGTCGAACGCGATGCCGAAGCGGTCGAACGTGTCCTTGATCACGTTGCGCCAGCGCGCGACGTAGTCGGCGTAGGGGACGTCCTCCTGCTCCGCGTTGATCGTGATCGCGGTGCCGTGCTCGTCGCCGCCGCACACGTAGAGCACCTCCTCGCCCTGCATGCGCAGCGTGCGCGCGTAGACGTCGGCGGGGAGGTACGCGCCGGTGACGTGGCCGAAGTGGATCGGGCCGTTGCAGTAGGGGAGCGCGCTCGTGACGAGATAGCGGACCAAGTTCGGACCTCGTGGGGATCAGGCGGCGCGCGTCGCGCCTTCGCGCGCGGCGTCCTCGGCGGCGCGCGCGCGGTAGATCAGGATCAGGTTGCGCGCGTAGACGAACACGCCGGTCGATTGACCGAGCACGCCGACGACGTCCTTGCGCCAGACGAAGTAGACGAAGAGCATCAGCCCGCCGAAGAGGCTGCCCCACCAGAACCCGACGGGGACGACGGAGCGCTTCTCCTTCTCGCTCGCCCACCACTGGAGCACCATGCGGAACGTGAAGAGCGCCTGGCCGAGGAAGCCGAGCGCGACCCACACGAACCCGAGCGGCGTGGTGATGTTGAAGAGCACGTAGAGGAAGCCGTTCGCGCGCTGCCCCTCCTGCACCTCGGCGAGCCGCTCGGCGAACTCCTCCGGCGTCAGGCGGAGCTTCCCTTCGGGTGTCTCGAGCACGAAGTACGGCGTGCCCGACGCGTCGTGCTCGACGGGGACGTCCTTCAGACGCTTCTGCAGGTCGAGCACCCCGCCCCACTCGACCATCGGCGCCGCGGCGGCCGGAGCGGCGGCGCGCACTTCACCCTGCGCGGGCGCGGAGTCGGAGTCGCCGTCGGCCGCCGGCCCGTTCAGGACGGGCGCAGGGCTCACGACGGGTTCCGCGTGCGCGACGCGCGTGAACAGCGCGAGCGCCCCGAGCGCGAGCGCGTTCGCGACGGCGAGCACGGCCGCGATTTGGACGACACGGCGGAGGAGCGCGCGCGCGTCACCGCGCATCGGTCACCTCGCGGATCGGGAGCAGGATGCGCCGCCCGCGCATCCAGCGCACCGCGAGCAGGTCCTTGAGCGCGCGGAACGCGCGGTTCCACACGCCGTACTTGCTCTTGCCCGCGACGCGCGGGAAGTGGTTCACCGGGTGCTCCGCGACGCGGAAGCCGTGGTAGCGCAGGAGCGTCGGCAGGAAGCGGTGCATGCCCTCGAAGAGCGGGATCGCCTGGATCGCGTCCGTGCGGAAGAGCTTGAGCGAGCAGCCCGTGTCGCGGATCGAGTCCTTCGAGATCCAGTTGCGCACCGCGTTCGCGAAGCGCGACGACACCCGGCGCACGAAGTTGTCGTTGCGCTTGATGCGGTAGCCGACGACGGCGTCGAGGCCCTCCGCGCGCAGGATCTCGAGCATCTTCGGCAGGTCCGCCGGATCGTTCTGGAGGTCGGCGTCGAGCGTCGCGACGAGCGGCGCGCGCGCGACCTGGAGCCCGGCCGTCGTCGCCGCCGTCTGACCGCAGTTGCGCGCGAAGAACACGCCGACGACGCGCGGATCGCGCGCGGCGAGCGCGCGGATCAGGTCCGCGGAGCCGTCCTTGCTGCCGTCGTCGACGAGCACGAGCTCCCACGGCGTGCGGTCGCCGAAGATCTCGACGACGCGCTGGTGGAGCTTCTCCAGGTTCTCGACCTCGTCGTAGACGGGCGCCACGAGCGAGAGCTCGGGGGCCGGGCTCGCGTCGCGGCGGAAGCGCCAGCGGACCTGCGACTGGAGCAGGTCGCCGGCCGGGGTGCGGGGAGCGTTCGGGGCGGTCACGGTGGAGGAGCGCGGCGGCGTGGGGACGGGCTCGGCTTTCGCGAGGCGGGTCACGTGTGACATGATGCGCTCGACATGAGCGGCTTGCGAGCGTTTGGAGCGTCCCGCGCGTGAACGCGCCCTCGGACGAGCCGCGCGGGGCCGCGGAAGGGCGCGTCGGCACCGCGGCGGCGCCCGCGCGCGGACCGTTCCTCGGCGGCTGGTACCCGCTCGCCGCGATCGTCCTGCTCGCCGCGTCGATCGGCCTCTGGGCGCCGGACGAGCCCCGCTACGCCGAGGTCGCGCGCGAGGCGTGGGACGGCGACCTGCTCGTCATGCACCTGAACGGCGACGTCTACTTCGCGAAGCCGCCGCTCGTGTACTGGCTCGCGGGCGCGTTCGGGCGGTGCTTCGGGTGGCACGAGCTCGCGCTCCGCCTTCCGTCGCTGCTCGCGACGCTCGCGACCGCGTGGCTCGCGGCGCGGCTCGCGCGCCGGTACTGGGGCGAGCTCGAGGCACGGTGGACGGTCTTCTTCGCGCTCGGCTCGGCGATGGTGTTCTACATCGGCGGCCGAGTGCAGCTCGACCCCGTGCTCTCGGCGCTCTGCCTCGCCGCCGTCGAGCGCGCGACGGTCGAGGACGGGACGCGCGCCGAGCGTGGGCGCGCGCGGCTCGTCGGCGGGCTCTGCGCGGGGCTCGCGGCGCTCGCGAAGGGACCGGTCGCGTGGCTGCACGTCGGCGTCGGCGTGATCGCGCTCCACCTCGCCCGCGAGCGCGCGCGCGACGCGGCGGCGCCGCGCAGGGGGAGCTGGTTCGCGTTCGCGCTGCTCGCGCTCGTGCCCGTGGTCGCGTGGGGGCTCGCCGCTTCGTTCGCCGAGCACGCGCGCACCGGGACGTGGGACCTCTTCCGCTCGCTTTTCTTCGGACAGCACTTCGGGCGCGTGATCGAGGGCACGGAGCACCGCGGTCCCCCGTGGGAGTTCCTCGCGACGTTTCCGCCGCTGTTCCTTCCGTTCACGCCGTTCCTGCTCGTCGGCCTCGTGCGAGCCTGGCGCGTGCGCCGTGCGCTGGGAGCTCGAGCGTCCGTCGAGTCGGCGCGTTCGGAGCTCGTGCGCGGCGACCGCGCGCTCGTCGGGTTCGCGCTCGCGTTCACCGTGCTCTTCGTCGCGTTCAGCGCGATGCCGCCGAAGCGCGATCTCTACCTCCTGCCGCTCTACCCCGCGGCCGCGCTGCTCTGCGCGCGCGTCGTCGCCGAGACGTTGCGTGGGGCGCCGCTCGCGCGCGGGTTCGGGCTCGCGAGCGCCCTCGTGTGGACGCTCGTCGGCGCGGCGGGGCTCGTCGGCCTCGTCGCGGTGCTCGGGGTCGTCCGCATCGAGGCGCTCGACGCGCTCGCGCGGAAGCCGGACGCCGAGGACGTGCTCGAGGTCGTGCGCGCGAACGTCCCTGGCGTCGCGGCCGTGTTCGGGGCCTTCCTGCTCGGCGGCGCGGCGGCGCTCGTCGCGTTCGCGCGCCGGCGCGTCGCGTTCGGGCTCGACGCGCTCGGCGTCGGGATCACGGTCGCGGTCGCGGCGGCCGCGCTCTTCGTCCTCCCCGCGATCGACCCCCTGAAGTGCGCGCGCGGGCTCGCCGAGGAACTCGCCGCGCGGCCCGAGAAGCCGACGCGCATCGCGTGCGTCGGCGTGCAGCCCGAGGGCTATCGGTTCTACGGGCGCGTGCCGGCGGTGAAGGAGGACCTCGAGGTCGCGCTCGCGCGCGAGGGCGATCAGTTCCTGGCCCTCGTCGCGCGCAAGAACTTCGAGCTCCTCCCCGAAACGCTGCGAGCACGCCTCTGCGTGCTCGCGAGCCGGAGCGTGGGCTCCCGCGACGTGCTCGTGCTCGGCGCCGCGCGCTGAGCACGACCGGGCGCGTCAGTCGCCCTTGTACTTGCCGTGGCCTTCCTTCTTGATGGCCTTGAGCTGCTCGTCGAACACCTTCTTCGCGTCGTCCAGCTTGTCGGCGACGGCGGCGCTCTCGAGGTCGAGCAGCGCCTTCTGGAGTTCGATCATCTCCTTGCGGTACCCGGCGATGAACTCCTTCTTCTTGTCGGGCTCCTTGACCTGACCGGCGGTCGCGGGAGTCTCGAGCTTCGCCTCCTGCACGGCCTTCTGCATCTCGAGCGTCTGCGCGAGCACGGTCGCCAGGTCCTTCTTCTCGAGCGCCTTGCCGATCTTCTGCTGGCCGGCCTGCAGCGTCTGCATCGCCTGCCCGATCTTGCCGCCGCCCCAAGGCGCCGGGTCGTAAGCGGTCGCGCGCGGAGCGAGCACGAACGCGGCGGCGGGAGCGACGAGGAGGAACGCGAGGAGGACGGAGTGTTTCGTCTTCATGGAGTGGGGGACGGAGCCAGGGTGGGCGGTGCCGCGGTCCGCGGCCGAGAACGCGGGAGTCTACCGATGCACCGCGCGCGTGCGGTGGCGCGCGCACCGTGAAACCTTCGTCAGTGCGGGTCCCTGGCCGGGGTGCGGCGGGGGAGCCGGGCGCGGAAGCGCGCTCCGCCGAGCGGAGACGTGCCGACCTCGATCGTCCCGCCCTGCTCCTCCACGGCGGTCCGGGTGAGCGCGAGGCCGAGGCCGTACCCGATGCGGCGGCCGCGCGCCGAGGGGCCGCGGAAGAACGGCTCGTAGATGCGCTCGCGCAGGTCGTCGGGCACGCCGGGGCCGGCGTCGTCGACCGTGACCTCGATCGCGTCCTCCCGGCCTTCGATGCGGACCTCGACGACCTGGCCCTGAGCGCTCCACTGGATCGCGTTCGCGGTGAGGTTGCGCACGGCGCGCAGGAGCGCCTCGCGGTCGCCGACGAGGCGGCAGTCGCCGGCCGCGGCGACGTCGAGCCGGACGCCGTGCCGTTCGGCGATCTGGCCCTCGCGCCGCAGGCGGAACCGCGCTTCCTCCGCGAGGTCGAAGTGCTCTCGTGCGTCCGTCCGTTGGCGATCACCGACCGAGCAGATCGTCACGAGGTTGTCGACGGCGTCGCCGAGGGAGCGCAACTCGTCGAGGTTCGAGCGGAGCACCTCGCGGTAGGTCGCCGCGTCGCGGTCCTGGATCAGCGCGACCTCGGTTTCCCCGACGAGGTTCTGCACGGGCGAGCGCAGCTCGTGCGCGAGCCCGGCCGTGAAGAGGCGCGCTTGCTGGAGCTCGCCGCGGATGTTGGCGAGCATGACGCCGAGCGCGTCCGAGACCTCCTGGATCTCGACCGGCGCGTCGGGGATGCGCATGTCGACCGGGGCTCCGGGGTCCTTGACGGCCCGCGCTCGAGCCGCGACCTCCGCGAGCACCTTCGAGACGCGCCGGAACACGAGCGTGGCGACGCCGAACGCGAGCAGGATCGCCGCGCCGATCATCACGAGCGCGTAGGTCTCGTACCGGTCGAGCAACTCGAGGCGCCGCGAACCGTCGATCACGACGCCGACGAGCGCGTTCGGGGCGACGCGCTCGGTCTTCCAGCGCACGGCGCCCGACGCGGAGGCCGCGACGCCTTCGGCCTCCGTCTTCTCGGGGCGAGCCGGAGAGAGGAGCGCCGTCTCGCCGAACTGGAGGATCGGACCATCGTCGATCCAGACGCGCCACGCGAAGTCGCAGGGCGAGTGCTCGCGCGCGAGGTCGTCGAGCTTGTGCTCCAGCGTCTGCTCGCGTCCGGTGCCGAACAGGTCGGCGTGCTCCCGCAGCTCGACGAGCTCTTCGTGCGGCAGGCCGTCGAGGTCCTTCGCGATGCTCGCGCGCACGAGGAGCGCCGTCGCGAACGAGATCGCGACGACGAAGGTCGTGATGCTGACGAGGAAGAGGACGGAGAGGCGGCGCGCGAGCGACCACGGACGCGCGGTCACGGCGGCGTGCTCCCCGGCATCTGGATGACGTAGCCTTCGCCGCGCACGGTCTGGATCAGCGGGCGGCCGTGCTTGTCGATCTTCTTGCGCAAGCGCGCGACGTGGACGTCGACGACGTTCGTCTCCGGGTCGAAGTCGATGCCCCAGACCTCGTGGAGCAGCTCCGTGCGCGACACGACGCGGTCGTGGTGCATGACGAGCCAGCGCAGCACGTCGAACTCGCGCGGCGAGAGCTCGATCTTCTTGCCGCCGCGGAGCGCGAGCCGCCGGCCGAGGTCGAGCTGCAGGTCCGCGTACTCGAGCGGCGGCAGGCTCTGCCGGCGGCGGATCACCGCATCGATGCGCGCGAGGAGCTCCTCGAACGCGAACGGCTTGATGATGTAGTCGTCGGCGCCGAGCTTCAGGCCCTTGACGCGCTCCTCGACCGTGTCGCGCGCGGTGATGAAGATCACCGGCGTCTCCCGTCCGCGCTCACGCAGGTCGTGGAGCAGCTCCCAGCCCGTCTTCACGGGCATCATCACGTCGAGCAGGATCAGGTCGAACGCGCCCTCGCCCACCTGGTCGAGCACCTCGAGCGCGGCGGCGCCGTCGGGCGCCGTCTGACACGCGATCCCCGACTGCTCGAGGCCGCTCGAAACGTAGCTCCGGAACTTGGGATCGTCGTCGACGACGAGGCAGCGCATGCAGAAGAGCGTACGGAACTCGGCGCTCGAGGCAAACGCGCGAGCTCGGGCTCAGGCTCCGGCGCTCAGGGAGCGGTCCGCACCCGGGTCGACGTCGTCGTCGTGCGACGCCTCGGGGGGCTGTAGCGCGAACACGTAGCCCTCCTTGCGGACGGTGTGGACGAGGGGAGAGCCCAGGAGGTCGAGCTTGCGACGCAGCCGGGCGATGTGGACGTTGACGACGTTCGTCTCGGGGTCGAACCGGATGTTCCACACGGCGTCCAGGAGCTCGGCCCGCGACCAGACCCGCCCCGGCGCGTTGGCCATCACGCGCAGCAGGTCGAACTCGCGCGGCGAGAGGTCGAGGAGCCGCTTCCCACGGCGGACGATCCGCTTCACGACGTCGATCTCCACGTCGCCGACGACGATGCGCGAGGTGTCGCGATGCCGGCGCATCACGGCGTGGATGCGCGCCGCGAGCTCCTTGAAGTCGAGGCTCTTCACGACGTAGTCGTCCGCGCCGAGGTTGAGCCCGCGCACGCGCTCGTCCGTCTGATCGACCCCGGTCAGGAAGATCACCGGGGTGACGCGCCCGCGCAGGCGCCAGCGTTCGAGGACCTCCCAGCCCGTTTCGCCGGGCATGTGGACGTCGAGGAGGATCAGATCGACGAGCCCGCCCTCGGGCGTGTGGTCGAGATAGCGCACCGCGCTCGGGCCGTCGGGCACCTCGACGACGCGCATGCCGACCTTCTCCAAGGCGTGCCGGACCAGGAGCCGATAGTCCCGGTCGTCGTCGACCAGGAGGATCGTGAGTGGATGATCGTGCGGCGCCAAGCTCCCCCTCCATCCCATCGTCCGAAACGGACTCCTGCCAGCGTGTGCGGGAAGGGCACACGCTCGGCGCGAATCCACGGGCGGCGGCGTCAGTCTAGCGGTGGAACCCGACGACTGGGTGACGGAATCGTTCCCTCCGAAGGAACCGCCCGAAGCACTCTCCGCGCGCCGTGCGACCCGCCGTTCGCCCCGGCGGGGTCCGCGGGTAGAATGCGCGACGACTCCACGCGCCGCGAACTCGCCGCGCACCGCCCCCCTCCGCCGCCGGCCGTTCCGGCCCACCCCACGCGACATGGAATCCTACCGTCAGCTCGACTTCCTCCAACTCGACGACCAGTACTCGGAAGACGAACGCATGGTGCGCGACACCGTGCAGAACTGGGTCACCGAGCGCTACCTCCCGCTCTGCATGGAGCACTTCGAGAACGGGACGTTCCCCATGGACACGATCCCCGAGCTCGCGGAGATGGGGGTCTTCGGCCCGACGCTCCCCGCGGAGTACGGCTGCGCCGGTCTGAACAACGTCGCCGCGGGCCTGATCTACCAAGAGCTCGAGCGCGGCGACTCCGGCCTGCGGTCTTTCTGCTCCGTGCAGGGCGCCCTCGTGATGTTCCCGATCTTCAGCATGGGCAGCGAGGAGCAGAAGAAGCACTGGCTGCCCAAGCTCGCGAGCGGCAAGGCGATCGGCTGCTTCGGGCTCACCGAGCCCGACTTCGGCTCGAACCCGGGGGGCATGCTCACCGTCGCGAAGAAGGACGGGAAGCACTACGTCCTGAACGGCCGCAAGATGTGGATCACGAACGGCACGATCGCGGACGTCGCGGTCGTCTGGGCGCGGCTCGACGGCAAGATCCGCGGGTTCCTCGTCGAGCGCGGCACGCCGGGCTACTCCGCGCCGGAGCAGAAGCACAAGTTCTCGCTGCGCGCGTCGGTGACGAGCGAGCTCGTGCTCGAGGACGTCCGCATCCCCGAGGCGAACCTGCTCCCGAAGTCCGAGGGCCTCAAGGCCCCGCTCTCCTGCCTGACGCAGGCGCGCTACGGGATCGCGTGGGGCGCGCTCGGCGCCGCGTTGTCGTGCTTCGACGAAGCGTTGCGCTATTCGAAGAGCCGCATCGTCTTCGACAAGCCGCTCGCCGCGTACCAGATCCCGCAGAAGAAGCTCGCCGACATGGCGACGGCGATCACGTGCGGGCAACTCCTCGCGCTGCGCATGGGCCGCTTGAAGGACGAGGACAAGCTGACGCCGCAGCACGTCTCCATGGGCAAGCGCAACAACTGCCAGATGGCGCTCGACGTCGCGCGCGTCTGCCGCGACATGCTCGGCGCGAACGGCATCAGCCTCGAGTACCAGACCGGCCGCCACATGGTGAACATGGAGTCGGTCAACACCTACGAGGGGACCTACGACATCCACACGCTCGCGATCGGACAGGAGCTGACCGGGATCCCGGCGTTCCGCTGATCCACGGCGGAAGATCCGAATGCGCTCTCGCTCGCTTGCGGCCCGCGGCCCGACTCCGGCGGCTTGGATCGTCGTGCTCGCGGTCGCGGTCCCGGACCTCTCCAGTTCGTGCGCGAAGCCGGCCGGCCACGCGCCGGTCGAGCTCACGGACGCGGCCTCCGTCGACCCGGAGGTGCTCGCGCTCGTGCGCTCGAAGGTCGAGCTCGTCCGCGCCGCGCCCGCCGACGCGCGCAGGCACGGTTCGCTCGGCCTCGTGTACTCGGCGAACGATCTCTGGTCCGTCGCGCAGGGTGAGTTCGCCATCGCGGCGGAGCTCGAGCCCCGCAACGCGCTCTGGCGCTACCACCGCGCGATCGCCTTGCGCGAGGCGGGCGACGTCGAGGCGGCGCGCGCGCTGCTCGCGGGCGCCGCGGCGGAGCTCCCGAACGTCGCGGGCGTGCAGCAGCGTCTCGGCTCCTGGGCGCTCGAGCTCGGCGACCACGCGACGGCGGAGGCCGCGCTCCAACGCGCGCTCGCGTCGATGCCGGAGCAGCCCGACGTGCTCGTGGGGCTCGCCAACGTGCGGATCGCGCGCGAGGACTGGGCGGGCGCCTTGGAGTACGCGCAGCGCGCCCTGAAGAAGGAGCCCGGGTTCAAGCCTGCGCGGTACGC
Source organism: Planctomycetota bacterium (assembly GCA_046349615.1). GTDB lineage: Bacteria > Planctomycetota > UBA1135 > UBA1135 > JADJNY01. Next base: position 89,149 of record JAXMBZ010000002.1, read on the forward strand.
GAGCGGGCTCGCGTTGCGCGGTCTCGGTCGCGGCGCGGAGGCCGAGTCCGAGCTGACCGCGGGCGTCGGCAGCAAGCTCCGCTGGATCGAGGACCCGCTCGGCGCGGAGGAGCGCTCCTACCGCGTCAACTACGTCGCGCAGTTCGCCGATGCGTCGCAGCGGATGCTCGCGGGGCAGCACGCGACCGCGCTCCCGACCTTCGAACGGCTCGCGAAGAAGCGCCCCGACGACGTCGACGTGCTCGGCAACCTCGCGGCGTGCCTGCAGGAGACCGGCAACCCCACGCGCGCGGTCGAGGTGCTGCTGCACGCGCTCGAGCTCGATCCGAAGGCCTTCGCGACGCACTTGAACCTGTCGGACGCCTACCTGCGTCTCGGACGCGTCGAAGACGGATTGAAGCACTCCCAGCGCGCGTGCGAGCTCGCGCCGGATCTCGGGCGCGCGCACCTCGCCCGCGCGCGCGCGCTGATGCTCCACGGCGACCTCGAGCCCGCGTACCAGGCGCTGCGCGAGTCGGCGCGCCTCGATCCGAACAACCCGACGACCTACGTCGCTCTGTTCGAGGTCTGCACGCGGCTCAAGCGCGGCGGCGAGGCGCTCGCGTGGTGCCGGCGTTCGGTGGAGCTCGCGCCTTCGCACGTGCCCTCGCGCGTCAACCTCGCGCAGGGGCTGCTCTCGTCCGGCGATCTCGACGGCGCGCGCGCGCAGATCGCGGAGCTCCTGCGGCTCGCTCCGCAGAACGAACGCGTGCTCGCCCTGAAGCGCGAGTTGGAGGCCCGCACGCGATGAGCGTCGCACCGCTTCGTCCCCGGCGCCCGCTCCTCGCGGCGTGCGTCGCGCTCCCGCTCCTCGGAGCGTGCTCGAACGAGCCCGCCGCGCCCGCACCCGCGGCCCCCGAAGCTCCGAAGACCGCGTCGACCGGCACTCCGTGGTTTCGCGACGTCGCGCGCGAGAGCGGGCTCGGCTTCGACCACGTGCGCGCGCTGAAGCAGCGCTTCTGGTTCCCCGAGATCATGGGGAGCGGGCTCGCGTGGCTCGACTACGACGGCGACGGCCGGCTCGACCTGTTCGTCGTCCAATCCGGCGACCTCGCGCCCGAAGGCCGGCCGATGCCGAGCGATCGGCTGTTCCGGAACCTCGGCGGCGGCCGCTTCGAGGACGTGACGGAGCGCGCGGGGCTCGTCGAGTCCGCGTACGGCATGGGCGTCACCGTCGGTGATTTCGACGGCGACGGCGATCCCGATCTCTTCGTGACGAACGTCGGGCCCGACGTGCTCTGGCGCAACGAAGGCGACGGCACGTTCCGCGACGTCACGGCGACGGCGGGGATCGTCGCGCCGGGCTGGGGCACCTCGTGCGGCTTCTTCGACTACGACGCGGACGGCGACCTCGACCTCTTCGTCGTCGAGTACGTGCGCTGGAGCGCCGACGCGGAGATCCCGTGCAAGTCGACGTACGGCGAGCGCGACTACTGCGCGCCGGTGAACTACAACCGCCCGTCGCAGTCCAGGTTGTTCCGCAACGAGGGCGGAGGCCGGTTCACGGACGTCAGCGACGCCGCGGGCCTGCTCACGGTGTTCGGCAACGGCCTCGGCCTCGCGCTCGCGGACTTCGATCGCGACGGCTGGCTCGACGCGTACGTTTCGAACGACGGCATGCCGAACCAGTACTGGGTCAACCAGAAGAACGGCCGCTTCGTCGACAAGGCCGTGCTCGCGGGCGCCGCGGTCAATCGCAACGGCGCGGCGGAGGCGAGCATGGGCACCGTCCCCGCGGACTTGAACGCCGACGGCTTCGTCGACCTCTTCATCGCGAACCTCCGCGGCGAGACGAAGACCACGTACGTCAACAAGAACGGCACGTTCACGGATCGCACCGCGCAGACGGGCATGGCGATGGCGAGCCTGCAGTACACGGGCTTCGGCGACGGCTTCGCGGACTTCGACCACGACGGCGAGCTCGACCTCTTCCTCGTCAACGGGCGCGTCGGCTCCTGGAAGCCCGAGTTCTCGAAGGAGGACCCGTATGCCGAGCCGAACCAGCTCTTCCGCGGCCTCGGCGGGATGAAGTGGGAGGAGGTGCAGCCGCAGGGCGGCACCGAGCCCGTCCTCGTCGGCAACAGCCGCGGCGCGGCGTTCGCGGACTACGACGAGGACGGCGACGTCGACGTCGCGTACCTCGACAACCACGGCGCGCTCCACCTCCTGCGCAACGACGTCGCGAAGAAGGGGAACTGGATCGGGTTCCGCGCGGTCGACGCGAAGGGTGCGGACGTCCCAGGCGCGTTCGTCGAGCTCGACGCGGGCGGGAAGCGCTTCACGCGGCTCGTCGCGGTGTGTTCGAGCTACTGCTCCGCGAACGAAGGCCGCGTGCACGTCGGACTCGGCGCGGCGGCGAAGGCGGAGCTCGTGCGCGTGCTCTGGCCCGGCGGCGCGCGCGAGGAGTTCGGGCCGTTCGACGCGGGCGCCTACCACCGTCTCGTCCGCGGGAGCGGGCGCGCGGTCGCGAAGTGAACTCCGCGCGCCGCGCGCGGTCGATCCGCGCAGGCCGTTCGATCCTCGTGGGCCGCTCGGACCGCGCTCAACCCCGGCGTTCGAGCAGCGGCGTCGCGCGCTCGCGCAGCTTCGGCGGCAGCCCGCGCTCGAGCGCGACGAGGACCTCCTCGCGCGAGTAGCGCGGCGAGAAGTGCGTGAGGAGCAGCGCTTCGTTCTCGAAGAGCTCCGCGCGCGCCGCGAGCTCCTTCAAGTGCACGTGCCCGCTCGCGCGCGCCTTCTCGACGGGCACGCGCTCGTCGAGGAACGTGACCTCGAGGATCAGGAGGCGCGCCTTGCGGACGACGTCCTCGCGCTCGACGACGTCGATCGTCGTGTCGCCGCAGAACGCGACCTCGGGGACCTCGACGGTCTCGAAGAGGTCGGAGCGGCCCTCGGCTCGCGCACGCGCGATCGCCTCGGGCGCGAGGGCGCGGTGCTCCGCGCGCAGCTTCGAGCGCCGCGACCACACCGCGTAGCCTTGGCACGGAGAACGGTGCGGCGCCGCGAACGGGCGCACGAAACGGCCGCCCGCGAGCGCGAGCTCCTCGCCGGGACGCAGCACGACGAGCTCGTGCGGCAGCTCGGAACGATCGAGGCGGCGCCAGACCGCGAAGAGGTCGCGCAGCGCGTCCGCGTCGTCGGGCCCGATCACGTAGCGCGGCGGCCGCATGCCGCGCAGCGCGCGCGTCGCGCAGTGCCACACGATGCCCGACAGGTGGTCGACGTGCGCGTGCGTGATGCAGACGAGCTCGCGCGCGATCGCGAAGTCGGCGCCGCGGCCGAGGTCGAACGCGACGCCGAAGCCCGGGAGGTCGATGCACGTCTCCACGCCGCCGATCGAGACCGCCTCGACGTCGATGCCGGCGAGCTGGAGCATGCGCGGAGTGTGCCGTGCGCGTTCGCGCGACGCCATGGAGCGCGCTCGCTTCGCTCGAACTCGCCGATCGTGCGCCCTCGCGGCGAACGCCGGGGCGGGTAGAGTGCGCGCGCGATGACCGACCTCCTCCCGCTCCTCGAGCGCGCGTTCGAACGCCGCGCCGCGCTCTTCGAACGCCTCGCCGCCGAGCGCACGGACTCGATGCGCTGGTTCCACGGCGCGTCCGAGGGCCGTCCGGGACTGACGCTCGATCGGTACGGCGGGCTCGTCCTCGCGCAGACGTTCCGCGACCCGCTCGCGGCGGACGAGGTCGAGCTCCTCGCCGCGTTCGCGCGCGAGCGCGGCGGGCCGAGCGCGCGTTTCGCGTGGAACCACCGCGGGCCCGCGGCGCATCCGGGCGTCGCCGACGAGACGGAGAGTGCCTTCACCGAGTGCGGCGCGCGCTTCCTCGTGCGCGCGCGCCACCGCGGGCTCGACCCGTGGCTCTTCCTCGACCTGCGCGCGGCTCGCCGGCGCCTCGGCTCGATCGCGGCGGGGAAGAGCGTGCTCAACTTGTTCGCGTACACGTGCGGCGCGGGGATCGCCGCGGCCGTCGCGGGCGCGCGCGAGGTCTGGAACGTCGACTTCGCGGCGTCGAGCCTCGACGTCGGGCGGCGCAACGCGGAGCTCAACCGGCTCGACCCCGAGCGCGTTCGATTCGTGCAGGAGGACTGCCTGCCCGTGATGACGCAGCTCGCGGGGTTCCCCGTGAAGGGGCGCGCCAGCGCCCGCAAGTACGCGCGCCTCGAGCCGCGGCGCTTCGACGTCGTGTTCCTCGACCCGCCCGCATGGTCGAAGGGCGCGTTCGGCGCGGTCGACGTCGAGCGCGACTACCCGTCGCTCTTCAAGCCGGCGCTGCTCGCGACGGAGGCGGGCGGCGTCGTCTGCGCGACGAACCACGTCGCGCGCGTCGGCGCGGAGGAGTGGACGCGCGTGCTCGCGCGCGCCGCGGAGAAGGCGGGGCGCCCGCTCGCGTCGATCGAGGTCGAAGGACCCGACGACGACTTCCCCGCGTTCGACGGCGTGCCGCCGCTCAAGGTCGCGTGGTGCCGCGTCGCGTGACGTGCTCGCACGGAGCGCGCGGCGGTTCACGGAGCTTGTGAGGCCCCGCGCGCACCGCGTATTCTCCGGCGCGTGACCTCGCCCCATCCCTGGACGCGCGGCGCGCGCCTGCGGGCGGTCGCGTGGAGTGCCTTCGCGAACGCGCTCCTCGGGAGCCTGATCGGGCTCGGCTGGATCGGCGCGACGGCCTTCGGGCACGGCGTCCTGCCGGCCTTCTTCGCGCACGCGGCGCTCCTCTCCTCGTGCGCGATGCTCGCGGCCGTGCCGGCGCTCGGGCTCGCGCTCCTCGCGCTCGTCGTGCCGAGCCCGCGCGCGCTCGCCGCGGTCGCGGCGCTCCTCTGGACCGCGTTCCTCTTCCTCCTCTACGTCGACACGGTCGTGTACGGGCTCTTCCGCTACCACCTGAACGGGATGGTGTGGAACGTGCTGACGACGCCCGGCGCGGAGGACGCCGTCGCGATCGACGCGTGGACGTGGCAGCGCGCGGCGATCGGAGCGGCGTTCGTGTTCGTGCTCGAGTTCTGGGCGTTCGCGCGCTTCGCGGCTCCCGCCGCGGCCGCCGTCACCGGGACGCGGCCGCGCCGCGCGCTGCGCTGGGTCGGCGCGGCGCTCCTCGCGGTCGTCGTCGTCGAGAAGGGGCTGTACGCGTGGGCCGACCTCACGCGCGAGCGCTCGGTGACGGCGCTCGCGGGGATGTTCCCGCTGTATCAACGGCTCACGGTCGAGAAGACCGCGAGCCGCGTGTTCGGCATGGAGATGGCGGCGCGGCCCGAGGTCGACCTCGGCGGCGGCGGGATCCTGCTGCAGTACCCGATCGACCCGCCGCGCGTGCCCCCGAGCGGTCCGCGGCCGAACGTGCTCCTCGTCGTCGTCGACTCGCTGCGCGCGGACATGCTCGCGCCGGAGACGATGCCGCGCGTGTCCGAGTTCGCCCAGCGCGCGCGCACGTTCGAGAACCACCTCTCCGGCGGCAACGCGACGCGCTACGGCGTGTTCTCGATCGTCTACGGGGTCCACGGCGCGTACTGGAAGAGCGTGCTCGAGGAGCACGCGCCGCCCGCGCTCGTCACGGCGCTCCAAGGCGCCGGGTACGACCTGCGCGTCTACTCGGGGCCGTCGCAGAACTACCCCGAGTTCCGCTCGACGTGCTGGGTGACGATGGAGGAGAAGGTCGAGGACCGCCTCGTCGCCGTCCGCGGCGAGCCCGACAAGATCCGCGCGAAGCTCGACGGCGACCGCGAGGTCGTGCGCCGCTTCGAGGCGTGGATGGCGGAGCGCGCGAAAGCGCCGACGAAACCGCCCTTCTACGCGTTCGCGCTCCTCGACGCGCCGCACGGCTCCTACGCGTGGCCGCGCGACGAGGGCACGTGGTTCGAGCCGGTCGCGGAGAGCGTCGACTACCTCCAGCTCGCGCGCTCGCCGTCGAAAGCCGAGATCGAGCCCGTCTGGAACATGTACCGCAACGCCGTGCGTTGGTCGGACGCGAACATCGGACGAATGCTCGACGCGCTCGCGGCGGCGGGCGAGCTCGAGAACACGCTCGTCGTCGTCACCGGCGACCACGGCGAGGAGTTCTTCGAGCACGGCTACTTCGGCCACACGAGCAACTTCACGGCGGAGCAGACGCACGTCGCGTTCGTGCTCGGCGGACCCGGCGTGCAACCCGGACGCGAGACGCGGCCGACGTCGCACGTCGACCTCGCGCCGACCGTGCTCGCGCGTCTCGGCGTCGACCTCGCGGGCAGCGAGCGCTGGACGAACGGCGTCGACCTGCTCGCGCCGCTCGAGCACCGCGCGCGCGTGATCGCGTCGTGGGACGAGCTCGCGTTGCGCCTCGACGGACCCGACGGAGGGCTCCTCCGCGTGCCGCTCGAGGGCCACAAAGGCCTGATCGAGGCCTACGATTTCGGCTGGGCGCGCCGCGCGGACGAGGACCGCTTCGTGAAGGCCCACGCCGCGGAGATCGGTCGGCTCGCGCTCGAGTGCCGCCGGTTCCTGCGCTGACCCCGCGGTTCGAGAACCCGAGCTCGCGCTTGCATCGGCGTGCGCATTCGGGCACGAGTGGAGGCGGGGGGACGACGAATGATCGGACGCATCGTGCTCGGTGGACTCGCGCTCCTGGTCGCGGGCGGGGCGTATCTCGGCTGGCGCTTCGCGCGCGCCGTCGACGAACCGGCGCGCGCGACGCCCGCGGCCCTCGAAGTGCTCGCCGCGGAGCCCGGGCCTGCCGCGCCGCCCGGCGGCGCGGGGACGAACACCTGGAGCGCCGCGACGAGCGCTCCGCCGGGCGCGCTGGAGGCCGTGCCCACGGAGGCGAAGCCGCGGCGAAGCTCCGCCGCACTCGTGGTCGACGCCGAGGATCGGTCCGGGCCCCCGGCGCTCGAGGCCACGCCCGCGAGCGTACGCACCTGCGATCGCGCGCCGCGCACGGAGGAGGATGCGCGCGCGCTCGTCGACGAACTCCGCGACGACGGCGTGAAAGGAAACGCGATGCGCGCGCTGCGCACGATCGCGTCCGCGCCGAACGAGCTCGTGGTGCCGGCCCTCGAGCGCGCGCTGCGCTCCGACGACGAGCAGCAGCGGTCGCTCGCGGCCTGCGCGCTCGCGCGACGCGACGGAGCACCGCAAACCGCCGTGCTCGCGCGCGCGCTTCTCGCGCTCCTCACGCCCGAGCCGGGCGGGCGCTTCCACGCGATCACGGCGCGCCCGTGGATCGTCTCCGTCGGCCGCGCGAACCTCGACGAGCGCCTCTGCGCGTTCCACGCGTTCTGCGCGGAGCCCGCGCTCTTCGCCGCGGTCGAGACCGAGTTCGAGGCGCGCCTTTCGAGCGACGATCCCGTGCTCCGCTTCGACGCCGCGCGGATCGTGCTCGCGCAGCCCGGCGCGCGCTCGCGTGCGGCGGCGCTCGACGTGCTCGCGCTCCACCTCGCGGACGACCCGCTCGCGGACGACGCGGCGGTCGCGATGCGGCTCCTGGGCGAGGCGGGGGAGCGCGCGCTCCCCGCGGTGCTCGCCGTGCTCCCGAACGCGGACGAACAGGCGCGGCGGCTGATCGGGCACTTCCTCGCGCGCTTCGACCCGGGGCACCCTGCGGCGCGCGCCCTCGCGCCGAAGGAGCTCGCGCGCATGGGCTTCCCGGCCGGCGACATGCTCGCGCGCTGAGCGCGCGCGTCAGTGCGGGACGTCGCCGTCGTCCTCGTCGTCGTCCGCGGACTCGACCTCGGTCTCCTCGATGCGCTCGAGCGCGTACTCGATGTCGGAGATCACCTTGTCGAGGTGCCCCTGCTCGTCGGGGTCGAGGTTGCCGGCGCACTTCTCGCGCAGCATCTGGAGGTCGTCGAGCAGCATGCGCGCGTTCGGGAGGTTCTTCGTGCGCTCGCGCGTGAGCGGGTTCTCGAGCATCCCGAGCGAGAGCATCGCCTGGAACGAGAGGCGGGTCACGAACAGCCGGAAGTTGCCGCCGGGGAGGGGCACGTCCGAGGCGCGGCGGATCTCCTGGCTCACGCGTGCTCCAGCGCTTGGACACGGCCGCGTCCGCCGTTCTTGGCGTGCGCGAGCGCCGCGGCGACGAAGCCGCGGAAGACCGGGTGCGGCTTCAGCGGGCCGCTCTGGAACTCGGGGTGGAACTGCACGCCGACGAAGAAGGGATGCCCGTCGAGCTCGACGATCTCGACCAGGTCGCGCTCGGGGTTCAGGCCGGAGAGGCGCATGCGCGAGCCGTGGAACATCGAGCGGTACGCGTTGTTGAACTCGAAGCGGTGCCGGTGGCGCTCGGAGATGCGCTCGCTGCCGTAGAGGCGATGCGCGAGCGAGCCGCGCTCGATCGTGCACGGGAACGCGCCGAGGCGCATCGTCCCGCCTTTCTCGTGGAGGTTCTTCTGGTCCGGCATCAGGCAGATCACCGGATGCGGCGTGTGCGGCGAATGCTCGTACGTGTGCGCCCCCTCGAGCCCGAGCACGTCGCGCGCGTACTCGATCACCGCGCACTGCATGCCGAGGCAGATGCCGAAGAAGGGGAGGTTCGTCTCGCGCGCGTGCTGGATCGCGAGGATCTTGCCCTCGAGGCCGCGCTCGCCGAAGCCGCCGGGGACGAGGATGCCGTCGGCGCCCTTCAACAGGTCGAGCCCCTGCGTCAGCACGTCCTCCGCGCGCACCTTGCGCACGTGGACCTTGCAGCGGTTGGCGATGCCCGCGTGGCTCAACGACTCGTAGATCGACTTGTAGGCGTCGTGGAGCTCGGTGTACTTGCCGACGACGGCGATCTCGCACGAGTCCTTCGTCGTGCGGATGTCCTCGAGCATCGCGCGCCAGTCGTCGAGCTTCGTCGGCCCGTCCTTCGGCAGCGAGAGCCGATCGACGATCATCTGGTCGAGGCCCGCGGCGACGAGGTCGGTCGGCACCTGGTAGATCGAGAACTCGACGTCGCGTTCCTCGATGACGGCCTCGGGGCGGACGTTGCAGAAGAGCGAGATCTTCTGCGCCATCTCGCGCGTCATCGGCTGCTCGGTGCGGCAGATCAGGACGTCGGGCTGGATGCCGATCTCGCGCAGCTTGCCGACGGACTGCTGCGTGGGCTTCGTCTTCATCTCGCCCGACGCGCGGAGGTAGGGGAGCAGCGTCAGGTGCACGAAGATCACGTCGCCGCGCGGCTTCTCGAGCGCGAACTGACGGACCGCCTCGAGGAACGGCAGGCTCTCGATGTCGCCGACCGTCCCGCCGATCTCGGTGAGCGCGACGTCGACCGGCTTGCCCGAAGCGCGCTCCGCCGCGGCGACGCCCTCGTGGATCGCTTCCTTGATCGCGTCGGTGATGTGCGGGATCACCTGGACGGTGCGGCCGAGGTAGTCGCCCTTGCGCTCCTTCGCGATCACCTGCGAGTAGATCTTCCCGGTCGTGTAGTTCGAGGCCTTCGTGAGCTTCGCGTGCGTGAAGCGCTCGTAGTGGCCGAGGTCGAGGTCGGTCTCCGCGCCGTCGTCGGTGACGTAGACCTCGCCGTGCTGGAACGGGCTCATCGTGCCCGGGTCGACGTTGATGTAGGGGTCGAGCTTCTGCATCGAGATCGAGAGGCCGCGCCGCTCGAGGATCATCCCGATCGCGGCCGACGTCAGACCCTTGCCGAGGCTCGAAACGACTCCACCCGTGATGAAGATGTGCTTGGTCATCGCGCTCCGCCGCTCCCCGTGCTCGTCGCTCGTCCGTCGGTCGTGGTGCCGCGCGCGGACCGGCGCGCGACGAACCGCTCGTAGTCGTCCGCCGTGTCGATGCCCTCGGGGACGCGCTCGGCGTCGAGGACGCGGATGCGTCGGCCGGCTTCGAGCCAGCGCAACTGCTCGAGGTTCTCGCAGACCTCGAGGCGACCCGTGGGCAACGTGGTGAACGACCTGAGCGCCACGGGAGTGAAAGCGTACACGCCGATGTGGCGCCGGTGAATGGTCCACCCGGCGGAGTTCGCGCCCGCGTCGCGGGCGTGACCCACGGCCGGGATCCGCGCCCGCGAGAAGTAGAGCGCGTCGCCGTTCCGGTCGCGGACGACCTTGACGACGTTCGGACGTTCGGCGTCCTCCGCGCGCTCGATCGGGCCGCAGAGCGTCGCGATCTCGACCGCGGGGTCCGCGAACGCGGCGACGAGGCGCGCGAGGTCGTTCGGAGCGAGCTCGGGCTCGTCGCCTTGGACGTTGACGAGCACGTCGGCGCGCTCGCCGGCCTCCGCGAGCTTCGTCCACGCCTCGTGGACGCGGTCCGTGCCGCTCGTGTGGTCGATCCGCGTCGTCACGGCCTCGACCCCGAGGCGTTCCGCCGCGGCGCGGATCTCCTCCGCGTCCGTCGCCAGGACCACGCGCGCGAACGCGCCGGAGGCGCGCACGTTCTCGACCGTGTGGGCGAAGAGCGGCGCGCCGGTGCGGTCGAGCAGCATCTTCCGCGGCAGGCGCTGCGATGCGAGCCGGGCCGGGATCAGGGCGATCGCCCGCAGCGGGCGCGCTCCCGCCGCGGCGCTCACTGCACCTTGCCCGAGGTGGAGCTCGAGCTCTTCGGCTTCCGCGTGGGGCGGCCCTGCGACGCGCCGTTCCACTCGGGCGGGCGGTCGACGGCCTGCATCTGGATCGTCGCGTTCCACAGCTGCACGAAGTCGTTCGCGCATTTGAGGAAAGCCGTGCGCTCCTCCGCCGGGCTCTTGTCCGTCACGAGCCAGTTGCGGACGCCGCCGTCCAGCTCGTACTCGAGCGCCTGCGCCTTCGAGCCGACCGGGTAGGTCGGCGCCTTGCCCGCGCGCGCCTTGTCGAGCGCGCCTTGCTCCTTCAGCCGATCGAGGAGGGCCTGGACGACCTCGTCCGACTGGATCTTCACGTAGGCCTGCTCGATCGGGACCTTCTTCGAGTAGTACTCGTGCGGGTTCGTGTGCGACTCGTTGACGAGCTCGAACTTCTTCCCCGAAGCGAAGGCGAGGTAGGTGACGCGCACGGGGTGTCCCGTGACGGCGTGCGCGGGCGGCTTGACGTTCCAGTCGACGCGCTCGTCGGTGTCGGAGGCGGACGCGGAGCTCGGGCTCGAGCCGCGCGGCGTCGAGCACGCGCCGGCGAGGAGGATCAACGGCAGGAGGAGGGCGTGGAGTCGGTGCCGGCGCATGGGCTCGGGCGGGGCGGTGGGCGTTCCGCACCGGATGGGGTGTCCCGATCCGGGCAGGGTAGCTCGCGGACTCCCGCGCGACAAGCCGAGGCGGGCGAGCGTGCTCACCGGGTCGGCGTCGGCGCGCGCGAGCGCGCGCCTTCGTCGGGGCCGAGGCGCGCCGACGCGCTCACTCGTCGGGGATCGGACGGCCGTCGTTCGCGACCCGCGCGCGCGGATGCGTCGGCAGGAAGAGCGCTCCGACGCGCACGAAGTCGTCGCCGCTCCACTGCGTCCCGTCCGGGCTCTCGAGCACGGCGCGGCGCGGGTCGGGCTCCGGCTTCGCGAGCGGCGCGAAGGTGTCGCGTCGCGCGGGCACGAAACGCGCGCGCACGACGCGTTCGCCGCGCTCCTTCAGCGCGTCGGGGTCGAGCTCGACGAGCTGCATCCAGAGCCGCAGCGGGAGCGCTTCGCCGCGCCGGTATCCGCCGCCGATCGGGCGCCACGGTTCGTCCGCGCCGAACGCGCGCATCGCGGGGACGAGCGGGTAGCCCTCGCTGACGAGCTCGCCCGCGCGCCACTCCGAGGTCGGGTGCGCGCCCCACGCGCCGCGATGGTCGTTCTGCCACGTGCTGCGCTCGTCGAGCGCGGTCAATCGGTCGACGAGCGTCAGGTCCCGCGTGATCCCGGTCGGCGTCCACCAGTGGTACGTGATCCACCACCAACCGTCGGGCGGCACGCGCTCGACCTCGTAGCCGAGGAAGACGAGGCGCTCGCCGCTCCCGTCCTCGGCGACGAATGCGGTCGCGGGCGGGAGCGCGCGCTCGGCGCGGAACCGCTCGGGGTCGACGCCCGTGCGCACGTCGAAGAAGCGGCGCGCGGTCGGCGAGCCCGAGCGACGCTCGAGCACGTAGAGCGGGCCCGTCTCCGCCTGGCGTCCGTGCGACCACACGAGGTCGCGCACGTCGAAGTGCTCGGACACCCACGCGAGGAGCTCGGGGTGCTGCGAGAGCACGGGTTGGTGCGCGACGAAGAGATCGAGCTCCTCGATCGTGGCGAGGTCGCGCCCCTTCTTCACGTCGTCGAACGCAGGCCAGCCGGTGAGCTGGTGGGGGAGCTTGATCAACTCGACGCCCGGCTCCTGCCGCAGGTAGACGGCCCAGTTGTACGCGGCGGCGACCTGCACGGGCGCGGGCTCGCGCGCCGGGGCGGACTCGCGCGCGGCCGCGCACTCCGCGGCGAAGAGCTCGCCCGCGCGCGCGTTCGCGCGGTCCATCGCGTCCCAATACGCGCCGAAGCGCTCGTGCGGGAGCGTGAGGAACATCGCGAGCCCCAGTGCGACGGCCGGGAGGAGCAGCGCCGCGCCGAGCGTGCGCCGCCAAGCGACCGAGCGCACTGCGCCGAGCAGCGCGACGAAGCCCCACGCTCCGATCGGCGCGAGGCACGGGAGCACGGGGATCCAAAGACGGAAGTCCTTCGAGCCCTTGTTGAACGTCGCACCGGCGAACACGAGGAACGCGAGCGCGAGCAGCGTGCTCCTCCAGCGCGCGCGGAAGACGCAGAGAAGCGCTCCGATCGCCGTGCACACGAGCACGGGCACGACGAGGAAGTGGTGGAGGTACTCGAGGTACCAGTACGGCCCCTGGAGGCCCTTGTAGCCGATCGCGCCGAGGTCGGGCGGCGCCTCGAAGCTCTGACCTTGGAAGCGGAGCACGAGTTCGTAGATGGGCCGCGCGAGGGACGTCAGCCCGATCCGGTGCAGCGTCGAGTACGTGACGCTGCCGAAGTTCTGGACGAGATACGTCGCGAGGCTCGCGTCGAAGCGTCCGTACATCACGCGATCGATGCACGCCTGCAGCGTCATCGCGAGCGCGAGCCCGCCGACGATCGGGAGCCACGAAACGCGGTGTTTCCAGCGGTCGCGCACGAGGAGCAGCAGGAACACCGCGAGCACGACGACGAGCGACTTGTACGCGACGAGGAAGCTCGCGCCGAACCAGAGCCCCGCGATCCACGCGTCGCGTTTCGTCCCGCGCTCGAGCACGCGCTCGAGCCCGAGCGCGAGGCAGAGTCCCGCCGCGATCCCCGACTCCGCCTGCGCGGAATACTGCAGGAAAAGCGGGTTTGCGCCGACGAACAGCGCCGCGACGAGCCCCGCGTTCCGCCCCGCGAGGCGCGCGCCGAGTCGCGCGACGCGATGCACGAGCGCGAGGCCGAGCACGATCTGCAGCAGATACGTCGCCCACACGATCGGTCGTCCGTCGGGGAGCCCGAGCGCGTCGGCGACGGCGAAGAACGGGATCAGGAGCGCGGAGAATCCGATCGGCCGGATCGAGACCGAGTCGATCATCGCCTCGCCGCGGACGAGGCTGTGCGCGCGTTCGAGGTACTCGACCGAGTCGGCGATCTGGTAGCCGTCGAGCGCGCTCCATGCGACGAACTGGAGGACGAGCGTCAGCGCGAGCACGGCGAGCAGCGCCGGGTCGGCGAGGCCGACGAACGGCCGTTCCTCGGGAACGGCCGCGGGGGGAGGCGGCGTCGAGCGCGCGTCGGCCGGAGGGCTCATCGCGGGCCCAGGGTAGCGAGGGGGAGCGATGAACCCGAGGCCGGGCTCGGCCCGGGGCGGGTTCTCCACCCAGTCTTCCACAGGTTCTTCACCCGTTCCGCGCTCTCCCCCGGTCCTTGTGTTCGCAGGTCCTCCGAACACTGCATCCTGTGGGGAAAGGGAAAAAAGCCTTGGACTCGCTCTTTCGCGCTTGCCATAACGGCACGCCGCGGCGCAGGCCCCGAGATCCCACGCAGCGCCGCACACCCAACCCCCTGTCCGATCCAGAGTTGAGCCAAGCGCGCGCTTCCATGGGCAAGCTCGAAAAAGTCATCGTCCTGTCCGTCCTGTTCGTGATCGCGGTCATTCTCGTGGTGTCGCTCACCACCGACAACCCGATCGACAAGAAGAACGCCACCGTCCTGGGCCAGCCGACGCCCAAGGTCGCGAGCGAGGTGCCGCCGGCCGCGAACGGCACGACCCCGCCGGCGCCCGCGGCCGGCGTCGTGGCGCAGAACGGAACGCCGGGCGCGCAGCCCGCGGCGCTCCTGAACTCGACCGTCGCGCCGGGCGCGACGCCTGCGACGACCACCCCGCCCGCGCCGGGCGCGAACGCTCCCGCGCTCTCGCAGCCCGCTCCGGCGAGCGCGATTCCGCAGGGCTCCGTCCTCCTCACGATGGACGGCCTCAGCGACTCCTACCTGCCCGACATGAAGTTCTACACGTGGCAGCCGGGCGACACGTTCCGCGGCGTCGCGAACACGTACTACGGCGACTGGCAGAAGCTGACGCTCCTGCGCCGCGCGAACGAAGGCCGCAAGAACGTGCAGGCCGGCGAGAAGATCCTCGTCCCCGTGTTCGACCTCGACGCGGGCGTCGCCACGCAGCCGACGACGGTCGTGAAGAACGCGAAGACCGCCGTCGCGAAGCCGAACGAGAAGGCCGCCGTCGACGCGAACGCGAAGAAGGGTGCGAAGAGCGCGAAGGCGACCGAGCCGAGCGCGACGCCGGTCGCGAGCGGCAACGGCAAGGTGCACGTCGTCAAGGAAGGCGAGAGCCTCTGGAAGATCGCCAAGGCGGAGCTCGGCAACGGCGCGCTCTGGGAGAAGATCTACCAGGCGAACAAGGACGTGATGAAGTCGCCCGAGGCGCTGAAGACGGGGATGAAGCTCAAGATCCCCTGAGCGCGACGCGATCGATCGCGAGTCGGACGAGGAGCTGCGCGAGCGGCTCCTCGTCGTTTTTCCCGTGAGAGTGCGCTCGTTCGCGCCGCGCGTGCGAGCGGAGTGAGTCGCGTGCGCCGCCGCGCGCTGCACGGGCGCCGTTCGTCGAGTGCGCGACGCGCCCGTGGAGTGAAGGGGGCGACGCGCGCCCGCTCGACGTCGTTCAGCGCAGCCCGAACCGATCGAGCTTCTTGTAGAGGTGGCTGCGCTGCATGCCGAGGCGCTCGGCCGTCCGCTTCACGTTGCCTTCGTTCTGCGCGAGCTTGAGCTCGAAGAAGAGCTTCTCGCTCTGGTCCTTGAACTCCTCGAAGGTCGGCGCGTCGAACGGATCGTGGCCGGCGCGCGCGGGCGTCGCCGGCGCGGTGCCGAGCGCGGGGCCGTCCTGCAGGACTTGCTCGAGGTCCGCGCGCGTGATGTCCGCGCCCGTCGCGAACACGGTCGCGCCCTCGATCAGGTTCTTCAACTGACGCACGTTGCCCGGGTAGTCGAGCGCGAGCAGGAGTTCGAGCGCATCGGGCGCGAGGCCGCGCGGACGCTGCCCTGCGCGGGCCGCGATTTCGGCGAGGAACGCGCGCGCGAAGAGCGGCACGTCCTCGCGCCGCTCGCGCAGCGGCGGGAGTCGCAGCGGCACGACGTTCAAGCGATAGAAGAGATCCAGGCGGAACGTCTTCGCTTCGACGGCCGCGTTCAGGTCCGCGTTCGTCGCCGCGACGACGCGCAGGTCGACGGGGATCGACTTGCTGTCGCCGACGCGGGTGATCTCGTGCGTCTCGAGCGCGCGCAGCACCTTCGCCTGCGCCGCGAGCGGCATGTCGCCGATCTCGTCGAGGAAGAGCGTGCCCTCGTGCGCGGCCTCGAAGTGGCCGATCCGACGCTCGAACGCGCCGGTGAAGCTGCCCTTCTCGTGCCCGAAGAGCTCGGACTCGATCAGCTCGTCGGGGATCGCCGCGCAGTTCACCGTGATGAAGGGCCCGGCCGCGCGCGGCCCGGCGATGTGCAGGTTGCGCGCGACGACCTCCTTGCCCGTGCCGTTCTCGCCGGTGATCAGGACCGACGCCATCGAGCTCGCGACCTGGTCGATCTGCGCGCGCAGGCGCTGCATCGCCGCGGACTCGCCGACGAGCTCCCAACGCGCGGAGAGCTGCTTGCGCAGGCTCTTGTTCTCGGCGGCGAGCTTCTGCTCGCGCAGGGCGCCCTTGATCGTCACGCGCACGCGCGAATCGTCGAGCGGCTTCTCGAGGAAGTTGACGGCGCCCTTCTTCATCGCCTCGACGGCGGTCGCGACGTCGCCGTGCCCGGAGACGAGCACGACGGGCGGCGGCGCCTCGCGCGACTGGATGCGCTCGAGCAAGCCGAGCCCGTCCATCTGCGGCATCTTGAGGTCCGTGAGCACGAGCGCCGGCGCGCGGCCGCGCGCCGCCTCGGCGTCGAGGCGTTTCAGCGCCTCCGCGCCGTCCTTCGCGGTCCAGACCTCGAACCCGTCGTACTGGAGCATCATCTCGAGCGCGAGGCGGATGTCCGCGTCGTCGTCGACGACGAGGATCGGAGTGCGCGCGCTCGGTTCGGGTTTCGCTTGGGCCATGCGGGGATCATCGCACGCGGCGCGCGTCGGCCACAAACGCGCGAGGGAGGCCGCGATTCGGCGCGCCGCGTTGATCGCGCCGCGCGCCGATGGCATCGTCGCCGTCGATGCGTTGGTTCGACGAGTTCGAGGCGAAGCTCGCGCGCGACGGGGTCCTCGTCGCCGGAGTGCTCTCCGGCACGTCCGCGGACGGGATCGACGTCGCGCTCGCGCGCTTCCGCGGGCGGCGGGTTCCCGGGCCGGGCCTCGAGCTCGCGCCCCCCGAACTCGTCCGATTCGAGACGCTTCGCTTCGAGCCCGCGCTCCACGCGCGCGTGCGGGCCGTCCTCGACGGTTCGCCGTGCGGCCTCGCGGAAACCGCGCGCCTGCACCGCGACCTCGGGCGCGCGTTCGGCGCCGCGGCGCGGACCGTCGCCGAGCGCGCGTGCGTCGAGGTCGACCTCGTCGGCAGCCACGGGCAGACCGTCTGGCACCACGACGGCGTCGATCGATCGGGGAAGGCGACGCTCCAACTCGGCGACGGCGACTTCGCGGCCGAGGAGGCGCGCGCCGCCGTCGTCTCCGACTTCCGGCAGCGCGACCTCGCGGCGGGCGGGGAGGGCGCGCCCGTCTCGGCCCTCGCCGACGACCTCGTGTTCGCGCGCGCGCCGCGGCCGTGCGCGGTGCTCAACCTCGGCGGCATGGGCAACCTGACGCTGCTCCGCGAGCGCCGCGCGGACGTGCTCGCGTTCGACACCGGGCCCGCGAACAGTCTCCTCGACGGGTTCGCGCGCGAGCTCTTCGACGTGCCGTACGACGCGGGCGGAGAGCGGGCGCTCCGCGGCGAGCCCGACCTCGCGCTCGTCGAGCGCTGGCTCGCGCATCCCTTCTTCGCGGCGCCGCCGCCGAAGAGCACGGGCCGCGACACGTTCGGCGCGGCGTGGGTGCGGGAGCTCGTCGCCTCGGCGCGAGCCCGCCACGGCGAACTCGACGACCGCGCGCGCTGCGGGCTCCTCGCGAGCGGCGTCGAACTCGTCGCGCGCAGCGTCGCGCTCGCCCTCGAGCGTTTCACGCCCGAGCCGACGCGCGCGCTCCACCTCGCCGGCGGCGGCGTCCACAATCGCGCGCTCGTCGCGGCGCTCGCGCGCGCGACGGAGCTTCCCGTCGCGTCGAGCGCGGACCTCGGCGTCGACCCCGACGCGCGCGAGGGGCTCGTCTTCGCCGTGCTCGCGGTCCGGGCTGCGCTCGGGGAGCCCGTGACCGCCCCCGGCGCGACCGGCGCCCAGCCCGGACGGTGCCTCGGGAAGTGGAGCCCCCCGCCGCCCGCGCGGAGCTGAGTCGAACGCCGCGCAAGCCGTGCGGAGCGAGCGAGATGGGAGCTTCCGAGCGCTCTGCCGGTTGCCGCGTGCGCGCGGCGGGGTAGGGGAGGGCCGTGCGTCGTTTCGTTCGGTCGAAACGCGCGGGAACCGCGGCGCGCGCGCCGTCCTCCCGCCGTCCTCTCGGCTTGACCGGAACCCCCGCGCCGCTATCATCCCGCAACCGCTTTTCGGCCAAGGCCTTGTCCGCCGCGCGCGACGGCCGCCGGGAGCGCCCCCCCCTCCCCCTCGACTGCACCGCGTCGCATCCGACGCGAAGGATCTCGACATGACCGGACTGCGCCGGACGATGGGCCTCGTCTTCGCCCTGGCCGCCTTCCAAGCTCCGCTCTGGGCCGCGAACCTCGACGAGGTCACGGACACCTTCAAACAGGGCGTCGAGCAGTGGCAGCGCGGGCACGAGAAGGAAGCGCTCGACCTGTTCAAGAAGGTGCTCGCGTCCTCGCCCTCGCAGGAGTCGGCCTACGCGCTCTGGACGGATCCCGAGATCGGGTACGCGGTCTGGCGCGAGCTGCTCACCTCGGGCGGAGACGCGGAACTCGTCGCGAAGCGCCTGATCGACCTCGCGCGGGTCGAGCGCAAGGCGCGCGCGAACAACGAGGACGCGATCAAGGCGCTCGTCGCCGAGGCGACGGGCTCCGAGGACCCGGTCGCGCGTCGCAACGCGATCCAGAAGCTCTCCGCCGATCACGGCGAGTACGCCGCGGCGTTCCTCGTCGGGTTCCTCGGTTCCGGCATGAGCGACCAGGACAAGACCGTCCGCGCGATGGACACCCTGGTCCGCATGAACACGGACGTCGTGGTTCCGCTCTGCACGGCCCTCGCGAGCGAGGACGCCGTCCAGCGCCGCAACCTCTGCTACGTCCTCGGCACGATCGGCGACAAGCGCGCCGCGGGCTACCTCGCCTGGCACGCCGCGCACGACGCGGACGGCTCGGTCCAGGCCGCGGCCAAGGACGCGCTCCAGCGCGCGAAGTGGGGCGACGTCGACGCCTGCCGCGCGTTCCTCGCGAGCGGCGATGCCTACCACCACCGCCAGATGCGCGACGAGGAGTTCAGCGACGTCGTCTGGAGCTGGACCGGCGGCAAGCTCGCGTCGATGCCGATCCCGCGCGCGATCTACAACGACGAGCTCGCGAAGACGGCGTACGACCACGCCCTGACGGCCGACCCGAAGTCGGTCGAGGCGCTCGCCGGACTCGCGCGCAGCTACGTCGCGGAGGCCTCCAAGCTCGAACTGCTCGAGAAGGCCGGGCAGGACGTCGGCGCCTGGAAGTCGAAGATCGACGAAGCGCGCCTCGCGGTGTACGCCGCGGGCGTGCCGGCGCTCGACGTCGCGCTCACGTGGGCCGTCAAGACCGGCGACAGCGGCACCGGCGCGGCGCTCTGCCGCGTGCTGGGCTCGCTCTGCAAGGAACCGTGCGCCGGTCTCGACGCCGCGCTCGCGAGCGCGGAGGGCGCGCTGCGCTCGGAGGCCGCCGTCGCGCTGGCGACGATCGGACTGCGTGCGGGCTCCCCGGCGAACGCGGAGCACGTCCGCCTGCTCGGCGAGGCCGTCGGCCGCGACGTCGTCCGCCTCGCGTTCGTGATCGATGCCGACGAAGCGCGCGGGAAGGCGCTCCAGGCCGGTCTCGAGAAGATGGGCATGTTCGTCAGCCGCTGGGATTCGGGCGCGAAGGCGCTCGCGATGGCGCGCCGCACCGGCGGCCTCGACATCGTCCTCGCGGCCGACACGCAGAAGGACATCACGCTCGCCGAGATCGTCGACGAGCTGAAGACGGACGCGCGTCTCGGCGCGGTGCCGGTGGTCGTCGTCGCGGCGTCGGAAGAAGCCTCTCAGCCGTTCGGCGACCGCGTCGCCGGGCTGGTCAAGAGCGCGGACGACCTCAAGGCGGTCCAGGACCAGCTCGAGAAGGGCGTCGGCGGAGACCGCGCGCTCGCGAACGACCTCGCGCGCCGCGCGGGCGACGTTCTCGCGCACCTCGCGCACGGCGGCCAAACCGACATCTCGTCGACGCTGGGCGCGCTCCAGGGCGTGCTCACGAACCGTCCCGACGAGGTCGCGCTGCCGGCGATGGCTGCGCTCGGCTCCGCCGGCGGCGCGTCGCAGGTCCCCGCGCTGATCGCGGTGCTCGCCGACGAGGCTCGCTCCGAGAGCGTCCGGGTCGGCGCGGCGAACGCGATCGCGGGCATCCTCGGCCGCAACTCGTCCGCGGTCGGCGCGGAAGGCGCGGCCGCGCTCCAGACGGTCGCCGCTTCGACCGCTCCGGTCGCCGTCCGCGATGCGGCGGCCCGGGCCCTCGGCCTCGTCCAGATGGACGCGGCGGCGCGCGTCGAACTCCTGCGCAAGCTGCGCGCGGGGTCGGGCGCCGCGGCAGGCCAGTGAGCTCCTGAAAGCGGGACCGGCGCGGAGAATGCGTGCGCGCCGGTTCCCTCGACGCTAGACTCTCGCCCCGCGTTCGCGCGAGCTTGCCTCTCGCGGCGCGGAGGCGGGGAATCGCCAGGTGGGCTCAAGCCCTGGGCGGCCTACCTGCCGACAATCGATTCCAACGCGGGCCAGAGTAGCACAACGGTAGTGCACCGCTTTCGTAAAGCGGGGGTTACGGGTTCAAATCCCGTCTCTGGCTCCACCCTGCGAGCCGCCGGCCTTGCCCGCGGCTCGTCGCGTCTCCGCAGCGTGCGCCGGCTCGACGCCGGGGCGAGTTCCAGCGGCTCGAGGCTCGCTCCGGCCCGACGACGAGGAGAGGATCCGCGCATGTCCTCGCGCGATCTCCTCCGTCTCGAACACCTCCGCGATCGCTTCGGTTCCGACGCCGCCGAGGAGAAGGCCGAGCTCGTCGCGCGCCTCTCTCGCGCCCGCCTCACGACGGCCCGCGAGGTCGAGCGTCTGCACGAGGCGCTCGTCTTCCTCCGCGCCTACCCCGACGACGAGCGCGTCCGCGGGCTCGTCGTGCGCACGCTCGAGGCGTTCGACCGACGGCCGGACCTCCGACGCCATCGCGCGGCGCTCGCGGACACCGGCATCGCCGGGACGGACGTCCGCTTCCGCTTCTACCAGCCCACCGCGGCGCGGCTCGCACGCCGGCATCCGGACGCGCTCGAGGTCGACTGGGAAGAGTTCGACGGCGAGGAGCGGCTCGCGACGCTGCTGCCGCTGCTCGTCACGTGGGCCGAGGCGCAGGACCTCGACGACGAGCGCTCTCTGCGGGACCGGATCGCGGCGCTCCGCGGGCCGAACGAGGGCGACGGCGCCTTCCTCGCGCGCCGGATCGCCGCTCTTCCCGCCGCGCGCGACGTCGTGCGCGCCGTGCACGACGACCTCGACGTTCCGCTGTGCCTGCGTGCGGGCCCCGGGACGCCGTCACGCACGCGCGCGGAGTTCCTCGGCGCGCCGGTCGAATTCCAGCACGGCGAGCTGCGGCGCGCGCGGCCGGAACTCGCCGTCGCGCTGCTCGAACCGCCGCACGCGGTTCGGGAGCTCGCTCCGCGGGACGCGCGGGCGGCGGTCGAGCTCGCGCAGGATGCGATGGTCGTGCGCGCGCGCGACCTCGACGCGTTCATGTACGCGGACGCGCGCGACGCACGGCTCGTCGACTGCGGCGGCGGGCTCGCCTTTCTCGTGCTCGGCGTGGTTCCGGAGCAGCGGCTCCTGCTCGAGAGCGTCTACGCGCTCCTCACGCTCAAGAACGGCGTGCCGATCGGGTACGTGCTCGCGAGCTCGCTCTGGAACTCGTGCGAGGTCGCGTACAACGTGTTCGAGACCTACCGCGGCGGCGAGGCGGCGTGGATCTACGGCCGCGTGCTCGCGACGCTGCGCGCGCTCTTCGGCGTCGACACGGTGCAGGTCGTTCCGTACCAACTCGGGCACGAGAACGAAGAAGGACTCCTCTCCGGCGCGTGGTGGTTCTACCGCAAGCTCGGCTTCGCGCCGGTCGTTCCCGCAGCGCGCGCGCTCGCTCGCGCGGAGGAGCGGCGCATCGCGCGCGACCCCGGACATCGCTCTTCGCGCGCGGTTCTCGAGCGCCTCGTCGCGCACGACGTCTTCTGGAGCGCAGGCGCGCTGCGACGCGACGTGCTCGGCCGCTTCCCGGCCCACGTGCTCGGGCGGAAGGCGTCGGCGCTGCTCGCGCGGCGCTTCGGTGCCGAGCGCGAGCGCGGGGTCGCCGCCTTGGCGGGGGAGAACGCGCATGCGCTCGGCGTGCGGAGCTTCGCGGGCTGGAGCGCCGGCGAACGCCTCGCGTGGGAGCGCTGGGCGCCGCTCGTCGCGCTCCTCGACGGCGTCGAGCGCTGGAATGCCCGCGACCGCGCCGCGCTCGTGGGCGTGGTGCGTGCGAAGGGGGGGCGGAGAGAGGCCGAGTTCGTCCGCGCGTTCGACGCGCACCGCAGGCTGCGGCGCGAGCTCTGCCGGATCGTCGGCGTGCCGTCCTCCGTGTGAACGAGCGCCGCGCGGTGCTCGGGTCGCGGCGACGCGGTGAGCGCACTAGACTGCGCGCCGAATGTCGCGCCCGCAGTTCCTCCGTCCCTGTCTGATCGGCGTCGTCCACCTGCTGCCCACGCCCGGAGCGCCGCGCTTCGCGGGCTCCTTCGAGGCCGTGCTCGCGCACGCCCGCGCCGACGCGCGCACGCTCGTCGAGGGCGGAGTGGACGCGGTGATCGTCGAGAACTTCGGCGACACGCCCTTCTATCCCGGGCCCGTGCCGGCGGAGACGATCGCTTCACTCGCGCTCGCCGTCGCGGCGGTGCGCGAACTCGCCGGCGCACGTCCGGTCGGCGTGAACGTGCTGCGCAACGACGTCCGCGCCGCGCTCGGCATCGCCGCTGCGACGGGCGCGGCCTTCGTCCGCGTCAACGTGCACACGAGCGCGGCCGTCACCGACCAGGGCATCGTCGAGGGACGCGCTTGGGAGACCGTGCGGGAGCGCGGCAGGATCGCGCCCGACGTCGCGATCCTCGCGGACGCGCACGTGAAGCACGCCACGCCGCTCTCGCGCGAGCCGCTCGCGGAGAGCGTGCACGATCTCGTCCTGCGCGCGATGGCGGACGGCGTGATCGTCTCGGGGCCCGCGACGGGGCGCCCGCCCTCGGCCGAGCGCGTGCGCGAGGCGCGCGAGGCCGCCGGCTCGGTCCCGGTGCTGGTCGGTTCCGGCCTCGACGCGCGCAATGCGCGCGAGCTGCTCGCGCACGCGACGGGCGCGATCGTCGGGACCGCGCTCAAGCACGAAGGCCGCGTCGAGAAACCCGTCGACATCGCGCGCGTGCGCGCCTTGCGCAAGCTCTTCGACGAGGTCGGCCGATGAGCCTCGAGAGCCATCGCTCGAGCGCACCGAAGGCGCTGCGCTTCGCCGTCCTCACGGTCAGCGACACGCGCGACGCGGCGACCGACCGCGGCGGTCCGTTCCTCGTCGACGGGCTCGCGGCCGCCGGGCACACGACCACGGTGCGCGCGATCGTGAAGGACGACGCCGCCGAGATCACCGCGGCCGTGCGGGCCGCGCTCGCGCGCGACGACGTCGACCTGGTCTTGACGACGGGCGGTACCGGGATCGCCCCGCGCGACGTCACCGTGCCGACGCTCGAGCGCCTGTTCGACGCGGAGATCCCGGGCTTCGGCGAGCTCTTCCGGATGCTCAGCTACCAGGAGATCGGCAGCGCCGCGATGCTCTCGCGCGCTTGCGCGGGGCTCGTCGCGGGCAAGGTCGTCCTCGCGCTCCCGGGCTCGCCGAAAGCGCTGCGGCTCGCGCTCGAGAAGCTCGTGCTCCCCGAGGCCGGACACCTCGCGGCCGAGGCCGCGAAACGCACCTGACGCGCGTCAGGCGACGCGGCGCAGGAGCGAGACCGTCGCCGTGAAGAAGCGATCGCGCTGGTAGGCGATCGGGATCCCGGGCAACTCGAACTCGACGCACACGGTGTTGAAGCCGCGCGTGAGGTAGAAGTCGTAGTTCGCCCCGAGGATCACCGACGGCACCGAGATGTTCGTCACCTCGTACTCCGTGCCGACGAGGCAGTCCTTGACGCAACCCGCGATCATGTTGCCGACCTCGCCGATCGCGTCGAGGTTCTCCTCGTTGATCGACTTCTGCTCCTCGCCGGAGAGCTTGCCGGCGATGTGGAGCATCCCGCGCTCCGTCATGTTGATCGTGAGCATCCCGTTCGAGCGTCCGACCATCCCGATCATCACCGCGATCGGCCGCGACGACGAGTAGAGCTTCGACGCTCCGACCGGGGGCGGTTCGAGCCCCGTCATCGAGAGCCCGTCGTGGACGCCCTGGACCACGGAGCGGAGGAGGACGGAGTCGATCTCGAGCCCGAGGAGCGGAGCGGGAGCGGTGGTGGTGGACATGCGGGGCCGGGTGGGGGGCCTGGGGAGGTGGGCGCCGCTCCGGGTGGGATAGCGGCCTCCGGTCTTTCGGAGCGCGCCCGAGAGGGCCTTGAGGCGGGAGCGACGGGCGCCCGGCGCCCGACCTCGGAGGGGACTGCCCACGCGCCCCGGTTTTCGAAGTACAATTTCCTAAGAGCAGCCCGTTTCGCGCTGGCGGCTCGCTACTCCGGTAAGGAATTCCGGGCCCCGCGGCCCGCGAGTTCCACGACCCGCCGCTTCCGCCGCGCGGGCCGTCGTTCGTGCGTGTCCATGGGCGCCGGCTCCGCTCGACCTTCGCCTCGCGAGGATCTCATGTTCAACCGCAACCACGCTCGACGCCTCACGCGCTCCGCGCTCGCCCTCCTCGTCGCCGCACCCTTCGCGGGCGCGCAGACGACGCTCTACTCGATCTACGGCGGAGCCGCGAACGACCGGCTCGGCGTCTCGCTCTCCTACGTCGGCGACCTGAACGCCGACGGGAAGCCCGAGTTCGTCGCAGGCGCGCCGGAGAACGGGAACGTGTTCACGATCGCGGAGGGCTACGCGCGCGTCTACAACGGAGCGACCGGGCTCTCGCTCTACGTCTTCAACGGAGGGGCGGCCAGCGACGGTTTCGGCTCCGCGGTCGGAGCGAGCGACGTCAACAACGACGGCAAGCCCGACATCCTCGTCGGCGCTCCCGGGGCGGGAACCGGCGGCAATCAGTCCGGCAAGGCCTACGTCTACAACGGAGCGACGGGCTCGACCACGCCGCTCTTCACGTTCACCGGCCTCGCTGCGGGTGAGCAGCTCGGCGCGGCGATCGCCGGCGCAGGCGACGTGAACGCCGATGGGTTCCAGGACGTCATCGTCGGCGCGCCGGCCGCCACGACGTCGAAGGGACTCGTGCGCGTGTATTCGGGCCAGAACGGCTCGGTGCTGTACACGCTCAACGGAGTGAACAACAACGACAGCTTCGGCTCTTCGGTCGACGGGATCGGAGACGTGAACGCGGACGGCCGCTCCGAGTTCATCATCGGCTCGCGCCTCGCCGGTGCGAAGGTGTACAGCGGCGCGACGGGGCTCGTGCTCTACACGATCGCGCCCGTGGGCAACGACCGCATCGGGACGTCCGTCGCGGGCTGCGGCGACGTGAACAACGACGGCAAGCCCGACTTCATCGTCGGCGCACCCCAGGACGGCAGCGTGTTCTCGCCGGGCACGGGCTACGCGAAGGTCTACAGCGGAGCGACGGGAGCCGTGCTCTTCACGGTGAGCGGCGACTCGAACGGCGACCGCTTCGGGTGGACCGTCGCGGGTGGTCGCGACGTCGACGGAGACGGGCGTGCGGACTTCCTCGTCGGCGCGGACCAGAACAACTCGAGCTCCGTCGGCTACGCGCGGCTCTTCAGCGGCGCGACGGGCCTCGCGATCCACACGGTCGCCGGCGCGAACAGCGGCGAGCGTTTCGGCGCGGCGATCGACCTCCTCGGGGACCTGAACGCGGACGGGCGCGGCGAGTTCGGAGCCGGCGCGCCCGGCACGACGAGCGGCGCCAACGCGCAGGCGGGTCTCGTGCGGGTCTTCTCCTACCAGCCGGGCGGACCGGGTGCGTTCCAGGCGTTCTGCTTCGGGGACAACGTCGACCCGCTCGTCACGACGGACTGCCCGTGCGCGAACTTCGGTGCCGCGGGCCGCGGCTGCGCGAACTCCGCGAACGCCGCGGGAGCGCTGCTCGCCGCCGCCGGCGCGCAGGTCCCGGACACGGTCGTGCTGACGGCCTCGGGCATGCCGGCCACGTCGTCGTGCATCTTCCTGCAGGGCGACGCGCTGACGGACACGGTCTTCGGCGACGGCGTGAACTGCGTCGGCGGCAGCCTCATCCGCCTGCGCACGAAGACGGCGAGCGCGGGCTCCGCGTCGTTCCCCGACTCGACGGACACCGTCACGCTCTCCGCTCGCGGCGGCGTGACGCCGGGGACGGCGACGCTGCGGTTCTACTCGACCTACTACCGCAACGCGTCGACCGCGTTCTGCCCGCCGGCGACGTTCAATGTGACGAACGGCTGGCGGATCCTCTGGTGATCCGACGGCCGCCTCGATCGGCGGCGCCTCCCTCGGAAACGAACGCGGCCGGCTCGAGCGAGCCGGCCGCCGTGTTTCCCTCGAAGCGTCGCGGGACTACTTCGAGCCCGCGGCCGACGGCTTCTCCACCCGCGGTTCGGGTCCGGCGACCTTCCATCGCTCGGCCGACTCCGTCGTCATCTGGAAGCCGCGTCCGTCCGCGGCGAGCTTGCCGCGGACCCACACGTAGTTCTGGTGGAACTCCGCGCCGAGCTCGTCGAACTTCAGGCTCGCGTGCGCAGGGCGCGCCGCGGCGGAGATGCGCACGCGCACGTCGTGGTCCTGATCGGCGCCGCGCAGCAGGACCGTCAGGTCGCCGTTCTTCTCGTCGTAGGTGCGGCCGACCTCGCCGAAGACCTCGACCTCGGTCGCGGCGGTGGCGGCGCGCTTGAGGCCGTCCTTGTCCTCGGCGTGCATGCAGGCGTCCGGCGCCTCCGCCTTGCGCTTGCGGAAGTTCTCGACGGCCTCGGCGCGCGCGCGCCACCAGGGCAGGAGCTGTTCGTAGGGGCGTCGGGCGGAGGGCTCGCCGGCCGTCGACGCGACGTTCGTCTTCGGATTCCAGACGCCGAGCTGAGCCTTGCGCGCCGCGTCTTCCGCGCGCGCGAACGCCGCGTGGTCGAGTTCGTCGCGCCCGTACTTGTCGAAGTAGGGGCTCTTGCCCTGCTTGACGAGCAAGAGGTTGTAGTCCGTCCCGTCCGGGAGGAGCACGTGGCACAGGAGCCGGCCGTAGACGTCGCGCTGCTCGTGACCGCCGGGGAACACGAGTCCGACGCGCGGCTTCTCGCCTTCCTTCGCGAGCTTGGAGAAGAGGTCCTGCGCCCAGAGCGCCGTCTCCTCGCCGAACACGGTCTGCGGTTTCGTCGCGCTCGCGGCGTGGCCCTTCCCGAGGCGCTCCTCGGTGTCCACGGACAGCAGGCGCAGCTTCTCGAGCTCGCCCTTGCGCTTCACCCAGATCGTGTCGCCGTCGACGACGCGATCGATCTCGAAGAGTTCCTTCGGCGGCACCTCGTGCGCGCAGCGCGGCTCCATCGCGGAGCTGGGCTTCGCGAGCTCGGCGTGCGCGGTCCCGGACTGCGCGCGCGCCGACGAGCCGGCGAGGACGAGGGGGAGCAGGAGGGCGAGGAGTGCGATCGATCGAGTGCGGAGCATGCGGTGTCCTTCGCGGCGGCGCGCTTCGAACGCTGGCCGCGCCGGCCCGCGGCTGCGTAGGATACCCGACATGAGCGAGAATCCCCCCGCTCCGGCGCCCTCCGCGGAGCGGGATCCGAAGGCGCCCGGAGGTCTCACCCTGAAGGGCACGAGCGTGGCGCCCGGGCTCGTGCTCGGCGTCGTCCACCTCAAGGACTACGAGCTCGAGCACGCCCCGCGCCAGCGCGTGCCGCTCGAGCAGGTCGAGCGCGAGCTCAACCGCTTCCACAAGGCCCTCTCGATCGCCCGCAAGCAGATCGAAGACCTCAAGGCGCGCCTGCAGGGCAAGGTGCCCTCGGACCACGTGCGCATCCTCGACACGCACGGCGCCTACCTGAAGGACACGGTGTTCCTGTCCGACGTCGAGAACCTGATCATCAACGAGCAGATGAGCCTCGAGGCCGCGATCGGCAAGGTGATCGCGGACTTCGACCGCATCTTCCGCCTCGTGAAGAGTGAAGCGCTGCGTGAGCGCGCGGTCGACCTGCGCGACGTGGGCATCCGCGTGCTGCGCAACCTCGAGCGCGAAAGCACCGACGAGCTCGCGAGCGCGCCGCCGCGCGACTACGTCCTCGTCGCGCGCGAACTCTCGATCGTCGACATGTTCAACCTCTCGAACGAGCACGTGCTCGGCATCCTCACGGAGCACGGGGGACTCACGAGCCACGCGGCGATCCTCGCGCGTTCGATGCGGATCCCGACGCTCACGGGGATCACGGGGCTCATCGACAAGGTGCGCGAGGGCGACTTCGTCATCGTCGACGCGGCCGAGGGTCTCGTGCGCGTCAACCCCGACGAGCTCGTGCGCGCGCAGTACCGGCAATCGGCACGCGAGCGCGAAGCGCCGCCGCCGCAGGAAGAAGCTCCCGCGTGGGCGCGCCGCGCCGCGCGCACGAACGACGGGCAGTCGATCGCGGTCAGCGCGACCTGCGGCAACCTGCCCGAGGTCGACCAGGCGACCAGCTTGAACATGCAGGGAATCGGGCTCTACCGCACGGAGCTCCTGTACCTGCTCGAGCGCGAGCAGCCCTCGGTCGAGGCGCTCACGGCGCACTACGGAGCCGTGCTCGAGCACTCGGGCGGACAGCCCGTCACGTTCCGACTGCTCCACGCCGACTCGAGCCTCGAGGTCCCGTACCTCCATGAGGGGCGCGAGCTCAACCCCGCGCTCGGACGCACGGGCGTCCGCGTGCTGCTCTCGCGCGAGCAAGTGCTGCGGCGTCAACTGCAGGCGATCCTGCGCGCTCCGCGACCTTCGCCCGACGTGCGCGTGCGCATCGCCGTGCCGTTCGTCACGGACTGCGGCGACCTTCGGCGCGTGAAGGAGGTGCTCTTCGAGGAGCGGTACGCGCTGCGCCGCTCCGGCATCAGCTTCCACGAGAACGTCGAGCTCGGTGCGATCGTCGAAACGCCCGCGGCGGCGATCGGCGCCCGCGATCTCGCGCGCGAGGGCGACTTCCTCGTCGTCAGCCTCGACGCGCTCCAGCAATACGTGCTCGCCGCGGACCGCGAGAACGCGGCGCACAAGCAGCTCTTCGAAAGCGTGCACCCGTTCGTCCTCCGCACGCTGCTCCAGATCGTCGAGGTCTGCGAGCAGGCCGGGCGGCCGCTCTCGATCTTCGGCGTCACGGCGGTGCAGCCGGCGAGCCTGCCGTTCCTCCTCGGCGCTGGCATCCGCCACGTCTGCGTCGCGCCGGTGGCGCTGAAGGACTTCCTCGCGCACCTCGGGAGGATCGATCTGCGCCAGGCGCGCCGCGCGGCGACGCTCGCGGCGCGGGCGACGTGCGCTGCGGAGACGCAGACGCTCGTCGACGGTTACCGCCACGGGTACGCGCGGCCCGATTAGACGCGCCTCGTGCGGGCGGGGGCGCGCGGTGATGCGCGCTCCCGTCGACGAAGGAGGACGCGCTCGCCGGACGACGAACTCGCGGCGGCTCGTCCCAGAGTCGAGAAGTTTCCACAGAGCGCACACAGACCACCCAGGCTGTGCTTGTGGAGCCTCCTCACACGAGATACTGTGGGCCCACGTCTGGAGGGGACGGGAACGAGTTCTCCCGCGCGAGCGGCCGGAAGCATCTGGCGCGGCGCGGTGAGGCTTCGGACCCAGACCCATCGCTCTGCGCCGCGTGCCGGGGAGGTGGGGGTCGGGACCCTCGCCCGCGGCCGCGCGCCGCGAGCGGGTGGGGCTGAGCTGGGAAGAACCGCCATCCAGTCGCACCGAGCAGTCCGAGGAGAGGACGAGCGATGGTCGACGAGAAGGACCGCTTCTATTCGCGCCTGGCGATGATTCCCGGTGTCCGCCCCCTGCCGTCCGTCGGGGATTGGATCCTCTTGCACGTCGAGCACCCGGCCGAGCTCGCGCGCCGCGTCAATCGCCGCCTGGCTCCGGGGACGATGAGCGTCCCGCGCCAGATTCCGGGCGCCGTCCGCATCCAGGTCGGTGATCCGCGCTCGAACGAGCAGATGCTCCGCGCGCTCCGCGAACTCGTCGCCTGAGCGCGCCGCGTTTCGATTTCGTCCGGGTTCCGAGCGCGCCGCGGCGTGCCGAGCTGCCGTGCTACGCTGCGACGATGCACCGCTGCTCCGCTCTGCTCGTGCTCGCTGCGTTCGCCGCATCGCCCTCGATCTCGGCCGCGCTTCAGGCCGGCCCCGGTGCGCACTCCGATGCGCTCCCGAACTCGACGCCCGAGATCACGCGCGCCGAGATCGAACATCACGTGCGCTTCCTCGCGTCCGATGAGCTGCGCGGCCGCTTCACGGGGACGGAGGAAGCAGCGCGGGCCGCGCGTTACCTCGCGGCGGCGCTCCGCGCGGCGGGCGTCGAACCGGCGGGCGACGACGGCACGTTCCTCCAGCGCGTGCCCTTCGAACGCGTGCGCGCGAAGCAGGCGCCCGAGCTCGCGGTCGTCCTGACGACCGGCGCGCCGTTCACGGCGGAGTTCGGCGCCGACTTCGACCTGCCCGCGGGCGTCGATGCGGCGACCGAGGGCCTGCGCGTCGTCGTCGTGCACAACGAGGGCGAGCTGCCCGCGACGCCCGATGCGCACGCGGCGCTCTTCGTCGACGGAAACCTCGGCGAGCGGCGCCGCCTCCTCGGCGACTCGGGCGGCAGGGCGTGGGGGCTGCGCGTCGCGCCGGGACGGACGAAGCGCGGGACCGCGAAGTCCACGAGTCCTGAATGGTCGCGCGCGTCGGCGCCGCGCGGAGCGGGCGACGCGTGGCTCACGCTGAATGGCGACCTGCTCGAGCATGCCCGCGCGGGCCGGATCGCTTCGTTGAAGCTGACGACGCACTTCGAGCACGAGACGCTCCCCACCTACAACGTGGTCGGCGTGCTGCGCGGCGAGGGCCCGCTCGCGAAGGAAACGGTGGTCCTGAGCGCGCACTACGACCACCTGCACGCCCAGGACGACGGCGAGACGACCTCGCCCGAGGCGGGCGGGCCGAAGGACGTGATCTACAACGGCGCGGACGACGACGCGTCGGGGTGCGCGACGGTGCTCGAGCTCGCCGGAGCGTTCGGAGCAGCACCGCGTCCCGCGCGCACGCTCGTCTTCCTGCTGGCGACGGGGGAGGAAATCGGGCTCGTCGGCACGAACTACTACCTCGACCATCCCGTGCGCCCGCTGGCGGACACCGTCGCGAACCTGAACTTCGAGATGCTCGGGCGGCCGGACGAGAAGATCGGCGGGCCGGGGAAGCTCTGGCTCACCGGCTTCGAGCTCACGAACCTCGGGGCGGCATGCGCGGGAGCGAAGCTCGACGTCGCGCTCGACCCGCGACCCGAGCAGCACTTCTTCGAGCGCTCCGACAACATCGCGTTCGTGCAGCGCGGCATCGTCGGGCAGACCTTCTCGACGTACAACCTGCACACGGACTACCACCGCGTCTCGGACGAAGCAGACACGCTCGACTACGCGCACATGGAGACCTGCGCGAGGACCGCGCGCGCGGCGGTCGCACTCGTCGCCGAGGGCCAGCTCCGGCCTGCCTGGCTCGAGGGGAAGGCGCCCGGCACGGGCCGCGGCTCACGGCGCGCGAAGGACGGCGCGAAGTGAGCGCGTACGCCGCTCGCGCGCGCTACGCTTCCGCCCACGACGCCATGCCTCAATCCCGCGCCGCGCGCACCGCGCCCAAGCCGTCTCCTTCTCGTCCGCAACGCCTCACCGCTCGCACTGCGGATCGGCACGAGCTCTACCAACTCGCGGTGCAGGACCCCGAGACCGACCTCGCCTTCCTGACGCGCGTGTTCAAGCACTGGCGCCGGCGCACGCCGCTCCATTTCCGCGAGGATTTCTGCGGGACGGCGCTGCTCTCCGCGACGTGGGCTGGACGCAGCGAGCAGCACACGGCGGAGGGGTTCGACCTCGATCGTGCGACGCTCGCGTGGGGGCGCGCGCACAACCTGCGTCCGCTCGAAGACGGTGCGTCGCGCGTCGTGCTCCACGCGCGCGACGTGCGCGCGCACGGTCTGCGCCCGGCCGATCTTCGCGTCGCGCAGAACTTCTCCTACATGGTGTTCAAGGAGCGCGCCGAGCTCCTCGAGTACTTCCGCGCGGCTCGCACCGACCTCGCTCGCGACGGCGTGTTCGCGCTCGACCACTACGGCGGACTCGAAGCGACGGAGGAACTCGAGGAGACGCGCCGCTGCGGCGGCTTCACGTACGTCTGGGAGCAGGCGAAGTACCTGCCGGGCTCGGGCGAGTACGTCTGCCACATCTCGTTCCGCTTCCGCGACGGGAGCCGGCTGGAGCGCGCGTTCACCTACGAATGGAGGTACTGGCACCTCACCGAGCTGCGCGACCTGCTGCTCGAGGCGGGGTTCCGCGCCGTGCACCTCTACTTCGAGCAGGGCGACGAGGACGACGAGGGCAACGGCGTCTTCGTGCTCGATCCGACGGGGCGCACGTCCCGCAACTGCGCGGGGATCGTGACCTACCTCGTGGCGCTCAAGTAGCGCGCGCGGCGAGCACGGCTCACTTCTCGCCGTGCTCGCTCTTCGCGTGCTCTTCGTCGAGCGCCTTGACGACGACGCCGCCTTCGACGTGGAGCTCCCACGGCGTCTGGATCGCGAAGTCGGGGCCGACGGGGAACTGGAGCTTCGTCACGTGCGGCCCTTCCGGCATCGCGTCGACGACGGGCGCGTTCTTCAGGTCGTCCTGGATCTGCAGGAGCACGATCGGATGCGTGCCGTCGTTGAGTTGCGCGTCGTTCGCGAGGTTGCGCAGGTGATCGCGGCAGTGCTCGCAGCTCTGACGCCAGAGCAGGACGAGCCCGTCCGTCGGCAGCTTCTCGACGTCGCCGGGCGCGAGATGGTCCTTCAGCTCCTGCACGTCGTACACGACCTGTCCGACCCAGCGCTCCGGGTGGATCACGATGAACGACGCGCTCGGTCCTGAGGAACGTCCGCTCACGACCATCCACGGCACCACCGCGAGCACGACGAGGCCGACGGCGACGACCGCCGCGTGCACCGCGGGCCCGGCCATGCGCTTCCACGGCTGCGTCGCGAGCAGCGCGAGCAGGAGCACGCCGTCGATCGCCGCCATGAGCACGGGCGGGATCGAGATCGCGCCGCCCGCGCATCCGCACGACTTCGCGCCGGACGCGATCAAGCTCGCGAGCACCGCTTCGAACACGAGGAAGAGCCCCGTGAGCAGGAACCACCCGACCTTCGGCCGCGCGAGCGCGAAGAGCGCGATCGCGAGCTCGATCGAGATCGCCACGGCGAACGTGACGGTCTCGCCGAAGGGCGAGGTCTCGAGCACGACCTTCGGCAAGTCGCCGGGGTTGCCCGCGACGAGCTTCGCGAGCGCGATCGCCGCGAGCCACAGCGTGGCCGCGACGAGCGCGGCGTAGGAGAGGTTCCAGGTGCGCTTCGGCTCGCTCATCGTCGTCTCGGACTCGTTCTCGGTGAGGGCGGCGCGCGCGCCGCGGGGCGCCGGATCCTAGCGACCCGCGCGGGACCTGGGCAGCCCGACTACGCGGTTCGCTCGCAGCCGGTTGGCGCCGGCTCAGAAGAGCGAAATCGTCGAGCCGTCCTCGAGCCGGGCCGCGGGCTGCGCGTGCGTGCTCCAGCGGCCGAAGAGCGCGCGACGCTCCGCGCGGGCGGCACGCAGGGCGCGTCGGTCGCGGCTCGAGAGCCCACGTTCCGCCCGCACGACGGGCCCGAGACCGTCGACGATCCGTTCCCAGGCCGTCGAGCGCTTCCCACGCCGCACGTGGATCGGATCGAGGCCGTACCACGCGAGCGGAGGCTCGACGAACGCTCGCGTCCCCGCGAGGCGGCGGAGAGCGTCGTCGAGCTCACGCGCGGCGTCGCGCACGGTCTCGAACTCGCGGCGCGGATGGAACGGGAACACGAGCGCCGAGAGCGCGGCGAAGCCGAGCGGCGTCACGCGCTCGAGCCGTTCGCGCGGGAGCCCGACGATCGTCGTGCGCGCTTCGAGTCGATCGAGGCGCGCGAGCGCGTCCTCGACCCACGCGGCGATGCACTGCGCGTCGGCGCCGTACATCAGGTCGTTGCCGACGTCCGCGACGATCGCGCCGAAAGAACTCGGTCGCGCGCGCTCGAGCGCGGCCCAGAGGCCGCACTCGCCGATCGAGGGCAGCGCGCGCGCGAGGTAGCGACTCGCCGTCCCGTACGACCGTCCGTGGCCGATCGCGGCGAACACGTCGAACGGTCCATGCGCGCGCCGTGCAAGCGCCGTGACGACCTCGCCGAGCGCGAGCTCGACGTTGCTCGCGCCGAGGAGCACGAAGGCGGGACGGTCGTTCACGCGCGTGGAGCGTAGTGTCGCGCTCGTTCGCGCGCGACCGTTCAGCGCGCGTCGAGCGCGTCCCAGAGGCGCGTCGACGCGCCGAAACGCTCGTCCCAGACCGCGACCCACGGCATGCGCGCGAGCACGGCGAGCACCTCCGGCGCGAGGTCGTCCTCGAAGCACGCGAGCTCGGCCGCGTGCGGCGCCGCGCCGAGCTCGACGCGCACGAGGCCGCGCTCGATCGTCACGGGGATGCGCTCGGAAAGCTCCGCGCCGGGTTCGAGCACCGCGAGGCGCAGCCCGGCCGCGCGCACGCGCGTCCGAGCGACCTCGATCCACGCGGCGTCCGCGAACCCCGCGACGAACGCGCGTTGACGGAGCTCGCGCTCCGGCGCGTCGACGCCCGGTTGGGAGCACGTCGTCAAGAACCCGGAGCGGTTGAGCCGCGCGAGCACGGGCTCGAGCTCGATCGACTCCGCGTCGAGCACGTCCACGCCCCAGCCGGGAAAGTGCGCGAGTTCGCCGAGACAGAAGCGCGCGCCGAGCTCGCACAGCTCCTGAAACGTGCTCGCGCGCAGCCAAAGCGCGCGCGAAGCAGCGCGATCGATTCGTTCGGCCATGCGCGGGCGAGCGTAGCGCGAAAACGAAGAGAGCGGGCGCGCGGGCCCGCTCCCTTCGCTCGACGCGCTCCGCGTCAGTTGTTCACGCCGTCCTTGAAGCCCGGCGCGAGAGGCGCGTGGTCCCACACGTCGGGCCAGCAGTCGCCATCCGAGTCGGCGCGGTAGGGGAGCAGCCGCCCGTACGCCGCATCGAGGTTGACGCCGGCGAACGACGTGATCGCGATCCCTTGCGCGTTGACGACCGGGCCTTGGATCTGGAGCGGGACGTCGAAGAGCCACTCCGCGTCGAAGCGCTCGACTCCGGTGTCCATGCCCGCGACGACGAAGTGCTGCGCGATCTGGTTGTCGCCGTCGACGTCCGCCGGGAGCGACTCGATGTCGTACAGCACGAGCTTCGAGAGCATCCCGAGCACCGCGCTCCGCACCGCGGCGGGCGCGTTCACCCAGGCGTCGTGCGACGCCTGGGCCTCGCCGCCGTGGCGCAGGATCGCGTCCTCGAGCGTCAGCGAGCGGCCGTCGTGGCCCCACGGGAAGCCCGAGCCGACGCCCCAGAGCATCGGCGTGCGCCACACGGTGTTCACCGTGCCGCCGAAGTCGATCTCCTTGAAGCCGTCGCCGAGGTCGTGGTGCTTCAAGTCGCTGAAGAGTCCCTTCACCTCGAAGCCCGCGAAGTCGCGCACCTTCTCGTTGCCGACGACGTGGTAGAGCCGGCGCAGACGGCCTTCGAGCCGCTGGTTCGTCGAGCTCCACGCGACGTCGAGGTCGATGAAGCGGCGGTCGCCCGCGTGCGTCGCGTCCTTCGGCGCGAGGTCCCAGTTCGGCACGTGGCACTGCGTGCAACCGAGCGAGTGCATTCCGCGGAGGCCCGCTTGGTACTCGGCCTGCGTCCCGGCGAACGCCGGACGCGGCGCGTTGAGCATGAACCACTCGCCGAGGTCGAGGTCGCCCTCGCTGATCTCGTTCAGGTAGCCGTCGCCGTCCGGGTCGTCGCGGCTGAAGCCGAACGCGTCGCCCACGAGCTTCTTGTCCGCGGGCTGGTGCGTCACCGGGAACTGGATCGCGCCGGCGAGCGTCGGTTCGCTGACGCCGTCGCCGTTCGGGTCGTTCGTCGTGCTCGGATCGCACGCTTCGAGGCCGCCGTGCGCCTTCCACGGGTCCCAGAGGAACGCGCGGTTCGTCGGGTTGATCGCGTTGCGACCGGGGCCGTGGCCCCAACCCCAGACGATCATCTCGAAGCCGTAGCCGAACGTCGCGACGCCGTCGACCTGCGTCGCGTTCGCGACCGGATGTCCCGCGGCGTCGACGTACCACACGCGGAAGATGTTGTTGAGCTGCGGCTTCCCCGTCGCGCCGTTCGTGAGGCGCGGGTTGCCGAAGTCGACGTTCGGACCGAGGCTCGACGCGGACACGACGAGAGCGCTCGGGGCGTTCTGCGCCTCCGCGACGCTCACCCAGCCGTCGCCGTTCGCGTCGACCTGCGCGAGCATGTCGACGCGCGTCTGGAGCGCGAGCATCTCGACGATGCCGGCGCCGTAGTAGTGCGGCGAGTTGCGGCCGAAGCCGGAGTCCTTCGAGAAGTTCGCGCCGCCGCCGGGGTTGCCGGGCGGGAGGTTGTGACAACCGACGCAGCTCACCTGGTCGTTCGAGGTGATCTTCGCCGTCGTGCCGTCGGAGAGCTTCCCGCTGAGCCCCGCGATCGACGCGTCGAACACGCCGTCGGTCCTCCGGAACTGGAGGAAGTTCAGGTTGCGCCCGAGCTGGTACGCGAGGAAGGGATCGCGCCGGACCAGGTAGGCCGTCCCGCCGAGGAGGTTCGGGTCCGTGGTGTGCACGGCGCGGACGCGGCGATCCTTGATCGAGCGGCCGCTGACGTCGACGGCGGCGTTTCCGGAGCCGAACGTCGCCGGGCGCTCGGCGAACTGGGCGTGGACGGAGGAGGCGAGAGCGAGGCACGCGAAGGCGGCCCAAGTGCTCGCGCGCGGCGCGGCGACGAAGGTGCGGATCATGACGACTCCGTGGAGTCCGGCAGGGGTGCGGCTCGAGCGGCGCCCGACGATCGAGTGCGCGCTCGATCCGCGGCGGGTGCGGTTCCGCCGCGGGAAAGGCTGGAGGAAGTCTACCCCTGCGAGGCGGATTCGGGGGGCGCGGGGTGCGCCGAGCCGTGAGGGACGCCGAACGCAGGCCCTGCGATGGGCCGGCGCGTCGGCCGTTGCCCCCGGAGCGCCCCTTTGGCACCGTTCCCGGATGCTCCCTCGCTCGCGGGCCCGTTTCGAGCTGGTCGCCGCCGCGGCCCTGTTCTCGACGGGGGGCGCGGCGATCAAGGCCTGCCACGTCTCCGGCTGGCAGGTCGGCGGGGGGCGCTCCGCGATCGCGGTCGTCGCCTTCTGGCTCCTCGTGCGCGAAGCGCGCCGCGTCCCGTCGCCGAGGGAGCTCCTCGTGGCGTGCGCGTACGGCGCGTGCCTCGTCAGCTTCGTGCTGGCGAACAAGCTCACCACCGCCGCCGACGCGATCTTCCTCCAGGCCGCGGCGCCCCTCTACATCCTGCTCCTCGCTCCGTTCCTGCTCGGTGAGAGGAACTCGAAGCGCGAGCTCGTGTTCATGGCCGTGCTCGCGCTCGGACTCGCGCTCTTCTTCGTCGAGCAGCTCATCGGTGGGAGCACCGCGTCCGCGCAAGCGACGGCGCCCGATCCCTGGCTCGGTCGCTGGGTCGGGCTCGCCTCGGGCGTCGCGTGGGCGTTGACGATGATCGGTCTGCGCTGGCTCTCCGCGCGCGGCGCGCGGCCCGGGAGCAGCGCGAGCGCGGTCCTGCTCGGGAACGCGATCGCCGCGCTCGTGTGTCTCCCGTTCGCGCTCCCGATCGGAATGCCCGAGACGCGGGACGTCCTCCTGCTCGTGTTCCTCGGCGTGTTCCAGATCGCGGTCGCCTACCGCTTCGTCACCCGCGCGATGCGCGAAATCCCGGCGTTCGAGGCCGCGGTGCTGTTGCTCGTCGAGCCGGCCTTCAGTCCGCTCTGGGCGTGGCTCGTCCACGGCGAGCGGCCGAGCGCGTGGACGTTCGCGGGCGGGGCGGTGATCGTCGGTGCGACGATCGTGAAGACGTGGCTCGACGCGCGCGTCCCGACGGCGAACGTCGCGAGTGCGAGCTGACGCAGTGCGCTCCGTCTCGACTCGCGCGCTTCAGAGCCCTTCGAGCTCGAGATCGAACGAGAGGTCGTCGCTCTGCGCGTCGAACTGGTGCACTTCGACCGCGATCACGTTCGTGCCCGGCACGAGCAGGCGCGCGTCGAGGAACGTTCTCGCGTCGTCGTTCTCGCTCGGCGCGACGCGGTCGTAGCCCGCGGTCGTGGCGCTCGTCGACGCGCGCACGAGGTCGTCGCGGTAGGCCTCGCGCCCGTTGATCCAGACGACGGCGCCGTCGTCGCGCTGCAGAGCGAGACGCAGCGCGTGGATCGACGCGGGGTTCGCGACCTGGAAGGTCGAGCGGAACCACGTCGTGATCGGCTTCGCGAGCGGGTTCGGGCCGAAGCTCACGACCGTCTGCTCGTCGCCGTCGCCGTACCCGAGCGGGGCGGGGCCGCTCGACCACGTCGAGTCGTCGTACCCCGCGAGCGTCCACGTGGATCCGGGATCGATGCCCGTGTCGCGATAGCGCCAGGCTGCGCCGCGCGGGACGAGCACGCTCGCGCGCGTCATCGCGGTGAGGCGCAGGTCGAAGGAGACGTCCGTGCTCGTCGCGCTCGCCTGGTGGACCTCGACGGCGAGCGCGTTCGTGCCCGCGACGAGGAACGACGTGGGGAGGTCGTAGGGGTGCTCCAAGTTCTCGTCCGCGTTCGCCGCGGAGAGCGCGAACGTCGTCGCGCTCGCATTCGCGGCGAGGTTGTCGCGCAGCACTTCGTGGCCGTTCAGGTAGACCGCGGCGCCGTCGTCGCGCACGAGCTCGAGCCGCAGCGCGCGCACGCTCGCCGGGCTCGCGAGCTGGAAGGTCGTGCGGAAGTAGCTCGTGACGAAGTGGTTCGTCGACGGACCGCCCTGGATCACCGTCGCTTCGTCGCCGTCTCCGTAGCCGAGCTCCGCGGGACCGCTCGCCCACGTGCTGTCGTCGAAGGTGGGGGCGCGCCATGCGGTGCCGAGATTCGATCCGTTGTCGAGGAAGCGCCACGTCGCGCCCCGCGGGACGAGCACGAGCTCCGGTTCGTCGACGGGCGCGCTCGGGAGCGTGAACTGATCGATCTGCGTGCCGACGAGGTCGAGGAAGCGGAAGGTGCACGCCTCGGCGTCGGCCTCGACGAGCATCGCGCCGAACTCCGCGTCGAAGCGCGCGTCGCTCCCGCCGACGAGGAGCGGGCGGAAGTCGTAGCGCGTGTTCCCGCCGAGGCCGTTCACGAAGTACGGGAAGCCGTCGCGCACGATGCGCTCGTAGTCGTGGTCGTGCCCCGCGAGCACGGCCGAGGCGCCCCACGCGCGGAACGGCCACTGCAGGTCCCACGTGTTGCCGTGGACGGCGGACGAGTAGGGCGGGTGGTGGAAGTAGACGAGCTTGAACGGCGCGTTCGACGCGGCGAGCGCGCTCTGCAGCCAGAGCGCCTGGGGCGAGCTCACCGTGATGCCGTCGGGCTCGTGCGGGTCGCTGTCGACGCAGAAGAGGTGCACCGGGCCCTTGCGCACGTCGTAGTAGCGCTCGTTGCCCGGCAGCGTGAAGTAGTTCAGGTACGGCGCCGCGCCGGGCGTGCCCCAGTCGTGGTTGCCGAGCGTGGGGAAGAAGAGGTTCTTGCGCGTCGCGCTCGGGTAGGCGCCGACGTACGGGAAGATCCAGCGCGAATAGTGCTGCCCGATGTTCGCGTCGATCGTCGTCTGCTCGCCCGCGTTGTAGTTGTTGTCGCCGAGCGTCATCACGAACGAGGCGCCGAGCCCGTCGACGAGTTGGGCGACCGCCGTCGAGTCCGGCGTGTCGACGCCGAAGTCGCCGATCACGGCGAACCGCACGTCCTGCGGCGTCGCGGCGGCGGCGGCGTGAGCTCCCGCCGGTTGCTGGGCTCCGAGGGAGCTCGCGATGCTCGGAGCGAGGGCCGCGAGAACGAGCCCACGGAGCGATCGAGCGCGGGGGGGACGGGGCATGGATGGGGTCGAGCGCGGTGAAGGGACGAGTCCAGCCTATCCGACGCGCGACGGACGCCGCCGGTTCCGCGCCGAAGTTCGCCGGAGCGCCCTTGGCCCCGCGCGCCGGCGTCCCTAGGCTCCCGCGCCATGCACGAGTGGATCCACGCGTTCGTCGTCTGGGTGTTCGAGGTCGTCCGCGACGGCGGGTATTGGGGCGTCTTCCTGCTGATGGCGGCGGAGTCGTCGATCCTGCCCGTGCCGAGCGAGATCGTGATCCCCCCGGCGGCCTACTGGGCCGCCCAGGGGCGGATGAGCTACGTCGGCGTCGTCGTCGCGGGCACGCTGGGGTCGCTCTTCGGCGCGCTCGTCATGTACTACGCCTCGCGGTACCTCGGGCGGCCGCTCGTGCTGCGCTACGGCAAGTTCGTGCGCATCACGCCGGAGAAGCTCGAGAAGACGGAGCGCTTCCTCGAGCGCTATGAACGCGGCGGGATCTTCTTCGCGCGGCTCCTGCCGGTCGTGCGCCACCTGATCGGGATTCCCGCGGGGATCGTGCGGATGAACGTGGTCTCGTACTCCGCGATGACGGTGCTCGGCTCGGCGGTGTGGTGCAGCGTGCTCGCATGGTTCGGGCAGAAGGTCCTCGGCGACGAGCCGAACCTGATGAACGATCCCGAAGCGCTGAGCCGCGCGGTGAAGGGCAACATGCACTGGATCGTGATCGGCGTCGCGGTGCTCGCGCTGCTCTACTTCGCGATGCTGCGGATGACGCAGAAGCGCGCGTGAGCGGGGAGCGATCGCGGGCGTGATCCGCCTGCGCGGAGCTCGCGTCCCGGCCGGGGTCGGTCGCGCGGGGGCGGGCGCATGCACGCTGCCGCGGAGGGGGCGAGAGCGCGTGGTCGATGGGGGGCTCGGTACCCGCACGGCGAGCTCGCGCTCCACCGAGCCCGTCGAACGCGCGCTTCCGAGGCCGAAACGCACGCGGCCCGGGTCGCCCCGGGCCGCGTCGTCGATTCCGATCGAGCCAGGCTCAGTTCCCGCCGGACTTGATCCGCATCCCGTAGAAGGAGCGCCAGACGAAGACGCTCGAGATCACGAAGAACACCGCAGCCAGGACGTGCGGCAGATTCGATCCCGTGCTTTCGCCCTTGTCCGTGAAGGACATCGCCACGGCGAGCTCGACGGCGAGCAGACCGAACAGCGTCGTGAACTTGATCACGGGGTTCATCGCGACCGAGCTCGTGTCCTTGAACGGGTCGCCGACCGTGTCGCCGACGACGGACGCGGCGTGGAGGGGGGTGCCCTTCGCCTTGAGCTCGACCTCGACGACCTTCTTCGCGTTGTCCCACGCGCCGCCGGCGTTCGCCATGAAGATGGCCTGGAAGAGACCGAAGAGCGCGATCGCGATCAGGTACCCGATGAAGAAGAACGGGTCGTAGAACGCGAAGGCGAGCGTCGAGAAGAACACGGTCAGGAAGATGTTGAACATCCCCTTCTGCGCGTACTGCGTGCAGATCTCGACGACCTTCTTCGAGTCCTCGATCGAGGCTTTGTTGGTCGTGTTGAGCTTGATGTTCTTCTTGATGAACTCGACCGCGCGGTAGGCGCCGGTCGCGACGGCCTGCGTCGACGCGCCCGTGAACCAGTAGATCACCGCGCCCCCGAGGATCATGCCGAGCAGGAAGTTCGGGTTCAGCAGCGACAGGTTCTTGTAGAGCGCCGTCTCGCCGAACTTCGCCTGCAGCGCCATGATCGTCGCGAAGATCATCGTCGTCGCGCCGACCACCGCGGTGCCGATGAGCACGGGCTTCGCCGTCGCCTTGAACGTGTTGCCGGCGCCGTCGTTCTCCTCGAGGTAGTGCTTCGCCTTCTCGAAGTCGGGCGTGAAGCCGAACTCCTTCTGGATGCCGTTCTTGACGTCCTTCACCTCTTCGATGAGGGAGAGCTCGTAGACCGACTGCGCGTTGTCCGTCACCGGACCGTACGAGTCGACGGCGATCGTCACGGGACCCATGCCGAGGAAGCCGAACGCCACGAGGCCGAAGGCGAAGACCGCCTCGTACCCCATGATCGAGTGCAGGCCCATGCCGCTGATCCAGGCCGCGACGGCCATCAGGATCGCGATCACGACGCCCATCCAGTACGCGCTGAAGTTGCCCGCGGTGAGGCCGGCGAGCACGTTCAGCGACGCGCCGCCTTCCTTCGAGGCTTCGACGCACTCGCGCACGTGGCCGGACTTGGGCGAGGTGAAGACCTTGACGACCTCGGGGATGATGGCACCGGCGAGCGTGCCGCACGTGATGATCGCCGAGAGCTTCCACCAGAGCGTGGTGTCGCCGCCGAGGTCGGGGATCAGGAGCTTCGACGCGAGGAACGTGATCGCGATCGAGACGATCGAGGTCAGCCACACGAGGAACGTCAGCGGCGCCTCGAAGTCGAAGTGGTCGGCGTTGCCGTACTTCGCCTTGGCGATGACCTCGTTGATCCAGTACGAAACGGCCGAGGCGATGACCATCAGCACGCGCATCGCGAACAGCCACACGATCAGCGAGACCTGGACCGTCGGGTTCGGAACGGCGAGCAGGATGAAGCTGATCAGCGCGACGCCCGTGACGCCGTACGTCTCGAAGCCGTCCGCCGTCGGACCGACCGAGTCGCCGGCGTTGTCGCCGGTGCAGTCCGCGATCACGCCCGGGTTGCGCGCGTCGTCTTCCTTGATGTTGAAGACGATCTTCATCAGGTCGGACCCGATGTCGGCGATCTTCGTGAAGATGCCGCCCGCGATGCGCAGCGCGGACGCACCGAGCGACTCACCGATCGCGAAGCCGAGGAAGCACTTGTACGCCATGTCGCTCGGGATGAAGAGCAACACGATCAGCATCAGGAGCAGCTCGATCG
The DNA here is from genome assembly GCA_046349615.1 of Planctomycetota bacterium. Taxonomy (GTDB): domain Bacteria; phylum Planctomycetota; class UBA1135; order UBA1135; genus JADJNY01. Next base: position 131,995 of record JAXMBZ010000002.1, read on the forward strand.
AGATGAGCAGCATCCCGATCGACATGCCCGCCTTGAGCGGGATCTGGTAGACGGCGTAGGGCTTGCCGCGCAGCGCCGCGAAGGCCGTGCGCGAATTCGCGAACGTGTTGACGCGGATGCCGAACGCGGCGACCGCGACCGAACCGGCGATGCCGATCACGGAGAAGGCGAGGATCATCAGGATCTCGCCGAACGGCTTGTGGTGGATGCCGCCGAAGTACGCGCCGATCACCAGGGCGATGAACACCCAGAGGATCGCGATGAACTTCATCTGCGTGAACAGGTAGGTCTTGCACGTCTCGTAGATGAGCTCGGAGACCTCGCGCATCGCGCTGTGCACGGGCAGGTTCTTGAGCTGGCCGTAGCTGACCATGCCAAAGATCAGGCCCAGGATGCAGATCACGATCCCGCCCAGGAGGAGCTGGTGCCCGTTGACACCGAGCATCGTCACCGTGGACAGGTCGGGAAGCTTCAGGTCGAACTCGCTCGCGTGCTCGGTCGCCTGAACGGCCGTCGGACCCGCGAGCGCGAGGAGCGCGGCGGGGAACATCGGGGGGGTCATGCTGGGTTGGCTCCGTCTGTGGGCGGAAAAAGGCGCGAAGGTTCTATTCGGCCGCTCCCGGCAAGGCAAGGACGAAGTCCGGCCGGCCGGCCGGGGTGGCGGTGAAAGACCGGCCCGGGGCTCGGTCGCGGGTTCCGGAGAGGGCTCGCGGCGAGCGTCTCGAAGCGAAAGCGACGTCGATCGGAAGGACCCGCCGCTGGCGCTCTCGCCCCGCTCCGACTCGGGCGGCGGGAGGAGCGACGGCGGTGGGGGCCGCTCCGGCGCGCGGAGTCCGGGCCGGCGGGAGCGGAAACGACGGAGCCCGCGGAGCGCGACGGCCGGGAGGCGTGGAAACGACGACGGGCTCCCGTGGGAGCCCGTCGTTTCGCGACGATCGTCGTCCGCTCAGTTCGGGTCGACGCGGAGGAGGCGGGCCTTGAGCTTCGAGACCTTGATCTCGCTGCCCGGGTGGACGGCGAGGCCGAAGCCGCCGCGGCGCGTCTTGGTCCAGTTGATCGCGTAGTCGGCGACGTCCGCGAGCTCACCGCCGGGGAAGTTGTAGGAGAGCTTGCTGCCGACGCAGGTCGCGATCATCGTGACCTTCTTGTTCGGCGCGAGCTGACCTTCGTCGTTCCCGACGACGATCTGCGGGCCCGAGACGGCGGAGTCCGCACGGCGGAGCAGGCGGAAGTAGAAGTCCGAGCGCCCCTTGACGATCTCGAACTCGATCTCGACCTGGAAGTCGCGCCACTGGATCTTCTTCGGCACGGACGCGAGGCCGATCTTCCCGGAGCCCTGCTCCGGTCCGACGATCTGCATCACGCCGTTCTCGATCCGGAAGCCGCCGACCTGGTCGCTCTGCCACTGGTCCTTCATGTCGCCGGAGAGGAGGTCGGTCCACTCCGTCTTGTTGATCGTGTCGGCGGTGTAGAGCTGGTACGCCGCGGCGTCCGACTCGTCGTAGATCAACTTCATCTTGTCCCCGCCGAACTTCTTCAGTTCACCGGTGGGGTCGGGGATCTTGTTCTCGAAGAGCGCGACGCAGGCATCTTCCGCCGCCGCGAAGGAGACCATCGCGGCGCGCAGCGTGCCCGGGTCCTTCGCCTGCGTCTGGGCTTCCTGCCACAGACGCTCGACGTAGACGCGCTCGATCGTGAGGCGGCACGTTCCGACGCGCTTCTTCGCTTCGTCGCCGTAGCCGTCCTGCTTCTCTTCGAGGAGCTTGATCTTGCGCCGCGCCTCGGAGACTTCCTTCGGCGACTTGCTCGCCGCCTCGCGCACGACGGACTCGACCTGCTCGAGCTTCGTGAAGAAGTCCTCCTTCTCCGTTTCCCGCTGCATGTTGCGGTTCGCGGTCGTGAGGAGGTTCGTCAGCTCGCCGGAGATCGCGTCGTTGCCCTGCCACGGCACCATCTGACCGTTGAACTGACGCTTGTCGAGGAAGTCCGCGAGTTGGAAGCAGCCGTCCTTCGTGTTCAGGTCGAAGGTCTTCGCCTTGTCGCGGAAGTCGAGGAAGAGCTTGATCTGCGCCTGGCGGGCATCTTCTTCGCCCCGCTTCTTCGACTCGACGATGAACCAGGTGATGCCCGCGCCGAGCACGAGCACGCCGGTGACGATCCAGACGATCATCATCGTCTTGCTCTCGCGTTCCTTGAGGAAGTTGAGCTCGCGCTGCACGTCGGCGTGCTGGACCTTGCCGCCGCCTTCGTCGTCGTCGCGCGCGGGCTTCGCACGCGCGGCGCTCGGGCGCGCGGAGGGACGCGCCGGCTTCGCCGGGGCCGGTTCCTCCGCAGGCTTCGCCGAGCGCGCAGCGCTCGGACGAGCCGCGGGGGCGGGCTTCGCTGCCGCGGGTTTCGCCGCGGGAGTCGCCTTCGCGGGCGCGCCTTCGGCGGGTTTCGCCGCGGGGCGCGAGGTCGGCACGGGCGGAGCCTCTCCGCCCTGCGCCTTCCGCTCGGCGAGCAGGCGATCCTTCATGGACAACGGGCGGTTGGCACCGGCGCCCGCGGAGGAGCGCTCGGTCTTGGGGGCATCTTGGGGGTTCTCGTTCGTCGTCATCGTCCGAACCCAGGGGTCAGGGGGAAGCGGGAGGCGGCGGGGGGGAGCCGTCCTCGCGCAGACGTCTCTCGAACATCGCGCGGATGCTCTCGTTGGCCGGCGGCGCGCGGCGCGCCGGTCTCCGAGGTCCGCGTCGAAGCGAGTAGATTAGCACGGCGGCCAGGATGAGAGCCATGCCGCCGAGGAGCCAGGGACCGATCCGCGCGAGGAATTCGTGACGCTCCTCGAAGGCGTTCGGGACCGGCTTCAGGTTGCGCACGATCAGCCAGGGGACCTCGCGGGCGACCCCCGTGCGCGACTCGTACTTCACCAGGCGATAGAGGACGCCCTCGACGTCGTAGGCCTGAAAACGGATCGAGGGCTTCTCGACCGGGGCCTCCGTCAGGTCGAACAGGATCCCGCGCTCGCCGTCGCCCTCGTTGAGCACGCCGCGGTAGACGAACTCACGCCCGTACGCCTTCGTGTCGAGCTTGACCGTGTCGAGCCCGGCGATGATCCCGCGCGCCCACACGAACTCACCGCGCCAGGCGTCGGGATCGGCGACGCAGGCTGCGTAGGAGAGCGGTCGCTGAGCACGCTGCGTGAGTTCCTCGGGCGTGAAGTCCGCGACGGTCTTGAGCAGTTTGTAGTAGCCCGCGGTCTCGACGAGGCCGTCGCCGTTCTTCGAGTCGGCGAGCGCGCCCTCGAAGACGGAGTAGAGCTTGCGCTCGCGCTCGGCCTGTTCGGCGGAGGAGACCGGCGTCGTGCGGGGCGCCTCTTCCCCGAGATCGGCGCGGTCGGGGAGCGTCGTGCCTTGATGGCTCAGCCAGAAATAGAGCCCGGCGATCCCCATGAAGACGAGCACGCCCGCGAGGCGCGCGAAGAGCCGGAACTCAGTCGAGCGCCAGAAGGGCGGAGGCGGCGGCACGTCTTGGAACGGGTTGCGCCGAGGCGAGGTGGGAGCGGCCATGGTCCAGGCTCTTTCTATCCGTCCTGAGGGCTCCCGGGACGGAAAAAACGGTGGGGGAGCGAGGAGCTCTGGGCCCGCGCGGCGCGGCGGGGAAGGCCTCGTTCGGCGTACCCCGCCCCGCGCACGCGCCGAACGGACGCGAGACGGCTGCGCGCGGCTCGCTGGGGACGGCTCGTTCGGCCTCCCTCCGCCGACGCCGCGCGGAGGGGACGCGGGGCGGCACCTGCGCAGCGCTGCGGGCCTCAACGCGCGCCGGGCGCCTCGCGCGAGTGCGCGGGACGCCCGGCGGAGCGTGCGACGGAACGGGGTCGGACTACGCGTCCTTCTTGCCGAGCGCGAACTCGATGTTGTCGATCGAGAGGCCCTTCGCGATGTTCACGATCTTGAGGACCTCGGACCACGGCACGCGCTCGTCGCCGTCGATGATCACCGGCACGTTGGGCTCCCCCTTCGCGCGCCAGTCCTCGTACGAGCCGCGGATCAGCGTCGTCATCTCGCCGTCGTCCTCGACGGTGCGCATCCCGAACTGACGGCGGACCTTGCTCGTCGCTTCGTCCCAGAACATGGCGATGCGGATTTCCTTGATCTCGCTCGTGGGAGCCCCGGAATCGCCCTTGTTCCTCGGCAGCCACGACTCGAACTTGCCTTCGAGCTGCTTGAACTTGAAGGAGCACATGAAGAACACGCACAGGCAGAAAATGACGTCCACCATCGGGATGACGTTGATCGCCACCGGGTTGTCTTCTGAGTCGCCACCACCAGCCATGATCTTGCTCCGTCGCTAGGGGAGTCGGGCTCCCGTTCCGTGTCGCTCGCCGCACTCGGTTCCCGGAGGAGCCCCCGCGGCGCGTGGGGACTCCTCGTCCTCGAACTCCGCTCTACTTCTCCGGCATCGGCAGCGCGCCGACGACCGAGATCTTGTACAGCCCCACCGTGCCGCAGAGTTCGATCACCTTCTGCACGTCGCCGTACGGGGCGGTGCGGTCCGCGCGCACCATGATCTTGCGCTTGGAAAGGACCTTCTTCGCCTGCTCGTCGACGTGGTCCTCCGGCGAGAGATCGGAGAGCTCCTTGAGCTTCTCGGTGATCGTCTCACGCGTGAAGGACTTGCCCGAGATACTCCACTTCCAGTGCTCCTTGATGCGGCAGACGCCTCCATTGTCGTAGACCGCGCAGGACGCACCGTTGTCCGGCTCGTGGTGGATGTTGATCGTCGACTCGGGCTCGGTCTCGTTGCGGTTCGGGTCGATCTCCTTCGACTTGTCCGCGTCCGCCAGGACCATCGTCGCCGTTTCGCGCGCCGCCATGTCCGCCCCCAGCAGGAAGAACAGGAGCAGCAGGAACATGATGTCGATCATCGGGATCAGGTTCGGCGACTGCGGATCCTGAACGGTGGCGGGTTTGCGCTTGTGCATGGCACGTGGTCCCAGCGGGGTGGGTGGAGCGGAAGGAGAGCGAACGCGGCGATCAGTGCGACTTCATCGCCATGTTCTTGAGCAGGTCGACCGCCTGCAGGTTCATGGAGAGCGTCATCTTGGTGACCTTGTTCTTGAAGAAGAAGAACACGGTCAGGAACACGATGCCGATGAAGAGTCCCATCGTCGTGTTCACGAGCGACTCGTACACGCCTTCGGCGAGGTCGCCCGGGGTCGGGGCCTTCATCTGCTCGATCTTCTGGAACGAGCTGATCATGCCCGTCACGGTGCCGAGCAGGCCGAGCAGCGGACCCGTGTTGCCGACGAGCGAGAGGTAGCTGATCTTCGCCTGGAGCTTGAAGGACTCCTCGTTCGCGGCGGCCTCGAGCGCCTGGATCATCTCCTCGTAGCCGGCGAGGCGGTAGCGCAGCGCGGCGCCGACGAGGTTCGAGATGTAGCCGCCTTCCTGGTCGCAGAGCTCGATCGCTTCGTCGAACTGCTCTTCTTCGATCAGGGCCTGGAGGTCCTGCACGAGCGGCGTCGGCGCGAGCTTCTCACGGCGCACGTTGACGAAGTTCTCGATGGCGCACGCGGTGCCGACCATCGAGAGGAGCACCATCAAGTACCCGACCAGGCCGGTCGCCTGGAACAGGTCGATCATCGACTTCTTCTTGTGGACGACTTCGCCCTCGGCGAACGCCATCGAGGCCAGGCACACGAGCGCCACGACGGCGAACACGAGGTACTTCTTGCGGTTGGGGGTCATCGAAACCTTCTCGAGAGTGGGGGGGGATGCTGGGGGAGTTGGAGTGTCCGTCGCGCGACTCGCTGGAGCCACGCGTCGGTGGACGAAGGGGTGGGGATTCTACTTGCCGCCGGGGAACTCGCGCTCGAAGGCTTCCTTGCGCTCGAGGTAGCGCTGCAGGTAGGCCTTCTTGCGGTCGGCGTTCTTCTCGACGTCGGAGAGCGCCTTGAAGGCGCGCATCGAGCCCTCGAGCGAGCGCTTGTATTCGCGCACCGATTCGCCCGGGCCGGGGCCGTACTGCACGACGCCGCGCATGTAGGCCGTGGCGGCGTCGTTCAGCTTGTCCGACTTCTCCTGGTCGTTCTTGGTCATCGCGTCGACCATCCACAGGTCGGCGAGGCCGTTCCAGGCGCCGGCGAGTACGAGCGAGGACGCGTCCTCGCCCGTGAGCTTGCGGAAGATCGCCTCGGCTTCGGCGGCCTTCTTCTGCGCCACGAGGCAGCGCGCCTGGCCGAGGCGCGCCTGCTGCACGACGACGAGCGGCGCGCCGGTCGCCTTCTCCGCGACGCCGTACGCGGCCGCGGCCTCCGCGATCTTCGGCGGCACCTGCTCCTCGAGCAGGCGACCCTTGAGCAGGCTGACCGCCGCGCTGAAGCCCGCGGGAACGCCCGCGACCGCCGCTTCGTTGCCGAGCGTGTCGAGCGCCTTCGTCGCGCCCGCGAGGTCCTTCTTCGCGGAGAACGCGGTGACGTAGGCCTCGCCGGCCTCGATCAGGTAGCGCGACTTCGGGTACTCCTTGCGCAGGGCGTCGAAGCCCGCGATCGCGGCGTCCCAGTTGCCCTTGGCGAGGTTCGCGCTCGCCGAATAGTAGAACGCGTCCTGGCGGATCGGCGCGCGGAGGTTCTTGTCGGCCTTGAGCTTGTCGAAGGCGGCGAGCGCTTCGTCGAACTTCGCCGCGTCGAACGCGTCGCGCCCGGCACCGTACTCGTCGGGCGGATCCTTGAAGGCGATGCTCGCGACCGTGTTCCACTCGAGCGTCTTCGCCTGGCCCTTGTTCTCGATGGTCAGGCCTTCGAAGTCGGCGCTCTTGACGCGGCCGGTCTCGCTCTTTCCGTCCTTCAACGTGACCGTGTCCTGCGCGAACGCGGGCAGGGTCGTGAGGAACAGGGCGGCGAGCGCGCCGGTCAGGCTCGTCTTCAGCGCGCGGCGCGCGGTCGTCCAGCGGGTCGGGATCATCGTTCGGTTCTCCGGTCTCGTTCGATGCGGATGTTCAGGCGTGGGGGAGGGCGGGCAGGGGCGGGGCGTCACTTGTTGAAGGTCTGCTTGCCGATGTCGGCCTCGAGGATCTTGAACAGGTCCCCGAGCCCGGGCACGGAACCACCCAACTTGTTCGTCTGGCTCTTCGCCTGACGCAGCTCGATGCCCGCGTTCGTGAAGTCGCCCTTGTTGAAGAGGCACTGGATCTGCTCGTACTTGTAGAGCCACCACTCCTTCGAGTCGGGGACGACGATCGCCGGGTTGCGGCCGACGGACGAGAAGACCTTGAGCGCGTTCGCGAAGCGGTCCTGCGCCTGTTCGCCGCTGCCGGACTTGCCCGCGCGGTTCTCGCAGGAGCCCCACTCGAGGTAGGCGAACAGGATGTTGAGTTCCCTGTTGTCCTTGTCCGTGAGGACCGCGATGTTGAACTTGCCGTTCGCCGGATCGACGAGCTGCACGCCTTCGAAGAACTTGCTGTAGGCGTCGGCCGCGCGCTCCCATTGGCCGAGGAACCCGAGCGCGCGCGCCATGTACAGCGTGCCCTTGCGCGAGGGCGATTGACGCAGGGCCTGGTCGTAGAGGTCCGCCGAAAGGCTCCAGTAGTCCTTGTTCGCGGTCTTGCCGCCTTCCCAGCCGAGGAAGCTGTCCGGCGCCTTGTTCAGGATCAGGCCGAGCGTGAAGAGACGATCGGCGATCTGGAGCACGTCGGAGCCCTTGCCCGAATTGGCCTTGAGCATCGCCTGGCCCGCCATGCGGTAGTACTTGCCCGCACGCTTCCAGAGTTCCTCGGCGCCCTTCTCGTCCTTCTTCTCCGAGGCCTCGGCGGCGCGGCTGTCGAATTCGATCGCGACGGTGCGCGCAGCCGAAGGGATCGCGGGGGAGTCGGGCGCCTTCGCGTAGAGCCCGTCGAGGTTTTTGACCGCGTCCTCGAGCTTGCCCTGCTTGTTGTACGCCTGGATGCGGAGCGACCAGACCTTCGCGATGTTGTCGGCGTTCGAGTTGAAGCGCTTGTCGTCGTCGACGCCTTCGAGGGTCTTCAGCGCTTCGTCCGGCTTGCCGACGTTCTCGTCGAGTTGCACCTGCGCGAGCGTGACGCGCGCCTTGAAGCTCGTGCCGATCAGGAGCTGCTGCTGCGCCATGTCGAACTCGACCGCCGCCTTGGCGTCGAGCTCGGTGATCGACTTCTTGAGGATCGAGATCGCCTGCTCGTAGAACGGCTTCGCCTCGGCCTTCTTCGCCGCGTCCTTCGCGAGCGTGCGCGCGTGGAGGAAGTAGGCGTTGCCGGCGGAGAACTGAGCGACGAGGTAGCTCTTCGCGTCGGGTTGGACCTTCTCGTAGGTCTGCGCGGCCTTGAGGAAGTCGTCGTCACCCTCGTAGCCCTGGCCTTCGATGATCAGCGCGAACGACGCCCGCGGGTGCTGCGGATAGAGCGTCGTCAGCGTCCTCATGTGCTCGTCGATCTTGCGCTTGAAGTAGGGCCGCTTCTCCCACTTGTTGATCTCGGTGAGGCACTGGAGCGCCTTGTACACGGCCTCCGGCGCGTCGGCTTCCTTCGGGTAGCGCTCGGCGCCCGCGTCGTAGGCGAGGGTCGCTTCGTGGTACCACTCGCGCGCGCGGAAGATGTCGCCCATCAGGAGGAACGCGGCGAGGCCCGCCTTCGACTGCGCCGGGTCGCCCTTCGCGTCGGCGATCGCCTGACGGCAGAGCTCGAGCGCGCGCTTCTCGTTGCGACGCTGGAACTGCGTGCCCGCGAGCTGGAGCAGCTTGTCCGCGCCGAAGTTCCCACCGCCGCCCTTGCCGAGCACCTTGTCCTGCAGCACGCGGCCGGAGCCGCCCCACGGACCGTTGCCGTCGAGGTCGATCAGCTTCTGCGCCGTCTTGCTCGCGCCGTCGGCGTCGCCGGCGGCGAGCTGCATTTCACCGAGCTGCGCGAGCAGCGCCATGCCCGAGTAGGCCTCGTAGGCGCCGGTGTACTTCGCGAAGAACTCCTTGATCTCGGGGACGGCCTCCTGCGCGCGGTTGAGCTCCGTCAGGAGCAGGGCCTTCTGCAGGAGTGCCGCGGAGACGAGGTCGCACTCGACGCCGCCGATCAGGAACATCCCCGCCTTGTCGGTCTCCCAGCCTTCCTTCAGGCTGTTCGCGAGCTCGGCCCAGATCTGGATCGCAGCGTCGTTCTGGCCGAGCTCCTTCATGCACTGGCCTTCCAGGATCGTCGCCTGGTAGCTGTACACGACGCCCGTGTAGTCGAGGCCGAACTCCTGGAGCAGCTTGATCGCGGCCTCGAGCAGGTCCTTGCGGCGGAACTCGTCCTTGCCGTAGAGCTGCGCGTGGCCGTACATGGTGCGCGGCAGGTTGAAGCGCGCGCCCATCAACTGCTCGTCGAGCTTCGTGTCCTCCTCGCCGCGCTCTTCCTTCTCGTCCTTGAGCTTGGTGAGTTCCTCGATGCGCGTCTTCAGGCGTTCCTCGGCCTCGGCGTAGACCTTCTGACCTTCGGCCTGATAGTCGGCGATCACCGAGGGCTGGGTTTCCTTCTGCACCATCTGCTTCAGCGTGTCGCCGAGCAGCGCATAGGCGTCGGGCAGCGTGAGCGCAGCGATCTCCGCCTCGGAGGTGCCCTGATGCTGCTTGATGAAGTCCTCTTTGTCGGCGAGCGCCTGCTTGAGCAGGTCCTTGCGCTTGGGCAGGTCCGAGGTCTTCTTCGCGAGTTCGAGGCGCAGATCGATGTGGAGCGACTTGACCCCGACCTCGGCCGCACCGCTCAACTTGCCGCTCTTCTCGAGCAGGTCGCACACGGCCTCCGCCATGTCCGGCTGGCCGCGTTCGAAGAGCCTGCGCGCGAAGACGGCGTCCGCCTCGGGACGCCCCGAGAGGACGTTCGGCGTCTGGGCGAACGCGGTCGACGCGGTCGCGGCGAAGAGCAACGGTGCAATCCAACGCACGTACATGCGTGAGGCCTCCAGAGGAGAGGGCTAGGCGGCGGGGCTTCGGATGGGGGGAGAAGGTCGTCGCGCGTCGAGCTCAGTTGCGCTTGGAACCACCGAACGCGTTCTCGTAGCGGTAGTACACCTCGAGCGTCAGCACGTTGATCGCCGTCGTGTAGATCGGGCCGCCCGTGTAGGCCCAGCGATCCATGGTGGTCCAGCCGCCGCGGCGGCAGGTCTTCTCCTCGGTGTTCTGCAGGGAGATCACCGACTCGACCATCGCCTTGTTCCAGGGGCCCCAGTACTTGTTCGACTTCTTCGGGCTGTCCGGGCCGTCGTACTGGTTCAAGGCCAGCGAACCGTAGTACCAGTAGTAGTAGTCGATCGAGAGCTTGTCCTTCGACACGGTCGGCAGGTCGTTGATCACCTGCTTCGCCGCGAGGTCGAGGAACGGATCGTCGGGGTCGTGCGTGATGAAGATGCGCGAGCACATCCCGAGGGCCGACATGACGGTCGGGTGGTACTTGAAGTGGTCGTTCTTGCCCGTGACCGTCGCGCCGGCGCCCTTCGGGTCGATGTACCCGACCATGCCGTTGTCGGCCGTGACCCATTTGATGAACTCGAGCGCGCCGTCCATCGACTCCTTCTTCACCGTGAGTCCGGAGAGCTGCGCCGACTTGAGCGCCATGACGCACCACGTCGTGACCGACGTGTCCGCGTCGAACACTTCCTTCGAGGCCGCGGCGTCCGTGCCCGTCTTGCGGAAGTCCTCGACTTCCATGCGGGACTGGTAGCGCCAGCCCCAGAGGCCGTTGCCCGAGGGGTTGGGGCGCTGCGCGCGCTGGATGAAGTCGACGCCCTTCTGCGCCGGGTCCTTCCAATAGCGGTTCTGCGTCAGGCCGTAGGCCTCGGCGAGGGCCATCGTCGCGAGGGCTTCGTTGTACATGAAGGCCTTGTCGCGCGTGAAGTGACCGTCGGCGTCCTGGCGCTTCGTCAGCCACATCAGGCCGTTCTTGATCACCTCGCCGACCTTGTGACGCTTCGCCTGGACCGTGTCGACGATGGTCTGCTTCGATTCGTGGCTGTAGCCCGCGCCGAGGAAGCAGAGGATCGCGAGCGAGGTGAGGCCCTCGTCGTAGAGCGGGTGGAACTCGTCCTTCGAGTCGTAGCAGGGCGAGTCGGGGTTGCAGCGGTCCTTGAGGTTGGTCGCGCTCCACGAGCCGTCCGGGTTCTGGTGGCGGATCAGCCAGCGCAGACCTTCGAGCACGGCCTTCTCGGTGCCCTCGGTCGGACCGCCGGCGCGCCCCTTCTTCGTCGTGCCGAGCTTGCGCCCGCCGAACGGCGACGGCCGCGTGCCGTGGTGCCCCCCGGTGCCCACGCCGATCGCGGTCCCGCCCGTCGTGCCGCCCGTCGTGACGTCGTCCATCGAGGTCGGGTCGCCGCGGTCGAGGTGCAGGTCCTCGGGCACCGTCTCGGTGGTCGGGATGTAGACGTCCTCCTCGAACGTCACGATCTCGTTCTCGTCGTTCTTCGGGATCGCCTTGCGGTCGATCTCCTCGGGCTTGATCTCCTCGACCGGCAGGTCCTCGCGCGGCTTCGAGATCGAGATCTGGACGGCCTCTTCCTTCTGCTTGGGCTTCTCCTTCGCGACGTACATGATGCCCAGCACGACGATGATGATCACGTGGATCGCGATGGCCATGACGAGCCACGGCGCGTTCTTCATCGCGTTCCGGAGGAAAGAGATCGGGTTCATGTTGCTCTCGAGGGGATCCGGGGCTCGTGTCCGAGCGGGGGGGGAGGACACGACCCGTTGGGGATGGGGAGATGGCTTCGCCGACGCGCAGCGGAAGGCCTACCGAGGAGGGCGGGGGATGTTACCCGATTTTGACCCGCTGGCAATCGCGGGGGATCGGGCATCCAGACCTCCGTCGGCGACGTGTGGGGCGCACACGTCCGCAGGTTCGACGTGGGACAGGGCAAGCTTCCTCGCGCGACGTCCCGCTCGGACGCGGCGCGCGAGGGACCAGCGGCTCGCCAGAACACGGCGCTCGGTCGGCGCCGAGAGCGCTCCCGGCCGCGCGCGGTGAGCGCGCGGCGGGAGTCGGGTTCCGCTCACCGCGCGCGCACGCTTCCGACGAAGGCGTTCGCATAGCGGTAGTAGACCTCGAGGGTCAGGACGGCGACCGCCGTGCTGTAGACGGGCCCGCCCGCGTAGGCCCAGCGATCGGGCGTGATCCACCCGCCGTTGCGGCAGCTCTTCGGCGTCGTGTCGGCGAGCCCTTCGAGCGCGTCGACCATCGCCTTGTTCCACGGACCCCAGTACTTGCCCGACTTGCGCGGGCTGTCCGGTCCATCGAACTGGTTCAGCGCGAGCGAGCCGTAGTACCAGTAGTAGTAGTCGACGGAGAGCTTGTCGGACCGGACGGTCGGCAGGTCCTGGACGACCTGCCGCGCCGAGAGCTCGAGCACCGGATCGCTCGCGTCGTGCCGCACGAAGGCGCGCGTGCACATCCCGAGTGCCGACATGACGGCCGGGTGATACTGGAAGTGGTCGTTCTTGCCGGTGACCGTCGCGCCGGCGCCCTTCGGGTCGATGTACCCGACGAGCCCGTTGTCCGCGGTCACCCAGTTCACGAACGCGTACCCACCCTCCATCGACGCGCGGTCGACCGTGAGCTCAGCGAGCTCCGCCGACTTGAGCGCCATGACGCACCAGGTCGTCACGGACGTGTCCGAATCGAAGAGGTCCTTCGAGCCCGCGCCGTCCGACGCGCTCCGGCGTTGGTCCTCGACCTCGCTGCGCGGCAGGTAGCGCCAGCCCCAGAGCCCGCTGCCCGACGGGTTCGGCCGCTGCGCGCGCTCGAGGAAGTCGACGCCGCGCTGCGCGGGCTCCTTCCAGTACTTGTTGCGCGAGAGCCCGTAGGCCTCGGCGAGCGCCATCGTCGCGAGCGCCTCGTTGTAGAGGAACGCCTTGTCCTTCGAGAACTGGCCGTTCTCGTGCTGGCGCTTCACGAGCCATTGGAGACCGCTCTTCACGATCTCGCCGATGCGGTAGCGCTTCCCGTCGACCGGATCGACGAGGTACTGCTTCGACTCGTGGCTGTAGCCCGCGCCGAGGAAGGTCAGCACCGCGAGCGCCGTCGTCCCCTCGTCGTAGAGGTCGTGGAACTCGGCCTTCTCGGGCGCGCAGCCGCCGTTCGCCTGGCAGCGCTCGTGGAGACGCGCCGCCGACCACGAACCGTCGGCGAGCTGGTGACGCGCGAGCCACTGCATGCCGTGGAGGACGAGGGCCTCCTCGCGGCGCCCGCCCCCTTCCGGGCCGCCCAAGGTGCCGTGACGACGCCTGCCCGGGTCGCGTGACTGGAACGGCCCGACGCCCTGACCTTTCACCCTCCCCGGGCCCACCCCCGCGGGCGTGTTGCCGCCGCTGTCGCCGGTGTCGACGAGCGCGGTCGAGTTCGGATCGCCGACCTCCTCGGTGGGCGTCGTCTCGTCCTGGAACGGGACGTACACGGGCTCGGTCGTGTCGACGAGCTTCTCCTCGACGTTGTCCGGGATCTTCGTGCGCACGATCTCGACCGGCGCGATGTCCTCGGGCGGGAGCTCGACCTCGCGCGGCGCGACGGCGCGGAGCGTGATCGACTCCTCGGGCCGCGTCGGCCGTTCCTTCGCGACGTACCAGATGCCGAGCGTCACGATCACGATCGCGTGGAGCGCGACCGCCATGACGATCCACGGTGCGTTGCGAGCGAGCTGGGTGAGAGCACGAACCGGATTCCAGGTCCTCATGGGTGTTGTTCTCCGAAAGAGCGTCGTGAGGAGCGTCTGCGCCGCGGACGACTCGCGCGGCACGGCCCCTCGGCGCCGTTCGCGAGCGGATAACCACTCGCCTCGAACCTGTTACCGGACTTTTCCGCCGCGACTCGAGCGATTTCTCTCGCCTCCTTCGCGTCGCGCGATCGTGAACGCACATCGGCGCCGCGTGCGTGTTGCGAGCGGAGGCGCACGTCGCTCGCGGCGGCTCGCGGGTCGCGAATTCGCCGAGAAAAACCGCGTTCGGAAACGAATCGAGCGCTCGCGCACCCGAGCTGCTCGCGAGCGTGCGTGCGTCCGCGCACCGAACCCGCTCGATCGATACCATCCGGTCTCCCGGAGAACCTCCATGTCGCTCCCGCACCTGCTCGCCTGTGCGCTCCTCCTCGCCGTCGACGCCAAGAAGCGCGTCCCGGACTACGTGCTGACGACCAAGGAGACGCGCCTCCAGGGCCGCGTCGTGTACGAGGACGACGCGCGCGTACTCCTCCGAGACGGTTCGCGGACGACCGAGATCGCGCGCCGCGACGTGAAGGAGCTCCGCTCGCGCGCCGCGCTCTCGCGCTCGACGCTGGCCGAGTGGAACGCGCTCGCGCCGACGGACGTGCCGGGACTCGTGACGCTCGCGCGCTCGGCGCGCGAACGCGACCTGCTCGAGGAAGCAGACCTCTTCGCGTGGCACGCGCTCGTGCTCGACCCGCGGAGCGAGGCCGCGCACCAACTGCTCGGCCACGTGCGTCGCGGCGAGGCGTGGGGCTTCACCGAGGGCACGCGTCGGATCGCGTTCGACGACCGCGACGCCGCGCACGCCGACTTCGGTTCCGCGTGGCGCTTCGCCGCGCCGCACTGGAGCGTGCGCACGAACCTCCCGCTCGCGAACGCGACGACGATCGCGCTCGACCTCGAGAACGCGTACCAGGCCTTCTTCGCGGAGTTCGGCCGCGACCTCGAGCTGCGCGAGCTCCTCGCGCCGATCGGCGCGGACGTCCACGCGGACAAGGCGTCGTTCCCCGAGCAGGTGGGAGGGCGCACGGCGTGGTTCGACCGCGAGCGCGAGGTCCTCGTCGTCGACGCGAGCCGCGGCCTCGTTCGCGGCTCGATGTTCCACGAGGCCGCGCACGCGCTGCTCCACGCGACGTCGACGCGCGCGCGGAACACGCCGGGCGCGATCCCGGCCTGGCTCGACGAAGGGCTCGCCGAGTACCTCGCGTACTCGCTCTCCGGCGACGCGGAGCCCGGACGTGCGCGCTTCCAGACCGGTCTCCCCGCGAAGCGCTGGTTCGAGCTCCACGCGGGCGCGAAGGACCGCTACGACCTCGGGCGCGTCCTCTCGTTGAGCTCGGGCGACTACACCGCGTCCGTCGAGGCCGACCTGAAATACGCGCAGAGCTACACGCTCGTGCACTACCTGCTCCACGGCGACGGAGGCGCGCTGCGTCCGCGCTTCCTCGCCTTCGTGCGCGGTGCGTATCAGGGCCAAGGTTCGCCGACGCACTTCAAGAAGGCGCTCGGCGGCGACGTCGCGGCGCTCGAGCGCGGCTGGCACGCGTGGGCGCTCGAGCACGCTCGTTGACGCGGCGCGCGTGTGCCGCGAGCGCGCTCGTCGAGCTCACGCGCGCGAGCTTCGAGCGCGCTCCACGGCGACGCGCGTGAGGACGGACCGCGCGCGTGGTACAACCCGCGCGCGTCGCGTGGGGGTCGCGACGCATCGATCGGCAGGTGATTTCGATGCTCTTCGCGCTCTTCGTCGTCCTTCAGTCCGCAGCCTCGGCCGAAGTCCTCTCCTCGAACGGACGCTACGTCGCCGTGCTCACGCCCCGCGCGGGCGAGAGCGGCAAGGGGGCGCGCGCGGACCTCGTCGTGAACGAAGTCCTCGCGGGCGCGGAGCGGCGCAAGCTCTGGAGCGGTCTCGTGCCGCTCGACCGCGCGGACGCCGCTCCGGGCACGCGGCGCGACTTCGTGACGGACGACGGCGCCGCCTTCGTGCGCATCGACTCCGCTCCGGGGGAACTCCCCGCCGTGCGCGAGGTGCTCAAGGGCACGAACGCGGCCGTGCTCGCACTCTCCGACCTCGCCGCGGAAGCGGATTCGACCGGGCGCTGGATCGACCTCGAGCACGGCCTGCGCTGGCGTCCGGCGGAGGACGGCCTCAACGCGAAGTGGATGCTCGACCTGCTCGGCGTCGACGGGCTCGTGCGCACGCTCGAGCTCGACGGCGGGCGGCTCGAGGTGCAGCGCGACACGACGCGCGCGCTCGACCTGCTCGTGCACCCGCCGGTGCCCGAACCCGTGTTCCCTGCGACGCAGGAGACGTGGGTCGATTCGTGGGACGGACCGCGCCTCGCCTATGCGGGCGCGACGCTCGAGTTCGAGGGCCACGGCCACGATCCGAGCGAGAGCTGGCGCTTCATCGGCTTCCAGGTCGTCGGCAACCCGTTCGAGACGCGGAAGCTCGTGCTCGTCCCGCGCGGCGTGCCGCCGCAGGGCGCCGCCGCGCAGGTCGTCAAGCCGCACCTCTGGACGGCGCGGGTCAACGGGCTCCCGCCCGGCACGTTCGAGGTCGCGATCGCGGGCCGCGAGACCCCCGCGGGCGACGCGCGCCGCGATCCCGCGCGGCTCGATCCCGCGGGCCGCGCGGTCGAGCTCGTCACGCCGCACCTCGTCGCCGAGCTGCGCCTCGCGGGGCCGGTGGATGCGCGCGACGCGGTCGCGCTCTACGACGACGGGCGGCTCGAGCTCGACTACGCGGGCAAGCGCGTCCTGCGCCTCGCGTCGATCGACGACGAAGCGCGCGTGCGCTCGCGCGTCGCGTCGCTCCCGACCGAGGCTCCGCGTCCGCCGCTCGCTTCCGACGTCGAGCGCGTCGGCGCGCTCACGTGGCGCACGAAGGAGCGTCCGTCGCGCGTGCTGCTCGGCAAGGACCTCTCCGGCCCCGCGCGCGCGCTCGTCGACGAGCTCACGCGCCTGCGCGACGGCCTCGATCCGGCGCGCGCGACCGTCGCCTATGCGCTCGACCCCGCGAAGAGCTCGCTGCTCGTGCGCACCGGCTCCGCGGGGCTCTTCTCGGCGTTCGGCCACGACCACGAGCTCTCCGCGCGCACGTTCGAGGCGCGCTTCGACGTCGACGAGAAGGACGTGTTCCGCTCCAAGGTCGCGTTCTCGATCGACGCGACGTCGTTCCACGTCGTCGACCAGGAGAGCCTCGACGATGCGAAGGAGATCGAGGCGAACATGAACACCGGCGTCCTCGAAAGCGCGAGCTTCCCGCGGATCGAGTTCGCGAGCACGAGCCTCGCGCTCCGCCAGGGCGAACCCGCCGAGCGCGCGCTCGCCGCGTTCGCGGGCAAGGAGGTCGAGGTCACGCTCACGGGCGAGCTCACGCTCCACGGCGTCAAGAAGACGATGCGGGTGCCGGGCCGGCTCTCGCTCGAGCGCGACCTCCTGCGCGTGCGCGGCGAATTCGCGCTGAAGCAGACGGACTACGGGATCAAGCCGTACTCCGCGGTCGGCGGCGCGGTGAAGGTCGAGGACAAGCTGCGCATCGTGTACGACTTCCAGGCGCCGCGCTCGGGACGCTGAACGAGCCGCGAGTCGCGTCCGACGGCGCGTTCGATCCGCACTCGACGGGGCGCGCCCGCCGTCGAGGAGCGCGTGCGACGTCCAGGGCCGGAGCGACGCGCGCGAGCGTCGCACGGAGTCGGCGATCCCCGCGCTTCGTCGCGGTTCAGAGCTCGACGCGCCGCGCTGCGACGCCGACGGCGCCCTCGCCGATCGGCTCGAACCCGAACGGCAGTTCGCGGCGGAGCGCGCCGAGCTTCCCTGCGTCGCACGCATCGACATCGAGCAACTCGGCCGCGACGGGCTCCGTTCCGCGCACGCCGAGCTCGACCACGACTTCCTCGGCGCCGAACCCGATCAGCGTCAGCGCGCCCTTCAGCGCGAGTCCGCGCCGTTCGCCGCGCGCATCGCGCAGCCCGCGCACGACGACGCCGCGTGGGAGCTCGAGCGCGACGATCCGGGCCGCGCGCCCGGACGCGAGCGCGAGGCGCACGCCGCGCTCTCCCGCCTCGAGTCCGAGCGCCGCGTCCGCGGCGAGCGAGCGCGCGTCTGCGCGCGGCGGCTCGAGCCCGAGGCGCGGCGCGTCGGTGGTCCGCAGGCGCGACGAGCGCGCCCACCAACGGAACGGATTCTCGGCCTCGGCGCCGAAGCCGCGCGCGTCGAGCCACGCGCCGAGATCGCGCGCGCCCGTGTCCCGGACGCCGGCGCGCGCGCTCGCCTCGCCCGCGCGCTCGACGTGCGCGAGGAAGGTCGGCTCGGGCTCGTCGGCCTCGCGCTCGGGCTGCGCGCGCGCGACGAGCACGAACGCGAGCGCGAGAGCGAACGCGCCGAGGCCCGCGAGCGCGCGCCCGCCGCGCGTCGAGCGCGCGAGGAGCACTCCGATCGGCGCCGCGATCCACGCCCAGAACGCAGCGAGGGCCGCGCACGTCGGGAGCGGTCCCGTGCGCAGCTCGAAGACCTCCTCGAGCCCCGCGAGGAACGGCAGGCAGAAGAGCGCCGCGCCGAGCACGAGCACGAGCGAGGCGAGACCGGGGCGCCGCCCGACGATCGCGACGGGCGCGAGGAGCGGCAGCGCGAACGCGTAGCTCGCTCCGGGGACGAAGAGCGCGACCGCGAGTCCCGCGAGCGCGTGCGCCACGAGCATCCCGAGGAGGAGCGCGCGCGCCGCTCCGTCGCTCGCGCGCTCCCTCGCGGGGGCGAGGCACGCGCACGCCCACGCGACGGCGGCGGCGCTGACGGCCGCGAGCGCCGCGCGCGCGAGCGTCGACTCGGGCGGCCACGGGTAGACGCCGGAACGCGTCGACCTCACGACGGCGTCGAGCGCGAGCGCGAGCCCCGTTGCGAACGCGACCGCGGTGCAGGAGACGACCGCGCCCCTGGCGAGTTCGTTCCATCGCGCCGCGCCGGCGCGCACCGCTCGTCGGGCCGCGAGGAGGACGCCGAGGAAGAGGAGCGCCGCGCTCCACGGCGCCGTCCACGCGGGCCAGCGCACGAGGAACGCGCCCGCGACGTCGGCGTACACCGCGTCGCCGCGCGTGCCCGGCTTCGCGAACGGCTCGACGCGCGCCGCGAGCGCGCGCGTCGCGGCGAGCGCGTTCTCGACGTGGTGCTGCAGCGTCCCGTCGTCGAGGTGTTCGCGGTCGTCGAGCCGCGTGTGGTAGCGCCGTCCTCCGCCGACGAACGCGAAGTTGATCCCCGGCAGTCCCGCGGCCTTGAACACGGTCAGGTCCGTGTCGTTCGGCATGCGGCGGTAGACCTCGACGGAGACCGAGCTCGCCGACGGATGGGGGAGCGCGGCGCACGCGTCGACGAGTTCGCCGTTGCCGAGCGACGTCTCGAACATCCGGCTCGCGCCGCGCGTGCCGCGCGCTTCGACGTTGACGACGACGGCGACGTCCCGGCGGAACGCGCTCGACTCGACGAACGCCTGCGCGCCGAGGAGGCCCATCTCCTCGCCGTCGTCGAAGAGGAGGCGCACGGGCCGCGCGAGCGCTTCGTCGGACGCGCCGAGCGCGCGCGCAGTCTCGAGCAGCGCCGCGACGCCCGCTCCGTCGTCCCCCGCGCCCGGTCCGGCGGCGACCGAGTCGTAGTGCGCGCAGAGGAGCACGGGTCCAGGGGCTTCGACGCCCGCGGCGCGCGCGAGCTCGGCGCCGCGCGCTTTCGAGCGCTCGCTGCGTGCATCGGGCACGACGACGTTTCGGACGCGCGCGAGGACGTTGCCGCGCAGGACGGTGTGCTCCTCGACGACCGGCGCGAGGCCGAGCCGTTCGAGCTCGGCGACGAGGCGCTCGCGCACGCGGGCGTGCTCCGCGCTCCCGACCGGATGGGGGACGCGCGCGTCGAACACGCGCTCGTGGAACGCGCGCGCGCGCGCCGCGGACGCAAGGGTCGAGGGCGCGTCGGCGCCGAGCGCGCGCGGCGGCCGCGTGAGCACGCGCAACACGGCGTCGGCCGCGAAGAGCAGCGCGAACGCGGCGACGAACGCCGCGAGCGGCCGGGCGAACGGAGCGGGGCTCGTCTCGGTCTCCACGCGCGGCGCAGCCTACGGCGCGCGGCGCACGCGATCGAGAGCGCGCGCGATTCGTCGCGTCCCACGACGCGCAGGGCCGCGAACTCGCGTCGCTCGGGTCGCTGTCGCGGCGCGCTGGCTACGCCGTGCGGCGGCGCAGGGCTTCGTGGAGCTCGAGGTTCGACTCCGCGATCGCGCGCAGGAGGCCCGAGCGCTGCTCGAAGTCCAGTTCGTGGCCCGTGAGACCCTGCACGTCGCGGTACACCGACGAGAGCCCGCTCTCGAGGCCCTTCGTGCGCGCGAGCCGCTCCTTCTCCTGCTCGCTCTCGGTCAGCGCGCGCTGCATCTTCGCGATGCGGCGCTCGTAGTGGTCGAGCTCGCTCTGGAACTTCGCCTCGCGCTCCGCGAGCGCGCGCTCGAACGCGGCCTTCGCGAGCTCGAGCACGCGCGCTTCGATCGTCGCGAGGTCGAGCCCCGGCACGGCGTCGGGCGCGGGCAGCGCCTGCGCGGCGAGCGCGGTCGCGGGGTCCGTCGCCGCGGCGGAGCGCGCCGTCGCGGGAGGCTTCGACGCCGGCCCGTGCGGCGCGGCGGCCGCCTGCGGTCCGTGCTGAGCGGCGTGCACCGTCGACTGCGCGGCCGGCGGCGGCACCGGCGTGCGGGCGCCCTTCGCGCGTTCGACGCGGCGCTGGTGGAGCTCGTAGAGCTCGCTGTGGACGCAGCACTCTCCGCCGTTCGAGCGCGCGACCTCGAGGCCTTCGCGCGCGACGGCGACGAGCGTCTCGAACCACGGATCGAGGTTCGCGCGCGTCGCGGCGACGCCGATCGCGAGGCCCACGCGCAGCGGCGCGGGCTCGTCCGCCGGCGTGAGGCGTTTCGCGTGCGCGACGAAGGCGCGGGCGAACGTCTCGGCGGGCTCCACGGTCGTGCCGTGGAGCAACACGAGGAGCTCGGCTCCGTCGAGCGCGGCGACGAGCCCGGCTTCGGGCGCGTTCGCGGCGAGGAACGCGCCGAGCGCGGCGAGCACGCGGGCTCGGCGGGGTTCGTCGAAGCGCGCGAGACGTTCGACCTCGACGCACAGGACGGCGGCGGGAGCGTGGCGGGCGCGCGCGAGTTCGAACTCGAGCTCCATGCGGTTTCGGAGCTCGGCGAACGAAGGTCCACGCGCGTCGCCCGCGAGGGCGGCTTGAAGGGTGGCGGTCATCCCCGGTGTGGGGGCGGTGCCGGCTTGCCGTCCGGCGTTCGCCCGATCAAGCCTACCCCCGGTTCCAGTCCGCGGTGGGAGCGCGCGCCGGCGTTCCCGCGCGTGGAAAGTCCTTCCGGCCTCGAACGCGGACCTCCGGGATGACGAGCGCGCGGCCGATCCCTATGCTCTCGCGCCCCCGTTCGCGCCGTGCGCTCCTCCGCGCGCGCCGCCGATCCGGGGCCCGCTCGCCGCGGCACGCTCCGGCCCGACCCGGAGCGCGGCGCCGCGGACCGAACGCACCCAGGCTTGGAGACCGATTTCGATGCAAGTGAACGCGCTGGAACTGCGGAAGGGCTTCCTGGTGAACTACCAGGGCCGCATCTGCACCGTGATCCACTGGAACATCTGGAAGAGCGACCGTCGCAGCCGCGTGCAGATGCGCGTGAAGGACCTGCTCACGGGCCGCGTGAGCGAGATCACGGCGCAGGGCGACGACCGCTACGACGTGCTGGAGAACGAGACGATCGACCTCGAGCACTCGTACCGCGAGGGCACCGACGAGGTCTTCTACACGCCCGAAGGCGAGGAGTACCGCTGCCCTGCGGCGGGCGTCGAGGACCAGCTCCTTTGGAAGGTGGACCGCTACAAGGGGCTCCTGATCGACGGCAAGCTCGTCACGATCCAGCTCCCGCAGAGCGTCGTCGGCACGGTCGTCGACACGGCGCCCGTGATGAAGGGTTCCGGCCAGACGGGGCTCAAGGACGCGGTGCTCGACAACGGCGTCAAGGTGCGCGTCGGCATGATCGTCGGCATCGGCGACAAGGTGCGCCTCGACTCCGAGACGCTCGAGTACAAGGAACGCGTGACCTGAGCTCCGCGCTCGCCGCCGCCGCCACTCCACGCGCGCCGTCCTCGATCCCGCGGGCGGCGCGCGCCGTTTTCAGCCGCCGATGAAGAGCCCGCAGTCCGGGCACTTCGTCGGGCCCGCGGCGAAGCGCTTGCCGCACGCGGGACACTCGCGCTCGGAGGAGTCGAGGTCGATCACGGCCTGGACCGCGCGCTTCGCGGCGCCCTCGAACTGCTCCTCCCACTGCGACTGCATCGCGGCGAGCGCGCGTTCTTTTTCGTGGCTCGCGACCGCGAGCCAGAGCTTCGTCCCTCAGGACGAGCAGTCCTTGCCGTGCGGGCGGACGATCTCCGACACGATGCCGGCGCGGTGGAGGTTCCTCTGGATCTCGCGCAGGCCGTCGGTGCTGCCTTCCGCGATCACGGTGCTTCGGACTTCGTCGTGCATGGGGTCGTTCCGAGGCGGAGCTTGCCGCCTCCGTACAGGATTTCCTAGCCTCTCGATCGGCGCAACGCCCCCTGGGACTCGAGCCGCATGACCCGCCCCGCTGGATCGGACACGACGACCGAAGGCATCCGCGTGATCGCGGAGGCCCAGTTCCTGCCCGAGGAGTCGGAGCCGGAGCAGCGCCAGTTCGTCTACGCGTACCGCATTCGGCTGCGCAACGAGGGCACGCGTCGCGCGCGGCTCGCGTCGCGGCACTGGATCATCCTCGACGCGGACAACCACCGCGAGGACGTCCGCGGTCCCGGCGTCGTCGGCAAGCACCCCGACCTCAAGCCGGGCGACGAGTTCGAGTACACGAGCGGGTGCTCGCTGCGCACGAAGTGGGGGACGATGGAGGGCACGTACACGTTCGAGCGCGAGGACGGCACTCCGTTCGACGTCGCGATCGGGCGCTTCTTCCTCGTCCCGCCCGTCACGGCCGGCGTCGGACGCTGACGCCATGGACGCGAGCCCGCCGCCGGGGCGCGCGAGCTTCCTGACGACACGCTGGAGCGTCGTGCTCGCGCTCGGCTCGAACGACGCGGTGCGTTCGCGCGCGGCGCTCGAGGAACTCTGCCGCGACGCGTGGTATCCGCTCTACGCGTTCCTGCGCCGGCGCGGGCTCGACTCCGAACGCGCCGCGGACGTCGTGCAGGGCTTCTTCGCGCGCTTGATCGAGAAGCGCGACTTCGGCGAACTCGCGCCCGAGCGCGGCCGCTTCCGCGCGTTCCTGCTCGCGGCGCTCCAGCACCACCTCGCGCACGAACGCGAGAAGGAAGGCGCGTGGAAGCGCGGCGGGCGCGTCGCGCACGTGTCGATCGATCCGCGGGACGCGGACTCGCGCTTCCAGCTCGAGGCGCGCCGCGAGCTCTCGCCCGAGCGCGCGTTCGAACGCGCGTGGGCGCTCGAGCTCTTGGCGCGGGTGCTCGAGCTCCTGCGCGTCGAATACGCCGAGGACGGCAAGGCCGCGCTCTTCGAGCGCATCAAGCCCGCGATCCAGGGCGGCGAGCTCGCGGACGTGCCGCGTCTCGCGCTCGAGCTCGGCATGAGCGAGGGCGCCGTGAAGGTGGCGGGCACGCGCCTGCGCCGGCGCTACGGCGAGCGGCTGCGCGCGGCGATCGCGGACACGGTCGAGAACGACGCGGACGTCGAGGACGAGCTGCGCGCGTTGCTCGCGGCGCTCCGGGCGGGCTGAAGTCCGCGGAGGCCCGCGCTCCTGCGCGGGGGGCTCGTCGTCGGGGACGAGCGGCCGGGGCGGACGGTCTACGCATGCCGCGCCCGGCCGCTACCCACCGAGGTGGATGCGGGGCCGGCGGGCGCGGGGCGACGATCCCCGCGAGAGTCCCCGTCGGCGGCCTCGCGCCGGAAGCGTCGCGGGCGTCCCAGCAGGCGTTCGATGGTTCGCGCTCGAAGGCGCCGCGTCGACGCCGCTCCGAAGCGCGCCCCGGGGGACTCGAGGAGCATGGAGCATGTCCACCCACAGCGCCCTCTCGTCCGCCCTCGTCCTCGTCCTGACCGCCTCGCTCTCCGCACAGGTGACCCAGCGCATGAACGTCGCGACGAGCGGCGCGCAGACGAACGGCTTCACCCTCGGTTACGCGCTGTCGGGCGACGGGCGCTACGTCGCGTTCGACAGCGCGGCGTCCAACCTGGTGCCCGGCGACACGAACGGCGCGCCCGACGTGTTCGTGCACGATCGACTCCTCCGCACGACGGTGCGCGTCAGCGTCGCGCCGGGCGGCGTGCAGAGCGACGGATCGAGCTACGGTCCCGCGCTCTCGGCCGACGGGCGCTACCTCGCGTTCGCGAGCCTCGCGACGAACCTCGTCGTCGGCGACACGAACGGCGTGGCGGACGTGTTCGTGCTCGATCGCGAGACGGGCGCGCTCGAGCGGATCAGCGTGGGCCCCGGCGCCGTCCAGGCGGACGCCGACTGCAACTCGCCTTCGATCTCGCCCGACGGGCGCTTCGTCGGATTCCAGAGCGTCGCGTCGACGCTCGTTTCCGGCGACGCGAACGGGAAGCAGGACGTGTTCCTCTGGGATCGCACGACGTCCGTGGTCGAGCGCGTGAGCGTCGCTTCGAACGGCGGCGAATCGAACGGCGCGAGCTACGGTCTCTCGATCTCCTCCGACGGACGGTTCGTCGTGTTCGACGGCGTCGCGACGAACCTCGTCCCCGGCGACACGAACGGCGCCTACGACGTGTTCCTGCGCGACCGCGTGAACGGGACGACGGAGCGCGTGAGCGTGGACTCCGCGGGCGCCCAGGCTTCGGGAGGCGACAGCAGCGGCGGGTCGATCTCGGCGGACGGGCGGTACGTGGCCTTCGGGAGCCTCGCGGGCAACCTCGCGCCCGGCGACACGAACGGCGCGTCGGACGTGTTCCTGCGCGACCGGGCGCTCGGCACGACGGCGCGCGTCAGCCTCGACGCGAACGGGCTCGAGTGCGCCGGTCCGACGTTCGCGGGGCCGATGACGCCGGACGCCGGCAGCGTCCTGATGTCGAGCTACTGTCCGTTCGTCCTCCCGGACACGAACGCGACCATCGACGTGTTCGTGCGCGACCTCGTCGCCGACACGGTCGAGCGCGTGAGCCTCTCCACCGCGGGTGTCGAGGCGAACGGGGAGACGTGGGGCGGCGCGCTCTCGCCGGATGCACGCTTCGTCGTGTTCCGGAGCGCGGCCACGAACCTCGTCGACGGCGACACGAACGGACAGGAGGACGTGTTCGTGCGCGACCTCCGGGCGACGGGCTTCACGAGCCTGTGCGACCCGGGCGTCGGTCTCGTGACGCCGTGTCCGTGCGCGAATCCGCCCTCCGGGCCCGACCGCGGCTGCGACAACTCGTCGGCGACCGGCGGAGCGGCGCTCACCGCGACCGGGAACGCCTACCTCGGCCAGGACACGCTCGTGTTCGCGACGAGCGGCGAGAAGCCGCACGCGCTGAGCCTCGTCGTGCAAGGCGACCTCGAGCTCTCGGACGGCGCGGTCTTCGGCCAGGGCGTGCGCTGCGTCGGCGGTGTGCTGAAGCGGCTGTACACGAAGGTCGCGAACGGCGGGGGGCTCGTCGTGCCCGACGTCTCGGCCGGCGATCCGCCGGTCTCGTTGCGCTCCGCGCTCGTCGGCGACGTGCTCGCGGCGGGGGCCTCGCGCTTCTACCTCGTCTACTACCGCGAGACGTCGGTGCTCGCGGGCTGCGCGGGGGCCGGCCTCTTCAACGCGACGCAGACGGGGCGCGTGGTCTGGTCCTGGTGATCCGGGGCGACCGACCGGAGCGGTGCCAAGGGGCGATCGCCGGGCGCGCCGATCGTCGCTCCGGTGTGTAACCTCGTGCGCGCCTTCCGTCTGGATCGGACGGAGGCGCCATGAACCCGACGAAGAGCTGTCCGCGCTGCGGCGCGGGACTGTCTGCCCCCGAGGAGCTGCAGGGCCTGTGCGCGGCCTGCGTGCTGGTCGCGGCGCTCGGCGCCGAGCGCGCGGAAGCGGCCGCGTCGTCCGACCTCCGCCGGCCCGCGCCCGCGCTCGCGGAGCTCGCGCCGCACTTCCCCGACCTCGAGCTCGTCGAGCTCGTCGGGCAGGGCGGCATGGGGGCCGTGTTCCGCGTGCGGCAGACGAAGCTCGGGCGCGAGGCGGCGCTCAAGGTGCTCTCGCTCGACGCCGAGGCGACGCCCGCGTTCGGCGAGCGCTTCGAGCGTGAGGCGCGCACGCTCGCGTCGCTCGACCACGAGAACATCGTGCACGTCTACGACGCGGGTCGC
Organism: Planctomycetota bacterium; assembly: GCA_046349615.1. GTDB lineage: Bacteria > Planctomycetota > UBA1135 > UBA1135 > JADJNY01. The sequence goes on from JAXMBZ010000002.1 coordinate 158,037, forward strand.
GCGGGGCCGTGGTGGTACCTCTTGATGGAGTTCGTCGACGGCGTGTCGCTGCGGCAGATGATCCGCGCGCGCGAGGTCGATCCGCGCACGGCGCTCGCGCTCGTCGCGCAGGTGTGCGACGCGCTGCAGTGCGCGCACGACCACGGCGTCGTGCACCGCGACATCAAGCCCGAGAACGTGCTCGTGGACCGTCGCGGACGCGTGAAGGTCCTCGACTTCGGGCTCGCGAAGCTGCTCGGGCGCGAACCGCGCACGGGGACGCTGACCGAGACCGGGCAGGTCATGGGCACGCCGCGCTACATGGCGCCGGAGCAGTGGGAGCGCCCGCTCTCGGTCGACCATCGCGCGGACATCTACGCGGTCGGCGTCGTCTTCTACGAGCTGCTCACGGGCGAACTCCCGATCGGCGCGTTCGCGCTGCCGTCGCAGAAGGGCGCCCCCGACGCGCGCGTCGACCCCGTCGTGATGAAAACGCTCGCGAAGGAGCCCGAGCGTCGCTACCAGCACGCGAGCGAGGTGCGCGCGGACGTGCAGCGGATCGAGAGCACGCCGCCGCCGCTCGCGCGTGCGGCCGCGGCGCCGCGCAAGAGTCGCACGGGGCTCTGGGTCGCACTCGGCGCGGCGGGCTGTCTCCTGCTCGTGGCGGTCCCGTTCTCGCTCGTCTTCTTCCTCTCCGCCGGGATGAACGCGACGCAGAGAGCGGCGCGGCAGGCGGAGGACCGTCAAGTCGCGCTCGCACAGGCCGCCCAGCGCGCTGCGCTCGCGTCGTCGAAGCTCGTTCAAGCCGACCTCCGACGGGACGCACTCGCGGCCGCTGCGGGTCCGGCACCGACGATCGATCGGGACGCCGCGCGGGCGAGCGGCTGGAACGACGAACAGCTCGACGTCGGCGACGCGCTCTGCGATCTCGCGTGGTTCTTGAACCTGGAGCGCGCACGGGCCGAGCTCCTTCCCGGGAAGCAGGGCGATCCCGCCGTGCGCTTCCGGATCCCGGCGAACCCCGACTTGCTGCAGGCGCACGAACGACTCGTGCGCGCGGTTTCGGAACCTGCCGCGAACAGCGTGAGTACGCAGCCGCGCGACGGGCGCCGAGTCGTCACCGCGTACACGTTCACCGGTCCGGGCTACTCCGTCGCCGCGGACGAATCGGGGGAGCTCGCGTACTGGATCGACCCGAACGACGCCGAGCTGCTCCGTGCGATCGGGCATGCGCCTGGCCTCGGAGTCCTCGGTGCTTGGAGCGGGCTCGATGCTGCGCCGAGGTTCGGCGCGGAGGATTGGACGGTGTCCGTCGAGCTCGGCGGCGAACCGCACGGATGGTTCGAGGTCGGCGGCAAGCGCACGGAGCTCGGCGTCGCGGACTTGCAGGGGCGGTATCGCTACCTGCTCCACCTCGCACGCGAGCTCGCCTCGTCGTCTCCGTCGCCGCGTTGAGCGGTGCGCGCGACGGAATCCGTGCGGGCCCAGTAACCGGTGCGCGCGGACTCGTCTCTGGGCGGTGAACCCCGGCCCCAAGGAGGCCCCCGATGAACGCTCCCATGGCACCGATCGTCCCGCAGTCCGCTCCCGCGCGCTCCACGAGCACCTCGACCGTCGTCGCGATCGTGATCGCGTGCGTCGTCGCGGCACTCCTCGTCGCCGGCGCGCTGCTCCTCGCGTTCGTGCTCTTCTTCGGCGTGAGCATGCAGCGCTCTCAGGCCGCGGAGGCCGCGCAGGCGCAGGCCCTGCAGGCCGAGCACGCAGCCCAGGCCGCGCGCGCCGCGGCGGAGGAGGCGCGCCGGCGGGAGGCCGCGGCGCCCCGCGTCGAGTCCGCGCCGCGGTGACGAGCTTGCACGGCCGGCGTGCGCTCGCCGCGCCGTGGTGCGCTCGCTCGCGGCGGGATAGCCTCTCGGGATGCGCCTGGCCATCCTGACGACCCTTCTCCTCTCGGCTGCATGTGCGAGCACGCACACGAGCTCGACGCCGCACGCTCCGTCACCCTCGACCCCGGCGTTCGACGCGCACTTCACCGGCGCCACGTTGCGCTTCGACTACGTGCACTGCGGCACCGCGAAGGAGGAGCACGTCGCGCCCGCCGCGTACCGAGTCGAAGGCGAGTGGCCCGGCAGCCGCGTCCACCTCGTCGACGACACGGACCTCGGCAAGTACCGCTTCCGCGTGTTCGACGCAGCGACGAACACCGAGCTCTTCTCGCGCGGCTTCGCGAGCCTCTACGGCGAATGGGAGACGACCGGGCCCGCGAAGAGCGGATGGGGGAGCTTCGAGGAATCGCAGCGCTTTCCCGAGCCCAAGGCGCCCGCGAAGCTCGTGCTCGAGAAGCGCGGCGACGACGGGCGCTTCCACGAGCTCTGGCGCGGCGACGTCGATCCCGCGAGTCGCTTCGTCGATCGCTCGGCGCTGCCGAAGGTCGGCGAGGTCATCCCGATCCGCGAGAACGGCCCCGCGGCCGACCACGTCGACCTGCTCGTCGTCGCCGACGGGTACACCGCGGAGAAGCGCGGCAAGTTCGTCGCGGACGTGAAGCGGCTCTCCGACGTCCTGCTCTCGACGCAGCCGTTCGCGCGCAACGCGCAGCACTTCAACGTGCGCGCGCTCTTCGTCCCGACGCCCGAGAGCGGCATCTCGAACCCGCGCAAGGGCGTCTGGCGCGACTCCGCGTTCGGCCTTTCGTTCAACGCGTTCGACAGCGATCGCTACGTGCTCACGTACGAGGATCGCACGCTGCGCGACGCGGCCGCGCAGGCGCCGTACGACGCGCTCATCCTGCTCTTCGACGAGAAGAAGTACGGCGGCGGCGGCATCTACAACCTGTGGGCGACGTGCGCGAGCGACACGGAGCCCGCGCCGTACGTCTTCGTGCACGAGTTCGGCCACAGCTTCGCGGGCCTCGCGGACGAGTACTACAGCTCGCAGGTCGCGTACGAGAGCACCGGCAAGCACGACGTCGAGCCGTGGGAGCCGAACGTCACCGCGCTGCTCGATCCGGCGAAGCTCAAGTGGAAGGACCTGGTCGCCGCGTCGACGCCGCTGCCCACGCCGTGGGACCAGCAGGGCTACGACGCGATGGACGTCGCGTACCAGGCGAAGCGCAAGGCGATGATCGACGCCAAGGCGAGCGAGGAGGCGAGCGAGGCCTTGATGCGCGAGGCGAAGGCGCAGAGCGCTCCGTTCCTTGCGCGCGAGCGCTACGCCGGCCGAGTGGGCGCGTTCGAGGGCGCGATGTACGAGGCGAAGGGGCTCTATCGGCCCGAAATCGACTGCATCATGTTCACGCGCAACCCGACGACGTTCTGCAAGGTGTGCGAGCGCGCGCTCGAGCGCGTGATCCGGAGCTACGTCGAGTGACCGCGCGCACCCGAGTCGCGACCCGAGATCGCGCACGAGCTCGATGACGCACGATCGCTCCGACCCGCACACGCTGCCGTCGAACCTGCCCGCACCCGTCGACGACGGCGAAGCGCGGCACCTCCGCGGCGCGAAGCTCCCGCCGATCGAACTCGCGTCGACGGACGGCGACACGGTGAACCTCGCGGAGCTCGCGCGCTTCCCGCACGTGCTCTTCTTCTATCCGCGCACCGGCGTGCCCGGCGAACCGCCGGGCGAGGCGTGGAACCAGCTCCCCGGCGCGCGCGGCTGCACGCCGCAGAGCCTCGGTTTCCGCGCGCTGCACGCCGAGTTCGTGAAGCGCGACGTCGCGGTGTTCGGGGTCAGCACGCAGACGACGGCGTTCCAGCGCGCGTTCCGCGAGCGCGAATCGATCCCGTTCCACTTCCTCTCCGACGCGGAGCTCGCGCTCACGCGCGCGATGAAGCTCCCGACGTTCGACTTCCCCGTCGCGAGCGGGGGACCGAACACGCTCCTGCGTCGCATGGGTTGGTTCGTCGACACGGGCGTGATCGAGGAGCTCTGGTACCCCGTGTTCCCACCGGATGGGCACGCGCGCCGCGTGCTCGACTGGCTGGACTCCCATCCGCGGTGAGCAAAGCGTCTTTGTAAAGACGCCGCGACGCGCTGCTCTCAGGCGAGCTCGCTAGACTCCGGGACCGGACCACGCCAAGGAGACACACCACGATGAACGCAGCGAGCACGAATCCGAACCCGCACGACCGCTACCTCCAAGCCCTCGGTGATCGCGATCCGATCCGCGCGCTCGAGAAGGCGTGCAAGCGCGCGAAGAAGCTCGTGCAGGGCCGCTCCGAGAAGGAACTCGCGTGGAAGCCCGCCGCCGACAAGTGGTCGGTGAAGGAGATCCTCGCGCACCAGGCGGACGGAGAGATCGTGCTCGGCGCGCGTCTGCGCTTCGCGGCGGCGATGGACAACCCGCCGATCCCCGCGTACGACGAGAACCTCTTCGTCGCGCGCCTCGGTGTCGAGAAGCGCAAGGCGAAGGCGTTCCTCGCGGCCTGGGAGCGCGCGCGCGAGCTCAACCTCGACCTCGTCGCCCGGCTCCCGAAGGACGCGCTCGCGCGCACGGGGCTGCACGCGGAGCGAGGGCCCGAGTCCGTCGACCTGATGCTGCGTCGCAGCGCCGGACACGACTTCCTGCACGACGCGCAGATCGAGCGCACGCTCGCCGCGTACGACGCCGCGCGGCGCGAGAAGAAGCAGGCGAAGAAGGCCGCGAAGAAGGCCGAGAAGGCGCTCGCTGCCGCGCGCAAGGCCGCGAAGCGGGCGAAGAAGGGCGACGCGAAGAAGAAGGACGTGCTCGAGCCCAAGCCCGCGAAGAAGGGCGAGAAGAAGCTCGACCCGGTGCTCTCGGCCCGCTGAACCCAGGCCCGGCGTTCGTGGGCTCCGCCGAGCTCACGAACGCGCCCGCGGCCTTGTTCGCTGCGTCAGGGCAGGAAGCTCTTCTTGTTCGCGAGCTTCCGCGGCAGGTACTCCTCGATCACGAAGTTGAGTCCCCACTTCGCGAGGGCCTGCTGCTCGGCGCGCACGCCCATCTTGAGCAGCTGCTCGATCGCTTTCTGCCACGGCTTGTGCGCCTGGAAGAAGGGGTCGTTCTTGAGCGCGTCCTTCGCGCGCTTGATGTCGACCTCCTGCAGCTTGTGCGTCGCGTCCTCGAGCTTGAAGTCGTAGATGTCCTGCGGCGTCAACCCGAGGAACTGCGCGCGCGGCACGCAGAAGAACTGGTTGATGTGCGCGGCGTTGCCCGAGCCGACCTTGAGCGTGCGGTAGATGTTCGCGATGCCGTACGGATCGCAGTCGACGAACGCGTAGACGGGGAGCTTCCGTTCGTCGGAGAGACGGCGGATGAAGCGCCGACACGCGCGCGAGGGGACGCCCGCCGTCGAGATCAGGATGCAGTCGTTCGAGCGCCAGAACTTGTGCTCGTTCAACCGCTCGTACATGCCGCCCGTCTCGATCGCGAGGACGAACTTCGCGGTCGTGCGGAATTGCAGGCGCTCGACGTCGCTCGGGATCGAGTAGGAACCCGAGGCGAAGCGCGTGCAGTCGATCTCGACCTCGGCGCCCGTCTCGCGGTCGCGGTCGATCACCACGAGGTTGCCCGCGACGGCGCCCCCGTGTTCCTCGGGACGGTAGCGGAGCTGTTCGCGCGTCAGCCCGTCGAGGCTCGCGAGCGCCTCGATGTCGTCCATCGCCGCGTCCGACTCGGGCTGCTCGTTGAACTTGCACTCGCCCCAGTTCTTCGAGACGTAGTAGGCTTCTCGCTTCGTCGCGTGATCGTCGTTCTCGATCATGTCCTTGCTCACGGACATGAGCCGCAGCGTCTGCGCGAAGTTCTTCACCGTGTTCACGGTGAGCGTGCGGCCGGTCGTGCCGCGACCGAGCTCGAAGTAGCCGACCTTCGTGTCGTACTTCACGTTCGAGAGCGAGCGCGTCGGGAAACGCATCTCGGGCAGGTTGCGCGCGAGGATCTTCGCCTGGACCCGCTGTGCCGTCGCTTCGATCAGCTTGAGCGTCTTCTGATCGAGCTCGGTCAGCTGGTACTGCTTCTTCTTGGCTTGGTCGTCGGGCTTCTTCTTGGCCATGGCGTGGGTCCGTCGGTGCCGTGCGGTGCGCCTAGGTAGAGGATCGCTCCGTGCGTTGCAAGCACGACGACGAGCGTGCTCGCGCGGAGGGAACCGGGCGAGCGACGTCGCGCCTCGCGATGCGAGCCCAACCCGCCTCGACGACGTGGGCGCGCTCTTCACCAGGCACGAAAAAAGCGCGGGGCCGCTTTCGCGACCCCGCGCCGTGTCGAGTCGAAAGGCTCAGATCACCAAACGATCTGGTAGCCGTTCGCCGAGTTGAAGGTCTCGGGCGGGCAGAACAGCGCCGCCGCGTTTCGGTAGTAGACCGTGTAGTAGCCCGTCAGACCCGAGCCGACCGGGGTGCCGCCGCGGACGGACAGCGTGATGGTCTGGGTCGAGTCGGGGAAGCTCGCCGCGCCGCCGGCCAGCGGGACCGTACGGAGACGGATCAGCGAACCGTCCGCGCAGCGGACGCCGTCGCCGAACACGAGACCGGCCGGGTTGTCGAGGTTGCCCTTGAGGAAGATGCAGTTGCCGCTCGGGTTCATACCCGAGCCGTCCAGCACGACGTTGTCGAGCGACACCACGCCGTGGGCGGTGATGTGCGCGCCGTTCGCGTTGAACGAGCTACGGCAGCCGTTGCCGGTCGCGCCGAAGTTGCCGCAGGGGCAAGCCGTCGGGAGCGTACCGTCGCCGGCGCAGTAGGACAGGCCCGGCTCGAGGCTGCACGAAGCACGCAGCAGCCAGTTGCTGGCCAAGATCCCGCTGATCGGCGTCGGCGGCTGGAGCGCGACGTTGAGGTTGTTGAAGTCGAGGAAGCCGGAGGTGTCGCCCGACCAGTAGGTGAGCTCGACCGACGTGCAGGCGACGCTCGAGGTGTCCATCGGGCAGACGAACTGGCCCGCGGCGTGGGTCGTCGCGGCACCGACGAAGAAGATCCCGTTGACGACGACCGCAGGAGACAGCGGCGTGACGTTGAGGATGTCCGTGTCGGCGTTCTGGACGGTCGACGCGTACTGACCGAGGAGCACGAGGCCCGTCGTCGGGTCGCCGTCATCGTCCGAGTCGTCCCAGATGAGGATGTCGGACGGCGTTCCGTTCGCCGGAGCGACGCCCGGGAACAGAGCGGTGCCGTAGGCCGTCGAGATGTCCGTGACCGTGGTCACGTCGCCGACCGCGCCGTGGCGCTGCATCCAGAGGATCTTGCCGCCGGCATTGAGGCCGAGCGAGTTCTCGGTCGAGCCGTCGTCGTACGAGCAGCCCGTCGGCAGAGCCGCGGGCGGAGCGATCGTGAACGTGCCCGTGCCGCCCTGAGCGTTCGGGAACACGCCGAGCTGGATCGTGTAGGTGTTGCCCGCGACCGCCGTGAAGCCCGTCCCGGACTGGAACGTGCCGCACGAATCGTCGTTGCAGCCGATCGCGGCCGCGGCCGGGCAGCCCGAGCCGTCGTACACGGCGATCTTGGTGTCGACGCCGGTCTGGCCGACCGTCGAGACCTCGAAGGCGCCGCTCGACGGAGCGATCCAGGTGAACCACAGGTCGCGGTCGATCGTCGTCGAGCTGAAGAAGAGGCAGAGCGGTTCCGCCTGACCCTGCGTGCCCGTCGTCGCCGTCGTGTTGTCGAAGTTGTACGGACCGGCGCCGGCGAGGGCCACCGGCGTCGCGCAGTCGTCACCCGCGGGGGGCGTGAACACGACGACGTCGAACGTGCCCGTGCCGCCCAGGGCGCCCGGGAACGTGCCGAGTTGGATCGTGTAGGTCGAGCCCGCCGTGGCGGAGAAGACGGCACCCGACTGCACGCCGCAGTCGTCGTCGTTGCAGGCGATCGCGGTGCCCGCCGTCGGGCAGCCCGCGCCGGCGTAGATCGCGATCTTGGTGTCGACGCCCGTCTGGCCGCACGAGTTCGCACGGAAGAGGTTCGTCGAGGGAGCGGTCCACGTGTACCAGATGTCGCTGTCGATCGTGGTGCTCGAGAAGAAGAGGCAGAGCGCTTCCGTCTGGCCTTGGACGCCCGTCGTGGCGACCGTGTTGTCGAACGGATACGGACCCGCGCCCGCCAGCGCCGTCGGCGCCGAGCAGTCGTCGTTCACGGCCGCGGCGCTCTCGCTCACGTTGAACGAGCCGATGTAGCCGGCCGCACCCGGGAACGAACCCATCTGGATCGTGTAGGTCGAGCCCGACGTGATCGGGAACGACAGCTGCGACTGGAGGCCGCACGCGTCGTCGTTGCACGCGATCGCGGTGCCCGCCGTCGGGCAGCCCGCGCCGCCGTAGATGGCGATCTTCGAGTCACCCGCGCCGCCGCAGTAGCTCACCGTGCCGACACCCGTGATGGACGCGGTCCACGTGAACCAGGCGTCGTTGTCGATCGTCGTGCTGCTGTAGAAGAGGCAGAGCGCTTCGGTCTGACCCTGCAGGCCCGTCGTCGCGCCCGTCGTGTCGACGCTGTTCGCGCCGGTGACGGCCACCGTCGGGGTCGCACAGTCGTCGTTCGTCGCCGGCGGGGGCTGCGTCACCGACAGCGAGCCGGTGTAGAAGCCCGTGGTGGCGTAGGCACCGACCTGGAACAGGTAGGTCACACCCGCGGTCGCCGGGAACGAGAGCTGCGACTGGAGGCCGCAGTTGTCGTCGTTGCACGCGATCGAGGTGCCCAGCGTGGGGCAGCCCGCGGGACCGGGCCACACCGACATGAGCGTGTCCACCGCCGTCGAGCCGCAGAGGGACAGGAACGTCGTGCCGCTAGCGGGGGCCGTCCACTCGAACCAGACGTCGTTGTGGCAGACGCCGCCGCCGCACGTGACCGAACCCGCGCCGAGCGAGTCCGTCGCGACGGTCGTGTCGACCGAGAACGCACCCGTGCCGACGATCACGTCGGGCGTCGCGCAGTTGTCGTTGCCGCCGAGCAAGGACGTCGTCGGCTGGAGGATGGGCGTCGAGATGCCCGCGCCCGCCGCAAGCTGCGCCTTGGTCGGGTAGGGCTTGGCGGCCGGCTGCCGAAGACCGGGCTGCGCCTTCTGCACCGGCGGCTTCGGCAGGCTCGTGGAGGCGACCTGGGCCTGAGCTGTCGCGCACAGCGCGAAGCCGGCCGTGAGAATCGCAAGGTTGGAGAGCTTCATCTTGCTTGGACTCTTTCGATGTCTGGATTGGATTCCTGATCAGGGAGACCACCCCGGTGGCACCGGGGTCGGGGGCGTTCCGGGATTCGGGGAGTGTGAATCAGCCCGCCTACTCGAAGGATAGTGGGCTCCCGATGCATGTGTTTGGGAAAGTCCCCGAAAGGTGCGGGTTTTTCCGGTAACCGGCCGGGCTTTCCGCGCTGCGTCGCGAGATTCCTCGCGGGTTCGCGGAACCTGCTTCCAAACGGTCCCGTCGTCCCCGACGCGGCCGGCGTTCGGGGTCCGTGCGCCACGCACGCTCCCGTTCATCCGCGGCGCCGACGCCCCCGCGGACGGGCCGAGGGAAAGGGGGCGCCTCCGCGTCCCGTCGGTCGGAGCGGAGGCCGATCAGACCTTGCGCGAGCGCTGCAGCACCTCGTCGAGCACCTTCACCGTCTGGTCGCGGTCGGGGTCGGAGAGGTCGAGGATCTCCTGCAGGGCGATCCCGATGTGGGGGATGTACTTCTCGATGTACGAGCGCTTGTTGAACTCCGACTGGAGGCGCTTGCCCTTGCGGATGTACTGCCCGAGCTTGCGGCCGCACTCGCGCAGCGCGAGCTGGACCTCGTCGACGATCTCGTCGTAGTTCGCGATCGCTTCCTTCGATTCGGACGTGAAGGGGACCCACACGCTCGCGATGTGGACGAAGACCGCGCACGGCCCGATCGGGAGCGAGCCCTTCGGCTGCGAGAGGCCGTAGTTCTTCCAGTTCGTCTCGAGCACGGCGCGCGTCACGGCGCACGCGCCCTGTTGGTAGAGCAGCGGGACGCGGTTCGCGAAGCGGAGGATCCGCACGGGCGCGTCCGCGTCGCCGACGAGATCCTCCGTGACGACGACGGCCTTCCGCTTCTGGATCCGGCCTTCCTGCGTGAGCTCGAGCCCGACGCCGCCCGGCTTTCCGTACGCGATGCCCGCCTCGATCTGGAACGGGTTCCCGCGGTAGACGGCCGCCGGGCGCGTCGTCGCGCAGTAGAAGTCGGCCTCGATCTCCTTCTTGAGGCCCGCGAGGATCAGTTCCTCGCCGATCGGCGAGAGGCAGGTCGTCGGCGGAGCCATGATCTTCGCGCTCTGGATCGCCGCGTGGAGCGCGGCCGCCTCTTCGCGCGCGATCTGCGCGGGGCGCGCCTTCTCGGAGACCTTCGCGCGGGAGCAGATGTCGTCGACGACCTTGGGGCCGACGCGGACGAACTCCTCCTGCAGGAAGCCCGAGATGGAGCGCGACTCCGTCTCCTTGAGCATCGCGATCAATCGGCCGAGCTCGACGCCGTGCGGGTGCGGCTTGATCTCCTCCGCTTCGGGCGGGAGGTGTTTCGTCGCGCGCTCGTACGTCACGAGCGGGCTCCCGCCCTCGGTGCCGACCGTCGGGTCCTTGTAGTGCAGCGTGAGGTGCGGGTTCGCGATCGCCGTCTGCTTCAAGTACATGTCGACGGACTTGTCGCCGCGTTGGTAGCGCGCCTCCATCTCGATCTCGACGCGCGTGCCGTGCTCCTGATGCCACTCGGGCATCGTCTTCGTCTCGTGGATGTCCGGCTTGTTGCGCAGCGTGTCGATCGAGAGCAGGTACTCGTGCGCCGGAGCTTTCTTCCCCGTGCGCGAGACGATGCGCACCGGGAGCCCCGTCGTGAGCTGTCCGTACATGCCGGCGGCGGAGATGCCGATGCCCTGCTGACCGCGCGTCTGCGAGAGCTTGTGGAACTTCGAGCCGTAGAGGAGCTTCCCGAACACCTTCCCGATCTGCTCGGACACGATGCCGGGGCCGTTGTCCTCGACCGCCATGCGGAAGCGATCCTCGCCGGTCTTCGTGATCTCGACGGTGATCTCCGGGAGGATGCCCGCTTCCTCGCACGCGTCGAGGGAATTGTCGACCGCTTCCTTCACGGCGGTGAGGAGCGCCTTGAGCGGCGAGTCGAAGCCGAGCAGGTGGCGGTTCTTGGTGAAGAACTCGCTCACCGAGATCTCGCGTTGCTTCTGGGCGAGCTCCTGCGCCGTCGCGCGGCGCGCGCCCTCGCGGGCCGCGGAGTCGTCCTTCTTCGCGGGCGTTTCCGCGGCCGCGTCGGCCTCGGGCTTCGCAGCCTTCTTCCCCGCCTTCTCCTTCACGGCCTCGGCCTTCCCGTTCTGCTCGAGGTCGAACAGCATCGGCGCCTCGGCGCCGGACTTCGTCGCTTCCACGTGGGTCCCCTCACGGATGTGTGAGGGGGCGTTCTAGGGACGGTGCGGCGGGATTGCAACGGCCTCGGCGCGCCGCGCGGGGCGGAGCGCGCTCGAGTCCGGCTCCGGCGCCGTCGCGGCGGACGCGCGCGGCTCACGCTCCGGCTCGGCCTCCACCGCGCCGAGTCCGCGCGCGGCGACGGTCGCCAGCGCGAGGAACACCGGCGCCGTGCTCAAGCAGCCGAGCGAGAGGTAGCGCTTCTGCAGCGAGCCGCCGCACGCCGGGCACACCCGGGGCACCGGCGAGCCGAGCCGCTCTCCGCAGTGCGGGCACTGCTTGACGTCGAGGATCCTAGGGGACATGCGGAAGCTCCAACGCCTTCGGCCCGAGGTCCGCGCGAGCCAGCCCGAGCGCCGCCGCTGCGTCCCGGAACGCGAGGAGCGCCGCATGCATCCGCGCGCCGGGCTCGTAGATGCACTCGTGCGCGAGGTAGTGCTCGCAAGCCGCGCGCGGGAGGCGCCATTCGTCCGCGGCGGAAGCGGCGAGCGACGGCAGCGCGAGGCGTCCGCGCGACCGCGCGCTGGCGAACGCCTCGAGCCGGCTTTCGATCGGCGCGTCCGCTCGGACGATCCACGCCGCGAACACGAACGGCAGCCCCGTGCGCTTCGTCCACTCCTCCGAGGGGTTGAACACGGGCGGAGCGTCCGGCGCGAGGGACTCGCGCAGTGCGGCGTCGCCGATGCGCAGCCACGCATCGCAGTCGAGCTCGCGCGGATCTCCGCCCGGCGGCGTCTCGACGAATTCGGGCGCGCGCTCCGCGAGCAAGACGCGCACGAGCGTCGCGGCGGCGCGGCTCGCCGGGTCCATGGCGATGCGGCGCACGCGCTCGATCGGCGTGCGGAGGAACACCTGCACGCTCCCGACGCGGCCGAACCCGCTGACCGCGTACGGCGCGAGGTAGCGATATCCAGGCTGACGGAAGAGCTCGATCGAACTCACGAGCGCCACGTCGAGTTCGCCGCGGCGCAGCCCCTCGACGAGCGCTGCCGGCACGCGCCGTTCGTAGCGCAAGCCGGGCTCGTGCTCGAGCCCGAGGTCGAGCGGGCGGCCGACGAGGTAGGGGACGCTGCCGACGCGCAGCGCGCGCGGGCCTTCTTGGGCGGACATCCCCGGCAGCATACGGCAATCGCCCCGGGCGTCGCTCGTTCGCGGGCGCGGCGTTTTTCGCCGCACCAGGGGAATGCGCGCGGGGTGAACGGGTAAGCTGCGCGGCTCGACCCCAACCCGCGAGTTCCGCCGTGAGCGCCATCGACTTCCTTGGTCCCCTGATCTCCTCCGCCTTCCGCGCGCGCCCCAAGCGGCACACCCGCGCGATGAACTTCCTCGCCGGCTCCTCGAGCTCCTTCCTCAACGCGAGCAACCTGCTCGCGCTCGGCGGGCTCGGCTGGGCCGCGTACGAGATCTGGCGCTCGAAGCAGGCGTCGAACGCGGCCTCCGCCGCGCCCGTCGTCACACCGGGGACGACGGTCGTCGGCGGGCTCCCGCCGCCGCTCCCCGCATCGGCGCGCGCGGGCTCTCCGCCCGCGATCCAGAACGACGTCCAGCGCATCGTCGACCTGACGCTCGCCGCCGCGCGCTGCGACGGGGACCTCGGCGAGGACGAGTACGGCGCGATCCTGCGCACCGCGCGCGACATCGGCGCGGAGGGCATGGTGCGCTCCGCGCTCGAACGCCCGAAACCGCTCGCCGAGATCGTCGGCGGCGTCAGCGACCGGCGTCAGCGCGAGTCCTTGTACGTCTACGCGTACGGGATCGTGCGCGCCGACGAGGAGGTCTCCTCCGCGGAGCGCGCCTGGCTCCAGCAGCTGTCGACGCAGCTCGGCCTCGACGCCGCGACCGTCGGACGCCTCGAGAAGGAGACCGCGTACCGCATCGCCGCGATGCCCGCCAGCGTGCAGCGGGCCTGATCCGTTTCGCTTCGCACTGGAGGAAGACCCATGTCGACCACGTCCTGGTACCTCGCGCTCGGCGGACACCAAGTCGGACCGTTGACCGAGGAAGAGCTCTGCAAGCACCTCGAGAACGGGAGCGCCGACGGCGAGACGTTGTGTTGGAGCGCCGGCATGAAGGGCTGGGCGCGCGTCGCCGACGTCCCGCGCTTCGCCGACTTCGCGCGCGGCGCGACGACCAACGCGCCGCCGCCTTCGATGCCCCGCGTTCCGGGGCGCCAAGCGCACGACATCGACTTCAAGATCTACGGCGCGGAGATGCAGTTCGTCGAGGTCGAGCTCGACCCCGGCGAGTGCGCGATCGCCGAGGCCGGGTCGATGATGTACATGACGCAGGCGATCGGCATGCAGACCGTCTTCGGCGACGGCAGCTCCGCGCAGCAGGGCTTCTTCGACAAGCTCCTCGGCGCGGGCAAGCGTCTGCTGACCGGCGAGAGCCTCTTCATGACGGTCTTCCAGCACCAGGGTAGTGCCGGGAAGGAGCGCGTCGCGTTCGCCGCGCCGTACGCCGGCAAGATCCTCCCGATGGACCTGCAGCAGCTCGGCGGGCGTCTGCTCTGTCAGAAGGACTCGTTCCTCTGCGCCGCACGCGGCGTCAGCGTCGGCATCGCCTTCCAGAAGCGCATCGGCGTCGGCCTCTTCGGCGGCGAGGGCTTCATCATGCAGAAGCTCGAAGGGGACGGACTCGCGTTCGTCCACGCGGGAGGCACGGTGCACGCGCTCGATCTCGCGCCCGGTGAGTCGCTGCGCGTCGACACGGGGTGCATCGTCGCGCTCCAGCCGCAGGTCGAGTTCGACATCCAGTTCGTCGGCGGCATCAAGACCGCGCTGTTCGGCGGCGAAGGGCTCTTCTTCGCCACGCTGCGCGGTCCGGGGCGCGTGTGGCTGCAGTCGTTGCCGTTCTCGCGACTCGCCGACCGCATCGTGACCGCCGCGAGCGGCTCGCGGCGCGAGGAAGGCTCCGTCCTCGACCGCGCGTTCGGCCTCGGCAACATGCTCGACGGCGACAGTTGACGTCCGCGCGCGCCCCGTGCTCGAACGCGGGGTGCGCGTCCGTCTATCCTCCCGGCCCGTGACCCGTCCGAGCCTCTTCCCGCCGCCCGATCTCCCCGAGTACGCGCTCGTCGACAGCGGCGCGGGGGAGAAGCTCGAGCGCTTCGGACGCGTGCTGCTGCGGCGTCCCGATCCGCAGGCGCTCTGGCGACCCGCGCTCGACGCGGACGCGTGGCGTCGCGCCGACCTCGTGTTCGTGCGCGAGTCCGACCGCGGCGGTCGCTGGGAGCCGTCCGCGCGCGCCTCCGTGGACGCGCGCCGCGGCGAGTGGACGATCGCGATCGAAGGCGGGCGTTTCCTCGTCCGGCCGACGCCCTTCAAGCACGTCGGCGTGTTCCCCGAACAGCACGACAACTGGCGTCTCGTCGCGCGCTCGGCCCGCGCGTTCGGCGCGGAGCGGCCGCGGCTCCTGAATCTCTTCGGCTACACGGGCGTCGCGAGCGTGCTCGCCGCGCAAGCGGGCTACGACGTGACGCACGTCGACGCGTCGCGCACGTCGATCACGTGGACGCGCGAGAACGCCGCCGCGTCGGGCCTCGCCGCGGACGCGTTGCGCGTGCTCGTCGACGACGCGCTCGCGTTCGCGCGGCGCGAGGCCCGGCGCGCGAGCCGCTACCACGTCGTGCTGCTCGACCCGCCGCACTACGGGCGCGGCCCCAAGGGCGAGACGTGGCAGTTCGAAGACCAAGTCGCCGAACTCGTCGCGACGCTGCGCGAGTTGCTCCACGAGCGCGCGCTCGTCGTGCTCTCCACGTACGCGATCGGTTGCTCGCCGTTGACGCTCGAGAACCTGCTCGGCGAACTCGGCATGGGGGAGCTCGAGGCCGGGGAGCTCGGGCTCGCGGGCCCGGACGGCGCGCGCGTGCTCCCCGCCGGATTCTGTGCGCGGTGGTCGCGCGGGCTCCGCGCGGGAACGCCGACATGAGCGCGTTCACCGTCCTCGACTGCGACAACCACCTGCTCGCCGTCGAGAAGCCGGCGGGTCTGCCCGTCGTGCCGGACGCGAGCGGCGACGAGAGCCTCTTCGACCTCGCGCGCGCCTGGGTCGCGCGCGAGTTCGCGAAGCCCGGTGCGGTGTTCCTCGGCGTCGTGCACCGCCTCGACCGTCCCGTGTCGGGCATCGTGCTCTTCGCGCGCACGAGCAAGGCGGCCGCGCGCCTCTCCGAACAGTGGCGCGCTCACACGGCGCGCAAGCTCTACCTCGGCGTGGGGGAGGGGCGGCCCTCGGCCGACTCGGGCGAGCACGTCGAGCACCTCGTCAAGGACGAGGCGCGCAACGTCGTCCGCGCCGTGCGCGCGGACACGCCCGGCGCACGCGAGGCCCGCACGCGTTGGCGCGTGCTCGCGACCGAGTCGGGGCGGACGCTGTACGAGTTCGAGCCGCTCACCGGGCGCTCGCATCAGCTCCGACACTGCGCCGCGTCGCTCGGCACGCCGCTCGTCGGCGACGTGAAGTACGGCGCGCGCGATCCGCTCGACGGCGTCCGGATCGCGCTCCACGCGGCCCGGCTCACCGTGCGGCATCCGACGCGTCCGATCGCGCGCACCTATGCGTCGATCCCGCCGCGGGAGGAAGGATGGGAGCTCGCGCACGCGCTCCGCGAAACCGCGCCGCGAGCCGTGGTGGACGCGCCGATCGAGGCGTAGCCCGGAGCCGTCGCGCTCGGCGCCGCAGTCCCGTTCCGGTTCACGATGGGGAGCACGCGTCGCCCGAGTGCGCGACCACCGAACGCGTGGGGGCGGGGACTTCACGCTCGCGCAGGGAGAGCTTCGGGAGCTTTTCAGATCCCGCGACCGGAACGGATTTCCGCGCGGCTGCTCGGGTCGTTCCCGGTCGGATCGCGACGCCGCCCTTCCGCGACGCCGCGCGCCGCGCCTCCCCGCAGGAGTCCGCCATGCTCACCCCGCTTCGCGTTGTCGCCCCCCTCGTCCTCGTCCTCCCGCTCGCCGCACAGACGCTGCACGTCGAGCGCGCGCAGAGCGCTCGTGAGGCCGAACCCGCACGCATCGAGCTCGCCGGTGCCGGTGCCGGCACGATCGTCCTTCCCGGGCCGATGACCGGACGCTTCGTGGCGCTCCTCCCCGACGCCGCCACCGGGCTCGTCCTGCAACTCGACGCGTCCGTGGTGACGTACTCGTTCCTCCTCGCGCACGATCCGGCCGGTGCCTTCGAGGGCGGGCTCTACACGACCGTGGATCCGGAATCGACGGACGAGCCGCGGCTCGTCGCCGAGGTGCGCGGCGAGTGGGCCGTCGACGGCACCGGGCAGGGCACGCTCGCCGGGCTGTTCCTCCACCTGCAGCCCGGCGCGGAGCCGCAGATCGCCGGCGCCCTGCAGGGTGCGTTCCACGTCGACTACAGCGCCCCGCCGGTGATCGCGCCGCCCTTCTACGCCGAGAACCCGGTCGACGTGCCGACGAGCGCGGCCCACGTGCGCTCGACGGGTTCCGCCCGCGCCGGCCTGCCGGAGCTCGACGACGCGCTGCCGCCCCCCGCGCCGGCGAGCGCTCCGATCCTTCGCCCGGGTGTGCCCTCGCTCGACGCGCCGACCGTCGTCGTCGACCCCGGGCCGCCGTTCTGGGTCGCGCGCGTGCGAATCGTTTGGCAGCTCCAGGTCTGAACTCGCGCGGGATCGTCGGGGGACGGTCCCGAGCGGAAGCGGGGGCGGATCGCAAGGTCCGCTCGATGCGCGGGAGGCGAGTCGCTCGCCTCCCGCGCTCTGGGTCGAGACGCCGACTCGGACTACCAGACCACCACGAGTCCGTTGGAGACGTTGAACGTCGCCGGCGGGCAGAAGAGCGCGGCCGCGTTGCGGTAGTACGTCTGGTAGTAGCGCGTCGACGCGCTCCCCGGCGCGACGCCGCCGCGCACCGAGACGCTGGGGTTGCCCGACTCGGGGTAGCTCGCGCTCCCGCCGAGCGTCGGCTTGCTGCCCAAGCGGATCAGCGCGCCGTCGACGCAGCGCACGCCGTCGCCGAACACGACGCCGCTCGTGCGCTGGTCGCCCTGCAGGAAGATCGCCGCCGCGGAGGCGACCGACGGCATCGAGCTCGCCGTCAGCACGAGCGTGTCGGGGTTCGTCGCGCCGACGTACGCGAGCAGAGCGCCCTGCGCGCTGACCGAGTTCGCGCAGCCGCGGCCGACCGCGCCGACGTTGCCGCACGGGCAGGCGACCGTCACGTTCGCGTCGAGCCCGTCCCCCGTGCAGAAGACCGCGACGAGGCCGAGTTGGCAGCCGTCGGGCACGCCGTCGAGGTTGCCGTCCGGCGCGCCGGACGCGAGGTCGCACGCGTCGGGGATCTGGTTCGCGTCGCAGTCGGGCGCGCCCGCCGCGAGCGCGCACGCGTCGCCGACGAGGTCGCCGTCGCAGTCCGCCTGCGTCGGGTTCGCGACGCTCGCGCAGTTGTCGCACGCGTCGCCGAGTCCGTCCTGGTCCGTGTCGGCGAGGTTCGCGCTCGCGAGCGTCGGGCAGTTGTCGCACGCGTCGCCGAACGCGTCGCCGTCGGCGTTCGCCTGGCCGGCGTTCGCGACGGAGGCGCAATTGTCGACGCAGTCGGCGACGCCGTCGCCGTCGGTGTCCGTGTCGGGGACGCCGCAGCCGCACTGGCCGGGGTTCGACTTCTGCCCGTCGAACGGACAGCCGTCGGCGAGGTCGGGCGTGCCGTCGTTGTCGTCGTCCGCGTCGCAGACGTCGCCCTGGGCGTCGCCGTCGTTGTTGGCCTGGTCGGTGTTCGCGACGAGCGCGCAGTTGTCGGACACGTCGGCGACGGAGTCGTTGTCGTCGTCCGCGTCGCAGACGTCACCCTGGGCGTCGCCGTCGTTGTTGGCCTGGTCGGTGTTCGCGACCGTCGGGCAGTTGTCGCACGCATCGCCGAGCGGGTCCGCGTCGCTGTTCGTCTGCGCGCTGTTCGCCTCGCTCGGGCAGTTGTCGCAGACATCGCCGGCCGAGTCGCCGTCCGCGTTCGCCTGGTTCGCGTTCGTCACCGTCGGGCAGTTGTCGCACGCGTCGCCGAGGGCGTCACCGTCGCCGTTCGCCTGGCTGTTGTTCGCGACTGCGACGCAGTTGTCGCACACGTCGCCGAACGCATCCGCGTCGCCGTTCGCCTGGTTCGCATTCGTCACGCTCGGGCAGTTGTCGCACGCGTCGCCCAGCGCGTCTCCGTCGCCGTTCGCCTGGTTCGCGTTCGCGATCGTCGGGCAGTTGTCGGAGGCGTTGGGGACGCCGTCCCCATCCGAATCGAGCGGTCCATCCACCGTGATCGTGATCGCGCGCTGGTGGTAGCGCTGAGCCGCGTCCGTGACGCGGAAGATCGGGGTCCACGTGCCCGCCGCCGTCGGCGTGCCGCTCACGACGCCGGTCGAGGACACCGCGAGCCCCGGCGGGAGCAGCGATCCCCCGCGCGTGAAAAGGAGCGCGTTCGCGTTGGTCAGGCTCGCGTGCGCGTCGTGCGTCGTCGGCGTCGAGAACAGTCCGGCTCGTCCGCCGCCCAGCCCGACCGAAGGCGTGAGCCCCGTGTTCCCGCCGCCGTACTCGAACTTCACTCGACCGTCGGAGTAGAGCCGGACCGCGACGTTGCACGCGACGCCTCCGTCGAAGGTCTCGGCCGCCCAGCGGATGCGGACCTCGCCGGCCACCGACGTGTCGACGAAGACGTCCTCGCCCGCGCCGTCGGTGCGCAAGTCGTCCCACAGCGGGGCGATGCGCAGGTGGAAGCGCAGCCAGTCGGGACGGTTCGCGCCCTCGGACGCCGTCGGCGCGAGGTCGAGGAATCCGTTCGAGCTCACGTACACCTTCGTGTAGTTGCGCTCGAAGTACGGGAACGCGAAGGGCAAGGTCAGCGACCAGACCTGCTCGTCCGAACGCCAGTTCTGCGGCGTCCCTCCGAGCGCGAAGGGCTGCGAGCCGAGGTCCTGGAACGTGTAGCTCGGCAGCGCGACGTACTCGGACCACGTCCGCGGCGACGTTCCTCCGCTCGCCGCGAGGTTGAGCGTGTAGGCGGAGCCCAGCACCGCGTTCGGCGCCGTCGTCGTCGAGATCGTCGGCCCCGTCGTGTTCGCGAACGTGAACGCCATGTTCGCGCTCGAAGCCGCGATGCCTTGGAGCGCGTTGCCGTTGTCGACGATCGTCCCCGATTGATACGCCTTCGAGTTCGGCGTCGTCGTCGGCGTGAGCGAGGTCGTCCCGGCGCCGTGGAACACGTCCCCCGAGTCGCCGCGCCCTTGGTTTCGCTCCAGATTGAAGCTGCCGTCGGCCTGCAGCATCGCGACGCGATAGTGACGACCGTTCGTCGGCCAACCCGATTGGCCGGAGTAGCCCTCGTCGTTGTTGGGCGAGTTGTCGGAATAGCTGCCCTTGCCCTCGTCGATGTGCCAGATCGCGAGGCCGCCTTGGGGGAGCTGCAGGTCGAAGCCCGTCTTCTGGCGGTTCTCGAGCAGGAGGTACTCGCCCGGCGGATACCCGCTGTCGAGGCGGTAGACGCTCGCGTTCGTTTCGACCTGCGGCGCCGTGAACGCGCCGGGCATCAAGAGCTGCGGAACGACCCAGCCGAGCTTCGTCTTGCAGTACGCGGACATGTGCGACGGGTACTGCTGCGTGCCGTCGAAGCCCCACGAGCCTGCGGCCATCAAGCACCAGTTGCCGATGCCCTGACTCGTGCCGTCGGTGTCGTAGAGGTCGGGGAGCCCGAAGTAGTGGCCGAGCTCGTGACACACGACGCCGATGCGGCCGGGCGCAGAGCCCGACGTCGCCCAAAGTCCCGGCGAGATGTTGTAGTCGCGGACGCGGACGCCTTCGGCCGAGGTCCAGTCGGGGATCTCCCACTTGTGCGACCACATGCGGTTCACGTAGTTCGTGCCGTACTGGTCCGTGCTGCCCCATTCCGCGCCGTAGCCCGAGTGGAGGATCGTGATCGCGTCGATGAACCCGTCGCCGTCTTGGTCGAACTGCGCGAAGTCGACGAGCGGGTCGGCGAGCGCGAGGCCGGCTTGGATGAGCTCCCACGTGCGCGACGTGAGACCGGAGTTGCCGTTCGCGTAGTACGTCTCGGTCTGCGGCACGTCGAGCCAGCCGACGACGGTCGAGTCGACCGTGAACTGGCCGTACGACATCTGGAGGTAGTGGTCGCGCACGCTTCCCGTCGGCGCGAGGGTCGGATCTCCGCCGACCGCGTTCATGATCGTGGTGACGTTCGTCACCGTCGGTAGCGTGCGGTTCTGACCGCTCGGTCCGTGGTTCGAGAAGCGCAGGAGCAGCACGAGATTGCGCACCGACCCGCTGCCGAGCGTGAACGCGGCGCCGCCGCCGTGCGGGATTGGCTGCGCCGAACGCGCGGTGCCCACGACCTGCGCGACCGAGGCCGCGGCGCGCGCGCGCGACGCGCCCATCGGGCTCGAGGCGGGACGCGGATGCCGCGCACGCGCGGCGCGCAGCGGATCGGTCGCGCCGAGCGCGATGCCGGTCGAAACGAGCCGTCCGTCCGCGTCCACGTCGGCGTAGGTGAACGCACCGTGCTCCTCGACGACCGCGACGCCGTCCTCGTCTTCGTACCAGAAGCCGAACGCGTCGCCGCAGAGGCGGAGCGTGTGCTCGACCGCGTCGACGCCGAGCACGCGCTCGGGCCCGGGGTTCGGCGGGAACACGCACTCCTGGAGGGCGTGGACCGGCGTGGAGAGACCCGCCAGCGCGAGGGCGAGGCCGAGGAGAACGGCGACCGGGAGGAACGGAGACGGAGCTCGAAGCATGGGGACCACGCAGGGGGGGATGCGGGGGGGAGAGAGCGAAGGGGGACGCGAATCGAAGCGCCGTGCGCACGGGGCGCGGCAGGCGTGCGCCGCGGGTTCCCTCGTGCGCTCGCGCCGGCGCTGGAGCACGTTTCCGCCCGATGCCGGTGCGAACGCACGCGGCGAGGGGGCGCCCCTTCGACGACGGACGTGCGGTTTGGGTTCCGTCCGCCTGGACCTCGCTCTCCCGCCTCGCGGCCGCGGACGTGTCGGGACCGACGCAGGGCGCGTCGACCGGCTCCGGCGCGAAGAGTCCGGCTCCGGCGCGAACCGCGGCTGCGCGGGCTGTCAGCGCATTCTCTGGGGCACGAGCGCCGGGCCGGGATCGGGGCGCCACGTGAGCACGAGTCGGGCGGGTGCTCCCGAGCGCGCGTTGCGTACGCAGCGCCATTCGCCGGAGAGACCGAGCGGGACGTCGAGCACGAAACCGACGTGCTGCCCCGCGTTCCAATCGGAGCGGCGGACGATCGCCTGGAGCAGGGAAGCGACGTCGGGCGTGGAGTAGACCTCGTCCTCGACGAACGCGGGCGGGAGCCAGGTGATGTTCGAGGCGAGGAGCGGAGCGTAGAGCGTCGGCGCGGTCGGATTCGCTGCGACGAACGGCGGCGCGTCGCCGACGGCGTACGCGTGGAGCCGCGCCGCGGGAAACCCCTCCGAATCGCTCGCGCCCGTGAACTCGAGGTGCGCCGACTCGACGAGCGCGCCGCGCGGCACGGGCAGCGCGAACTCGAAGCCGCACTCGATCGCAAACACGTCCGTGCCGAAGCACACCGAGTTCACATCGAACGGATTCGACTCGCTCTGCCCTCCGAGCGGGCGCCACTCCGCGTTCCGATCGCTCGCGGGGACGACGACGGAGAGCGTCGTGCGGTCCTCGGGCCGGTAGATCGCCTTCGCGCGGTCGCCGCGCGCGGGCATCGTGAGCGTGAGCGTGCGATTCGTCTCGCCGGTCGACCAGTGGTCGAAGACGTACGGCTGCCCGCCGATCGTCGCCGTCTCGGGCGCGACGAGCGCGTGCTGGAACTGGTCGAGGCTCTCGTACACGAGCGGTGTCGTGCTCGGTTCGCCGTCGAGCGCGAGCGTGATCCCGAGGGGGTTCGAGCGCAGCTCGAGCGGCGCGACGCGCGGTGCGAGCGCGTGCGACTCGGTCGTGACGAGGCCGTCGGAGTCGCGGACTTCGAGCTCCACGCGGAAATGCGTGTGCTCCGGTCCATGGCCCGTCGCGGGCACCACGAACGAACCGCTCGTCGCGCCGGTGAGCGGACCGAGGAACGGGTGTTCGTGGCCTTCGTGCACGAGGATCACGCGCCAGCTGAACGCGGCGCCGCCGAGCACGCCGTCCTCCGCGTCGCTCGCCGCGGCCGAGAACGCGATCGTGTCGCCCGCCGAATAGGGCGTCTGCGCGGCGGGAAGGAAGCTCGTGATCACCGGGCGGCCGCCGACCTCGACGAACACGCTCGCCGTCGACGTCTCCGCGCCGTCGTCGACGGTGAGCCGCGCGTCGTAGCGGCCGCGGTTCGCGTAGACGTGCTGGGGATCGGCGACGGTCGCCGTCGCGCCGTCGCCGAAGTCCCAGTGGTAGGTGAGCGGCTGCGGTCCCAGGTCGAGGTCGAGCGAGTTCGAGCCCGTGAACTGCACGGACAGCGGCGCGGGACCCGTCGCCGGCGTCGCGCTCGGACGAGCGAGCGGCGGCGCGTTCGTGGAGCCGACCCAGCGCACGCGCCAGACCTCTCCCGGGTAGTGGATCGCGAGGTAGAGCGCTCCGTCGGGTCCGACGTCGAGGTCGGAGAGCGTCGCCATCTCGGGCGCGAGCGCGAACGGGTGCTCCGCCGTCACGTTGCCGGAGGCGTCGAGGTCGAGGCTCGAGAGCCAGCCCACCGCGAAGTCCGCGACGAACAGCCGTCCGAGGTACTCCGACGGGAAGCTCGCTCCGTGGTAGACGGGTCCGCCGATGATCGCGGCCTGCGGGTAGCCGCCGGTGTAGCGCGGATCGTCGTGGCGGTAGTGCCAGCGGCTCGTCGTGTATGGCGAGCAGTCGCTCACGTGGCACACGGGGCCCTCTTGCGACGGCCAGCCGTAGTTCGCTCCGCGCGCGAGCAGGTTCAGCTCCTCCCACGCATCCGCGCCGTTTCCGCCGACGTCCGCGATCCAGATGCGACCGGTCGGCGCGTCGACGCGGAAGCGGAACGGATTGCGCAGACCGAGCGCCCAGATCTCGGGTCGGATCGTGCTCGAGCCGACGAACGGGTTGTCCGCGGGGATCGAGCCGTCGGGCGCGAGACGGAGGATCTTCCCGTTCAGGTTCGCGCCGTCCTGCGCGTTCGCGGAGACGTACTGATCGCCCGCCGCGACGTAGAGCATGCCGTCCGTGCCGAAGTGCAGCGCGCCGCTCTGGTGCGAGATGTCGCACGGCGTCGTGTTCGTCCAGAGCACGAGCTCGGACGCGGGCGACGCGACGCCGTTCTGGATCGTGAAGCGCGAGACGCGGCTCCGCGCCTGCGGCGTCGTGTAGAAGAGGTAGACGTATCCGTTCGAGAGGAACGCGGGATCGAACGCGATGCCGAGCAGTCCGCGCTCGCCCGTCGTTTCGGTCAGGATCGACAGCACGAGCTGCGGCGGGCCCGGCGCGACCCACGACCAGAGCTTGCCCGTCTTGTCCGTCACGTAGAGCTTCCCGTCGGGTCCGAACTCGAGCGCGACGAGCTCGTGCATCGGGAAGAGGCGCTCCTTCACGAAGCCCGCGGGGAGCGACGTCTCGAGCGGTGCCACGGCGTCGGGCTCGAGCAGGACGTCGATCCACTCGCCGTTGCCGATCTGGCCCGCGACGAGCACGCCGGGCGGCGCGTTGCGCCCGCTCGTGTCGGCGATCGTCGTCCCGAAGCCCTCCTCGAAGCGCCACTCGCTCGCGAGCCCGGGCGTTCCCGGCAGCATGCGGCGGAACACGGCGCCCGCGATCTCCTGCGGCGCGCGCGCGACGTCCCAGACGCGCAGCTCGTCGACGAGCCCGGCGAACGCCTCGTGCGCGGCCTCCTTCGGCGCGCCGAGCACGAGCCACGGGTCGAGCGCGCTCACGCCGCCGAGACCGCGATTCGGATACGAGAGATCCGCGGTCGACGTCGCGGGCGGGCTCTGGTGGTCGAGCGCGCCGTCGACGTAGATGCGTTTGATCCCGCTCGCCGCGTCGCGCGTCACCGCGACGTGGTGCCATTCGCCGTCGAGCACGTCCTGGTCGCCGATGCTCGTGTCCTCGACGTCGCCCGAGCCCGGATCGCCCGCGCCGGTCCAGAACGCGACGCGACCGTCGAGCAGCGACAGCGCGAACGCGCGACCGCCGCCGTTCTCGAGCGTCCGGTCGAGGAGCACGTTGCCGTGGTGCCAGCGATCGTCGGGGTAGGAGCCTTCGGGCTCGCTCGGACTCGGATCGTCCGCGTGCGTCGCGCGCAGCCACAGCTCGAGCGTGAAGCCCTGCGCGCCGACGTCCGCGGGCGCGCTCGAGTCGGGGCCCGGCGCGTCGTCGTCGATCGGGAAGAGCGCGCGGTCCTGGCCGCCGCCGAGCGCGTGGAAGCGGAGCGCGCTCCCATTCGTGCTCTGTGCGAACGCGGGCGCGCTCGCGAGGAGCGCGACGACGAGCGCGGTCGAGGTGGGAACGAGGAGGGCGTGCGTGCGGCGAGCGTGGGGCATGTCGGGCCGTTGCGGGGGAGCGCGGCGGATTGTCCCACGCGCGCTTCGATTCGGCGAGGTGCCGAGCGAGAGCTCCACGCGCTCGCTGGGGGCTTGCACGCGGAGGGACCGCCGGGGTACGAGGGGGTCCATGTCGACGCCGGACGGCGCTGAAACGAACCTCGCGCTGGGAGCGCGCGAATCCGCCCGCGGACCGACGTCGGACGACCGGACGTGGGCGATGCTCGCGCACGTCCTGACGCTGGTCGGGAGCTGGCTCGCGCCGCTCGTGATCTTCCTCATCTTCCAGAACGAACGACCCTTCGTCGTGCGACACGCGAAGGAGGCGCTCAACTTCCAGATCACGGTCCTGATCGCGTCGATCGTGCTCCTGCCCACGGTCTGCATCGGCGTCGGCTTCGTGCTCCTGCCCGCGCTCGGGATCGCGGCGCTCGTGCTGTGCGTCCTCGCGGCGATCCAGGCGAACGGGGGAGCGGAGTACCGCTACCCGTGCACCCTGCGGCTCGTGACGTGAGCGCGTTCGATGGGCGGCGGGGATGGCGCGAGTCGGTCGCGCTCGCGCTCCTGTGGCGCTACGGCGCGCACTCCGCGATGGTCGCGCTCGCGCTGTGGAACGAGCGCCGACCGGGCCCGCCGCTCCGGGACCTCGTGCTCGACCACGTGCCGCGCGTCGCGTGGATCGCGCAGCACAACTACCACCTCTGGCTCGCGCTCTACGTGCCGCTCGCGCTCGTCCTGTGGCGGCGCGATCGCGCGGTGTTCGTGCGCTTCCTCTGGCTCGGCGGATGGTTGAGCCTCGCGCGCGGCGCGTGCGTCGTGCTGACGGGGCTCGGTCCCGTCGACGGAGCCGATCCAAACGCGGGCGCGAGCACGGCGGCGCTGGTCGACGCGTGGCTCGGCATCGTGAACCCGTTCACGGCGCTCGGAACGGACGTGGCGCACGTCGCGTTGACGAAGGACCTCTTCTTCTCGGGCCACGTGTCGAGCACGTTCCTCCTGTGGCTCTTCGTGCGGCGGGAGCGCGTGCTCGGGCCGCTCGCGCTCGTCGCGCACCTGCTCGTGACGGCGAGCGTGTTCCTCGCGCATCTGCACTACTCGATCGACGTCGTCGGCGCGTGGGCGATCACGTTCGCGCTCTGGACGCTCGACCGAGCGCGGCGCGGCGAGGGAACGGAGCTCGTTCCGCGGAGTTGACGCGCGCTCGGGCGGAGTTCACGCCGCAGGCGGTCGAAGCGCGGCGCCGATGCTGCACGCGCTCGAGTGCCTCGCGTACGTGACCGCAGTCACTCGACCGTGAGCTCGTGGCGGCCGACGATCCGCTCCGCTCCGGAGAGCACGACGTCGCGCGGCCGCGATTTCAGCTCGATCACGAGCTCGTTCTTCCCCGGCTCGAGCCACACTCGGCGCCGGCCCGACTCCGCGCCGGCCTTCCACGCGACGTCGACGGGCACGTGGAACGTCGTCGCACCGGACCCGCGGTTCTCGATCGCGACGCGCAGGCCCCGGTCCTCGACCTTCACGCCGCCCGTGAGCTCGGGGTAGCCCTCGCCGTAGACGAACTCGTCGAAGAAGCGCTTCCACACCTTGCCCGTGACGCGCTCGAGCACGGCGCGGAAGTCCTCGGTCGTCGCGTTCCCGTAGCGGAACTCCTTCTGGAACGCGCGCAGCGTCGTCCACCACGCTTCGTCGTCGTCGACGCAGTGGCGCAGCGTGCGCAGCACCCAGGAGCCCTTCGTGTAGAGGTCGAGCGCGTACGCCGCGCCGGAGCTCGGCTCGTCGCCCTTGTAGAGCCGCGAGCGCGGGCCGATCTGCGCGCGCCGCGTCTCCGCCCACTCGTCGGCGGCCTCGCGGCCGCGCAGGGCCTCGAGATAGACCTCCTCGGCGTACGTCGCGAAGCCCTCGTGCAGCCAGAAGTGGCCCCAGTGCCGCGCGCTGACCGCGTTGCCCCACCATTCGTGCGCGCTTTCGTGCACGAGGATGTAGTCGAACGCGCGGTTCATCTCGGCGTAGCGATCGGGCTCGCCCGTCTTCGCGCACCACGCCGGGAAGCTGGAGCCGTACGCGATGGCGGTCGAGTGCTCCATGCCCCAGAACGCGGTCTCGACGAGCGCGTACTTGGCCTTCGGGAAGGGGAACGGGCCGAAGTGCTCGGAGTCGATCTCGAGCATGCGCGGCACGTCCGCGAACTGGAGGCGCGCGGCCTCGACGTGCTCGGGGAGCACGTAGGTCGCGAACGTCAGCGGTTGCTCGAGGCCCGGGAGCGCGAGCTTCCGTTCCTCGACGACGTACGGCGCCGCGTCGAGCGTGATCGAGTACGTCTCGCACGGGTACTCGTGCACCCAATGGAAGGTCTCGCGCTCGCCGCTCGCTTCGCGCCCGGCGAGACGGCCGTTCGAAACCGCGTAGAGGCCCTTCGGCACGGTCGCGTTGATCCAGGTGCGCTCGGGCTTGTCCTCGGGATGCGTGAACGAGTCCTTGCCCGGCCACCACCACGACGAGCCGACGCCCTGGCACGCGACGCTGAACCACGGCGCGCCGGACTGCGTCGTCTTCCAGTGCACGCCTTCGAAGCCGTCCTTCGCGCCGGGGCGGCCCTCGTAGTCGACGGCGACGAAGACGTGCGCGTCCTTCGGCCGCGGCGTCGCGAAGTGCAGCGTGACGAGGTGCGCGCCGCGCTCGACGACGAGCGGCTCGCCCGCGAGCGAGCTGCGTCCGTCGAAGGCGCGCGCGAGCGAGCGCGCCGCCGTGATCGTCAGCGCGTCGCCCGCGTCGAGCACGAGCGCGTCGAGCTCCTTCGCCGTGACGACCGCGTCGATCGCGACCGTGCCCGCGAGCTTCCGTTGCGAGGGGTCGAGCGCGACGTCGAGGCGATAGGCGCGCACGTCGTAGTCGCCGCGCGCGTCGTGTCCGTCGGCGAGGAGCGCCGCGAGCAGGGCGAAGCTCGAAAGGGAGGGCATGCTCTCGATGTCCGGTTTCGTCGAGCGCCGTTCGGGGGCGCGGCGGCGGGCAAGTGTACTCACTTGTGCCGCGCGGGCGACCGATAGGACTCCCGCTCGCGCCCTTCCCCGGCGCGAGGATCCCCCTTGAGGCCATCCCCATGATGATGAAGCGACTCTGCATCGTGCTCCTTCCCGCGCTGCTCCTCGGCGGCGCCGTGTTCTCCTTCACGACGACGGCGACGCGCGCCGAAGCCCGCGCGGACGCCCCGAAGATCGACGCGCAAGTCCAGGCCGCGATCGACGGCTGGATCAAGTCCGCCACGAAGTGGGCGGAAGACCCGGCGCTCGTCGACGAGGTCCAGGGCCAGAACAAGAAGGGCCCGATCGCGGAAATGACCGAGGCGAAGTGGAAGGAGCAGAAGCGCCGCACGCCGCTCATCGACGGCTTCCAGAACACGCCCGCCGCGAAGATGCTCGCGCAGCAGCAGAAGGAATCGAACGAGCTCGTCTGCGAGGCGTTCGTCTCGGCCGCGCAGGGCGAGAAGGTCTGCTTCCTCGAGAAGACCTCGAGCTACATCCACAAGGGCAAGGCCAAGTTCGACGTCCCGTTCACGACCGGCAAGCCCTGGCAGGGCGAGCCGACGTTCGACGAGTCGACGCAGACCCACTCGCTGCAGTTCTCGGTGCCCGTGTTCCCGGCGCGCAAGGAAGGCGACGACCCGAAGGCCGAACGCAAGGCGATCGGCGTGCTGACGGTCGGCCTGAACTTCACGCAGCTCCAGGAGAACGCGAAGAAGTCGGGCAAGTGACCCGCCCGGGAGCCGCGCCATGGACCGCCTCTCCATTCGGACCCGTCTCTTCCTGCTCTGCACCGCGCTCGTCGCGTTGACCGCCTTCGTGGGCGGACTCGGGGCGTGGGGGCTCGCGCGGATGGACGAGGCGTTCCAAGGCACGATCCGCCGCGACGTGCCGGCGGTGACGCGGCTCCTCGAAACGGACCGCAACCTCCAGCAGGCGCTCGTCGCGCAGCGCAACCTGCTCTTCACGAGCCTCGCGAGCGAGACCGGGAAGCAGGAGGTCGAGGCGCAGAAGGCGCGCGTCGCCGACGCGCGCGCGAGTTGGAAGGCGTTCCTCACCTGCGCGCCGGAGGGCGTCGCCGTCGCGAAACGCGGGGAGTTCGAAGCGGCCTTCTCGGAATGGGAGAAGCTCGGCGGTGAGGTCTTCGACGTCCTCGCCGAGGACACGCCCGCCGCGCGGCGCGACGCGATCGACCTCTCCGTCGCGACCGGGAACGCGATCTTCGAGCGCGCGCGATCCGCGCTCGCCGCGCTCGTCGACGAGCACACGCGCGTCGCTGCCGACGCCGCGGCCGCGCACGGCGTGGAGGCGGAGTCGATCCGCCGGACGCTCTGGACCGCGATCATCGCCGGCTCGATGGCGGCGCTCGCGCTCGGATTCGTGCTCGCGCGCTCGATCGTGAAGCCGCTCGCGCGCTCCGTGGGCGTGCTCGAAGCGGTCTCGCGCGGGGACTTCTCGCAGCGGATCGGGAGCACGAGCCGTGACGAGGTGGGCCGCATGGGCGCGGCCCTCGACGACGTGTGCGAGGGGCTGCAGGCGATGGCCGGATGCGCGGACCGCATCGCGCGCGGCGACCTCGACGTCGAGGTGCGCGTGCGCTCCGAGGCCGACCAACTGGGCTTGTCCTTCCAGCGGATGGTCGCGAGCCTCCGCACGATGGCCGACGCAGCCGACCGGATCGCGGAGGGCGACCTCGCCGCGTCCGTGCACGCCCAGGACGAGCGCGACCGGCTCGGCGTCG
The DNA here is from genome assembly GCA_046349615.1 of Planctomycetota bacterium. Taxonomy (GTDB): domain Bacteria; phylum Planctomycetota; class UBA1135; order UBA1135; genus JADJNY01. The sequence continues at coordinate 187,595 of JAXMBZ010000002.1, forward strand.
CGTTCGAGCGCATGCTCCGTTCGCTGCGGGGCATGGCCGACGCCGCGGACCGCATCGCGGGCGGCGACCTCGGCGTGGAGCTGCGTCCCGCCTCCGAGCGCGACCGCCTCGGGCGCGCGTTCGAGCGCATGCTCGCGTGTCTGCGCGACATGGCTGCGAGCGCGGAAGCGATCGCCGCGGGCGACCTCTCGAAGGACGTGCGCGCGCAGTCGGGACAGGACCGTCTCGGCGCGGCGTTCGAACGCATGACGCTCTCGCTGCGCACGATGGCCGAGGCCGCCGAACGCATCGCGCAGGGCGACCTCGACGCGGAGATCGAACGGCAGTCGGACGCCGACCGTCTCGGCGCCGCCTTCGAGCGGATGACGCGCCACCTGCGCGAGATGGCCGGCGCGGCCGAGGGCATCGCCCGCGGGGAGCTCTCCGTGCAGGTCGTGCAGCGGTCGCCGAACGACAAGCTCGGCGCGTCGTTCACCCGGATGCTCGCGAGCTTGCGCGCGATGGCGACGGCCGCCGACGCGATCGCGGAGGGCGACCTCTCCGCGGAGGTCGAGCCGCAGTCCGACGCAGACCGCCTCGGCGTCGCGTTCCGCCGCATGACGCGCGGGCTGCGCTCGATGGCCGACGCAGCGGATCGCATCTCGCGCGGCGAGCTCGACGTCCACGTCCGCGCGCAGTCGGAGAAGGACAAGCTCGGGCTGGCGTTCGTGCGCATGGTCGAGACGCTGCAGTCGACGGCGCGGGCCGCCGAGTCGATCGCGGCCGGCGACCTCTCGAACGACGTGCGTCCGCAGTCCGAACGCGACCGACTCGGCCTCGCGTTCGAACGCATGACGATCACGCTGCGCGGCATGGCCGACGCCGCGGACCGCATCGCGAGAGGCGACCTCGAGGTCGAGGTGGTCCCGCAGTCGGAGCGCGACCGGCTCGGCAGCGCGTTCCTCGCGATGTCGCGGCGCCTCCGCGAGATCGCGGCGAGCGCCGAGCGCCTCGCCGGCGGCGACCTGACCGCGCCGATCGCGGCACAGGGAGCGCGAGACCGGCTCGGCGCCGCGTTCGAGCGGATGTTCGCGGACCTCTCCGCGCTCGTCGCGGAGATCCGGTCGACCGCGGAGGGCATCGCCGTCGCCGGCGCGGAGATCGCGAGCGGCAACAACGACCTCTCGAACCGCACGCAGGGCGAGGCCGCGGAGCTCGAGCGCACGCAGCGGAACGTCGACCATGTCCGCGCGCGCGCCGAGGCGAACGCGGAGAACTCCTCCCGCGCCCGTGGGCTCGCTTCGAACTGCAAACGCATCGCGGAGCAGGGCCACGGGCTCGCGCAGGAGGCGGTGCAGTCGATGGGCGAGATCCGCGAGTCGTCCGCCCGCGTGCGCCAGATCGTCGACCTGATCGATCAGATCGCGGCGCGGACGGGCCTGCTCGCGCTGAACGCCCGCATCGAGGCGGCGCGCGCGGGCGAGCACGGCCGCGGCTTCGTCGTCGTCGCGGACGAGGTGCGGAACCTCGCCCGCCAGAGCGCCGACGCCGCGCGCGAGGTGCGCGAGCTCGTGACGACGACCGTCGAGCGCGTCGAGACCGGCTCGGCTCGAGTCGAGCGAACGGGCGAGACCTTCAAGGAGTGCGTCGCGTCGTTCAACCAGGTGGACGAGCTCGTCGGCGCCATCGCGGGCGCGTCGGGGGAGCAGTCCCAGGCGGTGACGGCCCTTCTCGCCGCCGTCGCGGAGCTCCAGCAGAGCACGCACCAGAACGCGGGGCTCGCCGAGTCGAACTCGCGCACGGGCGAATCGCTCAACGCCGGCATGCAGCGGCTCTCCTCGCTCGTCGCCCGCTTCCGCCTCGCCGAGACGACGCGCGCGCCGCGGCTCCCGCGGGAGCGCGTGCTCGCCGGCGCGGCGTGACCGCGATCGAACGCCGCCGCCCCGGCGGGCCGCTCGTCAGGATCGAGGGCCCGCCGGGGCGGCGAGTTCGTGGGCGTCGCTTCAGCGACCGGTCGCGGGCGGCGTCTCGCGGTGCTCGCCGTGGGCGCGGCCCATGCGCTGGAGGAGCCGCGGGTGCGCGAGGACGCGCGCGACGCGCTCGGCGAGGCGGTTCTCGTCGAAGGTGCGGCCGTGCTCGGCGGCCTTCTGCGCGAGGAGCGCACGCTGCTCGTTCGTGAGGGACTGGACGATGCGGCGCGCATGGGGGAGGACCTGCTCGAGCGTCTCGTCACGCAGCTCGCGGAGGTCGCTTCGGAGCGTTTCGCGGTCCGGCGTGCGCTGCGCGCGCTCGGCCTGCACGCGGATCCAGGCCTCTTCGCGCGCAGCGCGGATCCGCGGCGCGACCGCGCGCGCTTCGTCGCGCACGAGGTCCTTCTGCTCCTGCGTGACGTGCAGGGACTGGAGGAGCTGGCGGAGCTCCTGCGGCGGACGGCGCTGCGGCCGACGGCGGCGGTGGCCGGGGACCGGGCGGCGGCCCTGCGGGCCGTCGGCGACGGTCTGGGCGTCGACCGGGAGCGAGGAGAGGACGGACAGGGCGAGGGCGCCGAACAGGGTGGTCTTCGAGAAGCGGAGCATGGTTTGGTTCCTTTCGAACGGACTCTCCAACCGCGGAGGCTACGACGGGTTCCGGTCGATGCGAGCAGAACTTGGAGTGGCGCGCCGGCCGCAAGGCCCGCTTCAGCGACGCGACGGAAGCACGCCGGATTCGAGCGCGAAGTTGAGCGCGCGAACACCTCGACGCGCCGCGCAAAGGGTTGGCATGCTCCTGCGCGTGTCCCACCTCGACGGAACCTCCCTCTCGACCCGCGCCGCGCGCTTCGGCGTCGTCGGGGACGTCCACGCGAACTTCGCGCGGCTCGACCGGGTGCTGCGGCGCCTCGCGCGCGAGCCGCTCGACGCGGTGCTCCTCGTCGGCGACCTCGGATCCCACGACCTCTCCTACGCCCGGCGGAGGACGCCCGAGCGCGACGCGCGGTACCTCGCGTCGGTCGAGGAGGTCCTGCGCCGCGCGCGCGACGTCGCCGAGCGCGTGCTCTACGTTCCGGGCAACCACGACCTGCCGACGCTCGACTTCGAGGGCAACGCGGACCACCGCGTGCTCGAGGTCGCCGGCGTCCGCGTCGGCGGGATCGGCGGCGCGGGCCCGGGGCGCTTCGGCTTCGCGTACGAGTGGGAGGAGGACGACGTGCTGCGCCGTCCCGAGCTCGACTGCGACGTGCTGCTCTGCCACGCGCCGCCCGCGAACACGCCGCTCGATCGGCTCGCGCGCTCCCCGGAGCACGTCGGGAGCTTCGCGATCCGAGAGCGCGCGGAACGCCATCGCGGCGTGCTCCTCTGCGGGCACATCCACGAGTCGCCGGGCGTCGTGCGCTTGAACGAGTGCCTCTGCGTCAACGCGGGCGGACTCGGCGCGCCGTTCGAGGCGGATCAGGTCGCGCTCGTCGAGCTCTCGGGCCGAACGTGGAGCGCGCGCCACGAGGACTTCCTCACGGGGCGCGTGCAGGAGCTCGCGCTCGAACTCGCGTAGCGCTTCGAGAACGGCTCGCGCGGCGGCGCGCGCTCGACGCTACTTCGGCGGGGCCTTCTTGCTCGCGTCGTCGAAGCTGTCGAGGCGCGGGACGGTCACTTCCTCGCCCGGTTTCGTCGGCCCCTTCGCCCTGGCGCGGCGCGGCGCGGCGAGCCCGCTCCACCAGACCTCGTACTCGATCTCGCCGCCGAGCTCGACGTGCGGGAAGACGGCCTGGCCTTCGGTGGTCTCGTTGCGGTAGGGGACCTTGAGCGGCCACGGGCGCTTGTCGAAGTCCGTGCCCGGCACGCCGGCGCGGAGGCGCGCGTACGCGCGCTGACCCGCGGGGAGCGGCACGATCACGCGCCCGGTCGCGGGCACGACGAGTTGGATCGGAGCGGTCGGCGGATGGTCCGGGTCGAAGCGCGCGAACACGCGCTTCTGGAAGAACGGGCCGGTCTCGACCTGGTACGGAGTCGGGTTCTCGCGCAGCTCCTTGAAGGGCGGCTCGCGCCACCACTGCATGTTGCGCAGCCACGCGACGCCGTCGTTGTCCGTGAAGCCGTTCACGAGCCACACGACCTTGTCCTCGTCGAGACGGTCCTTGATCGTGCGCACGACCGGCATGTTCGCGCCGACGGACATGCCGGCGACGGGATTGCCCTTCGTGTCGACGACGCGCACGGAGATCGCCTCGTCGACCTCGAGCTTCATGAGGAACGGGCTCGAGTCCGTCGAGTCGAGCTGGCTGAACCCGAACTGCCCCGGCACGCGCACCGTGACATACGCCCGCGACGCGGGGCGGGGGACGATCACGGTGCCGCCGAAGTCGGTCGTGAACTTGTGCCCGTGCTTCACGCGCGCCTCGTCCCAGTCGGAGAAGATCGGGGTGATCTTCATCTCGCCCCAGTCCTTCTTGAGGTCCTCCCAGTAGAGGACGATCACCTCGGCGTCCTTGACGCCGCCGTCGCCGACCGCGGCCGTGACGAGGATCGTGATCGGCCGCCCGGTGTCCTGCGGGGGCGGCGCGGACTGCGCGAGCGCCGCGCGCGAGGCGGCGAAGAACGCGACCGCGCTCGCGAGGAGCGCGGTCACGGGAACGGGAAGCACGACGAGTCTCTCGGCGAACATGCAACTCCCTCCGCGGTGGGCACGACATCCTGCCCGAGCGCGCCGTCGCGCGCCACCACGGGGAGTCCGGGGCGGAAGGAGAACGAGGCGCGGAGCCGGGGAGCGGCCGCGCCCGCCCGGCGGCGACGGGGCCCCGAGCGCGGCTCCTCGTCGGACGCGCCCCGGAATCGCACGAGACCCTTGTCCGAGCCCTCCGCGCTCGTTCGAGTACCGCTCCGACCGCATGCAGTCCGACGACCTCCGGATCACCGCCGTGCGCCCGCTCGTGGCGCCCGCGCTCCTGCGCGAAGACCTCCCGCTCACCGACGCGGCCGCGCGCTTCGTGCTCGAGACGCGGCGCGCCGTCGAGAACGTCCTCTCGGGCGTCGACCCGCGCGTGCTGCTCGTGATCGGTCCGTGCTCGATCCACGATCCGCGCGCGGCCGTCGAGTACGCGGAGCGCTTGAAGCCGCTCGCCGAGCGCGTGCGCGAGCGGTTCCTCGTCGTGATGCGCGTGTACTTCGAGAAGCCGCGCACCGTCGTCGGTTGGAAGGGGCTGATCCACGACCCCGACCTCGACGGCTCGTTCCAGATCAACAAGGGGCTGCGCCTCGCGCGCGGACTGCTCGTCGAACTCGCCGCGCGCGAGCTGCCGGCGGGCACGGAGTTCCTCGACACGACGTTCGGGCAGTTCTACGCCGACCTCGTGAGTTGGGGCGCCATCGGCGCGCGCACCGCGGAGAGCCAGATCCATCGCGAACTCGCGTCCGGGCTCTCGATGCCGGTCGGCATCAAGAACCGCACGGACGGGGACGTGCGCGTCGCGGTCGACGCGATCCGCTCCGCGCGCACGAAGCACCGCTTCCCGTCGCTGACGAAGGAGGGCGCGCCCGCGATCCTCGAGACGGCGGGGAATCCGTTCGCGCACCTCGTGCTGCGCGGCGGCGCGAAGCCGAACTGGGACGCGGAGACCGTGCGCGGGTGCGTCGAGCTCCTGCGCGAGCACGCACTGCTCGAGGCGATCATGGTCGACTGCTCGCACGCGAACAGCGAGCGACGGCCCGAGCGTCAACGCGACGTCGCGCTCGGCGTGCTGGCGCAGCGGCGCGCGGGACAGAGCGCGTTGCGCGGGTTGATGATCGAGAGCCACCTCGTCGGCGGCCGGCAGGAGCCGACGGCGCGCCCGCTCGCGCACGGCGTGAGCGTGACGGACGCGTGCCTCGGTTGGGCGGAGACCGAACGCCTCGTGCTCGAGCTCGCGGACGAGCTCGGGCGGTAGCGAGTCGGCGCGCGCGGCCGATCACCAGTCGATGCGGAGTCCGTTCGTGACGTTGAACGTCGCAGGCGGGCAGAACGCGGCCGCGGAGTTGCGGTAGTAGACTTGGTAGTAGCCCGTGAGCCCGCTGCCGCTCGGCGTCTGGCCGCGCACGGAGACGCTCGGCTCGCCGACCTCGGGGAACTGCGACGCGCCGCCGGCGTTCTGCTTCGTCCGCAGGCGGATCAAGCTCCCGTCGACGCAGCGCACGCCGTCGCCGAACACGACGCCGGCCCCGTTGTCCGCGTCGCCCTTCAAGTAGATCGCGCTCGCCGTGTTCGGCATGCCCGAGCCCTGCAGCACCACGTCGTCCGGGTTCGTGGCCCCCGTCGCGCGGAGCGTCGCTCCGGTCGCGTTCACGGAGTTCGCGCAGCCGTGCGCCTCGCCGCCGAAGTTCTGGCACGGGCAGCTCGTGGTGACGCTCGCGTCGAGGCCGTCGCCGGTGCAGAAGAGCGTCCCCGGACCGACGGTGAGCAGCGCCGGCGTCGTCGTCGCGGTCCCGCACGCGTTCGCGAGCTCGCACGTGTAGGCACCCGTGTCGCTCTCGACGGTCGACGCGATCGCGAGCGTGTCCGTCGTCGCGCCGGTGATCCCGCCGCCGTCGACGACCGCGAGGCCGTCCTTGAACCACTGCCGCGCCAACGGCTCGAGCCCCGCTCCGGCCGCGTGCAGCGTCACCGGCGTGCCGGTGACGACGCTCCGGCTCGACGGGCTGGACACGATCGTCGGGCAGGGATGGCTCAACGCGAGGAAGTGCGTGAACGTCCCCTTCACGAGCACGTTCGTCGCGCCGTCCATCATCGTGACGCGGAAGACGAACTCGCCCGCGTCGTCGAGCGCGGGAGCGGGGAGCGCGTTGCCCGAGACGTTGCCGCCGAGGAGCGCGCGGCCCACCGTACCGTAGACCCCCGGCGCGAACTCGTACTGCATGCCCGGGACGGCGATCGGGAAGAGCCCGCTCGCCTCCGTCCAGCCGTAGAGCGCCTCACGGCTGTTCGTGAGGAGCACTTGGACGAGGACCTCGCCGCTTGCATTGATCGCGGCGGACTGGAGGACCTCGAGCACGTGGAAGGCCGGCGCCGCGGGGAGCGGGTCCGCGTGGTTCGTGATGACCGCGTGCATGCCCGTCGGCGTGCGCGCGAAGACGCCGCGCGTGGGACAGCTCGGGAGACCGCAGTTGTCGAACACGTCGGCCGCGAAGACGAGCCGGCCGCCCGCCGAGGCGGCGATCGGTTCGCCGGTGGCGAACGTCGCGCCGACCGAGAGGCCGGGCGCGGGATCACCCGGGAGCACGAGCGGGAGGAGCGGGCCGCCGCTCCACGTGTAGCACGCCTTCGAGAGGTACCCCGAAGGCCCGGCGACGAGCGTGTCGAAGTACACGGTGCCCGCGTCGTCGACGATCGCGCCGTCGATGAACTCGAGGTTGACGTTCGCGGCGAAGCCCGGCGCTGGATCGCCGCTCTTCGCGATCGTCTGGAGCACGCCGCCGTCCAGGACGTGCACGGCGCGATCGTACGAACCGGTCACGTTGTAGCCGGTGTGCGTGTCGAGCGACGACGTGAAGACGAGGCGTCCTTGCGGATCCGCGACCGGCGCGTCGACGTCGAGGTAGTGCGCGCTCGTCCCCGGCGCGAGATCGCCGCGCCGCACGAGCCGTTGGAGTCCGTTCACGCGGTCGTACGCGAGGATCCCGGAGTACGCGAACGTGCTGCCGTTCCACACCTCCGCGCGGAACGTCGCGCGGCCCGACGCCTCCGCGTTCGGCGAGGGCATCGAGCGCACGACGTCCCCCGGGTTGCCGAACGGGAGCGCCGCGCCCTTCTGCAGGATGAGCGCGGTGCCCTGGGCGTCGTGCACCCAGACGCCCCAGTTGTTGCTCGAGTTGATGCCGGGGCCGATCACGTCGCGCCCGAACGCGACGACGTCCGTCCCCGCGATCGTCGCGTCTCCGATGGTCGTCCCCGCGTACGTGACTCCGGTGCCGAGTCCAGGCGCCGCGTCGCCCGTGCGGTGCAGCGTCTGCACGCCCGGCGGCAGGCCGAGCGAGAGCGCGGGGAAGTTCGTGCCGTTGATCGTGCTGCGACAGAGCACGCCGCCCGTCCGCGTCATCTGCGCGTCGAACACGCTCGTGTACGCGTTCCCGGGCGGAAGGTCGGAGACCGCGTCGCCGGGACGGACGACCGTCGTCACCTGCGCGGGGATCCCCGCGGGGACGAGCAGCGGCACCGTGAACTGCGCGCTCGGAGACGTGGTCGAGCCGAGCGCGTTCGTGAGCTCGCAGTCGTAGCTGCCCGCGTCGCCGTAATCCCACGTCGCGAGGCGCAGGTCCGCCGTCGTCGCGCCCTCGACCCCGCTGCCGTTCGCGAGCGGCGCGCCGTTGTGGCGCCACTGGTACGTGATCGGCTGCGTGCCGTCGGCCACCACGTGGAAGCGAGCATCGTTCGGGAACACGGCGGTCACGTCGGCGGGACCCTGCACGACGTTCGGCGCCGTGCAGGGGACGCCCCACAGGGCGAGGTCGGCGGAGGGCTTGCCGCCCGCCGTGCCGAAGTCGCCGCCGAAGAAGAGCGCGGGGCCGGCGCCGAGGTCGGTCGAGCTCGAGGCGAACGCGTGGCCCACGCTCGAGTTGCCGAGGCCGAGACCGAGCCCCGAATACTGGGCGCCGTCCCAACGCGCCGCGTGGACGTACGGAGAGGTCCCGACGTTCAAGAAGTCGCCGCCGAGGTAGAGCGCAGGACCGCTCCCGTCGTCGTGGACCGTCAGCGTGCGGACCATGCCGTTCGGCTGCGGGCTCGGCGACTGCCACGTCGTGCCCGCGAGCCGGCGGAAGAACGAGCTGCTCGCATTTCCGCCGACGTAGAGAGCTCCGTTGAACACCGCCATCGCGCGCACGTCCGACGTCGGCGAGAGCGGCGCGACGGAGCTCCAACTCGAGCCGTTCCACGCCGCCACGCGCAGCGCCGTCACGCCGCCCGCGAAGCTGAACGCACCGCCGACGAGGAGTCGCGGCCCCGCGCCGAGATCCGCGCCGAGGAGCGCGAAGCCCTGCGCGTCGAGGCCGGACCCGAGCGCCGACCACGCGGACCCGTTCCACTTCGCGATCTTCGCTGCGGCGCCGCCGCCCGCGAGGTCGAAGCTCCCGGTGGCGAAGAGCGCCGTCCCCGTGCCGTCGTCCGCGGCGCGGAGCCGGTTGACCGTGCCCACGATCCCCGCGCCGAGCGGCGACCAGCTCGTGCCATTCCACTTCGCGACGCCCGCCGCGGCGACTCCGTCGACGGATTGGAAGAGACCGCCGAGGTAGAGCGCGGGACCCGTGCCGTCGTCGAACACCGCGACGCTGTTCACGTTGCCCGCGCCGGCCCCGTTCTGCGTGACGCCGAGCTTCGTGAGCGTCGCGCCGTCCCAAAGCGCGACTCCATACGTCGCGCCGGGGATCGGACCGGGGAAGCCGCCCGCGAGCGCGAGTCGAGCGCCGCCGCCGTCGTTCCACTCGGCCAGGTCGACGACGGTGCCGCCGGGGGAGTGGGCGCCGAGCTCGAAGCCCGCGGCGAAGTCGAGGCACTGCGCGGCGGCGGTCGAGGGGCGCGCGAGGAGCGCGAACAAGAGGGCCGCGAGGCGGACGGCGAGCGATCGGGACATGGGCGGGAACTCCTCGTGCGCGGGAAGGACGCGGCGTCGCCGCGTCCGCGGGGCGAGACGCTTCCATGCTACCGCGACGGGTTCGCGTGCGAAGGGGCCGGCCGGTCGCGACGCGCAGCTCACTCGATCACGACGTCGAGCTTCGCGCGCAGCGCCTTCCACGCGGACTTCAGGTCGGCAGCGTTGCAGTCGTACGCGGGCGCCCAGCCGTTCCCGTTCCGATCCGAGAACGCAACCGTCGCGCGCGTCGTCGGCCACGCGTCCTCCCAACACGCGGAGCCGACGAAGCTCCGATCGGCGAAGCCGCCGGCGGGCTGGTGGAGGCCGGTGAGGTCGAAGAGGAGCCCGAGCGCCCACTCCTGATGACGAGGTTCGACCTGCGGATCGTCGAGCGCGTCGATCAGCACCGGGAGCGCGCTCCAGCCTGCGCGGAAGAGCCGGTCCTCCGGGCCCTCGTCGTCGCGCGCGAAGGTCGTGTCGGGACTCCACGGTTCGCGCACGAGCTTCACGCACGCGTCGCGCGCGATCGAGCGCAGGTCCGCCCTCAGCGCGTCGTACCTCGAGCGCGAGAGGCGGATCGGCGGCGCGGACCGTTCGAGCCGGAAGGGCGCGCTCGCGAGCGCGAACGCGCTCGGAGCGTCGCGGTCGCGCAGGCCCTCGTCGAGCTCGAGCACGAGGTCGAGCTCGCCGGGCTCGACGCGTGGGACGAGGAGCGGAAGCGAGAGCGCGACGCTCGCGACGCCGCCGGGCGGGAGGTCGACGTCGATCCACTGCGGGTGCCTGCACACGCTGACGTTCGTTTCCTCCGCCGTGCAATCCGTCGCCGACATGGAGGCCGAGCTCGTCACGAGGCGCGCGGCGACGTCGCGGTGCTCGCACCAGAACTCGACGTGCACGGTCTCGCTCAGATCCACGTTGCGCAGGACGGCGCGGACCTTGGGCACGGTCGGGAAGCGTGCGCGGAGCACGGGGGCGCCTTGAACCTCGAGCACGATCGGGTCGGGCTTCCCTTCGAGCCTGCGCAGCGTCGTGAGCACGTGCCGGTCGTGCGCCGGCGGCGGCGACGGCTCGTTCGTCGGATCCGCGCGTAGGTCGTCCGCGTCCTGGAGCGCGAGAGCTCGCGCGCGCTCCTCCATCTGCCGCGCGTCGATTTCGCGTACGACGCGTTCCCACCGCGCGCCGTGACTCGGGGCGCGCCGAACGACCTCGGCGAGCTGGAGCACCCAGTCCCGCGTCGTGTTGCCGTCCCGTCCGCCCTTCGCGAGCGCCGCGCGCAACGCCGCCTCGAGCGCGTCGTCCGAGTACGTCGCGAGCGTGCGCTCGGGCGTGTCGACAACGAGGCGCAGGTCGCCGAGCGCGCGCGCGCCGGATCGCGCCGGCTCCGCGAGCTCGACATGCGCCGCGAGGAGCGCGCCGCCGCCACGCGGGAACGCCGCGATGCGCAGTCCGAAGCGCCCGCTCTCGGGCAGGGTCCCCGGCGCGCGCAGCTCGACGTGGAAGCGGCCGCCGGCGTCCGTCGCGACGTCGCGCCCGTCGCCCGTGAAGTGATCCGCGCGCTCCGTCCACGTCTGCACGGTGAGCGTCGTGCTCGCGAGCGGCGCGCCGTGCGCGTCGAGCGCGCGTCCGTCGAACGCGAGGCCTCGCTGCTCTTCCGTGGAGCCCCCGCGCGACGCACGCTCGGCCACGGGCCTCCTCGAGTGCGCTGCACCCTCCTGCTCCGGAACGATCGAGCCGGACTCGGCGTCCGCGGTTCCTGGATCGGCGATCACCTGGGGCGCGCGCGAACACGCCGCCGCGAGCGCGGCGGCGAGCACCACCAGAAGGAGGGGAGCACGCATGCAGTCGGGAGCGCGCGAACACGGCGCGGCGCGTCCACTCGATCCTATCTGTCGGACTCCGTCGGGTTTCGGGTCCCCGCTCTCGCGCGATCCGGATTCGCCAGCACATCACTCGGGAGGAGCGCCCCTCGCCCCCTCGAGGACCTGGACCCCACCGACCGGGGCTGTTCTTCAAGGTTCAGGCTCGAACCTTGAATGCCGCCGTCGGCAACGAAAGAACTTTGAGTTGGCGGCGCTCGTTGGATCAGGAGGCACGGTGCTTCGGGGCGGACCGCGCATCCTCGACACGGCCCAAAGGCGCGAGACGCTTCGGCGGTCGCGCGCGCTTCGACGTCGGCGGGGGACCGTCCCAGAGGAGCACGTCGGGGCACAAATCGGCGCCGTTGGGCCACGTGAGCGTCCCGCCCTCCACTCGGAACGCCGCGAAGGCGCGCGGACTCTTGCGGACGGGGCCGAAGATCTTCCCGACGAGCAGGCGCGCGAGGTCGCGCTCGACTACGCTTCCGTTGGTCAGCGTGAGGCGGACCGTGAAGTCCGACACGTGTTCGGCGCTCTCGATTCGGATCAAGCTCGCGAGTTCCTCAGCACCGAGGCTCGTATGAGCTCGCGAGTGAATTCGGATCGCTGAACGGCTCGCGCGGTCGTCACCCCGCCACCGGCGCGTGCTCGCCGGCGCGCGCGAGGCTCTCGTCGCCCGACCACACGACGTTGTAGATCGTGTCGCGCTCCACCGGCACGCGACCGGCGTCGCGGATCCATTGCACGAGCTCCGCGCGCTGCACCTTCTGCGGCGTCGTGGCACCCGCTTCGTGGTAGATCTTCTCCTCGACCACCGTGCCGTCGACGTCGTCGGCGCCGAAGCTCAGTGCCAACTGCGCGATCGGCACGTCCATCAGGATCCAGTAGGCCTTGATGTGCGGGATGTTGTCGAGCAAGAGTCGCCCGACCGCGAGCTCGCGCAGCTCGTCGACCGCCGTCGGGCCCGGGACGTGCGCCATCTCGCTGTGGTCGGGGTGGAACGACAGCGGGATGTAGGTCTGGAAGCCGTGCGTCTCGTCCTGCAGGCGCCGCAGGCGATCGAGGTGGTCGACGCGCTCCTCGATCGTCTCGATGTGACCGTGCAGCATCGTGCAGTTCGACCTGAGCCCCGCGCGGTGCACGGTGCGCGCCGTTTCGAGCCACTCGTCGCCGCTGATCTTCAGGTGATACGTGAGCTTGCGCACGCGCTCGCTGAACACCTCCGCGCCGCCGCCGGGGACGGAGCCGAGCCCCGCTTCGATCAACTCGGGGAGCACCTCCGCGAGCGGCTTCTTCGCCTTCTTCGCGATCTGGTCGAGCTCGACCATCGTGAAGGCCTTGATGTGGATCGAGGGGCGCGCCTTCTTCACCGCGCGCAGCAAGTCGAGGTAGTAGCCGTACTCGAGCTTGGGGTGGATGCCCGCGACCATGTGCACTTCGGTCACGGGCTCGTCGAGCTGCGCGGCGACCTTCGCGGCCGCTTCGTCGGGCGTCATCACGTACGCGCCGGCTTGTCCGGGCAACCGCTGGAACGCGCAGAAGCGGCAGAGCTTGTTGCAGACGTTCGTGTAGTTGACGTGCTGGTTGACGTTGAAATACGCGAGGTCGCCGTGGAGCCGCTCGCGCACGTGGTTCGCGAGCGCGCCGACCGCGTGCAGGTCGGCGCGATAGAGCCGTGCGCCGTCGTCGAGCGAGAGGCGTTCCTTCGCGAGCACCTTCTCCGCGACGTCGGCGAGCCCCGCGCGCCGAGCGACGGCGCGCAGGCGCGCGATCGACGCGGGGGAGGGCGCGTTCGGCGTCGAGCGCGGCGCGTGCGTCGTCTTCTGGATCACGCGCGGCCTCCCTTCGCGTTCGCGCCGGTCGCCGCGGTCGCCGCGCGATCCGCGCTCGAGGCCGCTGCGCCGGCGCGCTCGGTCCACGCGCGGTGCGTGGCGCCTTCCTCGCGCGACTGCGGGCCGCGATCGCCATCCGTGAACCGCTCGTCGACGATCCCGTACCACGAATTGCGGCGCAGCGGCACGAAGCCCGCGCGGCGGATCTGGTGCTCGAGGCGCTCGATCGGGGCGAGGTGGAAGCAGCCCGCCGCGCTGACGACGTTTTCCTCCATCATCGTGCCGCCGAAATCGTTGCAGCCGAAGCGCAACGAAGCCTGCGCGAGCTTGAGGCCCTGCGTGACGTAGCTCGTCTGCATGTTCTCGAAGTTGTCGAGGAAGATGCGCGCGATCGACTGCACGCGCACGTAGACCGCGGGCGTCGTCTTCTCGGGGTAGAGGTGCTGTTCCGGCACGCCCTCGGGCTGCATGTTCCAGCTCGCGAACGCGGTGAACCCGCCGGTCTCGTCCTGCAGGTCGCGCAGCACGCCGAGGTGCTCGATGCGCTCCGCCGCGGTCTCGACGTGGCCGAACATCATCGTCGCGGAGCTCCGCAGCCCCGCCTCGTGCGCTTTGCGGTGCACGTCGAGCCACCGCTCCGTCGGCGTCTTCTTCGGCGCGATGATCTTCCGCACGCGCTCGACGAGGATCTCCGCGCCCGCTCCCGGCACGCTGCCGAGGCCCGCCGCCTTGAGGTCGCGCAGCACGTCCTCGACCGGACGCTTCTCGATCCGCGAGAAGTGGTCGAGCTCCGGCGCGGAGAGCGCGTGCGGGTTGATGGCGGGGTACTTCACGCGCATGTGCGCGACGAGCTCGCACCACCAATCGCTCTTGATGTACGGGTGGTGCCCGCCCTGCATCAGCACCTGCCGTCCGCCGATCGCGGCGAGCTCGTCGAGCTTCGCGTCGATCTCCTCGCGCGAGAGCGTGTACGCGCCCTCCGCCTTCGGCCGGCGGTAGAACGCGCAGAAGCCGCAGTCCGTGATGCAGACGTTCGTCGGGTTCAGGTTGCGGTCGACGATGTACGTCACGAAGCCGTGCGGGTGCAGGCGCGCTCGCACGACGTCCGCGAGGCGCGTCAGCTCGGAGAGGTCGGCGTGCTCGTGGAGGAGGAGCGCTTCCTCGCGCGTGATCCGCACGGCGTCCTCGACCTTGCCGTAGACGCGCTCGAGCTCGCTCGCGCGCGGTCCGCTCCGGCTCTCGCTCGCGCGCGGCGCGGGGCCGGTCGCGGGCGGCGGGGGCGTGGGGCGGGCGGGACGCGTCGCGACGGGATCCGACGAGAGGGCCATGATCGGGCCATTGTAGCGGCGCCCGGGGCGCGCGCTCCACGGGCCCACGCCCGGGACGCCGTGCAAGAACGGCGTCGAACGGCGGACTCGGACGGTGTCCGCCCTGGCCCGCGCGCGGCCCGCCGGTACGCTTTCCTCCGCGCGCGGACCGGGTTCGGCCGCACCGGCCGCACCGCCCGCGCGCGACCCCACGAGAAGGACCACGATGAAGCCCAAGAGGATGATGCTCCTCGCGCTCGCGCTGGCCTCGGTCCCGGTGCTCGGCGCAGCGACGAGGACGGCCGATCCGGCCGCGGCCTCGAGTGCAGCGGTCGTTGCGCCGGACTCCGAGTTCACGAAGCTCGAGACGGAGTACAAGGAAGCCAGGAAGGCCTGGGATGCCGCCGCCAAGGAGGCGCGCTCGAAGAAGGAGAAGGCGCCCGCGCGCGTCGAGCCCGACTTCTGGAAGCGCTTCGAGGCGATCGCGAGCCAGGGCGACAAGGACGCGGCCGTGTGGTGCGTGTCGAACCTGCGCTACGCGAACCTGTCGAACGCCGAGCTCACGGCCAAGGTGCCGCCGCTCTACGAGAAGCTCGTCGCGGCGATGCTCAAGGACGAGAAGGCGGACAAGCCGATGTCGCTCGGCACGCTGCTCTCGCGCTTCGTTCCCGGCGCCGTGTCGCAGCAGTACCTCACCGCCGAACAGGCGCAGGCGCTCTTCGCGAAGGTGCAGAAGGAAGCGAAGGAGGACGAGAACAAGGCCGCCGCGCTGCTCGCCTCGCTCACGCTCCCGAACCAGTCCATCGAGGACGACGCGGAGCGCGAGAAGAAGGACCTCGGCGCCTACAAGCAGGTCGCCGAGAAGTTCCCGAAGACCACGAGCGGAACGTACGCGCGTGGTCAGGTGAACCGCGTCGAGAACCTCGTCGAGGGCAAGGTCGTCCCCGACTTCACCACCAAGGACGTCGAGGACGTCGAGTTCAAACTCAGCGACTATCGCGGAAAGGTGGTGCTCCTGGACTTCTGGGGCTTCTGGTGAGGCCCCTGCGTGGCGATGATTCCCCACGAAAAAGCGCTCGTGGAGCGCATGAAGAACGAGCCGTTCGCCCTGGTGGGCATCAACACCGACAGCGACAAGGCCGACTATCGCAAGCAACAGAAGGAGAAGGGCGTCACGTGGCGCAGCTCCTGGCAGGGCTCGACCTCGGGCCCGATTCCGACCGAGTGGGGCGTGCAGGGCTTCCCGACGCTCTACCTGATCGACCACAAGGGCGTGATCCGCAAATCGTGGCTCGGCGGGCCGGAGGAAAAGGAGCTCGACGAACTCGTCGACAAGCTCGTCGCCGAAGCCAAGGCGGACAAGGGCGCGGCGCCCGCGGGCAAGGACCCGAAGAAGCCCGAGCCGAAGAAGCCGGACCCGAAGAAGAAGAACTGAGGGCCGGCGACGGCGGATGGGAGGCTCTCGCGCCCGGCGCGGGGGCCTCCGCTCGTTTTCGGGCTCGCGGCGCCGCCTCACGCGGCGCGCTGCGGCGAGGTATGCTCCTCGGAGCGGGCGGAGGCGCCCGCGACGAAAGGCACGCGCATGACGAGCTGGATCCACCTCATCGCCCTCGCGCTCCTCGCGCCGTCGGCGCCGCCGCAGGGGAACGCGCCGAAGGTCGAGCGCATCGACGCGCCGACGCAGGCCGACCCCTTCGACGCGCTCGGGAAGGAGTACTCGGCGGCGAACGCGGAGTACTCGAAGAAGGTGCAGGAGCTCACGAAGTCCGGCGGCGATCCGAAGTCGTTGCGGCATCCGGCGCTCGACTTCTTCCCGCGCTACGAAGCGCTCGCGTCGAAGGGCGAAGGGCGGGCGTTGCTCTGGATGGCGGAGCGCATGTCCGCCGCGCATCCCGAGCGCACGAAGGAGCAGAACAAGGAAGCCGCGTGGCCGCTCTACGCGCGCGTCGCGACCGAGCACGCCGACGCGCCGTGGATCACGAGCTTCACCGGCAAGCTCACGACGCTCTACGTCGACTTCGGCGCGGAACGCGTCGATCCGCTCGTCGACGCGTTCGTCGCGAAGAGCCGGCGCGCCGAAGCGCTCGCCGAGGCGCTCTACCGCGCTCGCGAGGAAGCGAAGCGCGGCAACAAGGCGGACCGCGCGAAGGCGCTCGAGGAGCGCCTCGTGAAGGACTTCCCCGACACGAAGTTCGGCAAGCGCGCGCGCGGCGTCGAGGAACCCGGCGCGGGTGGAGCGGTCGCTGCGGGCTCGCTCGCGATCGGCAAGGTCGCGCCCGACTTCACGACGAAGGACGCCGACGGCGTCGAGTTCAAGCTCAGCGACTACCGCGGCAAGGTGGTCGTCCTCGACTTCTGGGGCTTCTGGTGACCTCCCTGTCGTGCGATGCTGCCGCACGAAAAGGAGCTCGTGGAGCGCCTGAAAAACGAACCCTTCGCCCTGATCGGCATCAACACGGACTCGGATCTCGACGCGTTCAAGGAGCGCTGCAAGAAGGAGAACGTGAGCTGGCGGAACTCCTGGCAGGGGAGCACCGGGGGCCCCTTGTGCCGTGCCTGGGGCGTCAACAGCTTCCCGACGATCTACGTCCTCGATGCGAAGGGCGTGATCCGCTACCAGAACGTGCGCGGTCCCACGATGGACCAGGCCGTCGACCGCCTGCTCGCCGAAATGAAGGCCGAGAAGGCGCGCGACGAAAAGAAGGACGAGAAGCCCGCGCCGAAGTAGGCGTCTCGATCGCGGTCGCGACACGCGGCGGCCCGGGGGATCCTCCCGGGACCGCCGCGCCTCATTTCCCGCGGGCCTCCGATCCGGTAGAACCGCGCGCCGGCCCCGTCTCCAACGCGCGCGCGACGCACGCGTAACCCACGGGAGCGAGCGAACGCGCCATGGCCCCCCTTCGACCCTTCCTCCGTGCGGCGATCACTGCGTCGATCGCCGCGCTCCCGCTCCAGGCCCAGACCCCGTCCGCGTCCGGCGGAGCCCAGGCCGGCGGCGACGTCGGTCCGCGCGCCGTCGCGGTGCCGGATCCGGAGGGCGAGGTGCTGCTCCGCGAGTACGGCTCCGTGGTCAAGGAGTGGAACGAGCATCGCGTGTTCCTGAGTCGCGGCGGCCGCACGCCGACGCCGCAGGAGGTCGGCCCGCACCCTTCGCTCGCGTTCCGCGATCGATTCGCCGCGCTGCTCGCGAAGGACAGCGGGATCGCCCAGTGCTGGTGGCTCGACAACCTCCAATACCTGACGCCCGACACGGACCTCCCGGCGCGCAAGCGCGTCTTCGTCGAGCTCTACGACAAGCTGCTCGCCCGCAACGCGAGCCAGCCCTACATGATGAACGTGCTCGGCGCCGTGCGCGTGCACCGGGCGACGCTCGGGGACGAGGTCGTCGACTCGATGCTCGAGCGCCTGGTCCAGGCGAGCACGAACCCGGAGCTCCAAGCGCGCGCGGCCCTCATGCGCGCGGCCTTCCACGCTCCGGCGGACCCCGCCAAGGAGCCGGCGCGTTGGGAGGAGGTGCTCGAGCTCTATCGCGGCGTCGTCGCGAGCTGGCCGCACACCGTCGCCGCCGTGGAGGCGGCCGGCGTCCTGGTCCCGGCCGTGCAGACGGAGTACGAGGCGCAGGAGCGCGCCTGGATCGAGCGCTGCCTCGAGCTGCATCGGCGCGGCGCGGACCCGAAGGAGTGGCCGGCTCCGCCCGTGCACGAGGTCGCCGTCCGGATGCGCGCGCTCGCCGCCGCCGGGCAGCCGGCCGCGGTCCGGTGGATGAACCGCTTCTACAGCCCGCTCGCGGGCCAGGACCACCGGTGCTCGGCCGACGCGCTCGCGCAGTTCGTGAGCCAGCTCGGTTCCCGCTACCCGGTGATGGACTCGAAGCTGGGCGGGATCCGGCTCGGCTTGGTCGAGCTCGCCGTGCGACAGTTCCCCGAGGATCCTGCGACGGGCCGGCTCCTCGACGCGCTCCTGCTCGACCTTCCCGCCGCTTCGCCGCAGGAGACGGAAGCGCGGATCGCACCGCTGCTCGCGAGCACCGATCCGCATCGCCGTGCGATCGGCATGTACTTGATGGTCGTCGCGCACGGCTCGACGAGCCGTTGGCCTGGATACCTCGCCGCGTACGAATGGAGCGAGCGGCTCGCACGCGAGTGCCCCGGCGACGCCCTGGTCGAGCTCGCGCGCGGCAGCTGCGTGAACGTCCCGAACCTCTTGCCCGGTCGCCCCGCGCCGGAGATCGCCGCCGAGGATCTCGAGAAGAAGTGGTGTCGACTCTCGGACTACCACGGTCGCGTCGTCCTGCTCGTCTTCTACAGCCTCTTCACCGATCGAGGGTTCGACGAAGCAGGTGCCTGGCAGGAATTCGCGGCGCGGAACGCCGCGCGGCCGTTCTCGGTGCTCGGCGTGAACCCCGGGACCGCGAGCGCCGACGGGCTCTACCGGAAGTACGCGAAGTACGGCATCTCGTGGCGCACGCTGCTCCCGTTCGCGGACTCCGACGACATCCTGCGCCGCTACATGGTGCGCGAGTTCCCCACGACGATCGTGATCGACGCGGAGGGCAAGCTGCGCGGGCGCGACCTGCCCTGGAGCGAGACGACGAAGCTGCTCGAGACCTGCATCGCCGAGGCCGAGGCCGCCGCCGGCGGCAAGAAGTAGCGCGCGCGCTCGTCGCGCGGCTCTTCGCTGCGGCGCGCGCGGCGCGGCCGAAGCTGCGGGGGAGTCGACGCCGCGTCACCTCGCCCGCGCGAACTCGCGGAGCGCTCGCGACGCTCGTCCCGCATCGCTAAGCTCTCGCGCCCTCCGCGCGTCGAAACCAGGCGCGAGGACCGGCGAGAAAGACCCTCCATGGCGAAGCAAGACACCACGTTCATGGACACGATCGTGTCGCTCTGCAAGCGACGCGGCTTCGTGTTCCCCGCATCCGAGATCTACGGCGGCATCGCGAACACCTACGACTACGGCCCGCTCGGCGTCGAGCTGAAGCGGCGCGTCAAGGAGGCGTGGTGGACGCGCATGGTGACGATGCGCGACGACATGGTCGGGCTCGACAGCGCGATCATCCAGAATCCGCAGACGTGGATCACGTCGGGCCACGTCGCGGGCTTCACGGATCCCTTGGTGGACTGCAAGAAGTGCAAGGCGCGCTTCCGCGCGGACAAGCTCGACGACGCGCGCTGCCCGGAGAAGCCGAGCCGCACGCCGGTCGAGAACAAGTGCGAGCTCACCGAGGCGCGCGCGTTCAACCTGATGTTCAAGACGCAGATCGGCGCGGTCGAAGGCGCGGGCTCGATCGCGTACCTGCGGCCGGAGACGGCGCAGGGGATCTTCCTCAACTTCAAGAACGTCCTCGAGAGTTCGCGCGTCAAGCCGCCCTTCGGCATCGCGCAGATCGGCAAGTCGTTCCGCAACGAGATCACGCCCGGCAACTTCGTGTTCCGCACGCGCGAGTTCGAGCAGGCGGAGATGGAGTTCTTCCTCCCGCCCGAGCAGAACGACCACTGGTACGAGTACTGGCGCAAGGAGCGTCACCAGTGGTACGTCGACTACGGCGTCGATCCGTCGAAGCTCCGTCTGCGCGAACACGCGAAGGACGAGCTCGCGCACTACTCGACCGGTTGCACGGACGTCGAGTACGAGTACCCGTTCGGCTGGGGCGAGCTCGAGGGCATCGCGTGCCGCACGGACTTCGACCTGAAGCGGCACTCCGAGGCGTCGGGGAAGGACCTCTCGTACTTCGACCCCGACAAGAAGACGCGCTACGTGCCGTGGGTCGTCGAGCCTGCCGCGGGCGTCGACCGCACCGCGCTCACGATGCTGATCGACGCGTACGAAGAGGACGTCGTCGAGGGCGAGAAGCGCGTCGTGCTCCACTTCCACCCGGAGATCGCGCCGGTCACGGTCGGCGTGTTCCCGCTCGTGAAGAAGGAAGGCATGCCGGAGAAGGCGGCGGAGATCGACCGCATGCTCCGCGCGGCGAAGTTCACGACGTTCTACGACGAGAGCGCGGCGATCGGTCGGCGCTATCGCCGCCAGGACGAGATCGGCACGCCGTACGGCATCACCGTCGACGGCGAGACGATGAAGGACGGCGTCGTGACGATCAGGAACCGCGACACGATGCTCCAGGAGAAGGTCAAGGTCGCCGAGATCGAGAGTTGGCTGCGCCACGCGATCCGGACGTGGAAGCGGCCCGAGAAGAAGGCGGCGAGCGCGGGCTGAGCTCGCTCCGCGAGCGGACAGGACGAGCGCCGGGGTCGTGAGGACCGCGGCGCTCGTTGCTGGAATACCGTGCCAGAGGAGTTTCTCACCCGATCGCGGGCCTGAACCTCCCTGCATCGGCACGACTCCGCCGCCCGCACCTACGAGTCCGCCCTGCGCGAACTTCCGCGCCGGCTCACACGATCCCGCCCTGGGCGAGCTCCTTCAGGAACGTCTTCCACGGCAGCACGCGCAGGTCGTCCTGCTTCACGGCCCGCGCGCCGCAGTACACGCCGAACGCGGCGCGCAAGGGACCGTGCTCGGCGCGCAGGCGCGCGATTCCCGCGCCGAAGCGCGCGTCCCACCGCTCCGTCGACTTGACCTCGATCGCGACGAGACCGCGGGCGGTCTCGACGACGAAGTCCACCTCCGTCCCGTCGTGCGTGCGCCAGAAGAAGACCGGTGCGTCCGCGCCCGAGTAGTGCAGGTGCGCGCGCAGCTCGTGGAGGATCAGCGTCTCGAACAGGAACCCGCGCTCTTCGGGATGCACCGGGAGATGGCCCATGCCGGCGAGGTGCCGCGCGACGCCGCAGTCGAAGAGGTAGAGCTTCGGGTGGTGGACCTGCTTCACGCCCTTCTTGAGCTTCCACGCGGGGAGCCAGACGGCGAGCAGCGTGTCGACGAGGATCTGGAAGTAGTCCTGTACGGTCGGACGCGCGACGGCCGCGTCGCGCGCGATGCCGGAGACGTTGACGACCTGGCCGTTCACGCGCGCGGCGACGTCGAGGAAGCGCACGAAGCTCCCGATCTGACGCACGAGGGCCTCGGCCTGGACTTCCTCGCGCACGTAGGTCTCGACGTACGACTTGAGGAAGGCGCGCGGCCGCGAGCCCGTGACCGCGAGCGGGAGCATGCCGTGCTCGAGCGCCGCGTCGAGCTCACGGTCGAAGTCGAGCTCGGCGAACGTGAAGGGGAAGAGCGTCAGGAGCTCCGCGCGCCCGCCGAGCAGGTTCGCTCCGCCGCGCTTCAGCTTGCGCGCGCTCGAGCCCGACAGGACGAAGCGCTGGCGTCGCGTGGTCATGAGCCGCTGGACCTCGTCGAGGAGTGCTGGGATGCGCTGGACCTCGTCCACGACGATCCAGCTCTCCTCGGGGAGCTCCGCGCACTCGCGGCCGAACACGGACGGATCGCGCGAGAGGCGCAGGTGCTCGTCGGAGCGCAGGAGGTCGTAGAGCGGTGCGCGCGGGAAGTGCTGCCCGATCCAGGTGGTCTTCCCCGTGGCGCGGGGGCCGAGCAGGAAGAAGGAGGCGTCCGGCGGGTGGAGGAGGCGTTGCACCATGGAGAGCAAATCTACCGGAAATTTGCTGCCGATGTGTACAGCCACCCGGGCGCTGCCCTGGATCACGAAGCCGAGATCGCCGGTGGGAGATCGAGCACCGCTGAACGAATCCGATTCAACCCCGCGCCGCGCTCAGAACCACCCGCGCCGCGACGTCACGTACATGCGCGTGAACTCCTCGTCCGACTCGACGAGGTAGAGGATCCCTCGACGAGGCCGATCAGCCCCATGACCGCGCCGCCGAACCCCAGCGTGAGGACGGTGACGAGGAGCATCACGACGCCCTGCTTCGTGTACCCGAGGACGAACTTGTGCACGCCGATCGCGCCCAGGAAGATCGCGCACTGCGCTGCCGGGATGCGCAGGTTCGACTTCGGCGGGGGCGGCGGAGTCGGCGGCCGTTCCATCTCGGGCCAAGTCAGGTGGGTTTGCGTCGAAGTCGTCGGGTCGGACATGGATCAAGAACGTCCTCGGCGACTGCAAAGATCCGCTAGCGGCTTGGCGAAGGCGGCGCCAGGGAACGGTCGCGCCTCGGTGGTCGGCGTGGAGCGGCGCGGGGGCTCTCGACGCGTCCAGGCGCGCCTTCCTCCCCCTGGGCGCATCGAGTTCGGGGACCGCTCGAAGCCGCGCGTTCGCTCACGACACGGAGCGGCGCGGAGGCTCAGCGCGTCGCGGCCGCGTCCTCGTCGCCGACGTCGTAGCAGAGCTTCCAACTCCCGTCCGCTTGCTTGCGCCACACGTCGAAGTAACGCCCCTTCGCGAGCACCGTCTCGCGGCCGTCCTTCTCGCGCCGCGCGAGCTTCCACCGGCCCGTCGTCGTCCCGAGCTTCCCGCCTTCGCTGACGCGCGCGTCGTCGGGCGTCCACGTGAGCTCGTTCGCCGCGTCGGCGAAGAAGGGACGCATGTGCGCCGCGATCGCGTCGCGGCCCGTGATCGGTCGGAACTCTTCGTCGACCTGCGAGCCGTTCGCGTCGAACGCGGCGAGCCAGCCGTCGAGCCGCCGCACGTGCACGTCGCGCGCGAACGCGCGGTCGGCGGCGAGGAGCGACTCTGCGCGCGAGTCCGGGATCGAGCGACAGGCGGCGGCGAGGAGGAGGACCCACGGCACGAGACTCGGCTTCATGCGCTCAGCGTGACGGCGACGCGCGTTCTCGCGCAAGGCGGCGTCTTCGTGCCCGACCCCTGCGCTGGGGCCCCGACCCGCCGCGGACTCGGGTGGAACTGGAGCTCGGAGGCGAGCGCGCCCAGCCGCGGGCACGAGTGGAGTGCGGCCGTGCGGGCCGGGCGGGCGACCGCGCGCCATGCCGGGGCCGATCCTTGCAATTCGGGAGTCCGACTCCACAATTGCAAGGATGATCCCGAGGCACCTCGCCGCCCGGCTCCAGCAGAGCCTGAAGCAGTTCCCCGTCGTCGCGCTCCTGGGGCCGCGGCAAGTCGGCAAGACCACGCTCGCGCGGGACGGGCTCCGCCGCGGGGCCGGACCGCCGCCCTTGTACCTCGACCTCGAGCGCGCGACGGATCGCAACAAGCTCGCCGACCCCGAGTCCTACCTCGCGCGGTTTGCCGGCCAGCTGGTCATCCTCGACGAGATCCAGCGGTTGCCGGAGATCTTCCCGCTCCTGCGCAGCCTCGTCGACGAACGCCGCCGCGCCGGCGAGCGCGCGGGCCAGTTCCTCGTCCTCGGCTCGGCCTCCCGCGATCTCCTGCGGCAGTCTTCCGAGTCCCTCGCGGGACGCATCGTGTATCACGAGCTGACCCCGATCACGGTCCTGGAGGCGCCACGCAAGTGGGAGTCGCTCTGGGTGCGCGGCGGATTCCCGGAGAGTCTCCTGGCGAAGGACGACGGCGCGAGCTGGCGCTGGAGAAGCGCCTTCATCGACACCTACCTCGAGCGCGACATCCCGGAACTCGGACCGCGCGTGCCCGCCCTGCAGATGCGCCGTCTGTGGAGCATGCTCGCGCACGGACAGGGAGATCAGCTCAACCTGGCTCGGCTGGCCGCCGCGCTCGGACTCACCGGCAAGACCGTGCGGCATTACCTGGACATCCTCACCGAGCTGTTCATGGTGCGCCAACTCCCGCCGTGGTCCGGCAACAGCAAGAAGCGCCTCGTCCGTTCTCCCAAGGTCTATCTGCGCGACTCCGGCCTCGCCCACACGCTGGCCAATGTCCCGGACCTCGAGACCCTGCTCGGTCATCCGCTTTGCGGTCATTCGTGGGAAGGCTTCGTCCTGGAGCAGATCGTCGCGGGATTGCCCGACACGTGGGAGGCGAGCTACTACCGCACGTCGGCCCAAGCGGAGATCGATCTCGTGCTCACGGGGCCGCGCGGGCGCGTGCTCGCCATCGAGATCAAGCGCTCCTCCGCGCCCACACCCGGCAAGGGCTTCCTGCTCGGTTGCCAGGACGTGCGCGCGACCGAGCGCTTCATCGTGAAGCCCACCGGGGAGGCGTACTCCGTCGGGCATGAAGTGGAGACCGTGTCGCTCGTGGAGTTCCTCGAGCGCCGGGCTCCCCGCGTCGACGCCTCCGCGTAGCCTGGCGAGCGGGCCTGCACGCCTGCAGAGTCCGGCTCGAGGAAGGGCGCTCGTCCTCCGGCCCGTGGCCACCGATCGGTCGCGCTCCGGGGCGTGGACTCGCGAACGCGGTGGCTCCGATCCGCACCCGGAACCCGACGGCGGCTCTGCGACACCAGCGCCTCGCGCTGTCCGCGCCGCCGAATCAATACCCCGCCGCCTGCCCGTCCTTGCGCGACTCGCTCGCGCCGAAGTACGTCTTCGTCTTCGCGTCGAAGCGAATCGCCTGGTACCCGCCGTAGTCGCCGTAGTCGAACCCGACGACGTGCCCCTTCTTCAAGAGCGCGCGCACGACCTCCCAGTCGTAGCCCGTTTCGAGCGAGAGCTTCCCGCCGTCCTTCATCACCTCGCCGGTCGGCTCGCTCGAACCCTCGTGCAGCATGCGCGGCGCGTCGCCCGCTTCCTGCGTGTTCATGCCGAAGTCGATCTGGTTCACGAGCACTTGGACGTGTCCTTGCGGCTGCGTCGCGCCGCCCATCACGCCGAACGACAACCACGGCTCGCCGTCCTTCGTCACGAAGCCCGGGATGATCGTGTGGAACGGGCGCTTCCTCGGCGCATAGCTGTTCGCGCGGCCCGGCGCGAGGTCGAAGAGCTCGCCGCGGTCCTGCAGACAGAAGCCGAGCCCCGCGGGCGTGACGCCGGAGCCGAAGCCGCGGTAGTTCGACTGGATGAGCGAGACCATCATCCCGCGTTCGTCGGCGGTCGTCAGGTACGTCGTGTCGCCCTGCGCGAGCGCGGGGTTGCCCGCGTCGTACGTCTTCGCCGCCTTGTCGGGCGAGATCAGCGCGCGGCGCGTCGCCGCGTACTCCTTCGAGGCGAGCGACTTCGTCGGCACCTTCGCGAACTCGGGGTCGGCGTAGAACTTCGCGCGGTCCTCGAACGCGAGCTTCTTCGCCTCCGTGAAGAGGTGCACCCACGCCGCGCTCCCGAAGCCCATCGAGCGCACGTCGTACGGCTCGATCACGTTGAGCATCTGCAGCACGGCGAGCCCTTGTCCGTTCGGCGGGAGCTCCCACACGTCGTAGCCGCGGTAGTTCGTCGAGATCGGATCGACCCAGTCGGAGTGGTGCGCGGCGAGGTCGTCGTACGCGAGGAAGCCGTCGTGCGACTTCATCCACGCGTCGATCTGGCGCGCGATGCGGCCGCGGTAGAAGACGTCGCGGCCTTCCTTCGCGAGCGCGTCGAGCGTGTCCGCGAGCGCCGGGTTCGCGAACGACTCGCCCTTCGCGGGCGCGTGTCCGTTCGGCGCGAACGTCGCGAGGAAGCCGTCGTGCTTGCCGAGCGTCTCGACGCCGCGCGCCCAGTACATCGCGATCAGCTCCGTGATCGGCGCGCCTTCGCGCGCGTAGCGGATCGCGGGCGCGAGCACGGTGCTCATCGGGAGCTTGCCGAAGCGCGCGTGGAGCTCGAACCAACCGTCGACGCAGCCGGGGACGGTGACGGGCAGCGGACCGGTCGCGGGGACGTGCGTGAGGTTCTTCGACTGGAAATGCTCGAGCGTCAGCGCGGCGGGAGAGCGGCCGGAGGCGTTGAGACCGTGGAGGCGCTTCGTCTCGGGATCCCACACGAGCGCGAAGAGGTCGCCGCCGAGGCCGCTGCCGACGGGTTCGACGAGCGCGAGCACGGCGTTCGCGGCGATCGCGGCGTCGACGGCGGAGCCGCCTTGTTTCAAGGTGTCGAGCGCGGCTTGGGTCGCGAGCGGTTGCGCGGTGGCGGCGAGGCCGTGGCGGGCGATGACTTCGCTGCGCGTCGCGAAGGGGAGGCCGGTGAGGCGGTCGCCGAGGAGGGGGAGGGTGAGGAGGAGGGGGAGCATGGCGACGTCTCTCGCGGCATCTCTCGAGGTCTCACGGGCGGAAGGGAGCGCGGCGGAGAGATGATGCGCAACCCGGAGAAGGACGCCAAGGAACCCCTGTGGGCGCTCCGCGTCGCAGACTCCGAAGAGTCGCGGGCCGGAGGAACCGGTCCGCGACTCTTCGGAGTTCCAGGGACGCTCAGCGACGAGGGCGCGCGTGCGTTGCAGGTGCAGTTGCGTGCGGCCCGCTCTCCGCGTTCAGGCTGCACTTCGCGCGCAGCTCTGCCTTGGCGTGCGACTGCGCCGGGTCGTCCAGCCCCGTCTCGACGTGCAGCGGTTCGATTGCGTTCGACTCCGGCTGGTTTCGCGCGCGGCTTCCGCGCGCGAAGCGTCGACGGGGCGCGGAGTCAGCGCGTTTCCGCGGTCAGCGTCAGCGCGCGCGGCGCGAGGCCGGTGGTCGTCGACGGCAGCGGCTGCAGGGTGCCGCTCGTCGGGTCGAGCGCGAAGCTCGAGAGCGTGTTCGAGCCTGCGTTCGTCACGTAGACGTGGCGCCCCGACGGCGAGATCGCGAGCGCGCTCGGGTGCAGACCGTCGTGGTACGCGAGGCCGGGCGTCACGAGCGTGCCGTTCGCGTCGACCCGGAAGAGCGTGACGTGTCCGCCGTCCTCATCGTCGTTCGTGTCCGCGTAGGCGGCGCACGCGAAGCGGCCGTCCGCGCTGTACGCGAACGCGACGGGTTCGCGGCCCGCGCGCGAGCCGCCGGCGATCGCGCTCGGCGCGCCCGTCTCGGGGTCGAGCGCGTAGCGCACGAGCGTGTTCGAGGTGCGCAGCACGGCGACGAGCTCGCGTCCGCCCGGATGGAAGGCGAGCGCGTGCACGCCCGGCGCGGGTGCCGCGGCTCCCGCCGTCGACGGGACGCCGGTCGCGGCGTCGAGCCGGAAGCTCTGGAGCTCGCTCGGCGCGCCGATGTTCGCCACGACGAGGAAGCGGCCCGTCGGATCCACCGCGGCGAAGACCGGCCGACCGCCGACCGCGCGCTCGTCGACGAAGTGGAGCGAGCCGTCGGTCACGTCGATCGCGTACGTCGAGAGCCAGCCGTCGTCCGCGAGCACGACGTCGCGGCGCAGGAGGTAGAGGAAGCGCCCCGACGGCTCGATCGTCACGTGCCACGGCACACCCGCGACGTGCGTCGCGGGCCCGAGCGGCGAGAGCGCGCCGCTCGCGGCGTCGACGCGGTAGGTCCCGAGGGACTGGGCGCCGCGCTCCGCGACGTACGCGAACGCGTGCCGCGGGTGCACGGCGATCGCCGCCGGATCCACGCTCGTCGGCGACGTCGGGTGCCGTTCGGTCGCCGCGCCGGTCGTGGCGTCGAGCGCGAACGACGAAACGTCGCTCGAGCCGCCGTTCACGGCGTGCAGCGAGCGCGTGCGGACGATCGGCGCGCGCGCGCCGCGCACGATCGCGAGGTCGACGGGGCTCGAACGCACGGACCAGAGGTCGACCTCCTCGAGCGCGCCGTCCTCCGCTCCGACGCGGAAGAGCATCACGTCGCCCGAGCCGTGGTTCGCGACGTAGAGGAAGCGGCCCGCGGTGTCGATCGCGACCGCGCTCGGCTGCGAGCCGGTCGCGGCGGTGCCGCTCGGGATCAACTGTCCCGACGGCCCGTCGACCTTGTAGCTCGACACGCTCGAGCCGTCCTTGTTCGCGACGAAGCCGAAGCGTCCGAGCGGGTCGAAGACGAGCGCCTCCGGCTTGTCGCCCGCGGCGTCGGGCGTCAGCGCGGCGAGCGCGCCCGTCGTCTGGTGGTAGCGCATCGGCAGCACGCTGTCGGACTGCGCGAGCGTCACGTACACCGCGTTGCGCGCCGGATCGACGCGGAGGCCCGAGGGTTCGAGCCCGTCGAGCGGGACCCTGGCGCCGCTCGGCGTCACGGCTCCGTTCGCGGAGTCGATCGAGTAGCCCTGCACGCCCGCTCCACCGCCGGAGCCGAGCGCGCCCGCGAACGCGACGAAGAGGAACCGGCCCTCGGGATCGAGCGTGACGTCGACCGGCCGCGTGCCGACGGAGATCGGCGCGCGCGCGTGGACGAGCTCGCCCGTCACGGCATCGACGTCGAACACGAAGAGCTCGCTCGACGCCATGCTGACGACGAACGCGAAGCGTCCCGACGGGTGGAGCACCATGCGGTGCGGCCCGGGCCCCGCGGGCGTCGTGCCGCGCGCGGAAAGCCAACCCTCGAGCGGGTCGACCGCGTACACCGCGATCGCGTCGGAGCCCGTGTTCGACGCGTAGAGGAAGGCCTCGCTCGGGTGCACGCAGAGTTGTTCGCCCCCGGAGGCGCCGGCGGGCGCGGGCTCGTAGCCCTTGGGCGCGAGCCGCCCCGTTTCGAGGTCGACGCCGAAGACCGTGATCGTCGCGTCGGCGCCGGAGAGCGCGTACGCGAAGCGCGGCGCGGGCGCGACGGTGAGCTCGAGCGTCGTGCTCGCGCTCCCGTGCGCGTTCGCCGCGGTGATCGTGTAGGAGCGGCGCGCGGCGACGAGGGTCGCGCTGCCGGAGATCGCGCCCGTGTGCTCGTCGAATGCGAGTCCGGCGGGCAGCGGCGGGAGCACCGTGAAGCGGTCGACGACGCCCGCGACGCTCGGCGCGAGCACGCCGCTCGCGAGGTCGACGACGTAGATCGTCTCCGCGGTCGGATAGCGCAGGCTCGAGGGCGCGCCGGCGCCGGAGCCCGAATGACCGCCGCCTCCGCCGCATCCGGCGGCGAGCAGGGTCGAGAGTGCGAGGAGGGAACGGGCGGGGGAGAGCTTCGTGGTGGAGGACATGGGGTTGGGCGCACGACCGCGCGGCGGCGCGTGGAACACCGAGGCGCGCGGGGGGCGAGCGTGCCGTGACGGGAAAAGTCCGGGGCGGAGCATCCCAGGTCCGCAGGATCCGCCAGCGAGGAGTCTACCCCTCGCGCGCGTTTCACGGTCGGATCAGGACCCGCTCACACGCGCTTCTTTGTCCGCGGGCACGCGGAACGTTGCGTCCGTCATCGAAACGCAGGAAATCCCGCTCGAATCCGCGGGTTGCGCGCCCGCGCGTCACGCGCCGCGGGCGAGGCGCGGGAGGAGCTTCTTCGCGAGCTCGCGCGCCTTGATCACGCACTGGTCCGAGTTGTCGTACTCGAAGCGGCCGAAGCGGCCCAGCGGGATCAGGTCCTCGTCCTCGAGCCAACCGAGCGCGACGCGCCGGCGGTCGTGGTACGCGTGGTCGAACACGACGTAGGCTTGGCGGACCTCGGACCGGTCCGTGAAGAGCACCTCGTCGCGCCGGAGCAGGCCCGCGCGCACGAGCCCGTCGATCGTCTGCTGCTCGACCTCCGTGCCGGGCATCGGCGCGCCGCCTTGCACCGTGATCTCGCACGAAAGCGAGGCGTGTTCCGGCGGCGCGAGCTCCTTCGCGTAGTTCGACATGTACGTCACGCGGTTCGCGGGACCCTGGATCTCGTGAGGGAGGTAGATCCACGAGAGCTCGGGATGCGCGGGGCGACGGAGCGCGAGCAGGATGCAGACGAGCCCGTTGTACTCGAGCCCCGTGCACGCGCGCGCGACGGCGTCGGGCATGCCCTTGACGACGCGCGGCAGATCGGTGAGCGAGAGCGTCGACACGACGACGTCGAACTCCTCCGCGTTGACGCGCCAGCCGTTCTTCGTCTTCACGAGCTCCGCGACGGGCGTGTTCAAGCGGATGCGGCGCTCGAGCGTCGCCGCGAGACCGTCGGTGATCGCTTGGAAGCCGCCGCGCTTCGGGTAGTGGAAGCTCGACTGATGCGTGTAGCCCTCGGTGCGGATCCCGACGGACGCGCGCAGCACGTCGTCGACGGGCGCGTCGGGCACGCGGCCCGCGACCCAGTCGCTCGTCAGGAAGTCGAGGTCGCGCTTCCAGACCTTCGCGTTGTACGGGTCCATGAAATGGCGCGCGATGCCCTCGCCGAAGCGCCACTTCACCCACGCGCCGAACTCCGTCGGCGCGGACGACTGCGCGACGCGGCGCGCGTGCCACGCCTCGACGTAGCCCTTCAAGCACTCGAAGTTCGCCTGGGGCGGGAGATCGCCGAGCCCGTTCTCGAACGGGTAGTTGACCCAGCGATGCTCGAAGCGGATGCGCGTGTTGCGCGGCTGCTTCACGTAGGCGTCCTCGCCGCCCGAGTGCTCGATCATCCAGCCGAGCGCGTGCGCGTCCTTGCTGTAGAGGATGTGTCCGCCCGCCACGTCGTAGGTGAAGCCCTGCACGGTCTTCGAGCGGCAGAGTCCGCCCGCGACGGACGCGGCTTCGAAGAGCGAGAGCTGATGCGCTCCGACCCCGCCTTCGACGAGGAAGCGCGCGAGCGCGAGGCCGGACACGCCGGCGCCGAGGATGGCGATCTTCACGGGGAGGGGGCTCCAGGGGGGCTCCGCGCGCCGAGTCGGGCGCGCGAAGCGAGCCGGGAACCCTACCACGCCGCGCGCGACGTGTCAGCGATCGCGGACGAGGTCGGCGCGGTCGATCCCGGAGCGCGCGATCGCGTCGCGGGCGTCGGCGAGCCAGCGCCGCCCGTCCTCCACGTACCCCGCGGTGGGAGCGAGCTTGGGCTCGAGGCGCGCGAAGTGCGCGTTGAAGGCGTCCATCGCGAGCTCGCGCACGAGCTTCGCGGCGCAGGACGCGAGCGCGACGGCGAAGGACGCGCGCTCGGCTTTCTCGCGGAACACGAGGCGCATGGCGCGCGCGGGGGAGCGCGCGGTCGCGGGCTCCTCGACCACGTAGCGCGAGAGCGGCGCGCTCTCCGTGACGAGCACGACGCGGGCGCGGGGGAACGCTTCCTCGAGCGCCGCGCGGTAGTGCATGCGGCCGCCTTGGCGGTCGACGACGACGTCGAGCGCGGGGGCAGGCCGCCCGTGCGCGTCGGTGCGCGCGCCGTGGTGCGCCCAGAGGTGCGCGAGCTCTGCGCGCGTCGCGAGCCAATGCGTGCGGCTCTTGTTGTCGGTCTCGGCGAAGGACGCGTTGAGCTCGCGCGGCGCGAGGGCGCGCGTGCGCAGCGCCACGACTTCCATCCGCTCGCGCCGGAGAGCGTCGACGAGTCGCCCGGTGTCGAGCGCGAGCGCGCCGCGTTCGGCCTGGCGCGGGAGCGCGTGGTCGAGCTCGGCGGCGAAGAACTCGCGCTCGAGCGTGCTCGCTTCGTGCGAAGCGCGTTCGGGCGACTCCGCGCCCGTCGAGTCGCGCTCGAGCAGGCCGGCCTCGCGCTCGAGCGCGCGCAGGAGCTCGCGCGCGGTCGCGGGCAGCGCGCGCGCGCCGTCGCGCGCCGCCGCGAAGCCGAGCACGGTGCGCTCGAGCCGCCGGGCGCCGCGCGGGTTGCGCGTGAAGACGACCTTCGAGTCGGCGACGACGAAGCGCTCCTCGTCGTCCGCGATCTCGGAGGAGACGACGTCGGCGAGCGCGCTCCACGGATCGATCGAAGCGTCGGGCACGCGCAGCGCGACGCAGCCGAGCACGAGCGGGCCGAGCAGCGGTCCGAGGCCCGCTTCGTCGATGCCCGCGACGACGGCGGGGCCCGAGAGCGGGCGCTCCGTCGCGCCCTCGTCCGCGGTGAAGAGCGCCGCCGTCGCCGCGTCGGCGGCGCGCGAGGCGCGCCGCGCGCTCACGCGATCTCGCCGGGCTTCGCGGTCGGCGGGGGAGGCTTCGCGGCCGCGGGGCGCGTGCGCGCGTCGGGGAGCACGTCGCGGCGCCCGCGCCACAGCACGAGCATCGCCGCGCCGACCGCGACGCCGATCACCGAGAGGATCTGCGACGTCGACACCGCTCCGTCGAACCAGACGCCGCGGATCTCGTCGCCGCGGAAGCACTCGACGGTGAAGCGCAAGACGCCGTACGCGATCAGGATCACGAACGTGACCTGGCCCGTGTACCTGCGGTTGCGCAGCATCCAGTAGCCGAGACCCGCGACGATCAACGCCTTGACCGTCATCCAGTTCTCGGTCGCCCAGAGCACCTTGCCCGCGTTGTGCAGCCCGAACAGGCTGCCGTCGGGCAGCGGATCGGGGACGTGCAGCGTGATCGGCCAGGGGAGGTGCTGGAAGCGCTCCGGCACGACGCTCCCGTAGTCGTCGCCGACGAGGAAGCAGCCGACGCGACCGACGGACTGTCCGACCATGCCCGCGATCAAGCCGAGGTCGAGCGCGTGGAGCGGACGGACCTTCTCGCGCTTCGCCTTCCACATGCCGAACACGATCGCGCCGACCATGCCGCCGTACATCGAGAGCCCGCCGTGCCACACCGCGAAGGCCTCCAGCGGATGACGGAGGAAGTCCTCGTTGTCGAGGTCGTGTCCGTCGAAACGGAGGATCTGCACGATCACGTAGTGCAGGCGCGCGCCGACCACGACGCCGATCAGGATCCACATCGTGATCGCGGAGTACCGGGCGGCGTCGTGCTCGGGGTCGTCGCCGTAGCGCTCGGCGAGCTTGGTGTAGACCCAGGAGCCGAGCAGGAAGCCCGCGGCGAGCATGACGCCGAAGGAGCGCAGCGGGATGCCGAGGCCGGGGATCTCGAAGAGGATCGGGTGCATGGGGTGGACGCGCTCCGAAGCGAGCGGCGCGGGATTGTAGAGAGACTCGAAGGGGGCCTCGCACGGAAAACCACGTGCGCGGCGCGCGCTTCCCGCGCACGGAGCGCGCGGCTATCCTGTTCCCCCCAACCGACGCGGGCGCGGGCTCCGTCGGCCGGACGTTGCATCGTCCGAGCGGCGCGAGGGACGCGCCGTTTGCGTGGAAGGAGCGTGCCGATGAACCAGGGTCCGAGGAACGCGATGCCCCAGGCGAAGGTCTTCGTCGAGGGGCGCTACCGGAAGCTCTGCCGCGATCTGCCGCAGACGGTCTTCTTCTGTCCGGAGTGCAAAGGGCACCCGCGGCGGCGCAAGGGCTGCGCGCGCTGCGAGGGCTTCGGCAAGCTCACGCGGGACTCCGTGCAGGAGCTGATCGGCTGGGTCGCCGGCGCCGCGTTCAAGACGCGGAAGAACAAGTTCCACGGCGCGGGGCGCGAGGACGTCGACGTGCGCATGCTCGGCGCGGGACGGCCGTTCGTGCTGGAGCTCGTGAACCCGAAGGTGCACGACGTCGACCTCGCCGCGGTCGAGGCCGAGATCAACCGCCGCAACGCGGGACGGCTGGAGGTCGTCGGGCTGCACTGGACCGAGAAGAACCGCGTGCGCGTGATCAAGGAGACGCCGCACGCGAAGGAATACGAGGCCCGCGTCCACGCCGAAGGTCCGATCGATCCCGCGCGCGTGGCCGCGCTCGTCGGTGTCCGGCGCACGATCGTGCAGCAGACGCCCGAGCGCGTCGCGCACCGCCGCGCGGACAAGGAGCGCGAGCGCTGGATCGAGTTCCTCGCGTTCACGCCGGTCGAGGGCACGCCGGACTGGCTCGTGCGCATGCGCACCGAGCACGGCACGTACGTGAAGGAGGCGATCAACGGCGAGGGCGGGAGCACGCGCCCCTCGCTCGCCGAACTCGCCGGCGTTCCGTGCACGTGCGCCGAGCTCGACGTGCTCGCGATCCTCGACGACCAGGGCGAACCCGAGCCCGAGCGCAAGGCGCCGCTCGCGTTCGGCGCGAACCTCGACTGACGCGCGACGGCTCCCGCGGATCCTCCGCGCCGCGTACGCTGGAGGCATGCCGTCGCGAAGCCTTCGTCTCCCGTTCGCCTCCCTCGCCCTGTTCCTCGCGTCGTCGGGCACGTTCGCGGCCTGCGCGGGCGACGCGCGCGAGCGCGAGTTCCGGGGCCCGAGGCCGACGGAAAACGACCTCGACGACGAGGACGAGGAACGCCAGCACGAGCTCCGCGCCGCGTGGTACGAGGACCTGCATCGCGCCGCGCGCGGCACCGACTGGCGTGCGATCGAGCGCGCCAACTCGAAGGCCGAGCTCGCGCGCCGCAACCAGCTCGCCGCGTCGCAGCCGCAGTGGCTCGTCGGCCCGTCGAGCTGGAGCGAGGTCGGGAGCCGCAACCAGGCCGGGCGGACGCACTGCGCCGCGCTCGGCGTCGACGCGGGCGGGAACCCCGCGCTCTACGTCGGCACGGACAAGGGCGGGCTCTGGCGCGGCACGCTCGGGGGCACGAACTGGACGCCGCTCGGCGACAACGTGTTCGGCGGCGTGCACGAGCTCGCCGTGCTGCCCGGCGAGCACGCGGGCGAACCGGACTTCCTGCTCGTCGCGACGAACGGCGGGCTCGTGCACGCGTCGCGCGACGGCGGCGCCACGTGGCAGGTGCCCGCCGGACTGCCCGCGTTCTCGAGCGTCCGCGCGGTGCGCACGCAGGGCGACGCGCAGCGCACGATCCTCGTGCTCGGCACGCACAACGTGCTCGGCACCAAGTCGTCGGTGTGGGGCTCGAGCGACTGGGGCCGCACGTTCACGCAGCGCTGGATCGGCACGAACAACTGGGCGGGCGGGCTCTGGGTGCCGCGCGCGGGCGCTCTCGCCGCGACGAACGCGTACCTGCTCGACCGCGGCCAGCTCTGGACGTCGACGAACGGCGGAGCGAGCTTCACCGCGGGCGTGACGATCGACGCGACGGCGACGAAGGGCGTCCTGTGCGGGAGCGAGGCGGGCGGACCGACCTTGTACGCGGCGCTCCTCGTGTCGAACGTGTGGAAGCTCCACCGCTCCACGAACGGCGGCGCGAGCTTCACCTACGTCGCGGACGTGGCGAACTCGTTCTACGAGACGCTGACCGCGTCGATCGTGAACGCGAACCTCGTGATGTACGGCGGGCTCGAGGTGTGGCGGTCGACGAACGCCGGCGCGTCGTTCACGCGCGTCAACACGTGGGGTTCGTACTACGGGGATCCGCTCCACAAGCTGCACGCCGACAGCTTCGGCATCGACGTCGTCCCCGACCCCGCGGGCGTGCCCGGCGCGGAGAACTGGTACGTCGCGACGGACGGCGGCACGTACGTCAGCACGAACGGCGGCGCCGCCGTGACGAACCTCTGCATGTCCGGGATCGGCATCGGGCAGTACTACTCGACGTTGACCTCGCGCACGACGCCGAACTTGTGCCTCGCGGGCGCGCAGGACCAGGGCTACCAACGCGGCGTCGTGCAGCCGCCGATCGCGAGCGGACCGTCGACGGACTTCACGCAGCTCATCAGCGGCGACTACGGGCACCTGACGAGCGGCGACGGCTCGCACGCGTTCGTCTACTGCACGTATCCGGGGTTCGTGCTCGTGCAGGTCGGCGAGTCGACTCCGAGCCTGGTCGCCCAGCTCTCGTTCCCGACCGGAGCGACGAATGCGTGGCTGCCGCCCGTCGTCGCGGACCCGCTCGACGTCACGCGCTTCTTCTTCCTCGGGAGCCGCCTCTACCGCTACACGCGCACCGGGGCGAGCACGTGGACCAGCGCGCAGTGGTCGACGCAGGACTTCACCGCCGGCGGCGGCGCGTGGATGTCCGCGCTCGATTTCGCGCCGACGAACGCGCAGCGCGCGTACGCCGTGAACGACGTCGGGCGCTTCTTCGCCTCGACGGATCACGGCGTCACGTGGACGCTGTCGTCGTCCGTCGGTCCGGGCGCGCAGTACTTCTACGGACAGGACGTCGAGGTCCATCCGACGAACCCCTTGATCGCCGTCGCGGGCGGTTCCGGGTACAGCACCGCCCCCGTGCGTCGCACCTCGGACGGAGGCGCGACGTGGACCCCGTTCTCCGTCGGGCTCCCGTCGACTCTGGTCTACGACCTCGCGTGGGCCACGGACGGGAGCGACGACCTCTACGCGGCGACCGAGTCGGGGCCGTACCGATACGACGCGCAGCACTTCACGTGGCTCGCGATTTCGGAGAACCGCACGCCGATCACGACCTACTGGTCGGTCGAGATCGTCGATCAGGGCCGGACGGCGCGCTTCGGCACGTACGGGCGCGGGATCTGGGATTACGCGCTCCCGCCGCCGCCGCCGATCTACGTCCGGCCGCTCCGGTTCTGACGGAGGGCGCGTTCAGACGACGACGCCGAGGATCTCCGACTCGAACGCCAGCTCGCCGTTCCAGAAGCCCTGCGCGTAGTACGTGAAGAGCGACCTGCGGATCCGGCGCGGCTCGGCGACGAAGAGCATGCGGCCGGCGGGCTGCACGAGCCCGCGGAAGCGCGTCGAGTCCGTTCCGCCGAAGCCGAGGAACACGTCGTCGCCTTCGTGATGGTGCTTCTTGTAGTCGTACGAGCAGAGCTGCGCCGCCGTCTCGATCATCAGCACGCCGGGGAAGATCGGGCGCCCCGGGATGTGGTCCGCGCACCACCAGTCGTCCGCGCGGATCTCCTTGAACCCGACGATCTTCTGCGAGCCCGGCTCGCGCTCGAGCACGCCGTCGAGGAGCGCGAAGCGGCCGCCGTGCTGGAGGACGCCGGGGTAGATGTCGGACTTCTTCGCGGCGACGCGCGCGAGGTCGATCGTCGCGGGGTCGAGGAGCGGCGTGCTGGGCATGGAGGGCCTCGGTGGGGGGGACGGGGCGCGGAGTCTACGGCCCGACGAGCGCGTCGCAACCCTCGCGCGGCGCGGGCTCACCCGGCCTCCGCTCGGCCCCGCGCGTCCGCTACGCTCTCGCGCGCCATGAGCTCCCGCCCCGAGATCGACCGCGCGCTCCACCCCGCGTCCCTCTGCATCCACGCGGGCTGGCGCGCGAATTCCGCGCGGAAAGACGTCGTGCTCCCGATCTCCCAGGCCGCGACGTTCCTGCTCGACGACGCGTCGTACGCGGCGATGCTCGAGGGCCGCATCGACGAGGCCGAGATCTACACGCGCCTCGGCAACCCGACGCTCGACGCCGTGCAGACGAAGCTCGCGGCGCTCGAGGGCGCCGAGCACGCGCTCCTCTTCGCGTCGGGCATGGCGGCGATCCACGCGGCGCTGCTGTCGCGCGTGAAGGCCGGGAGCCGCGTCGTCGCGCAGAAGGAGCTCTACGGATCGTCGTGGGACCTGCTCGAGAACTTCCTGCGCCCGCTCGGCGTCGCGACGGAGTTCGTCGACCTCGACGACGCCGGCGCGCGCAAGGCGGCGCTAGCGAAGGGTTGCGACGTCGTCTACTGCGAGAGCGTGTCGAACCCGACGCTCTCCGTCGCGGACGTTCCCGCGATCGCGAAGGACGCGCGCGCGGCCGGCGCAATCACGATCGTCGACGCGACGTTCGCGACGCCGCTCCTGCAGAAGCCGCTCGAGCTCGGCGCGGACCTCGTCGTGCATTCCGCGACGAAGTACCTCGCCGGTCACAGCGACGTGATCGGCGGCGTCGTGCTCGGCTCGCGCGAGCGATTGAAGCCCGTGTACCGCTGGCTGCAGCTCGCGGGCGGCTGCATGGACCCGCACGCGGCGTTCCTGCTCGACCGCGGGCTCAAGACGCTGCCGTTGCGGATGAAGGCGCACGTCGAGAACGCCTGCGAGCTCGCGCGCTTCCTCTCCCGGCACCCGAAGGTCGAGCGCGTGCTCTTCCCCGGCCTCGAGTCGCACCCGTCGCACGGACGAGCGCGCACGCTGCTCGCGGGGCCGGGCGGGATGGTGAGCTGCGTGGTGAAGGGCGGCGACGCGGCGGCGCTCGCGTGCCTGCGGCGGTTGAAGCTCGCGCTGGAAGCGTCGAGCCTCGGCGGCGTCGAGACGCTCGTCTCCGCGCCGTTCAACACGTCGCACGCGCGCCTCTCGCCCGCGCAGCGCGCCGCCGCCGGCATCCCGCCGGGCTTCCTGCGGATCTCGGCCGGCATCGAGGACGCGCGCGACCTCGCCCTGGACTTCGAGCAAGCGCTCGCGGGGTGAGCGGGAGCTTCAACCGGCGCTCTCCGCGCGGCATGCTGCGCGCATGACGCTGGAGACGACGCGCGCGCTGCTCGACGACCTGAACCACGGCTACGAACGGGTCCACACCGCGAAGGAGGACGCGTTCTGGCGCGCCTACATGGGGACGGGCGACGATCCCGACGCGGCGCGCAAGGAGCTCGACGAGAAGGAGATCGCGTGGCAGGGATTCCTGCGTGATCCGGCGAAGCTCGCGCGCGTCGAGAAGGAGCTGGCGGACGCGAAGGGGGCGCTCGCGGCCGGTTCGGAGGAGCGCGTCGCGCTCGAAGGTTGGCGCGCGACGTTCGCGGCGCACGTGATCCCGTCCGCGTCCGCGCGCGCGCTCGCCGACGAGATCGTCGAGGCGGAGGGGCGCCTCGCGCGCGAGAGAGCGGCGCTGCAGCTCACGTGCGACGACGGCGGCGGCACGCCGCGGCCCGCGAGCTCCGTCGAGCTCGGCGTGAAGCTCGCGAGCGATCCGAACGAGGTCGTGCGCCGCTCCGCGTGGGAGGGACTGCGCGCGATCGAGCCGCACGTGCTCGCGCGCGGCTTCCTCGACGTCGTGCGCATGCGCAATCGCCTGGGGCGCGAGCTCGGCGGCGCCGACTACTACGACTGGAAGGTGAAGCGCGTCGAGGGCCTCTCGAAGGCCGAGGTCTTCGCGTGGCTCGACGAGCTCGAGGCGCGCACGCGCGACGCCGCGCGCCGCGGGCTCGACGCTCTGCGAGCGAAGCACGGCGCGAGAGTGACGCCGTGGAACGCGCGCTTCCTCGCGAGCGGCGACGTCTCGAACGAGCAGGACCCGTACTTCCCGTTCGAGAAGGCGCTCGAGCGCTGGGGGACGAGCTTCTCGGCGCTCGGCATCCGCTACCGCGGCGCGGAGCTCGTGCTCGACCTCGTCGACCGCAAGGGCAAGTACGAGAACGGCTTCATGCACGGGCCCGTGCCCGCGTGGCGCGAGCACGGGACGCTCCGGCCCGCGCGCATCCAGTTCACCGCGAACGCGATCCCGGGCCTCGTCGGCGCGGGAAGGCGCGCGACGGACACGCTCTTCCACGAAGGCGGACACGCCGCGCACTTCGCGAACATCGACATGCCGGCGCCGTGCTTCGCGCAGGAGTACGCGCCGTCGTCGGTCGCGTTCGCCGAGACGCAGAGCATGTTCCTCGAGAGCCTCCTGCGCGACGCGGACTGGCAGACGCTCCACGCGCGCGATCTCGCCGGGAACGCGCTCCCCGACGCGCTCGTCGAGAAGGCGATCGAGCGCACGCAGCCGCTCGCCGCGTGGGGCCTGCGCGGCATGCTCGCGATCTGCTTCGCCGAGCGCGCGTTCTACGAGCTCGACGAGCGCGAGCTCACGGCGGAGCGCGTGCTCGCCGAGCTGCGGCGCGTCGAGCGCGAGCTCCTCTTCCTCGACGACGGCGCGCCGCGGCCGACGTTGTCCGTGCCGCACCTGCTCTCGGGCGAGTCGTCCGCGTACTACCACGGCTACGTGCTCGCGGAGATCGCGGTCGAGGAGACGCGCGAGCACTTCGAGGGCCGCGACGGTCACCTCGACGGCAACGCGCGCATCGGACCGGACCTCGAGCGCGCGTACTGGCGGCCGGGGAATTCGCTGTCGTTCGGCGCCCTGATCGAGCGCCTCACGGGGCGGCCGCTCTCCGCGCGCGCGCTCGCGGAACGCGTGAACCGCACGGTCGACGCCGCGCTCGACGAAGCCCGCGCCGCGATCCGCGCGGGGCGCGCGCGGGGCCCCGGAAGCGGCGGCGTGCGCCTCGACGCGAAGCTCCGCGTCGTCGACGGACGCGAGACGATCGCGGAGGCGCGCACGGACGGCGAGTTCGAGGCCGCATGCCGCGCGTTCGAGACCTGGATCGCCGCGCGCGCTCGCGAGCGGCGCTCGCGAGCGAGCTAGGCGCGCCGCGGATCAGGGCGCGTGCACGTGCACGGAGATCTCCGCCTCCGCGCCGAGCTCGACCTCCACCGTGACGCGGCCGCTGGTGCGATCGCCGCTGCGCGCTTCGATGCGCCACGTACCCGGGAGCAGGAACCGCGGTCGTGCGACGCCGTTCGAGTCGGCGACGCTCTCGAACGCGCCGCCCGAATTCGACGTCCCCGTGACGACGGCGCCCGGCACGCGCGTCTGGAAGTCGTCGAGCACGACCACCGTCATGCCCGCGACCTCGGGCAGCCGCGCCTCGGGCACGCGCAGCGTCGGCGCATGGAAGACGAGCTCGCGCGGGGCGAGGAGCGGCGCGTCGGGCGGGCCGTAGAACAGGCGGTACTCGCCGTCGACGACGTCGCGGATCACGAACGCACCGTTGACGTCGCACGCGACGGTCGTTCGTGCGCGCGTCCCGACCGCCTCGAGCGTGATCGCCAGCCCTTCCGCCGGTGAGCCATCCGCGAGTCGGGCCTGTCCGTCGAGGAACCCGGCCGGCGTGAGGGGGAGCGTGACGAACGCGGTGGGGGACGAGCGCACGAGGAGCACGTCCGCGCCGGGCCCGTTGAGCCCCGCGGCCTCGGCGCGCACGCGGTAGCCCGCGAGCGGGAGCGCGGGCACGTCGAAGGTGCGCTCGCCCTTCTCGAACTCGATGCGCTTCCACGCCGCGCGTTCGCGCCCTTGGAGGTACTGCGACGCCTCGATCACGAGCGTCCAGCGTTCCGGGAGCGTCGTCCCGCGCCCGCCGACGAGCTCGCCGTGGATGCGGCCGGTCCCGTCGAAGGAGCCCGCGCCGAGTGCCGGCGGAACCGGGGCCGCGACGCTCTTCGGATCCGCGGGCGCGTGCTCCAGCGCGATTTCGCGGGGTGCGCCCTCGGCACGCGACACCTGGGCGTTCGTGGGAGGCGGTGCCTCCGTGCTCGCGGCGGGCTCCCTCGAGTTCAGGACGAGCAGCACCGCCGCGACCACGACGGAGCACGCGACGAGCGCGCCGACGAGCAGGGACGCGCTGGCGCGGCCGCACCGCGTTGACAGGCCTCGGACGCAGGGCCTAGGCTCGGCCGCGATCCTCTCCGCGCGCGCTCCATTCGTCTCGATCATCGAGCGAAGGATCCTACGCATCGAGCGCGCGGAGCGGAAGCGACCCCGCATGCCCCTCCTCACGTCCCTTCGCGTCGCGCTCGTCGCGTTCCTGCTCTTCCTCGGCGCGCCGCTCTTCGCGCAGGGCCGTGTCTTCGTCCTCGGTTTCGACGGCGCCGACGCGCGCACGGCGAAGGAGCTCATGGACGCGGGCAGGCTGCCGAACTTCCAGCGCATCGCCGAGACCGGCACGTTCGCGCCGCTCGGCACGACGACGCCGAACGAGTCGCCGGTCGCGTGGGCGTCGCTCAACTCGAGCCAGAACCCGGGGAAGACGGGCGTGCCCGGCTTCGTGAAGCGGGAACTCGGCAGGGACGGCCCGTACCCGAGCGCCGGTCACGTCACGAACGAGGACCGCGAGATCGCGTCGATGCAGCTCCCCGCGTCGTGGGCGTTCCTCGGGAAGAACTCGCCCGCGATGGTCGCGATCTACGTCGGGCTCGCGTGCCTGCTCGTCTTCTTCGCGTTCTTCGCGCTGCTCCTGCGCATGAAGAAGGGGGTCGCGTTCGTGCTCGCGCTCGTGCTCGCGGGCGTCGGCGCGTGGGCCGGACAGCGCGCGTCGAAAGCGGTGCCGCGCGTGATCGAAGGCGTCGTCGGCAACCCGACGCAGGCCGGCGGCTTCTGGGAGGTCGCGGCGAAGGCCGGCGTGAAGAGCATCGTGCTCGAGGGCGCGATGACGTGGGATCGACCGCACGTCGAGGGCTGCGAGGTGCTCTCCGGCCTGGGCGTCCCCGACTCGCGCGGCGGCAACTGCGACTGGGCCGTGTACTCGACGGGCGCGGAGAGCTGGGCGATCGCGCCGCAGTGCAAGCCGACGAACACGGGCGGCAAGGTGTTCCGCCTCGAGGAGAAGGACGGCCGGTACGAGTCGCGCCTCTACGGGCCGACGGACCTCGCGCGCATCGGCGCGCTGCTCGCGGAGCGCCGCGCGATCGAGGCGAAGATCGCGGCGAACACCGCGCTCGACGCGGACCTCGACCGGCGCGACGAGATTCGCTCGGAGCTCGCGTCGCTCCGCCCGATGAGCGACAACTCCGAGGAAGGACGGCTCTCGCTCCCGCTCGTGGTCGAGCCGCGCGCGGGCGGCGCGAAGATCACGCTCGGCAGCCAGACGCAGGACGTCGGCGCGGGCCAGTGGTCGAAGTGGTACGCGCTCACGTTCGACGTCAACGCGATGCTCAAGGTGCGCGCGGTGACGCGCGTGAAGCTCGTCTCGCTCGCCGCGCCGCCGGACGTGCCGCTCGAGCTCTTCGTCGACTCGCTCCAGATCGATCCGAGCTCCGCTCCGTTCTGGCAACCGATCAGCCAGCCGCCCGAGTTCGCCGCGGACCTCGCCAAGGCGATCGGGTCGAGCTACGAAACGGTGGGCTGGGCGTGCCTGA
Source organism: Planctomycetota bacterium (assembly GCA_046349615.1). Lineage (GTDB taxonomy): Bacteria > Planctomycetota > UBA1135 > UBA1135 > JADJNY01. Next base: position 230,343 of record JAXMBZ010000002.1, read on the forward strand.
CGATGCCGTTCAAGGACAAGGAGATCGACACGCCGACGTTCCTCGAGGACGTGCAGTTCACCTTCGGCGTGCGCAAGTCGCTCCTCGAGGCCGCGCTCGCGCGCAGCGACTGGCGCATCCTGATGAGCGTCGAGAGCACGCCCGACCGCGTGCAGCACATGATGTATCAGTACTACGACGCGCAGCACCCGCGGTACGACGCGAAGACGGCCGACACGAAGGTGCCGTTCTTCGGCCGCGAGACCGCGTATCGCGACGTGATCCCGGCGATCTACGCGCAGATGGACGCGCTCGTCGGCGAGGTCCTCGAGAAGCACGTGAAGCCTGGCGACACGCTGATCGTGTGCTCGGACCACGGCTTCCAGAGCTTCCGCCGCCAGTTCCACCTGAACAACTGGCTCGCGCAGGAGGGCTACCTCGTGCTCAAGCCGGGCACGACGCTCGCCGACTGGGACCTGCTCTCCTTCATCGATTGGTCGAAGACGAAGGCGTACTCGCTCGGTCTCGGCAGCGTGTACTTGAACCTGAAGGGACGCGAGGCCCAGGGCATCGTCGAGCCTTCGGAGCGCGAGGCGCTGCTCGCCGAGCTCACGCAGAAGTTCCTCGCGGCGCGCGACGGCGACGCGAAGGTCGTGCACAGCGTCGTGCGGTCGGACCGGGTGCACTCGGGGCCGCACGTCGACCTCGAGGGCGACTTGCTGCTCGGCCTCGAGGCCGGCTACCGCGTCAGTTGGAAGACGACGCGCGGCGGGATCCAGCTCAAGAGCACGCCCGAGCGCGACGACGCGTTCGCGGACGTGCCGTACGCGAACAACACGAACAACTGGTCGGGCGACCACGTGTCCGTCGCCGACGAGCTCGTCGCCGGCGTCTTCCTCTGCAACCGGAAGGTCGACGCGCCCGCGGGCGGCTTCCACCTGCTCGACGTCGCGCCGACGGTGCTCTCGCTCGTCGGCGTGCCGATCCCGCCCGAATACGACCACGCGCCGCTGCACGTGCACGAGGCCGGCCGATGAGCGCGATCGGCACGCTCACGCCGCGCGAGCTCGCGGCCCGGCTCGCGAAGGGCGAGCGCTTCGTCCTCGTCGACGTGCGCGAGCCGTCGGAGCTCGCGGTCGCGTCGATTCCGCGGCCCGAGGTCGTCGCGATCCCGCTCGGGGAGCTCGCGCGGCGCGTGGGGGAGCTCGACCCCGCCGCGCCGACGGTCTGCGTCTGCCACCACGGGATGCGGAGCGCGCGCGCGTGTTCGATCCTCGCTCGCGCCGGGTTCACGGCGCTCACGAACCTCGCCGGCGGCATCGACCGCTGGTCCGTCGAGGTCGATCCGAAGGTCCCGCGCTATTGATCGCGGCGCACGGAGTCCCCGCGCTCCGAACTCACCTCTTGCTCGCAGAGCCTTTGAAATGCGCTGCGGGTTCAACGCGTAGGAAGGGACGCGCGTAGACCCCGCGCGCCGTTTTACGCAGTTCGCGAGCAGGATCGAGCCCGCTCGCGCGACTCAGGCAGGCGTGGAACGGATCGAGAGAGAGGACCCCGGCATGAACGTCATCCCGAACGACTCGGAACTTCGTTCCGACCCCGGCGCGAGCTCCGAAGTCGAGCGCCCCGTGCGGCTCGCATGGACCGACCCCGAACAGGGGGAGACCCTCTGGATCGAGCTCTGGGGCTCGCCGGAGTTCGTCGACGACCTCGTGGCGCAGGGCTTCTCCGTGCGCCCCGTCGCGGACGACGAAACCGCCTCGTCCCTCTGCGTCCGCATCCAGCACCGGCCGACCTCGGCCGCGTGAGCACGCGCTCCTCCGGCAGGGGAGCGCGTCCTCAGTGGCTGATCTGCGACCACTCGACGGAGAGGACGCCGCCGAGATCGGCGACCTCCTCCATCATCTGCGGGGCCTGGAACTCGTTCCGGCACCGCACGTGGAACACGAGCTCGAACGGTTCGTCGTCCCGCCCGCGCGTGCCCGACAGGTCCTGCAGGCGGATCTCGTGACGCTCGAGCAGCGCGCCGACGGACTTCGCCAGGACCGGCATCTCGGAGCGGACGCCGCGGACGATCAGTCGGCGGTAGATCACGGGCCGGATGCGCCGCGTGAGCTTGTCCATGATCGCGAGCACGACGAGCATCAGCACGGTCGCGAGGCCCGCGAGCGCGAACTCACCCTGGCCGATGACGACGCCGAGGCCCGCGGTGCTCCACACGGTCGCCCCCGTCGTGATCCCGCGGACGATGTCCCCGGCACGGATCACGCTCGCGGCGCCGAGGAAGCCGATGCCGGTCAGGATGCCCGCGCCGAGGCGGTTGGGGTCCATCACGAGCTTCGCGATCTCGCTCGAGCTCGCGAGGTCGCTCGGCAGGACCCGCGACGCGTGGATCAGGAGCGTCGAGGTCATGCACACGAGGATGTGGGTGCGCAGACCGGCGGGACGCCCATGGAGCTCGCGCTCGAAGCCGATCACGCCTCCGATCAGCATCGCGACGAGGAGCGGGGTCGGGTCGAGGTTGGCGAGCTGCTCGGAGAAGGTGCTGGCGAGGACCATGGACGCGGGGGGGGGACGAAAGCCCGGGTCCTTCCATCGGCATTCCAGGGCCGAGCTTGAGCCTCAGGGGCCCCGACCCGGCCCGAGCCGCCCGTCCACGGGAGGCTCGGGCGACCCCGACAGGGCCGCCCCGGCGTTGGAAGCGCACGCGGGCCACCGATAGAATGCCGCCCCGCCCGCGCGCCGGTCCACCTTCGACCGCGATCGCGCCATCCGCCTCACCGCGAGGCCCCTCGACCCCCCGACCATGACGCACCCTGCCTTGATCGAACGCATCACCCGCTCGCTCGCCTACATGCTGCGCCACCAGCCGGAGCAGTTCGATCTCGAGCTCGACGAGTTCGGCTACGCGAGCCTCGACGACGTCGTGCAGGCGCTCAACGAGCGCCTCGGCGAGCCGGTCGAGCTCGACGACCTCACCGAGGCCGTCGAATCGGGCGACCGCATCCGGTACGAGATCAAGCAGGACAAGATCCGCGCGCTCTACGGCCATTCGATCGACGTGAAGGCCGGCGAACCGTCGAAGCCGCCCGAGCGGTTGTACGTCGGTCTCCCGCGGCGCGACGCGGAGCGCGCGCTTCGCTTCGGCCTGCGACCCGGCCGGCGTCGCTACCTCCACCTCGCGCTGACGAGCGAGGACGCGCTCGACATGGCGAGTCGCGAACCCTCCGAGCCCGCGGTCGTCGCGGTGCACGCGCTCGATGCGTGGGAGGAAGGGATCAACTTCTACGATCGCACCGCGCTGTTCCTCTCGGACCCGATCCCGACGCAGTACCTCGAGATCGAAGGCGGAGCGCGCTCCGCTCCCGCGCGCCGTCCGGAGCGCGACGAGGCCTCCGAGGGAGAGGCGAGCCACGAACACGACGTCGAAGAGCAGGACGCGAGCGAACTCGGCGCGCCCGAGGGCGACGAGGGCTCCGACGAGGTCTCGGACTCCTCGCGCGAGCCCGCTTCCAGCGCGCCGCGCGACGGCGGCGAGGGGCGCGGTCGTCGGCGGCGCCGCGGGCGCGGACGAGGACGCGGCGGCGAGCGCTTCGAGCCCGCGCCGGTTCCCGCGCAGGCTGAGGCCGACGACGACTTCGGCGGCGAGCCCGAGGGTGACGAGCCGAGCCGCGAGCTCCCGCGCCCCGAGGCCCCGCGGCACGCGGGCGGTCCGCGCGGCGGACACGGCGAAGGTCGCGGCGGCGGTCGCCCGCACGACGGTGGACGGCACGGCCGCCACGAAGGCGGGCGCTTCGACGCTCCGCGCCAGGATCGGCACGAGGACGCGCGCCATGAGGGCGGTCGTCACGCAGGCCCGCGCCATGAAGGACCGCGCCACGAGGGCGGTCGCCAGGAAGGACCTCGCCACGACGGTCCGCGCCATGAGGGTCCGCGCCATGAAGGTCCGCGCCACGACGGTCCGCGCCGCGAAGGCGGACGACACGAGGGCCCGCGTCACGACGGCGGCCGGCACGAGGGCCATCGGCACGACGGTCCGCGCCACGGCGGCGGCCGTCATGAAGGTCCGCGGCACGAGGGCCGGTACGAGGAGCCGCGCCACGAAGCCCACGGCTCCGAGGGCGGGCAGCGCGGGCGCGGTCCGCGTCCCCCCGAGGCCTACTCCGACTCCGAGCGCGCTCCGTCGCGCGAGCGCGAGCACCACGGCGGTCGCGACCACGACCGCGGCCCGCGCGGCGACCGCGGCCACGGCGGCCGTCCGGAGCGCGGCCACGACGACCAAGGCGGGTTCGAGCGCCGCGATGCCGGCGAACACGTCCGCCACGGCGACGGCGGCCGGCGCGACGAAGGTCGCGGACGCCCGGACCGCGGTCCGCGTCCGGAACGCTCGGACCGCGGCGGCGACCGCGGACCGCGCCACCACGACGAGCCGCGCCGCAGCGAACCGCGCTCGAGCGAGGCTCCGCCGCGCCGCGAAGGCGGCGGCGAGGGCGGCTTCGGCGTCGGCGTCTACGAGGGCGCGCCCTCCGCGCCCGCGCGCCGCGAACCGCCGCCCGCACCGAAGCCGGCGCCGCGTCCGGAGCCCAAGGCTCCGTCGCGCGCCTCGGATTCGGACGCGTCCGATTTCGGCGCAGGGCTCTGAGCGTCGCGCGCGCCGTTCGCTGCACGCGGACGGCGCCGCGTTCGTTCCTCCCGTGCCGCCGCCGGTGCACGCGCGCCGCGCACGCGGTGTCCACGCATGACGCAGCACGTCGACGAGCTCGATCGCCTGCCCCCGGGCTTCCGCGCCGAGCGCGCGCCCGGGCTCCATTTCGCCGTGCGCGTCTCGGCCGAGCGCGCGCTCTCGGCGGCCGGCTACGGGCCGCGTGCGGACGGCGCGCTCACCGCGAGCGCGAGCGTCGGGCGCAAGCCGCTCCACGAGCTCGCCCAGGGCGATGAGCGCTTCCTCGTGCGGCGGTTCTCGCACGGCGGGCTCCTCCGCTGGCTGACGGGCGAGGTCTTCCGTGACCCGAGCCGTCCGTTCCGCGAACTCCTCCTCTCGGAGCGGCTCCGCGAACTCGGGGTTCGCACGCCGGAGGTCGTCGCCGCGCGCGCGACCCGCGCGGGAGTGGGCTGGCGGCTCGACCTCGTCACGCGGCGCGTGCCGGACGCGGTCGACCTCGGACACGTGCTCGCCGCCGGTCGCGCGGGCGAGCTGGCGCGCACGAACCTGCGCCGGCTCGCGGAGGCGCTCGGCGTGCTCGTCGGACGGCTGCACGCCGCGGGCTTCGTGCACGCGGACCTGACGCCGAACAACGTGCTCGTGAACCGCGCGGCGCTCGCCGGCGCCGCCCCGGAGCTCACGGTGCTCGACCTCGATCGTTCGCGGTTCGTCGACGTCCTCGACGACGCGACGCGGCGCGACAACCTTCGACGGCTGCTGCGCTTCGTCGAGCGCCGCGAGCGGCACGGGGCCTTGCTCGCGTGCACGGACTACGCGCGCTTCTTCCGCGGATACGACCCCGACGGTGCGCGGTGGAAGGACGACTGGCGCTCGATCGCCGCACGCCACTCGGAGCGTGGCGTCTGGCACCGCGCTGGATGGTGGCTCGAGGAGCGTATCGCGCCACGCGCGGATCCGCGCGAGGGCGCGGGCGCCGGCGGTCGTGCGGTGTGACGCCGCACGGCGTCGTCAGCGCGCCGTTCCCGTGCTCCTGCGCCGCGCGAGGAGCGTCATCTCGACGAGCGGTACGACCGCGAACAGCACGAGTGTCGGCGCGAGCAGCCCGCGCGCGGCGAGCTTCGTCCACGCGAACCCTGGACCGAGCGCGAGCACGAGCCACGGCGCCGCGAGGTCGAGCGCTGCGCCGACGAACGCGGCGACGACGAGCGGACGCTTCCACGCTGGTGGGAAGCGCGACATCAGGAACACGTGCGCCTGCACGAAGAGGAACATCGGCATGCTGAAGAGGTGGAAGTGCGTGACCTCGAGCAGCTCCGCGGGCGTCTTGCCGTAGGCGTCGCCGCCGCCGAGCCAGTACTTCGAAATCGAGCCGGGCGTCCAGCCCGTGCGCTGCGTTCCGAGCACGGCCATCACGACATAGCTCGCGAGCGAGAACACGAGGAAGCTCGAGTAGGCGAGGCGCGTGCCCGGCGAAAGCGTCGCGAGGTCGGCGCGGCGATCGGCGATCTCCTTCACGGCGTCACCTCGCGGCTCCGAGCGCCGGCGCCGGCGCGTCCGGGAGCGTGAGCGTTCCGCGCGGATCGCCCGCGGCCGGCCACACCCGCGCGCGCAGCGCGTGCTCGCGCGCGAAACGCTCGCCCGCTTCGGCGCCGAGGACGAAGAGCGTCGTCGAGAGCGCGTCCGCGTCCGTCGCGTTCGCGTGGAGCGCGAGCGCGCCGAGCACGCCCTCGATCGGCCGGCCCGTGCGCGGATCGAGCACGTGCGACACGCGCCGTCCGTCGACGACGCGCCCGCGCTCGTAGTCCGCGGTGCACGCGACGGAGACGCGTGCGAGCGGCGGGAGTGGCAGCGTCGTCTCGGGATGCGCCGGATCACGCACGCTCGCGCGCCAGCCCGGTTCGCCCGGCGGCGCGTCGAGCGCGAGCAGTTGTCCGCCGAAGTCGAGGAGGGCCGAGTGGACGCCGCGCCGCTCGAGCTCCGCGGCCGCGCGGTCGAGCGCGAAGCCCTTGCCGATCGCGCCGAGGTCGAGGCGCGTCCCGACCCGCGGCAGCCGCGCGCGCGCGCCGTCGAGCTCGAGCGCGCCCGCGCCCGCCGTGCGCACGATTTCCGCGAGCGCGTCGCCGCCGCTCGGAAGCGCGTCGGTTCGCGCGAGGCGCGTCAGCGCGCCGAGGCACGGATCGAACGCGCCGCCGCTCGCGTCGCGCCACGCCGCGGCGCGCGCGAGCACGGTCGCGAGCGGTTCGGAGAGCCCGACCCAAGCTCCGCCCGCGTTGGAAAGGCGTGCGAGCTCGCTCGCGTCGTCCCAGTCCGAGAGCGAGCGTTCGAGCGCGGCGACGCAGTCGAACGCGGCCTCGATGGCCGCGTCCGTGGTGATCGCTGCGCGCGTTTCGATCGAAAGCGTCGTGCCCATGAGGAGCCGCGTCCGCGCGAAACCGTGGATGCGCGACCCGCCGGCCTCATTACGTGGGGCGGCTTCGTCGCGCGGATTCGATCGCGCGCCGGTCGGATCCACGTCCGCCTTCGAGGAGGGGACGGGCGCCGCCGTGCGCGAGAGCTGTTCGCGCGCGATCGCGAGCGTCTGGACGTCGCGGCGCACGGCGTCGGTCAACGAGCGGCACGAGATCGTCGCGCCCGCGACGTTGCGGACGTCGTCGGAGAGCCGCAGCCGGTCCTCGGGACCCTTGCCGACGAACTGCCGGCGCCAGCGCTCGTCGCGGACTTCGCCGCCGTGCGCTTCGCGGTAGGCGAGCACCTCGACGGAGCGGATGCGGGCGCTCGCGTCGGTCGCGACGAGGTACGTGATCGGCTGGCATTTCCCCGGCGCGTCCGCGATCACCGCCATGCCGGCGAGCCCGCGTTCGTCGCGCGCGGCGAACACGCGGAGCGTTCGCGGCGCTTCGGAGAGGCCCGCGCGGTGCGCGATGCGCTCGCGCTCGTCCGCCGTGAAGACGAGCAGCTCGCGCGTGATCCGCGCGCCCGCGGGGAGCGCGCGCTCGAGCGCCTTGGACTCGGCCTCGCTCTGGGCGCGAGCTCGCGCGGCCGGCGCTGCGAGCGCGAGGAGGAAGAGGAATGCGCGGCGCACGGCTCAGAAGCTCCAACCGAGGCCGAGGTTCACGCGCTCCGGCAACCCGCCACCGTCGTCGTCGCGCATCTGGTAGTCGGCCTTGATCACGACCGAAGGTAGCGGAAGCCAGGTGACGCCGACCGTCCACTCGTCGCGTTCGCCGCGCGGATCGCGCGCGACGCCCGAGGGCAGGTCCTTCTGCGTGTCCACCGCGTCGTAGCGCGCGAACAGCGCGACGTCGTGCTCGCGCCCTTCGCCCGGACGCAGCACGTGCCACGCAGCCTCGACCGAGAGGCCGTCGATCGCGCTCGCGACGCCGGGACCGAGATCGCGCGCGCCTTGGACGTGCTCGTACGCGTACGCGCCGCGGAAGTCGAACGAGCCCGTCGAGCCGCGCACGTCGACGCAGCCGATCCAGAGGTCCGCGTCGACGCCCGGGTTCGTGCCCTGGTTGCCGTTGTCGAGCCCGCCGCCGAACGCGGAGAGTCCGACGCGCAGCGCCGCATCGTCCTCCTGGACGAGCCGCCAGTCGACGCGGCCCGACAGCGCCATCTGCGAGATGCCGGGCCGTTCCTCCTGGCGCCCGCCGCGGATCCCGTCGAGCGAATCGAAGCCGCTCCCGTCGAGCGACGAACCGAGGTAGAGCTCGTACGTCGTCGTGGGGGAGAGTTCGCCGAAGAGACCGACGCCGTCGCTCGACCACGTCGTCGGGATCACCACGGTGTCGAAGAGCGAGCGCTCGACGCCGTGGAACGTCGTCGGCTCGTGCGTCTCGTTGACGATGCCGAGCGGCGTGAGGAAGCGCCCGGCGCGCACGTTCCACGAGGGATCGAGGCGGAAGTCGACGAAGAGCTGCTCGAGCGCGAGCTCGCCGTTCCCTTCTTCCACGAACGAGTGCTCGAGCTCGGTCTCGCTGTGTAGCTCGATCGAATCGGAGAATCGATACCCGAGGTAGGCGACGAAGCGGTGGTTGTCGATCTGATCGCCCCCGGCGCCGTTCTCGCGGTTCCAGTGGATCTCGCCGTAGCCGCCGAGGCGCAGGCGCTCGACCCAGGACGGCGTCGCCGTCGCGACCGGCTTCGACTCGACCGCTTCGAGCAGCGCTTTCTGGCGCGCTTCGAGGTCGGCGAGCCGCGCGCGGTCCGCGTCGCGCGCCGCGCGCAGGTCCGCGAGCTCGCGCTGGAGCCGTTCGAGTTCGGTGCGCTGGCGGGCTGCGTCGTCTTGGGGGTCGAGGACGTGGGCGGGGAGCGCGGCGGGAAGGGTCGCGACGAACGGAAGGAAGAAGGTGGGGGTCATGCCCCGAGGATCGGGCCAGGCCGGGATAGCGGCAATTAGAAACTGAGATTCAATCTCAATACGAACCCGGAGTTTCCGCGCTCGGTCCCAGTTCGTAACGCGGGCCGCGCGCCCGCTCCGCTCGAGTGCGCAGCCGCTCAGGCCTGGCCCAAGCGCCGCTCGTCGACCGCCGCGCGCGGGTAGACGGGGCCCTCGGGCGAGAGCACCGCGCCGAGCAGCCGCTCGCTCGCCCGGGAGTGGCGCAGTCGCGCGAGCGGCGACTCGAGCCGTCCGTTCTCGCGCTCGACGCGCTCCCGGAGCGCGAGCTCGATCTCCGCCGCTTCCTCCGCGCGATCGAGCGTGCGCAGGACGAGCGCGTGCGTGCCCTCGATGACGATTCGGTCGGAGAGCTCGGCGCCGAACCGCGCGAGGAGCTCCATCGCGCGCGCCGACAGCGCGTGCGCGGCGGCGAGGTCCGCCCCCTCGCGGTGGATGCGCGCGCGGATCGCGCACGAGACGGCCTCGAGCCGGTTCAGGCCCATGTCGACGGAGAGCTCGCCCGCGCGCTCGAGCATGGAACGCGCTTCGGGATCGGCGGCTTCCCACAAGAGGATCCCGAGGAAGAGCCGCGCGAGCGCTTCGCCGCGACGATCCTCGATCTCCTCGGCGAGCAGCAGCGCTTCGCGCAGGCGCGCCTCGGCCTCGTCCGGGCGATCCGCGTCGAGGAGGAGTCCGCCGAGGCGCGCGGTCGCTTCGGCCTCGAGTCGCCGCTCGCCCGCCTGGCGTGCGAGATGCGATGCGCGCGCGGCGGCTCCGAGGGCGCGTGCCGTCGCGCCGAGCAGTCGGTGCACGCGCGCGCGGAGCATGTACGCGGCGGCGTACGCGCCGGGGAGCGCGCGCTGCCGTTCGCGCTTCAAGTGCGCGAGCGCGGCGTCCGAGTTCGCGAGCGCCGGTTCGAAGCGGTCCTCGAGCACGTCGACGATGCCGAGCGCGATGCACGAGAGCGCGCGCTGCAGGTCCGTTTGCGCCGTGACGAGCGCGCGCGACGCGAGCGCGCGCGCGTCCATCAGCTCGCCGACGTGGCCCTGCACGAGCGAGAGCCGTCGCAGCGATTCGGAGAGTTCGAGCTCGCGCCCCGCGCGCTCGAACATGTCGACCGCGTTGCGCAGGAGCCCGCGAGCGAGCCCGTACTGCCCGGTGCTCACCGCGTAGCGTCCGTGGAGCAGGTACACGCGGCCGACGGACTCCGGGTCGATGTCGGGATCGAACTCGAGGTCCGCGAGCCGGTCGAGGAGCTCGCGCTGACCTTGGCGGAACCCGAGGCGGTCCGCGGCGTCGACCGCGCGCTCGAGCAAGACGATGCGCTGACGATCGCGCGCTTCGTCGCGCGGGAGGCGGTCGATCGCGGCGAGGCCCCACGTCGCGAGCGAGTGCACGCGCTGCGGCTGACCGCTCTTGAGCAGACGCGACATGAGCTCGGGCAAGAGCGTGAGCAACTCCTCGTGCTGCTCGGCGGAGCGCAGGTGGAACGCGATCTGGTACGCGTCGTCGAGCCCCGGCGGCGCGCCGTGCGGCGGCTTCAGGGCTTTCGCGGCGGACGCATGGAGCGCGAGACGTTGTTCGCGCGAGAGGCTCCTGTAGACGGCCTCGCGCAGCGCTGGACGCGCGAAGCGGTAACGCGCGCCGGTCGGGACGAGCCATCCGGACCGCGAGAGGCGCGTGAGCATCTGGTCGACCTCCGCGCGGCGCGCTTCGGGGAACGCGGCGAGCAGGAAGTCGGTCTCGATGCGTCCGCCGACGACGGCGAGGCGGCGCAGCCACGCGCGGTCGGCCGTCGGCAGGTGCTTGAACGACTCCGCGATCGCCTTGCGCAGCGAGCCGGGCAGCGGCAACTCGTCGGGCTGGATCGTGAGGACGAGCCCGCCGCCCTCGCCGTGCGGCACCGCTTCGCCGCGCGCGACGAGCCCGCGCACGATCTCGCCGAGCAGGCCCGCATTGCCGCGGCTGCGCTGCCAGAGCACGCTCGCGAGGCGCAGCCGCGGAACGCTGTGATGGAAGAGCGTGCGCACGAGCTGGAGCACGGCTTCCTCGTCGAGCGGGTCGAGGTGCACCGTGTCCGCGAGCTTCGCCGCCGCGATGCGCTCGCGCAGCGTCGCGAGCGCTGCGGGCGACAGCGCTTCGCCTTCTTCGCGTTCGCCGAGCACGAGCAGGATGCGAGCGCCCGTCAGTTTCTCGCAGAGCTGCACGAGCACGGAGAGCGTGCCCTCGCCGGCCCACTTGACGTCGTCGAGGTAGAGGAGCGCCGGCGTCGCGCGCCCCAGCGTCGCGAGCCACGCCGCGAGCGCGTCGGCGACCGGCATGCCCGGCGCGTCCTCGTCCGCGGGATCGAGCGCGGCGACCAGCGCGCCGGCGACGCGCGGCGGCACGAGCTTCTCGAGCAGCTCGCGCTCGCGCGCGCCCGGCGCGACACCCGGCGGAAGGCGCAGCCAGCGTTCGAGCATCCGCAGCACGGGCTGGCAGGGACGTTCCTCGTCGAACTCGCGACAGCGGCCGTACAGGTAGAGCGGCGGCTCCTCGGCCGCGCGCACGCGCGCCGCGAGTTCGTTCACGAGGCGCGACTTGCCCGAGCCACTCGGTCCGGTGATCCAGACGACGTGACCGGGGCGCGCGCCGGGGGCGCGGCCCATCGCGCGCTCGAACTGGGCGAGGAGCAGGTCGAGCTCGCGCTCGCGGCCGACGAGCGGCAGTTGGTGCTGCGCGTCGGGCTCGCCGGTGCCGCCGCGGCGCGCGCCGGCCTCGAACTCGATCACGCTGCGCCACCACTCGCCGCCCTCCTGCTCCGCGAAGCGGCGCTCGGCCTCGGCCGCGTCGGGACGCCGCAGCGGATCGCGCGTGAGGAGCTCGGCGACGAGTCGGTCGAGGAACGGCGAGAGCTGCGGATCGAGGCGGGACGGTGGACGGAAGCGCGCGGTCGCGATCGCGGCGAGCAGGCGGTCGGCGTCGGGTTTCTCGAGCGCTGCGCGCGCGATCGCGCCGCTCGAGCCGCTCGGGCTCGCACTCTCGAAGAGCCGGTGCGGACGCCGGTCGTCCTCGTCGCGCGCGAAGGCCTGCGCGGCGAACGGATGCACGCCCGTCGCGAGCTCGTAGAGCACGACGCCGAGCGCGAACACGTCGCTCGCGCGCGTGCCGGGCTCGCCCTGCGCCTGCTCGGGCGCGAGGTAGGGGAGGCTGCCCGGTCGCGGCGCGACGCGGCGCGGATCGTTCGAATCGAGCGCGCGCTCCTCGGACTCGAAGCCGTTGCGCTCGGAGAGGCTCTCGCCCGGCGCGGCGCGCGCGAAGCCGAGGTCGAGCAGCACGGCGTTGCCCTCGGCGTCGAGGCGGATGTTCTCGGGCTTCACGTCGCCGTGCATCCATCCCGCCGCGTGCAGCGCCGCGAGCCCGCCGAGCACCTGGCGCGCGATCCCGCGGACGAGCGGCTCGGGCAGCGGCCCGCTCTCGCGCGCGACGTCGCGCAGCGTGCGGCCGGGCACGAACGGGAGCACGAGGAAGCGTCCGCGCTCGTCGCGTCCGGTCGCGAGGACGTGGACGAGGCCCGGGTGCACGACCGCGGAGCCCGCGGCGGCCTCGGCCTCGAAGCTCGCGAGCGCGGCGGGGTCGTCCGTGAGGTGCGGGTGGAGGTACTTGACCGCGACCTGGAAGCCCGCGGGGTACGGACCGAAGCCCTCGGTGAGCACCCCGTGCACGACGCGGCCCGTCGTGCCGGAGCCGAGCTCGCGATCGAGCCGGAAGCGGAGATGGTGCGGACGGAGCGACACGCGGGGGCGGCAGTGTAGTGGGCGCGCGCGCCCGCCGCGACCGCAGGCGGCTTTCGCGGAGGCGCCGCCGGGCTCGGAGCGAAACGCGCGAGGCCGGCCCCCGGAGGGACCGGCCTCGCTTCGTTCACGGGATCGAGCTCGCGCGAGCTCGAGCGTGCGGTCGGATCACCAGTCGATGACCCAGCCGTTGGTCACGTTGAAGGTCTCGGGCGGGCAGAAGAGCGCCGCCGAGTTGCGGTAGTACGTCTGGTAGTAGCGACGCACGCCGCTGCCGATCGTGACGCCGCCGCGCTGCGAGAGCGTGACGGTCTCGACCGAGTCGGGGAAGCTGGACGCGCCGCCGACGTTGGTCTTCGTGCGCAGACGCAGGAGCGAGCCGCCGGTGCAGCGGACGCCGTCGCCGAACACGACGTCGTCCGTCGCGGTGCCCTGCAGGTAGATGCAGGAGACCGAGAGCGGCATGCCCGAGCCGTTGAGCACGACGTCGTCGAGCGCCGGGGTGCCGGTCGCGACGAGGTTCGCGCCGTTCGCGTTGACGGAGTTCGCGCAGCCGTTGCCCGCGGCGCCGTTGTTGCCGCAGGGGCACGGCGTCGTGTGGTCGGCGAGCGTGCCGTCACCCGCGCAGAACGAGTTGAACGCCGCCGGGTTGCACGTGCGCAGGGTCAGGTCCCAACGCACGAACGTGCCGCCGTCGCCCGAAGCATCGTCCGCGATCGTGAGGGTCCAGTTGCCGTTCGGATCCTGGCCCTTGAACGCGCCGAGAGCGCCTTCCGACTGGAGCGCCGGCACCGTGACGTTGTTCACGAACACGTAGTCGGTCACCGCCGCGGAAGCGTCCGCGTCGAACAGCGTTCCGTTGAAGACGTTGTCGTTGCCCGCGCCGTTGTCGGTCGTGAGCTGGACGATCGTCCCCGCGGGCGAGGTCAGCGTGATGTCGAGGTCGCCCGCGTAGGTGTGCGGGACCTGGATGAAGACTTCGACCTCGGTCAAGCTCGTGCCGAGGCCCGAGGCCGCGATCACGTCGGAGGTCGAGAAGGGCGGAGCCGTCGTCGGGATCGCCGTGCCGGGCAGGTTCGAGTACGTCGTCGACACCTCGGCCGGAGCCGAGGCGAGCGTCGACAGATCGAGCGACCAGGCGTTCAGCGTGCCGTAGTCCGCACCCGTGGCGTCGTCCGTGATCGTCAACGTCCACGTCCCGTTGGGGTCTTCCCCGCGGAAGTTGTCGAAGCGACCTTCAGGGGAGAGCGACGCCGCGGCCACGTTGTTCGTGTAGACGAAGTCCACGCACGAGCTGCCCGTCATGCCGTCGTTGTCGTCCCAGAGCGTGCCGTTGAAGCAGTTGTCGTTGGTCCCGCCGTTGTCGGTCGAGATCGTGACGACCGTGCCCGCGGGCGAGGTCAGGGTCATGTCGAGGTCCGCGCTCGACGTGTGGGCGATCGTCGTGTTCAGGTCGACGTCCCAGAGCGACGTTCCCGCGCCCGAGACGTTCAGCGTGAAGACCGTCGGCGTGACCGGCGGAGTGACGACCGTCGGGAAGTCCAGGATCGCGCCCGAAGCGCCCGCGAAGTTCGTCGGGCCGGCGGTCGTGGGAGCGCCGCCCGTGGTCGTCAGGTTCAGCGTCCACGAGACGAGGGTACCGCCGTCACCACCCGCGTCGTCCGCAACCGTGAGCGTCCAGTTCCCGTTGGGGTCCTGGCCGAGGAAGTTGTCGAACGAGCCTTCGGGCGAGCAGGTCACGACGTTCACGTTGTTCGCGAACACGACGTCCGTCACCGGCGTCGCGGCATCCGGGTCGAACACCGTGCCGTTGAACACGTTGTCGTTGCCGACGCCGTTGTCGGTCGTCAGCTGGACGATCGTGCCGGCGGGGGAGGTGAGGGTGATGTCGAGGTCGCCGGCGTACGTGTGCGGGAGCGTCAGCGCGACGGTGGCCTTGGTGAGGTACGTGCCCACGCCGCTGACGGCGACGGTGTCCGTCACCGTGGCGATCGTCGTCGGGATCACGAGACCGGGCAGCTGCGTGAAGCCCGTCGTCGACTCGACCGGCGCGGTCGCCGTCGTGATGTCGAGCGCCCACGAGTTGAGGGTGCCCGAGTTCGCCGTCAGGTCGTCGAGGATCTTGAGCGTCCACGTGCCGTTCGGGTCCTCACCGCGGAACGCCGCGAGACGGCCTTCCGGAGCGAGCGGCGTCGCGGTCACGTTGTTCGCGTACACGAAGTCCGCGGCCGACGCCGGGTTGACGTTGTCGTCCCAGAGCGTGCCGTTGAAGCAGTTGTCGTTCGTGCCGCCGTTGTCGGTCGTGATCGTGACGACCGTGCCGGCGGGCGAGGTCAGCGTGATGTCGAGGTCGTTGCTCGCGGTGTGCGTGATGAACGTCGACAGGTTGACGTCCCACAGGTAGGTGCCGGCGCCCGACACGTTGCAGGTGAAGGAGGAGCCCAGGAACGGCGCCGGGGCCACCGGCAGGATCGTCCCGCCGATACCGGGATAGTTCGTCGTCGTCAGCGCGCCGCCGGCGCACGCGGGCGCGGTGAGCTGCTGGACGCCGGACTGCGAGGTGGCTTGCGAAACGCCGTGGCCGCCGTGGGCCTGCGCCGCGGGGAGGTCGCCTCCGAGGAAGTCGCTGACTTGCTGGAGGTAGGACTGGAGCGCTTCGATCTCGCGGGCCGGCGCTTGGTTCGCCTTCGCCTGATCGATCATCTGCGCGAGGTCGCGCATCTGCGCGTGGAGAGCTTCCTTCGAGACCGTCAGATCGACGGCGACCTTCTGGCTCTGCGCGTACGCCGGAGCCAGCGTCAGGGCGAGCATCGCGAGTCCGATGCCCGGCTTGAGGTGTGTGAACATGAGAACTCCTGAGTAGAGAAAGAAAGGAACGAATCGATTCGGCCGCCGCCTGCCTAGGGGGTCGAGCGGGGCAGGGACGGCCCTCCAATCCTACCGACCGAACGGCGACTCGGGCGGGAAGAGCTTTCCTCGAAATCGTGCAGAGCCTGTCTGGGTCTCGTCGGCCCGGCGCAGCCCCCGTGCATTCGTCGGGGTCCCACCCGGTGAGTTGCCGGTCCCGGTTCGCTACGCTCCCCGGACTGCGCGGCGCGCGTGCCTCGGCTGGGGAGCCGGGACGCCGCGCCCCGTTCCGAGGACCTCCCGCGTGGCCTTCACCGTCTACAACTCGCTCACCCGCACCCTCGAACCCTTCACGACCCTCGAGCCGGGGAAGGTCCGCATGTACAACTGCGGCCCCACGGTCTACGGGCGCGCGCACATCGGGAACATGCGCGCCTACCTGTTCGCGGACACGCTGCGGCGCTGGCTCGAGTACCAGGGCTACGACGTGAAGCAGGTGATGAACATCACCGACGTCGGCCACCTCGTCGACGACGCGGACGAGGGCGAGGACAAGATCGAGGCGCAGGCCCGCAAGGAGAAGCGCGACCCGTGGGAGATCAGCCGCGGGTGGACGCAGCTCTTCTTCGCGGACTTGAAGAAGCTCGGGTGCAAGCCGGCGTTCGTCTACCCGCGGGCGTCCGAGCACGTGCCGGAGATGCTCGAGATGATCGACGGCTTGATCGCGAAGGGCTTCGCGTACCAGGTCGGCGGCGACGTCTACTTCGAGGTCGAGAAGTTCCCCGCGTACGGCCGCCTCTCCGGCAACAAGGTCGAGGAACTCGACGCCGGCGCGCGCATCGCGGTGCGCGAGGAAAAGAAGAACCCCGCCGACTTCGCGCTGTGGAAGAGCGACCCGAAGCACTTGATGAAGTGGTCGAGCCGCTACGGCCCCGACGGCTTCCCCGGATGGCACATCGAGTGCTCGGCGATGTCGAAGAAGCACCTCGGCGAGCAGCTCGACATCCACACGGGCGGCGAGGACAACCTCTTCCCGCACCACGAATGCGAGATCGCGCAGACCGAAGCCTTCACCGGCAAGCCGTTCGCGCGCTTCTGGATGCACACGAAGTTCCTCCAGGTCGACGGCGGCAAGATGTCGAAGCGCCTCGGCAACTGCTATTCGATCGACGACATCGAGGCGAAGGGCTTCACCGCGCGCCAACTGCGCTACTGCCTGATCCGCGGCCACTACCGGACGCCGCTCAACTTCACGTGGGAGATCCTGAAGGAGTCGGCGGCGGCGCTCGCGAACCTCGACGACCTCGCGGCGCGTCTGCGGCGCATGCGCACCGGCGTCGATGCGAGCGCGTCGTCCGACGACGGTCTCGAGGACGTCGCGCGCTGCAAGGCGAAGTTCGAGAGCGGCATGAACGAGGACCTCAACGTGCCCAAGGCGATCGCGGCGTTGAACGAGCTGCGCGGGCTCGCGCTCGAGAAGCGCCTCGGCGCGAGCGCGGCGGCGGCGGCGTTCCAGTTCCTCGAGAAGGCGAACGGCGTGCTCGGCTGCATCCAGCTCGAGGAGGAACTGCTCCCCGCCGAGATCGAGCGCCAGATCGCGGCGCGGCAGGACGCGCGCAAGCGGAAGGACTTCAAGGAATCGGACCGCATCCGCGACGCGCTGCTCGCGCAGGGGATCGTGCTCGAGGACACGCCGAGCGGCGTCGTCTGGAAGCGCAAGAGCTGAGTTCGCCGCCGTAGCCCGAGCGGGCAACGCGATCGCCCCCGCCGCGCTTTCCTGCGCGGGGCCGTTCTCGTAACCTCTCCGCCCCCGAGGCGGGGCTCCCGGCGATCGTGGCGGGCTCGCCCGCCCGGCGCCGGAAGGACACGCGTGCGTCGCCAAGCTCTCCTCGTTCCCGCGCTCCTCGCAGCGCTCGTCATCCCGTTCTCCTGCGGCACGCCGAACTCCGGCGCGTCCTCCGCCGCGACGGCCGCGCTCGCGGCGCCCGCGCCGGCGGCGGCGGAGCTCGTCCCCGCGCCGCACGCACCGCGTCTCGCGCTGCGCGCGTTCGCGCTCGACGTCCGCGGCCGGGCGCCCGAGGCGCGCAAGCTCCTCGCGAGCGAGCTCGCAGGCCGGCTCGCGTCGGGCGCGCCGGGCTCCGACGCGGAGCGCGACGACGCCGTCGTCGCGGTGCTGCAGTGGCACGCGCTCGCCCGCGCCCGCGAGCGTTGGGGCGAGACCGCGGCGTGGACCGAGCGCGCGCTCCTCCCGCTCGGCGCGGCGCCGTTCGACGCCGTCGGCGCGGGGCGCGCGGACGCGGAGCTCGTCTCGCGCCTCCTGGCGCTGCGGTGCGAGGCGTTGCAGCACCTCGGCCGCGTCGACGAGGCCCGCGCGATCACGCGCGCGCTCGCGCTCGTCACGGACTGGCGTCTCGTCGGCCCGTTCGACAACGAGCGCGGCAAGGGCTACGCGAAGAAGGAGAAGCCCGAGAGCGAGCTCGACTACGCCGCGGAGTACACGGGCAAGGCGCGCTCGATCGCCTGGCGCGAGAACCCGGTGCCGGAGCATCCGCGCGGGGTGCTCGACCTCGGCGCGTGCCTGCGACCCGACACGCAGGGCTTCGCGTACCTCGCGACCGCGGTCGAGAGCCCGAACGACCAGGAGGTCGTGTTCCGCGCGGGCTCGCGCGGACCGATCCGCGTGTTCGTCGACGGACGCGAGGCCTTCGCGAAGAAGACCGTGCGGCCCGTCGAGTTCGACCAGGACGCAGTCGTCGTCGCGTTGAAAGCGGGCTGGAACCGCGTGCTCGTGAAGAGCTGCATCGAGGACCAGAGCGACTGGACGCTGCAACTGCGCTTCACCGACCTCGCTGGACGTCCGCTCGCGCTGCGCGTCGACTCCGCGCGCGCCCCGGAGGCGAAGGCCGAGGGCTCGAAGGCGCAGGCGAAGGCCGCGCCCGAGACGCGCGAGCGCCTCGACGCCCGCGCCAAGTCGGACGCGGACGCGGCGCGGCTGCTCGCGCTCTACCACCACTTCGCGCACCCCGACGACCGCACCGCGAAGAGCGCGCAGAAGGCGGCGGAGCTCGCGCTCGCGAAGGCCGCGGACGACCCGGACACGATCTACCTCGCCGCGCGCGTCGCCGCGCCCGACGCGGACACGAGCCGGCAGGAGATGGAGGTCAACCCGTGGATCGCGCCGCTCAAGCGCGTGATCGCGCTCGACCCGACGAACGTCGCGGCGCGCGTCGACCTCGCGCAGTTCGCGCTCGACCTGAACCCGACGCTCGCGCGCGCCGACCAGCTCTCCGAGGAGGCGTACCGCGCGGCGCCCGACGACCCGGACGTCGTGCAGTTGCGCGCGCGCGTGCTCTCGCACCTCGACCGCGACGGCGAATCCGCGCTGCTCCAGGAGCGTCTCCTCGCGCTCCCCGAGCACGCGTGGACGCGCTCCGGTGTCGCCGAACGCGCGCGCGAACTCGTCACGCGCGGCGCTCCGGACGCGGCGCTCGCGCTGCTCGCGCGCGGGAGCGATCTCGACCGTGCCTACGGCGAGTCGTTCGACGAGCGCCTGCGGCTCCTCGCCGACCGCGGCGACCTCGACGGGATCGCGCGCGTCGCGGACGAGGCGCTCTCCGCCGCCCCGTTCGCCGCGCACGTCGCGCTCGAGGCGGCGCGGCGGCTCGAGCGCGGCGGCGCTCTCGATCGCGCACGGTCGTTCCTCGATCGCGCGCGCAAGCTCGCGCCGGAGGACACGGACGCGCTGCTCGCGCTCGCGAAGCTCGAGCAGCGCGCGGGCAAGGGCGACGCGAGCGATGCGCTGCTCGCCGAGATCCTCCGCATCGATCCGAGCCAGGACAAGCTGCGCCGCCAGCGCGAGCTGCTCGCGAAGAGCTCGGAAGAGCGCTTCGAGACGCCGTTCCTCTGGGACGCGCGCGCGGTGCTCGCCGCGGCGCCGGCGCTCGACGCCGACGAGCCGCTCTGCGTGCTCGACCGCACCGTCGTCCATCGCGTGAACCGCGACGGCACGTCGTCGTCGTACGAGCACGTGCTCTGGCGCGTGCAGAACGAAGGCGGCGCGAAGTCGCTCTCGGTCTACGGGCTCTTCTATCCGGACGGCGGCTCGCTCGTCGTGCGCAACGTGCGCGTGCTCCACGCCGACGGGACGGCGGACCCCGTGCCCGCGCCGCGCCGCGGCGACCAACGCGCGAACACGGGCGCCGTGCGCGTGTTCGAGCTCCCGCCGCTGCGGGTCGGCGACGCGCTCGACGTCGAGTACCGCGTCGAGGACGCCGTGCCGAGCGTCTTCGGCAACTACTTCGGCAACCGTCACGACTTCTACCCCGATCGACCGGACCCGCTCGCGCCCACGCTGCGTTCGGAGCTCGTCTACGTGACGGGGCCGGACGTGCAGCTCTGGTTCCACACGAGGAACGGCGACGCGCTCGAGGCGAGCGAGTCGAAGGACGCGAAGGGGAACCGCGTCCGCCGCTGGGTCGCGAAGGACCTGAAGCGGCCGAAGCCCGAGAGCGCGATGCCCGACAAGACCGAGTGGGCACCGCTCGTCGACGCGTCGACCTACGAGAACTGGCAGGCGTTCGCGACCTGGTGGTGGAGCTTCATCGAGAAGGAGTTCGAGAGCTCGCCGGCGATGAAGGCGAAGGTCGCGGAGCTCACGAAGGGCCTCACGACCGAGCACGCGAAGATCGAGGCGCTCGTGCGCTTCGTCGGCCAGGAGATCCGCTACAACATGTGGCCGTTCGGCACGCACGGCTACGAGCCGTACAGCGCGTCGACGATCTTCGAGCGGCGCTTCGGCGACTGCAAAGACAAGTCGATCCTGCTCTGCACGATGCTCGCGGAGATCGGCGTCCACGCGCATCCGGTGCTGATCCGCGCGCGCTACGTGCAGCCGAACGAGCCGCTCGACGCGCCGCTCGTCGAGCACTTCAACCACTGCATCGCCTTCGCGCCCGCGACCGCGGACCGTCCGGGGATGTACCTCGACTGCACCGCGGACCTGAACCCGATCGAGTACCTGCGCGTCGACGACCAGGGAGCGCGCGTGCTCCACGTCGACCAGGGACAGGCGAGCCTGCACGACATCCCGTACGCGCCGCCCGCGGAGAACGCGCTCGTCCGCCGCTACGACGTGAAGCTCGACCTCCAGGGCAACGCCGAGGTCGCGCTCGTCGACGAGTCCGTCGGCGCGTTCGGCGTCGGCCTGCGCACGAACTACAGCGGGGAGAAGGGGGACATCGCGAAGCGCCTCGAGCGCGACCTCCGCGAGAGCTTCGCGCAGATCGACGTGCGCGACGTGAAGACGAGCGACCTCGAGGACCTCGGCGCGAAGGCCCGGCTGGAGGCCCACTTCCAGGCGAAGAACCTCTGGGCCGCGCAGGAGAACGGCGCCACGCTGCGCCTCGTGTTCGACGAGCTCGGCCTCTCGGGGCTCGCCGTCGAGCCCCGCGACTCGCGCGAGCGCGAGATCGTGCTGGATCGTCCGCTCGGGCACGACGAGACGATCGTGTACCGGCTGCCCGAGGGCGCGCGCGCGCTCGAGCTGCCTCCGCCCGTCGAGGTCGTCGTGCCGGGCCTCGTCAGCTACCGCCAGAGCCTCACGGCCGTCGAGGGCGGCGTCGAGGTGCATCGGCGCTTCGAGCTCCAAACGCGCCGCGTGGCCCTCGCCGACTACGCGCGGTTCCAGGACGCGCTGCGCGCGATCGACCTCGCGGAGCAGCGCACGCTCCGCATCGAAACCCGTCCCGCCGGCGGCCGCTGAGGAGAAGAGTCCATGCGCATCGAACGATTTGCTCTCGGCTTCACGCTCCTCCTCCTCGCCGCGAACGCGGCGCTCCCCGCGCGCGCCGCCGTCGGGGGAACCGACGCGTCCTGGGCGACGGAGCCCGTCGTCGCCGCGGGCACGCAGTCCGCGACGCGCGAGCTCGTCGATCGGCGGGCGCTCGTGCGCGAGCTCGTCGACTCTCCCTTGCTCGCGGCGGGGGACGTCGACGGCTGGCATGCGCGCGTCACGGAGCTCCTCCTCGCGCAGGAGGGCGCGCCGAGCCCGGTCGAGGAGGCCGCGCTCGCGCTGCTCGCGAACAGCGCGGACGAGCTCGCCGAGCCCGCGGGCTGGACGAAGACGCTTCAACGCCTCGCGGCGTGCCGAACGCTCGACGCGCACGCGCGCGCGACCCTCGCGCGTCTCGCGACGAACGACCGGCTCGCCCGGGGCTCGAGCGAGGATCTCGAGCGCGCCCGCGCGAACGACGCGTTCCCCGACTCGCTCGCGAGCTTCCGCATGCTCGCGCCGCTCGCGGGCCCCGAACGCGCCGACGCGGAGTCGCTCGACGACCTCGCGCGCGACCCGGGCTTCGAGCGCGATCACGCGGGGCTGCGCGGCGAGCGCGTGCGCTGGCTTGCGTGCCGTCGCGAGAACCTCGCGGCCGGCGTCTACCCCGCGGAGTGGATGGAGCCGGTCGAGGGCTGGTGCGTGCTCGCGTTCGAGTTCGATTCCGCTGCGAGCGGACCGGCGATCCTCGAGTTCGACCTCACGGGCTCCTACGCGCTGCGCAGCCTCCCGTACCTGATGGCGCGCGATCGGCCGTGGCGCGGGTCCGTCGGCGATCCGGCGTGGAGCTACTCGATCAACGGCCTGCCGAGCGTCGCGATCGACCCCGTCGCGGAGGAGCGCGCGCCCGTCGAGCTCGCGCGCTTCGACCGACTCGTCGGGCGCAACCGCGTGCTCGTGCGCTGTCGCGCGGACGCGTACTCGGGCTTCGCGCTGCGCGTTTCGACCGTCGACGCGGCGCACGGCGGCCCCGGGGCTCCGCTCGTGTTCCCGGCGCTCGACGCGCAGGGTTGGACCGCGGCGCGGTCGGCGCTCGGCCGCAGCGGCGGCGCGCGGACGACGGCGCGCGTTCCCGTCGCGTGGACGGAACGGCTCGCGGACGCGGGCTCGAGCACCGACGTGATGGCGTTGCGCGGGCTCGTGCTCTCGACGCTCGGGCGTCCGATCGCGGGCCTCGAGTTCCTCCGGCGTGCCGCGGAGAGTGCGCCGGGCGAGGAAGGCCTGCAGGCGCTCTACGCGCGCGGGCTGAACGAGTCGCCCTATCTCCCCGAGGCCTGGCGGCGTTCGAAGGCGCGTCCGCGCCTCGAGCGCAGCGCGAACGGCGCGCGGCTCGAGGTCGAGGTCGCGCTCGCGCGGACCGAGGTCCTCGAGGACCACGAGGAGGACGCGCTCGCCCGTCTCGAGGCCGCCCGCGCGCGCTTCGCGACCTCGCCGATCCCCGAACTCGAGCTCGCGGACACGTACCCGCGCCTCGAGCTCGACGTGCGCGGCGAGGCCGCGCGCGCGGCGGCCGAGCAGCGCGCTCCGCGCCATCCGCGCGTGCTCCGCGAGGTCGCCGACGCGCTCGCCGGCGCGGACCTCGTGACGAAGGCCGCCGCGGTGCGCCGCGTGGAGTGCGAGGCGCTCGGCGCGTACTCGCAGAACCTGCAGGAGCTCTCGCACGAGCTCGCGTCGGCCGGGGATTCGGCCGGGGCCGAGCGCGCGCTGCGGCACGCGCGACTGCGCGCGGGACGCCTCGGGCTCACGAGCGAGCTCGCGAGCTTCCTCGAGGAGCGCGGTCGCTTCGAGGAGGCCGACGCGCTCTTCGCCGAGCTCGCGCGCGCGTACCCGCGTTGGGCGGACCCGGTGCTGAAGCGCGCGGAGCTCGCCCGGCGCGTGGGTCGAGCCGACGACGAGCGCGCGCGGCTCCACGAGGCGCTCGCGCGATCTCCGGGCTCGAAGACCGCGCGTGCGCGGCTCGGCGCGCTCGGGGAAGCGGACCCCACGGAGGCGCTCTTCGCCCGCTTCCGTCCGGACCGCGACGAGGTCCTGAAGAGCTACGACCGCGCGCGCTGGAACGACTCCGTCGTGCGCGTGCTCGACTTCCAGATCATGCGCGTGTTCCCGGACGGCTCCCAGGAGAGCCTGACGCACGAGCTCCTGCACCTGAAGGACCTCGACGGCTGCAAGCGCGAGGGGACGCAGCAGGTCCCCGGTTTCACCGAGAAGCTCGCCACGATCAAGCCGGCGAAGGAACCGGGCGGACAGGACACGGAGCTCGAGCCCGTCGAGGTCGACGGGGAGTACGTGATGCCCGCGCTCAAGCCCGGCGACTTCCTCGAGCGCGTCTACCGCGACCACGAAGGCGCGCCGGAAGAGGGGCTCCAGGGCCTCGGCTCGTGGCGCTTCGCGTCGACGGACGAGCCGTACCACGTGAGCCGCTACGTCGTGATCCTGCCGCGTGGACACGGGCTCGAGTTCGTGCAGCGCAACTACACGGGCACGCACGAGGTGCTCGTTGAGGGCGACCTCGAGATCCACGTGTTCGAACTCCGCGACCAGGACAAGGTCGAGCTCCAACCCGGCGCGCCGCCGGCGAACTGGATCCTCCCGTGGGTGCAGTTCGGCAAGCGTCGCGACGTCGCCGACGTCATGCGCCGCGTGCTCTTCGAGAACGCGCGGCTCGCCGCGCGGCCGACGCCGGAGATCGAAGCGCTCGCCGCGGAGACGTGCGCGGGGCTCGACGGCGACGAAGCGAAGGCGCGCGCGCTCCTCGCGAAGGTCACGAGCATCGTGAAGCAGCCGAATCCGCGCAGCGCGGCGTCGGCGGTCGCGACCTTGCTGCAGGAGGAGGGGAACCCCGTGCACCTCTACTCCGCGCTGCTCACCGCGGCGCGGATCGAGCACGACCTCGTGTGGTCGACGGACGTTTCGCCCGAGTGCGACCCCGATCAAGGGCTTCCGTTCCCCGACCTCGCGCGCTTCGGCAAGCGGCTCCTCGTGCGCGTGCGTCCGAAGGGCGCCGCGGTCGCGTGGTGCGATCTCTCGATGCGCGGCCTGCCGTACGGTGAGCTCCTCGGGAACGCACCGCGCGCCGAGGCCCTGACGAGCGAGGGGGTCGTACACCTCCCCGACCTCCCGCTCGAAGAGCGCGCCGGTTCGAAGGTCTCGATGCAGCTCGCGGTGCACGACGACGGCGGCGCGGACGCGACGCTGCGCATCGAGTCGACCGGCAACGCGGGCTACGCGGGCAAGGATCGCTTCAAGGAGATCCCGGTCGCGCAGCGCAAGGCGGCGCTCGGGCAGGCGTTCGCGCGGCTCCTCCCGGGCTTCGAACTCGCCGAGCTCGAGCTCCCGGGGCTCGACGGCGACGGACCGCTCGTGCTCGTCGGCAAGGGCCGCGTGCGCAAGCTCCTCGACGCGAACGGCGACGGGTGGACGCTCAAGCTCCCCGTTCCCGCGCTGAGCCTCGGCGCCGGACTCGCCGGCGGCGAGGGCGAGCGGCGCTTCGACTACCTCCTCCGCGGCGCGATCGTGTCGATCGCGGACGTGACGCTGACGCTGCCGCAGGGCATGCACCTCGCGGAAGGACCGCCGGCGACGAACGAGAGCTGGATGGGCGGGCGGTACGTCCTCGCGATCACGCCGAAGGACGACGGAGCGCTGCACCTCGAGCGCTCGCTGCTGCTCGCGCCGTTCTTGATCCCGGCGAGCGAGTTCCCGCGCTTCGCGCAGTTCTGCGCGAAGGTCGACGAGGTGGAGCGCGTTCCGCTGCGCTTCTCGAAGTGACGCGCGGCGCGCGCGAGCGGGCGTGGGCTCGCTCGTGCGCGCGTCCGCGCCCGAAGCCGGCGACGTTCGCGACGCGCGGCGTGCCTTCGCCGCGCGCGAGGGGCGAGGACGCGCGCCCGCCGCGCGCGTCGACGCGCGCCCGCCTTCAGCCGAGGAGCGCCGCGGCCTGTCCGCCGGGATCCTGCGTGTCGATCGCGCGCTCGATCGTGCCGTCCGGACCGATCACGTAGGTGAAGCGCTTCGCGTAGGCTTCGTCCGCGCGGTCGCAGGCGAGGTAGGCGAGCCCGACCTCGCGCGTCGTGTCGCACAGGAGCGGGAAGGGGAGCGCGTGCTTCTCCGCGAACGCGCGGTTCTCCTCGGCCGAGTCGAACGAGATGCCGAGCACGACGGTGCCCGCGGTCTCGAAGTCGCGGATTCGATCACGGAACCCGCAGCCCTGGCGCGTTCAGCCGGGCGTGTCGGCCTTCGGATAGAACCAGAGCACGACGCGCTTCCCGCGCAGCTCGGAGAGCGTGACGGTGCGACCGAGGTGGTCCTTCACGGTGAACTCCGGCGCCGGCGCGCCGACGGCGAGCATCGGGCGGCGGCCCTTCTTGAAGAACTCGCCGAAGAGGTGCTTGAGCATGCGGGCAGGGTAGCGTTCGAGCGTCGCGAGCGGAGCGCTCAGCGCGCGTCACGGTCGTCGTCGTCGTCGCCTTCGTCCGCGTCCGCGTCGCCGTCGCCGTCGCCGTCGCCGTCGCCGTCGGGACCGGACTCGCCGTCGAGCGCGAACTCCGTCTCCTCGTCGACCATCCCGAGCTCCTCCGTGAGCCGCGGATCCGCGGGCTTCACGGGCGGCTCTTCCTTGAGCTTCGGGTTGATCTGCATGTCGCGCGCGCGCGCTTCGTGGATCAACTTCGCGATGTCCGCGGCGTGCTCCGCCGAGTCGTCGTAGAGGAACGAGAGCCGCGGCACGCGCCGCATCTCGAGCACCCGGCTCACCTGCCGTTGGATGAACCCCGCGGCGTGGTCGAGCATGTGCTGCGCCTTGCTCTTGTCCGACGCGTCCCCGAGCACGGAGTAGTACAGCTTCGCGCTCGTCAGGTCGGTCGACAGCTTGACGCGCGTGATCGTGATGAACGACGCACGCGGGTCGTTGACCTCGAACTGGAGGCAGTAGGCCGCGCGCTCCTGGATGCGCGCTTCGAGCCGAGCGATCGTGCGCGGGTTCGCCATGTCGCGGGGTGGGGGGCGCGCCGAGCGCGCCCCCGCGTGGATCAGGCCTTGTCGCCGAGGCCGCGCTTGACCTTGACGGTGCGGTACGCCTCGAGGACGTCGCCGAGCTGCGGCTCGGGGAAGTCGCGCACGGTGAGTCCGCACTCGAAGCCCTCGCGGACTTCCTTGACGTCGTCCTTCACGCGCTTGAGCGACGAGAGCACGCCGTCGTGGACGACCTTGCCCTCGCGCTTCACGCGCACGCGGCTGTCGCGGAAGAGCGAGCCGTCGATCACCATGCAGCCGGAGATCACGCCGATCTTCGACGACTTGAAGAGCGCGCGGACCTCGGCGTGCCCCGTGATCTCCTCGCGGAGCTCGGGCGCGAGCAGGCCTTCCATGAGGTCGCGGATGTCGTCGAGGAGCTCGTAGAGCACCTCGTAGTAACGGATCGAGACGCCTTCGCGCTCGGCGACCGTGCGGGCCTTGTCGTTCGTGCTCGCGTGGAACGCGATGATCGTGCCGCTCGAGCTCGCGGCGAGCATGACGTCGCTCTCCGTGACCGCGCCGACGCCGGCGTGGAGCACCTTGACCTCGACCTCGTCGTGCTTGAGCTCGGAGAGCGCGCTCTTGAGCACCTCGACCGAACCCTGCACGTCCGCGCGGACGACGAGGTTGATGACCTGCCGCTTGCTCTCGGCGACCGACTTGAGCAGCGTCGCCGCGTCGAGCGGACGGCGCTCCGCCGCGAGCTGCAGCATGCGCGTCTTCTTCTCGCGCTCCTCGGCGACTTCCTTCGCCTTCGCGAGCGAGTCGACGACGTAGAACATCTCGCCCACGCTCGGGAGCTTGTCGAGGCCCATGACCTCGACGGGCATCGACGGCGGCGCGCTGGTGACGACGCGTCCGAGGTCGTCGTGCATCGAGCGGACCTTGCCGTAGCCCTCGCCGGCGAGGATCACGTCGCCGCGCTCGAGCGTCCCGTCCTGGATCAGGAGGTGGGCGACGATGCCCTTGCCCTCGTGGATCTCGGCCTCGAGCACGACGCCCTTCGCCGGACCCTGCGGGTGGCACTTGAGCTTGTCCTCGAGCACTTCGCTCTCGAGGAACACGCGCTCGAGCAGCTCGTCGACGCCTTGGCCCTTGAGCGCGGACACCGGCAGCATCGCCGTCGTGCCGCCCCATTCCTCGGGGTGGAGCTGGAACCGCGCCGAGATCTGCTCCATCGCGCGCTTCGTGTTCGCCTCGGGCTTGTCGGCCTTCGTGAGCGCGACCACGATCGGCACGCCGGCGGCGCGCGCATGGTTGAGCGCTTCCTCGGTCTGCGGCATCGGGCCGTCGTCGGCGGCGACGACGAGCACGACGATGTCGACGGCCTTCGCTCCGCGCGCGCGCATCGACGTGAACGCGGCGTGACCGGGCGTGTCGATGATCGTCAGCGGGTGGCCGCTCTTCGTCGTGACCTGGTACGCGCCGATGTGCTGCGTGATGCCGCCGGCCTCGCCGTCGGCGACGCGCGAGTTGCGGATCGCGTCGATCAGCGTGGTCTTGCCGTGGTCGACGTGGCCGAGCACCGCGACGGTGGGAGGCCGCAGCGCGAGCGATTCGGCGTGGACGTCCGAGCGCTTCTGCGCGAGCTCCTGGATGAGCACTTCCTCGGCTTCGGTGACGCGCTTGATGTCGAGCTTGACCTCGAACTCGCCCGCGAGCAGCGTCGCCGTCTCCTCGTCGAGCGTCGAGTTGATGTTGACGCCGAGGCCGAAGCTCCGCATCGCCGCCGAGAGCACCTCGAACGGCTTGACCGAGAGCTTCTCGGCGAGCTTCTTGACCGTGATCGGCAGGTCGATCGCGACGGACGAGCCCGCGTACGGGGACACGCCGCCCTCGCGGCCGCGCGAACGTTCGCGCGGCGCGGGCGCCTGACCGGGAGCGCCGGGTTGACCGGGCTTGATCGGCCCGGCGCGGCGCAGGAAGCGGTTGCCCTGCTGTTCGCGGAGCTGGCCCGCGGAGAGCGTGTCGCGCGAGCCGCGATCGCCGCGGACGAGCGCCTTCTTCTTGTCGTGACCGAGCGTCGGCTGCACGTTCGGCGCGACGTCGTCCTTCGAGCGCAGGCGACGCGATTCCTGCGTCGGCTTCTTCGGCGTGGTCTTGAGCTTCGAGAGGTCGATGAAGCCGAGCACCTTGCCGGCGGGCTTGCGCGGCGCGGCCGGCGTCGCGGGCGCGGGCGCCGCGGCCGAAGTGGGCGCGGTCAGCTTGACGGGTTCCGTCGGCGGCGGCTCGACGGCCGGAGCGGCGGCCGCGGCGGCGGGGAGCGCGGGCTCGACCTCGGCCGCGGGGCTGGGAGCCGCGGAGGCCGCGGCAGCCGGCGTGTGGACGACCTCGGGCGCGTGCACGGCGATCGGCGCGAGCTCGACCGGGGCCGGGGGCGGCGCGGGTTGGAGCTCGACCGCCGGCTCGAGGACCTCGGACGGCTCGGGCTCGGGCTCCGCATCGACGATCGGCGCGGGCTCGGGCTCGGCGCGGCGGGCGGGCGCCGGCACGATCGGCTCGGGCGCGACCTCGACCTTGTCTTCGTCGCTCGAGTCCGCGGTGAGCGAGAGCTTCTTCTTCTTCTTGCGCAGGACGAGTCCCGTCGCGCCGTGCTCGGTGGACGCATCGGCGCTCGAGGCGGCGCCGTCCGCACCGACGCGCTTGCGACCTTCGGCCTGCAGGATCGCCTCGATCTGCATCACCTCGAAGTCTTCGAGACCCGACGCGGGACCCTTCACGTGCGTGAAGCCGCGGTCCTTGAGCTTCTTCACCAGGTCCGCGCCCGGGATGCCGTATTCCTTGGCGAGTTCGGAGATGCGCTTCTTCTGAGTCAAGCGGTTCGGGTCTTCCTTGGACTCTCGGGCTCGGTCTGGGACGTGGGGGAGGAGGCGGGGTCAGCTCTGTCCGGCCGAGCGCGCGCCGTCCGCGCCCGTGTCGTCGTCGTCGTTCTTGGAGACGTCGTCGCCGTCGGTGGAGCCCTCGGCTCCGCCCTCGCTCGCGGGCGGTCTCTCGCCCGAGGCTTCCGCCTCGAACTCCGCCCGCGTCTTGATCTCGATCTCCCAGCCGCAGAGCTTGCTCGCGAGGCGCACGTTCTGGCCCTTCTTGCCGATCGCGAGGGACTGCTGGTCCTCGTCGACGAGCACGACGGCCGAGTGCGAGTCGACGTCCGGGAAGATGTTGTCGATGTGGATCGTCGCCGGCTTCAGGCCGTTCATGATCAGGGTCTCGAGCGAGTCGGACCACTTGATGATGTCGATGCGCTCGCCGCGCAGTTCGTCGATCACGGCCTTGATGCGCGAGCCGCGCACGCCGACGCACGCCCCGATCGCGTCGATCTTCGGGTCGGCGGAGACGACGGCCATCTTCGTGCGGTAGCCCGGCTCGCGGACCACGCGCTTGATCTCGATGATCGCGTCGGCGATCTCCGGCACTTCGAGCTCGAACAGACGGCGCACGAGGTCGGGGTGCGTGCGGCTGACGAGGATGCGCACGCGCGAGCCGTCCTTGCGCACCTCGACGATGATCGCGCGGATGCGATCGCCGGGGTTGAAGGTCTCGCCGCGCACGCGGTCGTCCTTGCCGAGGAAGGCCTCGACCTTGCCGAGGTTGACGACCATGTGGTCGCCCTCGAAGCGCTGGACGACGCCGTTGACGAGCTGGCCGACGCGGGCCTCGTACTCCTCGAACAGGACGTCGCGCTCCGCCTCGCGCAGGCGCTGCTGGAGTCCCTGCTTCACCGCCTGCGCGGTGATGCGGCCGAGCTCCTGCATGTCGAACTCGTATTCCTCTTCCTCGTCCTCCATCGAGACCGCGCCCGTCTTGCGATCGATCTTGACGACGAGGTCCTCGCCCGCGCCGAGACGCTTGCGAACGGCGGCGGCGAGCGACTCCTCGAGCCCGCGGAAGATGACCTCCTTGGGGATGTCCTTCTCGCGGTGGATGACGTCGATCATCCGCAGCATGTCGTCGGGGTTCATGAGGGCGTGGGCGGGGTTCCTCGCGCGCGCTCGGCGCACGCGGCGCCGCTCGGGCTCGAGGTGGGGAGGGGGGAATGTTAAATGAAGACGGAAGCGGGCCACCCCGCTTCCACCGGGCTTCGACGCAGGGCTCGGCCCTCTCCGCGCGGGAGAAGGGGCGAGCAGTCTCCCCGATCCGAGGAGAGGAGTCAACCACGGTCCCGGCGGTCGACGGCGACGGGGACCGGGCGCGGGACCCGCGAGCGGCGCTGGAGCGGGTGTCCGCGTGACCGGACGGCCGCCGGGTGGTGGAATCCTGCGCGTCGATGCCGATCCTTGCCCGAGCCCCGTCGAACGCGCTCGCCCTCGTCCTCGGGTTCGCGCCGGGACTCGGCGCGCTCACGGCGTCCGTCCCGTCGCTCGCCGGGGTGGGCGCGGCACCGGGTGTCGGGCGGGGGGCGATCGCGTACGCCGCGCTCCCGGCCGGGCTCGTCCCGCGTTGCGACGCCGTCGCCGAGGACGAGCGCGCCCTGCTGCGGGCGCTCGCCGGACTCCCCGCCCCCGAGCGCGCCGAGCGACTCGCGGCGTTCGCGCTCCGCGGGGCCGCGAGCGCGCGGGCGGCGGCCGCCGAGCTCGCGGAACGCGCTACGGCTCCCGGGGCCGCGGCCTCGGAGCCCGGGCTCGACGGCGCGCTGCGCCGCGGACTCGCGTGGCTCGTCTTCGAGGCCGGCGGCGCAGACGAGCTCGAGCCCGCGCTCGCCGCGCTCGTCGATCCCGACCCGCTCGTCCGGGTGGAGCTCGCGCGCTTCCTCGGACGGGCCGATCTCGGCGCCGCGCGCCTCGCCGAGCGCGCCAGCGCGCTCGTCCGACTCGCGGCGAACGACCCCGAGCCCGCCGTACGCGAGCGCGCCGTCCGTTCGGCGCTCGAGCTCGATCGGCCCGAGACGCTCGGGGCGCTCGAGCTCGCGCTCGACGTCCTCGCGCCGGCGGAGCGCGTCCTCGCCGCGCGCGAGCTCGCGGGCCGCGCGCGCCTGCGCGAGCGGCTCTTCGCCCGCGTCGCGGCCGCCTGGCCGGACGCGAAGGCGCCGTTCGACGACGGGCTCGTCGCCGCGCTCCTCCCGGCGCTCGGCCGAGCGCTCGTCGACGATCCCGCGCTCGCCGCGGACGCGAAGACCCGCGCGCTGCTCCGCGCGGCGGCGCAGCATCCCGACGGGCGCGTACGGCGCGGCGCGCGCGAGGCGGTCGACGCGCTGCTCGCGCGGCTCGAGCTCTTCGGCGAGCCCGAGCGCGCGGCGCGCGTGCTCGGCGCGCTCGCGGAGGACGGCTTCGAGGCGCGCGAGCTCGCGTTCGCGCGCGCGCGCTTCGAGCTGCGGCACTCGGCGACGTTCGACGGCGCGCGCGCGATCGCCGCGGAGCTCGCGCGCGAAAACGCGGCCGCGTCGACGCCCGAAGGACGGTACACGCTCGCCCGCGCGCGCCTGCTCGAGGCGCAGGCCGCGTTCGCCAGCGGAGACGACGCGGGAGCGCGCGGCGCGTTCGCGGGCGCCCGCGCGGCGCTCGCCGCGCTGCTCGCGGAGCGGCGCGACCTCGGCCTCCCGCGCGCGGGCCGCGAGCACGCGGCGGCGCTCGAACTCGACGCGGTCGCGCGCCTCGGCGAGCTCGCGCTCGAGCTCGCGCCCGACGCGCGCGCGGACGGCTCGCACGCCGATCCGTTCGCGAGGGCCGCGCTTTCGGGCGTCGCGCGCGGCGCGTCCGACCCCGCGGGCGCCGTGCCGCGCGCGGCGAACGACGGGCGCGCAGCGGGCGAGCGCGGCACGAGTCCGGAGCGCGCCGCCGGACCGGGGACCGCGGCGAAGGACGGCTCCGCGGCGGAGGATCCGGCCGCGCGCGCGCGGCGCATCCTCGAGCTCGCTCGCGCGCTCCACGTCGCCGCGCTCGAAAGCCAGCGCGCGGCGTGGCGCGCGGACGTCGAGGCCTCGACGGGCTTCGACGCGCTCCTCGACGCCGACCTCTCGCCCTTGGCGCTCGTGCTCGACGATCCGCGCGCGCCCGCGTGGCCCGCGCGCCGCGCGCTCGCCTTGCGCGAGCTCGTGTGCATCGCGCTCGCGCGCGTCGCGCCCGCGGAGTTCCCCGGCTTCGCGCCGAAGTCCGACGCGGAGGACCCGCTCGCCGATCCGCGGCGGCTCGCGCTCCTGAAGGACGCGCAGCTCGCGCGGCTCGACCTCTTCCAGCGCGAGTTCAACCGGCTCTCCGGCCGGCTCCTGCGCGCCGCGCTCGAGGACCCGTGCGGCGCCGATCCCGAGCTCTCCGAGCGCGCGGCGCTGCTCTACTTCGAGCGCCAGGACGCGATCGACTCGTTGCGCGACGCGGAGACCGAGGCGGGCGCGGCGGGGCCGGGACCCGCGGCGTTCCTCGAGCTGCGCGTCGTGTCGACGAGCGCGCTCCAGCTCGCGCGCGCGTGGCGCGACGAAGGCCGGCCCGAGACGGCGCGCGCGCTGCTGGAGGCGATGCGCGCGGACCTCGACCGCTCCGGCGCGGGCGCGCGCTACGTGTGGGGGCTCGAGCTCGCCGCGGAGATCGAGATCGCGCTCGGCACGACGTGGGGCGACGGCGGCGACCCGGTGAAGGCGGAGACGGAGCTCCAACGCGCGGTCGAGCGGCTCGAAGAGCTCGAGGAGCTCGTGAAGGAGCGCAAGATGGGCGCGGGGCTCGTGCGGCGGCTCGAGACGATGCGGAGTTCGGCGCTCGTGTCGCTCGCGGTCAACGCGAACGTGAAGCAGAAGGACCCGGTGAAGGCGCTCGCGTACTTCGAGCGCGCGTGGGCGCTGCGCCAGGACGAGTTCATGCGCGTCCTGCGCGCGTGCTACTCCGCGCGCGCGGGCCGCGCCGACGAAGCGCGCGCGATCCTGCGCGAGATCGCGCCGTCGCCGCTCTCGCACTACAACATGGCCTGCACGTACGCGCTCTGCGGCGACGTCGAGCCCGCGCTCGACTTCCTGCGTCGCGAGTTCGAGGAGAACCAGGTGTCGCCGGGCGCCGCCGCGAAACAGCGCGCGTGGGCCAAGACCGATCCGGACCTCGCGTCGCTGCGCGGCGATCCGCGGTTCGAGGCGATCGTGGGGAAGTGAGCGAGCGCGGGCCGTGGGGCTCTCGCGCTCGAGCGGTTCGCGTCCGGCCTTTCCCGACCGTCGTGAGCTCGCCGACCGTCCTCGCGGGAAGCGCGAACGCTCGGTTCCATTCGGGACGCTCGCTCCCGGCGCATGCGCACGCGCGGTGGCTCGCCGCATCCGAGACGGTAGGTGCTCCGCGACGCGCGCCCGGAGAGAAGGTCCCCGAATCCAGTTCGGGAACGGCTCGAGGCTGGTCCTCTCGAAGGGAAACGTCGTCGCATGGACCCGAGTGGTCGCGGGGTTCTCCTGCCGGCGCACGCACGTCGGAATCGTTCGACGCGCCCGACGCTCCCTCGGCGTCGGGCACGTCGAGATCGCTCTCGCCGAGTCGTTTCCATGAGCGGCCTCGTACGCGACTCGAGCGGTCCGAGCGAGTCCCGCGATCGGTGCCGAGCGATGCGAGGGACGCTCGACTCGACCGCCGATGCAACTCGCGTCCGGGGGCGCCCGTGATCGGATCCGCGCGTTCGGAGCCAGAAGGTTCCCGAATCAAGTTCGGGAACGCGTCGGATGGAGCGTGTCGCGACGGGGAGCGGCGCTGAGCCACTCGCTCTTCGGGTGGTCGAGGGGCGCTTGGGAACGTCACTCGGCTCTCGCACCGCCACTCGGAGAGCGTGAGTGAACGCGGCGCTCGAGGATTCCTCCTCCGCGGAGAACGATGAACCACTGAATCCGGCTCGGGTGCGAGCTGGACCGAGCCTGCGAGTTCCCCGGACTCACAGGAGCACGCGCGGGTCGAGCGAATTTCCTCGAGAAAAGCGGCGACCGGCACGCGGAGCCGGCGTCCTCGCGATCGAATGCCGCACCCTCGCTCCACTCCGACCGCCGACCGCGCTCGCCGTCGTCGCGCGCGGACGACTCCCGAACTCCCCTTCGTTCGTCACGGCGGCGCTCGGCGCGGCGCGGGCCGGAAGCCGCAGGGCGCACGCGAGCGAGTTCCGCACACGACGCGGCTCGGCATCACACGGCACGTGCCGCTCCTCGTCACGTCCCGGTTGCGCGCGGGACTGCCGAGCTTGCGCTCGAAGGACAGTGCGCGCGCGGCGTTCGACGCCTTCGCTCGAGGATGCCAGAGCGCGGGCTTCCGCGTCGTCGCGTTCTCGCTCCAGACGAACCATGTGAACGCGCTCGTCGAGGCGCGTGACGCGCGTTCGCTCGCTTCGGGCATGACGGGGCTCCTCGTTCGGCTCGCGCGCGCCCTGAACCGGGTGTGGCGCCGACGGGGTCCCGTCTTCGACGACTCCTTCCACGCTCGTGCGCTCGCGAAGCCGCGCGCGGTGCGGTTCGGTCTCGTCTACGTGCTCGACAACGCGCGTCGTCACGGGATCCACGTCGACGGCGCCGACGCTTGCTGCTCCGCGCGCTGGTTCCCGGGCGCTGCGGGACCTCCACCTGCGAACGGTCGAGATGCGCCCGTTGCTCCTCCGGAGAGCTGGCTCCTGCGCGTGGGCTGGCGATCGCACGGCGAGTATGACCCGCGCGAAACTCCCGGGAAGCGCACGGCGAAACGCACGCTCCAGGCGGAGCTCGAGGCGCTCTGCGACGGCACCCCGCGGACGCGGGCCCGCTCGCGTCGGTGAGCGGGCGCTTCGGCGCGAGCGCGTGAAGTCGCCTGCGCTCCCTTCTGTTCGCGACGCGATCGCGCGCGTATCCTCTTCGCCCCATGTCGCGCGTCGTCGTCACCGGAAAAGGTCGTCGTTGGCTGGAGAACGGTCACCCCTGGGCTTTCGCGGACGATCTCGCGACGGTCGAGGCGGAGCGCGGCGACGTCGTGCAGGTCGAAGGACCGAACGGCGTCCACCTCGGCCACGCGCTCTTCAGCCAGGGCTCGAAGATCGCCGTGCGCATGGTGTCGCGCGGCAAGGAAGCGCCCGACCGCGCGTTCTGGCAGCGCCGCGTCGAGCGCGCGATCGCGGCGCGCGCGGCGATGGGCTACCTCGAGCCGCTCGACGC
Organism: Planctomycetota bacterium; assembly: GCA_046349615.1. Lineage (GTDB taxonomy): Bacteria > Planctomycetota > UBA1135 > UBA1135 > JADJNY01. The sequence continues at coordinate 265,884 of JAXMBZ010000002.1, forward strand.
CTGCCGGCTCGTCGCGGGCGACTCCGAAGGCGTGCCGGGGCTCGTCGTCGATCGCTACGCGGACGTGCTCGTGTGTCAATCGGGCACGCAGGGCGCCGATCGTCTGCGCGACCTCGTGCTCGAGCTCGTCGAGCGCGCGCTCCCGTGGAAGGTGCGCGCGATCGTCGATCGCTCCGACGCGAGCGTGCGGCGCTTCGAAGGGCTCGACAAGAAGGTCGAGGTCGTCCGCGGCGCCGTGCCGACGGAGCTCGTCGTGAAGGAGCGCGCGGCCGGCGCGCCGGAGCTCCAGTACGAGGTCGACGTGCTCGCGGGCCACAAGACGGGGCACTACCTCGACCAACGCGCGAACCGCGCGAAGGCCGCGGCGTTCGCGCGCGACGCGCGCGTGCTCGACGCGTTCTGCTACGACGGGCTCTTCGGCGTGCGCGCGGCGCTCGCCGGCGCGAAGGAGGTCGTCGCGCTCGACCAATCGCAGCCCGCGCTCGAGCGCGCGAAGCGCAACGCCGAGCGCAACGGCGTCGCCGCGAAGTTCGTGACGGAGCGCGCCGACTGCATGGACGCGCTGCGGGCGCGCGTGCAGGCGGGCGAGCGCTTCGACCTCGTCGTCGTCGACCCGCCCGCGTTCGCGAAGAACAAGCGCGAGGTCGAGGGCGCCGCGCGCGGCTACACCGAGCTCAACCGCCGCGCACTCGAGCTCGTGCGCGAGGGCGGACGGCTCGTCTCCGCGTCGTGCTCGTACAACGTGCGTCCCGAACTCTTCGTCGACTTCCTCCGCGCCGCCGCGACGCGCGCGCGGCGTTTCGCGTGGCTCGAGGAGCTCGCCGGTGCCTCCCCGGACCACCCGCAACTCCTGACGTTGCCCGAGAGCGCGTACCTGAAGTGCGCCTTCCTGCGCGTCGGCGAAACGGATAGCATCGTGCCCCCGCACGAGGCGCGCGATGGTGAAGGTCCAGGTCAACGGCGAGACGCGTGAGCTCGCGGACGGCACGAGCGTCGCGCGCCTGCTCGACGAGCTCGGTCTGCGCCCCGAGATCGTCGCGGTCGAAGTGAACCGCGAGCTCGTGACGCGCGCGCGCCGCGCGACGACGGAGCTCAAGGACGGCGACCGCGTCGAGCTCGTCACGCTCGTCGGCGGCGGCTAGCTCCTCGCGCACTCCAAGGACGGACGATGACCCCTGCGATCGATCCCTGCGCCGACGCGCCCCTCGTGATCGGCAACCACTCGTTCACCTCGCGCCTCCTCGTCGGCACGGGGAAGTACAAGTCGTTCGAGGAGACGCGCGACGCGCTCGCGATCTCCGGCACGCAGTGCGTCACCGTCGCCGTGCGGCGCGTGAACCTCGACAAGAAGGCGGGCCCGTCGCTGCTCGATTTCATCGACCGCACGAAGTACGTCGTCCTGCCGAACACCGCCGGCTGCTTCGACGCCGCGAGCGCGATCCGCACCGCGGAGCTCGCGCGCGACGTGCTCGACACGCCGCTCGTGAAGCTCGAGGTGCTCGGCGACCCGAAGACGCTGCTCCCCGATCCCGTCGGCACGCTCGAAGCGACGAAGGAGCTCGTGAAGCAGGGCTTCGACGTGCTCGTCTACACGTCCGACGATCCGCGCCTCGGCGTGCGGCTGGCGGAGCTCGGCGCGAAGAGCGTGATGCCCGCGGGCTCGCCGATCGGCTCGGGACAGGGCGTGCTCAATCCCAACGCGATCCGCATCCTGATGGAGCTCGTCCAGGTGCCCGTGATCGTCGACGCGGGCGTCGGCACCGCGTCCGACGTCGCGTTCGCGATGGAGCTCGGCGCCGCGGGCGTCCTGCTCAACACGGGGATCGCGAGCGCGCGCGAGCCGTTGCGCATGGCCGCTGCGATGCGCGACGCGTGCGTCGCGGGGCGCCAGGCGTTCCTCGCGGGCCGCATCCCGCGCAAGCTCTACGCGAACGCGTCGTCGCCGCTCGACGGCACGATCGAGGGCGCGGCGCCGCGCGCGTGAGCGAGCTGATGCTCGACGAGCCCGTTCCCGGCGTCGTACCGCGCCTCGTCGTGGGCGCGGTGCTCGTCGCCGCGGGGACGGCGCTCGTGCCGATCGCGGGCTTCGCGGTGCGGCGCATCCGCGGAGCGATCGAAGCGCGCGACGGCGCCGTGCGGGGCCGTGAGCTGCGTGGAGACGCCGTGCGTGCGGTCGACGCGCCGCCGTGGGGGCTGGGCGAGCTCGCGGGCGGGCTCCTCTCGGCCGTGCTCTTCGCGTTCCTGGTCAGCTCGGCGCTCGGTCGCGCGCACGACGTGCCGTTGCTCGTCCAGCTCTGCGGTTCGATCGCGACGCTCGCGGGCGGGACGCTCGTCGCGGCGGCGCTCGCGCGGCGTTCGGGCGCGTCCGTGCTCGCTGCGTTCGCGGCGCGCGTCGACGGCGCGCCGCGCGCGGCGGCGGCGGGGGTCGCGGGGTACGTGCTGCTCGTGCCCGGGCTGATCGGCGTCGCGCTCGCATGGCCCGCGACGCTCGAGGCGCTCGGCCAGGGCCGCCCCGAGCAGGCCGTCGTCGCGGCGATGCGCGCGCTGCCCGTGAGCGATCGCCCCGTCGCGCTGCTCCTCGGCGTCGTCGTCGGACCGCTCTTCGAGGAGCTCTTTTTCCGCGGGTTCCTGCAGCGCACGCTCGCTCGGTACGTGCCCTCGTCGATCGCGATCGTCGCCGCGTCGCTCGCGTTCGCGAGCCTGCACGGGCTCGCCGCGTTCCTGCCCGTGTTCGCGCTCTCCCTGATCCTCGGGAGCGTGCTCCACGCGACGCAGCGGATCGCCGCGTCGTTCGCCGTGCACGCGCTCTTCAACGCGCAGACGTTCCTCTTCCTGTGGGGCCTGCCCGAGGTCGGCCGCGTGCTCGAGGGCTCGCCGCCGGGCCTCTGGAACGGATAGGATCCGCGCGATGACGCACTATCCGACGAAGGGCCGGTTTCGTCGCCTCGAAGGCGGCGCGTTCGCGGCGGACAACGCCGTCCTCACCGGGGACGTGACGCTCGGCGCCGACGTGGGCATCTGGTTTTCGTGCGTGGTGCGCGGCGACGACGCGCCGCTCACGGTCGGCGCGCGCACGAACGTGCAGGACTTGACGATGATCCACGCCGACACGGGCACGCCGAACGTGATCGGCTCCGAGTGCACGATCGGTCACCGCTGCGTGCTGCACGGCGCGCGGATCGGCGATCGCTGCTTGATCGGGATGGGCGCGATCCTGCTCGGCGGCTCCGTGATCGGCGACGAGTCGCTCGTCGCCGCCGGCGCCGTCGTGAAGGAGAAGTTCGTCGTGCCGCCGCGCTCGCTCGTCGCGGGCGTGCCGGCGAAGATCGTGCGCACGCTCACCGACGACGAGGTCGCGATGATCGCGAAGAGCGCCGACGGGTACGTGAAGAAGCTCCGCCTCTACCTCGCCGACGGGGCGTGAGGAGCACGCTCGTGGAGTCCGCCGCAACGTCGTTCGAGGCGAAGTCCGCCGCGCTCCGCGCGGGGCTCGTCGAGCTCGAGCGCGTCGCCGTCGCGTTCTCCGGCGGCGTCGATTCCTCCGTGCTGCTCGCTGCGGCGCTCGAGGCGCTCGGGCCCGCGCCGTGGGCCGAGGGCGAGCGCGCGTCACCGCCCGCCGCGGGCGCATGGCGCGGCGCCGTCGGCGTGATCGCGGATTCGCCGTCGCTCCCGCGGCGCGAGCTCGCCGAGGCGCGCGCGCTCGCCGCTTCGATCGGCGCGCCGCTGCTCGTCGTCGCGACGGACGAGCTCGACGACGCGCGCTACCAGGCGAACGCCGGCGACCGCTGCTACTTCTGCAAGTCGGCGCTCTTCCGCGCGATGCGCCCGTGGGCGGAGTCCCGCGGCTTCCGCGCGCTCGCGTTCGGCGAGATCGCGGACGACCTGCTCGACGACCGGCCGGGCGCGCGCGCGGCGCGCGAGTTCGGCGTCGTGGCGCCGCTCTCCGCCGCGGGCTTCACGAAGGAGGACGTGCGCGCGCTCGCGCGGCGGTTCCGTCTCGCCGTCGCGGAGAAGCCCGCGTCCGCCTGCCTCGCGTCGCGCCTGCCGGTCGGGACGCGCGTGACGAAGGAGCGCCTCGCGCGCGTCGAGGAGGGCGAGGAGCGCCTGCGCGCGCTCGGCCTCGTCCAGGTGCGCCTGCGCGACCACGGCACCCGCGCGAAGGTCGAGGTCGGGGCCGAATCGCTCGCGCTCGCGCGGATGGAGACGGCGCGGATCGAAGCGCTCCTGCGCGAGCTCGGCTTCGAGACGGTCGAGCTCGCGCGCTACCTGTCGCCGCTCGAGCGCGCGCGCGGCGTCCGCGCCGACGGCTGACGCGGCTCCCTTCGCGCTCGCGCGCGTAGTAGGCTCACCGCGTGCCGGAAGACGCACCGTCCCGTCCCGAAGTCGCGCCCGCGGAGCCAGCCGCGGATCCGGGCGCGCTCGCGCGCCGACGCGGGCTGCGCTTCGTGCTCCTCGCGCATCCGGCGGTGCAGGGGCTGCGCTTCCTCTCGAAGTTCGTCCTCGCGTGGTTCTTGACGAGCGAGGACCTGGGCGAGGCCGTCTTCGCGTCGCTCTTCGCGCTCTTCGCGTCGCAGATCGCGCTCTTCGGCCTCGACGAGGCGCTCGTGCAGGCACCGCGCTTCGACGGCGCCGTCTGGCGCGCATTCCGCGGGTGGAGCGCGCGCGCCGGCCTCGTCGCGGCCGCGCTCGTGGCGCTCGCGGGGCTCGCGGCGCGCGCGTTCCCCGGCGGGATCCCGGACCATCCGGAGCTCGGCGTGCTGCTCCTCGCGCTCGCGCCGATGGTGTGGATCGCGAACCGCGCCGTGCTCCCGACCGCGCTGCTCGTGCGCACGGGCGACTACAAGGGCGTGTTCCTGCTCGACGTCGCGCAGGTGATCGCGCTCGCGCTCGGGACGTGGATCCCCGCGGCGCTGGGCGCCGGGCCGTTCAGCCTGGTCGTCGGCTGGTACGCGAACGCGCTCGCAGCCGCCTTCGTCGCGGAGCAGCTCGCGCGTCCGCACGTCCCGAGCGACGCGGCCGCGCCGTTCGCGGCGGAAGAGCGCGCTCAGGCTCGGCGGTTCGCGCGCGCGCTGTGCCTCGCGTCGCTTTCCTCGTTCGCCGTCGAGCGGTTCGACGGTCTCGGGGTGGGCGCGAAGCTCGGGCGAGCCGCGCTCGGCGCGTACGAGCTCGCGCAGCAGCTCTCGACCGCGGCGCTCGGCTACACGACGAACCTCGTCGAGCGGCTCGTCTTCCCCGTGCTCGCGGACGCGGAGCGCGCGGCGAACCTCGCGCGCGCGTGGCGCGAGGCGCTGCGAGTCGTGCTCGTGTACCTGCTCCCGCTGCACGTCCTGCTCGCGCTCGCGGGCGGAGCGCTCGTGCTCGTCGCGTTCCCCGAGCGCTGGCGACCCGCAGGCGAGCTCGTGCCGTGGCTCGCGCTCGGTGCGGGGGCGCGCTCGCTGGACCTCGTCGCGAGCGCGGCGCTCAAGGCGGCGGGGCGCGGGCGCGCCGTCACGGTGCTCGCGGCGTTGCGTCTCGGCCTGCTCGCGATCGCCGTCGTCATCGCACTCCCGCAAGGGCTCGCCGCCGTCGCGTGCGCGGTCTGCGTCGCGCGCGCGCTCGCGGCCGCGGCGAGCACGGGCCTCGCGCTCGCGCGCGTCGTGCCGAGCGCGGCGACGACGTCCTCGGTGGGACCAGAGGCCTGCACCGCGCGTTCGCCCGCGTCGGCCGCCGGGCCGGAGGGCGAGGCCGCGCTCGACGCGCCGACGGCCGGGACGCACGCCGCCTTCGTCCTCTGCGCGGCGTGGTGCGCGCTCGTGAGCACCGGCGCGTGGTTCGCGCGCGACGCGCTCGCGCCCGGCGGCTTCGTCGCGGTGGTCGCAGGCGCGGGGCTCGCGGTCTGGCTCGCGCTGCGCGTCGCGTTCGACCGCGCGGAACTCGCGCGCGAGCTCGCCTGGCTGCGGACGCGGGCCGCGGAGGCGCGCGCATGAGGATCGACCTCACCGTCGTCGTGCCGGTCCACGACGGCGCTGCGTTCGTCGCGGAGACGCTCGACAGTGTGCTCGCGCAGCGTGAGGTCGCGCTCGAGCTCGTCGTCGTCGACGACGGTTCGAAGGACGCGACGCCGGAGGTGCTCGCGCGCTACGCGGACCGCGCGCGCGTCCTGCGGCAGGAGTGCAGCGGCGTCTCGGCCGCGCGCAACCGCGGCGCGGCGGAGGCGCGCGGACGCGTCCTCGCCTTCCTCGACCAGGACGACGTGTGGGAGCCGGACCTCGCCGCGACGCTCCTCGGCGCGCTCGATGCGGACGCCGAGCTCGTGCTCGTGCACGCGGATTCGTGGGTCGTCGACGCGCGCGGCCGTGCGCACGCCCGGCGCGGGCGCTTCCTCCCGCCGGCGCGCGGCGCGGCGTTCCGCACGCTGCTCGCTCGGAACACGGTCCCGATCGAATCGACGCTCGTCCGCCGCGCCGCGTTCGAGCGCGCGGGCGGCTTCGACCCGGAGCTCCGCTACCTCGAGGACTGGGACCTCGCGCTGCGCCTCGCGCGCGCGGGCCGCTTCGGCTTCGTCGACCGTCCGCTCGCGCGCTACCGCGTCCATGCGCGCAACCTGAGCCACGCGCTCGAGCCGATGCTGCGCGAGGAGCTGCTCCTGCACGAGCGCGTCCGCGCGCGGTGCGGGCCGCTCGCGGCGGGCGAGGAGGCCGAGCTCGCGCGGCAGGATGCGCGCGTCGCGCTCGACCTCGCGTGGCAGGCGCTGCGTCGCGGCGATCGAGACGATGCGTGCGCCTGGCGCGAGCGTGCGGCGAGCGTCCGCGGCGTCGCGGCGACGGATCGCGCGCTCCTCTCGCGGCGCATGCGCGTCGCGCTCCTCGGCGCGCTCGACGCGCTCGACGCGCGCGGGCTCGATCCGATCGGAATCGCGGACGTGGTGCGCTCCGCGCTGCCGAAGCGCAGGCTCTATGGGCTCCTCCCGAACGATCTCGAGCCTGGGGAGCGCCTCGAGCCATGAACGACGCGCGGCGCGTAGATCCTGCGGGCGCGCCCGTCGATTCGACGCGCGCGAGCTTGGAACGTGCGCGTGCCCGCAGGTATCAAGCTCCGGTGCACCGTCGCGGCCACCTCCGGCTCCTCGCGTACTTCTTCGCGCTTGCGTCGATCGCGACGGGGTTTGGGATCTGGGCGCTCGTCGCGATCGGCGCGCCCAAGGAGACGGGCGCGGTCCTCATCGTCTGCGTGTGGGGCGTGGCCGCGCTGGGTTTCCTCGGCGTGTTCTGGCATCGCTTGACGATCGCGAAGGCGCGCTGGAAGGAGACGCAGGACTACCTCGCGCGGATCCAACGCGCGTCGGACCGCTACCGAGCCCTGATGGAGGGCGGCGCGGACAAGCTGCTCGTGGTCGAGCCGTCGACCGGCGTCGTGCGGGCGGCGAACCTGCGCGCGCGGGAGTCGCTCGAGGGCGGGGAGCGGCTCGCGGGCGCCGCGGGGGGGGAACTCGGTGCGTTCGAGCGGAGCGACGGCCAGGACGCCGGGGCGGGCGCTGCGAGGCCGCCGCCGACGTTGCGTGAGTTCGTGCTCGCGAGCGACCTCGAGCGCTTCGACGCCGCCGTGCGGGACGCGGTCGCCGGCGGCGGGGCGCTCGTTTCGCTCGGGAACCTGCACCTCCGCGGACGCAACGGACGGACGATCGTCGCCGCCGCGCGCCTCGTCGGGATCGAGCTCGGCGACGAGCGCGTCGTGCAGGTCGCGCTGCGCGACGTCACGCGCGAGAAGGAGATGGAGCGCCAACTCGCCGTGCACGAGCGACTCTCGTCGATCGGTCTCCTCACCGCGGGCGTCGCGCACGAGATCAACAACCCGCTCGAGGGCATCGGCAACTACCTCGCGCTGCTCGAGAAGCCCGACCTCGCGCCGGAGGACCGCGCGCGCTACCTGGGGCTCGTGCGGCACGGTTTCGAGCGCGTGCGCGACATCGTCGGCCAGCTCCTGCGCTTCGCGCGGCCGCGCGACGGGACGGGCAGCGCCGACCTCACGGGCGTCGTGCGCCGCGCGCTCGAGCTCGTGCGCTACACGGACCGCTTCAAGCCGATCGAAGTCGAGCTCGTCGGGCTCGATCGCCCGCTCGTCGTCGTGGGGGACGCGGGAAGGCTCGAGCAGCTCGTGTTCAACCTGCTGCTCAACGCCGCGCAGGCGATGGACGGACACGGCCGGGTCACGATCACGGCGCGTACGGAGCGCGGGGGCGAGCACGGTGAGCGCGAACTCGTGCTCGTCGTCGAGGACTCCGGTCCCGGCATCGCGCCCGAGCACCTCGGCCGGCTCTTCGATCCGTTCTTCACGACGAGCGGCGGGACCGGGCTCGGCCTGTCCGTGTCGTACGGCATCGCGCGCGCCCATGGTGGTACGCTCACCGCCGAGAATCGACCGCCGCGCGCCGACGCGGACGGGCCCGAGGGCGCGCGCTTCGTGCTGCGCCTGCCGTGCCCCGAGGAGCGTGAGACCCGAGCATGAAGAAGAAGCCGAACGTCCTGATCGTCGACGACGAGACCTTCGTCCGCGAGTCGCTCGCCGAGGTGCTGAAGTCGGAGGGTTTCGGCGTCTTCGCCGCGGCGGGCGTCGACGAGGGCGTGCGCGTGCTCGGCGCGGAGAGCGTGCACGTCGTGATCAGCGACCTGCGCATGCCGAAGAAGGACGGGCTCGTGCTCCTGCGCGAGGCGAAGCGCGCCGGGATCCCGATCCCGATCGTGATGATCACCGGCGTCGGCACGCTCGCGGAAGCGGTCACCGCGATGAAGGAAGGCGCGTACGACTTCCTCCAGAAGCCGGTCGATCCGCGCGTGCTCGTGAAGTCGGTCGAGCGCGCGGCCGAGCACCACGTGCTGCTCGCGTCCGCGCGCCGCGCGCAGCGCGCGGTCGAGGAGCTCGACGCCGCGCGCCAGCTCGTCGGGTCGTCGGCGCCGCTCGAGCGCGTGCGTGCGTCGATCGCGCAGGTCGCGCCGACGGACGCGACCGTGCTCTTGACGGGCGAGAGCGGGACCGGGAAGGAGCTCGCCGCGTGGCGCATCCACCGCTCCAGCCCGCGCAAGGACGGGCCGTTCGTCGTCGTCAACTGCGCCGCGTTCGCCGCGGGCGAGTTCGAGCTCGAGGTGTTCGGCTGCAAGAAGGGCGCGCACGGGCACGCGGACGAGCGCGTCGGACGCATCGCGAGCGCGGAGGGCGGGACGCTCGTGCTCGACCAGGTCGCGGCGCTCGAGCCGAAGCTCCAGGTGCGCCTCCTGCGTTTCCTCGAGACGATGGAGCTCCAGTGCGTCGGCGATTCGGTCGCGCGCCGCGTGGACGTGCGGCTCGTGGCGATCACGAACGAGGACCTCGCGGCGGCCGTCAAGGCGGGGACGTTCCGCGCGGACTTGCTCAATCGCTTGAACGTGTTCCCGATCGCGATGCCGCGGCTCGCGGAGCTCAAGGAGGACCTGCCCGCGATCGTGAACCACCTGCTCCTGCGCGCGGCGCAGAAGCGGCCGTTCGGCGGCGTCAGCTTGAAGGTGACGCCCGAGGCGCTCGAGGTGCTCGCGCGCTACGACTGGCCGGGCAACGTGCGCGAGCTCGAGAACCTGCTCGAGCGCGCGCAGATCGTCGCGCAGGGGCGCGACCTCGACGCGGCGCTCTTCGAAGGGCTGCTCGAATTGCCGCTCCCCGCGCCGAAGAGCGAGCCGGGCCGGGTCGAGTTCCAACTGCGGAAGAACCTCGACGCGCTCGAGAAGGAGCTCGTGCAGCGCGCGCTCGTGCACACGAGCAACAAGAAGAAGGAAGCGGCGATCCTGCTCGGGATCGACCCGCGCAACCTCGGGTACTACCTCCGGAAGCACAAGTTGTCGGAGGGGTGAGCGGAGCGGGCGGCGTCACCGCCCCGCCCCGCCGCGCACCGCCTCGACGATGCGTGCGAGCTCCTTCGCGCTCGGCATCGGCAGCGTCGCGGCGTGGCGCGCTTCGTCCCACTGCGCGATCGTCTCCGCGCCCGGGAGCGCAAGCGTGACGCCGTCCTGCGCGAGCGCGAAGCGGACGAGGTCGGCGGGCTGCACCTTGCGCGTCTCCCCGACGAGCGCGCCGCCGGCGTAGATCCGCATCGCGATCACGCCGAGTTCCTGCGCGCGCGCCGTCGGCAGGAAGTGCTCGACGAACGAGCGCTCCTTCACGAGCAGCGGATTCACCGGCACCATCGCCGTCGCGAACGCGTGCTGCTCGAACGCGCGCACGAGCAGCGCCGGGTCGTCGTGGGCCGTGACGCCGAGGAAGCGCGCCTTCTTCTTCTCGATCGCGCTCGCGAGCGCCGCGACGACGCCGCCCTTCGCGAGCGCGCGCTCGAGGTCGGCGTCGCTCGCGAGCGCCTGCACCTGCACGCCGTCGACGTAATCGAGGCCGAGCCGCTGGAGCGAGCGTTCGAGCTCGTGGAGCGCCTCGTCGCCGTCGCGCGCGAGCGTCTTCGTCGCGACGAAGAGCTCCTCGCGCGCGTGCTCCTTCACGCCGAGACCGAGGCGGCGCTCGCTCTGGCCGTCGTGATCGCTCGGCGCGACGTCGAAGAACCGCGCACCGCTCTCGAGCGCGCGCCGCACGAGCGCGACCGCCGCGTCGTCGTCCTCGAGCGCGCCGAGGCCCGCGCAGCCGAGGCCGAGGATCGGGAGCGTGCGCCCGGTCTTCCCGAGCACGCGCTGCGGCAGGTCGTTCGGATCTCCCCCGCAGGGCGGCGCGAGCACGGGCTCGCCGTCCTGGCGGCGCGCAGCGAGCGGGAGGAGGAGTCCGGACGCGGCGAGGAGGAAGTCGCGACGGGGGAGGAGCATGCCTCGATCGTACCCCTCGGAGTCCGCGCGCGCGCGCTCGTCTCGAGCGGCGGCCGCGGTAGGCTCTCGACGATGGAAGCTCGTTCCGAACGACGCGGCCTCGCGCGGCCGCGCGTCGTGTCGCTGCTCCCCGCGGCGGCGCAGATCCTGGCGCGGATCGGCGCGGCGCGCGACCTCGTCGCCGTGTCGCACACGTGCCTCGTCCCCGACGGGCTCGACCTGCCGCGCGTCTTGTCGACGACGATCGACTCCGACGCGTGGAGCATGGCGCGCATCGACGCGGAGGTGCGCGCCGCGGTGACGAGCGGCGCGCCGCTCTACGCGCTCGACGAGGAGCGGATCCGCGCGCTGCGCCCGACGCACGTGATCAGCCAGGGGCTGTGCCCGGTGTGCGCCGTGACGCCGAAGGAGATCGAGCCGGCGCTCGAGCGCTGCGCCGAGCTCGTCGTGCTGACGCCGCATTCCCTCGCGGAGATCGCGCGCGACGTGCGCGCCGTGGGCCACGCGATCGGACGCTCGGCATCGGCCGAGCGCGTCGCGCGCGACTTCGAGCGGCGCCTCGACGCGCTGCGCGCGCTCCCGCCGATCGAGCCGCAACCGCGCGTCGCCGTGCTCGAGTGGTTCGAGCCTCTGTGGGCCTCGGGCGAGTGGATCGCGGAGCTGGTCGACGTCGCGGGCGGCGAGCCCGTGCTCGCGCGCGCGGACGAGGCGTCGAAGCGGATCGAGTGGGCGGAGCTCGTCGCCGCGGACCCCGACGTGATCGTGCTCGCCGCGTGCTCGATGTCGGTTCCGCGGGCGGAGCGGGAGCTCGGCGCCCTCGTCGCGCGTCCGGAGTGGAGCGGAATGCGCGCGGTCCGCGCCGGGCGCGTCGTGCTGATGGACGGCGAGCGCTGGTTCTCGACGCCGGGTCCCGACGTCGCGCTCGGCGCCGAGGCGCTCGCGCGGCTCTTGCGTGCGCCGGACGCGGAGGGAAGCGGCGATTGGAACCGGCTCCGGCGCGTCGAAGCGCCCACGCGTTAGGTGCGCCGGTACGCGCTCTCGCGCCCGAGGTCGGCGAGCGGGTGCGTTCGGCGAGTCAGGCTCTGCGCACCCCGCGTGAAGAGCCTGTCATGCAGCCGCGGCGCACCGCTCCTGGATGCTCGCCGCGGGCCTGCGTGCCCGATCGATGAACCGACCCACCCTGCGCACCGCCTACGCCGACCGTCTGCGCCTCGCCGGCGCGCTCCTCCTCGTCGTGCTCGCGCTCGGGCTCCTCCTGCGCGTCGTGCTCTACGTCACGTACCACGACGCGGGCTTCGATCCGCTCGGGCTCCTCCTCGCGCTCGTCACGGGCGTCGGCTTCGACCTCCTCTGCACGCTCGCGGCGTTCGCGTTCCCGTTGTTCCTGCTCGCCGCGTTCCGCCTCGCGTGGTTGCGGCGACCGCGCGTGCGCTTCGTGCTGCTGACCGCGTTCGGCGCGGCGCTCCTCTTCGACGCGACGGCGCAGTTCCTCTTCTTCGAGGAGTTCAACGCGCGCTACAACCACATCGCGCTCGACTACCTCATCTACCCGACCGAGGTCTTCGGGAACATCTGGGAGAGCTACAACGTGCCGCTCGTCGTCGCCTGCGCGCTCGCGGGCGGCGCCGCGATCGCGTGGGTCGTCGCGCGGCGGCTCGGCGCGCTCGAGTTCGGCCCGCTCCCGTTCTCCACGCGCTGGCGCGGCGCGCTCTGCGTCTTCGCGGCGTGCGGCGCGGCCGCGAGCGCGATGTTCGTGCTCCCCGAGCAGGTCAGCGCGAATCGCATCACGAGCGAGGTCGCGCAGAACGGCCTCGGCCAACTCGTGCGCGCGTTCGTGACGGCGGAGCTCGACTACGGCCTCTACTACGAGACGCTGCCCGTCGCCGAGGCGCGCGCGCGCGCGGCGAAGACGCTCGGGTTCCCCGCGCCGAGCGCCGCGGCGCTGGACGCGAACGCGGGCGAGTTCGAGCTGCAGCGCGAGTTCGTGCCGTACGAGCAGCACGGGGATGCGAACGGGCTCGACGTGCTCGTCGTGATGGAGGAGAGCCTCGGCTCGAACTTCGTCGGCCGGCTCGGCAACCCGGACGGGCTCACGCCGGGCCTCGACCGCTGGTCGAAGGACGGGCTCTTCCTCACGAACCTCGTCGCGAACGGGAACCGCACGGTGCGCGGGCTCGAGGGCGTCCTCTGCTCGTTCGTGCCGCTGCCCGGCGACTCCGTCGTGAAGAAGCCCGGCGCGCAGGACGTCGCGACGCTCGGCCGCGTGTTCGGCGAGCGCGGCTACGCGACGTGCTTCCTGTACGGCGGCTACGGCGTGTTCGACCACATGAAGCCGTTCTTCGAGGAGAACGGTTGGAACGAGTTCGTCGAGCAGCCCGACTACCCGAAGGACGCGTTCCGCACCGCGTGGGGCGTCGCCGACGAGTACATCTTCGACAAGCTGCTCGAGCGCCAACTCGCCGCGCGCGCGAAGGGCGAGCGGCTCTTCGCGACGGTCATGTCGGTGTCGAACCACCGGCCGTTCGACGTGCCGCCGGGGCGCATCGACTTGAAGTCCTCGCGCAAGGCGGGCGTCAAGTACGCGGACTGGGCCGTCGCGCGGTACCTCGATCAGGCGAAGGAGCAGGGCGTGCTCGACCACACGGTCGTGCTCGTCGTCGGCGACCACGGCGCGCGCGTGTACGGTCGGCAGGAGATCCCGGTCGGGAGCTACCGCATCCCCGCGCTCTTCTTGACGCCCGACGCGCGCTGGCGCGGGAAGACGATCGACCGGTTGTGCTCGCAGATCGATCTCGCGCCGACGCTGCTGTCGCTCGCGCGCGTCGACTGCCGCGCGCCGTTCCTCGGACGCGACCTCCTGACGCTCGCGGACGGTCTCGACGGCCCGGGGCGCGCGTTCGTGCACCACAACAACGACATCGGGATCCTCACGGACGACGCGCTCGTCGTGCTGCAGCTCAACAAGCGCACGACGATCTACCGGCGCGCGGGGCGCGCGAGCGACGAGCTCGTGGCGCTCCCCGAGGCGCAGTGGACGCCGGAGTTGCGCGAGCTCGAGAAGGACGCCGCCGCCGTGTTCCAGACGGCGTTCGAGCTCTACCAGCACGGACGGTTCGCGCTGCCGAGCGCGGCGAACCGGCGCTGAGGTCGGCGCGCCCGGGAGCGCGCTTCGCAGGCGCCCGTCCGGCGTTCGCACGAGGAGTGCATCGGCGCGAACCGCGTCCCGGGCGATGGCTCGTCCGCGCGGCATCGAGTAGCTTCTCGCCCTCTCCACGAGGACGATGCATGAGCACGCCGCTGAACGTCGCGCTGATCGGTCAGAAGTTCATGGGCCGGGCGCACTCGAACGCCTGGTCGCAGGTGAACAAGTTCTTCGAGCTGCCGCGCCGCACGGCGCTGCACACGATCGCGGCCCGCAACGCGGAGGAGCTCGGTCCCTTCGCCGCGAAGTGGGGGTGGGGGAAGTGGACGACGGACTGGCGCTCCCTCGCGCGCGACCCCGAGGTGCACCTGGTCGACGTCGGCACGTCGAACGACGCGCACGCGGAACAATCGATCGCGATGCTCGAGGCGAAGAAGCACGTCGCGTGCGAGAAGCCGCTCGCGGGCACGCTCGACGACGCGCGTGCGATGCGCGACGCGGCGAAGCGCGCGAAGACGAAGACCTTCGTGTGGTTCAACTACCGGCGCTGCCCGGCCGTCGCGCTCGCGCGGCAGCTGATCGAGGAAGGGAAGCTCGGCCGCATCTACCACGTGCGCGCGACGTACCTGCAGAGCTGGGGCGGGCCCGACACGCCGATGTCGTGGCGCTTCCAGAAGCGAGTCGCGGGCTCGGGCGCGCACGGCGATCTCAACGCGCACATCGTCGACCTCGCGCGGTTCCTGACGGGCGACGAGGTCGTGGAGATCCACGGCGCCGTCGCGCGCACGTTCGTCACGGAGCGCACGGTCCAGAGCGCGAACGGCAAGGGCGGCATCGGCGCGGGGAACGGCAGGAACGGCGGCGCGAAGAAGGCGAAGTCGGACGTCGACGACGCGGTGCTCTTCCTCGCGAGCTTCAAGAGCGGCACGCTCGCGAGCTTCGAGGCGACGCGCGTCGCGACCGGACGGCTCAACGCGAACGCGATCGAGCTGAACGGCGAGAAGGGCGCCCTGCGCTTCGAGTTCGAGGCGATGAACGAGCTCTGGTTCCACGACGCGACGCAGGCTCCGCGCACGGCGGGCTGGCGGCGCATCGTCGCGACGTCGAGCGCGGGCGAGCACCCGTACGCCGCGAACTGGTGGCCCGACGCGCACGTCCTCGGCTACGAGCACGGGTTCGTGAACATGGCGGCGGACGTCGTGCGCGTGCTCTCCGGCGAGAAGCCGGTCGTCGCGCTGCCCGACTTCGCGGACGCGTACGAGACGCAGCGCGTCCTCGAGGCGGCGCTGATCTCGGCGCGCGAGAAGAGCGCGGTCAAGTTGGCGGAAGTGCGCTGAAGCGGGCTGAGAGCTCGACCATGGCGATCGTGATCCCCGGGAAGTCGACGTGCGCCGCGTGCGGGGACGTACTCGAGACCGCCAGCGGCATCGTCGGCTTCGCTCCCTTCGTTGCGAACCGGCTCGATCCCCTGTACCGGTTCGGCGACGCCGCGTTCCATCGCTCCTGCCTCGAGCGCGATTCCCTCGGTGCCGCGGCGCTGCGCCGACAGGCGGAGATCCTCGCGCGATCGGGGCCGGGGAACCGAGAGTGCGTCGTCTGTCGATCTCAGATCTCCGACCCTGACGAGTACTTCGGGTGCTCGTTCCTTACCGACGACCCCACGGAGGCGGCGTTCGAGTTCAACTACACGCAGTTCCATCGGTCGTGCTTTGCGCGTTGGGACCGCTCCGCAGCGTTCCGTGCTGCCCTGGAGAGGTTCTTGGGCTCGGATCGCTGGGACGGGCCCGAACTCGCCTTCGATCCGATGCCGGCTTGGCGGGGCCGCCGTTTCTCTTGATTCGAGCCCGGCCGGACGCCCGGATCGGCTGGCTGCCACCTGCGACGTCCCATCAGCATCCTTGAAGATTGTGCACTCGATGCACAGAATTCAAGGCATGACGAAGGGCCTGGTCCGTGCGCGCGAGCTCGAAGCCCTCGAGAGACGGCTGCGCGCACACCCCGTCGTGGCGATCCTCGGTGCGCGCCAGGTCGGCAAGACCACCCTGGCTCGGCAGCTGGTCGCTCGACGCGCGGGAGCCACGCACTTCTTCGACGCGGAGCGCGCCGAGGACGCCACGACGCTCGCTCAACCTGAGCTTGCGCTGCGTGGCCTGCGCGGACTTGTCGTCATCGACGAGGTCCAGCGCGTTCCCCAAGTGTTTCCAGCTCTACGTGTCCTCGCGGATCGTCCCCGCACTCCGGCCCGCTTCCTACTCCTCGGGAGCGCGTCTCCCGAGCTCGTGGGGCGAAGCTCCGAGACGCTCGCGGGGCGCATCGACTTCCACGAGCTCGCTGGGTTCTCGCTGGAGGAGGTCGGGATCGAGGAGCTCGACCGTCTCTGGCTGCGTGGTGGGTTCCCGCGCTCGTTCCTCGCGGCCTCCGATCGGGAATCGAGCGCGTGGCGGCGCGGGTTCGTGCGGACGTTTCTCGAGCGTGACCTCCCGCAGCTCGGCGTCCGGGTCCCTTCCGCGACGCTTCGCCGCGCCTGGGGGATGCTCGCGCACTACCACGGGCAGATCTGGAACGCCTCCGAGATCGCGCGCTCGTTCGGTGTTGCCCACACGACCGTTCAGCGCTGGGTGGACCTGCTCGAAGGCACGTACATGGTGCGCCAGCTACCACCGTGGAGCGCCAACCTCGCCAAGCGGCAGGTCAAGGCGCCGAAGATCTACCTCACGGACACCGGGCTGCTTCATCACCTCTTGGGTGTGAGGACCCATCGCGAACTCGAAACCCATCCCAAGCTCGGTGCGTCGTGGGAGGGCTTTGCTCTCGACGGCGTCGTCCGGCAGCTCGGCGCCGAGCGGGAAGAGTGCTTCTTCTGGGGAACCTACGGAGGGGCCGAGCTCGATCTACTGGTCGTGCGCGGCCAGCGTCGCATTGGATTCGAGTTCAAGCGCACGCTCGAGCCGACGCTCACTCGCTCGATGTTGGTCGCGTTGGAGGACCTCGGACTCGAGCGCATCGACGTGCTCCACGCTGGAGAACGGACCTTCCCCATCCACCCGAAGGTACGCGCCGTGGCACTTTCGCGCGTGCTCGAGGACCTCAAGCCGATCCGGTGACCAGGGCAGATCCAGCGGCGTTCCGCTACGCTGAGGCGACCATGCCCCGCCCCCTCTGCCTCTTCACCGGCCAATGGGCCGATCTCCCGCTCGAGACGCTCGCCGCGAAGGCGAAGGCGTTCGGCTACGACGGCCTCGAACTCGCCTGCTGGGGCGATCACTTCGACGTGCAGCGCGCACTCGCGGAGAAGGACTACGCGAAGAAGAAGTGGGAACTCCTCGCCGATCACGGGCTCGCGAGCTACGCGATCTCGAACCATCTGGTCGGTCAGGCCGTGTGCGATCGCATCGACGCGCGTCACAAAGCGATCCTGCCGAAGCACGTGTGGGGGAAGGGCGACGCGGAGGGCGTCCAGAAGCGCGCCGCGCAGGAGATGATCGACACGGGCAAGGCCGCGCGGAAGTTCTTCGACGCCGCGCCGAAGCACGTGAAGGAGCACCTCGCGAAGAAGACGAAGCGCACCGTCGTCGTCGGCTTCACGGGCTCGTCGATCTGGCCGTGCGCGTACTCGTTCCCGCCGAACACGCCGGGGATGATCGAGGAGGGCTTCGCCGACTTCGCGCGGCGCTGGAAGCCGATCCTCGACGCGTGGGACAAGGTCGACGTCAGCTTCGCGCTCGAGGTGCATCCGACCGAGATCGCCTTCGACCTCGCGTCGACGCGTCGCGCGCTCGCCGCGATCGGCAATCACCCGCGCTTCGGGTTCAACTTCGATCCGTCGCACTTCGGCTATCAGGGCGTCGACTACCTCGCGTTCCTGCGCGAGTTCTCCGCGCGCGTCTGGAACGTCCACGTGAAGGACGTGTGGTGGAACACGCAGGGCGGCGAGGCCGGCGTCTTCGGCGGGCACACCGAGTTCGGCGCGGACGGGCGCTTCTGGGACTTCCGTTCGCCGGGCCGCGGACGCATCGATTTCGAGGGCATCCTGCGCGTGCTCAACCACGCGGGATACCCGGGTCCGCTGACCGTCGAGTGGGAAGATCCGATGATGGACCGCGAGCACGGCGCGACCGAGGCCGCAGCGTTCGTACGTCGGCTCGACTTCCCGCGCAGCGATCGCGCGTTCGACGCCGCGTTCGGCGAGGCGTAGGATCGGGAGCGAGCGAGGGAAGTCCCGCCTCGCACTCCCCGCGATGCGCTCGCTCCACGCCCTCTTCTCCAACCCGACGCCGGAAGCCGCGGCCCTCCTGCTCGACGCGTGCTCCCACGTGCCCGGGATCGTGTTCGCGATTTCGGCGCCGGGCCGAATCGTCTTCTCGGGCGGCAGCGACATCGCGAACCTTCCGTTCGATCCGCGGACGACGGTCGGGCTGGACTACCGCGACGTCCTCGCCGGGCACGACGTCGCGCTGCGCGACATCGCGCGCGGACTGCAAGGGGAGGAATTCGCGACGAAGACGGAGTTCCTCGGCCGCTACTTCGAGACGCGCTACAACCCCGTGCGCGACGGCGAGCGCGTCGTCGGCATGATCGGCATCGCGCACGACGTCACGAACCAGCGGCGCATCGAGCAGGAGCTCCAGACGACGCAGACGCTCTACCGGAGCCTCGTCGAGACGACGGACACGGGCTTCGTGATCCTCGACCGAGACGGGCTCGTCGTCGACGCGAACGACGAGTACCTGCGGATGACGGGCTACGAGTACCTCGAGGAGCTGCTCGGCCGCCGCGTCACGGAGTGGACGGCGCCGCACGACCTCGAGCGCAACGCGGAGGAGGTCGAGAAGTGCCTCCGCTTCGGGATCACGCGCAACCTGCGCGTCGACTACCTCGACCGCGAGGGACACATCGTGCCGATCGAGGTCAACGCGACGTACGTGTACGTCGACGGAGAGCCGCGCGTCCTCGCGATGTGCCGCGACGTCAGCGAGCGTCTGCGGTCCGAGGCGGCCTTGCGCCGCACCGAGGCGCTCTCGACGTCCGTGCTCGAGGCGATCGCGGACCCGGCGGTCGTGCTCGACTCCACGGGGACGATCCTCGCCGTGAACGAGGGCTGGCGCGCGGTGATGCGCCGCTTCGAATTCGCGCGCACCGCGAACACCGGCCCCGGCGCCGACTACTTGGGGCTCTTCTCCGCCGCCACGGCGGAGGGCGTGCGCATCGCTCCGGAGTGCGCGCAGGGCCTGCTCGAGGTGCTCGCCGGGCGCAAGGACGAGCACACGATGGAGCTCGGCATGGGCGCGGGCGCGGACGAGCGCTGGTACTTGAAGCGCGCGACGCGCCGCCGCGACGCCCCCGATACGATCGTCGTGATCCACGTCGACGTGACCGAGCAGAAGCGCGCCGCGCTCGCGATCCAGCGCAGCGAGCGCGAGTTCCGCGCGCTCGTCGAGCTCTCCCCGGTCGGCGTGTTCCGCACCGACGAGCAGGGCGACTGCGTGTACGTGAACGCGACGTGGTGCCGCTACGCGGGGATGACGCCCGAGCGCGCTCGCGGCCGCGGTTGGGCCGACGCGCTCCATCCGGACGACCGAGTGCGCGTCTACGAGCACTGGTTGCGGGCCGTGCACGGCGGCGAGCCGTTCGAGCTCGACTATCGTTTCCGTGATCCGAAGGGCCGCGTGACGTGGCTGCACGGTCGCGCCGTGCTCCTGCGCGGGGAAGACGGGAGCATGCTCGGCGCCGTCGGCACCCTCGACGAGATCTCGAAGGCACGCGTCCCCGAGCTCGAGACGCGCTTCGGCGCCGACGCTCCGCCCGAGCCGCCGCCGCTCATCGAGCGCGACCGGCGCACGGGGCTCTCCGACGCGCGCACCTTGCTCGCGGAACTCGCGTTCCGGTCCGCGACGCGCGCGGAAGGGCGCCACGTCGCGCTCCTGCGCCTCGAAGTCGACGCGCGCACGCTTCCCTCCGAGCGCACCACGCCCGCGGAGCGCGACGAGGTCGTCCGCGCGATCGCGCGCGTCGCCACGGGGCTCCTGCGCGGCGACGACCGCGTCGCGCAGCGCGGCGAACTCGGCTTCCTGATCGCGCTGTCGGGCGCGTCGCTCGCCGGCGCGCGCGCGTGCGCGGAGCGATTGCGCGGCGCGGTCGAACGCTCCGCGTGGCTCGGCACGCCGGTGACCGTCAGCGTCGGCTTCGCGCACGGAGGCGACGCCGCGGCGGAGCTCGAGGCGCTCTGCGTCGAGGCCGACGAGCGTCTCGCCGCCGCCGTCCGCTCGGGCGGGAACCGCGTCGTCGGCCCGGGCTGATCGCGGCGCGGAGCGGCGCGCGCGGACTCGGCGCGTCCGACCGGGACGATCTCTCTGCGCGGGCTCGCCGCGGCGCGCGAGCGCGGGTACAAGGAGCGCGCGGTTCGCCGTCGAACCGCGTCCTCTCGGCCCTCTTCGAGCCCCCCCGCATGAAGAACGAGTCCGCACCCGCTCTGTTGCCCCGCCTCTCGGTGATGATGTTCCTCGAGTACGCGATCTGGGGCGCCTGGCTCCCGATCCTGTTCCCGTTCCTCAAGGACTACCGCGGGTTCTCGAACAACGAGATCGGGACGATGTTCGCGGTCGGGGCGGTCGGCGCGATCGTCGCGCCCTTCATCGCGGGCCAGATCGCGGACCGCCTCTTCGCGACGCAGAAGTTCCTCGGGCTCCTGCACCTCGGCGGCGCGGTGCTCATGTGGCAGCTCGCGAGCATCGAGTCCTTCACGGGCTTCCTCGGCTTCTCGCTCGTGTACTCGCTGCTCTACTGCCCGACGATGCCGCTGACGAACAGCCTCGCCTTCCATCACCTGCCCGACGGACAGCGGCAGTTCGGCAAGGTGCGATTGTGGGGGACGATCGGCTGGATCGCGGTCGGCATCGCGATGGGGCAGTGGCTGCTCCATCACTACACGCCGGCGGGCGCGGACGCCGCGGCGATCACCGCGGCGCAGAACGCGGGCCGCGCGGACGCGTTCAAGCTCTCCGCGATCCTCGGCGCGATCATGGGCGTCTACTGCTTCACGCTGCCCAACACGCCGCCGCAGATGGGCAAGAAGTCCGTCGCGATCGCGGAGGCGTTCGAGTCGGTCTCGCTCAACCCGCTGCGCACGCTCTTCCTGCTCACCGTGCCGATCGCGTGCATCCACCAGTTCTACTTCGTGCACACGGGCGGCTTCCTCAGCGCGTTCCAATCGAACGCAGCCGGCGCGATCAACGAGGTCTTCGGCGTCGGCGGCGGCGGCCTGATGACGATCGGACAGATGTCCGAGATCGTCGTGCTCGCGCTCGTCCCGATCGCCGCGAAGCACGTGTCGCGCAAGTCGATCCTCGTCGTCGGCACGCTCGCCTACGCGCTGCGCATGGCCCTCTTCGCCTACGTGCACGAGCTCCCGTTCGACCCGATCCTCACCCTCGTCGCCGGCGTCGCCCTCCACGGCGTCTGCTTCGGCTGCTTCATCTTCCTCGCCTTCATGATCATCGACGAGGAAGCCCCGAAGGACGTCCGCGCGAGCGCCCAGAGCCTCTACAACCTCGTGATCGTCGGCATCGGCGTGATCGTCGGCAGCTACCTCTCCACCCAAGTCGCGACCTGGGCCCAACACGGGGCCGACAAGCTCGACTACGCGAACCCCGACCAAACCCGCTCGCTCTTCTCCGCCCCGATGTGGGCCTCCCTCGCCGTCCTCGTGCTCCTCCTCGCGTTCTACCCGAACAAGAAGCCGACGACCGCCTGACCCTCCCTCGCACCCTCTCTTTCTCCGCTTCTTCTCTCTCTCTCTCTCTCCCAATAGAACTCCGCACTCGCTCGCGCCGGTTCCTCCGGCGCGAGCGAGTGCGGAGTCTGGGATGCGGAGCACCCACATGTGTTCCGTTGCGCCCCTTTCCCGGTTGCGCCCCACCCGCCCTTCGCGCTCCCGACCGACCCCGCCTCACGCCGCGCCCACGCCGCCATGATCGAATCCCTCCTCCTCGCGCTCACCACGCTCCAATCCCCCCCGGTCAACCCGCGCGACCGCGACCCGTTCATCTTCCGCAGCGTCCTCGACCAACGCCCCCGCATCGTCACGCTCGCGCTCAACCACGAGATGTACCTCGCCTACGACGCCCAAACCTGCGGCCTCTACAAATGCTGGAAAGGCGGCGTCGACCTGAAAGGCGCCGTCTACACCACCGTCCACGGCGACCAACCGCTCTCGCACGGCCCCGCCTACGCGCTCGGCCTCGACGGCCCGGTGTGGGGCGCGGAGAAGAACGGCCGCCCGCTCCAAGTGAAAACCACCTGGCGCGGCTACTTCCTCAAAGACGGCCGCGCGCACCTCCAATACGAAGTCACCCTCCCCGACGGCACCCGCATCTCGATCCAAGAAACCCCCGACTACTTCTCGAGCGAACAACTCCTCACCGACGACCAACTCGACGAACTCGCGCTCGTCCACGGCCTCCCGACGCTCTACCGCAGCTTCCAAATCGACGCCATCCCCGACGACGTCCTGCTCTACGTGCGCGTGCGCAGCGAAGGCGCGCACCTGATGCGCCGCGAGCTCTTCCCGCCGGGCGTCATCCGCAACGAGCGCATCCTCGAAGACGCGACGGTCCCCGCGTCGGACAAGAAGACCTTCGTCGGCGAGCTCGTCTTCTCGAAGGACTCGCTGCGCGCGAACCTCGTCTCCTTCCACGAGCCGCTCCCCGACGCCGCGCCCGCGAACGAGTCGAAGCCGAAGACCGCTCCCGCGAAGAAGGACCACTGACCATGCGCGCGCTGTCGTGCCTCCTCGTCCTCGCGTCGCTCGCGCCGTCCCTGCGCGCGCAAGAACCCGACCGCCCGCGCATGCCCGGTCTCTGGGCGCGCTTCTGGTTCGCGGGCAAGCCGATGGAGAAGCTCCCGGTGCTCGTCGCGAACCAGACGCCGAACGTCTCCGTCGTGCTCGACGTGCTCGACGTCGAGAGCGGCGAGAACGGAACCGCGCCCAAGTGCGGAGAGCTCACGAGCACCTTCGTCGCGCGCGTCGAGGGCTTCCTCGAGGTCCCCAAGGCGGGCAAATACGGCCTGCGCCTGACGAGCGACGACGGCTCGCGCCTCCAACTCGACGGGAAGACCGTGATCGACCACGACGGACTCCATCCGCCGGAGCCGAAGTCGACGGAGCTCGAGCTCGCCGCCGGCGTGCACCCGCTCCTCGTCGAGTTCTTCCAGACCTACGGCGGTTTCACGCTGAAGCTCGAGTGGAAGAAACCCGGCGCGAGCGCGTGGGAGGTCGTGCCGAAGAGCGCGCTCAGCTCGCACGAAGGCGAGATGCGCATCACGTCGCCCGGCGTGAAGAAGGTGCTCCTGCCGCTCGAGAAGGGCTCGCCCGGCGACGGACAACCGCTCGCGGGCGTGCACCCCGCGTACGACCTCTTCACGCT
Source organism: Planctomycetota bacterium (assembly GCA_046349615.1). Classification (GTDB taxonomy): domain Bacteria; phylum Planctomycetota; class UBA1135; order UBA1135; genus JADJNY01. The sequence continues at coordinate 289,256 of JAXMBZ010000002.1, forward strand.
GCGGCCGGACGGCTTCGAGCCGCGCGTCGGCGGGCTCGCGTTCTCGGAGGACGGCAAGCTCCACGTGTCGACGTGGGATCCCGAAGGCTGCGTGTACGTCGTCGACGGCGCGCAGGGGAAAGACCGCGCGAAGCTCGCGGTGAAGAAGATCGCGTCGGGGCTCGCCGAGCCGCTCGGGCTCGCGTTCGTCGGCAAACGCCTCTTCGTGCTGCAGAAGCAGGAGCTCACGGAGCTCATCGACGAGGACGGCGACGGCGTGATCGACCACTACGCGGCGATCTCGAGCGACTGGGGCGTCACCGCGAACTTTCACGAGTTCGCCTTCGGCCTCGTGTTCAAGGACGGGTGGTTCTACGCGAACCTCGCGACCGCGATCCAACCGGGCGGCCGCAGCACGCGCCCGCAGAACGAAGACCGCGGCAAGACGATCCGCATCCGACTCTCCGACGGCGCCGTCGAGACCGTCGCCACGGGCGAGCGGACGCCGAACGGCATCGGGCTCGGGCAGGACGGTGAGATCTTCTTCTGCGACAACCAAGGCGACTGGCTGCCGAGCTCGAAGCTCATCCACCTGAAGTCCGGCGCGTTCTACGGTTCGCGCAGCGTGCTGCTCGACGCGGCGAAGGACCTCGTCGTCACGCCGCCCGCGCTGTGGCTGCCGCAGAACGAGATCGGCAACTCGCCGAGCCAGCCCGCGCTGATCCCCGAGGGGAACGGGCCGTACTCCGGACAGATGTGCCACGGCGACGTGACGCACGGCGGGCTCAAGCGCGACGTGCTCGAGAAGGTCGACGGCGAATACCAAGGCGCCGTGTTCCGTTGGACGCAGGGGCTCGAAGCGGGCGTCAACCGCGTGATCGCGGGCCCCGACCACGCGCTCTACGTCGGCGGCATCGGCTCGACGGGCAACTGGGGCCAAGAGGGCAAGCACCGCTTCGGTTTGCAGCGGCTCTCGTTCGATGGGAACGTGCCGTTCGAGCCGCTCGCGCTCCGCGCGAAGAGCGACGGCTTCGAGCTCGAGTTCACCGAGCCGCTCGCGCTCGGCGCGGGTTGGGAGAGCGAGAACTACCTCGTGCAGCAGTGGCACTACGTGCCGACCGAGGAGTACGGCGGTCCGAAGGTCGGCGAGGAGACGCTGAAGGTCTCCGCGGTCGCGGTGTCGGACGATCGGCGCAAGGTCGACCTGTGGGTCGACGGCCTGAAGGAGGGGAGCGTCGTCTACCTCCGCCTCGTCGGCGGGCTCGTGTCCGAGAGCGGGCGCACGCCGTGGACGACGGAGGCGTGGTACACGCTCAACCGCGTGCCGAAGAACCAGGCGCGCGACCGCGCGCGCGCCGCGAAGGCGCCGAAGCCCGTGCAAAACGTGCTCACGGACGTCGAGCGCGCCGCGGGTTGGCGCCTGCTCTTCGACGGCGCGACGACGAAGGGTTGGCACGGCTTCAAGCAGAGCGCGATGCCCGCGGGGTGGAAGGTGCGCGACGGCGCGCTCGTGCGCGAGAGCGGCGGCGGCGACATCGTGACCGACGAGGAGTTCACGGACTTCGAGCTCGAGCTCGACTGGAAGATCGCCGAGGGCGCGAACAGCGGGATCCTCTTCCACGTGACGGAGGACCACGACTACGTCTGGCAGACCGGGCCGGAGATGCAGATCCTCGACAACGATCGGCACGGCGACGGACGGAACCCGCTGACGTCGGCGGGCTCGAACTACGCGCTCCACGCGCCGCCGACCGACGTGACGCGGCCGGTCGGGCTCTGGAATCACGCGCGCCTCGTCGTGAAGGGCGCGCACGTCGAGCACTGGCTCAACGGGAAGAAGCTCCTCGAGTACGAGCTTTGGAGCCCCGAGTGGAAAGCGCTCGTCGCCGCGAGCAAGTTCGCGTCGATGCCGGAGTACGGCCTCGCGAGGAAGGGCCGCATCGCGCTGCAGGACCACGGCGACCACGTCGAGTTCCGAAACGTCAAGGTGCGCACGCCGGCGAGGTGACGCGCGTCGCGCAGCCGTCTAGGATCGGGGCGTGAGTAGCGCCCGGAACCCGGTGGTGAAGCGCGGCAAGGTGCACGTCCTCTTCGCGTACGACGTCGGCCTCTCGGTCGACCTCGCGCGCTCCAAGCAGCGGATCACCGACCTGACCGCGGTCGCGGAGATCAAGCACCGCGGCCATGCTCCGCGCTACTTCCAGTTCGACCCGCCGCCTCTGCGCGTCACGCAGAAGGTGAACTCGATCGCGATCGACGCGCACGCGACGAAGGCCGCGGTCGAGCTGCTCGTCTACGATTTCGGCGGCGTCTCCGTCGCCTACGAGATCCCGTTCGAGGGGCCGCTCGAGGACCTCGTGCACCTCTCGTGCGAGCTCGCGTCGAGCACCGCGCTCCGGGAGGACTCGCTCGAGCGCGTGCAGGCGCTCCTCGCCGTGATCGAGCCCGCGGTGAACAAGGTCGCGATCGCGACGCTGACCGAGGACTACACGATCTTCCTGATCGAGGAGTTCCAGCGCGACGTCGACCCGAACGAGCTCGTCGCCCAGAACGCGGGCACGATCGCGCGCGTCCTGCGCTCGGAGAAGGACGAGCTCTCCGAGCAGGAGACGCAGGAAGCGGTCTCGAACCGCGTCTCGTTCGGCACGCGGGACGTCGCGGTGATCGACTGGAACGCGGCCTTGCTCTACGACCGCGAGAGCGAGGACACGCGCGCCGTGCTCGAGTTCGCGAACCTCCAGCTGCTCGAGCTGCGCTTCCTCGACGAGGAGCTCGATCGCGCGCTCGACCGCTCGTACGAGCTGATCGGGAAGCGCGGCGGCTTCGCGTCGCTGCGGTTCCCCGGCGAGACGCGCAAGGAGCTCGGGCGCGTCGCGCGGCTCCAGGTCGACAGCGCGATCCTGTTCGAGCGCGTGAACAACGCGCTCAAGCTGCTCGGCGACCAGTACCTCGCGCGCGTCTACCGCGCGGCGTCGCAGCGCTACCGCCTGCACGAGTGGAACACGACGCTGCTGCGCAAGCTCGAGACGATCGAGAACATCTACGACAAGGTGCACGACCAGTCGTCGGGGTTCCGGATGGAGCTCCTCGAGTGGATCATCGTCGTGTTGATCGCGGTCGAGCTCGTGCTGCCGTTCGTCGTCGGCAAGCACGGATGATCAGCGCGGCGTCGTCGGGCTTCCGCGCCCCGGGCGCGGGTGCGCGAGGAACTCCGCGATGCTCTCCGGACCGCGGTGCGAGTCGGCGAGCCAGTCGACCTGCCACTCGGTGAGGCGCGTCGAGCGGTCGTGGACGTAGCGGCCCGGCTCGGGCTCGTTGATCCACTCGCGCTGGCGCACGAGGACGAGCGGGCGCTCGGCGGAGGGCGTCGCGGACGAGAACGCAGCGGCGGCCTCGTAACTCGCGAACGCGTGATACGTGTCGCCGCCCTCGAGCTGGAGCCACACGCGGTACTCGAGCACGTCGTCCCAGAGGTAGCCGCCACCCGACTTGACGATCGTCGGGTACGTGCCGACGCGCTCGGGCTCGATCGCGAGCGGGTGAGCGCTCGTCGCGGGCACCGTGCGATCCGCGGCCACGCAGTGATCGGAAAGCGCGTCCCGCTTGCACGCCGCGAGCGCGGCGAGGAGGGCGAACGCGAGCGGGCGGTTGCGCGTCGGCATGGCGTAGTTCGTGAGCGCGGCGTCGTACGCTCGTCGCGGGCAGGCTAGCACGCGCGGCCCGCGCCGCGCACCGCTGGAACGACGCGAGCGGGACCGACGGGCCCCGCTCGCTCGCGCAACGCACCGCTTCGGGCTCAATCGCCCGTCGTCGGCTTCCCGGCGTCGCCGCCGAGCCACTTCGACTTGTTCTTGTTCCACCAGTCGAGCCACGCCTTGTTCGTGTCGCCGACGTCGACGCCCGCGAGCTGGCGCGCCGCGCGGCGCAGCACGACGGACTCGGTCGCGCTCTCGACGACGAGCTCGCCGCTGACCGCTGCTTCCGTCGTCATGCCCTCGATCAGCGTGTTCACCTGCGGGTCCGCGACGGCCTGGAACTGCGCGACCTCGACGTCGAAGTCCTGGATGTACGCGCGCTGCGTGCCGACGAAGATGTGCGAGTGGGGGAGCCGGTCTCCGCCGCCGCCGCCCGCCGCGACGGACGCCATGCGCGCCATCACGGGTTCGAGCGCCGCCGCGTAGCCCATGTTGCCGAGCGCTTCCGCGGCGCGCATGCGCAGCGTCCCGTTCTTGCTCGCGAGCGCCTTGACCATCGGCAGCGCGACCGCGGGATCGTTCACGGCCTTGAGCGCGAGCGACGAACCGCGCCGCACGTCCTCGGAGGGATCGAGCACGGCGTGCATCACGAGCGGCTTGACGCTGTTCCCCGGCAGCAAGCGGCGCAGCGCGAGGGCCGCGAAGCTGCGGCGCGAGTCGACGCTGGAGCGCAGCTCCTTTTCGAGGTCCGCACGCAGCGCGTCGTCGGCGGGGAGCTTCTTCAGCTCGTTCACCGCGAGCTCGCGCACGGTCGCGGGCGCGCCGGCGCCGAAGCGCAGGAGCTCCTCCTTCGCCTTCGGCAGCGCTTCGGGCGCGACGTCGAGCGAAGGCACGGTCATCAACCATCTGCGCGCGAGGAGCTCGAGCGCCTCCTTGCGATCGGGCTCTCCGCGCAGCACGAACTCGAGCTGATCGATGCCCTCCTGCACGAGGCCGTGATCGAGCGCGAGGCGCGCGAGCTCGAGGCGGTGCTCGGGCTGCTTCAAGTTCGCCTTCGCGCGCGCCGCTTCGAACGTCGCGAGCGCGTCCTTCTCGAGCTCGACGCCGGTCACCTGTCCGGGCTGGAGCGCCTTCCACTGGCCCTTCGACTGGTACTCCCACGCGCCGTTCGTCTGGCGCGCGAGCACGCGGATCTTCTGGCCACTGTTCAACTCGAGGATGCAGCGCCGCTCGCCCTCGACCGCGTCGCCGCGGAGAGTCGTGCTCGCGCGCGCGAACGCGAGCGGAGCGGGGAGCGCGAGGAGCGCGAGGACGAAGGCGTAGCGCAGGTTCGTGGATCGCATGAGTTCGGGTTCTCCGGGTTCGAGCCGAGCCGTCCTGCACGTGGCCTGGCATCCACGTCGGCGCGCATCGGACGCGCGGGCCGGGCACATTCTACGCCAGGAATCTCCGGCTCCGCGAGCCGCGCGCGTCGAGCGCGGAACCGCACGTCGAGCGTGCGGCGCTGCACCAGAGAATGTGCATCGACCCGGGCCGGAGCGTCGGACGGCGGGTGACGGCGGAGCGTCGTGCTCGAAGCCCGTCGAGCACCGAAGCTGTGCTCCGACGCGCCCGAAACAGACTGTCCGTGCGCGAGGACAGGTCAGGGCGCGCCGCCAGGCTCGGACGCGCGCGCTGCGCCGGAGCTCACGGTCGAGGGATCCGGCCGAGCACGGTGCCCGTCCTCCCGGACACGAGCACACACAGCGTGTCGCCGAACACGCAGCGCGCCGCTGCGTCCGCGATCCCGTCGCCGTCGAGGTCGCCGACACGACTCAGCGAACGACCCAAACACTGCAGCTGTTGCTCACCAAAGCGCTGCCAGAGGCGCGCATGGGTTCTCCCGGAGAACGCCTGAAGCGAGCCGGGGGACTGTCCGCGCGGCATCTCGTCGCCGATCGAGTCCGCCGGATCGGAGACGAGCACGTCGGGCCGGCCGTCGCCGTCGACGTCGCCCATCCCCACGAGCGAGGCGCCGAAGGTGCTCAGGATCGGCTCGGTTCCCTCGAGGAGCGCGAGCTCGGCCCCGGTCGCCCCGGAGACGAGGCGCGCGCGTCCCGTGGCGTTCGTCCCGTCGCGCTCAGAGCCGAACGCGTAATCGGCGACGCCGTCGCCGTCGACGTCGCCAACTCCCGCGACCGAGCACCCGGTGTGGACGCGAGCCTCGAGCGAGCCGCGCTCGCGCGCCACGTGGCGCCGGAGCTCGTGGTGGTCCGAGCCCGCGAGGACGATTGCACACGAATTCACGCCCCCGGGAGCTCCGACGAGCACCTCCGCGCGTCCGTCGTGGTCGAGGTCGCCCGCGATGCCGACGGCCGCGCCGAACTCGTCTGCTTCGGAGTCGTCGAGCACGCTCCAGATCAACGCAGCGTCCTTCCCAGAGTAGACGTAGACGCTCGAGCATCCGGGCGCGCCGACGACGAGGTCTCTGCGTCCGTCGCCGTCGACGTCTCCGTCGCTCGCGAGTTCGGATCCGAAGCGATCGCCGTCTCGCGCGCCGGTGAACCGCAGGAGCAGGTTGCCGGTCCGCCCCGAGTAGACGTGGACGTGTCCGGGACGACCCTCCGAAGGAGTGCGCCGCACCGCGGCGGAGCTCCGCACCTCCTCCGGCGCCGCGATCACGATCTCGGCGAAGCCATCTCCGTCGAGATCGGTCCAGCCGGCTACCGACTGCCCGAACGCATCGCCCGTCCTGTCGGTCTCGAACGTGCGCAGACGCCTCCCGTCCTTGCCGGAGAAGACCCACGCGGAACCAGCCCCCGGCTCCGAGCGGACGAGTTCGGGGCATCCGCAAACGATGTCGGGCACTCCGTCGCCATCGAGGTCGTCGACGGGCGCGATCGAGCGCGGGCCGCCGGGCATGGGGCCCAGCGCGACATTTCCGAGGAGGCCGGCGGTGAGCAGGAGCGCGTGCATCGCGCCCACGAAACCCGCGAGCTGCCGCGTGGTTTCGCGTCGAATGGAACAAGTTGGTCTTCCCACTTCGCCTCTCTTGCTCGCGACGTGGGCTCTCACTCGCCGAGGGACGAACACCCTTCGAGTGCTCGCTCGCGCGTGACTCGCGCTTCGGGCCGCGCTAGCGTCGCGCGCGATGTCCGCCCTCCCCGCGTTCCTACCCCTCGTGCTCGCCGCGTTCGCGATGTCGCAGAAGCCCGGCCTCGATCCCGCGTCTGCGGCGCGCGAGGACGTGTTGAGCGCGGGGTTCTTCACGTGGACGGTGCGCACGGAGCTCGGCACCGAGCGCGGCTCGGTCGGCAAGGCGCAGCTCGCGGCGCTTCCGAACGCGCGGGTCGAGCCGGGGCGCGACGGGCTTCGCTTCGTGCCGACGGGGTCAGGCGAGAGCGAGCTCGCGTGGGTCGAGCTCGCGCCGCTCGATACGCCGCCGTTCCGCGACGTCGTGTGCAGTTGGAACGCGCGCGTCCCGCCGGGTGCGGGCGTGAGCTTCGATCTGCGCGTCGCGGGCGAGACGGGGGCTTGGTCGCCGTGGCTGCACGTGGGGGACTGGGGCGAGACCGTGCCGGGCGAGCGCGTGCTTTCCTTCGACGGCGGGAAGGTCGACGTCGACGCGTTCACGGGTGAGCGCGTCTTCGGCCGCGTGCAACTGCGCGTGCGCGCGGCGTGCGCGAAGCCGGACGCGGGACGCGAGGAGAAGCGTGACGCGGACGCGGCACGTGCTGCAGTGGAGCCCGTCGTGCTCGAGCGCGTCAGCGTCTGCGTCAGCGACCGCGAAGCGGACGCGGAGGCCGTGTTCGCGGCGTGGAACGCGAAGCACCCGAACCTGAGCTGCACGATGCCGGGGCCATCGAGCAACGAACCCGCGCACCCCGGCCGCGGCGTCGTGCTCGACGTCCCGTTCCGGAGCCAGAAGAGCGAGGACCCGGCCATCGCGAGCCGCATCTGCTCACCGACGTCGCTCGCGATGGTGCTCGCGTTCCGCGGCGTCGACGTGCCGACCGCGGAGGTCGCTCGCGTGTGCTACGACGCCGAGCACGCGATCTACGGGAACTGGACGCGCGCGATCCAAGGCGCGTTCACGCTCGGCGTGCCGGGCTACCTGACGCGCTTCGGCGGATGGAGAGACGTCGAGCGCACGCTCGCGCGCGGCCAGCCGCTCGTGATCAGCATCGGCGTGAAGAAGGGGCAGCTCTCGGGCGCGCCGTACGAGTCGACGAGCGGGCACCTGCTCGTGCTGCGCGGCTTCGACAAGAACGGCGACGGCCTCATGAACGACCCCGCGGCGGTCGATGCGAAGCGCGGCCGTTGCACGTACAAACGCTCCGAGCTCGAGACCTGCTGGCTCGCGCGCGGCGGGACGGCCTACGTCCTCCTGCCGCGGCCCGAGGCGCAGGCGAAGTAGCGCGCAAGACGCGCCATCGCACTAGCGGGCCGCAAATCGAGCGCGCACCGCGCGGGGCGGATCGTCGTCGCATCGAGCGAGCGACGCTTAGAACGGACGGTCGTCGCAGCGAGCGCATTGCGTTCATGAGGCTGGAGCGCAAGTCGAGGGGGTGCGTTGCGCGCTCCAGTGGACGGCGGCACGGCGGGAAGGTTCCCGAATCAAGTTGGGGACGAGCGACCGCGCCGATCGCGCGTGTCGTGGTCGAGCGTGGATGTGCGCCCTTTCGAACTCGGGAGGAGTGCCGACGACCGGCCGATCCAGCTCGAAGCAGCGCACGGCTCCGTTGGAGCGGAGGGAAGGTCACGGGGGCGGCGAGGGGGACGGGGGACATGACCGCGGCCCGGCCTCGACGTCGCGGAGTCGTTCATCGCGCGCGAGGGGTGACTGCGCGATCACCGGAAGCTAGGGTCGCTCCTCATGCAGCTCGCGCACGTGCTCCTCGGCTCGGTCGCGCTCGCCGCGCACGCGGTGGGGCAGGCTTCGTCGCCCGCGCGCGACGTCGTGCGCTCGGAGGCCCCGTTGCGCACGGGCTTCTTCCTCGAGGAGCGCCGCGTCGAGCTCGGCCTCCGTCCGGGCGGGCTGACGGCGAACGAGTACGGCGCGTGCGCGCAGCAGCGCATCGAGCGCGCGCGCACCGCGCTCGTCTTCCATCCCGTCGGGACGAGCTCCGATGCGTCCGCGTGGATCGAGCTCCCGCCGTGGGAGACGGCGCCGTTCCGCGACGTGCTCGCGAGCTGGAATGCGCGCGTGCCCGAGGGCGCGGGGATGAGCTTCGAGCTGCGCGTCGCGAAGGAAGGCGCCGCTTGGGGGCCGTGGCTCCACGTCGGCGATTGGGGCGAGACCGTTCCGGGCGAGCGCGTGCTCGTCTGCGACGGCGGGAAGATCGACGTCGACTGCTTCGTCGGCGCCGAGTCGTTCTCGCGCGTCCAGCTGCGCGCGCGCGCCGTGCGCGCAAACGCCGACACGCCGGGACGGATCGAGCTCGAGCGTGTGTCGCTCTGCGTGAGCGATCGCTTCGTGCAGCACGACGCGAACTCGGGCCCGTGGCGGCGAGCGCATCCCGTCCAGGACTCGGATGAACACGCCGGCTGCGGAATGGGAAGCCCGATCGATCTTCCGGACCCGTGGCTTCCGAGGGGTCCGTTCGGCAACGAATGGCCGGCGCGCCTCGAGCTCCCGGTCCCGTACCGCAGCCAGAAGGCGGAAGACCCGTCGCTCGCGAGTCGCATCTGCTCCCCGACCTCGCTCGCAATGGTGCTCGCGTACCGCGGCGTCGACGTGCCGACGGCCGAGGTCGCGCGCGTGTGCTACGACGCGGAACACGCGATCTACGGCAACTGGACGCGCGCGATCCAGGGCGCGTTCACGCTCGGCGTGCCGGGCTACCTGACGCGCTTCAACGACTGGAAGCGTGTGGAGTCGTGGATCCACGCGGGTCAGCCGCTCGTGATCAGCGTCGGCGTGAAGGAAGGCCAGCTCACCGGCGCGCCGTACACGACGACGAGCGGACACCTGCTCGTGCTGCGCGGCTTCGACGAGCAGAACGACTGCCTCGTGAACGACCCCGCCGCGATCGACGCGGAGCACGGCCAACTCACCTACAAGCGCTCCGAGCTCGAAACGTGCTGGCTCGCGCGCGGCGGGACGGCCTACGTGCTCCTGCCGCGGCCCGAGGCGCAGGCGAAGTAGCGCGCCTCGCGCCGCGCGCTCACGCCAGATCCGGCTCGACCTTCCCCGGCGCGTCGTCCGACTTCGCGCGCTTCGTCCCGAGGAACCCGTGCCGGCCCGCGGCGCCCATCTTCTTCTTCATCGGGTTCTCGCCGAGCCACGCGTCGCGCGTCGGAACGACTCCGTTGCGCTTCATCAGCTTGCGCGTGACCGTGTAGTGGTCGCCGCGGTTCTCGTACCAGACCGCCGTGCAGTTCTCGCACGACGACCAGTCCTTGTAGTCGAAGTCCATGTGCGCGCGTCGCAAGCTCCGCATCGCCTGGCCGTTCCACAGCTCGAGCAGCGACTCCTCGCCGAACCGGCCGACGCGCACGCGCGCGTCGAAGTCGAAGCGGCACACGCTCATCGTCCCGTCCGCGAGCAGGTAGAGCGCGTCCCACGGGTAGTGGCACGGGTAGCGCACCGCGCGGTAGAGCTTGTCCTTCCACGCGCGCGGCAGCCATCCGCGCGGTTCCAACGCGCGGTCGGGCACGTAGTCGCCGTGGCTGTTCGGGTAGTGGAAGAGGAAGTCGTCGACGTAGGGCGCGTACGTCTCGAAGAACGTCCGCTCGACCGCGCGCGTGAAGTGCGGCGTCAGGACGCACGTCATCGTGATCGTCGGCAGACGCACGCGGCCCCACGGGCTCTCGCGCACGGGCCCGAACTCGTCGCGGAAGCGCCGCAGCTTCCGGAGCCCCTCGAGCAGCACGTCGAGCTTCAACCCGTCGCGCGTCTTCCCGAGCGTCTCGTCGTCCGCCGCGTCCGCCGACACGTTGAGCACGTGCGGCCCCGCTTCGACGAGCCCGCGCGCGAGCTCGTCGCGATGGAGGAGCGTCCCGTTCGTCGAGAGCGTGACGACGCGCTCCTTCTCGGTCGCCATCTGCACCATCTCCGCGATGCGCGGGTGGAGCGTCGGCTCGCCGATCGTGTGCAGCGTGAGCCGCGGGATCGCGAGCGTCACCATCTCGTCGAGCAGCCGGCGGTAGAGCTCGACGTCGAGGTACTTCTTCGGCCGCAGCATGTCCTTGTTGCCGCAGTAGGCGCACCCGAGGTTGCACGCGTTCGTCGGCTCGACGACGACGCGTTTCGGCGCGGGCGGGACGATGCCCTCGGGGTGCGTCCTGCGCAGACGGACGGCGTCCCAGTGCTGGCGGGCGGAACCGAGCCAGACGAAGCTCCCGAGGCGGCGGCGAAGATGTTCGAGCATGGGGACGGAACGTCTTGCGTTCCGGGGGAAGGGCGTTGCATCCTGCGCGACTTCCGCCGTTCCCGCCAGCCCGCGGGCGGAGCGTGCAACGCCCGGGGCGCCCGCCGCAAGGAGCGCACGGTCCCGCGGCTTCCCACCATGCTCACCCTCGTCACCGGCGCCGGAGGCTTCCTCGGCGCGCACGTCTGCGCGGAGCTCCGCGCTCGCGGCGAGCCCGTGCGCGCGCTCGTCCGTCCCGGTCGGCCGACCACGCACCTCGTCGAGCTCGGCGTCGAGCTCGCCGAAGGCGACGTGCGCGACGACGCGAGCCTCCGGCGCGCGTGCCGGGGCGTCCGCCGCGTCGTCCACTGCGCGGGCGTGCGCTCCTCCTGGCGCAAGCGCGCGGAGGAGCAGCGCCAGGTCAACGTCGAGGGGACGGCGCGCCTCGTCCGCGCGGCGCGCGACCACGAGGTCGAGCGCTTCGTGCACGTCTCGACGTGTTCGACGCTCGGCGCGAACCGCACCGGGGAGCTCCGCGACGAGCGCTCCGAGTGCAACCTGCGCGGGCTCGGCATCGGCTACGTCGACACGAAGTACGAGGCCGAGGAGCGCATGCGCTCCGCCGCGTGGACGGGGTTCCCGGTCGTGATCGTGAACCCGGTGTGGCTCGTCGGCCCGCGCCGCGACGGACGGGCGCCGACGATCGCGGCGCAGCTCGAGAACGGCCTCGCGCGCGTGCCGTCGGGCGGGATCGCCGCCGGCGACGTCGAGGACGCGGCGCGCGGGATCGTCGCGGCGCTCGAAAAGGGGCGCGTGGGGGAGCGGTACGTGCTCGCGGGGCACAACCTCCCGCAGGTCGAGGTCTACGCGGCCGTCGCGCGCGCGATGGGGCTCGAGCGCACCGTGCGCGCGCTGCCGCGTGCCTGGTCGTTCGCCGCCGAGCGCGTCCTGACGCTCGCCGACCTCGTGCGTCTCGCGCGCCCGCCGCACACGCCCGACGTGTACCGCGCGCACGGGCTCTTCGCCTTCCACGACGGCCGGAAGGCGCGCGAGGAGCTCGGCTTCGTCGCGCGCCCGTTCGAGGAGACCTGCGCGCGGATCGCGGACGCGTGGTGCGCGGCGCGTGCGAACTGAGCTCCACTCTCGCGCGTCGGCGCGCGCCGACGCACGAAGTCGCGACGGACCACGAGCGCCGCCGTCAACGCCTGCCGCCGCGCCGCCACGCGAGGTAGCGGCGCACCGCGAGGACGGCGCGCTCGACGTCGCGCGGCGCGAGCCCGCGGTCGACGCGCAGGCCGAGCCCGCGCTCGCACACGCGCGCCGCGTTGGGCCAGCGTTCGCGCGCGTCGCGCGCGCCGCCGAAGAGCGCGTGGCAGGGGAGCGGGCGCGCGTAGGCCTTGCGCACGTCGATACGCTCCGCCGCGAGCGCCGCCGCGAGCTCGTCGCGTGTTGCCGCGCACCGCTCCGGATCGAGCGCGAAGAACCGCAGCGTCCCGCACGCCTCGCCGCCGTCGGGCACGCGCTGCGGCGCGAGTCCAGGCACGTCCGCGAGCCCGCGTTCGAGCGCGCCCGTGTTCGCGCCGTACGCCGCGCGCACGTCGTCGAGCCGCCCGAGCTGCGCGAGGCCGAGCGCCGCCGCGAGCGCTCCCATGCGGTGGTTCCAGCCCGCGTACTCGTAGTCGAGCTCGCGCGCGCCGTCGAAGCGCTCCACCGCGCCCGTCGGCACGCCGTCCGGCGTGCGCTCGCCGAGATCGTGCGCGAGGCGCGCGCGCCTCGCGAGCTCCGGATCGCGCGCGAACACCGCGCCGCCCTCGCCCGTCGTCAGCGCCTTCGCGCTCTGGAAGCTCGTGCAGCCGAGGTCGCCGACGGAGCCCGCGGGCCGGCCGCGCCAGCGCGCGCCGTGCGCCTGCGCCGCGTCCTCGATCACGACGAGGCCGCGCGCGCGGGCGAGCTCGAGGAGCCCGTCCATCGCGCACGGCACGCCGCCGAGGTGCACGGGGAGCACGGCGCGCGTCCGCGGCGTGAGCACGGGCTCCACCTCGCGCGCGCCGAGCGTCCACGCGTCCGCGTCGACGTCCGCGAACACGGGGCGCGCGCCGACGTGCAGCACCGCGAGCGCCGTCGCGGCGTGCGTGATCGCGGGCACGACTACCTCGTCCTCGGGCCCGACGCCGGCCGCGCGCAGCGCGCACGCGAGCGCGCTCGTGCCCGAGGACGTCGCGACCGCGTGCGGAACCTCCCACGCGGCGGCGAGCGCGGCCTCGAAGCGCGCGATCGCGTCTCCGTCGGAGTACGACGTGCACTGCTCGGCGATCGCGCGGTCGAGCGCGCGGCGCTCCGCGGCGCCGTACGGGAGCGCGCGCGGCGCCGGGAAACGCCGCACGGGGAGCCCGCCCTCGAGCGCGGGCCGCGCGTCGCGCGCGAGCGCGAAACGGAGCGCGTGGAGGCGCTCGAGGAGCGCGCGGAGGGCGCGCGCGGGGGCGCCGTGACGGGCTCGGCTCACGTTCGGCCCCCGCGCGGAGCGGCGGCTCCGCTCGCGTCTCGCGGCGTCACGGACCGAGCTCCCGCGCGAGGTCGCCGAGGAAATGGCCGCGCGGGTAGCGCTTGGGCGGCGTGAGCAACATGCGGCGCACGCGGTCGAGCTCCACCCGCGGCGGGGCGAACTGATTCGTCGAGTTCTCGTGCAGGCGGTGGTAGCGCAGGAACTCGACGACGAGCACCGCGCGCTCGCGCCCGCGCTCGACGCGGCTGCCGTAGTGCAGGCAGCGCGAGAGGTCGGCGAACACGCCGGAACCCGCCGGCCCCGTGACGGTGACGAGCTCGTCGCGCGACGCGTGCCGGAACACGTCCTCGTCGTCGTAGGTCGTGTCCGCCGCGCGCGAATGCCCCTCGCGCGCGAGCGCCGCGAGCACGCGCTCGCTCGCGCGCGCGGGGAGGAACGCGACGGGGCCGTGCTCCATTCCGACGTCGTGCGCGTGGACGTAGAGCTTCACGTGCCGCGTGTCGTCGTTGTCGAGGTGGAAGCGTTGGTGGTAGACGGGCGGCTCACCCGCGGGACCGGGCGCGGAATGCGCGAGCGTGATGCGCGCGAGGAACGGCACGGTCCCGAGGTACTCGACGACGGGCCCGAACCACGCGTCCTGCAGCACGGTCGCGACGAGCTCGTCGTGCACGGCGAGGAACTCGTCGCCGAAGAGGTCGAGCGTGATCTTCTTCGCGCCGGTGCGCCCCGCGCGCACGCGCTCGAGGATCGGCTGCCGCTCCGCTCGACGCGCGCACGCGACCCGGAGCACGCTGTCGAGGCCGGGCAGCGCGCCGGGCTCGAAGCGCGCGAAGCCGTCCTCGCCGAGGTGGAGCGCGGGCGGATGCACGGCGAGGTACTCGCCTGCGGCGGCGCGGCGGCGGAAGAGCTCGACCGGCGCGGCGAGGACGCGGCGCACCTGCGTGGCGCGGCGCCCGGCCGCGGAGCGGCGCCAGCGCGCGCGCAAGCCGAGGCGGGGTGCGGGCGGTCTCACGTCGGGCGTGGGGGGCATCACGTCGTCCTCGTCGGGGGCGCAGAGGTCATTCTCGCGGAGATCACGCCGACGGCAAGCGCGCGGATGCGTTGAGCCGCGGCGCGCCGGCGCGCAGACTGGCGCGGGTGCGCGCGCGCTTCCTCCTCGCCTTCCTCGCCCTGCTCCTCGTCGCGCGCGTCCTCTTGCTCGCGTGCGGCGCGGACGTGCACGGCTACGGCGAGGAGTTCGCGAAGGGCGCCGCCGCGCGCTTGATCGTCTCCGACCTGCGCGCTGCGGACGGCGGCACCGGGATCCCGCTCTGGAACGTGCCGTACGTGCTGCACGAGGGCGGCGGGACGATCGTGACGCTGGCGAAGGCGGCGCTCTTCCTCGTCGTCGGGCCGAGCGTGCTCGCGAACAAGCTCGTCGCGCTCGCGACGACGGCGGCGACGCTCCTCGCGCTGCTCGCGGCGGCGCGCGAGCTCTTCGGACCGCGCGCGGCGGCCGCATCGGGGCTCCTCTTCGTGTTCGCGCCCGACGCGTTCCTGCGCTTCTCGCTGCTCTCGCTCGGGACGCACTTCGAGGCGGCGTTCTTCGTCGCCGCGCTCGCGGCGCTGTCTGCCCGAATCGCGCTCCGGCGCGACGATCGCGCACGCGCGTGGTTCGCGCTCGGCGTCGCGAGCACGCTCGGCGCGTACGCGTCGCTCGTCGTGCTGCCGGCGCTCGTCGTCGCGCTCGCGCGCGTCGGCCTCGCGCGCGGGCGCGCGCTCGTTTCGCGCCGCGGAGCCGCACTCGCGCTCGGGCTCGTCGCCGGTGCCGCGCCGTGGCTCTGGATGGTGCGCAACGCGGGGCTCGACGCCGTGCGCGTCCGCGGTTCGGGTCCGGGCGGCGGGGCGGCGGAGCCCGTGCGCGCGTTCGGCATCCTCGCGGAGCGCGTGTTCGCGCTCGACGCGGGCCGGCTCGCGCTCGTCGCGGGCTTCGTCGCGCTGTGCGGCGCGGCCGCGTTCGTCGCGGTGCGCGCGCGGCGCGGAGAGCACGGCGAGACGCCGGGCGCGGTGGCGGCGAGCGCGGTGTTCGCGCGCGAGGCCGCGTGGATCCTCGCGACGATCGCGCTCTTCCTCGCGGCGTACGGCGCGAGCGGGTTCGCGCTCCATCCCGACGTCGCGTGGTTCTTCTTCCTGCGCACGACGCCGGC
The DNA here is from genome assembly GCA_046349615.1 of Planctomycetota bacterium. GTDB lineage: Bacteria > Planctomycetota > UBA1135 > UBA1135 > JADJNY01. The sequence goes on from JAXMBZ010000002.1 coordinate 304,950, forward strand.
GTGGATCGGCTGCGTGCTGCTCGCGGGCGGCGCGTTCGCGGTGCTCGACGAGCGCGGTCGCGCGGCGCAGACCGTCGGACGCGCGCTCCTCGCGCTGCTCGTGCTCGTCGGCGCGCTCGACGCGGGGCGCCTCGCGCTCGAGGGGCGTCCGTCGGCGCCGGTCGAGAACCTGCAGCTCCTCGCGACGACGCAGGGCTACGACTGGGCGGAGTACCTCGCGAAGCTCGAGCGCCGCCTCGACGGCGGCCCGGAGGAGAAGCTCGCACGCCTCGCGCGGATCGACGACGCGCCCGCGCGGCTCGATCCGGACCTCGCGCTGTGCGTGTTCGAGCATGCGGGAGTTCCTTTGCCCGCGGCGCTCGAAACGCTGCACCGAGCGCTCGGAGCCCGCGCGGAAGGCGCGATCGTCGGCCTGCGGTTCTTCGTGCACCCGACCTTCGGGCACGACCCGGACGCGGCGTTCGCGGCGCTCGCGACGGCGCGGGAAGAGGACCGGCCGGCGCTCGCGGAAGCGATCGGACGCGCGGGACTCGGCCCGCGGTTCCGAGCGGACCGGCTCCGAGAGCAGCTCGAACGCGCGGTCGAGCCGGAGTGGCGCGAGCGGTGGCTCCTGGGCGCGGGATGGCGTCTCTACCGCTGCTTCCCGCTGCGTCCGGACCTCGCGCGAGCGTTCCTCGACGCACAGCCGCCGGAGCGGCGTGCAGCGTTGGAGCGGGGCTACGCGCGGGCGAGCGAGATGGCGCGGGTCGGGCGCGATGGATAGCCCGATCTGGAGGAGCGTCGACGCGATCGTGTGACGCGCGGCGCGAAGCACGCTAGTGCGGACATGCTCGTCCTCGCGACCGCGTTGTTGGGCCTCGCGGCACGACTCGTCCAGCTCCCGCCAGTGCCGCCGGTCTCCGTCCTCGAGCGCCCCGAACTGGAGGTCGTCGGCGTCGACTTCGCGTGCGAGTCGTGGTGGATCCACTTCGAGGTACGGCTCGACCCCGGTGAGGAGGAGGAGCGCGCGATCGACCGCTTCTTCTGGCTCCGGGACGGTTCCCATCGTGGTGCGCGCATCGACGTCGCTGCGCAGGAGCTCGTCCTCGAGCCCGGCGGTCCCGGCGCGGAGAGCGAAGCCGAAGTCGTCTTCGTCCGGCCGTTTCAACACGTCCTGGGAACGCGCTGGATCGCGAGCTGGAGCGCGACGGTCGACGACGGCGCGGCGCTGTTCGTCGAGGCCTGCGCGCTGCGCGGCGGCGTCTGGTCGAAGTGGGTCTCGCTCGGCCGTTCCGGCGCGCCGCTCGACGGCGAGTCCGTCCACGCGACCGCCGGGCTGTGCTCCGACTCGGAGGGATTGCACTTCGACCCGGCGCCCGACGAGACGCGCGTGCGATTGCGCGCGCGGGCTTCGCGCGCGGGAGCGCGCGTCCGTGTGCGCGAACTCGACGTTTCGAGCGTCGATCCCGGGCGATCCGAGCGGCACTCGCCGAGGCTCACGTGTGGGTTGGATCCCGGTCCGAAGCAGGGCTGCCTCGACCTCGCGCTCCCGCCGGACGACGGGCGCGCGAGTCGCTCCGAAGTCCACGCGCGCATGCGCCTCGTCGAGGCGTTGGCGAAGCGCCGCGGCGCCACGACGACGGAGCGCGAGCGCGCCGGGATCGCGGGGCTCGATCGCTCGCCGGCGGAAGTCGTCGAGCGGCTCCGAGCGATCGGCCTCCCGGCGCGGACGGAGTTCTTCGCGATCTTCCACGACGTCGCCGACGTCCTGAACGGCGACTGCGCGCTCGTCGTCGAGCTCGCACCCGCGCCGCGCGCTCCGTTCACCTCGTCCTCGGCCGCGCGCGCTCCGTTCGCGACGCCGACGAACTCACGGCACTGGGTGGCGCTCCTCGGGCTCCTCCCGGGGAAGCGCGTCGATGTGCTCGACCCGGCGCGCGACGGAGCGGACGCGCGCTTCACGTGCTCCGAAGAGGAGCTCGCCGAGCGGTGGATGCGCACGTGCGGCGCCGCGTACGTGGTGCGCTCGACGCCGAAGTGAGTCTCGCCTCGCGCTGAGCCTCGTGCCGAACGCGTCGAGCGCGCGGTCGACCGAGCCCGCGTCACGGACAAATCGTGAACCGCAGCGCGTTCGACAAGCTCGTCCCGAAGCCCGCCGGGTCCTGCACGTCGCGCGAGTACCACTGCGCGCTGATCGTCGCACCGACGACGAGCTCCGCGTCGACTCCCGCGCGGATGCGCGCGTTGAAATCGAACGCGAACGTCCCGCTGCAGTCGTTCGGCGGCGGGTTCCCGCCCGAGTTCTGCGCCCCGACGCGGCGGAACGGCTGCGCGACGAGCAGCGTGCCGCCTTGGAACGGCGTGAACGCCGAGTCGTAGCCGTAGAGCAGGAACCCCGCCTTGTTGTTGAGCACCTGGCTCGCCGTGATCCAGAACGGAGCGAGCGAGCTCGCGCTCGGGCTCCCGCTCCACCCGACGACGGGCTCGCACCCCTGCGAGTTCGGCTTCCCGCGTCCGTACGCGATCGGGCCCGCGCTCTCGCGATAGCGGCGCGCGAACACGTCCGTCTGATCGCCCTGCGCGTCGTACGCGACGGCGAGCACGGAGCCGTTCGGCGCGAGCGCCACGTTGCTGCGCGTGGCCGACGCGAAGTTCTCGTCGACGACGAACTCGTCGGATTCGGGCGCCGCGTTCGCGTCGAAGCGGCGCAGGAGCACGCGCGCCGTTCCCTGCGACCAGTCCGTCCACGTCACGACGAAGCTGCCGTCCGCCGCGGCCGCGACGCGCGGCTCGACCTGGTCGCTCGCGGTCGTCGTGTTGACGCGGAACGGAGCTCCGAGCGGCACGCCCGCGCTCGTGTAGCGCCGGCACAGCACCGCGTTCCCGCTGCCGTCCGCGTTCGCGTCCTGGTACACGAGCACGAAGCGGTCGAGTCCGTCGACCGCCATGCGCGGCTCGCGCTGGTCGCCGTCCGCGTAGGGGAGGAGCGGCCACTCCGTCGAGTCGAGCGCGTTGCCCGCCGCGTCGAAGCGCCGGCCCCACAAGTTGAGTCCGTTCCCGACGCCGCCGGTGCCGGAGAAGTCGACGAACGCCGCGAGGATCGTCCCATCGGAAGCCTGGGCGACGACGGGGTCGACCTGCGCGTCGTTGTCCCAGAACGCGATGCGCACGTCGCCGGTGAGCGGCGTCCCCGCGTCGCTGAAGACGCGGAAGAACGCGTCGCCGTCCCAGTCGGCGGACCACGCGACGAGGAAGCCGCCGCCGACGCGCGGCGCGATCAACGGGCGCCACGCGGACGCGGCGCCGTTCACGTTCACTTGGAATTCGTTGCCCGCGAACGTGCCGTTCGAATTGAGGACGCGCGCGAAGATCCCCATCTGCTCGCCGTCGTAGCCGTGGCGGTCGCTCCACGCGACGAGCAGGTGTCCGCCCGTCGACCACGCGATCGCGGGCTCGTCCTGGACCTCGAGGTTCAAGGTCGAGTTCACCCACAACGCGTTCGTCGTCGGCGCGAGCGTCGCGTCCGTGAAGCGCGCGAAGACGTCCTGACCCTCGCTCCACGCGAACGCGAACGCGCCCGAAGGGCCGCGCGCGACGTCGCACCAGACCTGCTCGTACGCGGTCGACTGCGAGACGCGCACGTCGCCCGACATCGGGCCGAAGGTCGGGCATTGGGCGCGGAGCGTCGGCGCCAGCGCTCCGAGCGCGATCGAGACGACGGGGAGGAACGGTCGCACGGCGGGGGACATCCAAACCCAGGCTAGCACGCCGATCCCGGAGCGGACGGGCGGGCGCTTTACTCGCCTCGATCGACCGGGTAGGAGCAGGACATGGCTTCCCGCCGCCCTCCGCCGCGTCCCGCCGCCGGCTCCGTCCTCGTGGGTCTCGTCCCCGCCCTTTCCGCGTGCAGGACGCTCGACGTGCGGACGAGCCGCGTCGATGCGGAGCCGACGCTGCACGTCCCGCTGCCCGAGCACGTGGCGGTGTTCGCGCTCGACGACGAAGCGAGCTCGCGAGCGCGGGAGACGGTCCAACTCGGCTTCAGTTGGGTCGATCGCCAGCGCGACGCGGAGGACCCGGTGCGCGACGCGCTCTCGGGTTGGTCGCTCTGGTACGCGCACGATCTGTGGCCCGGGATGCTGCGGCCCGCCGTCGAGTTCGGCGCGGGGTACTCCGAGCACGCGGTCGTCGGGTTCCGCGAGCCGAGCCTCGAGATCTACCGGGTGTGCGCGGGCGGCAAGCTCACGCTGCAACCGGAGCGCTCGCCCTTCTCCGCGTACGGCCGCATGGGTTGGTTCTACCGCTTCTCGTGGGACCCGCAGTTCGACTACGAGCCCTACGATCAGGACGGCGGCGGGTACTACCTCGGCTGCGGGCTCGAGTGCGAGCTCGACGGCGCGCTGCGCGTCGGCGTGTTCGTCGACTACTTCAAGGGCCACGGCGTCGATCCGCTCGAGGAGCGGATGTACGGGCTCTCGGTCGGCGTCGGGTTCTGACGCGCGCGCGGAAGCGAGTCGACGCGCTCCACCTCGTGCGCGCTCAGCGCTGGAAGATCGGGAGGAGTCCGAGCGGGATCTCGAGGAAGAGGCAGTTCATCGCCGTCGCGTACGCGTCGCCGAACTGCGGGTCGTGCCACGAGCCGTCGTCCTTCTGCGCGACGAGCACGCTCTTCCGCTCCTCGCGCGCCCACGCCTCGAACACCTTCGCGTCGGCATGCTGCCAGAGCGCCTGCGCGACGTAGAGGCGTTCGTAGTAGCGGCAGTAGAGCCGGCGCGCGTCCTTCTTCCAGCTCCCGGGCTCGAGCGGGTTCGGTGCGAGCGCCGCCCCGGGGTCCCGGCGCGCTTCGAGCGCGCGGAAGAGCCACGCCCAGCCTTCCTCGACCTCCTTCCCGCCGTACGTGCCCGCGGCGTTCAGGGTCGACACGGCGGCGGCGGTGAGCGCGACGCTCGACGCGGGATCGCCGAGCGCGTAGCGGAAGGAACCGTCCTCCTTCTGCGAGCGCTGCACGTACTCGACCGCGCGCGCGATCGTCGTCGAGTCGACGCTCACGCCGGCGCCGCGCGCGCCGCGCAGCGCCTGCACGAGCGTGATCGTGATCGAGCCCTCGTGCTCGAGCGCCTTGCGCGGCTCGTACCACCAACCGCCTTCGATTCCCTGCGTGCGCTGGACGCAGCGCACGGCGAGCGAGAGCGCGTTCGCGATGCGCGCGCCGCGCTGCGTGCGCGGCGACATCGTCCACGCCTGCGACAGCGCGAGCGTCGCGAAGCCGTGGCCGTGCATGCGCGACAGCGCGTCGCCGTCCTCCGCGAGGTAGCCGGGCGCCGCGGCGTTCGGGTCGAGCTCGCAGCGCGCGACGAGGCGATCGACCACCGTCGCGAGCACGGCGCCGTGCGGTCCGCGGCCCGGCTGGGTCCCGCCGCCCATCCACGCGAGCGCGGCGAGCGCGTCCGTCGCGAGCGGCGCGAAGCCGCGGCCCTCCTGCTCCGACACGCCGAGCGGCGGCAGCGATCCGTCCGGCGTCTCCTGCGCCATCCGCGCGAGCCGTTCGAGCCCGCGCTCGAGCGCGCGCTCCGCGGCTTCGTCGAGCCTCGGCACGTTGGGGGAGTTCGCGCTCGTGGGACCGCTCTGCGCACGCGGAACGAACTCGACGCGGCGCGACGCGGGCTCGTTCGAAAGCGCGGCGTCCTTGCGCGCGTCCTCGGCGCGCGCAGCGAGCGCGAGCGCGGAGGTCGCGACGAAACCGAAGCCCGCGACGGCGAGGTGCGAGACGGGCACGCGCGCGCCGGAGCGAATGGCGCGCACGACCGCGATCACGAGCGACCGTCGAGCGCGGTGAGACATCGCGTGCATGCTAGCGGGGCCTCGAAGCCTCGCGCGCCGCGCTCACGGCTTCTTGTTGAGCCGCTTGTAGTACGCGTCGATCCAGTCGCGGTAACGCGGCGGAAGATCGGATCCGCCCTGCATGCGGAACACCTCGCGCGCGTGCTCGGGCAGATCGCCCCAGCGGTCGCGCGCGCCGTCCGTGTTCTGTCCCGGGCCGGTCGCGCGGTGCGCGGGGTCGTCCGCGAGCTCGTTCTTCCCGTCCGTGCCGCTCGGCCGGCTCCCGTCCTTGGGATCCTTCGGGTTGGCCCGGCCTTGCGCGCCGCCCGAACCATCGGGAGCGTTCGAGGGCTCCGGTTTCTTCCCTCCGTTCGCGCCGCGCTGCTCGCCGTTCGGCTGGTCGCCGCCGCGCTCGGGAGCGGCGGGCGTCGCTTCGCGGCCCGTGCTCTGTTCGCCCGCGCGGTCGAGGGGGCTCGGCTCGCCCTTCCCGTCCTGTCCGTCCTGGCCGCTCGAGCTTCCGGAGGCGCGCCCCGAATTCGAGGAGGCGCCTCCGCCGCCGCCCGACGACGACTGCTGCTGCTGTCGCGCGAGCTCGAGGATCTTGTCGATGCCCTCGAGCACCGCCTCTCCGCGCGCCTGGGTCGTGTCGAGGAGCTTCGCGCGCTCCGCGCCTTGCGGGAGCCGCGCCGTGCGCGCCTCGTCGAGCAGCTTGTCGATGCGCTGGAGGTCGCGCTCGACCTCGCCGAAGAGCCGGCGGAGCTCGGCCTGCGCGTCGCCGCCCGCCGACACCTCGTGCGGGTCCTGGGCGCGAGCGGGGAAGGCGAGCGCGCGCTCCGCGGGGAGCGCGGCGAGGACGAGCAGGAACGAGGCGATGCGCATCAGGAACCTCCAGCCGAAGTCTAGGGCCTCGCGCGCCGTCGTCACGGTGCGCACCGCGAATCCCGCGCAAGGGATGCGTGCCTGGGGCGCTCCATCGGCGTACGCGCGCTCGCGACCCAAGTCCGCCCTGGAAACGCCGCGACCCGCGCGTTCGGCGCGGGCCGCGAGGTCGGGCGGGGACCGGAGTCAGGGCTTCTTGTTGAGCCGCTTGTAGTAGGCGTCGATCCAGTCGCGGTAGCGCGGCGGGAGGTCGCCGCCGCCCTGCATGCGGAAGACGTCGCGCGCGTGCTCGGGGAGGTCGCCCCAGCGGTCGAGGTTCGAGGTCGTCCCGTGCGCCGCGCCCGTCGGGTCGTTCGGCGGCGTCGCGCCCGCGACGTTCTCGCCCAAGCCGGGCTGCCCTTGATTCCCGCGCGGGTCGCCCTGCTTCTGCGCGCCGGGCTTCGTTCCGCCGGGCTTCGGGCCGGGGGCGGAGCTCTCCGGCTGCGCTCCGCCGGGTTCGGGGGCTTGGGGCGTCGCTTCGCGCTGCGCGGTCTCGCCGCCCGCGCGGTCGAGCGGGCTCCCGTCCTTCGACTCACCCTCGGAGCCGGGCTTCGAGCCCTTCCCCTGCGCCGACTGCTTCCCCGACGAACCGCCGGAGTTGCCGGAGGACTGGCAGAGTCCACCGGCCTTCGAGCCCTTTCATGTGCCTCCGGGGTGCGGATGCGTCGAGAGCTCGAGGATGCGGTCGATGTCCGAGACGGCGGAGCGCGAGCTCTCCTCGGTCTCCTTCAAGAGCTCGTCGATCGCGCGGATCGTCGCGCCGAGCTCCTCCTTCGCGCCCGCGGGCTTCTTGCCCGCGCTCGCTTCCTGGAGGAGGCGATTGACGCGGTGCATCTTGCGCTCGACCTCGCCCATCAAGCGCTCCATTTCCTCGTGCGGGTCGCCCTCCGCGCCGTGCGGCGGGGTGATCTCGACCGGCTGCGGCTTGGACGTCTCGTCGGGCGCGGGCGCGACCTTCGGGCGCTCCTGCGCGAACGCGAGCGGCGCGAAGAGCGCCGCGAGGACGAGCGAAACACGAAGCGAGGGCGTGGACATGGCGGGAATCCTCACTGGTCTTCGGGTTCGGGGTCGGGGAGGCCGAGGCGCTTCCTGAACTTCTGGAAGAGCTCCGCGGTGCGCTGGTGCCGATACGCGAGGCGCGCGAGGTCCTCGAGCACGAGCGGCTCGATCGTAGCGCCGTTCTCGAGTTCCGGGTGGAGCGTGCGCAGCTCCTCGAGGCTCCGGAGCGTCTCGACCTCGAGGCGGCGGAGCATCTTGAGCTCGGCGGCGTCGGGCACGAGGCGTTCCTCGGCCGGGCGGTTCTGGCCCTGCTGCTGGTCCTGCTGCTGTTGCTGCTGCCGACGGCGTTCCTTCTCGTTGTCGAGCGCCTCCGCGAGCCACTTCAAGTTCTCCTCGACGTCGTCCTGGAGCGACTGGATGCGCTCGCCGCTCTGCCAGCCGCCGGTCTCGCCCATGTCGCGGCTGATCTTGTCGAGGTCGCGCTGCACCTGATCGAGGATCTCGGCGAACACGAGGCTCTCCTCCGCCTCGATCGCCTTGTGGATCTCCTGCGTGCGTGACGCGAGCGTCGACTCCGCCTGCGCGATCTTGCGCAGGCGCAGACGCTGGTTGTGCGTCGGCTTCGCGTCGCCCTTGCGCTCGCCGTCGAGCTCGATCGTCGAGGCCATCTGCTTCTGGTGTTCGGCGAGGAGGACCTTCACCTCGTCGGCGATCTTGAAGAGGAGCTCCTCGGCGCGGAGCTTCTGGTACTGGTCCTGCTCTTCCTGGAGCTCGCGTTCGGCCTGGCGCATTTGGCGCTCGGCCTCCTGCTCCTGCTCTTCGGCCTGGTCGAGGTCGCCTTGCTCGAGCGACTGCTGCGCGGACTGCGCGCTCTCGCTCGCGCGTTCCATGCTGGGGGAGGGCTTCGCGTCGTTGCGCTTCTTGTTGCGCTCGGCGAGCTCGAGCAGCTTCTTCTGGATCTCCTGCTGCTTCTTCGCGAGCTCGTCGGCGCGCGCCTTGTCCTCGGGCTTCGAGGGGCTCGCGCCCTGCTCGGCGGACTGCTGCGCGCGTTGGAGCGCCTGCGTCGCCTGCTCCTGCGACTGCGCGGCCTGCGAGCTCTCGCCCTTCGAGAGCTCGGACTGCGCGCGCTCCATCGCCTGCTTCGCCTCGTCGAGCGCGTGCTGCGTCTCGCGGCGCGCGTCGTCCTGCAGCCCGGCTTGTTCGGCCTGCTCCTTCAGCGCCTGCGCTTCCTTCTGGAGCGCGTCCTGCTGGTCGCGCAGCGCCTGGTTCTCGGGCTTGGAGCCCGCCTTCTTCGCGGCGGTCTGGCGCGCCTTCGAGAGCGCCTCGCTCGCCTTCGAGAGCGCGCTCTCGGCGGACTTCGCGGACTCGGCGGCGGGCTGCGCTTCGCTGCGCGCGGCCTGTTCGCCGGCGGACTGCTGCGCTTGGGCCGCGTCTTCGAGTGAACGGCGCGCTTCCTGTCCTTCGGGCGTCTTGCCCGCGTCGAGCGTCTCGAGGCCCTTCTCGATGCGGCGCGCTTCCTCCGCGGCTTCCTTCTGCGACGCGGAGAGCGCCTTCTGCAGCGTGTTCACGTCCTCGAGCCCGCGTTCGAGCGCACGCCGCGCGTCCTCGCTCGCCTGCTGAGTCTGGGCGGCGCGGCGCGCGGCTTCCTCGGGCGACGGCGCGGCCTCGGGCGAGCTCGCGGGCTTCGACGCGTCGTTGCCGTCGGGGTCCTTCGGCGCGCCGTTCGCATTCGGCGTCGGCGTCGCGGCCTTCAGCGCCTCGCGCACGCTCTCCGCGACGCGGCCCGCGGCCGACGCGGGATCCTGCAGCGGCGCGAGCGCGTCCTTCGCCTCGCGCGCGGCGGCTTCCGCCTTCGCGCGCTGCGCCTCGGCTTCGCGAGCGAGTTCCTGCGCCTTCGCCTCGAGCGCCTTCGCCGTCGCTTCGCGCCCCGGCGCATCCGTGCCGCTCTTCTTGACGTCCTCCGCGCCCTGGCGGAGCGCTTCGGCGGTGCGCGCGGCCGAAGCGTCCTTCGTCGCGCGCTGGTGGCGCTCCTCGCGTTCAGCGCTCTGCTCGAGCGCGCGCTGCGTCGTCGCGAGGTCGTTCTGCGGATCGCGCACGTCCTGCGCGGCTTTCGCGAGCTCTTGCGCGGCCTGCGCGAGGCGCTGCGCGCGCTGCGCCTCGCTCGTGGCGCGCTCGACGGCCGGCGCGCTCTTCTCGAGCGTCTTCGTCTCGGCCGCGTTCCAGGACTCGAGCACGGCGCGGTCGGTCGCCTGCCGGCGTTGGAGCTCGGCGAGCGCGCGCTCGAGCTCGGAGAGCTCGTGCTGGCCCGATGCGCGCGCTTCGGCCTCGGTCTTCTCGCGCAGCGCGCGCTGCTCCTGCGCGGCCTTCGCGAGGCGCGCGGTGAGCTCCTTCTGCTCGGGGGAGGTCGCCCGATCGCGCAGCGCCTGCGTCTCCTCCCGGAGTTCCTGTTCCTGCTTCGCGAGCTGCGAGAGCTCCTTCTTGATCGCCTCGATGTCCTGGATCGACTTCTCGAGGTCCTTCACGTCGACGCGGTCGGTGAGGATCGCGTAGAGGCGCTCGAGGCCCTGGACGATCTCCTGCTGCACCTCGATCGACTGGCCCGAGAGGTCGTTCGAGAGGTTCTCCTTCGCCGCCTTCATCAACTCCTCGAGCGTCTTGCCGGTGCCGGCCTGGCTGCGCTCGTCGAGGTGCTTCAGTCCGTCGCGGAGGAGCTTGACCGCGTGCGTGCGGCCCTCGGACTCGTAGCGGGCGGCGAGCACCTCCATCGTCTGCTTGAGGCGCGCGAGCTGACGCAGGAGCAGCGCCTGGTCCTCGGCGAGCCCCGCGCGCTGGCGCGACGGGGTCTCCTGCTGCGCCGCGCGCGCGACGGGCGTCGACGGCGCGGCGAGCGCGGCGAGCGCGACGAGAGCGATCCGTGCGGTCGCGAGGATGCGGCGCATGTCATTTCTCCTTGAACGAGGCGCGGGTGCGTTCCTGCAGGTTCTTCTGCCCGTTGAGCAGGTCGCGGGTCAGGACGAGCACCGACTGGAAATTGTCCCACTCGGCCAGTTTTTCGAGCAGCTTCTCGAGCTTTTCGAGCGCCGCGTTCTCGAAGCCCGCGGCCTCCTGGAGCCGTGCGTGGACGCTCGCGAGCTCGGTTTCCTGCTGCGCGCGCCCGAGCGCGTCCGCGGCGCGGCGCGTGTCGTCCTCCGACACGTCGAGCGCGAGGCCCGTGATCTCGACGAGCTTCGCCGAGAGCGCGCCCTGCCCGAGCTCGCCTTGCGCCGCTGCGGTTGCGAGCCCCCGCCACGGCGCGGGGTCGAAGCTCCTGCGCACGGACGCGGAAAGGCGCGTGTCGAGGAAGTCGAGCAGCGCGCCGCCGCGGTCGTCGAGGCGCGCGTAGAGCACGGTCTCCGCGATCGCGCAGAGCTCGCGCGCGAGGTTCCGCGCATCGCCTTGCGCGCGGCGCTGGCCCGTCGCGACGAGCCCGATCTCGGACTCGCGGTCGCGGCCCTCGAGCTGGTCGCTCTCGAGCACCGCGAGGAGCTCGCCCGTGCGGCGGCTCTTGTCGCGCTGGAGCTCGACGAGCGCGTTCACCATCGCCTGCACGCGCGAGAGACGATCCTGCAGGCGGCGCACGAACTCGTCGGGCGACACGACGCGGATGCGCAGCGCGCTCGCGCGGCCCTCGTGCACGTTCGGCGCGGCGTCGTCGCGCGCGGTGACGACGAGCTGGAACTGCTGACCCTCGGTGGGGGGATTGCCGCCGAAGAGGTCCGTCACCTCGATGCGCGCGTGACCGACGCCGACGGCGCGCGCGGGCTTCGAGCGCACCGACGCGGGCTCGTCGTCCGCGGGCCGCGCTTCCTCGGGCTCGAGGCGGCGCCACTCGAGCGCCTTCGCGACCGGCGCGGGCGCCGCGGAGTCCTCGCCCGCGACGCTCGCGCTCCACGCCATCGCGGAGAGGCCGAAGTCGTCCTCCGCGCGCGCGCGCAGCGCGATCAAGCCGCCCGCGATCGTGTCGAACTCGGCGCGCGAGGGCGAGAGCACCTCGACCTCGGGCGCGCGGTCCTCGACGACCGTGATCGAGAAGAGACCGGGGTCGGGGTTCGCGAGGCCCGTCGCGTCGACGAGCTCGACGCGGAAACGCTGCGTCTTCTCCGCGGCGAGCTCGCACGCGAGGCCGGGCTCCGTCGCCGCGGGAGCGTTCGCGTCCGCCTGCGGCATCGGGAACGGCGCGCTCGCGAGCGGGAGCACCTTGTCCTCGGGCAGGAAGCGCGCCTTCCCCGTCGCGTCGCGCGGCGTCGGCAGCACGTGGAGCACGAGCCGCGAGCCCTGCAGCACCTCGACGTCGCGGTCGCGCTCGACGCGCGGCGGCAGGCCCGTGTACGCGGGCGGCGTGATCTCGATCGCGAGCGCCTCGACGTCGGGCGGCTGGAGCACCTTCAGGCGCACCCAAGGCACCTCGTCGACGTCGTCGCCGCCCGTGACGAAGAACTCCGTGTCCTCCTGCAGGGAGCGCAAGAGCGTGCGGAACACGGGGCCGCCGCTCGACGCGAGCACGGCGCGCTCGCCGCCCTTGAAGTGGATGACGACCTCGTCCGGAACGACGCCTTCCGCGCGCACGAGCAGAGGAACGTCCTGACCGCGCGCGACCTTGGCTCGCAGCTCGAGGGGCTCGGGGCGTCCGTCCGAGAGCTCGCTCGGTTGGAGCAGGCCGGCGAGCGGCACCTCGACGACGAGGTGCGTGCGCCGCGGCCACGCCCGGCTGCCGCCGAACAGACGATCGAGGAAGATGCCCGCGGCCTCCGCGTTGGCGCCGAGCAGCACGAGGCACAGGACCGCCGCGCTCGCGCCGAGCGCGAAGCGTCGCCGCGGCCCGCGCGGATCGAGGACGCCGTCGAGCGACAAGGTCGCGGCGCGTGCCTCCGCCTTCGCGAGCACGTCGGCGACGAGCTCGGGCGCGCCCGAGGCGTCGCGCGAGCGCGCGAGGTCGACCGCGCTGACGAGGAGCTCGTGCAGGTCGGGGTGCGCGCGCTCGACGAGCACGGCGAGCTCCTCGCGCGACGGGATCCGCCGCAGCGGGCGCACGAGCTCGCGCAGGATGCAGACGCTCGGCACCGCGGCGAGCACGAAGAGGTGGAACCAGCGCACGCCGCTCGGCACGTGGAGCAGCCAGTCGACGAGGAACGCGACGACGACCCACGCCGCGGTCGCCGCGAGGGCGGTCGAGAGCCCGTGCATCCACACGAGCCCCACGAGCCGCCGACGAAGCCGGTCGAGCAGGCGGTCGATCGCCGGCGTGGAGGCGCGATTCGTTCCTCGGTCGGAGTTCATGCGATGCGGGGTCTAGCGCTGGAAGATCGGGAGGAAACGATACGGGATCTCGAGGATCAGCACGGCGGACGCCGTGCCGTAGGCCGGGCCCGGTCCGGCGCCGTTGGGCCAGGAGCCGTCCTCCTGCTGCGTGTCGAGCAGGACGCCGCGCAGCTTCTCGAAGTACGGCTCCCAGTAGGGGCTGCCGGCCGTGTACATCGCCTGCACGCCGTAGTAGTGGCCGTACCAGAAGTAGTAGTGCCCCGAGCGCGCGTAGCGGCGGTTGAAGCCGTCGAGCTGCGCCGAGAGGTAGTCGAGGCCCTTCTTGATCAGGTCGTCGGAGTAGATCCCGAGCCCGTTCAGCGCGGTGACGCCCGCCGCGGTCAGCGGGAACGTCGAGCGCGACGCGCCGTCCTTCTGGTAGCGGAACGTGCCCGGTCCGTCGCCCTCGCCCGCCCACGTGAAGCCTCCGCCCGACGCGCGCGTCGTGGCGGAGTCGACGACGTACCGCGCGGCGCGATCGACCGTCGACTTCGGCACGCGGATGCCGATGTTGCGCGCGGCGCGGAGCGCGAGCACCTGGCACACGACGATCGACATGTCGGACTCGGCGGAGTACGGCTCGTAGCGCCAACCGCCCTCCGCGTTCTGCGACTTCACGATGAAGTCGATCGCCTTCTGCAGCTTCGCGCGCACGTCGTCCCGGTGCGTCATGCCGCAGATCTCGGCGAGGAACAGCGTCGCGAACGCGTGGTCGTACATGCGCGAGCCGCTGCGCGCGATGTAGCCGTCCTCCTGCACGCACGAGAGCACGAAGTCGAGGCCCTTCTCGACGACCGGCCCGTACGGTCCGCGCCCGGGCAGGTGGCCGCCCGCGAGGAACCCCATGCACGCGAGCGCGGTGACGCCGAGGTGGCCCTTGCTCTCGGCGGTGATCGCGAAGTCGTCGTACTTCTTGTAGCCGACGTGCGCGATCCAGCTCCCGTCCGCGCTCTGGTGCGCCGCGAGCCACGCGAGCCCGCGCTCGACCGCTGCGCGCTGCGCCTCCGTGACGACGACCGCGTTCGCGCCTGCGTCCTGATCGCGCGTCTGCGCGGGCGCGGTGGACGCGCAGACGCTCGCGCAGAGGAGCGCGCCGAGCGTCGTGCGGACCGTCGAGAGGTTCATCGAGTTCACCGTTGGAAGATCGGCAGGAACCGGTAGGGGATCTCGAGGATGAGCACGCCGACCGCGGTGCCGAACGCCGGCCCGGGGCCGATTTGGTTCGGCCACGAGCCGTCCTGCGGGTCCTGCGTCTGGAGCAGGAGCGCGCGCAGCTTCTCGAAGTACGGCTCCCAGTAGGGGCTCCCCGCCGTGTACATCGCCTGCACGCCGTAGTAGTGGCCGTACCAGAAGTAGTAGTGGCCGGCGTGCGCGTAGTCGCGATTGAACTCGTCGAAGCGTCCGGAGAGGTAGTCGAGGCCCTTCTTGATCAGGTCGTCGGAGTAGATCCCGAGCCCGTTCAGCGCGGTGACGCCCGCCGCGGTCAGCGGGAACGAGGAGCGCGAGTGGACGTCCTTCTGGTAGCGGAAGGTGCCGGGCCCGTCGGATCCGAAGTTCGAGAAGCCCGAGAACGAATCGAGCCCGTCGCGCGTCACCGCCGAGTCGACGACGTACCGCGCGGCGCGATCGACCGTCGACTTCGGCACGCGGATGCCGATGTTGCGCGCGGCGCGGAGCGCGAGCACCTGGCACACGACGATCGACATGTCGGACTCGGCGGCGTACGGCTCGTAGCGCCAGCCGCCCTCCGCGTTCTGCGACTTCACGATGAAGTCGACCGCCTTCTGCAGCTTCTTCCGCACGTCGTCGCGGTGCGTCATGCCGCAGATCTCGGCGAGGAAGAGCGTCGCGAACGCGTGGTCGTACATGCGCGTGCCGCTGTGCGTGACGTAGCCGTCCTCCTGCACGCACGAGAGCACGAAGTCGAGGCCCTTCTCGACGACCTGACCGTACGGCCCGCGCCCGGGCAGGTGGCCGCCCGCGAGGAAGGCCATGCACGCGAGCGCCGTGACGCCGAGATGGCCGCGGTCCTCCGCCGTGTACTTGAAGTCGTTGTTGAGCTTGTAGCCGATCTTCGCGACCCAGCTCCCTTCCTCGCTCTGGTGCGCCGCGAGCCAAGCCAGGCCGCGCTCGACCGCCCGCGCCTGCTCCTCGGTGACGACGAGCGGCGCTTGGCGTTCGGCGCCCGGTGTCGATTGGGCGGACGCGGCGGGAGCCACGCCCGCGGCGAGCAGGACTCCCAGGAGAACGCGCTTCATCGGAGCACCTCCACGCGGGTCTTCCCGCGGACGAACAATCGGTCACCGAGAGGATACAGCACGACGGAATCCGCCTTGTCGGTCCAGCGTTCCTCCATCAGCCGAGTCCCGCGCAGGACGCCGGTCTGGCGATCGAAGAACGCGAGGTAGGTGTTCTTCGCCGCGCGCGGATCGGGTTTCTGGTCGAACGCGAAGGCGACGGCGCGATCGGACCACGCGGGTTGCGGGAGCGTGCCGAGCTGGAGCTTGTTCCACCGCACGCCGAGCCCCTGCGTCCAGAGCTCGCCGCGCTCGAGGTCGATCGCGCGCACGCGGGCTTCGTCCCCGGTCGACGGCGAGAGCACGAGCAGCGTCGAATCGTCGAACACGCCGCGGCTCTCGCGCAACGGGAGCCCGACGATGCGGTCCTGGTCCGAGAGCCGCACGTTGTTCAGCGGCGCGAGCGCGCCGATCGCGGTCGAGAGCTCGTAGAGCACCGTTTGGAACTGCTGCACTCCCTGCCCCGGCTGCGTCTGGAGCACGAGGTACGAGCGTCCGTTCGCCTGCAGCACGAACTTCAAGTAGCGCGGCTCGCCCGGGAGCTCCGCGAACGCGATCCGCCACGCGCGCGCCCCGGTGTCGAGCGAGTGCGCCGCGATCTGATTCAGCGCCGACTTCGTCTCGAGCATGCGCGGCACGATCAGGAGCTCGCCGTCGACCCACGCTTCGTCGGCGAGGCCGGGGCGCGCGGGCGTCTCGAGGTCGAACGCCGCGCGCCGGCGTCCGGTGAAGAGATCGCGCACGACGACGCCGGTGCGGGCCGTCATCGGCAGCGAGACGAGCGCGTGGTCGGTGAGGATCACCTCGGGGTGGAACTCCGGACCGAGGGGGCCGTCCGACCAGAGCACGCCGCCGGTCCAGGCGTCGACCGCGTGGAGCGTGAGCCCGTCCTCCGCGCGCAGGACGACGACCGCGACGCCGCTCCTCGCGGAGAGGAGGACCTGGGTGGCGGCGGCCGCGGGGTACGGCCACGTCCAGCGCGTCTCGCCGGTCTCCTCGTCGAGGCCGAGCAGCGCATCGCCGCACGCGACGAGCACCCGCCCGCGCGTCGTCGCGACGTGGCGCGTCCAGGGACCTTGTCCCGAGTCGATCGGCCCGGTCGCGGCCGGGAGGTCTTGGCTCCAGCGCACGCCGCCCGTCTCCTCGCGCATCGCGTACAGCGTCGCCGCGCGCGAACGGCCGGCGGGACCGGGCATCGTGAACCCGACGAGCAGGTCGCGCGTCGGCGCGTCCTCGCGCGTGGGCGCGCTGCGCGCGAGCAGCTCGAACTCGCCGTTCATCGTCGCCTCACGCTGCGAGTTCGCGTCGACGGCGAAGCGGCCGAGCTCGGGGAGGAGGCGGCGGGTCGGCGCGCGCGGCTTCGGCGCGGGAGGCGCGAGCTCGGAGAGCGAGCGGGCCTCGAGGCCGCGCACGCTCGGCACGTGCTGCGGCTTCACGCGCGCGAACTCGCGCACGAGCGCGTCGGCGAGCTCGGTGTTCCCCGCCGTGCGTGCCGTGACCGCGATGCGCAGACCGAGGTCGAGCTCGCGCGGCGTCGCGTCCTCCGCGCGCCAGCGGTAGGGGAGCTCCGTCTGCACGATCGCGGCGACCTCGGAGACCGCGCCGGCGTCCTCGGCCCACTCGAGGCGCGCGTCGTTCGATTTCCGCGACGCGGGCGAGTAGGGGAAGAGCTTCGCGAGTCGGACGAGGCGCTCGCGGTCCTTGTCGCGCACCGCGGCGGCGTACTCCGTCTCCGCGCGCTCGGCGAACGGCGCGTAGCCCTCGACCCCGGGCTTGCGCAGGAGCTCGCCGATGCGCGCCGACGCGCGCTCGCCCGCGGTCCCGTCGAGGAGCGGCACGTCGCCGAACTCCTCCAGCATGCGGTGCAGGTGTTCGAACTCGATCTTCGAGTCCTTCGCGCGGGCAGCGTCGCGCTCGCGCACGCAGAGCACCCAGAATCCGACCGGGAGCTCGAGCGGGACGAGGTT
The DNA here is from genome assembly GCA_046349615.1 of Planctomycetota bacterium. Classification (GTDB taxonomy): domain Bacteria; phylum Planctomycetota; class UBA1135; order UBA1135; genus JADJNY01. The sequence goes on from JAXMBZ010000002.1 coordinate 322,267, forward strand.
CGCGCGCGCGTCGCCGCCGACGATCGGCTCGAACGCGAACGGCCGCTCCTCCGCGGGGACGGTGCCGTCGCCGCCGCCCGGATCGACGGCGGGGTCGCAGAGCATCGGAAGCGTGCCGCAGCGGGTCTCGAGGTCCTTGAGGAGCTCGTCGCGCTCGCGCGCGAGTGCCGCGGCGTCCGCGCGTGCCTCGCTCGTGCGCTGGCGGAGGAGCGCGAGCTCTTCGAGCAGCGTATCGCGCAGCTCCTCGGGCGAAGGCGCGAGCGCGCGCGCACGTCGGAGCGCCAGAGCGGCCTCGCGCGCGTCGGCGAGCGCGGCGTGCGCGCGCGCCTCGGAGCGCAGCGCGCGGTGGAGCTCGGCTTCGAGCTCGGCGCGCGCGCCGGCGGGCCCGTTCGCGAGCGCCTTCTCGAGCACGCCCCGCGCCTCGACGAGCGCTTCGCGCGCTTCCTGGCTGCGCCCGCGCCGCTCGAGTTCGAGCGCGCCGCGGTTCGAGAGCAGTCGTCCGAGCGCGAGCGCCGCGCGCGCGTCGTCGGGGTGTTCCTGCACGAGCCGTCGCGCGCGCTGCACGAGCACGCCCCATTCGAAGTAGCCCGTCGCGCGGCGGTTCGAGACGCTGAAGAGCTCGCGCTCGCACACGAGCAGGTTCCCGCCGCCGCCGCCCGCGGACCAGGGGAGCCCCTCGTCGGCCGCGCGCCCGCTCGCGACGTCGATCGAGAGCGCGCGGTCGTCCGTCGGCACGACGATGCGGTCGTCGGCGAGCACGCACGCCGCGGACGGACCGTACTGCTCGAGCGCCGCGTCGACGAACGGACGCCAGCGGTTGACGAGCGGCGCGGCGACGTGGAGGCCCGCCTGCGAGCGCAGCGCGAGCACGCGCTCGCCCGCGAGGAACACGGTGTCGTCGCGCGCGCCGACGAGCTCCGAGATGCGTCCGCCCTGCACGCCCGCGAGCGTCTCGATCTGGCCGTTCGAGCGGTTCGACACGCTCCAGAGCAGCGTCCCGCGGTCGAGGTCGAGCCCGAGCAGGTCCCAACTGTCGTACGGCGTCGCGACGACCGTGTCGCCCGCGACGACGGGCGGTTGGTTCTTCCACACGCTCGGCCGCGTCGGCGCGTCGAGGTCGCGCGTGCGCGGCAGCGGGATCTGCTCGTAGAGCGTCACCCAGCGCACCTCGCCCGTGTAGAGGTCGAGGCACGCGATCGCGCCGAGCTGCGTCTGCGCGATCACCTTGTCGCCGGCGACGACGAGCGGCGGAGCGCAGAACTCCTGCTTCGGACGGCCGAACATGTTGAGCTCGCGCTGACCGCTGATCACGTCGGTCGACCAGAGCAAGGCGCCCGTGTCGAGGTCGAAGCAGCCGACGTGGTAGTCGATGCGGCCCTGCATGCGGTAGCAGGGCGCGAGCACGCGCCGCTCGGCGATCACGGGCGGCCCCGCGATGCTCATGCGCTCGACGAACCCGCCGGAGTCGCCGTCCCAGCCCGGCGGCGGGGCCTGGTTCCAGAGCGGCGTTCCGTCGCGCGCGTCGAACGCGAAGAGGCGGCGATCGGGGATGATCTTCGTGATCGCGATGCTGCCCTGGAAGTCCTCCTTCTTGATGAAGGCGACCGGGATCTGGAGCGGCGCGACGACGACGCGTTCCGAGGCCGCGGCGCGCACGATGCAGTTCGCCTGGTCGATGCCCTCGTAGAAGTTCGAGCGCTGTTGCTCCGAGGTCTCGGCCCAGCCGCGGGGCTCGTCCGACTTCCAAACGAGGCTGCCGCTGTACGCGTCGAGCGCGAGCACCCGCAGCGACGTCGAGACGAAGAGCTGCGTCTCGCCGCGGACCGGCCAGAGCCGCGGCCCGCGCGTGAACGGGTTCGCCGGGAGCAGGAAGGGCTCGTACCACGCGTCCGCGTCGCGGCCGGGCGGGCGCGTCGCGCGCGCGTTGCGCAGGCCCGGGCGCGCGTCCGCCTCGCGCGCGAGCGCGCCGAGCCACTCCGTCGCCGTCCGCACGCGCTGCGCGATCGCTTCGATCGGCGGCGCGTCGGCTTCGCGCTCCAACGCACGCAGGCGCTCGAGCGCGGCGTTCCACGCGCTCTCGTCGTCGAGCGCGAGCTCCGGCTTGTCGAGCGCGAGCCCGAGCGCGTGCGCCCAGCCCGCGAGCGCCTCGGCGCCGTGCCCTTGCTCCCATTCGAGGTCGCCGAGCGTCCACGCCGCGCGCTGAGCCGCGAGCGTCAGGGGGAAGCGGCGCGTGAGCTCCCAGAGGCCGCGTCGATCGAGGCGCGCGGCGGCGTTCGCGAGCGCCGCGAGCGCGGCGGGCTCGTGGCGCACGCGGTAGAGCGCGCGCGCCTCGCGCGGCAGCTCGAACAAGAGCGCGCGCGCGCGCGGCGCGGCGCCGTAGTGCGTCGGCTGCGCGGCGTTGCGCCCGTTCGAGAGGCGCGTGGTCTCCGGCGCGAGCACGTCGCTCGCGTGCTCCTCGAGGAGGACCTGGAGGCCGTCGATCGCCTCGCTCCAGCGCTTCGCCGCGACGTGCGCTTGGACTTCGTCGAGCTGCCACTTCGCGGCCTGCGTGTCGCGGATGCGATACGGCCGCGGATCGAACGCCTCCTCCTTCGGCGCCTGGAACGAGGTGCCTCCCTGCGCGCGCGCCGACGCCGCGCACGCGAGGAGGGCGAGGAGGATCGTCGAGAGCCGCACGCGCGCCTCCTACACGAGCTCCCAACGCTTGCGCAGGATCCACTCGGTCGCGAGCAGCGCGAGCGCGACGAGCAGCGTGCCCCAGTTGTCCCACGCGTCCTCGAGCTCCGAGGAGATCGGTTCGCGCTTCTCCTCCTTGCCGGGGAACTCGCGCTCGAGTTCGTCGAGGCGCGCGAGGTCGACGTAGCGCCCGCCCGTGATCGACGCGATCGCCTGCAGCGTCGCGGGATCCGGCGCGGGGTCCTGGTTCTCGCGCGAGGGGAGCACGACCTCGAACTCCGTCGCGGCGACGCGCTGGCCGTTCGTCTCGACCCACGCGGTGTAGAGCCCCGTGCGCTCGACCTCGAACGAGCCGCGGTAGAGGCCGGGGCGTTCGGGCACGAGCTCGAGCTTCAAGTCGTGCGTGCGACCCTCGGCGTCGCCGGTGCGCACGTCCAGCTCGGGCTTCTCGCTCGGACGGAAGTCCTCGTCGAGCACGCGCGCCTCCAGCGTGACGCGTTCGTCGAGGTTGTAGCGCGCGCGCTGCGCGTCGAGCTGCACGCGGCGGTCGCCGCTCTTCAAGCGGCCGAGCGCGACCCAGCGGATCGCATTGCGCCAGAAGCGCTCGTGGTAGCGGTCGCCGTAGCGATAGCGCCACATCCACGTCGCGTCGACGGCGAGGAAGAGCGTGCGACCGCTCGGGTAGTAGCCCGTGACGAGCAGCGGATAGCGTCCCTGCGCGTTGCCGTCGTCGGGGTGGCGCAGGAGCACGCTCGCACCCGGCTTCGCGCGCACGACCGGCGCGTACCAGTAGAAGCCGCGCAGCCCGCCCGCATCCTCCCACAGCGCGCGGTTCGCCTTCGGATCGGGGACGAGGCGCACGACCTCGTGCGGGTGCGCCGGATCCTCGAGGCGCGGTCGGAACTCGCGCGTCGAGTCGCCTTGGAACACGAGCGTCCCCGTCGGGTCGAGCACGACGGGCAGGAGCTCCTCGAGCGGCGTGCCCGCGTACGCGCGCGGGTTGTCGTACTCGCCCGCCTGGAGGATGAGCCCGCCGCCGCGCTCGACGAACTCGCGCAAGGACGCCATGAACTCCTCGCAGCGCGACGGATCCGGCGAGATCGCGTACGGGTTGACGTCGCCGAGGATGATCACGTCGTAGTGCTCGAGCAGGTCCTTGCGCGCGGTCGGCACGGCGGAGAGCGCGGGCAGGCCCTTCGTGGATTCCTGCAGGAAGTCCGGCGTCGCGGAGAGCAGGTAGCACTGGAGCTCGAGGTTCGAGTCCGCGCGCAGGAGCAGGTTCTTGAGGTAGCGGTACTCCCAGCGCGGATACGCGTCGACGTAGAGCACGCGGATCTTCTCGGGCGTCACGTGGACCGTGAACTCGACCGCGTTGTCGTCCTTGAGCGTTTCACCGTCGATCGGCGGCACGCGGACGCGGAAGCGGCGCTCGGTGACGCGTGTGCCCTCCACGGACGGCGGCGCGAGGAGCACGACCTTTTCGCCGGCTTCGCCGAGCGTCGTCTCCTCCTCGGCGACCGGGCGCGCGTCGTCGCCGCGGCCGACCTCCTCGAGGATGACGTTCGCGCGCGACGCGCCGGAAACGCCGCGCGCGAGCACGCGGACGCTGACCTCGATCTCGTCGCCCTCGAGCACGCTCGACGGCGCCTCCGCGAGCTCGACGACGACGTTCTTCTCGGGGCGCGTGTCGCCGACGACGATCGTGTGGACCGGGATCCCCGCCGCGGCCGCGGCGCGCGCGGCCTCCTGGGGCGCGAGCCCGCCGTTCGAGCGCCCGTCCGAGAGGATCACGACGTCCGTCACGTGGCGTCCGCGCGTCGTCGCGAGCGCCTGCTGCAGCGCGTCGCCGACGTGCGTCGCGTGTCCGCGCGCGGAGAGCGACGCGGTCGACGGGAGCGGCTCGAGGTTCTCGGCGAACCGCGAGAGCCGCGCGACGTAGCCGCCCTTCGCGAGGTGGGGGAGCAGCGCCTGGTCGAGCGCGGCGCGGACGAGCTCGCTGCGCGACTGGTCGCCGGGCGCTCGGCCGGTGCGCGCCTGCAGCGCGCCGCGCACGCGCTCGTCGCCCGCGTAGGCGTCCTTGCGCTGCATGCTCGCGGAGTCGTCGACGAGCAGCAGGACCTCGGCGGGCTTCACCTCCTCGCGCCGCTTCACGAACACGGGCCGGAAGAGCACACCGAGCAAGAGCAGGAGCGCGAGGAAGCGCAGCACGACCAGCGTGCCGCGCGCGCGCGCCGTGAGCGGCTCCTTCGCATAGCCGATCCACGCGACGAGCGCCGTCAACGGCAGGATCACGAGCACGACGATCCACGGCTCGGGCAGGTCGAGGAGCTTGAACGTCTCGCGCACGCCGGTCTCCGCCGCGGCCGCGTCGCGCGCGAGCGCGGGCCCCTGCGCGGCGGCGAGCGGTGCGAGGCCGAGGGCGAGGAGGTTCACGAGGAGCTTCATCGCCGCACCGTCCTGCGCGCGCCGAGCCACGCGGCCCACAGCGTTTCGAGCACGAGCACGATCAGGCACGCGAGCGCGACCTTCCGCCAGAGCTCGCCGCGCTCGGGCCGCAGGCCGCCGTCGCCCGTTTTCGCGTCCGCGCCCGCCTCGATCACCGTGAACGCGCGGTGCAGGCTCTCGAGCTCGCGCGGCGCGAGGCGTTGGAGGTCGCCCTCCATCGGGTCGAGCTGCACGGCGAAACGCAGCGGGCGCGCGCCCTCCATCGCGATCGTGTACACGCCGACGTGCGTCGTCTCGCCGCCCTCGATCGCGGGCAGCGTCCAGCGTCCGTCCTTCTGCTCCGGCGCGCCGTCGAGCGCGCGGCGCGTGCCGTCGGGGCGCGCGAGCTCGAGCCCGCGGGGGAACGTCGCGACCTCGGCGACGAGCGCGGTGCCGGGCGCGACGTTGCGCGGCGCTTCCTCGTGGATCGCGACGTAGCGCAGGAGCTCGTGCGCGAACGGCACGAGCGTGCGCGGCGATTCGGCGAGGCGCGTCCACTGCGGCGAGATCGTCGTCGTGAGGAGCACGACGCGACCGCGGTTCGTGTACGCGCGCTCGATCAACGCCGGCGAGCCGCGCTCGTCGTCGAACCGCGCGAGGACGCGCGCGCTCTCGATCGGCCGTGTCTCGAGGAATTCGTACACGGGCACTTCGGTGAGGAGCGGCCGCCAGCGTTCGTCGGCGAAGAACGCGAGCACGGGATGGTCGGCCTGGAACTCCTTGACGCGGTAGTAGTTCTCGCGCCGCGAGGGCACCGCGACGTGCGCGCCGAGTTCCGCGGGCAGGAGCCGCGCGCCGTCGCGCGAGAAGAGGCGCGTGTTCCACGCCGCGGGGTTCACCGACGGCCCGAGGCTGATCACGAGGCCGGTGCCCTGCGCGACCGCGCGCTCGAGCGGATCGACCGCGGACGACGGCGGGCTCTCGACGTCCGCGAGCCACACGACGTCGAAGCGCGTGTTCTTGAACTCGGCGCTCGCGAGGAAATCCGGGGCCTCGACGCGCAGGTCGAACGGCGCGAACGCCGCGATCGCGCCGTCGCCGGGGACGGGTTCGAGCACGGAGCGCAGGAGCGCGACCGCGTCCTCCTCGAGCGTGCCGCCGGGCGCGCCGTTCACGAGCAGCACACGGATCGGCGGCGGGACCGCGAGCACCTGGCTGCGCACGTCGTCGACGGGCAAACGGTCGCCTTCGAGCCGCGCGGTGAGCACGTGCTCGCCCGCGTCCTTGAACGCGATCTGGAAGAGCGCCTGGGCGTGGCCGCGCGCGGGCACGTCGACGAGCTCGACGGGACGGCGCTCGCCGTCGACCTCGAGCACGACGCGCACGCCGGTCTTCGCCAGCGCGCCGTGGTTCCACACCTCGACGCCGACGTCGCACGGCAATCCCGCGCCGTAGACGGGGGCGAGCGGCTGCACGGAGGCGATGCCGAGGTTCTGCGGTTCCGTCGCGGACGGGCCGAGGTCCTCGACGAGCACGCGCACCGAGAGCTCGGCGAGAGCGTCGAGCACCTCGGCGAGCGGCGCGGCCGCGGGACTCGCCTTCGCGCCGCTCTCGCGGCGGTGCGCGAGCGCGTCGGGCCCGCTCGCCGCGGCGGTCTTCGGCGCGGCCTCGACGTCGAAGCGGAACGCGCGGCGTTGGAGATCGGAGAGCAGGCGCACCTCGAGCGTGCTCGAACCGGCGCCGCCCGCGTCCTCCTTCGCGAAGCGCAACACCTCGGCGAGCGCCCGCGCGAGGTCGAGCGGCTCGTCCGCGGGCGCGGACACCGCGTCGAGCACGGAGAGCGCCTGCTCGGGCGTCGTCCACGAGACGAGGCGCGGATCCTGCGCGCAGAGCAGGAGACGCACGCGGTCGCCGCGGCCCGCGTCGAGCTGGTGGACGAGCTCGCGCGCGCGGGCGAGCGCGCGCTCGTACGACGTCTCGACGCCCTCGCGCCAGCCCATCGACGCGGACGAGTCGACGAGCAGCACGAGGTCGCGGCGGCTCTCGGTGAGCCCCGCGAGCGGGCTCTTCGCGCCGCTGAACGGCCGCGCGACGGCGAACGCGAGCAGCGCGAGCACCGCCATGCGCAGGAGGAGCAGGAGCAGGTTCTCCATCTCCACGCGCCGGCGCGTCTTCTTCCACGCCGCCTGCACGAAGCGCATCGCCGCCCAGGGCATCGGCTTGTGCCGCTGGCGATTGAGCAGGTGGATGATCAGCGGCACCGCCGCGAGCGCGGCGCCCGCGAGCAACCCCGCGTTGACGAATCCTCCGAGGCCGTTCACGTGCGGCGCCCTCCGCGCGCGCGCGCCATGCGGCGCGCGAGGTAGGGCGAGAGCGCGGCGTCGACGCCCGCCTCGGTCGAGAGCGGCACGAAGTCGATCGACAGCGCGCGCGCGGCGCGCGCGAGCTCCTTCGTGTGCTTCTCGAGCTCCTCGAGGTACGCCTCGCGGATCGCGCGCGGGTCGATCTTCTGCACGCCGGCGCCCTCGAGACCTTCGAGCTTGAGCATGCCCTGGAAGTCGAAGCGCGTCTCCTGCGGGTCGAGCACCTGGAACAGGATCGGCTCGTGGCCCGCGTGCACGAGGCGGCGCAGGCCGGAAACGATGCGCTCGGGCTCGTCGAAGAAGTCGGAGAAGAGGCACACGATGCCGCGGCGCTTCAACTTCGGCGCGACCCAGTCGATCACGTCTCCGACACCGGTCGGACCGCGCGGATCCGCCTGGCCGAGCACGTCGAGGATGTTCTTGAGCTGGTGCGCGCCGTTCCCCGGCGGCACCTTCGCGCGCCAGGTCTTGTCGAACACGATCAAGCCCGCGGTGTCGCGCGCCTGGAGCACGAGGTGCGCGATCGACGCGGCGCACCAGCGCGCGTAGTCGAGCTTCGACCAGTCGAGCGAGCGATAGCCCATCGATTCGCTCGCGTCGACGAGCAGGTGGCACACGAGGTTCGTCTCCTCGACGAACTGCTTCACGACGAGGCGGTCGTTGCGCCCGAAGACCTTCCAGTCGACGCGCCGCAGCTCGTCGCCGGGCACGTACTCGCGGTGCTGCGCGAACTCGACCGACGAGCCGAGGTAGGGCGAGCGGTGCTGGCCCGCCATGAAGCCCTCGACGACCGTGCGAGCGACGAGCCCGAGGCTCGAGAGCCGGTCGAGGACCTTCGGATCGAGCGCGCGGACGGTTCCCTGCCCCTCGGCCATGCGTCAGCTCCGGGCCGCGACTCCCGGCACGCCCTTGCCGATCGACGCGCCGGGATCGACCTCCTTCACGAGGCGGTCGATGACGACGTCGGAGGTGATGCCCTCCGCCGCGGCGGAGAAGTTCGTGACGATGCGGTGGCGCAGCACGGGGTGCACGACGGCGCGCACGTCCTCGATGGCGACGTGCGTGCGGCCGGCGAGCGCCGCGTGCGCCTTCGCGCCGAGCACGAGGAACTGGCCCGCGCGCGGGCCCGCGCCCCAGGTGACCCACTCGCGCAGGAACGCGAGCTGGCCCTCGCCCTTGACGCGCGTGCCGCGCGTCAGCGCGAGCGCGTAGTCGAACACGTGGTCGCCGACCGGGATCGATCGCACGGCCTGCTGGAGCTCCGCGAGCTCGGCCGCCCCGACGACCTTCTTCAGCTCCGGCGTCGAGCCGCCCGTCGTGCGCCGCAGGATCTCGCGCTCCTCGTCGAGGGTCGGGTAGCCGACCTGCACGAGGAACATGAAGCGGTCGAGCTGCGCTTCGGGCAGGGGATACGTGCCCTCCTGCTCGATCGGGTTCTGCGTCGCGAGCACGAAGAACGGCTCGGGCAGCGCGTGCCGCTTCCCGGCGCTCGTGACCTGGCGCTCGCTCATCGCCTCGAGCAGCGCCGCCTGCGTCTTCGGCGGCGTGCGGTTGATCTCGTCGGCGAGGATCACGTTCGCGAAGAGCGGTCCCGGCGCGAAGCGGAAGCTGCGCGCGTTCGTCTCGGGGTCGATCTGGAGCAGCTCGGTGCCCGTGATGTCGCTCGGCATCAGGTCGGGCGTGAACTGGATGCGGTTGAACGAGAGGTCGAGCGTCTTCGCGAGGCTCGAGATCATCAGCGTCTTCGCGAGCCCCGGCACGCCGACCAGCAGGCAGTGGCCGCGCGTCAGGATCGCGAGCAGGAGCTCGTCGATGACCTCGTCCTGCCCGACGATCACCTGGTGCAGCTCGCTCTTCATCTGCGCATGCACCGCGCGCAGCCGTTCCAAGGACGCTTCGATCATGGGATGGGGCTCCGGGCGCCGCCTCGGCGAACCCGATGCGACGCGCGCAGCGGGGTTCGGCGGGAGGGTGGGGAGGAGGTTCGGACGGGCTTCGGTCGCGGGCGCGGAGCGAGCTCCCCCGACCTCCGTTCGCGCCGCGGCGCGCGCGGCGGGGAGGGGGTCGGGGGAGCTCGCGCGCCCGTTCGTCTATCTACTCGATGGACGACCTCGGGGTGAGCGACTTCCGCGTGAAACGCGGGGACTTCCATGCTCGCGCGGAGTCGCTTCCGCGCGAAGCGAATACCCGCTCGGAAACCGAAGAGCTACAGGCCCTTCGCCGCGCCGTTCACTCGAGGCGGAACGAGCGGATCCGCGCCGGCCCGAGCACCCACACGCGGTCGCCCTCGAGGTGCACGGCCCCTGCGTCGCCGGGCGCGAGCGGCGCGCGGTCGAGCACCGCGAGCCCGCGTCCCCGGTCGAGCAGGTAGAGCGCGCGCTCGGTCACCGCGACGACGCGTTCCTCGAGGACGACGCCCGCGGCGAGGACGCGCTCGCGCGGGCCGGGATCGAAGCTCGCGCCGACGAGCGCGCCCGCTCGGCGCTCGACCCAGCCCCGGCCGCCGTCGGCGAGCGCGACGACCCCCGCGGCGTCGACGCCGAGGACCGCACGCGCCTCGAGGAACTCGGGCTCGGGGCGCAGGAGGAGGGCCAGTCCGTGGGCGGCGTCGAGCCCGCGCGCGCTCGCCCGGAGGAGGAACGGTCCGTCGTCGCCCGCCGCGGCGAGCCCGCCGTCGGCCAGGAACCGGGGGGCGGGCACCGCGATCGGCACCTGCTCGCCGGCCTTCGCGCGCGGCACGCGCAGCGTCCAGCGCAGGCGGCCGTCGAGCGCCTCGACGACGCTCCAGGTCGAGAGCCCGGTCAGAGCCGCGACGAGCCCGCCCTCGACCCCGGGCGGAGCCGGAGGAGGGGCAAAAATCGTGATTCCTAGATTCTCCTTCTCTTGAGCCGCGACACGCGAGGCTCCGCGGGCAAGGAGGCGGGCCCAGCGCGGCGCGCCCGCGCGGGGGTCGAGCGCGACGAGCCAGGCCTCGATCCTCCCGGGGGCGAGGCGCGGCGGGCGCGGAGGAGCGGGTGCGGGGTCGGTCGCCCCCGGCGGCGTCGCGGGCGATGGGGTCGGCCAGACGCGAACCTGCGCGAGCACCAGCCCGGCGGCGGCGGCGAGCCCGGGCGCGAACTCACCCCGGCCCGGGCGAAGGCCCGCGGCCGAGCACGCCGGCGCGCGCACGAGCTCGGCGACGCCGACGTGCGCGAAGCGGCGCGACAGCGTGCGCGCGTCGAGCCCGAGGAGCACGTCGTCCGCCTCGTCGGTCGAACGTCCCACGACGCACGCGAGCGTGCCGCCGGCGGCGGCGGGGCGGAGCACCCAGTCCGCCGCGCGGTCGGCGAACGCGGGCGGCGGGAGTCCGACGTCGGCGGCGAGGAGCTCCTCGAGGTCGGCGCGAGCCCAGTCGCCGTCCTTCCGGCGGACGAGCACGCGGCGCGCGCTCTGCACGGCGAGTCCATCGCCGTCGAGCGCGACCGCGCCGAACTGCACGCGCGTCTCCTCCGCGGCGCGGAAGCCGTCCTCGTCGCCGAGCGCGACGGTCGTCTCCGCGACGAAGTGCGTCGCGCGCGCGGCGCGCAGCGCACCGGCTGCCCCGCTCGCGTCCGCGGCGCTCGAGGCCCCGGAGAACGCCCTCGCGCGCACGGCGAGCGCGGAGGCGAACGGCTCCACGGCGTGTTCGCGAGCGCGCTCGAGCCACGCGCGGGCCGCGGCGTCGTCGCCGCGCTCGTACGCCGTGTCCGCGAGCGCGAGCGCCGCGCTCGCCGCCGCGCTCGTCGACGGGAAGACGCGCTCGAGCGCCGCGAGCGCGGACTCGACGTCGTCCGCGGCGCGCGCGTCCGCGAGCGCGACCGCCGCCATCGGTTCGAAGCGCGCCCGCCACGCCGCGCGCGTCGCGGCGCCGGCGAGCGTGAGCCGTTCCTCGAGCGCGAGCTCGACGCCGACGACGACGCGCGCCGCGAGCGCGCCGCCGGGATCCGTCAGCCATCCGCCGCTCGCGCGCGCTTCCCGCGCCGGGACCCCGTCGCCCGTCGCGCTCTCGACGAGCGCCGCGCGCCACGCGTCGAGCGCTGCGGCGGGCGCCGCCGCACCGCCGGACTTCGCGCGCACGGCGCCGAAGAGCGCGTCGCCCTCCGCGAAGCGCGCGGCCGCGGCGGCGGAGACGGGCACGAACGCGTCGTTCTCGAGCGCGCGGACGCCGAGCAGCTCGGCGAGGCGGGCCTTCGAGCCGGGCGCGAGCTCCCGCGGCTCGTCACCGTTCCGCGCGCTCGAGTCCGCGCCCGGCGGGGCCTGGGGACTCGCCGTCGCCGAGTGCGTGGACGCGGACGGGGATGCCGCGCCGGAGGAGACGGCCGCCGAGGCGGGAGCGCGCGCGAGCGCGGCGAGCGTCGCGAAGAGCGCGGCCGCGCGCGCGGTCACGGGTTCGAGTCGGCGCTCGCGACGACCGTCGCGCGCGGCGCTTCGCGCAGCCGGCGCTGACGCTCGAGGAACACCGGGTCCTGGCGCGCGCGGACGTGCGCTTGGATCTCGCGCGCGAGCCCGACGTCGCGCTGGTGGCGCTCGCGGAGCACGACCTCCGCGTCCGCGAGGCGCGACTTCTCGCACAACGCCGGGCGCAGGCCGAGGAACGAGACCTGCGCGAAGAGCACCATCGGCACGAACACCGGCGCCCAGAAGAGCGCGCGCGAGCCGACCTGCTTCCAACGCGACGTCGGCTCCGCGCCCGGCGCCTCGGCCGGAACGACGCACGCGGCGTCTTCGGTCGGGAGCGGGGTGGGCGCGGGCTCGGCGTTCGGTTGGATCGGGTCGGACATGGTTCAGGCGAGGATCGAGGCCCCGTAGCGCGCGTGGCTCCCGAGTTCCTCTTCGATGCGGAGGAGACGGTTGTACTTCGCGACGCGGTCGGTCCGGCAGGGCGCACCCGTCTTGATCTGTCCGCAGTTCGTCGCCACCGCGAGGTCCGAGATCGTCGTGTCCTCGGTCTCCCCGGAGCGGTGGCTCGAGATGCAGCGGTAACCCTTCGTGTGCGCGAGCCCGATCGTCGCCAGCGTCTCGCTGAGCGTGCCGATCTGGTTGACCTTGATCAAGACCGCGTTCGCCGCCTTGCGCTGGATTCCGAGCACGAGCCGCTCGACGTTCGTGACGAACAGGTCGTCGCCGACGAGCTGCACGCGGCCGCCGAGCGTCGCGGTCAGGTGCTGCCAGCCGTCCCAGTCGTCCTGGTCGAGCCCGTCCTCGATGCTGAAGATCGGGTAGCGCTCGGCGAGGCGCGCGTAGTAGGCGACGAGCTCCTTCGAGCTGTGCGCCTTGCCGTCGATCGTGTACTTGCCGTCGGCGTAGAACTCGGCCGAGGCGCAGTCGAGCGCGAGCTTGACGTCGGCGCCGGGCTTCAGGCCGACGCTCTCGATCGCGGAGAGGATCAGCGTGATCGCCTCCTCGTTCGAGCCGAGGTCCGGCGCGAAGCCGCCCTCGTCGCCGACCGCGGTGTTGAGCTTCTTCGCCTTGCACACCTTCTTGAGCGCGTGGAAGACCTCGGTGCCCATGCGCAGGCCTTCGGCGAAGGAGGGCGCGCCGAAGGGCATGATCATGAACTCCTGGATGTCGACGTTGTTGTCCGCGTGGGCGCCGCCGTTCAGGATGTTCATCATCGGGACGGGCAGGAGGTTCGCCGCCGCGCCGCCGACGTAGCGGTAGAGCGGGAGCCCCGTCTCCTCCGCCGCGGCCTTCGCGGTCGCGAGCGACACGCCGAGGATCGCGTTCGCGCCGAGGCGCTTCTTGTTGGGCGTGCCGTCGAGCGCGATCATCGCGTGGTCGACCGCGGCCTGGTCGAGCGCGTCGAGCCCGACGAGCTCGCGCGCGAGCTCGCCGTTCACGTGCGCGACCGCCTTCTGCACGCCCTTGCCGCCGTACCGGGTCCCGCCGTCGCGCAGCTCGTGCGCTTCGTAGATGCCCGTGCTCGCGCCGGAGGGGACGGACGCGCGGCCCAGGGCCCCGCTCTCCAGCGTGACGTCGACTTCGAGGGTGGGGTTGCCGCGCGAGTCGAGGATCTCGCGCCCGTGGAGGTGGACGATTGCGCTCATCGCGCGGATCGTACGGTCCGAGGCGGGGCGTGGAAACGCTCACGAAGGCCACCTCCGGCGGAGAGGTGGGGGGAGGAGCGGTTCCCGCGCCCCCGAAATCGAGTACCTTGACACCCCCTCGCCGCCGTCCGGTACGGACTCGCGGTGCCGCGTGCGCAAGATCCACCTCCTCCCGAACCTGATCACCCTCGCGAACGCCTTCTGCGGGCTGCTCGCGATCTGCAAGGGGATCGACGCCCTCGCCTTCCAGGCGGACGAGGCCGCGCACTTCGAGTCGAAGATGGCGACCGCCTGCTGGCTCGTCTTCCTCGGGATGATCTTCGACGCGATCGACGGGAAAGTCGCCCGCATGGTCGGCGGGGCCTCGAACTTCGGGGCGCAGCTCGACTCGTTCTCCGACATGCTCACCTTCGGCGTCGCGCCCGCGGTGCTCGCGAAGGTCCTGATCGAGCACGAGGCGCCGCTCTACGGCTACTCGGTGAACCCGCGCCTCCACTTCATCGCCGCGGCCGTGTTCAGCGTCATGGCGATCCTCCGCCTCGCGCGGTTCAACCTCGAGAACGACCCCGACCCGGAGGCGCACAAGCACTTCAAGGGCCTGCCCTCGCCTGCGGCGGCCGGGACGATGGCCGCGACGATGTTGATGTACCTGTCGCTGAAGAACCCCGGTCTCGAGGTCAGCGACGGCACGCGCACCCCGCTCGGCGCGCTCCTGCGCCTCGCGCCCGGCATCCACGAGAGCCCGTTCCTCGTGTGGTTCCTGCCGGCGCTCGGCCTGCTCCTGCCGGCGCTCGGCCTGCTGATGGTGAGCCGTGTCCGCTACCTCCACATGTTCTCGGCGCTGACCGGCCGCGGGCAGTTCGTGACGCTCGTGTTCGTCGTCGTCGGCGGGTTCCTGCTCTTCGCGGCGCCGGTGCTCTCCGTCTTCTGCCTGTTCCACGTCTACGTGGTCGTCGGGATCGTGAAGTCGGTCTTCCGCCCGCGCGCCGGCGGTCCCGCGCGGAACGCGCCGACCGAGCCGCCCCTCTACGCGCGCTGAGTTCGCCGCCATGCAGGTCACGGCCTACGTCGGGCTCGGCAGCAACCTCGGGGAGCGCGCGCGCTTCCTCGAGGGCGCGGTGCGCGGGCTCGCCGCGCTGCCGCGCACGCGGCTCGTCCGCGTCTCGCCGTGGTTCGAGACGGAGCCCGTCGGCGGCCCCCCGGGCCAGGGCGCCTACCTGAACGGCGCGGCGGAGCTCTCGACCGCGCTCGCGCCGCGCGCGCTGCTCGACGCGCTCCTCGCGCTCGAGCGCGCCGCGGGCCGCGTCCGCGTGCCGGGCGTCGCGAACGGACCGCGCACGCTCGACCTCGACCTGCTCTTCCACGGCGACGCGCGCGTCGACGAGCCCGGGCTCGTCGTGCCGCATCCGCGGATCGAGGAGCGCCTCTTCGTGCTCCGCCCGCTCGCCGCGCTCGCGCCCGGGCTCGTGCTCGCGAGCGGCGTCGCGGTGGGCGAGCGCCTCGCGCGGCTCGAAGCGCTCGCGGCCCGCGCCGCGCGCGAGCCGCGAGTCTCCCCGGTCGACGGCGCGTCCGTCGTCGCCGCCAGGCGCGCACCTGCCGCGCGCTCTCGTCCATGAACCGCACCTCGGTGAAGCTGATCCAACTCGACGACGTCCCCGCGGCGCGCCGCTTCTGCGCGGACTGGCGCGCGTCCGGCCGCTCGCTCGGCTTCGTGCCGACGATGGGGGCGCTGCACGACGGCCACCTGTCGCTCGTCGAGCGCGCGCTCGACGAGAACGACGCCGCGTGCGTCAGCGTCTTCGTGAACCCGCTCCAATTCAACGAGAAGAGCGACTTCGACCGCTACCCGCGCGACCTCGCCGCGGACGCGCGCCTGCTCGAGCGCGTCGGCTGCACGATGGTGTTCACGGGCACGCTCGCGGGGTTCTTCGCCGGAGAACTCGACGCGCGCGGCGAGCTCCTCCCGGCCGCGTGGCGCGAGCCCGGCCCGAGCGCGCTCGGCCTCGAGGGCGACCTGCGTCCCGGCCACTTCCGCGGCGTCGCGACGATCGTCGCGCGGCTCTTCGAGGTCGTGCGCCCGACGCGCGCGTACTTCGGTCACAAGGACTTCCAGCAGACGCTCGTCGTGCGCGACCTCGCCCGCGCGATGGGGTACCCGACGATCGTCGTGTGCCCGACCGCGCGCGAGGCCTCGGGGCTCGCGCGTTCGTCGCGCAACGAGCTGCTCTCGGCCGAGGACCGCGCGCGGGCGAGCGTCCTCTCGCGCGCCCTCTTCGCCGCGCGCGACGCCTGGTCGAAGGGAGAGCGCGCGCCCGCGCGGCTCTCCGCGGCGATGCACGCCGTGCTCGCGGACGGTCCCGCCGCGGTCGAGTACGCGACCGTGCGCGACCCCGAACGCTGGACGCGCGACGAGCCCACCGCGCCGCTCGAACGCGCCGTCGCGCTCGTCGCCGCGCGCCTCGGCGGCGTGCGCTTGATCGACAACCTGCGTCTGGACGAGCGCACGTGAGCGCGCGGACGCCGCCGGTCGTCGTCGCCGCGGCGCCGGCGAAGGTGAACCTCGTGCTCGAGGTGCTCGGTCGGCGCGCGGACGGGTACCACGAGCTCTGGACCTGGATGCTCGCGCTCGACCTCGAGGACGAGGTGCGCGTGCGCCGGATCGACGCGTCCGAGGCACGCGGTCCGGCGGGGACGCCCCGGACCTCCGCTGCGATCGTGCTCACGGTCAGCGGCCCCGCCGCGACCCCGGACGTGCGCGCGGACGACTCGAACCTCGTCTTCCGCGCCGCGCGGGCGGTCCTCGAGCGCGCGGGAGGCGCGAACGGTGTCGCGCTCGAACTCGTGAAGCGGATCCCGAGCCAATCCGGCCTCGGCGGAGCGAGCGCGGACGCGGCGGCGGCGGTGCTCGCGTGCGAGCGCGCGCTCGAGTTCGACCTCGGGGCCGCGGAGCGCGTCGCGCTGCTCGCGCGCCTCGGTTCCGACTGCGCGTTCTTCGCCGGCGCGCCCGCGGGGCTCGCGCTCTGCGGAGGCCGCGGTGAGGAGCTCCGCGCGACGCCGTCCTCGGTCCCGAGCTGGCACGTCGTCGTGCTCGTCCCCGCGGTCCGGTGCCCGACGCCCGCCGTGTACGCCGAACTCGCGCGGCGCTTGTCTCCGCTCGGAGCGCCGCCTAGGCTGCCCTCCGACTGGCTCGCGCTCCCCGCGGCGGAGGCGCGTCCCTTCCTTCTCAATCGTTTGGAGACGGCCGCCCTGGCGGTCGCCCCCGAGCTCGTGCGCTGGCGCGCGCTCCTCGACGCGATCGATGGAGCCCACGCGCGGCTCACCGGCAGTGGTTCCGCGTTCTTCGCGCTCTTCGACGAGCGCGCGGAGGCCGACGCGTTCGGCGCCGCGGTCGAGGTGCGCGCACGCGAGCTGGGCCTCGACCTGCGCGGTCGCTGGACCGCGCGGGCCGCGGGCCGTGGGGCGAAAGTCCTGGAAAGGTGACCCGCCGACCCCTCGTGCCGACGGAGTCGACCGGCTACGAACCGTCTCCTCCCTCCAGCAGGCACCCTTGGGCATGAACATCACGGAGATCCGGATCAAGCTCCTGGCGAACCAGCGCGACAAGCTCCGCGCGTTCGCGAGCATGACGATCGACGATTGCCTCGTGATCCGGGACATCAAGATCATCGAAGGGGGACGCGGGCTCTTCGTCGCGATGCCGAGCCGCAAGCTCTGCGACCGCTGCCCGTCGTGCGCCGGCAAGAATCCGATCCGCTCGCGCTACTGCAACGAGTGCGGTCATCGCCTCGGCGAAGGGCGCGGCGACCTCGACGAGCGCGGCCGTCCGCGCCTGTACGCCGACATCAGCCATCCGATCAACCAGGACGCGCGCGACTTCGTGCAGACCCAGATCCTCCGCGCTTACTGGAACGAGCTCGAGCGTTCAAAGCAGGAAGGCTACGTCGCGCAGAGCTTCGACGACCTCGACTACGACTACCTCGACGAGGACGCCGCGGAAGAGCGCTGATCCCGCGCGTTCCCGTCCACCGAGCGCCCGCTCCGGCGAGACCGAGAGCGGGCGCGCTCGTATCCTGGGGCCCATGGGAACGAAGCGGAGGCAGCGGGTGCGCATCGCCGTGCTGGGCGCGGGCGCGGTGGGGGGAGCACTGGCGCGCGAGCTCGCGGCGCGCGGCCGCGAGGTCGTGCTCTGGTCGCGGTCGAGCGCGAAGGCGCGCGCCGCCGCGCGCGGGACGCGCGTCACGGTCGAACGCGACCTCGCGCGCGCGCTCGAGGACGCCGAGCTCGTGCTCCTCTGCGCGAGCGACGCCGGGCTCGCGGAACTCGTCGCGCGCGTCGCGGCCCTGCCGCTCGCGCCGCGCGCGCGCGTCGCGCTCCACACGAGCGGCGCGCTCGGCGCACGCGCACTCGCGCCGCTCGAACGGCGCGGCTTCGGGACCTGCGCGCTCCACCCGCTCGTCCCCGTCCCGCGCGACGCCGCGCCGGGCGCGTTCGAGGGCGTCGGCTTCGCGCTCGAAGCGCGCGACCCGAACGTGCGCGCCGTCGCGACGGCCCTCGCGCGCGAACTCGGCGGCGAGCCGTTCGAACTCTCCGCGCGCGACGCGAAGGAACGCGCGCGCTACCACGCCGCCGCGACGCTCGTCTCGAACGGAGCCCTCGCGCTCGTCTCGCTCGCGCTCGACGACGTCCTCCCGCCCCGCCTCGCGCATGCGAAGGACCGCACGCTCGCACGCTCGCTCGCCATCCTGCTCGAGCGCACGGCGAGAAACCTGCGCGAGCTCCCGCCCGAAAGAGCCCTGACCGGCCCCGCCGCACGCGGCGACCTCGCGACGCTGCATCGCCACCTCGCGACGCTCCCACGCCGAAGCCCGACCCGCACCGCCTACGCCGCGCTGACGCGAGAGCTCGTCCGCCTGGCTCAAGCCGACCGGCGAATCCCACCGAGCACCGCGCGCTCGATCCTGACCCTCCTCGAGAAGTCGACTCGCTGAGCCCCCGCGTCATCGCGATGCTGAGAGAAAACAGAACTCGTGGCTCGCTCGCGCCGGTTCCTCCGGCGCGAGCGAGTCACGAGTCGGGAATGCGAAGCATCCCCATGTGTTCCGTTGCGTCCCTCCCCCTCGTTGCGCTACGCCTGCGCGCCGCGCGCCGCCCGACGCCACACCCCACATGCTCGTCGCCACCCTCCACCCGACCCCGACGACCTCCCTCGCCGCCGTCGCCCACACCGCCGACGCGCTCGAACTCCGCCTCGACCACCTGACCCTCTCCACCGTCGAGTCCCTCACCCCAACACTCACGACGCTCGGCAAACCGACCCTCGCCGCCCTCCACGGCCCCGAAGCCTTCGGCACCTTCCCCGGCCCCCTCGACGCCCGCTTCGCGCTCCTCCGCGCCGCCGCGCACGCCGGCGCCGCCTTCGTCGACATCGACGCGCGCTTCGCCGCCGCGTTCGGCCCCGCCCCCGCCGGCGCCCGCCGCATCGTCTCCCACCACGAAAAACGAGGAACCCCGGCGAACCTCGCCGCGCTCTTCGACACGCTCGAGCGCGCCGCGCTCCCCGGCGACGTCGTCAAGCTCGTGACGCACGCCGCCTGCGCCGAAGACGGCCTGCGCGTGCTCACCGAACTCCGCGCGCGCGTCCTCCGCGATCCCACGCGCGAACGCATCGCGTTCTGCTCGGGCGAGCACGGCGCGTTCACGCGCATCCTCGCGCCGCTCGCCGGCTCGCGCTTCACGTACGCGCCGCCCGACGCGGCCGCGTGCACGGCTCCCGGCCAGCTCCCCGTCGCCGCCGTGCGCACGGCGCTCGCTTCCGCGCGCTCGCTGCGGCCGCACTCCCTCTCCGCGACGCGCTGGTTCGCCGTGCTCGGCCGCCCGGTCGCGCACTCGTGGTCGCCGCGTCTGCACGGGGCCGTGTTCCGCGCGCTCGGACGCGACGCCGTCTACGTCGCGTGCGAACCCGACGACGTCGCGCGTTTCCTCGCGCTCGCGCACGCGCTCCCGTTCGAGGGCTTCAGCGTCACCGCGCCGTTCAAGTCCGCCGCGCTCGAAGCCGCGCTCGAAGCGAGCGAGGACGCGCGCGCGCTCGGCGCCGCGAACACGCTGGTGCGCACGGAGCACGGCTGGCGCGCGTCGAACACGGACGCTCCGGCGGTGCGCGCGGCGCTCGAGCTCGCGGGGCCGCGCGCGTCCGGCGAGGGGGAACGTGCGCGCGACAGCGCGGACTCCGTCTCGCCGAAGCCCGTGACGGGGTCGCGCTCGCTCGCCGGCGCGCGCGCGCTCGTCGTCGGCGCCGGCGGCGCCGCGCGCGCGGCGGCATGGGCCCTGCGCGGAGCGGGCGCGCGCGTCGCCGTGCACGCCCGCCGCTTCGACGCTGCGAAGGAGCTCGCGCGCGCGCTCTGGCTCGACGCCGCGAGGGATCGTGCGCGCGCTCACGACGCCGCGACGGGAAGCGCGCGTGCTCTCGAGATCGACGCGCTCGACGCCGCCGCCGTCGCGCGCGAGCGCTTCGACGTCGTCGTGCACGCGACGCCCGCGGGTTCGCGCGCGAGCGCGGACCGCTGCGCCGTCCCAGCGGAGTGGATCGCGCCGAACGCGCGCGTGCTCGACGCCGTGTACCGCCCGCGCGAGACCGAGCTCCTGCGCCGCGCGCGCGAACGCGGCGCCGTCGCGATCCCGGGCACGACGTGGTTCCTGCTCCAAGCGCGCCTGCAATCCGCGCTGTTCCTCGCGCGCCTCGGCGCGGAACGCATCGACCCGCGCGCGCTCGACGCGGCGCTCGCGTCGGAGCTCGAGGCTCTGCTCGCGGAGGACGACGCGTGAGCAACGTCCGTCGCCACATCGCGCTCGTCGGCCTGCGCTGCAGCGGCAAGACGAGCGTCGGCCGCGAGCTCGCGCTCCTCCTCGACGCGCCGTTCGTCGACCTCGACGACGAGCTCGCGCGCGCCGCGAACTCGACGACGGAGAGCGCGCGCTTCGCGAGCGCCGGCGACGTGCTCGCCGCGTGGGGCGAGACGACGTTCCGCAGCCTCGAAGCGCAGGTGCTGCGCGAGCAACTCGAAGCGCGCGAGGGCCGCGTGCTCGCGACCGGCGGCGGCGTCGTGCTCGCGGCGTCGAACCGAGCGCAACTCGCGCTGCGCGCGCGCTCCTTGTGGCTGCGCGCCGACCCCGCGGAGCTCGCGCGTCGGCTGCGCGCCGACCCGACGCGGCGCCCCTCGCTGACGGGCGCGGACGCGGGGGAGGAGCTCGTCGAACTCGCGCGCGAACGCGGCCCGCTCTACGCGGAGGTGGCGGACTGGACGCTGGAAACGGCCTCGAGGACCCCGCGCGAGCTCGCCCGCGCCGCGTTCGAATTCCTCGTCACCGACAGGAGAAGTCGCGATGGGGGTTGATCTTCGCCGCGCGGCTTCCCACAATGGCGCCCCGAATCGCGGGGTGGAGCAGTCTGGCAGCTCGTCGGGCTCATAACCCGGAGGTCGCAGGTTCGAATCCTGCCCCCGCTACCAATCACGAAGAAGACCTGGGCCTCTCGGTCCGGGTTTTCTTCCTTTTCCACCCGGCGGGCAGGGCACGTGCCCCGGACACGGCGTGATCCGCCTGGCCCCGTCGTCGGGCCGGGAATCGAGCCTCCTCAGGCGTCCAAGCCTTCGGCGAGAGTTGCCGGCTGACTGCGGCTCGTCGGCGTCGCGGGAGCGGGGCGCCGCGGATGAGCTGCGCTTGGACTCCTCCGCTGCCGTTTCGCTCCGTCACGCCTCGCTCAGCCGCGTGCCTTCCCGCCGTGCGCTGCGACGCCACTCACGATGCGCACGGCGACGCCGTCCGCCCGCAGCCGCGCGAGGCCCGGTGAAGTCGCCGTCTCGACCTCGGCGGCGAGCACCACGATCTCCGCTTCGCGGCCTGCGTCGACGTGCGAGTCCGCGAGCGCGCGCAGGGCCTCGACGTCCGCCTCGCCGGTCACCACGGACGCGTCCGCGACCGCCAGGCGCAGCGGCGGCGCGAATCCATGGCGCGCGCGGTGTTCGCGCAGCGAGCGATGGACGTGCGCGGCGCACGCGAGGCCGCTCTCGAGGTCGCGGAACGCCACGGAGTAGCGCCCGGCTTCGGTCGAGAGGGTGATCCCGCCGTGTTCGCGCCAGCATCGGCCGAGCGCGCGTTCGAGCCACGCCGTGAAGTCCTTCCACCCGTCCACGCCGAGCAAGCCGCGCAGCTCCTCCGCGCCGACGACGCGACCGCTGCTCACCATCCGGAGCGTGCGCGCGGTGGGGGCGTCGAGCTCCGCGAGGCGGGCGCGCACGCGACGTTCGTCGAGCTCCGCGCCGAGGCGTTCGAAGGCCGCGAGCGCGCCTTCGAGCTCCATCCGCGCGCGGTCGCGGTCGTCCTGCGCGAGGAGCGCGAGCCCGAGCGTCTCGCGCGCGCACGCCGCGTAGTGCGGCGCATGGAGCGCGGTCCAACCGCGCCAGCTCTCGCGCAGGAGCCGCAGCGCGTCCGCTCCGCGGCCTTCGGCGAGCGCGAGCTCGCCCGCTGCGCCGTCGGCGGCCGCGCGGTGGTACGCGGCGCCCGTCGCGCGCGCGATCGACGCGAGCTCGTCGACGGCCGCGCTCGCGGCGTCGCGCGCGCCGGTCGCGAGCGCGATCCCGACGTACGCCGCGAGCGCTTCGAAGCGGTACTCGCGGTCGATCAGGTTGCGCTCGGCGCCGCCGTCCGCGGAGAAGAAGCGTTCGAGCTCGCGTCGCGCGGCGAGCGTCTCGCCGCGCGCGGCGAGCAGGCGCGCGAGCCCGGGCTGCGGGTCGGTGCCGAACTCGAGCGCGCGCCCGAACGCTTCCTCCGCTCCCGCGAGGTCGCCGCGCAGCAGGCGCACGGTGCCGAGCTCGCGGAACGCCGGCCCCGCGTTGACCGAATCGGCGACGTGGAGCTCGCTCGCGCCGCGCACGAGGTCGTCCTCCGCGCGCTCGAACTCGCCGCGCAGACCCGTCAGCTCGCCGCGGTGCACGCGGCAGAGGCCGGGAAAGAACGCGAGGCCCGCGCCGTCGGCCCAGCGCGACGACGCGTCGGCCCATTCGGCCGCGCGGTCGAGCCGGCCGCACGCGCGCCACGCGTGGATCAGACCGCAGAGCGTCATCCCCGCGGCGTACGGCCCGAGCTCGCCGGTCGTCAGGAGCGCGCCCGCTTCCTGCAGCGCGTCGATCGCTTCGTCGTAGCGTCCGAGCACGAGCAGCGAATGTCCCATCTCGGCGCGCGCGAGCGCTTCGGTGTCGCGCACGCCGCCCGCGTGCGCGAGCTCCGCCGCGCGCCGCGCGTGCGCGAGGCCGCCCGTCCAGTCGCTCTCGGCCCAGCGCAGTCGTCCGCGCACGCGCTCGAGCTCCGCGTGCTCGCGCGTCGGACCGGGCTCGTCGCCGAGCAGGCGCTCGGCCTGGCGCGTGTAGCTGGACGCGAGCGCGACGCGGCGGCGGTCGAGCATCACCGTCGAGAGCCGCAGCGCGACGCGCGCCGCGCCGGCGGCGTCGTCCTCGCGCCGGTACGCGTCCGCGGCGCTCTCGAGCAGCGGGACGATGTCCGCGTGCCTTCCGCTCCAGCACGCCGCCTCGGCGAAGTGCGCCGCGTCGTCGCCGCCGAGCGCCGACGCTTCCGCCGCGCGGACGAACGCGGCGTGCGCTTCCTTCCACGCGCCCTCGGCGTAGAACCGCCGCGCGCGCTCGAGCTCGCTCGCCGTCGCGCGCGGCGCGGTCGCGACGAGTTCGATCGCGTGCACGAAGCGGTAACCCTGGCGCGGAACGGTCTCGATGTACTTCGCTTCCTCGTCGTCGCCGAGCGCCTTGCGCAGCGCGGACACGTTGTGCGAGAGGTTGCCCTCCTCGACGATCGCATCGGGCCAGACGAGCTCGATCAACTCCTCGCGCGCGACGAGCTTCCCCGCGCGCCGCACGAGCACGACCAGCGTGTCGAAGAGCTTCGCCCGCAGGCGCACGGGCGCGCCGGAGCGGTCGAGCGTGCGTTCGGCGACGTCGAGTCGGAAGGGACCGAACGCGTAGACCTCGGAGCGGGAATCCGTCGGCGGCATGGGCGCGGCATTGTAGGGACGCGGCGCGCGTTCCAGACGGACTCCAGGCAGGCTCCACAACGATCACAGGTCGGGGAGGCGTGCGTTGTCCGAGGATCCCTCCGGTCGGAGGCCCGCGTTTCCGCGGCACGGTGCCGTGCGCTCGCGGCCTCCAGGAAAGGACTCGAAACCATGCGCAAGTACCTGATCGAACGCTCGCTTCCCGGAATCGGCCGGGCCGACGCCGCCCAACTCCGGCAGGCGGCGGAGACCTCGAACGAAGCCCTGGCCCGCCTCGCGCCCGACGTGCAGTGGGTGGAGAGCTTCGTCACCGACGACGCCACCTACTGCGTCTACCTCGCGCGCGACGCCGAACTCGTGCGCCGACACGCCGCGCTCTCGGGCTTCCCCGCCACGCGCGTCCTCGAGGTGCGCGGACGCTTCGATCCGACGACGGCGACCGCGCCGAGCGCGAACGCGGAGGGCGCCCGATGAAGCTCGAACTCCACACCGCGGGACTCGCCGTGTTGCTCGCGCTCGCGGCGTGCAGCGGACCTCGAGGCGGCGAGACCCGGACCGCGCCGCCTGGAACGCGGCTCTACTTCGACGAGCACCACCTCGACCCGAAGGACGTCACGCTTCACGGCGTCGCCGAAGCGCACGCGAAGGACCTCGCGGTCGAAGGCGCGCACGGGGTCGACTACGAGCGCTACTGGGTCGACGCGAAGACGGGCACGATCTACTGCCTCGTCCGCGCGCCGTCCGCGCGCGCGGCGGAGGACGTGCACCGGCTCGCGCACGGGCTCGTCGCGGACGACATCCGTGAAGTCGAGCCGGGGATCCTCCCGGCGCGCGCGAGCGGCGGGAAGCGGCTCTTCCTCGACACGCACGAGGTCGGGCCCGGCGTGCGCGCGGCGGACGTCGCGGAGGCGCACAAGAAGGACCTCGCGGTCCAAGGCGCGCACGGCGTGCGGTTCCTCGAGTACTGGGTCGACGAGAAGGGCGGGCGCATCCATTGCCTCGTGGAAGCGCCGGACGAGAGCGCCGTCGTCGAGACGCACCGCGCGGCGCACGGGCTGCTGCCCGAGGCGGTGCACGAGGTCGTCGCGGGCGGGTAGTCCGCGGTGCGGCCGCGCGCTCCGTTCCGAGCGCGCGGCCGGGCGCTCCAGTGTGCCCCGGCGGAACTCGTGGAGCGCGCCTCCGTCGCGGGCGCTGCGCGATCCGCCGGACCCTCGTGCTCGCGGAACTCGAAGCTCGGGCACGAACCGCAGGTCGGCTCCCGGCACTCGGGGCGAGTCCACGGCCCGCTCCTTCGGCTCGTTTCCGTGGCTCCCGCGCGCGAGTGGAAGGGTAGTCTGTCCGCGGTTCGTCCCATCGGACGCTCCGTGCACGCCGGCCCCCGCACAGGCCGACCCTTCCCCCCCGAGGCCAGCATGCTGCGTGTGACTGCGTTCCTTTCGATCGTCGTATCGCTCTCCATCGCCCTTCCCCTGCGCGCGAACGACGAGCCCGGACACTCGCAACACGGCTCCGCCTTCGACACGGGCCTCCGTCAGAAGCCCTGGAAGATGGAGGGCATCGGCCACTCGCACTTCCCGATCACGACGAAGGTGCCCGAAGTCCAGGAGTGGTTCGACCAGGGCAACACGCTCCTGCACTCCTTCTGGTTCGAGGAAGCCGAGCGCTCGTTCCGCTGGTGCCTCAAGCTCGATCCCGACTGCGCGATGGCGTACTGGGGGCTCGCGCGCTGCGGCATGAACTGGTTCGCGAGCCACGGGCCCGCCGCGAATCCCGAGCTCAAGCGCTACAGAGACTTCCTCAAAGAAGCGGTGCGGCGCAGGGACTCCGTCAGCGAGCGCGAGCGCATGTACATCGACGCTTGGGTCGACGGCTTCGACGCGGACGTCGCGAAGCCGACCGAGGTGCTCGCGCGGCGCCTCGAGAAGCTCGCGCTCGCGTACCCCGACGACGTCGAGGCGAAAGCGCTCTACGCGCTCTTCTCGATCCGGCCCGACGGCTCGCTCGGCACGGAGATGGTGCTCCGCGACGTGCTCGCGAAGGAGCCCGATCACCCGGGCGCGCACCACTACCGCATCCACAACTGGGACGGCGTCGCGACCGAGCAGGGCCTGCCGAGCTGCGCGCGCTACGGCCCCGCCGCGCCGAACGTCGGGCACGCGAACCACATGCCCGGGCACAACTACACGAAGCTCGGCATGTGGCACGAGGCCGCGCTCAGCATGGACTCGGCGACGCGCGTCGAGCTCCGCTACATGAACGAGCGCCTCGCGCTGCCGTTCGAGACGTGGAACTTCGCGCACAACCGCAACTACCTCGGCTACATCCAGGAACAGCTCGGGATGGAGGAGGCGGCGCGTGCCGGAGCGCGCAGCTTGCTCGCCGCGCCGCGCAATCCGAACCCGACGAACGAGAAAGGCGACGAGACCTTCTCGGAGGGACTGATCGCGCTCGTGCGCGGCCTGGTCAAGTTCGAGCGCTGGGAGTCGATCCTCGAGAAGGGCTCGATCCCTTGGCGCGAGACGCCCGAGGACGAGAGCCTGAAGGCGTGGGTCGAGACGCTCGCCTACGCGGGGCTCGGGAAGCCCGTCGACGCGCGCGCGCGTTTCGTGGAGTTCAAGGCGTCGATCGCGGGGCTCGAAAAGAAGGACCCCGAGGCGAAGAAGCACGCGCAGCCCGAGCTCGACGTCGCCGAGGGCCTCGTCTGCGCAGCCGAGGGCGACGTGCTCGGCGCGACGCGCTTTCTCGGCGCCGCCGCAGACGCCGAGCGGCGCGCGCGCGAGGCGGGCGAGTACGAGAACGACCCGCCGTATCGCGCGTGGCCCGTGTACCGCCTGCTCGGCGACGTCTACCTCGGCCGCGGCGAGCCGCGCCTCGCGATCGAGGCCTACGACCTCGCGCTGAACGTCGAGCCGAACGACGCCTTCACGCTCTCGGGCCTCGCGCGCGCACACGCGGCGCTCGGCCACGAAGACGAAGCGCAGCGCAACGCCAACGCGCTCGCCTACGTCTGGTCGGGCGCGGACGCCGGGCTGAAATGGCGCACGAGCGTCGACGCGCTCGGCCTCGTGACGAAGCCGTTCGCAGTGACGCCCGCGCCGGAGCGCCGCTACGAGCCCGCGAAGCTCGACGCGCTCGGTCCGAACCTGTGGGCGCCGTTCCAGGCGCCGAAGCTCGAGTGCCTCGACTCCGAGGGTGCCCTCGTGCGCCTCGAGGACCTGCGCGGCAAGAACGTGCTGCTCGTCTTCTACCTCGGCAAGGAGTGCGTGCACTGCATGGAGCAGCTGCGCGCGATCGACGCGAAGAAGAGCGAGCTCGCGAAGCTCGACACGGTCGTGCTCGCCGTCAGCAGCGCGAGCCCGGAGAAGAACAAGGCCGCGGTGGAGCTCGGCGAGCTCTCCGCGCGCCTCCTCTCCGACAAGGACCACGAGAACGCGCGGCGTTTCACGTCGTACGACGACTTCGAGGAGCTCGAGCTGCACTCGACGATCCTGATCGACGTGCAGGGCCGCGTGCACTGGAAGCGCACGGGCGGCGATCCCTTCCAGGACGTCGACTTCCTGCTCGCGGAGCTCGGACGGATGAACGAGGGGGAGACGAAGAAGCGTCCGTGACCGAGCGCTCGGCGCTCCACGGCGCCGCGGCATGAGGGCGCTCGATCCCCGACTCCGAGCGGAACTGGAGCCCCGCCGCGGCGAGCCCGCCGGCGGAGCGCGTCGCGGGCGCGGTCCAGCATCGCGGCCTCCGCGCGCGCGCTTCTCGCGCGCCGCGCTCGTTCGCCCGCTGCGTACGTCCTAGAGCCCGACCCGCTCGGCTACGCCGTCGTGCTAGCGTCCCGCCGCGCCGCGCTCGCGGCGAGCGATGGAACTCCCGCGGATCATCCAAGGCGGCATGGGCGTCGGCGTGTCGGGCTTCGAGCTCGCGCGCGCGTCGGCCCGCGCAGGCGCGCTCGGCGTCGTCTCGGGGACCGCGCTCGACGCGGTGCTCGCGCGGCGGCTGCAGCTCGGCGACGCGGACGGCGCGCTGCGGCGTTCGCTCGCGCGCTTTCCGTTTCCCTCCGTCGCGGAGCGCGTGCTCGAGCGCTACTGGGTCGCGGGCGGCAAGGCGCCGGACGCGCCGTTCCGCGCGACGCCGATACCGTCGGCGCGGCCCTCGCGCGCAGCGGTCGAGCTGCTCGTCGTCGCGAACTTCGTCGAGGTCGACCTCGCGCGCGAGGGGCATGCCGGCGTGATCGGCGTCAACTACCTCGAGAAGATCCAGCTCCCGACGCTGCCCGCGCTCTACGGCGCGCTGCTCGCGGGCGTCGGGTGCGTGCTCATGGGCGCCGGCATCCCGCGCGCGATCCCCGGCGCGCTCGACCGGCTCGCGCGCGGCGAGACGGCGACGCTCGCGTTCGACGTGCAGGGCGCGCCGGCGGGCGCGGAGCACGCGACGCGCTTCGACCCGCGCGAGTTCGTCGGCGGCGCCGCGCCCAAGCTCGCGCGCCCCGCGTTCCTCCCGATCGTGTCGTCCGCGACGCTCGCCGAGCGCTTCGTGCGCAGCGCGACGGGGCGCGTCGACGGCTTCGTCGTCGAGGCGCACACCGCGGGCGGTCACAACGCTCCGCCGCGCGGCGCGCTGCGGCTCACGGAAACGGGCGAGCCGATCTACGGGACTCGCGACCGCGCGGACCTCGCCGCGTTCCGCGCGCTCGGGCTCCCGTTCTGGCTCGCGGGTTCGCGCGGGACGCCGGAGGGGCTCGCCGCAGCGCTCGCGGAGGGCGCCGCGGGGATCCAGGTCGGCACCGCGTTCGCGTGCTGCGAGGAGTCCGGGCTCGACCCGGAATTGCGGCGGCGCGTGCTCGCGGCGCTCGAAGCGGGCGAGCTCGTCGTGCGCACGGATCCGCGCGCGTCGCCGACGGGGTTCCCGTTCAAGGTCGCCGAGCTCGCGGGGACCCTCGGAGATCGATCGACGCGCCGCGAGCGCGTGTGCGACCTCGGCTACCTGCGGCAGGCGTGCGTCGACGCGGAAGGCCGCGTCACGTGGCGCTGCCCCGCGGAGCCGGAAGCGGACTTCGTGCGCAAGGGCGGCGCGCTCGACGACGCGCGGGAGCGCCTCTGCATCTGCAACGGGCTCTTCGCGACGATCGGCCTCGGCCAACGCCGCGCCGACGGGAGCGTGGAGCCGCCGCTCGTGACCGCGAGCGACGAGCTGCGCTCGGTGCTGCGCTTCCGCCGCGAGGAAGGCGCGGGGTATCGCGCGGCGGACGTCGTCGCAGGACTGTTCGGCAAGCCGGCCACGTAGCGCGGGCGCGCCTTCACGGGAGTTTCCTCGGAGCGACGGAGAGGCCTCCCCGAAGCAGGCCTCCGAACGGAGCGTCGTCCGCGCGCCCGACGAGAGACGCCGCCTCGCGCCGACACCGGCTTCGCCGCTTCGGTTAGGGTAGGGGATGGAGGCTCTTCCCCATGGCTCGCCCCTCCGAAGACGACACGGTCGACTTGCTCCAGCGTTGGTATTCCGGTGACGCAGCGGCGCTCGAGCGTCTCGTCGCGGACAACCTCCAGTGGATGCGCGACCACGTGGCGCGCAACATGCCCGCGGACCTCCGGCCGAAGTGCGATCCGACCGACTTCGTCCACGACGGGGTCGTCAAGCTCCTGCGCCACGGCCCGCGGTACGCGCCCGCGAATCGCGCGCAGTTCCGCGCGTTCGTCGCGGAGGTCCTGCTCAACGTCGTGCGTTCGCAGCGCGTCGCGTGGAACGCGGAGCGGCGCGAGCTCGGGCGCGAGGTGGAGCTCCCGAGCGCGCTCGATGGAGGACCGATCGACGAGGGTCCCTCCGGCCAGCCCGCGGCGGCCGCGGAGCGCGCGGAGCTGCGCTCGTGGATCGAGCTCGGGCTCGAGCTGCTCGACCCGCTCGACCGTCGGCTGGTCGAGCTGCGCATGCACGACGAGCGGACCTTCGTCGAGATCGCGGCCGAACTCGGCCTCGACTCCGGCGATGCGGCGCGCAAGCGCTACTTGCGCGTGCTCCCCGAGCTCGCGGTGCTCGTCAAGCGGCTCGAGTCCGCGCTCGACGGACCCAACGCCTGAACCTCAGCACCTTCCCGGCCATGGCCCACTCCGACGACGATCCGTACGCGCGCGCGCAGCGCATCCTCGAGAGCTACCTCGCCCGCAAGGATGCGGGGGAGGCCCTTACGCTCGACGGTCTCACCGCCGAGCATCCCGAACTCGCCGTCGAGCTCCGCGAGCTGCACGCGGTGCTCGCGGGCTTGCGCGACCTGCTCGCGCCGGGGCCCGAGGCCGCGGAGTCGGCGCCGCCGCGCTCGATCGCGGCGTTCGCCGCGCGCTACGAGGTGCAGGCCGAGATCGGGCGCGGGGGAATGGGCGCCGTGTTCTCCGTGCGCGATCGCCGCCTCGATCGGCCGCTCGCGATGAAGGTGATCCTCGGGCAGGCGGAGGCCGCGCGCACCGGGCGCACGCCCGGCGTGCCGGCGGGACGGCTCGCGCGCTTCGCGAACGAGGCGCGCATCACGAGCCAGCTCCAGCACCCGGGCATCGTTCCGGTCCACGACCTCGGCACGCGCGAGGACGGCTGCGCGTTCTTCACGATGAAGCTCGTGCGCGGCGCGACGCTCGCGGACGCGCTCGAGCGTTGCGCGGGGGGACACGAGGACTGGCCCGTCGCGCGTGTGCTCGGAGTCGTGTTGCGCGTCTGCGACGCCGTCGCGTTCGCGCACGATCAGGGCGTGATCCATCGCGACCTCAAGCCCGCGAACGTGATGATCGGGGACTTCGGCGAGGTCTACGTGATGGACTGGGGGCTCGCGCGCAGGCTGCGGGGAGCGAACGCGGCGCCGCCGGACGAGGTCGCCGGGGAATTGCTCGGCCTCGCCGCGGAGACGCAGGAAGGGCGCGTGCTCGGGACGCCCGCGTACATGTCGCCCGAGCAGGCGCGCGGAGAGATCGGCGCGATGGACGCGCGCTCGGACGTGTACGCGATCGGCGCGATCCTGCACCACCTGCTCGCGGGCCGACCGCCGTACGCGCGAGGGGATCGACCCTCGACGGCGCAGGAGGTGCTCGCCGCGCTGAAGGCCGGGCCGCCGCCGCGCCTTGCTCCGCGCGCCGGTCCGCCGGAGCTCGTCGCGATCTGCGAGCGCGCGATGGAGTACGACGCCGCGCGCCGGTACCCGGACGTGCGCGCGCTCGCGCGCGACCTCGCGCGGTTCCTCGACGGACGGAGCGTCAGCGTCCTGCAGGTCGGGGCCTGGGCCGAGCTCGCGCTGTGGGTGCGGCGCAATCGCGCGTTCGCCGCCGCGCTCGCGGCCGTCCTGCTCGTCGCGGTGGTCGGCGGCGGCGCGTTCGCGGTGCAGTCGCACCGCGTCGTGCTCGCGGCGGACGACGCGCGAGAGGCGCGGTCGCGCGCGGAGGAGCGCGCGCGCGAGGCCGACCGGAGCCGCGAGCTCGCCCTCGCGCGCGAAGCCGACGCGCGTCGGAGCGCGGAGGAGGCGCGCGTCGCCGCCGCGCGGGCGAAAGAGGTCGAGGGCTTCGTGCGTGACGCACTCGGACGCTCGAGCCCGTACCTCGGCGGCGGACCGGAGCTGAAGGTCGTCGACGCGATGCGTTACGCCGAGGCCGAACTCGCGAGCGGGCGTCTGCGCGCGGATCCGCTGACGGAGTCGGCGCTCCAGGCGACGATCGGCGCGGTGTTGCTTGCCAACGGCGACTTCGAGCGGGCGCTGCCGATCGCCGAGGCCGCGCTCAGGACGCGCGAGCGCGTGGAGGGCGGTCGGGATCGGGATCGCCTCGGGGTTGCGGTCCTCGTCGGGCGTTGCGAAGCCGCGCTCGGGCGCTTCGATCGCGCGCTGCCGCGCCTTGCCGCCGCGCTCGCCGAGGAGCGCGAGTTCTGCCCGGATTCGGACGTCGCGCCGGGTGCGCTCTTCCATCTGGCCTCGGCTCTCTTTCGCGCCGGGCGTGCGGCCGAGGGGCTCGCGCTCGCCGAAGAGAATCTGGCCTTCGAGTCGGCGCGTGTCCCGCCCGACCCGGGCGCGCTCGCGGGCGCCGAGATGCTCCTGTCGGAGGGGCTGCTCGAACTCGGTCGCACCGAAGCTGCGTTGGTCCACGCTCGCCGAGCCTGCGCGATCGCGGCCGAGTCCTTCCCGGACGACCTCGCCCGCGTCGGACAGCTCCGAAACGGACTCGGCGTCACGCTCCAAGCTCTCGGCCGCCCGAGCGAGGCGCGGGCCGAGTTCGAAGCGGCGCTCGGCGGCTGGCTCGTGCTCAGCCCGTCTGGGACGCTGCCCGTGGCCAGTTTCTTCGACAACCTCGGCACCTGCCTCGAGGACGAAGGTCACGACGAAGATGCGCTCGCCGCGCACGAACTCGCGCTCGAACAGACGCTCGCGGCCCATCACGGCGATTCCCTGGACACGGCGGAGTCCCTGAACGCCGTGGGCAAGACGCTCCACGCGCTCGGACGCGACACGGAAGCGCTCGAGCGCATGACCGCCGCGCACGCGATGGCGACGCGGGTCCTCCCGGACGGCTCCGCCCTGGAGATCACGGTGCTCGGCAACCTCGCCATCGTCCAGGGGGCGCTCGGCCGGACGAGCGAAGCGCTCGCGACGCACCAGCAGGTGCTCGCCGAAGCGAGAGAGTTCCACGGCGCGCTCCACCCGAGCGTCGCGCTCGCGGAGGGCAACCTCGGCGTGCAGCTCGTGAAGCTCGGCCGGCCCGCCGAGGGCGTTCCGCACCTCGAGGCCGCGCTCGCGATGCACGAGCGACTCGTCTCCGGCGACCACCCGGCGACGGCGAGCGACCTCGACAGCGTGGGCATGGGGCTACGCGCCCTCCGTCGCGACGCGGACGCGCTGCCGCGCTTCGAGCGCTCGCTCGACATGTACCAGCGCCTGCTGCCTTCGACGCATCCGCGCCTCGCCGCGGTCGCGCAGCATCTCGCGGACTGCCTCGTGGCGCTCGGTCGTCCCGCGGACGCGCTGCCGCACCGTGAAGCCGTGCTCGCGATCGAGCGCGCCTCGGCGCCGGAACACGGTTCCCAGAGCCTCGTCCTCGCGCTCTCGAACCTCGCGCTGACGTTCGACGCCCTCGGGCGCGCGACCGACGCGCTGCCGTACCACGAGGAAGCGCTCGCCGTGCAGCTCGCCGTGTCGGGGCCGGACTCGCGCGACGTCGGGGTGTGTCTCCACAACGTCGGGCTCGCGCTCGAGCGGCTGGGTCGGACGGAGGCAGCTTCCGCGCGCCTCGAGGAGTCGATCGCGCTCTCGCGCCGGATCGGCGCGGGGACGAGCCTCGACGTCGCGGGTCGGCTCGTGACCCTCGCGAATCAGTTCACGAAGCTCAATCGCAACCTCGAGTCGCTCGCGCGGCTCGAGGAGGCGCTCGCGATCCACGTCGCGCTGGGGTCGGAGCCGAGCGTCGATCGATGGAACGTGCTCGTGACGCTCGGGAACCAGCTCGACGTGCTGGGGCGGAGGCAGGACGCGCTCGGGCGCTTCGAGGAAGCGCTGAAGCTCGCGAAGGTGCTGCACCGCGGCGACGACGTACTCGTCGCCCAGAGCCTGAACGGGGTCGCCCGCATGCAGCGCGCGCTCGGCCGGCTCGAGGAAGGGCTCGCGCTGCACCGCGAGGCCCTCGCGATGTACGAGCGCGTCCACCGGCGCGAGCACCTCGACATCGCCGCGACGCGAAACTACGTCGGAGAGACGCTCGTGTCGCTCGGGCGCTACGCCGAGGCGCTCGCGGAGTTCGAGCCCGCGCTCGCGACGAACCGAAAGCTCCTGACCGGCGACGACGCGCGCCTCGGGAACTCGCTGAACAACGTCGGGTTCGCGCTCGAGCGGCTCGGGCGCGCGGAGGAAGCGCTCCACTACCACGAGGAGGCGTACGCGCTGCGCCTGCGCATGAGCCCCAAGGGCGGACCCGGCGTCGCGACGAGTCTCGCGAACCAGGCGCTCGCGCTCGACCACCTCGGGCGGCACGTGGAGGCGCTCGAGAAGCACGAAGCCGCGCTCGCAGAGCGGCGCAGGCTCTTCCCGGGCGACCACTCCGCCGTCGCGTTGAGTTGCGCGTCCCGCGGCGACTGCCTGCTCGCGCTCGATCGCGCGGAGGACGCGCTCGCCTCGCATGCGGACGCCCTCGCGATGCGGCGTCGGCTCGTCGCGGGGGATCACCCCGACACGGCGTGGAGCCTCGCGCGCACGTCGGCGTGCCTCCTCGCGCTCGGACGGCGCGAGGAAGCGCGCGCGCGCGCGGAGGAGGCCGCCGCGATGGCCGCGCGCGTGCTGCCGGAAGGACACCCCACTCGCGTGGAGGCGGAACGCGCGCGAGCCGCCGCGCGCTAGCGCCTCACGCCTTCGCGCCGAGCCCGAGGCGCTTCGCGAGGTGGTGCAGGTTGCTCCGGTCCATCCCGAGCGCGCGGGCGGCGGCGGCCCAGTTGCCGTTCGCGCGCGCGAGCTCCTTCGCGATCACCGTGCGTTGGTAGTCGTCGACGGCGTCGCGCAGCGCGCGGCCGCGGAGCTCGGTGGCGTCGCGCGCGTCGCGGACGATCTCCGCTCTGGCGAGCGAGTGCGTGAGGTCGGCTCCGTCGAGGACGCCGGCGTGCGTGCGCGCTTCGTCGGCATTCGCAGCGCGCTGCGCGAGGCCGATCTGCGCGACGTCGAGGTCCGTCTCCTGCACGAGCACCCGCTCGCCGCGCTCGACGCGCGCCGACGCGCGCAGGACGGCGCGCGACACGACGTTCTCGAGTTCGCGCACGTTTCCGGGCCAGGCGCCGCGCGCGAGCGCTTCGAGCACCGCGGGCTCGTGGTGGATCGGGCCCGTGCCGAGGCGGCGCCGCACGCGGTCGGAGACGTGGCCCACGAGCAGGGGCACGTCCTCGAGGTGCGCGCGCAGCGGCGGAACCGCGATGCGCACGACGTCGAGACGGTGGAAGAGATCCGCGCGGAAGCGGCCCGCGCGCACTTCGGCGTCGAGGTCGCGGTTCGTCGCCGCGAGCACGCGCACGTCGACCTTCGTCGTGCGGTCGGCGCCGACGGGTTGCACCTCGCCCTCCTGCAGCGCGCGCAGGAGCTTCGGCTGCACGGTGAGCGGGAGCTCGCCGACCTCGTCGAGGAAGAGCGTCGCTCCGTCCGCGACGCGGAACTTGCCCGGGCGCGCGGTGTCCGCGCCGGTGTACGCGCCCTTCGCGTGTCCGAACAGCTCGCTCTCCGCGATCGACTCGGGCAGCGCGGCGCAGTTCACGTACACGAGCGGCGCCTTCGCGCGGCGCGACGCCTGGTGCAGCGTGCGCACGACGAGCTCCTTTCCGACGCCGGTCTCGCCCGTGACGAGCACGGGGAGCTCCGACGCGGCGACGAGTTCGACCTCGCGCCGCAGCGCCGCCATCGTCGCGCTCGTGCCGACCAAGTAGCCGCCGCGGCGGTCGAGCACGTCGCGCACGAGGTCCTGCGCGACGAGCCCTTGGTGCTGCGCGTGGCGTTCGAGCGCGTCGATGAGGTCGCTCGTGCGCAGCGCGGCCGCGGCGAGCGCCGCGAGGTGGACGAGGAACCGGCGGTCGACGCGGTCGAACGCGCCGGGCGCCACCGCGTCCGCGGTGAGCACGCCGACGAGCTCGCCCTCGACGCGCAGCGGACAACCGAGGCACGCGTGCACGGTGAGGAGCGGATCGCCGGCGACGAGCCCGTCGTACGGATCGGGGAGCGGGCTGTCGGCGGGGAAGAGCGTCGGGCCCGCCGCGCGGCAGAGCGCGTCGAGCCGCGGGTGCTCCGCGCGCGCGAAGCGGCGGCCGAGGAGATCGGGCGCGAGGCCGTGCGCGGCGATCGGCACGAGGTCCGCGCCCTCGAGCCGCAGGAGCGCCGCCGCGTCGCACGGGAGCACGCGCCGGACGGCGTCGACGAGGCGCCGCGCGCGGTCCTCCGTCGAGAGCGCCGTGGTCATGTCGAGCGCGATCGGGAGCAGGTCGTCGAGGTTCGGGTTCGTTGTGGACATCGCAACGCGCGGGAGCGCGACCCTAGCCCCGGCGGGTGGATTCCACAACGCCGAGCGCGTGGAGCGGCCCGCGCGCCGCATCGAAGCGACGGCACGCCGAGTGCACTCCGAAGCGCGCGCGGCCCCTGCGGCCCGCGCCGATCGGGGCCGAGCGTGCGACGCGCCGGCGCGATCGCCCCGCACTGCGTCGACCCGCCCTCCGCCATGAACTCCACGACCCAGCCGATCACGCCGCAAACGACCCTCGCCGACCTCGCCGCGACGCGCGCCGGCGCTTCGCGCGTGTTCTACCGCCACGACCTCGACTTCTGCTGCCACGGCCGCATCTCGCTCGCCGAGGCGTGCACGAAGAAGGGGCTCGCCGTCGACGAGCTCGTGCGCGCGATCGAGGCGGAAGCGCCGCGCGAGCCGGACTTCCAGCGCTGGGACGCCGCGCCGATCGAGGACCTGATCACGCACCTGCTCGAGCGCTTCCACGCCTCGCATCGCGCGGAGCTCCCGCGCCTCCTCGAGATGGCGCAGAAGGTCGAGCGCGTCCACGCGGACAAGCCGTCGTGCCCGCGCGGGCTCGCCGCGCACGTCGAACGGATGGGGGAGGAGCTCGAGTCGCACATGCAGAAGGAGGAGCAGGTGCTCTTCCCGATGATCCTCTCGGGCCGCGGACGGATGGCGTCGATGCCGATCCAGGTGATGGAGGAGGAGCACGACGACCACGGCCGCAACCTCGAGCGCTTGCGCGAGCTCGCGCACGGGTTCACGCCGCCCGCGGAGGCGTGCGGCACGTGGCGCGCGCTCTACCTCGGGCTCGCGGAGCTCGACTCCGTGCTGCGCCAGCACATCCACCTCGAGAACAACGTGCTGTTCCCGCGCGCGCTGCGCGGCTGAACGCCGGAGCCGGGGGGCGCCGCCGACGCGCGCTCGGCGCCCCCGGGGCCCGCGTTCGGGAGCTCGAAACCCGGGTGGACCGTTGCTCCCCGGCGCGAGTGCGGTACAGGTGGAGGCCCCGTCCGTCCGCCCCCCCTCGAACGGTCCCCCCCGCATGCGTCTCTCGGCCCTCCTCGCCGTCCTCCTCCTCTCCGTCTTCGCGCCCGCGCAGAAGCCCGCTCCCGCCGCGAAGGCGCCCGAATCCGAGGCGAAGCCGCTCGACGAGGCGGACGCCGAGCGCATCGCGCGCGCGTACGACGGGGCCGAGACGTGGACGCTCCACGCGATCGTGCTGCTCTCGCTCGGCACCGACTTCCCGCCGAACGCGTCGCGCGTCGTGGCGGACGCGCTCGGCGACAAGGACGACCGGCTCCCGCCCTACGCCGTCGAACTGCTCCGCGGCATGCCGCCCGACGCGCTGAAGAAGGTCGCGACGGCGGAGGTCGTCAACGCGCTCGTCGAACGCACGCTCAAGGTCAAGCACCGCCTGCTCAGGGAGCGGTCGCTCGAGCTCCTCGCGCGCATCGCGCCGGACGCGGGCGCGACCTCGCGCGAGACGTGGAAGGCGTGGTGGACGAACGCGCAGAAGACGTGGGCGCCGCCCGCGTGGGTCCCGCCGCCGAAGCCGCCGGTGGAGGAGGAGTACAAGACCACCGCGACCCTGTTCGTCGAGCGCGCGTTCGACCTGCGCGACGCGGGGCTCGACGTCGCGATCGTGCTCGACACGACGGGCAGCATGCAGCCCGCGATCGACACGGCGCGCGACGCGATCGCGGACGTCGTGGCGCTGCTCGCGAACGTCGCGCCGAAGCTGCGGCTCGGGCTCGTCGAGTACAAGGACCACGGCGACCTCGGCGACGGCGCGCAGGTGCTCGTGCCGCTCTCGCGCGGCGACAAAGCGGTGCACGACAAGCTCGCGCGCATCGTCGCGGGCGGCGGCGGCGACGTGCCCGAGGCCGTCGACAAGGGGATCGAGTTCGCGCTCGGCAACGAGATGAACTGGAACAAGGAGGCGAACCGCCTCCTCCTCGTCATCGGCGACGCGCCGCCGCACGCGGAGACGATGCCCGCGCTGCTCGAGATGGTGAAGCGCGCGCACGACGAGCCGTTCGCGCGGGCACCGAAGGCGGGCAAGCCCGAAGCGCCGCGCACGGGGGCGCCGATCAAGTCGAACTCGAAGGGCGAGCCGCTGCGCCCCTTCATCACGTCGACGATCTACACCGCGCCCGAGGCGAAGAAGACCTTCGACGAGATCGCGAAGGCGGGCGGCGGCGCGTCGGTGCAGCTCGACGTCGGCCGCGGTCCGCGCGGGGCGAAGCCGGCGCCGGCGCTCGAGGACCTCGCGGGCGCGGACCCCGCGGTGCGCACGATCGTCGAGCACATCCTCCTGCTCTCCTTCGGGCAGGAGCACCGCGCTCAGCTCGAGCTCTTCGTGCAGACGTTCTTCGAGTACCTCGACGGCGCGAAGTAGCGGGAAGCGATTTCCCGTCGGGGACTCCGCGCTCCGAACGCGGTTTTTCGGCCTGATTCGGCCCGCGCGGGCTTCCGTCGGCGCGTCCGCACGGGCTCCGGGCCCGGGGTAGGTTTCGAGTGTCCGGTTCGCGCGCCTCCACCGCCTGGCGCCGCGGCCGGAGCGGGGTCCGCAGCCCCGCGTCGGCGCGCTCTCGCCGCCGCCTCGCCACCACGGTCCAGGAGTATCGCCTTGTTGATCCGCGCCGTTCGCCCGACGCTCGCGCTCGCCCTCGCCGCCGCTCCGCTCGCCGCTCAGTCGAGCGTCAAGCCGCTCCCCGAGGCCGCGCGCCCCGCGTCGCTCGCCTGGAAACTCTCGACGCCGCGCACGGTGGAGCGCGAGACCTCGCCTGCGGTCGCCGACGCGTACGGTCCGCTCCCGGCCGGTGAGCGCGTTCGCGGTCCTCGAGCGGACGAAGATCCGTTCCCGCGCACCGACCTCGGCGCCGCGCCCGCGGAGGGCGACGGTCCGGCGGTCGAGCTCGGCCTGCACGGCTTCGCGTCGCCGAGCACGAGCTTCAAGAACGCGCCGGGCTCGACGGACGTCGCGCGCGGCGGTTGGCACGCGCGCCTCGGCTGGCGCACGGGCGACGACCAGGGCTTCACGCTCGGTCTCTCGAGCGAAGCGAGCTTCTACCGCTTCTCGAACGCGACCGCGCTCGTCCCGGGCTCGGGCACGGGCGAGCCGTTGAACGACGTCTACGAGACGAGCCTCGGCGCGACGCTCGTGACGCGCTCCTCCGAACGCACGTCCTTCTTCACGTCGGCCGCGCTGACGCTCGGCGGCGAGGACAACGCGTCCTTCGGCGACGCGCTGACGGTCGCGGCCGTCGCGGGCGTCCGCTACCGCGCGAACGACGAGGTCACGCTCGACGCGGGCCTCGCCGCGATGACGCTCCACGAAGGGAGCCCGTGGGTGCTCCCGTACCTCGGCTTCGACTGGAAGATCGACGACGCGTGGCGGCTCTCGTTCGAGGGTTCCCGCGTCGAGCTCGCGTGCGCGCTCTCCGAGCACTGGACGCTCGCGGGGAAGGCCTCGTACGAGCTGCGCCAGTACCGCCTGAACGACGACGGTCCCGCGCGCGGCGGCGCGTTCCGCGACCAGGAGATCGACGTCGGTCTCGCGCTCGAGTGGCGTCCGAAGGCGGGCGCGAAGCTGCGCCTCGACGCCGGCCTCGCGGTGTGGCGCGAGCTCGAGTTCTTCGACACGGGCGGCGACAAGCTCTCCGAGACCGAGGTCGACCCCGCGCCGTACGCCGCGCTGTCGCTCGAGCTCGGCTTCTGATCCGAGGCTGGCTCGGAAGCCCGCGCGCGCTCCATCAGCGGAGCGCGCGCTCGTGTTTCACGGCCGTCCCCGCGCCGGGACGCGCGGACGGGAACGCGCGCGCGCTCGTCAAGCTCGCGCGCGCGGAGTTCGATCTCGCGGACATGCGCTCCACGTCCGTCCTCGTCCTCGCGTCCGTCCTCGCCACCCTGACCGCCTGCGCGTCCGAGCGTCCGCTCCCGAAGAGCACGGCCGCGACGACGTCGTTCTCGCGCGAGCTCGTGTGGGACGACCTGACGCTCGGTCCGAACGACCTCGTCCGCGTCTCCGTGTTCGGCCATCCCGAGGCCGGCACGCCGATGGGGCCCGGGCCGACGGGCACGCGCGTCGACAACGAAGGGCTGCTCAGCCTGCCGTTGACCGGTCCGGTCGCGGTCGGCGGGTGCAGCGTCGCCGCGGCGCGCGAGCGCGTGCGCGACGCGGTCGCGAAGTACGTGCAGGAGCCGCGCGTCGACCTCTCGGTCGTCGAGTACGGCGCGCGCCGCGTGTACGTCTACGGCGAGGTGCAGAAGCCGGGCGCGTACGTGCTCGATCGACCGCTCAACGTGTACCAGGGCCTCGCGCTCGGCGGAGGCTTCACGTCGCACGCGCGGCGCGAGCAGATCGTGCTCCTGCGCGGGAAGCCCGACGCGCTCGAGGTCAAGGTGATCGACGGCGAGACGCCGAACTTGGAGGGGCTCGTCGCGCTGCGGCCCGACGATTTCCTGTTCGTGCGCCGCAGCGGCGCGGGGCGCTTCTCCGACGAGGTGCTGCCGATCCTGACGGGCATCTCCTCGGCGCTCGGCTCGGCGGCGACGCTGCTCGTGCTGAACGACCAGGTCAACTGACGCGGCGCACGTTCGTGCGCACGGCGCTCGTCCTTCGAAGGCGGCGCGCTCGGCCGGGCGCGGTGCGCGCTCAGAGCCTGTGAGGGAATCAGGGATGCCCGGCAGGGTTGTCCAGAGGCGTTCCGGCAAGGCGCGATGACGACGCGTATTCGCTGGCAATACTCGGAGGAATCGCAACGCCGCCGGGGCGCTTCCGGGCGAGCGTGACGGGCGTCTCTGATTTCCTCACAGGCTCTCAGGCGTGCGTGTAGGCGAGCCGCGCGGCGACGCTCCGGAACTCGTCGAGCTCGGGCGAGTACGCGGTCAAACGGCCGCCGTACACGCAGCCCGTGTCGAGCCCGATCGCGACGACGCGGCCGCGATCGCGCTGGACGCGCGGCACCCGCGAGGGCGTGTGACCGAAGAGCACGAGGTCGGGCCCGCCGTACACCTCGTACCACCACGGACGACCGGGCTCGTCGAGGCGGCGGATCGACGTGAGCACGTCGACGTCGTTCTCCTCGACGTCGAGCCCGGGCACGAGGCCCGCGTGCACGCAGAGCCACTCGCGCCCGTCGCGCGTCCGACCCGCGCCGTCGACGTCCGCGCGGCGGAGCACGAAGCCGTCGTGGCCGAGCAGGAACTCGACGAGCTCCGCGCGCTCCTCCGGCGCGACGTCGCACGGCGTGCGGCCGTCGCCGTCGAGGTCCTCGGGCGCGAGCGAGCGCGCGCGCGCGGGGAGCGGCGGACGAGGGCTCGGCCGGCGCGCGTCGACGCCCTCGGGCGCGAGCCCCAGGCGTTCCAGCACGCGCAGCTCGTGGTTCCCGAGCACGAAGCGCGCGCGCGCCGCGGCGAGGAGCCGCGCGACGCGCGCGGGGTCCGGCCCGCGGTGGAAGAGGTCTCCGACCGAGACGAACGCGTCGTCCGCGCCGAGCGCGAGGTCCCCGAGGAGCTCCTCGAGCTCGTCCGCGCAGCCGTGCACGTCGCCGACGATCCACGTGGTCATGCTCCGTGGATCGGCGCGCGGCGGCGCGGGGGTCGAGCGCGGGCCTGCGCGGCTCCCGTTCGCGAGACGGCCGCGGGCGGACGCTCGACCTCGCGCCGCGTTGCTGCCGAGAGACAGCGCGTGGAATCCGCCTCGCCTCGTCCCGCCGCGCCGCGCGGGACGGATGCGACCGAGCGTTCCACCGGACGCGGGGCTCCGCTGCTCGGTCCGCGGCTCGCGCTCGACGCGCCGAACGAGCTCGCGCCGAGCGTCGCGCTCGACGCGCCGGACGACGTCGCGCAGCGCGTCGCGCTCGATTCGCCGAGCGAGCTCGCCCCGCCGCCTGCGCCCGAGCCGCGCACGCGTTCGCTCCCGCGACTGCGGACTCCACGCATCGCCCTGCTCGGCTCGCGCGGCATCCCGGCGCGCTACGGCGGCTTCGAGACGTTCGCGGAGGAGCTCTCCGTGCGCCTCGTCGCGCGCGGCGTCGACGTCACGGTCTTCTGCGAAGGCGATCCGCGCGGCGCGCCGCGCGAG
This sequence comes from Planctomycetota bacterium, assembly GCA_046349615.1. Lineage (GTDB taxonomy): Bacteria > Planctomycetota > UBA1135 > UBA1135 > JADJNY01. The sequence goes on from JAXMBZ010000002.1 coordinate 363,924, forward strand.
CACCGCGGCGTGAAGCTCGTGCACGTGCGCCCGCGGGCTCCCGGGCCGTTGCGCACGATCGCGTTCGACGCGCAGTGCCTCGCCGCCGCGTGCCGCGGATACGACGTCGTCTACATGCTCGGCTACGGCGCGAGCGCGTTCTGCGCGCTGCCGCGCCTCTTCGGCCGCGAAGTGTGGATCAACATGGACGGCCTCGAGTGGCGCCGCTCGAAGTGGAGCCGGCCCGCGCGCTGGTACTTGAAGGCGATGGAAGGCGCCGCGTTCCGCACGGCGACGCGCCTCGTCTTCGACAACGGCGCGCTGCGCGACGAAGTCGAGGCCCGGCGCGGACGCGCGCGGCGCTCGAGCGTGATCGAGTACGGCGCGCCCCTCTGCGAGAGCGACGAGGGGAGCGAGGTCGTCGAGCACTTCGGCCTCGTCCCGGGCGAATACCACCTCGCGGTCGCGCGCCTCGAGCCGGAGAACCACCTCCACGAGATCGTGCGCGCGCACCGCGCGAGCGGCGCGCGGAAGCCGCTCGCGATCGTGACGAACGTCGAGCGCGGCGGCGACTATGCGCGCGAGCTCCGCGCGCTCGCCGGGCGCGGGACGAAGATCCTCGGCTCCGTCTACGAGCCCGAGCGCCTGCGTCCGCTGCGCCGACATGCGTGGAGCTACGTCCACGGCCACAGCGTCGGCGGGACGAACCCGTCGCTCCTCGAGGCGATGGGGGCCGCGAACTTCGTGCTCGCGCACGACAACCCGTTCAACCGCGAGGTGCTGCAGGACGGCGCGCGCTTCTGGCGCGACGAAGCCGAGCTCGAGCGCGTGATCGCCGAGTGCGACGCGCTCGGTCCCGCGGCGCGCGAAGTCCAGCGCGCGCTCGCGCTCGCGCGGGCGAAGGAGCGCTACGGCTGGGAGCGCATCGCCGACGAGTACGCCGCGCTGCTCCGGGAGTGCGTGTCGTGACCGCGACCTGCGTCGCCGCCGCTTCGCCGCCGATCGATCTCGCGCTCGTCGTCGCGAGCGTGCCGGCGTGGCTCGTCTCCGTCGCGCGCGCGCTCGCCGCGGAAGGCGTCGCCTCGATCGCGCTCGCGCCGCGCGGACGTCCGGAGTCCGACGCGGGAACGCTCCGCGCCGGGGCCCGCTTGCGCGCGTCGATCGCGCTCGATGCCTGGATCGCGCGGCGCATCCTGGGCCCGGCGGAGGACGCCTGGACGCCGGCCGCCCTCGCTTCGCGCCGCCGGGACGGAGCGCCGGCGATCGTGCTCGGCCTCGATGCGCCGCCTGCGCCCGTCCCCGACGGGGAGGCGTGGTGGTTCGTCTTCGGCGTGACCGGGACGCGCTACGCCGAGGAGCTCGCGCGCGGCGACGCCGTGCTCGGGATCGAGCTCCGCGCGCGCGACGCGTCCGGAGCGGAGGTCGTCCTCGCGCGATCGCGCACGAAGGCGGCGCGCTCGCTGCACCTCAGCCGCAGCCGCGCGGGGTGGAAGGCCGCCGGGCTCCTCGAGCGCGCGCTGCGGCGCCGCGCGTCCGGCGCGCTCCGCACGCCCGCGCCGGCGGAGCCGGCCGAACTCCCGCGGCGCGCCGCAGCGGGGCTCGCCGCGCGCACCGTCCGCCGCGCGTTCGCGGTCGCCGCGCGCGAGGACGCCTGGCGGATCGAATGGCGCGCGCGCACGGACGACGCGCTCCCCGACGCGCGCGGTTGGCGCGCCGAGCACGCGCTCGCGGCGCCGCGCGGGTCGTTCCATGCGGACCCGTTCCTGCTCGAGCACGCGGGACGCACCGCGCTCTTCTTCGAGCGCTGGGCGCCCGCGCTCGGGCGCGGCGTCCTCTCCGCGGTGGAGCTCGACGCGCGCGGCGCGCCCGGCCCCGCGCGCGACGTGGTGCGGGCCGAGCACCACTTGTCCTACCCGTTCGTCTTCGAGCACGAAGGGCGCGCGTGGATGATCCCCGAGACGCGCGCCGCGCGGAGGATCGAGCTCTGGCGCGCGCACGCCTTCCCGTTCGACTGGCGCTTCGAGCGCACGCTGATGGACGGCGTCGACGCGGTCGACGCGACGTGGTTCACGCACGGCGGGCTCCATTGGCTCTTCGCGTGCTGCGCGCGCGAGCACGCGCCGCGGTCGGAGGAGCTCTGCGCGTTCTGGAGCGAGCGGCCGTTCGGCCCGTGGAACGCGCACGCGGCGAACCCGATCGTCGACGACCCGTGCGGAGCGCGGCCCGGCGGACGGCCGTTCGTGCTCGGGGGGCGGCTCGTGCGACCGGCGCAGGACTCCGCGCTCGAGTACGGCGGCCGCGTGCTCTTCCGCGAGGTGCGCGCGCTCGATCCGGAGCGGTACGAGGAGCGCGCGCTCGGCGTGTTCGACCCCGAGTGCCTCGCCGGCGTGCACGGGGCGCACACGTACGACCGGAGCGCGCGCTTCGAGGTCGTCGATCTGCGCGCGACGCGTTGGCGGCGCCCGGCGTGGACGTTCCGGAGGGCGCGATGAAGCTCGTGCGCGCGCTCCACGAACGCGTGATGCGGCACGGCCTCGTCCTCGCGGACCAGGCGCTCGTCAGCGGCGCGAGCTTCGTCACGACGATGCTGCTCGTGCGCGCGCTCGGGCTCGACGGCTTCGGGCGCTTCTCGCTCGCGTGGATGGCCGTCGTGTTCGCTCAGGCGCTCCAACTCGCGTGCGTCGGGACGCCGATGGCGACGCTCGGCCCGAAGGAGCGGCCCGAGGACGCGCCCGCGTACCACGCGGACGTGCTGCGGCTCGAGCTCGCCTTCCTCGGCGCGGTGCTCGCCGTGGGTCTCGGCGCGGGGCTCCCGATCGCGCGCGCGTTCGGCGTCGAGCTCGACGGGCGCGAACTCGGCGCGCTCGCGGCCTTCGCGCTCGCGCGGCTCGCGCACGACTTCGTTCGTCAGCGCGCCTTCGTGCGCGAAGAGCGCGGGCTCGCGCTGCGCATCGACGCCGCCGCGACGTGCGTGCAGCTGGGCCTCGTCGCGACGCTCGCGTTCGCCGGCCGCCTCGACCCGGTCGGCGCGCTCGCGTGCCTCGCCGCGGGCAGCGCGGCAGGCGTCGTCGCCGGCGCCCGGCACCTCGGTCCGTGGAGCGTGCGACCCGGCGCGCTGCGGCGCGCGTTCGCGCGTCACGAAGGCATGGCGCGCTGGCTCGTCGCGCTCGCGGTGCTCCAGTGGTTCACGTCGAACGCGTTCGGGCTCGCCGCCGGCGCGGTGCTCGGCCCGGCGGCGCTCGGCGCGGTGCGCGCGGGGCAGACGGTGCTCGGCGTGCTCCACGTCGGGCTGCTCGCGATCGAGAACGTCGTTCCGGTGCGCGCGGCCGCGCTCTCGGCGCGCGCGACGGCGGGCGCGGCCGCGGCGTATCTCGCGCGCGTCGCGTGGATCGGCGGAGCCTGCACGGTCTCGCTGTCCGCCCTGGTCGCGCTCGCGGCGCCGCAGATCGCCGGGGTCGTGTACGGAGCCGCGGCGCCGGAGACGGTGCTCGCGGTCCGCGTCTTCGCGGTCCACTACGTCGCGGTGTTCCTGATCACGGTCGCGACGATCCGCCTGCGGACGCAGGAGCGCACGCGTCCGATGTTCGTCGCGCAGGCGCTGGGGGCGCTCTTCGCGCTCGCGGCGGCGCGCGCGAGCGTCGAGGCGTTCGGTCTCGGCGGCGCGCTCGCCGGGATGGTGCTGCAGCAAGTGCTCGTGCTGCTCGTGCTCGTGCTCGCGGTGCGCCTCGGACGCGGCGGTCAGGCCGCGGTGCGCACGGCGGCGGGAGCGCCGTAGAGGGCGCCGAGCGAGCGCTCGGCGATCGTCCGCCAGTCGAAGTCGCGCACGATCAGAGAGCGTGCACGCTCCCCGATCTCAAACGGGCGTCCCGCACGGACCTCGCACGCAGCCGCGTCGAGCGCGCCCGCGAGCGGAGCAGCCTCGCACGCGTCGACGGTCCAGCCGGCGCCCGCCGCTTCGAACGCCTCGGCGAGGTTCGTCGCGCGCGTGAGCACGCACGGCAGCCCGAGCGCGCCGGCTTCGAGCACCGAGATCGGCATGCCCTCGTTCCGCGAGGGGTGCAGGAAGACGTCGGCCGCGCGGAGGAGCTCGAGCTTCTCCGCGCCGAAACGCGCGCCGGTGAAGCGCGCGCTCGCGCCGAGGCCGAGCTCGATCGCGCGCGCTTCGAGCGCTGCGCGGTCGGGCCCGTCGCCGATCACGAGCAGCGTGCTCTGCGCGCCCGCCGCGCGATGTCGCGCGAACGCGTCGAGCAGGACGTCGAGGCCCTTCGTGCGCGCGTCGAGCCGCCCGCAGAACGCGAAGACCGGGGCACGTCCGAGCGGACGCGTCGGCCGGGGGCTCGCGAACTCGCGCGCGTCGACGCCGTTCGGGAGCACGACCGTGCGCGCGGACGGGACGTACCGGGCGAGCTCGCGCGCTTCGACGGGCGCGAAGACGTGGACCGCGCGCGCGTCGCGCAGGAGCGGCCGATCGACGAGCGCGATGTAGAGGCGCTTCGCGAGCCAGCGCTCGCGCACGACGGCCGAGCGGAAGGCCCCGTGCGGCGTGAAGACCCACGGGATCGCGCGGCGCGCGAGGAGCCGCGCGGCGGCGCGGAACTCGGGGTGGTAGCCGCCGTGCAGGTGCACGATGGTCGTGACGTCGAGCGCGAGGAGCGCGCGCTCGAGTCCGGGCTCGAGCTCCCACGGGGAGCGCGTCGCGCGGAAGAGGCGCAGCGGGTAGGCGCGCTCCACCGTCGGCGCGTCCGGGTCGGGCGTGATGCCCCAGACCTGCACGTCGGCGCCGAGCGCGTGCTGCGCCGTCGCGAGGCCGTGGACGACGCGGTTCACGCCGTTCGCGCGTTCGGGGTTCGACTTGCCGAGGGCGAGGTGGACGAGCTTCACGGGCGGGCCTCCTGCAGCGCCTCTTTCGGCGTACGGGCGGCGACGGCGCGATAGAGGACGTCGAAATCTCGAACGTAGCGCTCGACCGAGAAGTGCTCGCGCTGGCGCGCGCGGCCCGCGCGGCCCATTCGATCGGCGAGGGCGGGGTCGCCGAGGAGGCGCTCGAGCGCGTGAGCGAGGGCCTCGGCGTCGCGGGGAGCGACGAGGATGCCGGTCGCGTCGTGCTCGACGATCTCGGCGAGGCCGCCGTGCGCGGCGGCGACGACGGCGCGGCCCGCGGCCATCGCTTCCGCGGCGACGAGCCCGAACGGTTCCGGGAGCGTGGACGGCACGGCGACGACCGTCGCCGCGGCGTAGAGCGCCACGACGTCCTCGACGAAGGGGAAGCGGCGCACGCGCTCGCCGAGCCCGGAGGCGGCGATGTCGCGCTCGAGCGCGAGCTCGAACGCGGGCTGTCCAGGCGGCGCGTCGCCGGCGAAGAGGAGGCCCAGTTCGGGGCGGCGCGCGGCGATGCGCTTGCACGCGTCGAGCAGGAGCGCGTGGCCCTTCCAGGCGTTGATCCGGCCGGCGAGCAGCACCCAGCGCCGCGCGGGGTCGAGGTCGAGTCGCGCGAGCGCGCGGGCGCGCGCGGCGGCGTCGCAAGGCGCGGCGGAGCTTCCGACGCCGTTCGCGATCACGGAGAGCGCGCCCGGGGCGAAGCGCGCACGAGCGCGCAGCGCGGCCGCCGTCGCGGCGGAGTTCGCGACGACGTGCGTCGAGCGACGCGCGACGAAGCGCGCGAGCGCGCGCGCGATCCAAGCGGGGCGCTCCAGGATCTCGTGCACGTGCCAGACGTGGGGGACGTGCTCCGCGCGCGCGGCGAGCGCGCCGGAGAGCACGACGATCGTGTTCGTGTGGACGACGGCGGGCCGATGTCGACGCACGAGCGCGCGCGCGAAGCGCACGGCGGCCGGGAGCTCGCGGGCGGCGCGCACGAAGCCGCGCGGACGCAGCGTCGCACGCCCGAAGGTGCAGAGCGGGCCGATCTCTACGGTCGCACCCGCGGCGCGCAAGGCGCGCGAGAGCGGGCCCTCGCGCGGCAGGGCGACGACGACGCGCCAGGCGCCGCGGTCGAGGCCCTCCGCCAGCTGGAGCAGCGTGCGGTCCGAGCCGTAGAGCTCCGCCGACGCGTGGAAGAAGAGCAGGGTTCGACGGGTCACGCGCTCCTCCGCGCCGCGAGGCGGCTCTTCAGGACGCGCGCGGGCACGCCGCCGACGATCGACCACGGCGGGACGTCGCGCGTGACGACGGCGCCGGCCGCGACGATCGAGCCGCGCCCGACGCGCACGCCGGAGAGCAGCGTGACGTTCGTGCCGATCCAACAGTCGTCCTCGACGACGACGCCGCCGCGGACGACGCCTTGTTCCTTGATCGTGCGCTCGACGTCGGCGTGCACGTGGTTCTCGGGCACGATCACGACGCGCGGACCGAAGAGCACGTCGCGGCCGATCTCGACCTTGCCGGACGCGCCGAACCAGCAGAACGCGCCGATCGCCGTGCCGTCGCCGACGACGAGGCCTTCGCCCACGTCGCTTCCGTAGTAGGACGCGGGCCGGATCGACGCCTGGCGTCCGAGCGTGACGCCGTTCCCGAGGCGGATGCCGCCCGTCGCGAGGCCCTGGAGCTCGACGCCGTCCTCGAGCTTCACGTTGCGGCCGACGCGGATGCGGCCGGCGCTCGTCACGCGCACGCCGCGGCCGACGAAGAGCGCGCCGTCGTGTCCGCCGAGGCGCAGCGCGAGCAGCGCGCCGCGCAGGCGCATCGCCGCGATGCGCGCGAGCACGCCGAGGGCCTCGAGCTCGGTGAGCTCCGGCACCGCCGCGGCGCCCGTGCCTCCGCGCGCGGCGTGGCGCGCGACGAGCCGTGCATGCAGGGCGCGGAAGAGCTTCATGCGGCCTCCCTGCCGGACGCTCCGTTCGCGGCGCGAGCGCGGAGCGCGCGCCGTTCCTCGGCGAGCGCGTAGAAGGCGTCGAGCCGCGCGCCCTTCGCGTCCCACGTCGCGTGTTCGAGCGCCCACGCGCACGCGCTGCGTGCGAGCCGCGACCGCAGGGCTTCGTCGGCGTGGAGCCGCAGGAGCGCGTCGCCGAGGCCCGCGGCCGTCGTGTCGAAGGTCGCCCCGACGGGCGCGACGAGGCCGCGCGGCGCGGGGCCGCGCGGATCGGTCATCGACGCCGGGCCGCCGCAATCGAGGCACACGACGGGGTTGCCCGCGGCCATCGCCTCGACGACGACCATGCCCGCCCCTTCGAACGACGGGAACAGGAACACGTCGGAGCGCGCCAGCCGCGCGAGGACCTCGGCGCGCGGCAGGCGGCCGGCGAGCTCGACGCGCTCGGCGAGCCCGAGTTCTTTCGCGCGCGCGGCGAGCGCGGGCGTGAGCGGACCTTCGCCGAGGAACGCGAGGCGCGCTTCGGGGGCGCGCTCGGCGAGATGCGCGAACGCCTCGAGCGCGAGGCGCGGTCCCTTGAGGTCGACGAGGCGTCCGGCGAACACGACCTCGAACCCCGCGCGGCGCTCGAAGCGCTGCGGCGCGACGGGCTCGGCTTCGGTGCCGCAGGCGAGGAACGGGAGCGCGCGGGAACGCGCCGGTTCGGGGAGCTCCTCCGCGTCCTCGGGCCGGATGGCGAGCACGACGTCGGCCTCGCGCTGCGTGCGCGCGAGGAACGGATCCGCGACGACGCACGCGCGCTTGCACGCTTCCTTCGCGAGTTCCGCGGCGCGCGCGCGCCAGCCGCCGTGAGCCAGGAAGCGCGCCGGGACGCGCGGATGGCGGCCGATCGGCCCCCACACGAACGGCTTCCCGAGCGCGGCGAGGCCCGATGGGATCCAACTCGACGCGAACGTGACGTGGTGGACGACGTCGAAGTCGTGCACGCGGTCGAGCTCGCGCGCGCGCCGGGCGAGCGCGAGCTGCCACAAGTAGAAGTAGGGGACCGCGCCGCGGCCGCCGCGCTTCCACTTGCGCGCCCAGCGCGGAAGGTCGAAGCCGACGAACGCGAGGCGCTCCTCGAGGCCGAGCGCCCTCGCTTCCGCGACACAGCGTTCGACGTTGTTCTCGCGCGTCAGCACGACGACGCGGTTCGCGCGCGCGGCCTGCACGGCCCAGTTCCAGCCGATGCCCGCCTCGGAGCCGAGGCCGGGCTCGCACGCGTAGGCGGAGAGGAGGACGCGGCGCTCGCGCATGGTCAGGCTCCACTCGGCGCCGATGCGCTCGGTTCGAGATCGAGCTCGTCCGCCTCGACGAACTCTCTCTCCGGTTCGTTGCGCGGGCCGAGCACGGCGAGCGGGAAGAGCCCGTAGAAGAAGAGCATCAACGGGTTCGGCCAGCCGACGATGCCGAAGCTCGTCGCGCTGTTGATCGCCGCGAGCACGAAGAGCGCGAGCAGGAGCGTCCATGCGCCGCGCTCGGGGCCGGGGCGTCGCGCGCGCCTCCACGCGGCACGCAGCGCGATCCCGAAGATCGCGAGCACGGCGACGAGGCCCGGCACGCCCATGTACAGCAGCGCGCCGAGGTAGGTGTTGTGCGCGTTCGTCCACGGGTGCCCCGCGTGCTCGAAGGCGCCGTGCTCGCCGAGGCGCAGCCAACCTTGGCCGAGGAGCGGGTGCTGCGGCGCGGAGTCCGCGAGCAGGTGCGCCCAGAGCTCCGTGCGCCCGGTGCCGTTCTTGAGGTTCGCGACGGAATCGCCGCGCAGGAACCAGCTCCCGATCGCGTCGACGCTCGCCACCGCGGCGACGAGCCCGCCCACGAGGAGCACGAGCGAAGTCGCCCACTGTCGCCGCGTCGCGCCGAAGAGCGGGGACCAGAGCAGCGCTTCGCCGGCGACGGTCGCGATCATCGCGGTCCGGGAGCGCGCGAAGAGCAGCACACCGAAGGCGAGGACGAGGCACACGAAGGGCAGGACGCGCTCGCGCGCGAAGCCCGCTTCGTGCTCGCGCGGCTCCTTGAGCTCCGCGGTCGCCCAGAGGGCGAGCAGCGCGGCCGTCGTGCCGAGCGTCTCCGCGTTGATCAGGCGGTTGCCCATGCGCACGAGGCCCGTGTCGGCGACGTGCATCGCGAGCTCCGGCCGCATCACGGTGTAGACGAGCGTGATCCCGAGCAGCGGCAGCAGCGCGACCGCGTGCCAGCGCAGGCGCGTGCGGAGCGTCGCGTCCTCGTCGGCCGACGTCGACCAGAGCAGCACGCCGAGCAGGACGAAGCCCGCGAGCTCGCCGAGGCGCAGCAGCGGGACGAGCGCGTCCTCGACGCCGACGAGCCCAAGGCATGCCCAGAGCAGGAGGAACACGACGGGCAGGAGCCGTCGTTCGCCGAACGCGCTCCACGCCGAGCGCCGCGGCAGCGTGAGGAGGAGCGCGAGCCCGGTCGCCGCGAGACGAACGAACATCTTCGTCTGCGCCACGCCGGAGCCGAGCGCCTCCGCCGTCTGCGCGCCGTCGGCGAGGTCGAGCGTGACGAACGGCACGAAGCTCGCGTAGTACGCGAGCCACGCGAGCGAGCGCGCGCCGGACAACCACAGCGCGAGCAGGGTGCAGAGCGCGAGGGCGAGGAGTCCGCTCGTCATGCGGCGTGCTCCTTGCGCGCGAGGCGGCGCACGGCGTGCGCGGCGAGCTCCAGGCGTGCGCTGCGCTGCCAACCGGCTTGGACGAACGGGGAGGGGTGCTCGCGCTCGCGCAGCTCGTCGCGCAGGCCGAGGTCGAGCGTCCAGTGCGCGAGCGCGCGTTCGAACCCGGCGGGGAAGAGCCGCGCGGCGTACGGAGCGAGGCGGGCGCGCGCGTGCGCAGCGAGCGCGGCGTGCGGGACGCGCTCGACGAGGATCGCGTGCTGGAGGACGAAGTGGAGCGCGTCGTGGCCGAGCGGTGCCGCGTCGAGCGCGTGCTCCCAGTCGAACGCGCCGAGGCCGTCCGGCCCGAGGACGGCGTTCCACGGCGTGAAGTCGCCGTGCGCGAACGAGCAGGCGACGCGGTCCCCGCGTTCGTGCTCCTCGAGGACGCGCGCGAGCTCCGCGTAGGTCTCGAGCGCGGCGCGATCGAGCGGAGTGGTCGCGCTCACGCCGGGCCGCGCGGGGACGGACGCGAGCGCAGCGAGTCGCGCGTGCGCGGAGCGGTGCGCGGGGAGGTCCGTCGCAGAGAACTCGACGCGCGTGCGCTCGGTGAGTTCGGCGAGGAACGCCGCGTGCGCGGCACCGAAGGCCGCGGGCGCGCGCCCGCCGTGCAGAGCGGACTGGACGAGCACGGTCGCGCGCTCTGCGTCCTCGAAGCCGAGCACGCGCGGCACGTGGACGCCGTGGTGCGCGAGCTGCGCGAGGGCGTCGTGCTCGCGGCGGACGAGCGCGCGCGCGGCAAGGGAGTCCGCGACCTTCGCGAAGGCGACGACGCGACCGTTCGGCGACACGAGCTGGACGATCGTCTTCTGGTCGCGGCCCGGCACGCCGGAAGCTGCGTTGCACGCGAGGCCGCGCGGGAGCCCCGGGAAACGCTCCGCGGGATCGACGACTCGCGCCGCGGCGACGCGCGCGCGCGCGAAGCGTCCGTGGAGCCCGACGCGCGCGCTCGCGCCGACGACGCGCGTCGCGAGGCGCGTGACGAAGCGCCCGCGCGGCAGGAGCGCGGTCCCGGCGCGGAACACCGCGGGGTTCGCGGCGTCGAGCAGGACCCAGCCGCCGCCCGTGCCCGGGAAGCGGAGGAAGCGCGCTCCGCCCGTCCGCGGCGCGTCGGCGGCGTCGCTCTCGGCGCCGAGGAACGCCGCGAGGAGCGGCGGGAGTCGTTCGTCGCGCTTCACGCTCGCTCCTCCGCGAAGAGGTCGCACAGGACGGCGTCGACGGCTTCCTGCACGGTGCCCGAGGTGTCGACGCGGCGCGCGCGCGGGTGCGACGCGGCGAGCGCGGCGTAGCGCTCGAGCTGGAGCGCGCTCTCGCTCTCGCTGAGCTCCTGCTTGCGCGCGCGGATCGCCGCGAGCGGCGCGAGGCAGACGTAGAGTCGGTCGGGCGTCGGCACGAGCGCGCAGATCGGACGGAGGAGCGCGCTGTCGCGGCGGATGCGCGAGCGGAGCGGATCGACGAGGTAGTCGTGCGCGTAGCGGTCGAACGCGACGATCGACGCCGCGCGCCGCAGCGGCAGCACTCGCGCGAAATACCCGAGCGTCCAGTCCGCGGCGTACCAGAGGGCGCGCAGGTTCGAACCGAGCGCGCCGGAAGGCCGCGCGCGGTGCGGGTCCTTCATGTCGTCGAGCGAGTACGTCGTGCGTCCGCCGTGGAGGAGCGCGTTGAGCTGGGGGAGGAGCTTCGGCCGCAGGTGGAACGCATGCACGTTCCTCGCACCGAACGCCGTTCGCAGTTCCGTGAGCACGCCGTCGAGCACGGTCGACTTGCCGCTTCCGTCCGTTCCGAGCAGCGCGAAGAAGCGCCCGCGCGGACGGAAGAGCGGAGCGATTCGCGCGTGGTGGACGTGCGCGAGGGCGCCCGCGAGCGACGCGAGCGGCCGGCGCGCGAAGGAGCGCGTCCAGAGCGCGCGGCGCAGTGTTCGGACGGAGAGCGCGCGCTCGACGGGCCCGCGCTCCGCGGCGTCGGCGATCGCGTGCGCGAGCCGCGGACCGAACGGCCGCGCGAGCTCGCGCTCCACGGCCGCACGATCGCGCGCGAGCGCAGCGCGCAGCTCCGCGGCGTGGCGCTCGGGCGTCGTCCCGCCGGAGAGCAGCGCGCCGAGCGCGTTCGCGCTGGCGGCGATCTCGGGCGCGGGGCGGCGCAGGCCGTGCACGAGCTCCGTTCGAGCGAGCGCGTGCTCCGCGTCCATCCACGGCACGCCGAAGCACGCCTCCCAACGGTGCAGATCGAGCCCGAAGAAGGCGTGGCGTCCGGGCCCCTCGTGCGCGTGGAACTGGAGCTGCTCGAGGAAGCCCGCGCGGCGGTGCTCCCACGTCGAGACGCCGTGCGCGCGCGCGAGCGAGCGCGCGAGGCTCGCCACGCGGTCGGCGTCGTCCGGATGGACGAGCAGGTCGAGGTCGCGGCCGGGACCAGGCGAGGGGAACGAGTCGTGCCCGCGCAGCACGCACCAGCGGAGACGCTCGCGCTCGAGCTCGGCGGCGAACGCGCGGAGGAACCGCTCGCGCCGGCCGTCGGCGACGTCCACGGGCGCGACCTCTCCGTGCGCGGCGGGCGCCGCGGACGCGACGTCCCCGCGCGCGGTGAGCGCGGGGGCGTCCGGTGCGATGCACGTGCCGAGGCGCATGCGGAGCTCCGTCAGCGCGCGCGCTCCGTCGCGGTGCGCTTCGTGCCGGTGCGCTTCGTCCCGTAGCCGTATCCGTATGCGCCGCCGCCGTAGTAGCCGGAGCCCGCGCTCCGCGACGGCCGCACGGCGTTCAACACGACGCCGCCGACGCGCGTGCCGGCGCGCGCGAGCTTGCGCGTCGTCGTCGCGAGCGCTTCGCGGTGCACTCCGCCGGCGCGGTACACGAGGAGCACGAGGTCGAGCTCGCGCGCCAGGATCTCCGCGTCCGCGACCGCGAGCGCGGGCGGCAGGTCGAACACGACGAGGTCGTAGCTCGCCTTCCACTCCTCGAGCAGCTCGGTCGCGCGCGGGCCGCGGAGCAGCTCGCTCGGCGACGCGTGCGGATCGCCCGCGCACAGGAGGTCGAGGCCCTCGTGGCCGCTCGCGCGGACGCACTCGCGCCAGGCGGCGCGGCCTTCGAGCACCTCGCCGAGTCCGGGGGTGAGCTGGAGGTCGAACGTCGTGTGCACGGTCGGCTTGCGCATGTCGGCGTCGACGAGCAGCACGCGCGTGCGCGGCCCCGCGAACGAGAGCGCGAGGTTGACGTTCGTCGTGCTCTTGCCTTCGCCCGGCGCGCACGAGGTGCACGCGAGCGTGCGCAAGGACTCTCCGCCGTCGCGGGCGAAGCGCAGGCTCTCGCGCACGGAGCGGTAGGCTTCCGAGAGCGGTCCGTCGGGGTCGTCGCGCTGGGGGAGGAACGTGCCGCGCGGCTTGAGCGCGCGCAGCGCGCCGCGGCGGAAGTCCGGGATCGCGCCGAACACGGAGAGGCCCGTCGCGTCCTCGACCTCGGCCTGCGTGTGGACGGCGCCGGAGAACGACTGCCGCACGAAGCACGCGAGCAAGCCGAGCCCGAGCCCGGCAAACAGCGCGAGCGAGAAGTCGAAGAAGAGCCGGGGCGCGTGCCGCGACTCCGGCGGGATCGCGGGGTCGATCAAGATCGCGGAGGGGAGCGTCGCCGCGGCGCTGAGCTGCGCCTGCTGGCGGCTCTCGAGGAGCAGCTTGACGACGCTCGCGTGCGCTTCGCGGCGGCGGAGCGGCTCGGCGACGGCGCGCTCGTGCTCCGGGAGCTTCGCGAGCTCGGCCTCGAGCGCCTTCGCCTCGCCCGCGAGGCCTTCCGCCTGCGTGCGCAAGCTCTCGATGCGCGCGTGGAGGTTCTTGGAGACGCGGCGTGTGAGCTCCGCGAGCGCGCCGTCGATGTGCGCGCGCTCCTCGGCCGGCCAGGCGGCGAGCGAGTCGGAGTAGCGCTTCGCGAGCGCCGCGCGGTCGTCGAGCGCGAGCCGCAGTCCGGCTGCGAGGCTCGCGAGCCGGGCGCCGAGCTTCGCTTGGAGGTCCGTGCGGGTGCTCTCGAGCTGGAGCCAGCGCGGGTTCTCGGGCGTGATGTCGCCGGAGAGCGCGGAGAGCTCCGCGTCGACGCGGGCGATCTCCTCGAGGAACTGCTTCGTGCTCGCGTCGAGCTCGGCGAGCTTCGGCGACTCGGCGAAGAGCCGCACCAGCGCGTCCGCGTCGCCGCCTTCGAGGGCCTTCGCCGCGGCGTCGAGCGCGTCGAGTTCCGCGCGCGCGTCGTGCTCGGCGAGGTCGAGCTCGTCGAGCTTCGCGCGCAGGAGCGACTTCGTCGGTCCAGCATCGCTGCGCTCGAGCGCGAGCGCCTGTCCGCCGAGACGGCCGATCTCCTCGATGTAGGAGAGCGAGACGAGGTCCGGGAGCTCGCGCGAGAGGCGCGCGAGTCCGTCGGCGTCGCCGCGATCGAGGCGCTCGGCGGCCTCCGTGAGCGCGACGGTCGCGAGCTCGCAGCGTGCGCGTTCGGATTCGAGCTCGGCCGTCCGCTTCAACAGCGTCTCGGCGGAAGCGCTGACGAGGATCACGGAGGGGTTCGCCTGCTGGAGCGCGACGACCTCGCGTTCGGCCTCGGCGAGGAGCTCCTTCTGCTCGGCGAGCTGCTCGTCGACGAACTCGATCGTGCGCGTCGCGCGCGAGCGTCCGAGGCGGATGCTGCGCAGGAGGTAGTTGTGCGCGAGCGCGTTCGCGAACTCCGCGGCGCGGTCGGGGTCGGAGTCCGAGACCGTCAGGCGGATGACGCCGCTGTTGCGGCTCGTCTCCTCGACCTCGACCTTGCCGAGGTAGTCGTCGACCGCCGAGTCGAGCGGACGGCGCTCGACGAGGTGCGTCGTGCCCGCGTACTCGCCGACGGCCTCGAACTCGAAACGCGCGCCGTGGTATTCGATGGGACGGCGCGGCGCGTAGTCGAACTCCTGCGCGTCCTGGTCGGGGAGGCCCTTCCGGCCGGGGAGCGAGAGCCGCACGCGGTGTCCGTTCGCGTCTTCCGGGAACGCGACGCGCACGCGCGTGGGCGCATCGGGCGTCGCGGAGTCGACGCGGGCGAAGAGTCGCGCCGCGCGCGGTTTCGCGAGGCCCACGGCGCACGCGAGGTCGCGGAAGGGAGCACGGTCCTCGCACTCGACGCGCGTCACGAGCCCGAGCTCGCGCGGCCCTTCCATCCTGAAATCGTCGGGGCGCGTGGGGGAGAACGCTCGATCGTGCGCGGGCCACGTCGCGGGATCGGAGATCGTCGCCTCGACCATCGCGCGCGAGCGGAGGATCGCCATCTCGCCTTCCGCGGCGGGCGCGCTCGTCAGGGCGGCGAGATCGCCGAGCACGCCCTTCGACGTGCCGTCCTGCTCGAGCTTCAGCGTCGCCTGCGTCTTGTAGACGGGTGGGCGCGTCGAGGACCACGCCAGTCCCCCGGCGAGCACGAGCAGCGTCGTGCCGAGCGCGACGAAGCGGTGGCGTTCGAGGATCGCTGCGAGATCGGCGAGGTCGAGGGTGTCCGTTTCGCGGTTCGAGCGGCGCGAGGTGCGACGAGATTCGGTCATGGGGGAGGCGCGTGGAGTGGGAGTGCGGGTGTCCCTTCTTCGTCGCGAACGAATCTGCGCACGAGCGCCCGGCGACCTCGCGCGACGGGCTCCCGCGCGTGAGACCAGCGCACACGAACGTCTCGATATCCGCGTCCTTAAATGCGTTCGACCTGGAGGCCCGATGACGGCGTGCCCCGCGTCCGTCTTCTCCACGACGGAGCGCACGTCGTTCCCCATGCCGCACTCCACCCTTGCGCGGCGCGCTTCCGGCGCGTCCGTCGTCGAACTCCGTCGTCCCGCGCCGATCGACTGGGACGCCTGCGCTCCGCGCGGCGTCTACGCGCGCTTCGGCCGCCCGTGTCTCGACCTCGCGCTCATCGCGAGCACCTTCGTGCCCGTCGTCGCGCTCGGCGCGCTCGTCGGCGCCGCGAACCTCGTCGCGTTCCGCGACCCCCGCAAGGTGTTCTACGTGCAGCCGCGCGTCGGGCTCCGCGGACGCACGTTCCACATCGTGAAGTTCCGCACGATGCGCGAGCCGCGGCGCGATGCGCACGCGTCGTGGTCGAGCGGCGAGGACGTGGCGCGCGTCACGCGGCTCGGCCGCTTCCTGCGCAGCACGCACCTCGACGAACTCCCGCAGTTCGTCAACATCCTGCGCGGCGAGATGAGCTTCATCGGGCCGCGCCCCGAGATGGTCGAGGTCGAGGAGTGGGCGAGCGAGCGCATCCCCGGCTTCTCGCGCCGGCTCGTCCTCCGTCCGGGCATCACGGGCTACGCGCAGATCACGCAGGGCTACACCGGCCGCTGCGAGCGCGCGTACGCGGAGAAGCTCTCGATCAACGACGAGTACCTCCGGCGGCTCTCCCTCACGACCGACCTCGGGATCCTCGCGCGCACGGCCGTCTGGATGGTGCTCGGCCGCGGCTGGCGCTGGCGCCAGCAGGGCGCGCGCGCCGCGGGCGGGACGAGCGCCGCGGCCCGGCGGGTGCGGTTCGTTCGGCTCCGCGCAGCGCGTCCGCGCGTGTTCGCGTCGAATCCGGGACGGGATTCGGAGTTTGCGCTCGGCGCGGCGGCCGAACGCCGATAGTCTTTTCCAGCGCGTGCGCCGCCGGCACCGCGCGATCGGCTCGAGACGAGCCCTTCGCCGGACGTCCGCCGGGTGCGCGCGGTCGGACTCCAGGAGCGCGGCGCGACGTCGTGCCCGGGACGGCTCGGCCGTCCCAGAGTCTGAATCGTACGGATCGTCCGTACTCGAGATCCCACGGAGCGAAGCGCGTCTCCAGCGCCCGCGCGCCCGGTCGAACCGGATGCACGCGGCCCACGCGGAGATCCCCTCCACACCACGGCCTTCCGGCGCGCTTCCCGCGCAGGCCGAGCGAGCGGTCACGCCGCGCGTCGTCGCGACGCGCATGGACCGCCGACTGCGGCACGCAGTCGCATCCACTCCACGTCGGCCCGTGCTCCGCCGACGCTCGCGCGCTTCGAACGCGCGCGTTCGCTTTCTGGACCGCCCCGCTGGGGCGCTCACGATGACCTTCGACAACCTGAACCTGAACCCCGCCCTCCTCCGCGCCGTGCGCGAAAAGGGCTACACCCAACCCACCCCGATCCAAACCCAGGCGATCCCGCCCGCCCTCGAGGGCCGCGACGTCCTCGGTTGTGCGCAAACCGGCACCGGAAAGACCGCCGCGTTCGCGCTGCCGATCCTGCACCGCTTGTGGAAGGCGGAGCACGCGCGCGGCCCGCGTCCCGTGCTCGCGCTCGTGCTCGCGCCGACGCGCGAACTCGCGACGCAGATCGACGAGTCGTTCCGCGCGTACGGCAAGCACTCCGGCCTCAAGAGCACCGTCGTCTTCGGCGGCGTCGGCTACGACAAGCAGCGCTCCGCGCTCAAGCACGGCGTCGACATCGTGGTCGCGACGCCCGGGCGCCTGCTCGACCTGATGAAGGAAGGCGTCGCGCGCTTCGACCATCTGCAGGTGCTCGTGCTCGACGAGGCGGACCGCATGCTCGACATGGGCTTCCTGCCCGACGTCAAGCGCGTCCTCTCGGCGCTGCCGAAGAAGAAGCAGACGCTCTGCTTCTCCGCGACGATGCCGCCCGAGATCCAGAGGCTCGTCGACGGCATGCTGCACGCGCCCGCGAAGGTCGCGGTCGCGCCCGTCGCGACGACGGCCGAAAAGGTCGAGCAGGCCGTCTACTTCGTCGACAAGAACCGCAAGGCCGATCTCTTGATCGGTCTGCTCAAGCGGCCCGAGGTCGAGCGCGCGCTCGTCTTCACGCGCACGAAGCGCGGCGCGAACCGCCTCGCGACCAAGCTCTCGAGCTCGGGCGTTCCGTCCGAGGCGATCCACGGCAACAAGTCGCAGAACGCCCGCGAGCGCGCGCTCGCGAGCTTCAAGACCGGCCGCGGACGCGTGCTCGTCGCGACGGACATCGCCGCGCGCGGCATCGACGTCTCGGGCATCACGCACGTGATCAACTTCGAGCTCCCGAACGAGCCCGAGACCTACGTGCACCGGATCGGCCGCACGGCGCGCGCGAACGCGAGCGGCGTCGCCTGGTCGCTCTGCGGCGGCGAGGAGCGCGAGTACCTGCGCGACATCGAGCGCTTGATCCGTCAGAAGGTGCCCGTCGCGAGCGGGGAGTCCGCGTCGGGCGGGCGCCGCGTGGCGACCCCCGGGGCTCACGGGACGCGCGCGCCGCAGGGTTCGCGCTCCCCGGCGTCGCCGCACGTACCGCGCGGCACGCACGCGCCGCGTACCGCGCCCGCGTCGACGCCGCGGCCTCCGGAACCGCGCGTCGCCGCGGCGAGCACCTCGTCGTTCGGCGCCGGGGTCGACGAATCCGCCTCGACGCGGCACGAACGCGCGGGAGCGGGACACGAGCGGAGCGCTGCGCACCGAGCGCACGCTCCGGCGCGTTCGGCGCACGGCGCGTCCTCCGCGCACGGCCCGCGCGACGCGCAGCGCTCGCGCGAGTCCTACGAAACGCGCGAAGCCCAGCGCCCGCGCGAGTCGCACGGTTCGCGTGGTTCGCACGGCGCTCACGCCCCGCGCGGACCGCACGAGGCTCGCGGAGCCCACGGAGGGCGCCCGACGCACCCCGCGCGCGACTCGCACGCGTCGAAGTCCGCGCACGCTCCCCGGAGCGCGCACGGCGGCCCGTCGAAGCCCCGCGGTCACGCGCCGCGCGGCGGTCACGGCCACGGCCACGGCTCGGCGCCGCGCCGCGGTCGCTGAAACGCGCGCGGGCGTCCGGTGGGACGCCCGCGCCACACACGTCGCTCGCGCGCGTCGCGCGCGGCGGCTCACCAGGCGATCTGCCAGCCGTTCGTGACGTTGAACGTCTCCGGCGGGCAGAACGCCGCGGCGGAGTTGCGGTAGTACGTCTGGTAGAAGCGCACCGCGCCGCTTCCGACCGCGACGCCGCCGCGTGCGGAGAGCGTGATCGTGTCGACGCCCGCCTCGGGGAAGCTCGACGCGCCGCCGGCGTTGACCTTCGTACGCAGCCGCACGAGCGCGCCGCCCGCGCAGCGCACGCCGTCGCCGAAGACCGCGTCCTCGAGCGCGTCGCCCTGCAGGTAGATGCACGCCACGTTCGCAGGCATGCCCGAGCCCTGCAGCACGACGTCGTCGCTCGCGGCGGCTCCGGTCGCGAGGAGGTTCGCGCCCGACGCGTTGACCGAGTTCGCGCAGCCGTTCCCGGCGGCGCCGAAGTTCGCGCAGGGGCAGTCCGTCGTGTGATCGGAGAGCGAGCCGTCGCCCGCGCAGAACGCGCGGAAGAGCGGCGGTTGGTACTCGAACGCGCCCATGTCGACGACCGGCGGCGCGCCGAAGCCCGTGTCGACCGTCGCGGGGTCGTCCGCGTAGCGGGGCGCACCCGCGCGGTCCGTCGTCGTGCCCGCGGGCATCGTGCCGTTGTTGCCTGCATCGATGCCGGGCGAGCCGGCGAGCAGGCGGAAGTCGCCGTTCACCGCGTCGACGAAGAGCGGCGCGACGGAGATGTTGCCCGTTCCGGCGAATCCGCCCTGGACGCAGCTGTACGTGACGGTCGCGCCCTGCACTTGGTTCGCCGCTCCCTGAGCGCCGCCGACGCCCGTGTTCGCGTACAGGATCGTCGAGGCGACGGTGCCCGTGGCTCCGGACACGACGAGCCCCGCGCCGGACGCGGTGGGCGAGCTGTTCCCGTGGATCGTGCACGCGCGCACGGTGACCGTCGAGCTCGAGAGCACCAGGATCGCGCCGCCGCCGGTCGTGCCCGTCGCGGTGTTGCCGCGGAAGACGCAGTTCACGAGCTGCACGTTCGAGGTGCCGAAGATCTCGACGCCGCCCGCGCGCGCCGCGCTGTTCCCGCTGAACGTGCAGCGGCGGAAGATCGCGCCGACGTTCGTCGCCATGTCGAACGCGCCGCCGAAGCTGCCGCCGAGGTTGTTCTCGAAGCGGCAGTCCTCCCACGTCGGGCTCGACGCGTTGACGTAGCCCGCGCCGCCGCCGAAGGTGCACCGGTTGTTGCGCACGATGCAGTTGCGGATCGTCGCGTTGCTCCCCGAGAGCATCAGGAAGCCGCCGCCGCGGTCCTGGTTCGCCGTGCTGTTCGCGTTGCCGCCCTCGACGACGAACCCGTCGAGCACCGCCGTCGCGGCCGCGGAGGCGCCATTGACCACGTGGTAGGAGTTGTCGGTGTAGATCGCGGAGCCGTCGTTCCCCGCGAGGTCGCCCGAGAGGATCGTCACGTGCAGGGCGGGATCGCGCTCCGCGCGCGCCGTCTCGCCGCCGGCGAAGCCGCCGTACACGCCGACGTTCGTCTTCAGCGTGAAGTAGATCGTCCGCGTCGCCGTCGCGGTGGGTTTGTAGGTCCCTTGCACGACCCAGAGCTCGTCGCCGGAGACCGCGGCCGTGAGCGCGGTCTGGAGCGCGTCGACGCCGCGGTAGGCGTCCGCCCAGCTCGTACCGTCGTTCGCGCCGGTGGCGAGGTTCGCGTCGACGTAGCGGATGCTCGCGAGCGCGGGGGAGGTGACGAGGAGGAGGGCCGCGCCGAGGGCGCGAAGGGTACGGATCGCGTGGAGCATGCTGGGGGGCGTGGTGTTCCGCGCGGCGCGCGGGGTGGGGTGCGTCCGCGGTCGCGCGGACGAAGGTCGATCTGGAGAGCGTACCCTGCCCGTGCGGAACCGGCGACGGGGCGCGCGCAAGAGCTCCGCGAGAAGCTCGTTCCGCGCGACGCTCAGCGCGGGACCGACCTCCGTTTCCAGAGGTAGAAGAGCACCGGGTACACGCAGAGTTCCATCGCGAAGCTCACGGTGATCCCGCCGACGAGCGGCGCGGCGAGCCTCCGCGTCACGTCCGCGCCGCTCCCCGTCGCCCAAAGGAGCGGCAGGAGGCCGAGCATGTCCGTCGCGACCGTCATCGTCTTCGGACGGATGCGCTGCACGGCGCCCTCGTGGATCGCGGCGACGAGGTCCGCGTCGGTCCGCATGCGGCCCTCCTCCTTCCAGCGGTCGAACGTCGTGTCGAGGTAGAGGAGCATGACCTGCCCCGTCTCGGCGTCGATGCCGAGGAGCGCGATGATGCCGACCCAGACCGCGAGGCTCATGTCGTAGTCGAGCCACCACAGGAACCAGAACGCGCCGATCAGCGAGAACGGCACGGCGAGGAGCACGATCGCGACGCGCGTCCAACTGCGGTTGGAGAGGTAGAGCAGGAACACGATCAGCGCGAGCGTGAGCGGGATCACCCACGCGAGGCGGGCGTTCGCCTTCTCGAGGTACTCGAAGCGGCCCGACCACACGCGGCGCGCGCCGGCGGGCATCGGGACCTTCTCTTCGGCGACGCGCTTCGCCTCCGCGACCCAGCCGCCGAGGTCGCGCCCCGCGATGTCGACGAAGATCCACGCCGTGCGCTCGCCGTTTTCCGTGCGGATCATCGGCGCGGCGGGGGAGATGCGCAGGTCGCAGAGCTCGCCGAGCGTCGCGCGCGCGCCGGTCGGCGTCGCGACGACGATCGCCTCGAGCGCGGGCACGTCGTCGCGCAATTCGCGCGCGAAGCGCACGGAGAGCGGGTAGCGCTCGCGGCCCTCGACCGTCGTCGTCACCTGCATGCCGCCGATCGCGGTGCGGACGAGCTCCTGCACGTCGCCGACGTTCATCCCGAAGCGCGCGGCGGCCTCGCGCTTCACGTCGAAGTCGAGGTAGTGGCCGCCGAAGACGCGCTCGGGGTACGCGGACAGCGTGCCCGGCACGGAGCGCAGCGCGACGGCGGTGCGCTCGGCGAGCGCCTCGAGCTGTTCGAGGTCGTGCCCGAGGATCTTCACGCCGACGGGCGTCTTGATGCCGGTCGAGAGCATCGAGATGCGGCTCTCGATCGGGTACGGCCACGCGTTCGCGACGCCGGGCAGGCTGACGGCCTCGTTCAGTCCCGCGTGCATCGTGCCGTCCGCGTCCTGCCAGCCGTACACGAGCTCCTGGAGCGTGATCTTCCGCCGCGACGGCCAGAACGTGTGCTCGAACGGCCACGCGAGCCAGTCGGGCAGCCCCGAGTGGAACCGCTCGAGCGTGCGCGTGCGCCACCGCTTCTCGTCCGAGTGGAGTTGCACGACCGTCTCGAGCATCGAGAGCGGCGCGGGATCGGTCGCGGTGTCCGCGCGGCCGATCTTGCCGTGCACGCTCCGCACCTCGGGGAACGAGCGGATGAGGCGGTCCGTGCGCTCGAGGATCGCGCGCGAGGTCCCGATGCTGACGCTCGGGTCCGTCGTCGGCATGTAGAAGAGGTCGCCCTCGTCGAGCGCGGGCATGAACTCCGAGCCGAGCTTCGACGCGGGCCACACCGCGGATGCGCCGAGCAGGAGCACGATCGCGATCGTCGTCTTCGGTCGGCGCATGACCCAGCGGAAGAAGGGCTCGTAGAGCCGCATCGACCCGCGGTTGAGCGGGTTCTCGTCCTCCTTCGGGATGCGTCCGCCGAGCGCGTGCACGAGCAGCGCGGGCACGACCGTGATGCCGAGGATCGCGCCCGCGGCGATCGCGAACGTCTTCGTGTACGCGAGCGGCTTGAAGAGGCGCCCCGATTGCTCGCCGAGCACGAAGATCGGCAGGAACGCGACCGTGATCACGAGCAAGGAGTAGAAGAGGCTCGGGCCGACCTCCTGCGCGGACTCGAGCACGATGTCGACGTGCGGGCGCGGCGCGGCGCCCCGCTTCACGCGCTCGGCGTCGCGCTCGAGGTGCTTGTGGGCGTTCTCGATCATCACGACGGCCGAGTCGACCATCACGCCGATCGCGAGCGCGAGCCCGCCCAGGCTCATGATGTTCGCGTTGATCCCGAGCAGGTTCATCACGAGGATCGACACGAGCAGGCCGATCGGCAGGATCACGATCGCGACGAGGGCGCTGCGCACGTGCGCGAGGAACGCGAGGCAGATGAGCGCGGTGACGATCAGCTCCTCGATCACGGCTTCGCCGAGCGTCCCGACCGCGCGCTCGATCAACGCGGAGCGGTCGTAGGTGGCGCGCACGAACACGCCGTCGGGGAGCCCGTCCTCGAGCTCCGCGAGCTTCGCCTTGACGTCCTGGATCACGCGGTACGCGTTCTCGCCGAAACGCGCGACGACGACGCCGCCGACCGCTTCGCCGCGGCCGTCCCACTCGCCGACGCCGCGGCGCATCTCGCCGCCGATCTCGAGCGTCGCGACGTCGCCGAGCAGCACGGGCACGCCCTGCGCGCTCGTCTTCAAGACGACCTTCGCGAGGTCGTCGAGCCCGCGCAGGTAGCCGCGACTGCGGACCATGTACTCGTTCTCGGCGAGCTCGATCACGGAGCCGCCGACGTCCGCGTTCGAGCGCTCGATCGCGCCGACGATCTCGTCGAGGCGTACGTCGCGACCGACGAGCTTCACGGGGTCGAGCACGACCTGGTACTGCTTCACGAAGCCGCCGATCGGCGCGACCTCGGACACGCCGGGCACGGAGGAGAGCGGGAAGCGCAGGTACCAGTCCTGGAGCGAGCGCAGCTCCGCGAGGTCGTGCTGCGCCGCGACGAGCGCCTTCCCGTCGAGCGGACACGCGCCGGGGTGCTCGAAGCCGCGCACACGGACGAGCCGCTCGCGCGCTTCCTCCGGTGCGTCGCCGCGCGCCGCGTACCAACGATCGTGCTCCTCGTCGTGGAAGACGCCGTGCGCGTGCTCGGTGCAGTACCAACCGGGGACGAGGACGTACTGGTACACCCAGCCGACGCCCGTCGCGTCGGGACCGAGGCGCGGCTCGACGCCGCGCGGCAGGCGATCGCGCGCGAAGTTCAAGTACTCGAGCACGCGGCTGCGCGCCCAGTAGAGGTCCGTGTCGTCGTCGAACAGCACGTACACGAACGACAGCTCGAACATGCTGTACCCGCGCACGACGGTGGCGCCGGGCACGGAGAGCAGCGCGGTCTCGAGCGGCTGCGTGATCTGCGCGTCGACGACCTCCGGGTTCTGGCCCGCGTACTCCGTGACGACGATCACCTGCACGTCGGAGAGGTCGGGGATCGCGTCGAGGCGGATCTCGCGCGCGGCGCGCACGCCGAGCAGGAGGAGCACCGCCGCGACGATCAGGACGAGCGCGCGGTGGCGGACGGAAGCAGCGAGGATCGCGCGGAGCACGTCACCGACCTCCCGCGCACTCGATCGAGCCCGTCACCTGGCCGCACGCCTTCATCTCGGTCGCGTAGTAGGGGTTGTGCACGGACTCGTCGCGCGAGAGCCAGCTCCCCGGCGCCATCGGGCAGTGCACGACGTACACGCGCGCGCCGAACGTCGTCGACGGCGGCGCGCGCCGGACGATCGCGATCAGCGCGTCCGAGAGCGGACCGAAGAGCTCGCGCTGCCGCTCGAGCGGCGCGGGGACGAGCTCGAGCGCGCGCTGCACGAGCTCCTTCGCGCGGTCCTTCGTCGGTCCGCGCGCGGCGTCGACGAGCTTCTGCGCCGCGACGGCGAGCGGCAGCGCCGCGAACGGCTGCGCGGGCGGCGCGTCCGCGCCGAGGAGCGTCGCGAGTTCGAGGTACGGCGCGAGCACCGCGTCGACGAGCGCCGCCGGCGCCTCGGGGTCCTCGAGCCGGCCGAGCGCGGGCTCGCGCTCTCCGCCGTCGCCGCCCGCGAGGAACGCCTTGACGCCCTCGCGCACGCGCGACTCCGCGTCGAGCAGGAACTGCCCGCTCGTGACGACGCGCTCGCCCGGCGCGATGCCCGCGCGCACCTCGACGAGCCCGCCGTCGCCGGCGGCGCCGAGCTCGACCTTCGTCGGCTCGAACGACCCGTCGGCGAGCACGACGAACGCGATCTTCCGCACGCCCGTGTCGATCACGGCTTCGCGCGGCACGAGCACGGCGTCGCGCGCGACCTCCGTGGAGATCTCCGCGACGGCGAACATGCCCTCGCGCAGCGCGCGGTCGTCGTTCGCGAGCGTCGCGCGCGCGCGCGCCGTGCGCGTCTCCATGTCGAAGTGGGGGTGGAGGAAGTCGAGCGTGCCCGTGTACGCGCGACCCGCGAGGCCGTCGACGGTCGCGACGACGCGCTCGCCGAGCGCGAGCCCGGGGAGTTCGCCCGCCGCGACCGCGAGGTCGATCCACATCGTGCGGTTGTCGGAGAGCTCGTAGATCCGCGCGCCCGCCTCGACGCGTCCGCCGCGCTTCACGTCCTTCACCGTGACGTGTCCGTCGATCGGGCTCCGGATCGGAACGCTCGCGGGCGCGGAGTCCAGCGCCGCGAGCCGGTCGATCTCCGCGTCGTCGAGCCCGACGTACGCGAGCTTGCGGCGCGCGAGGCCGAAGAGGCTCGTCGCGCTCGCGCCCGCGCCGGGACGTTCGCGCGCCTTGCGCGCGGCGATCAGCTCCTCGATCGCGACGGAGAGCTCGGGGCTCTCGAAGTCGAAGAGCGGCGCACCCTTCACGACGTGGACGCCCTCGCGGTCCGCGTACACCTCGGCCGCGAAGCCCGGCACGCGGAGCACGACGTCGACGCGGCTCGGTTCGGGCTCGACGAGCACGCCGGCGATGCGGCGCGTGCGCACGAGCGTGCCGCGGACGGCCTCGGTCGTGCGCAGCCCCATGTTCTGCCGCACGCGCGGGTCGATCGTGATCGCGTCGCCTGCGGCGATCTCCTCGGCGTAGACGGGCGCGAGCTCGCGGCCCGCGGGGCTCCTGCCCGGCGCGTTCGCGAGGAACGGCGGCTCGCTCGCGGCGTCGATCCAGTACCGCACGCGGCGTTCGGCGGGCGCCTTCGCCGCGTCGGTGCCGCGCACGAGCGGCGTCAGCTTCATGTGGCACAGCGGGCACTCGCCGGGCTCCTTCTGGAGCACGTTCGGGTGCATGCCGCAGGTCCACAGCGTCTCCGCGGACGCCGCGGCTTTGCCCGCGTGGTCCGCGCGACCGTGGAACGCGCGTCCGAGGACGAAACCCGCAGCGAGCGCGAGCAGCACGACGAGGACGATGCGCGCGCGGCCGAGCCGCGATCGACGACGTTCATTCATGGCGATCCTCCTCCGCGAGACCTTCGAGGTCCGTTCCGACGAGCTCCTCGACCTCCGCGAGCGCGATCTCGCGCTCCGCGCGCGCGTCGAGCTCCGCGCGCCGCACCTCGAGCTGCATCCTCCGCACGTCGATCCACTCGTCCGTCGACGAGCCGAGCACCGCGCACGCGGCCGACGCGTCGTCGCACGCGCGCGCGGCGAGCGGCAGGAGCTCGTCCGCGAACAGCGCGCGCGCCCGCTCCGCGTCCTGGAACGCGCGATGGGCGGAGACGAGCTCGGCGGCGCGATCGAGCTCGGTTTGCCGCGCGTCCGCGCGGGCCGCGGCGAGCTCCGCGCGCGCTTCGGCGACGAGGGCGCGCACGCGCTGGCGGTTCAGCGGCAGCGAGAGCGACGCGCCGACGAACGTCTCGAGCGAGCCGACGACGCCGAGCATCGGCGACGCGTCGAGGCGGCCTTCCTGCTTCCTGAGCGCGACGCCGCGCTCGCGCACCGCGATCTCCGCGCGGCGTTCGGCGCGAAGGGGATCGCGCTCGGCGGCGAGCGCGGCGAGGCGCTCGATCGGTGCCGCGAGCGCGCGCTTCGGCCACGTCGCGGGCGGCTCGAGCGGCGCGTCCGGAGCGCGCGCGAGCAGCGCGTTCAGGCGCGCGAGCCGCTTCGCGACGTCGACGTCGGCGCGCGCGGACTCGTCGCGCGCGCGCCCCGCGGCGATGCGGGCCTCGACGAGCGGCGCGATCTCGCCGCCGCCGCCCGCGCGCGCGTCGCGAGTCGCGACGGCGAGTTCCTCGAGCTCGCGCGCATCCGCCGCGAGGCGCCGGCGCTCGCCTGCGGCGAGCCACTCGACCCACGCTTCGACGAGCTCGCGCTTGAGCGCCGCGCGCCGCGCGAGGAAGCGCTCGCCCGCCGCGCGCGCTTCCGCGAGCGCGGCGGCGCCCGCGTTCGCGAGCTTCCCGCGGCTCCAGAGCGGCTGCATCGGATCGAAGCCCGCGCGCAGCGTCGTGCGATCCCAGGCGGAGCGGCCCTCCATCGGCAGCGCATGCTCGACGTCGAGCGCGACGTTGGTGTTCGGCGCGCTCGCGGCGCTCGTCACGGCGGCGAGGCGCGCCTGCCACGCGTGCCAGTCGCGCTCGAGCTCGCCGTGCGCGTGCAGCGCGCGCGTCCACAGCGCGTCGAGCTCGGGCGCGGCGGGGAGCTCGGGCAGCGCGCGCTCGGCGTACGGCGTCGCGTAGTCCGCGTCCGCCGCCGCGGCGCGCGCGCGCTCGGCGTCCAAGCCTTCGGGCACGACCGCGCAGCCGCTCGCGGCGAACGCAGCGAGCACGAGCGCGGTCCATTCGATCGTTCGGGGTCGCATCGCGGCCCTCCGGAGTTCCCGCGCGCGACGGTCGTCCCGTCGGCGGCGGGGGCGGAGCGCGAAGCTCCGCGGGGTTCACGTGGCGGTCGGTCCTTCGGCGCGGCCGAGGCCGCGCGGCGCGCGACGCTGA
The DNA here is from genome assembly GCA_046349615.1 of Planctomycetota bacterium. Lineage (GTDB taxonomy): Bacteria > Planctomycetota > UBA1135 > UBA1135 > JADJNY01. The sequence continues at coordinate 390,908 of JAXMBZ010000002.1, forward strand.
GCTCGCGCGCGAACGGGAACGCGCGCTCGGGCGAGTTCCCCGGGAGCGGACGCCGTGCGTCCGCAACGTCCGCGAAGAGCGCGGGCGATGGCTCCGCGCGTCAGCGCAGGAGGACCGAGAGGAACGCGAGGTGCGCGGCGAGGCCGCGCTCGAGGGCCGCGCTGCCGCGCGGAGGCGCCGCCGGCGGCGCGGAGTTCCCCGGAGGACGTTCGGGGAGGAGCTCGAAGAGGTGCGCGAGGCGCAGCGCGACGAGGTCGGCTACCGCGTTCGCCGCGAGGGCGTGCGGCGTGCCGCCGGCGTCGAGGCGCTCCGCGCCGAGGTCGCCGTCCGTCTTCGTGCTCGGGCGCTCGGCCGCGGGACCCGCCGGGAGCTCGAGCTCGCACGAGCAGGCGCGCGGCGCGCGCGCCTGGTCGCGCTCCGGGTGCTCGGCCGCCGCGCGCGCGGAGCAGCAGGAGCGCACGGGGCTCGCGCAGCAGCACCGCTCGGGAAAGAGGCGCCCGACCGCGGCGCACGAGAGGCGCAGCGCGAAGCACGGTTGCGCGAGGAGCACGAGCACGACCACGAGCCACGCGAACGCGCGCGTGGGGCTCGGCAGTCGAAGGGTGCTCGGAGCGTTCATCGTCGGAACCGGTCTCCGTCCAGTATCGGCGCGCCGGGCTCCGCAGGCAACCCGAGCCGCGAACTTCCCGCGCGGAGGGGCCTCAGGACGACGTCATCCACTCCATCGCGCCGTCGGGGAGCAGGTAGACGATCAACATCGTCCCGCCCGCGACCGTCGGCACGTGCGTCGAGCCCGCGGGCATCACGACCCAACCGGGCGGCTCGCCCTCGAACGTCGGCGCGCCGTCGATCGCGACGCAGAAGTTGACCTCGCCGCGCGGATGACGATGGCGCGGGCCCGCGCCGTTCATGAGCACGACGTCGATCGAGAACCCGAGCGTCTCCGGCCCCGCCTTCGCGACGCGGCCCCACTTCACGGGCAGCGCGCCGCGCTCGGCGACGCGGCCTTCCGCGAGGAGCCCTTTCAGCCCGCGCGCGACCTCCGCGGCGCGCGGTCCGTGCGGGTCGAGGCGGCGCGCGAGCTCCGCGCGCGCGGCGGGAGCGTCCGTGAGGTCGAGGCCCTGCGCGGCCTCGAGCAGGGGGCGAAAGGTGTCCAGCATGCGCGCGATCCTACGGCGCGCGCGCGGCGCCGCAACGCCGAGGTGCGCGCGCTCAACGCGGACGGACCGCGCGCGCGAGGCGCACGATCGTCGCGCGCGCGAGCCCCGGCCCCGCGGGCACGTCGCGGTCCTCGAGCGTCGCGCGGCCGGCGCGCACGAGGAGGTCGAGCTCGCGCGGGACGCCGGGGTCGGGCTCGCCCTGCGCCCAGCACCACGCGCCGAGGTAGTCGGGCGAGCGCGGCAGGAAGAACTCGAGCGGCACGCCCTTGTCGTGGCCCGGCGACGCGCGCAGGAGCGGCCCCTCGCGCCGCGCGACCTCGCGATCGACGAGGCCGAACGGGTCGTGGATCCAGAGCTCGGTCTCGTACCCGACCGCGCCGATGTTCCCGAGCACGATCGACTCGTTCGGCTTCGTGCAGCGCGCGAGCGCGCGTCCGAGCACGCGCCACGCCTCGGCGCGCTCCTTCATCCCGCGCCATTGGTCGAGCTCGCTCTTCGAGCGCGGCTCGTTCCAGCGGAAGTGCAGCGCCTCGCGCAGGCCGACCGGGAGCGGCGCGAAGCCGAGCGTCGCCGCGCCGGAGAGCGCGACGGCGACCGCGGCCGCCGCGTGCAGCGCGCGTCCGCCGCGCGCGAGCCCCGCGGCGAGCGCGAGCGCGAGGAACGGCGTCGCGGGCACGAGGAAGCGGCCGAACGGCATGAAGTCGCCGCCCGTCCACACCGCGTACGCGAGCGCGACGAGCGTCATCGCGGCGGCGGCGTGCACGAAGCCGCGCGCTCCGATCGCTCCATCCCGCGCAGCGGCGCTCGTCGCCGACGCTTCGTTCGGCGCGGACGCGCCCCGCGGCGACGCGGCGCGCGCTCCGACGACGCCGACCGCGAGCGCGGCGAGCGCGCCGGGCAGGGTGAGCGCCCAGGTCAGCGCGTACTTCGCGCCGCGCTCGAGCCGCAGCGTCGAGAGCCCCGCCTTGACGCGCGCGGTGTTCGGGACGAGCTCGCCGAACACGCTCCAGCGCCATGCCGCGGTCGCGAGGACGGTGAGGAGCAATGCTCCACCGACGACCGCGAGCGCGCGGAGGCCGCGTCGACGGGCTTCGGCGGGCAGCGCGAGCTGCGCCGTGAGCGCCGCGGCGAGCGCCCACGCCGCGCCGTCCGCGCGCAAGAGGCTCGCGAGCACCGCCGCGCCGACGGCGCCGGCGACGCGCGGGCGCTCCGGAGCGACGACGAGGCGCTCGAACACGCCGAACGTCGCGAGCGCGAACGGAACCGTCTCGAGCCCGCTCGTCGACCACACCGTGAACGTCGGCAGCGTCGCGAGGAAGAGCGCCGCCGCGGCGCACGGGACGAAGCCGACGTGCAGACGGCGGCTCGCGAGGCGCGCGACCAGCGCGAGCAGCGCCGCGCCCGCCGCGATCGACGTCGCGTTCGCGACGAGCGCCGGGTCGACGCCGAGGCGGATCCACGGGCTCGTCCAGAGCACCCAGAGGAGGTTCGAGAAACCCTCGACGGGCGGGCTCTCGCCGCGGTTGAAGACGAGGCCCGCGCCCTCGGCGAGGTGCCGCGCGTAGCGGAACGAGATGTAGGCGTCGTCGCAGGTGAACGCGAAGCGCAGCGCGCACGCGAGGAACACCGGCAGCGCGAGCAGCGTCGCGAAGAGCGCCGCGCGCGCCGACAAGTAACGCGCGGCGATCGGCGCGGCGGTGGGGGCGTTCGAGGACAAGGGGACGGACCTTCGGCGCGACAGCGTAGGGCCGCGCGCGAGGCGGAGCGAGAGCGCGCGGGCGCTCGGCGCCGAGCGGAGCGCGCTCCCTCCACCCGCCGAGCACGGTCGCCGAACGCCGGCGGGCGCGCCGCGCTCCGCCTTCGAGCGCGGCAGGCGCGCCGTGCGGTGCGCTCCGCCTTCGAGCGCGGCAGGCGCGCCGTGCGGTGCGCTCCGCCTTCGAGCGCGGCGGGCGCGCCGTGCGGTGCGCTCCGCCTTCGAGCGCGGCGGGCGCGGTTCCGCCTCGAATCCAGCGCTTCGCGCGCTTCGGTCGCGCGAGGGAGGCGCGCCGCATGCCGCGAGGCCCTAGAATCCCGCGACCGATGCCGACCGTCCTGCGCCGCGCGGGCTTCGCCCTCCTCGTGCTCGGCCTCGCGTTCTTCGCGCACTTCGCCGTGCTCCGCGCGGGCCCGACGGGCCGAGACGTCGGCGTCGCGGCGGCGCTCGAGCCGGGCGCGCTGCCGACGAGTGCGCAGGAGCTCCTCCCGCCTCCGCCGCCCGCGTTCGCGGCCGCGAGCCTGCGCGCGCTGCTCGCCGCCCCGGACCCGTTCGCAGCGTTCGGGCTCGCGCCGGTCGGGCCGTCCGGCGCGGTGCATCTCGCGAATCTCGCGCTGCTCCTCGTGCTCGCGCTCGCCGCGGGAGCGACGGCGCGGCAGGCGCTCGAACCGTGGCTCGGCGCGGACACGGCGGCGTGGTGCGGCGCGGCGACGACGCTCCTCCTCCCGCTGCACCCGCTCGCGGGCGCTTCGATCGCGAGCTTCGAGGCGCACGGCGTGCTCCTCGCGTGCGCGCTCGGCGCGGCCGCGAGCGCGGTGTTCCTGCGGGCGCGCCAGGTCCAGTCGCCGCTGCGCCTCGGCGCGGCCTACCTCCTGCTCGCGGGGAGCGCGGCGGCGGACCGCGCGGCCGTCGTGTTCGCGCTTTGGATCGTGATCGTCGAGTGGACCTCGACGCGCCGACACCGTCCGGCCGCGGCGCGCGTGCGCAGCGCGGCGATCACGCTCGCGAGCGCGAGCGCGGTCGTCGCGCTCGCGTGGCTCGGCCTGGGCGAACGCGAGGCGTGGGAGCTCGGCCCCGGCAGCGCGGCGGAGCTCGCGACCGGCGCCTTGGTCACGGGGCTCGAGAAGCTCGGCGTCCTGCTCCTCCCGGGAGAGAGCGCGGGGGAAGCGGCCGCGCGGCTCGTCGCGCTCGGCGCGCTGCTCCTCGTCGTCGTGCACCCGGCGCTCGTCGCCGCGCGTTCGGCGCCGCGCTCGTGGGGGTGGTTCGCCGCCGCCGCGTGCGTCGCGACGGGGGCGGCGCTCGCGCTCCATCCCCGCGTGCGGGTCGCGCCGGGAGAGCTGTCCGGCGCGCACGTGCTCGTGCCGGCGATCGCGACCTTCGCGATCGTGCTCGGGAGCAGCGCCACGGCGGTCGCGGGGACGCGGCGGAAGGTCCTGCCGATCCTGCTCGCGGTCGCGTGGACGCTGCACGGGCGGACGCTCACCGCGCCCTGGCCCGCGAGCGCGCGCGCGTTCGCCGAGTTCGCGGCCGAGGTCGACGACGCGGCGCGCCGGGACGGGCCGTGCGCGGAGCTCTGGGTGCTCGAGGAGCCCCGCGGCGGCGCGGGCGCGGACGTTCGCGGGGACGGCGCTCCTCCGCGCGCGGCGCACGCCGCGGACCGCGAGCCGTACCGCTACACGGCTCTGCGCGCCGACGAACTCGCCGAGATTCCGCGCAGCCTCGCCTGGGTGCTCCATCCGTTCGTCGACGCGGCGGCCGAGGGGCGCGTGGACCGTGCGCGCTCGACGCGCGTGCGCGCGCTCGACGCCGAGACGTTCGTGCTCGTCGCGCGCGAGCGCGAGTTCGCGCACGCGCGGGAACGCGGGCTCGTGTTGCTCGCGCCGCCCGAGTTCGCGTCGCGTGCGGACGACGCGGCGGCGCCGGGCTCCGCGGACGAACCGGAGTCCGACGTTCCGCCGCGCAGCGCGTGGAGCCTGCGCGTCGCGGCAGCGGGCGATCCGCCGAGCGCGCGCATCTGGCGCGGTGACGGACGCTCCGAGCTGCTCGACTGCGAACCGCTCACCGTGCGCGCGCTGCGGGTGAACGCGCTCTCGACGGCTTCGACCGTGGACGCGCCCCGACTCGCGTGGCGGGCGCGCGACGAGCGCCTCGACGGCGGACGCGCGACGGGCGCCTGGCTCGCGGGCGAATCCGGTCCGCAGGCGTGGTTCGACCTCGCCGCGGACCCGCGTTGGGTGCTCGGCCGACGCCTCGCGCGCGTGCAGCTCGAGGGCGAGCTCCGGCGCATCGTCAGCGCGGAACTCCTCGCCGACGCGCCCGCGCCCGACGCCCCGTATGCGTTCGAGCTCGCGATCGTCGACCGCGACGTGCGCGTCCCGGCTCCGCGCGGCGCGCTGCCGCGGCCGCTGCGCGGCGCGGCGGAGTGGTCGCTCGCCTTGCTCGACCCCGCGGCGCTCGCGAGCGCGCGGGTCGCGCTCGAGCCCGACGGCGCGGGCGGGCTCGTCGCGCGCGGCGGCCTCGCGACCCTGCGGCGGGCGCTCGATGCGCGGCGCGACGCGGCGGGCGAGCTCGCCTGGACGCTGGAGTACCGCGTCGGCGGCGTTACGCTCGTGCGTCTCGCCGGCCGGCGCGCCCGCGGCGACTAGCCCCATGACGACCCGCCCCACGAAGTCGCTCGATTCGTTCCCGAACCCGAAGCCCGGCCGCGAGTACGAGATCCGGTTCGAGTGCCCGGAGTTCACCTGCCTCTGCCCGAAGACCGGCCAGCCCGACTTCGCGACGATCCGCATCCGCTACGTTCCCGCGGAGCGTTGCGTCGAGCTCAAGAGCCTCAAGCTCTACCTCTGGTCCTTCCGCGACGAGGGCGCGTTCCACGAGGCGGTCACGAACCGGATCCTCGACGACCTCGTCGCCCTGCTCGCGCCGCGCCGGATCTCGGTCGAGGGCGACTTCGCGGTTCGGGGCGGCATCCGAACCGTGGTCGAGGCCCACTTCCCCTGACCGTTCCCTGGTAGATTTGGGGGAATGTCCCGCCCCGAGTCGATCCTCTCGGCCCTCCTGCTCCTGACCTTCGCAGCGCTCCCCGCGGCGGCCCAGCGGCCCTCCGTCCCGATGCCGGACGAGCCCGTGCCGTTCGACGACGCGTTCGGACGCGCGCTCGACTTCGACACGTCCGCCGTGCGCCCGATCGCCTTCTCGCAGGACGAGCAGCGCCTCTACGTGATCAATTCGTCGGGCGCGCGCCTCGCGAGCTTCGACGTCGCGACGTTCACGCGCGTCGGCGAGATCGCGATCGGTCTCGGCGCCGCGTCCGTCGTCCGTCGCCCGGGTACGGACGAGCTCTGGGTCGTCGACCGCGTCGGCTCGTGCGTCGACATCGTCGACCCCGCGCTCGGCGCGATCGTGCGCACGATCCGCGTCGGCGCCGAGCCGCACTCGCTCGTGTTCGATCCCTCGGGCACGCGCGCGTGGGTGACGTGCTCCGCGCAGGAGCGCGTCGACGTCGTCCGCACGTCGGATTACTCGGTCGTCCGCTCGCTGCGGATCCAGGCCGAGGGACCGCGCGGCATCACGTTCTCGAACGGCGCGGCGTGGTGCGTTCCTCTGCTCTCCGGCAACAACACGGCGCCGCGCGGCACGCTCGCCGATCCGAACGACGTGCGCACGGTCGAGCGCGTCGTCGGTCCGGGACTCGTGCCGCTCCCCGATCGCGACCTCTTCCGCGTGCTCCCCGGCGCGCAACCGACGCTCGATCGGATCGACCCGGGTGCGACGCAGACCGGGCTCGGCACGATCTTGTTCGACGTCGTCGCCCGGCCGGGCACGAACGAGCTCTGGATCCCGAACACGGACGCCCTGAACTCCGAGCGCACGGGCGAGCGCGACTTCGTCGACGGCCAGGTCGTGCGCAATCGGATCACGATCGCCGATGCGACCGGCGCCGCGCCGCGTATCGTCGACCTCGACGCGCTCGCGCCCGCCGGCGCGAAGTGCGCGCAGCCGACCGGCCTCGACTTCGACCCCGTGCGGCCGCGCGCGTACGTGTGCAGCTACGGCAGCGACCTCGTCACCGTGCTCGACGTGTCGAGCTCGACGCCCGCGTGGCTGGGCGTCGTGCGCATCCCCGCGAAGCAGGTCTATCCGCGCGGCAGCGGGCCGCGCACGTGCGTGGTCGACTCGGCCGGGCAGTTCCTCTACGTCTACCTGCAGCAGGACAAGGCGCTCGCGCGCATCGACCTCGCGGCGCTTCCCGCGAGCGGGCCGTTCGACGTCGCGGTCGGTCCCGGCGCGAACCTCGGGTTCGAGCTGCTCTCCGGCGCCGAGCGCCTCGGGCGGCACCTCTTCAACGAAGCGAACCTCTCCAAGTCGGGCACGTCGTCGTGCGCTTCGTGCCACGTCGACGGCCACACCGACGGGCTCGCCTGGGACCTCTCGAACTACCTCGATCCGCAGGGCACGGCGCGCGACCTGCTCCACCTCGGGGTCGACGTCAAGGGCCCGCTCGTGACGCAGTCGACGGTGCGTCTCGAGGAGACCGGCCCGTACCACTGGCGCGGCGAGAAGCGGCGCCTCGAGGAGTTCAATGCGTCGTTCACGACCCTGCTCGCGCACGAGGTCGGCGGCGTCCCGAGCGACATCGGCGGCGACTTCCAGTACCTGAAGCACTACGTGAACCGGCTCGCGCTCCTGCCGAACCCGCGCCAGCGCCTCGACCGCTCGTGGTCGCAGTCGGAGCTCCGGGGAGCGCAGCTCTTCCGCACGAAGCCGGTGCTGAACGGGCTCGCGTGCGCGGATTGCCACACGCTGCCGCTCGGTTCGTCGGGCGAGGTGCTCGCCGAGACCGCACCGGGCGTGCTCGGTTCCGCGGACGTCCCGTCGCTGCGCGGAGTCGCCGACAAGCTCTCGGCGGCGCACACGATCGGCGGCACGTTCGGGACGCGCACCGAGCTCGGCGCGGGTCTGATGCACGGCGGTGCGTTCGCGACGCTGCACGAGGCCGCGCGGCTCGAGGACGCCGCGGGGACTCCGCGCTTCGCGCTCACGCCGCAGGAGGCGATGGACGTCGAGTCGTTCCTGCTCGCATTCGACACCGGGATCGCGCCCGCGGCGGCGTACCAGGCGACCGCGCACGCGGCGAACGCGTCGGCGGTCGAGACGAACGAGCTCGCGACCCTGATGGAGGAAGCGCGGCGCGGACGCTGCGACCTCGTCGCGCTGCGCACGCCCGCGCTGCTCCCGAGCGGCGGCTTCCAACTCCTCGCCGCGCTCTACGAGCCCGCGACCGGGCACTTCCTCCAGGCTTCGTCCGCCCTGCCGTTCCTCGTGCCGCACCAGTTGATCGTCGAGGCGCAGACGGGCCGCCCCGTGACGTTCCTCGGCGTCCCGCGCGGCACGGGGCTGTGGCTCGCGCTCGACCGCGACCTCGACGGGCTCTACGACCTGGACGAGCTCGCGCTCGGTCTGAGCCCGGAGTTCGGCAACCAAGACCTCGACGCGTTCCCCGACGGGTACGAAGTGCGCTGGGTGCTCGATCCCTTCGTCTTCACGCCGACCTCGGCCTGCCCGGACACGCAGCCGCCGCACCTCGTGCGGCCCGTGCGCCTCGTGTACGCGACGACGAACACGCTGAAGTTCGAGTTCGAGACCGACGAGGTCTGCCAGGCGTTGATCGCGGCGAACGGTCAGTATCCGGTGCAGCGCCTCCCGCTCGCCGCGCACAAGGACACGTACTTCTCGGTCGTGCTCAACGACCTCGAGCCGGACACGGATTACGTGCTCGACCTCACGTTCAAGGACCCGAAGGGCAACACGTTCGTCGACCACAGCGCCCGGTTCCGCACGCGTCCACGCGTCGTCGCGGCGCCGGCGTGCATCGGCGCGATGGACTTGTCGGTGGCGTACCCGCCCACGGGACCGACCGCGCAGTGCGTCGTCGATCTGAGCCTCGGCTCCGTCCCCGCGGGAGCGGGCTACGTCGTCCTCGGCTCGCTCTACTACGAAGACGCGGCGGGCGTGCCGACCGCGGTGCACGCGGACCTCACCCACGTGACCGACGCGAGCGGGCGCGCGGTGTTCCGCGTGGCGCTCGCGAGCCTTCCGGTCACGGGGAGCGGCCGGCTGCTCTTCGTCGTCCACGACGTCACCGCGCCGCCGGGCGCCGCGGCCTACGTGCGCGCCTACGACACCGCGACGACCGCGTCGATCTCGTACTGACGTCCGGCCGCCGTGCGCGCTCAGCCCGCGCGCTCGGCCTCGGCGCGCAGCTTCGCGTACCCCGGCTTGATCCGGTCGAAGATGATCGCGATGCGCTCGTCGTAGTGGATGAAGGCGGACTTCATCCCGTTGATCGTGATCTTCTCGATCTGATCGAGGGAGCAGCCGAAGTGCTCGACGGCGAGCATGAGCTCGTCCGTCATCGACGTGCGGCTCATCAGCCGGTTGTCCGTGTTGAGCGTGACCCGGTAGCCCTTCTTCATGTAGTGGGGGAACGGGTGCTGCGCGAGCGCGGGCGTCGCGCCGGTGTGCACGTTCGACGAGAGGCACACCTCGATCGGGATCCGATGGTCGAGGACGTACTGCGCGAGCGGCCCGAGACGGATCACCTCGTTGCCGTAGAGCACCATGTCCTCGATCAGGCGCGTGCCGTGCCCGATGCGGTGCGCGCCGCAGTACTGGAGCGCCTGCCAGATGCTCTCGACGCCGAAGCTCTCGCCCGCGTGGATCGTGATCGCGAAGTTCATGCGCTTCACGAGCTGGAACGCGTCGATGTGGTGCTTCGCCGGGTGGCCGGCCTCCTCGCCCGCGAGGTCGAAGCCGACGACGCCGTGGTCGCGCCACGCGACGGCGAGCTCCGCCATCTGGTAGGAGAGCATCGACGAGAGGTTGCGCATCGCGCAGACGATCACGCCGACGCGCACGCCGTGGTCTTCCTCGCCGCGCCGCAGCCCCTTCATCACCGCGGTCATCACGCCGTCGAGGCCGAGGCCCTGCTGCGTGTGGAAGTGCGGCGCGAAGCGCACCTCGGAGTACACGACGTTGTCCTTCGCCATGTCCTCGGCGAATTCGTACGCGACGCGCTCGATCGCCTCGGGCGTCTGCATCAGCGCGATCGTGTGGCGGAAGCCCTCGAGGTACTGCGCGAGGCTTCCGCGCGCGGCGCCGGCCGCGAACCAGTCCGCGAGCTTCGCGGGGTCCCGCTCGGGGAGCTCCTTGTATCCCGCGGCCGCGGCGAGCTCGAGCACGGTGGTCGGCCGCAGTCCGCCGTCGAGGTGCTCGTGGAGGAGGACCTTGGGAGCGCGGCGGACGAGATCACGCGTGGGACGGAGGAGCGCGGGCTGCATGGCGAGACTCTAGTCGAGCGCCGGGGCCGGGAGAACACCCCGCGCCGCGCCTCGGTGGAGCATCGCCCGCGTTTCCCGTAGCATCCTCGCCCCCGCAATCCTCGAGGAGACCTCGTGACCGCCAACGTCCGCGTCCGCTTCGCACCGAGCCCCACCGGCCGCCTCCACATCGGAGGTGCGCGCACCGCGCTCTTCAACTGGGCCTACGCGCGCCGCCACGGCGGCACGTTCCTCCTGCGCATCGAGGACACCGACCCCGAGCGTTCGACGAAGGAGTACGAGCGCGCGATCCTCGAAGGGCTGCGCTGGCTCGGCATCGACTGGGACGAGGGCCCGGACGTCGGCGGCCCGTACGCGCCGTACCACCAGGCACAGCGCATCGAGCGCCACCGCGTCGTCGCGCAGACGATGCTCGCGCGCGGCGAGGCGTACCGCTGCTTCTGCTCGCACGAGCGCCTCGAGTCGATGCGCGCGGAACAGGAAGCGGAGCACCAGGCGTCGGCGTACGACAAGCGCTGCCGCTCGATCCCGAAGGACGAGGCCGAACGCCGCGCGGCGGCGGGCGAGAGCTTCGTCGTGCGCTTCCGCGTCCCCGAGGGCCGAACGTCGCTCGTCGACCACGTGCGCGGCGACGTGACCTTCGACAACAAGGAGGTCGACGACTGGATCATGGTCCGCTCGGACGGCAACCCGACCTACAACTTCGTCGTCGTGTGCGACGACGTGGACATGAAGGTCACGCACGTCTTCCGCGGCGAGGAACACCTGATCAACACGCCGAAGCAGGTGCTGCTCTACAAGGCGATGGGCGCGACGCCGCCGGAGTTCGGACACCTGCCGCTGATGCTCGGCACGGACCGCAAGAAGCTCAGCAAGCGCACGGGCGACACCGCGCTGCAGGACTACCAGGAGAAGGGCTACCCGAAGGACGCGGTCGTCAACTTCCTCTGCCTGCAGGGTTGGGCGCTGAACGGCACGCAGGAGATCTTCTCGCTCGACGAGCTCGTGAAGCACTTCGACATCCACGACGTGTCGAAGGCGGGCGCCGTGTTCGACATCGACAAGTTCCGCTGGCTCGCGGGCGAGTACCTGCGCAAGGAGCCGCTCCCGACGCTGCTCGACCACTGCGCGCCGTACGCGGTGCGCGCGGGGCTGCTCACCGACGCGGACGTCGCGGCGAAGCGCGCGTGGCTCGAGTCCGTGCTCGCGGCCGAGAAGGAGCGCATGCACGTGTACTCCGACTTCCCCGCGCGGATCGCGTACCTCTTCGCGAAGGACGACGAGCTCCCGTACGACGCCGACGCGGAGGCGAACGCGCGCAAGCACGCGCAGCGCGTCGCGCTCCTCGGCGACTTCCAGGCGTGGCTCGCGCCCCGGCTCGCGGCCGGCGAGCCGTCGGCGGCGCTGCGCGACGGGATGAAGGCGTGGCTCGCGGAGCGCAAGGCGAAGATGCCGGAGCTGCTCCAGCCGCTGCGTTGCGCGCTCTCCGGCCGCGCCGGCGGTCCGGACTGCTTCGACATGATCGCGTGGCTCGGCCGGGAGCGGGCGCTCGCCCGCATCGAGCACGCGCGCCGCAGGCTCGCCTGATCCCCGGTCGCTCCGGCGGCTCGTCCCGCGCGGTGCTGCGTTCGGCGCGGCGCCGGGGGGCGCGCCGGAGCGGGCGCTCAAGCTCCAGCGGGGGAGCGCCGAAAGGCGTTCGCGGATGGACCCCGTCGAACCCACGCGCCCGGAAGGCTCCGCACCGACGCCGGACGCGGGCGCGCTCGCCTGCAGCGACGCGCTCGCGCTCGTCCGGCGCTTCGTGTCCGGGGACGAGGACGTCGCGGCGCGAGCGCAGCTCCGCGCGCACCTCGCCGCGTGCACGGCGTGCCGCGAGCAGTACCGCGCCGAGGTCGTCCTCGTCGCGCAACTCGCGCGCGGCGGAGCGCGCGGCCTCGAGAGCGTGCGCCGCATGGAAGCGCGGGCGACGCGGCAGCTCGTCGGTGAGCGCCGTGGTCGGCGCGTCCCGATCGCGAGGCTCGTGCTCCCCGCCGTCGGGCTCTACGCGCTCTTCGCGATCGCGGGGCCGGAGAAGGGCGGGCCCGCGCACTGCTCGAGCCTCGCCGGGAGCGTCCATGCGGCGGGGGAAGAGCTGCGCGTCGAATCGGGCGAGCGCGAGCTCAAGCGCGGCGCCGCGTGCAGCACGGACGACATCTCCCGCGCGCGGCTCGCTCGCGGGGGATCGGTGCTCGTGCTCGAGCCTTCGAGCGCGCTCCTCTTCGAGCGCAGCGAGCCGTTTCGGGTCCGGCTCGTGTACGGACGGCTGCTCGTCGAAGGCCCGGTGCTCGTCACGACCGCGTTCGGCGCGGTGGCGGTCGAGGACGGAGCGGGCGTGATCGAGCTCGGCCGCGACGCGCTCGAGGTCGCGTGCACGCGCGGCGCGCTGCGTCTCGACGACGCCGCGGGCGAGGAAGAGCTGCACGCGGGCGCGCACGCGGTCCGCACGCGCGCGCGCGCCGCGGCGCGTTGACGCTCGCGCTTCGCCGACGCGTCGACCTGCGCGCGCCGCAGCGCGTCGACGGGCACGCGCCGCGGGCGCCACGACCCACGCGCTCCGTCCGCGCGTGCCCGCACTGAGCGGCGCGCCGAAGCGCGGAAACCCAGCAGAAGATGCGCGTTCTCGCAAGGCCCTCCAGCGCGCGTTCGAAGCGCGAAAAGCGCCGCGCGACGGCGCCCGTCGGCGCGCTTCGTCCCGTACGATGAGCGAATGTCCGCCCCCGCCGCTCCGAGCGTGCGCGTCGCGCCGCGCCGCCACTCGCGGCTCCGCCTCGCGACCTTTCGCGCGGCCGAGACCGCGGCGCGCGCGCTCGGCGGGCGCGCGTGGTACCGGCGCCGGCACCTCGCTCGAGCGCGGCTCCACGTGCGCGAGGAGCACGTCGCCGTCGTCGGGCTCGAGCGCGCGCTCGACGGCCTCACGATCGCCCACGTCTCGGACCTCCACGGCGGTCCGTTCCTCGCGCGCGGCGACCTCGCCGACGTCGTCGACGTCGTGAACGCGCGCACGCCCGACCTCGTCGCGCTGACCGGCGACTGGATCACGCACGTCTGGTCGGACGCCCTGCCGCTCGTCGACGACCTCGCGCGCCTCGTCGCGCCGCTCGGTGTGTATTCGGTGTTCGGCAACCACGACTATCGGGGGCGCCTCGAGGGGCGGATCGCCGACGCGGGCGCGCGCGCGGGGATTCGTTTCCTGCGCAACGAGGGCGTCGTGCTCGAGCGCGGCGGCGCACGCTTCGCGCTCGTCGGGCTCGAGGACCCGGAGGAGGCGCGCGAGGTCGACCTCGCCCGCGCGCGCGCCGACGTCGATCCCGCGCTGCCGGAGGTCGTGCTCTGCCACAATCCGCTCGCCGCGCGCCGCATCGCTCGGCCGGGCTGCGCCGCGATCCTCGCGGGCCACTCGCACGGCACGCAGGTCGACCTGCCGTGGCTGCGGCGGCTCGGACCGGCGCACCCGGGGCTGCGCGTCGAGCTCGGCTCGACCGTGCTCGTCGTCAGCCGCGGGCTCGGCGTCGTCGGCCTGCCGTGGCGCGTCGGCGCGCCGGCGGAGCTCGTCTTCGTGCGCCTCGTCCGAGCGGAGGGGAGCGCGTGATGCACGGCGCGCTCGCGCTTTCGCAGGGCGTGCTCCACGTCGCGCGGCCCTCGGCGCGCGTCGAGATCGTGCCCTACGACCTCGACGGTCGGCCGCTCGGGCGCGGCTTCCGCGTGCGCGGGCTCGCGGGTTCGCGCGTCGAACTCGCCGCGATCGCGTGCGACGTCGACCGGCGCATCTGGGCCGTCGATTCGTCGTCGCGCGCGCTCCGCGCGTTCAACGTGTTCGGGCTCGAGCTCTTCGCGTGGCGCGACGACGCGGTGGAGGAGCTCGACCGCCCCGCGCGCATCGGCCGTCCGGTCGGGATCGCGACGACGGGGGTCGAGACCGACCTGCGCCTGCTCGTCGCGAGCGCGGGTGAGCGCCGGCATGCGCTCCACTGGGTCGATCCCGTCGAACGCACGGCGCTCTCGATGCGGCCGCTCGGCGATCCGAACGAGCGCTTCCGCCGCCTCGCCGGCGTCGCGCTCGACGGCGCGCTCGCCGCGGCCTGCGAGGTCGGCGCGCAGCGCGTCCAGGTGTTCCGCTCGGGCGAGTTCCACTTCGCCTTCCGTTGTCCTCCGGCGCCGGGGACGGGTTCCTCGTTCGAGCCGCGCGCGATCGCGATCCTCCCCGACGCACGTTTCGTCGTCGCCTGCGGAGGCGGGGCGAGCGGGGTGCTCCTCTTCCGCGGAGACGGCATGCTCGAGCGCGTGCTCGCACACGACGGGCTCGAGGACGGCTGCGTCTTCGAGCCGAGTGCCGTCGCGGTGGAGCCGGGCCGGTTGGAGGCCGAGACGCGGATCGCGGTGATCGACCGCGACGGGGCGCGGGTCCAGCTCTTCGGCCTCGACGGACGCGCGTTCGGGGCCTTCCTCGACCCGTCGGAAGCGCGCGTCTGACCCGATTCCGCCCGCGACCCCGCTGGAAGTTCCTTCCGAGGCCCCCCAGGAACGGGCGCGGAAAGGTCGGGAACCCGCGCGGCCTGGGCTTCGTCCCCGACGCGTGGAAACCGGGGTAGAGTTCTGCATCGGGATTGCCGCCGTGCGCTCGGGAAGGCGCGCGGCTTCGCCCGCGCGGTCCGCCCCGCGCGCGCTCACCACGGAATGAAACACCTCGCCACGAGCCTCCTCTTCGTCGCTGCGGCCTGCGCCCCGGCGACGACGCCTTCGTCCTCGCGCCCGGACGACTCCGTCCTCGGGCTGCGCGCTCCGGCCCCGGCGCCCGCGGCGCCGAGCACTCCGTCCGCCGAGGCGGACGAGTTCGACCTCGGCGGCGTGCTCGTGCCGAACCCGAAGGCGATCGGCCGCGGGAAGCTGGCGGTCGAGCCGCGCTCGCGTTCGCTCGTGACGGCCGCGACGAAGACGCCGACGAACCTCGGCGGACGCGCGGACACGCTCGCGATGCTGAGCGCCGGCCAGATCAAGCAGGTCGGGCTCCGCCGCCTCGCGCGCGCCTACCCGGTGCCGGGCGTCGCCGGGATGTACACGATCACGCTGAACAACACGGGCTCGGGCTGGCAGGAGACGTTCCTCCTCCAAGTCCCCGCGGTGCCGTCGACGACGCCGGCGCCGCTGCTCGTGTGCTTCCACAAGTTCGGCGTGTCGCAGAACGACATCCTCACGCGCACGACGTTCTTCCAGGAGGCGCAGGCGCGCAACTGGTTCTGCATCGCGCCGCTCGGCGCGGCGCAGGTCTCGTTCAGCTCGCTCGAGAGCCAGGTGAACGTCCGGGCCGCGATCGACTACGTCACGGGTGCGTTCACGATCGACCGCGCCCGCGTCTACGGCGTCGGGTTCTCGATGGGCGGCGGTTCCGTGACGAGCTACGCGGCGCGGCACCTCGATCCGAACGGCGTCATGTTCGCCGCGATCGCGAACCACACGGGCGGCGTCGCGCTCCCGCACACCTACGCGAACGAGGCCGACGACGACGACTCCGACGACAACATCCCGAACTTCGGCGACCACCTCGAGGTCCCCGACATCCTCGACTTCTGGTACGGCGGGACGCCGACTCTGAACCCCTTCGCGTACCTGCGCTGCTCGATGATGGACCTCGATGCGACGACGGGCACGGTCGCGCCGGACACGGACATGGCGCGCAACCTCGCGCACGTGCCGATCCTGAACTGGCTCGCCGCGGGCGATCCGATGGTCTACCTGTACGAGCAGACCGACGAATTCCAGAAGCACGTCGAGCACCAGAACACGCAGAACACGCTCGTGATCGCGCCGGGCACCGTGCACAGCTGGAACACGCTGGACGAGACGGCCGTGTGCAACTGGCTCGCGCAGTTCACGCTGCAGCTCCCGACGCAGGGCCGCCTGCTCGCCGACCAGGACGGCACGTGGCTCCGGTTCCAGGTCACGCAGGACCACGGCGGCGAGTTCACGCCGTTCGACTGGACCGCGACCGCCGGGACGAACCGGCTCCAGCTCTCCGGCACGCGCAACCTGCGCTCGCTGACCGTCGACGCGGCCGGGCTCGGCCTCTCGACCACGGCGCCGCTGACGGTGCAACTCGCGACGCTCGATGCGACGGGGGACGAGATCGTCCTCACCGGCTATGCGCAGGCCCCGAGCTCCGTGCTCCGCGACGGCCAACCCGCGTCGTCGACGTTCGACGCGCAACTCCACACGCTCCGGCTGACGGAGACCGACGGCGCGACGCACGTCTGGACGATCGCTCCCTGATCCTGCCCGCGTCGACCTCGAACGAACCGCGAGGGCGCCCCGACGGGCGCCCTTCGCGCGTTCCCGGGGAGGAACGGCCCGCGGCACCGTGGAAAAGAAAGGGGGCCGGGGATCCGAAGATCACCGGCCCGAGGGAGAGAGGAGTTTCCGCCGAGCTTCCCGGGTGTCGCACCGCTCGCAAAGTGCGGCACCTCTCGGCGGAACTCACATGCGCGAGAGGCTTTCACCTCCCGCGCCCGAATCGTAGCTAGCGGAAGAGTCAAGTGAAGCCCCCGGGGAGGGATTCTTTGTCGAATCTTCCGTCAGGGAGATGTTCAGCCGTCGCTCGGCTTCGGTCCCCGCGGCTCCACCCTCGCCTGCGCGCCGTCGAGCGCGGCCTCCCAGCGCCGGCGATCGCGCGCTTCGAGCCCCGCGCCGAGCAGGCTCCAGAGGGGGCCCAGCAGCGCCCTGGGCGTCGGAGGTGCGATCGAGCCCCGCCCCACGCCGCCCGGGAGCGGCGCCTCGGGCTCGGCCGAGGAGACGAGGACCGCCACGAGGAGCAGGGCCTCGAGGACCTCCTCGGCCGCGGCCGCCCGATCCCAGCCTGCGAGCTGGAGCAGCCTCGGGCCTTCGGGGCCGGCGGTCTGGACGACCAGCCGGTCGACCGGCAGCGCCGTCGGGAGCGGCGTCGTCCGCTCCGGGAGGAGGACGTTCGGATCGTGGAGTTCCGCGCGCGGATCGATCGCGGCGAGCGTTCGCCAGGGGTGGGATCCCGAGCTCCGCGCAGCGACCGCCGCCGAGCGCGCGACCCCGACCGAGATCAGGCCTTCGACGAGGGCACGCCAGGGGGATTCGTGTCCCGCGACGAGGCGCGCCACCAGCGGGTCGAGGTCGGTTCCCATCCGCCCGGGTATCGACCGATCCCGGCTCGGACCTCGACCACGGGGGCCGCGCGACGTCGCGCACGGTATCTTGGGTCCGATGCAGATCGACGGACTGGTCCTCGCCGTCGCCCGGGCCGAGCTCGCCTGGCGCTCGACCCGCCACCCGGGCATCGCTTGGTTTCCGCTCCACCTCGCGGCGGAAGGCGAGGGCGCGGCGCGCGACTCGGCGGTCCTGATCCGCATGGAACCGGGCCGGGGCTATCCGACCCACGAGCACCTCGACGTCGAGGACGTCCTCCTGCTGCAGGGCGGGTACGCGGACGAGTTCGGCGAGCACCGGGCCGGCGGGTTCGTCCGCTACCCGAAGGGCTCGCGCCACGCACCCGTCGCTCTCGGGCGCGTCGACCGGCCCGCGGGGCCGGGCAACGAGGCCTGCATCCTGTTCGCCGTCGCACGGGGCGGCGTCCGGGTCGTCGATTCCCCCGAGCACGTCCCGCACTGAACCACCTTGGATCTCTACTTCGACTACAACGGCTCGACCCCCGTCCATCCCGAGGTGCGCCGCCTCGCCGTCGAGCTCCTCGACCGCGACCACGGCAACGCCTCCGCCGCGCACCCCGCCGGCCGCGCCGCACGCGAGCGGATCGATCGCGCCCGAGCGGTCGTCGCGCGCGCGCTGAACGCGCGCACGGAGGAGATCTTCCTGACGTCCGGCGGCACCGAGTCGAACAACTGGGCGCTGGCGGGCTCGGTCCCGCATGGTGGGCGCAGACACCTCGTCGTCAGCGCGATCGAGCACAAGTCCGTGCTCGCGACCGCGCGCGCGCTCGAGGCTTCCGGAGCCGAGCTGACCGTCGTGCCCGTCGAGCGCTCGGGAGCGGTGAGCCTCGACGCGATCGCGCGCAGCCTTCGGCCGGAGACGGCGCTGGTCTCGCTGATGTTCGCGAACAACGAGACCGGAGTGCTGCAGCCCGTGCACGAGGTCGGCGCGCTGTGTCGAGCGCGCGGCGTGCGCTTCCACGTCGACGCCGTGTGCGCTCTCGGGCGCGAGCCGCTCGACGTCGAGCGCCTGCAGTGCGACCTCTTGAGCCTCTCGAGCCACAAGCTCTACGCACCGAAGGGGACCGGCATCCTGTACGTGCGCGCGGGGACCGAGCTCCGTCCGTTGATCCACGGCTGCGGACAGCAGTGCGGTGCCCGCGGAGGCACGGAGAACACCGCGGGCATCGCCGCGTTCGCACGCGCGCTCGAGTGCCTCGAGGAAGGGCGCATGCCCGCGCCCGCGGCGCTCGCGGAGCTGCGCGACGAGCTCTGGGAACGTCTGCGCGATCGGCTCCCGCGCGCGCGGCGGAACGGCGCCGGGCGCCTCTTGTGCAACACCCTCAACGTCTGCCTCCCCGGCACGCGCGCGTTCGAGGTGCAGTCCGCGCTCGGCGAGCTCGGGATCAGCGTCTCCGCCGGCGCGGCGGCCGCGACCGCGGCGCCGTCCCACGTGCTCGTGGCGATGGGGGTGAGCGAGGACGACGCCCGCGCGAGCCTGCGCTTCAGCCTCGGCGCGGGGACGACCCGGGAGAGCCTCGCGCGGCTCGTCGACGCGCTTGCCACCGTCCTCGCTTCGTCCTCGTCCCTCGCTGCAGCCCCCCGATGAACTCCGCTCCGATCGACGTCCTCGTCCGCGACCTCCTCGCCGAGTTCGAGCGCGACCCGCGCGGACGCCGCGCGGCCCAGTTGCTCTCCGCGTACGCGGCAGAGCACGACGACTGGCGGCGGTTCGCGCACTTCAAGCCCGACGCGTACACCCGCAACCTCGTCGCGCGGAACGCGCGCTTCGAGATGCTCGTCCTGTGCTGGAGCCCGGGGCAGCAGAGCCCGATCCACGACCACGCCGGTCAGCACTGCTGGATGGGGATCCTCGACGGGGTCGTGGAGGAGACGCAGTTCGACTTCCCGACGACGGCGGGCGCGGGGCTGCGGGAGCGCGGCACGCGCAGCTTCACGCGCGGGAAGGTCGCGTACATCCACGACGATCTCGGGCTCCACCGGGTGCGACCCGGGCCGGGGAGCTTCGGCGTGTCGCTGCATCTCTACTCGAGGCCGATCGACACGTGCCGCGTGTTCGACCCGGCGACGGGCGCCGTGCTCGAGAAGACGTTGCTGTACCACTCCGTCGACGGCGTCGTCGGCGCCCGCTGAGCCGCGGTCTCGGACGCGCGGCGCGACGAGGGACCACGAAATGGAGACGCGCTCAACGCAGTGCTGAGCGCGTCGCCATTCTCTCGGTAGTTACTCCCCCTCGCCGGCGCGGGCTTGCGAGAACTCGCGCCGACGGGCCGGGATCCTGGAGGCCGCGGGAAGACCGACATGCGGATCCGGCTCGTGTAGAAACGCGGTCGCGCGCGGGAACCGCCACGCTTTCCTGCATTTTTCTGCTCGTCGTGAGCCGTTGGGCCGGGGCCGCCTTGACCCTGCTCGGGCGGGGGGATAGAGTCCTCGCCCCTCGTGAGGCGGCGTAGCTCAGCTGGTTAGAGCGTCGGAATCATAATCCGTAGGTCGGGGGTTCGAATCCCTCCGCCGCTACCACCCCCGGTCAGGGCGCGCACTGCGCGCGCACGAACGAAGCGAGCGCTTCGATCCAGGCGGGGTGCGCGTTCAGCGCAGGCACGACGACGAGTTCGCGACCACCCTCGGCGCGGAATTCGTCAGCGAGTCCGATCGCGATCTCCTCGAGCGTCTCGAGGCAGTCCGCGGCGAAACCCGGGAGCACCACCGCGACCCGCTCCTTCCGTCTCGCGTGCTCCGCGAGCACGTCCTTCGTCGCGGGCCCGAGCCACTTCCCCGGCCCGAAGCGCGACTGGTAGGCGAGGGTCCACGAGCCGTCGGCGAGCCCGAGCTCGCGCGCCAGCGCCGTCGCGGTGCGCTCGCACTCCGACTGGTACGGATCGCCGCGGCGCACGTAGCTCTCGGGCAGCCCGTGGAAGCTGAACACGTGGTGGTCGATGGCACCGGTCGCATGCTCGCGTGCGCGCGTCGCGAGCGCGCGCACGTACCCGGGGTCGTCGGGGAAACTCGGCGCGGCGTGCCATCGCAGGCGCACCCGACCCGCGGCCTCGAGTTCGCGCACGCGCTCGATCGTCGTTCCGTTCGTGGTCTCGCTCCACTGCGGATAGAGCGGGAGCACGAGAGCTTCTTCGACGCCCGCGGCCTCGAGTTCGGCGAGACCGCGCTCGAGCGACGGTTCGCCGTAGCGCATGCCGAGCGCGACGCGGAAGCGGTCGCCGAGCGCGCGCGACAGCGCGGCGCGCTGTTCGATCGACCAGGCGAGGAGCGGCGAGCCGCGCTCGCTCCAGACCTTCGAGTACGCGTGCGCGCTGCGCGGTGCGCGGCGCGGGAGGATCACCCAGCGGAGCAGCGGCAGCCAGAAGAGCCGCGGCGCGCGGACGACCTTCGGGTCGGAGAGGAATTCGTCCAGGAACCGCCGCACGTCCTCGGTGGAGGGACTCGCCGGGGTTCCGAGGTTCGAGAGGAGCACGCCGTGGGGAGGGCGCCGTTCGGGATCAGCCATCGAGCTTGATCCCTGCGTGGTACTCGCCCGTGCGTGCGGCGTCGACGCTTCCGTCGCGGTTGGTGAACTCGAACCGACCCTCGCGGTTCCCGCCGACGAACACTCCGTGCTCGGCGACGACGCCGTTCTCGTGCCAGAAGGTCCACGTGCCCGAACGCGGCGAGCTGTTCGTCGCCGGGTCGTACACGCGCTCGCCGCGCGAGCGGAGCTGTCCGTTCGGGGCGTACTGCACCCACGCCCCGACGCGATGTCCCGCCTCGAAGCGACCTTCCTCGCGCAGCTCTCCGTTCGGATACCGGAAGGTCCACGCTCCGTCGGGAGCGTTCGAGGTGAGCTCCCGGTCGCCGCGCGCTCGGACGAGGCCGTCGTCCGTCGCGAGCGTCGTCTCGCGACCGCAGCCCGCCGAGCACGCGACGAGCGCGAGGAGCGCGCTCCCGCGGTGCCTCCGCCGGCGGAGCGGGGTGGCGGGAGGCATGGGACGCGGGGCGGGGGGCACGTCGGGAGGATGGCGCAGGCGGCGGGCCGCGTCCAGCGGGCTGCCGCGGCTCGAGCGGCTCCCTCGGCGGCGTGTTCGCACGGTGGCGGAGCACTCCCTTTTTTTCTTGCGAAACCGAGGACCGCTCAGCAAAAGAAGGCGCTGTCTCGGCGATCCGGTCCCCTGTCCGGCCCCCGAGAACCTCCACGACCCCCCTTCGACGAGTCCCCACCGGCGGGCTTCCTCCCCGCGCCGGACGCGCGCACCCGCCCGGCATCGAGGACCACCATGCAGTTCCGCGACGCGCAGTCTTCTCCCGATTCGACGCCCGGCCCCGTCCACGACGCGCGGGTCGACCCCGAACTCGACGGACGGGTGTTCCAGGCCTCCGAGGACTTCGACGGCGACTTCGACTTCGATTTCGACCTCGACGACGACGACGACGACGAGGACGACGACGAGGAGGAGGACGACGACGAGGACGACGAGGACGACGACGAAGAGGACCTCTTCGGCGACGACGAAGACGAAGACGACGATGGGGACGAGGAGTGAGCGCGTCCGCGCGCCCTCCTTCCGCTCGACCCGATCCGCCCCGGCTCCGCGCCGGGGCGCGTCGTTTCCGCGCCGTCGCAGCCTGAACCGGAGGCCCTTCGTGCGCCCTACGCCGGCCGAACTGCGTGCGCTCGCCCGACGCGACCCGGCCCTGGGCCGTTGGCTCCGCGCGCTGCCGCGCTTCCCGGGCTTCCCCGACGAACGGAATCCGCGCCAGCGCTCGCACTGGGACGCGCTCACGAGCGCGATCGTCTACCAGCAGCTCTCGACGAAGGCCGCCACGACGATCTGGCAGCGCGCCTCCGCGTTGACGCCCGGGGCGCGCTTTCCCTCGGCGATGGAACTGCTCGAGCTCGAGGACTCCGCTCTGCGCGGCGCGGGCCTCTCGCGTGCGAAGGTCGCGGCGCTGCGCGACCTCGCGGAGCGCGTCGCGAGCGGCGCTCTGCCGCTGCGCTCGATCGGGCGGCTCTCCGACGACGACGTCGTCGAGCGCCTCGTCGAGGTCCGCGGCATCGGCGAATGGAGCGCGCAGATGTTCCTGCTCTTCCGCTTGGGCCGGCTCGACGTGTTCGCGCCGGGCGATCTGGGCCTCCAGGAGGGCGTGCGCCTCCTCGACGAGCGGACGGAGCGGCCGACGCCCAAGGAGCTCGAGGCCCGCGCCGAAACGTGGCGCCCGCTGCGCTCCGTCGCCTGCTGGACGCTTTGGCGCCTCGTCGAGCACGCGCGCGCGAACGAGGCGCGCTAGACTCTCCCGCTCGCGCCGTGGGCGCGAGACCGCCCGGCCTCCCGAGGTCGGGCTCCCTGCTGGGGGCGGCGCGCGAGAGCGCGCCTGAGACGCACCCCTCGAACCTGATCCGGATCATGCCGGCGTAGGAAAAGCTGTGGACGAGAAGCCGATCGAAACCGCGAACGCGGGCGCCGCCCGCCCGCTCGAAGCCTCCTTCCCGAAGTCGCACAAGGTGTGGACGACCGTCGTCCACGAAGGCGAGACGTTGCGCGTCCCCGCGCGCCGCATCCACCTCTCGAACGGCGAAGCGCCGCTCGACGTGTACGACGCATCCGGTCCGCAGGGCCTCGACCCGAAGACGGGGCTGCCGAAGCTCCGCTCCGAGTGGGTCGCGAAGCGCGAGCGGCGCGGCGACGCGAACGTGAGCCAGCTCCACTACGCGCGCCGCGGCATCGTGACGGAGGAGATGGCGTTCGCGGCCGCGCGCGAGGGCGTCTCCGCGGAGTTCGTGCGCGACGAGATCGCGAAGGGGCGCGCGATCCTCCCCGCGAACAAGCGGCACCTCGAACTCGAGCCGATGCTGATCGGTCGCGCGTTCCACGTGAAGATCAACGCGAACATCGGCAACAGCGCGATCAAGAGCTCGATCGCGGACGAGGTCGAGAAGCTCCAGTGGTCGCTGCGCTGGGGCGCGGACACCGTGATGGACCTCTCGACCGGCGAGCGCATCCACGAGACGCGCGAGTGGATCGTGCGCAACTCGCCCGTGCCGATCGGCACCGTGCCGATCTACCAGGCGCTCGAGAAGGTGAAGGGGCGCGTCGAGAAGCTCGACATCGAGTGCTACCTCGACACGCTCGTCGAGCAGGCGGAGCAGGGCGTCGACTACTTCACGGTGCACGCCGGCGTGCTGCTCGAGCACGTGCCGCTGACCGCGAAGCGCGTCACGGGCATCGTGTCGCGCGGCGGCTCGATCCACGCGAAGTGGTGCCTCGCGCACCACCAGCAGAACTTCCTCTACACGCACTTCGACCGCATCTGCGAGGTGATGAAGAAGTACGACGTGTCGTTCAGCCTCGGCGACGGCCTGCGCCCGGGCTCGATCGCGGACGCGAACGACGCGGCGCAGTTCGCGGAGCTCAAGACGCTCGGCGAGCTCACGCAGCGCGCGTGGAAGCACGACGTGCAGGTGATGATCGAGGGCCCGGGCCACGTCCCGCTGCACAAGATCCAGGAGAACATGCGGCTCCAGCTCGAGTGGTGCCACGAGGCGCCGTTCTACACGCTCGGGCCGCTGACGACGGACGTCGCGCCGGGCTACGACCACATCACGTCGGCGATCGGCGCGGCGGTGATCGGTTGGTACGGCACCGCGATGCTCTGCTACGTGACGCCGAAGGAGCACCTCGGCCTGCCCGACAAGCAGGACGTCAAGGACGGCGTGATCGCGTACAAGATCGCGGCGCACGCGGCCGACCTCGCGAAAGGCCACGCGGGCGCGCAGCGGCGCGACGACGCGCTCTCGAAGGCGCGCTTCGAGTTCCGCTGGGAGGACCAGTTCAACCTGAGCCTCGACCCCGAGACCGCGCGCAAGTACCACGACGAGACGCTGCCCGCCGACGGCGCGAAGGTCGCGCACTTCTGCTCGATGTGCGGCCCGCAGTTCTGCTCGATGCGGATCACCGAGGACGTGCGGAAGATCGCGGAGAGCGGGATGCAGGAGAAGAGCCGCGAGTTCCGCGAGAAGGGCGGCGAGGTCTACGTGAAGGGCTGAGCTCGGCGCCTCGGAGCGAAGAGCCCGCCGGGCGCTTCCTCCCTCGCTCGGAGCCGACGCTGCGCGCCGAGCCGCTGCACGCTTGAGCGCGATCGACGCGTGGGGGACGATGCCGCCCCATGGCCTGGCTCGTGCTCGCGTTGCCGCTCGGGGTGTTCGTGTTCGCCGCGCGGCGCGCGGTCGCGCGGTTCCTGCTCATCGCGCTCCTGCGCACGGTGTATCGGTTGCGCGCGTTCGGCGTGGGGAACGTGCCCTCCGAGGGCGGAGCGCTGCTCGTCCCGAACCACGTCAGCATGATCGACGGGCTCTGGGTCGGGGCGGTGCTGCCGCGGCTCGTCTACTACTTGATGCACCGCGACTTCGTCCGCACGCCGGTGATCGGACGCTTCACGTTGATGATGGGCACGATCCCCGTCGCGACCGGCGACGACCCCGCGGCGAAGGCCGAGTCGCTGCGGCGCGCGGGCGCGCGGTGCGCGCAGGGCGACCTCGTCTGCATCTTCGCCGAGGGCGTGATCACGAGGAGCGGCGCGTTGATGCCGTTCATGAAGGGCCTCGAGACGATCGCGCGCTCGGGCGGCGTGCCGATCGTGCCCGTCGCGCTCGACCGCGTGTGGGGGAGCCTCTTCAGCTACTCGGGCGGCCGCTTCCTCTGGAAGCGTCCGCGCCGGCTGCCCTATCCGATCGACGTCGTGTTCGGCGCGCCGCTCCCGAGCGATTCGCCCGCGTGGCGCGTGCGCGACGCCGTCGCGGAGCTGCTCGCGCGGCACCGCGAGGCGCGCGCGGCGGAACTGCGTCCGCTCGGCTATCGCTTCGTCCGCAGCGCGCGCAAGAACGCGCGACACCCCGCGGTGATCGACGCGGACGGCGTCGTCACCACGCACGGCGAACTCCTCGGCGACGTGCTCGCGCTCCGTTCGTGGTGGCAGCGCGCGCGCGCCGCGCGCGGCGGAGCCCCGGGGGAGCGCGTCGCCGTGCTCCTCCCGCCGGGACGGTCCGGTTCGGCCGCGCGCGTCGTGCTCGCGCTCGAGCGCGAGCTCGCGCTGCCGCTCGACGCGACGTGGAGCGACGCGGAACTCGCGGCGCATGCAGGGCGCTTCGGCGCACGCGTGCTGCTCACCGACGCGCGCACGCTCGCCGCTCGCCCCGCGCTCGCGCGCGCGTTCGAGGGCGGCGCGCACGCGGTCGAGCGCGCGCTCGAGGAACGCGACCCGCTCGATCGCGCCACGGACGGGCTCGCGCGACTCCTCCCGGGGCCGGCGCTCGCGCGCCTCGTCGACGGCGCGCCGGGCGCGGCGCACGCGACCGTCGCGACGCCGATCGGCCGCGGTTCGAGTGCGCGCGCGGTGGTGCTGACGCACGCGAACCTCGCGTCGAACGCGCAGTCGCTCGCGCAGACGTTCGGGTTCGGGCCGGAGGACCGCGTGCTCGCGACGACGGGCCTCGACGACGCGCTCGGCGAACTCGCGGCGCTCTGGCTCCCGCTCGTCACGGGCGCGGCGATCGTCGTCCCGCGCGGCGAGGACGGCGTCGAGCTCGCCGCGGCGTGCCGCGCAGGAAGCGTGACGGTGCTGCCGCTCCTCCCGCGCCAGGTGGAGGCGCTGCTCGACCGCGCGACGCGCGAGGACCTCGCGAGCGTGCGCGTCGCGTTCTGCGACGGCGCGCGCACGGACCCGAGCCTGCTCGCGCGCTGGCGCGAGCGCTTCGACGCGCCGCTCCACCCCGGTTGGGGCCGCGCGGAGCTCGCGCCCGTCGCGACGATCAGCCTGCACGACATCGAGAGCGGCAACTGGCACCACGCGGGCTCGAAGGAAGGCGCGGTCGGGCGCGCGCTCTCGGGCGTCGCGCTGCGCGTCGTCGACGGCGCGGGGAACACGCTGCCGCCCGGCGAGTGCGGGAGGCTCCTCGTGCGCGGGCCGGGTGTGATGCGCGGCTACCTCGACGACGCCGACGCGACCGCGCGCGTGCTCGTCGACGGCTGGTTCGACACGGGCGAGACGGCGCGCGTCGACAAGGACGGGTTCCTGTTCCTCCAGCGTGCGTGAGCGCGGCGGGAGCTCACCGCTGGGCCGTGAGCGCGCGCACCGTGCGCTGCACCTGGCGCGCGTGCCGTTCGGCGTGCAGCGCGATCAACGCGAGGAACTGGTACGTGTCGAAGCGCGTTTCGAGCGGCGAGAAGCGCGCCGACGCGAGCACGCCCGCGCCCGGCGGCATCGACGCGAGCACGACGCGACACCGTTCGCGGTCCTCGGCGAGCGCGCGGCGCGCGGCGCGCAGGTCGAGCTCGCCGCGCGGGAGCATCGCCTCGGGGGCGGCCCACGCGAACGACTCCTCCGCGAGCGCCTCGAGCCGCGCGAACGGCGGCATCACGCGCGGGAGCGGTTCGCCGCGCTCCGCGCGCTCGCGGGCCTTGCGGGCGAGCTTCCCCGCGAGCAAGAGCAGGAAGTGATCGGCGCGGTGCACGTGCTCCGCGATCTCGGCGACGCTCCACGCCTCCGGTGCGGGCCGGCGCGTCGCGAGCGCCGCGTCGACGACGAGCGCTGCGTCGAGGCGCGCGAACGCCTGCACGAGGCGCTCGTCGAGCGCGTCTTGGAACGCCGCGGGCGCCGTCATCGCCCCGCGCCGGGGAATTCCCACGCGACGTCGAAGAGGACGTCCGCGTAGGGCGCGTCCTTCCCGCCGCGCGTGTCCGCGTCGCACGCGAGGCGCAGCGTGCAGCGCTCCGAAACGAGTTCGAGCGCGACGAGCGCGCTTCCCTTCGCGAGCGCGGTCCCGAGGCGCGCCGTCGCGAGCGGATCGTCCGCTTTCTCCGCGGCGAGCGTCGGGGGCTCCCGCGGCGGCGTCCACCGCGCGCGCTCGACGACGGGCACGGCGCGGGCGAAGTCCCACTCCTCGCCGGGCTCGACGCGCGTCAGGCGTCCTTCGCGCAGGCTCTCGCGCATCCGGCGCGCGTGCGAGACGTCGACGAAGAGCGCGAACGCGCCGTCGCGGCCGAGGAGGCGCGCGCGCTGCTCGCGCTCGTCGACGATCCACGCCGCGTCGCCCGCGAGGTGCACGGCGCTCGTCGCGCCGCCGCGCAGGAGCGCGCGCAGGCCGCGGTCGAGGCTCGGGTGCGCGAGCGCGTCGGCGTCGAGCACGAGCGCCACGAGCCCGAGCCCGCCGAACGCCGCGTCGGGATCCGCGCGATGCGGGTTGCGCTCGGGACGGCCGAGCTCCGCGCGCGCGACGGGCACGGCGGCCGCGAGGAAGCCGGCGGCGGCGCCCGCGCCGAGCACGGGGACGCCGCGGCGATGGGCTTCGGAGAGCTCGAGCGCGAGGCGCGACGTCTTGCCGTTCGGCATCAACACGCGCCACCACGCGATCCACGTCCCGCCGACGAGCTCGACCGCCGCCGCGTTCGCGAGGGACTGCGCGGGCTCGGTCAGGTCGCCGACGCGCTCCGCCGTCGAGTCGAGCGTGAAGCGCCGCGCGGGGAGCGCGCTCGCCGCGAGCGGGTCGGGCGCGTCCGCCTCGAGCGCGATCACGACGCGCTCGCCCTTCGCCGCGCCGACGAACGCGCGCGCCTCGGGCTCGGTCCACGCGAACGCGCTCGCCGCGAGCGCGACGGGTCCGCCCGGATGCGCGTCGAGGCGCCGCTCCTGCGCGGGGGCGGGGCGTGCGAGGAGCGCGAGCGCCGCTGCGGCGAGCGCGAGCGCCGCGAACGAACGCGCAGCGAACGAACGCGCCGGGGACGAGGCGAGAGGGGACGGGCGCGCAGGCATCGGCTCGCCCTAGGCGCGCTCCCGCGGCTCGGCTACGCGCTTCCGGCGCTTCATCGCGGCCTCAGATCGAGCACGCGCGACAGCGCCGTGATCACGAGCGCGTGGCGGATCTCGCCCGCGTGGATCTTCGCGCGCGCTTCGTCGAGCGACAGCGTGCCGATGCGGATGTCCTCGCCGTGGTCGAGCTCGAGCTCGTGCGTGCGCTCGCAGTCCTCCGCGAGCCAGTGGTGGCAGAGGTTCGTGTGGAAGGCCGGGTTGGGCTCGACGCAGCCGAGGTAGCTCCAGCGCACGGACGTGAAGCCCGTCTCCTCGCGCAGCTCGCGCATCGCGGCGTCGTGGTGCGCTTCGCCGCGGTCGATGACGCCGCCGGGGATCTCGAGCGTGAGGGCGCTCGTGCCGAAGCGGTACTGGCGCACGACGACGAGGCGGCGCTCCTTCGTGAGCGCGACGACGTTGACCCAGTCGGGCGTTTCGAGCACGAGGCGCTTGAAGACCTGCTGTGTGCGCGGGTTCTTCAACGTGTCGTAGCGCGGCCGGAAGATCATCATGTGCGGACCGTGCTCGTGCTCGAGCTTCGGCCAGAGCTCGGGATGGCCCGGTTCGCGCTCGTGGTCGCGGTCGTCGTGCTCGCTGGTCATGCGCGCGCGAGTGTAGCGCGCCGTCGCGGCCGCTTCCCGCGCCGCGGAGCGGCTGCTACCGTGCGCGGATGGCCCGCGCCGTCGAAACGACCCTGGAGAGCCCGTCCGCGCCCGGCGCGACGGCCGCCCTCCGTCCGCGCGACGGCGCCGCGCACGCGGCCCTGCTCGTCGCGCAGACGTGCTTCGGGCTCTTCCCGGTGTCGAAGCACTGGCTCTTCCCGGCCGGCGGCGGCGGCTTCGCGCCCTTCGCGGTCGGCGCGTGGCGCATGGTGTTCGCGGCGCTGTCGCTGTCCGTCGCCGCACGAATCCTGCACGGCGATCGGTGGCGCATCCGGCGCGCGGACCTGCCGCGTTTCGTCGCGTGCGCGCTGCTCGGCGTCAGCGTGAACATGACGCTCTACCTCGAGGGCCTGAAGCGCTCGACGGCGGTCAACGCGGGCCTCGTCATGTGCCTGATCCCCGTGTTCACGTTCGCGATCGCGGCGCTCGCGCGGCAGGAGTCGTTCCAGCCCTCGCGCGCGTTGGGCATCGGCGTGGCGCTCGTCGGCGCGTCGCTCTTGTTCTGGGCGGAGCGGCCGGACCTGATCCGCGCGCACGGGTTCGGCAACCTGCTCATGGCGCTGAATGCGCTCGCGTACGCGAGCTACCTCGTCGTCGTGCGGCCGCTGACGCGCAGCTACCCGCCGCTCGTCGTGATCGCGTGGGTGTTCGTCCTCTCGTTGCCGTTCGTGCCGTTGCTCGTGCTGCGCGAGGAGTGGGGGAACCCGGCGGGCCTCGCGGCGGGGACGAGCGCGTTCTTCGCGCCCGACGGTGCGTCGCTCGCCGCGTGGGGCGCGCTGCTCTTCGTGCTCGTGTTCCCGACGTCGATCGCGTACCTCGCGAACTCGTTCGCGCTGTCGCGCGTGCGCGCGTCGACGACGGCCGTGTACATCTACATCCAGCCGATCATCACGGGCGTCGTGGCCTGGCTCGTCGCCGACGAGGAGCTGACGCCCGTCCTGTTCGTCTCGGCCGGGCTCGTGTTCGCCGGCATCTGGATGGTCGCGCGTCCCGGGGCAGCGAAGGCGGCCGCCGCGGGCGGCTAGAGGAGCTCCATGGAGAACCCGAACGTCCCTGAGTCGAGTCGCATGCGCTTCCGCGCGCGCCTTTCGACGCGCTGGTCCGACGAGGACAACCAGGGCGTCGTCAACAACGCGATCTACATGACGCTGTTCGAGGAGACGCGCTACCGCTACTTCCGCGCGCGCCTCGCGTCGAACCAGTTCCCGTTCCTGCTCGCGCAGACGAACGTGCGCTTCGTGTCGCCGGGCCGCGGCGGCGAGGACGTCGAGGTCGAGTGCGCGACGACCGAGGTGGGTACGACGAGCTTCACGCAGGCGTACCGGGTGATCGAGGCGGCGACGCGGCGCGTGCTCGCCGAGGCGGAGGCGCGGCTCGTGTGCTACGACCCGAAGACGAACGCGAAGCGTCCGGTGCCGGCGGAACTGCGCGCGGCGATCGAGGCGTCCGAGCGCGGGAGTTGAGCCGTCCGAGCTTGACGGCTCGCGGAGCTGCGGCGAGAGTACGCTGCGGGAGAGTTCGCCCGTCGACGCGCCCCGACCGCGCCGACCCCGTTCGAGGGTCGCGACGTGAAGGGAGCCGTCGACCGAAACGACGACGATGCTCGCTCTGCTCGCTTCCGGTGATTCCGCCGCGCTGTTGATCCAATTCCTCGTCATGGCGGCGATCGGCGGCATCTGTGCCGCGGTCGCTCATGGTCGAGGTCGAAGCGCCGTCGGGTGGTTCTTCCTCGGCGCGTTCTTCCCCTGCATCGCGTTGATCCTCGTGTTCGTCCTACCCGACTTGAAACGAGAGGCCGCGCAGCGCGAGTCGCAGGAACGCACGAACCGCCGACTGCGCGAGCAGCTCGCGAAGGAACGGCAAGTTGCCGACGCGCGTCACGCCCAGACGGAGCGTCGGCTCGCCGCGCACGACCAAGCGCTCCTCCTCGACACGGAGACGACGGACGCGGAACCACCGCGCGGTCTCCCTCCGCCGCTGCCGCTCGAACGGACGTGGCACTACGCCGTCGGCGCGTCGAGCCACGGTCCCGTGACGCTCGACGAACTCCGCCGACTGATCGAGTCGGGCACGCTGAAGTCGGACTCGCTCGTCTGGCGCGACGGGATGGCCGTGTGGCAGCCCGTCGCGGAGACGCCCGAACTCGCGGAGGATGAGTCCTGAGCTCCAATGTCGATTCGCGTTCGTCCGTGCCGCGCTCGATCGAGATGGGCGGCATCGTCGACGGTCGAGTCCTCGACGCGCAGGCCCTGCGTGCGGCGGTGGAGGAAGCGGGGCGAGCCGGGCTCGGCGTTTTCCAGTGCGAAATCGTCGGCGGGCGCTTCTCGCTCCTGCCCGCGGAGACGCACCCGCCCGCGGTCCGGTTCGGCGCCGAAGAGCAGGAGCGATTCTTGGCGGCGTTGGGTCGCATCGAGTCGCACGCGGTGCCCGGCAGCATCGAGTCGACGCTGCATTGCCGCCTCCACTACGGCGACGAAGTCGTCGAGACGCTCTTCGTCGTTCGCGGCGGTCGCTTCGACGCGCTGAGTCGCACTCGACCCGCGGCCTCGAGCCCCGCGCCGGAACTCCCGAGCCGCGCGTCGCGCACCGGGCTCCGGCGTCGCGACCTCCTTCTCGCGACCGTCGGACTCTCCGTGCTCGCCGCGTTCGGCCTCTGGCGCTCGGGGCTCTTCGAGCGCGTGACCGCCGCGCGTGCGGAGACTCTCGTCGTCGACACGGGTCCGTTCGGAGCGACCCTCGAAGTGAAGGTCGAACGCCGCTGGGGGATCTACGAGGTCGCCATCCAGCGCGGGGGTCGGTTCCCTCAGGACCCCGCCGCGGTCGCTGCGTTGGACGCCGCTGCGACGTCGCTCCCCGAGCGCGCGGCCTTCTCGACCGTCGCGAGCGGCGGCGACGTGTGGGTGCTCCTCTGCGACCAGGAAGGACGGCAACTCGCGGCCGAGTCCGCCTCCCTGCGCACGCTGATCGTCGACGCGAAAGGCACGGCGAGCGTCGGACTCCTCGGGAATCCAGCTGCTTCGAGCGTGCGCCTCTCGCTGACGGCCGAGCGCCGGCCCGAGGAGCGCTGAACGTCGTGGAGCCTCCTGCGAGTGCGGGCGAGACGCCGCGCGACCTGCACTGGCCGCCGGGACGCGCGCCGAATCCGGAAGAGGGCGTGCGCACGAGTTGCGCCGCGTGTTCCGCGCGCTGGCTCGTCCATCGCTCGATGTGCGGGTTCCGTCTCCGTTGCACGTGCGGTGCCTGGATCGCCGTTCCCGTCGAGCTTCGGAATCCCAGGTTGGGCAGCGGCGCGGTCGACGCGCTCGGCGCTCCGAATTCGCTGCCCGAACGAGTCGAACTGGCGAAGCAATCCGCGCTCGTGATCGAGCCCTCGGCGACGGCCTATGTCGAAGCTCCGCCGCTCGGGACCGCGGCTCCGGCGGGCGCGCTCGAGGACGCGCACCCCACGGCGCGCGCGCGTTGGACGAACCGGATGGGACTCGAAGTCGCGGCGCTCGGCCTCGCGATCCTCGGACCTCCCGCGTTGGCCTACGGTCTCTCGCGAGCGAAGGAGGACGTCCCGCTCCTGCCGTTCGCTTCGATCGCGTCGGCGCTCCTCGTGCTCGTGCTTTCCGCCGCGATCGGCGGATACGCGGTCGTCGGGCTCTGCGGCGCGCGCGTGCGCTACTGGGTCGAGGCGTCCCTGACGGCGCTGCTCGCCTTCGGGTTCGCGATGGCGTGGGTGTGGGTCGCGAAGCACGCGCTCCCCGACTCCGCGGCGGACGATGCGCAGTTGAAGGCGCTCCGGCGCGCTCTCGGTTTCGGTTGGAGCGCCGTCGTCGTCGCGCTCGTGCCGGCGCTCGTCGAGGAGATCGCGTTCCGCGGCGTGCTCCAGGGCCGGACGAGCGCGCTGTTCGGCGCGCGCGCGGGTTGGCTCGTCACGGCGCTGGCGTTCGCGCTGTGCCACTTCGCGCCGGCCGTGTTGCCGATCCATCTCGGGCTCGGGCTCTATCTCGGCTGGCTGCGCACGCGCAGCGAGAGCCTCGTGCCCGGGATGTTGCTGCACGCGCTCTACAACACGCTGGTGCTCCTCGCCGACGGTTGACGCGGCGCGTCAACCGCCGCCGAACAGCCACTCCCGCTCGCGCACCGGCGCGACCGGCGCGATCCACTCGTGCGCGGGCCGCGTGTTCCACTCCGCGCGCCACGCGCGGTGCGCGGCGTCGTCGGGGAAGTGCTCGTCCGCGCGGTACGGATAGCCGCTCATCCCGTGGAACGGCAGCGGTTCGACCTCGAGCGCCTGCACCGTGTTCGGGTCGCGGTCCTTCGCCCAGCCGTCGAGGAACACGAGGTAGTCGCGGCGCATCCCGCTCTTCGGCGGCGCGAGCTTCGACGCGTCGAACGCGAGCGTGAGCGCGTCGCCCGAGCCGAGGATCACGAACTGGTCGTCGACCGCCTTCGTCAGCGGGAGCACGTCGCCGTACCTCGTGTAGAGCCCCGGGTGCTGGTTCCAGCGCGGGAACTGCGCGAGGTGGTGCCAGTCGAAGCGCTCGGGCGTCGCGGTGAACTCCTGCGGTCCGCGGCGCTCGAGCGGCGCGCTGAAGCCGCGCATCCAGAGCTTCGCGCTCGCGACCTCGAGCTCCTGCACGTCCGTCGGCGCGTCGTCGCCGTCCGTCGCGAGCCGGATCGAGTCCCAGAAGAGCTGCAGCGTGCAGAAGACGCGGATGCGCGGGTCGTCCTTCGCGAGGATCGAGCCCACGTCGAGCACCATCGTCTTCGTCTTGCCCGCGGGGAAGCCGACCGGCGGGCCCGCGTCGCGCCAGCCGCCCTTGCCGTCGGGGACTTGGAAGAGCGGCGGAACGAAGCGCACGTCGGGCGTGCCCGCGCTCGCCATGTTGGCGCTCGCGTCGCTCCAGAAGAACCAGCCCGTCAGCACGAGGCGCAGTTTCTTCGCGTCCGCGACGCGCTTGGGATCGAACGCGAGCTCGACGAACCACGGCTTCGCGAGCCCGACGAACTGCGGCGCTTCGCGCGTGAACGGAACGGCGTAGAGGTCGTCGATCGCGGCGAGCTCCTTCGTCCAGTCCTTCCCGTCGCTCCCGGTCGCCTTCGCCGGCGCGAGCGCGTCCTTGACGGTGTGCACGTGCGGCTCGGGGAACGGCGGGAACGTGAAGCGCTCGTTCGGGAAGATCTCCGTCTCGCGCGGGTGGTCGACGACGAGCAGCTTCGCGTGGTCGAGGTAGGTGACCTCGCGCAGCTCCTCGGTGAAGTGCAGCTCGTACGTCCCGTCCTTCGGCGCGAGCTCCTCGCCCTTCACGAGGACGTACTCGTCGTGGTCGGGCGGCACGAACATCCCCGGCGCGATCGGCAGGCCGAGCGGCGTGATGCCGAGGACGTCGGTGACGAACACGTACTTCGAGCCGTTCCACGTGTAGAGGAACGGACACGAACCGTAGAGCGTGTTCGGCTGCGTCATCCCGCTGAACGCGGTGTCCGCGTCGTCGACGCCGGCTTTCGGTTTCAGGTCGAGGTCGAGCTCCGTCTGCACGATGCCGTTCGGCCAGGTGATGCGCAGGACGTCGACCTTCTCCTGCTTGCCGACGCCCGCGAGCTCGGGGCTCCCGCGCCAGTAGAAGCGGCGGTAGAGCGGGCCCGCCTTGAGCTCGACGACCGCGCCGACCGCGCGCCGATTGTCGCGCAGCCCGCGATAGGAGAGGCGCACGCCGTGGTTGCCGGCGTTCGGGAACGAGAGGAAGCGCACGCCGTCGTTCGCGACCTCGGCGAGCTCCAACTGCTTGTCGCCGTCGAAGTCGCCGACGACGATCGGCGCGCCGTGCGGACGCGGCGCGCTCGAGTCGCCGAGCGTGCACGTCGTCGCGCCGGGGAGTCCGACCGCGAGGTGCGCGAGCGCGACGCCGCCGTCCGTGGGCTCGAGCACGTCGATCGCGCCGTCGAGGTCGAGGTCGGCGACGCACGGCGTCGCGCGCACGTCGGACGGCGCGCCCGAGGCGTGCGGTTCGGCACGGAAGACGCGGTCCTTTCCTTGGCGCCAGAGCGCTTTCGGGGTCCAGAGGTCGACGCGTCCGTCGCCGTCGAAGTCCGCCGCGAGCACCGGCGCTTCGGGCACGGCTCCGCCGAACACGGCCGCGGTGCGGTCCTGGAACTTGCACGCGCGCAGGCTGTCCGCGAGCACGACGCGGCCCGGCGCGCCGAAGAGCAGGTCGACGTCGTGGTCGTCGTCGAAGTCCTCGGGAACGCACCACGAGAGCGGGCCGCTCGGGAGCCCCGCGCCCTCCGTCGCGTCGACGTACGCGCCGCCGGGCATCGCGGGCGCGCCGTCCTTGGCCGCCGCGGGCAGCACGTTCGCGCCGTCATTGCGCCAGAAGCGCGCGCCGAACGTCCCGACGAGCACGAGGTCCATGTCGCCTTCGTGGTCGACGTCGACCGCGAGGACTCGTGCGGGCAGCTCCGGCAACGCGGGCAGCGCGAGCGGCCACTTCGTCCAAGCCTCCGCGTCGGGATCGGGATGGTAGAGCGCGAGCGCGCCGCCGTCCTCGACGACGAGCGTGAGCCAGCTCCGCCCGCCTTCCGCGTTGTCGAGGTCGAACGCCGTGAAGAAGCGCGTCACGCTCGGCGGGAGCGCGACGAGCTTCCACGCGCGGTCGCGGCGCAGCGCGACGCGCACGCCGTCCGATCCCCACGCGACGAGGTCGGGCTCGAGATCGCCGTCGACGTCGAGCGTCTCGAGGTGCGGCGTCTTCGCGAACTCGGGGAGCTCCGTGCGCGCCGCGGCGAGCGCGGGCGGGCACGCGGGCTTCGCCGCGCCGTTCCCGACCGGCTTCGGCGCGCGGAAGCGCGCGAGGTTCCCGAGCCCGAGCGTCACCGAGTCCGGCGCCGAGAGCTTGCGCGCCGTGAGCTGCGTGAAGAGCGCGTTGTACTTCGCGAGGTCGCTCTCGCGCCCGTCCTGGTCGACGAGCAGGCGCGTCATGCGGAACACCGCGGTCACGTACCACTGCTGGCCGTTCTCGATGCCGAGTTCGACGACCGCTTTGTAGAGCTCCTCCGCGCGCTTCGCGTCGCCGCACTCGTGCTCCGCCTCCGCGAGCGCGATCTTCGTCGGCGCGTCGTCCGGCGCCGCCGCGAGCGCCGCGCGGAAGTGCTCGCGCGCCGCCTGGAAGTCGCCCGACTCGCGCGCGAGCTGGCCTTCGAGGTAGCGCACGCCCGCCGCGTTCGCGTCGAGCTTCGCCGCGCGCGCGAGGAACGCCGCCGCCGCGTCGACCTTCCCGTCCGCGTACTCGATCGCGGCGGCGCCGACGAGGTCGTCGAGCCGGGCGTCCTTGCGCTCGACGAGCGGCTTCAACGCCTCGCGCGCGGCGCCGTACTCGGGCTGCTGCAGGTTGAACGCGCGCGCGGCCTTCTCGCGGACCAGGTCGTCGGCGGAGCCCGCTCCCGGCGCCGGACCGGCCTCCTTCGAGCAGGCGGCGGCGAGGACGAGGGCGAGGAACGCGGGAATGCGAAGGTTCTTCACGGCGGTGGGGGCGTCGGACGCGCGGAGGAGAGACGGCGAGCGCGCGCAGCATACCGGCGCGGGGCGTCCGGGCCGAGGGCTGGAGGAAGCTCCGGCGGCTCGCACTTCGGGACACACGCACGCGCGCTCGATACTCTCCTCCCGCGCATGTCCACCGCCACCCTCGAACGTCCCACGGAGTCCCTCGTGCGCGCCGCCGTGCCCGGCAAGCGCGCGCTCGTCGTCGGAGCGAGCTCCGGCATCGGCGCCGCGCTCGTGAAGCGCCTCGTCGCCGAAGGCTGGCAGGTCGCCGCGGTCGCGCGGCGCGCGGAGCTGCTCGACGCGCTCTCCGCGGAGTGCGCGAAGCTCCCGCGCGCGGGCGGCGGCGGCCTCGTGACGGCGCCCCACGACGTCGCGCGCGCGCACGAAGTCCCGGCGCTGTTCGAGCGCCTCGCGCGCGAGCTCGGCGGGCTCGACCTCGTGATCTACGCGGCCGCGGTGATGCCGAAGGTCGCGAAGGACGAGTACGACACGGAGAAGGACCTCGAGCAGCTCGCGGTCAACGTCGGCGGCTGCATCGCGTGGGGCAACGCGGCCGCGCGGCTCTTCCAGTCGCAGCGCTTCGGCACGCTCGTCGGGATCAGCTCGATCGCGGGCGAGCGCGGCCGCAAGGGCGCCCCCGTGTACGGCACGACGAAGGCCGCGATGAACACGTACCTCGAGGCGCTGCGCAACCGCCTCTCCGAGTGCGGCGTCCACGTCTGCACGATCAAGCCCGGCTTCGTCGACACGGACATGACGAAGGGGATGGGGAAGCTCCTCTGGCTGATCTCCGCCGACGAGGCGGCGCGGTTGATCCTGAAGGCCGCGCGCGCGCGCGCGAACGAGCGCTTCGTCCCGCGTCAGTGGTGGATCGTCGCGACCGTGATCAAGAACATCCCGAGCTTCGTCTTCAAGAAGCTCAACGTCTGATCCGCGCCATGCCGACGACCGCCTCGAGCTCGCGCTTCGACGCCGCGCCGCGCGGCGTGCGCACGAGCTACGAGTTCGTCGAGGGCTGGGGCATGACCGTCGGCGCGCACGCGAAGGTGCTGCGGCCGCGCAGCGTCGACGAGCTCCGCGCCGCGTTCGAGCTCGCGCGCCGCGACGGCGTTCCGCTCGCGCTGCGCGGCACGGGCTGCAGCTACGGCGACGCGTCCGTGAACACGCGCGGCCACGTGCTCGACGTGCGCGGTTGGAACCGCATCCTCGCGTGGGACCGCGCGACCGGCGTCGCGACGTGCGAGCCCGGCGTCACGCTCGAACAGCTCTGGAAGACGATCCTCCCCGACGGTTGGTGGCCGCGCGTCGTCAGCGGGACGATGTTCCCGACGCTCGCCGGCGCCGCGGGGATGAACATCCACGGCAAGAACAACTACGCCGTCGGCACGCTCGGCGACGCGATCCGCTCGTTCGACCTGGTCACGCCGAAGGGCGAGCTCCTCACCTGCGATCGCGCGACGAACGCCGACGTCTTCCACGCCGCGATCGGCGGCTTCGGCATGCTCGGCTCGTTCACGCGGATCGAGCTCGAGACGAAGCGCGTCCATTCGGGCGAGCTCGAGGTGCGCGGCATCAGCGTGCCGGGGCTCGCCGAGGCGATGGAGGAGATGGACGCGCGCACGCGGGACGCGGACTACCTCGTCGCGTGGATCGACGCGTTCGCGGGCGGAGCCGGGCTCGGGCGCGGGCTGATCCACGAAGCGCGCTACCTCGCGCCCGGCGTCGATCCGAACCCCGAGCGCACGCTCGCGGTCGCGCACCAAGAGCTCCCGCCGAGCATCCTCGGCGTGCCGAAGTCGGAGGTGTGGCGCGCGCTCCGGCTCCTGAACCACGACGCCGGGATGCGCGCGCTGAACGCCGCGAAGTACCGCATGGGGCAGCTCGAGGAGGCGAAGGGCTGGTACCGCCAGTCGCACGCGGCGTTCGCGTTCCTGCTCGACTACGTGCCGAACTGGAAGTGGGCGTACGGGCGCCGCACGGGGCACGGGCTCATCCAGTATCAGGCGTTCGTCCCGAAGGAGACCGCGTACGAGGTCTACCGCGACGTGCTCGCGTCGAGCCAGCGCGCGGGCTTCGTGCCGTACCTGGCGGTGCTCAAGCGCCATCGACCCGATCCGTTCTGGCTGACGCACGCCGTCGACGGATGGAGCCTCGCGCTCGACTTCAAGGTGACGCCGGCGACGAAGTCCGCGCTCTGGGCGCACGCCCACGCGCTGACGGAGCGCGTGCTCGCGGGCGGCGGGCGGTTCTACTTCGCGAAGGACGTCGTGCTGCGTCCCGAGGACGCGCGCCGCGCATTCCCCGCGGAGAAGCTCGCCGCGTTCGTCGCGCTGAAACGCCGGCTCGACCCGGACGGAGTGCTCGAGAGCGACCTCGCGCGCCGCGTGTTCGGCGGCGTGTGGTGAGCGCGCGTCTCGCGCCCTCGGCGGCTCACTCGTGGTCGGCCCACGCGCGCTCGGCGTCGACCTGGACGAGGCGGTCCTCCTCCGCGATCCACGCCGTGAGCTTCCCACCCCAAACGCAGCCCGTGTCGAGCCCGCGCACCTGCGGCCGCACGACGAGGCCCGCGCGCGCCCAGTGACCGAACACGACGGTGCGTCGCTCGCCCGCGCGCGGCCAGAACTCGTACCACGGCCGGAACGGCGCGGCGGGCTCGGGCCAATCGCTCGCCGGGCGCGCGCCGTCCGCGGTGCAGTAGCGCGCGCCGACCGCGAACGAGAGCGCGTCGTTCTCGACGAGCGGGTCGAGTCCCGCGAGCGCGCGCACCGGATCCGTCCAGCGTGGATCGAGCCCCGCGTGCACGAGCAGCACGTCGTCCCACGCGCGAACGAACGGGCGCGCGGCGAGCCACGCGAGGAGCTCCTCGCGATCGAGCGCGGCGAGGAGCGCGTCGAGCGTGTCGCGCTTCCCCGCGGCGCGCAATCCGCGCGCGACGCGCAGCGTGTGCACGTCGTGGTTGCCGAGCACGCCGCCGACGCACGCGCCGAGCTCGCGACAGAGACGCAGCACGCCCGCGGAGTCGGGCCCGCGGTTCACGAAGTCGCCGCACGGATGGAGCTCGTCCGCCGCGGGGTCGAAGCGCACGAGCGCGAGCAGCCGCTCCAGCTCGACGCGGCAGCCCTGCACGTCGCCGACGAAGATGCGCCGCTTCGTCACGCGTTCGCGCCTCCGCCGCAGTCCACGCGCACGCCGCGACGCATCACGGCACCGAGTAGAGCCGCGCGCGCCCCGCGCCGTGCCCGATCAGGAGCCCGAGCGACTCGAGCCGCACGAACGCGCGGCGCGCGCGCGCCTCGCCGACGTTGTGCGCATGGCCGAAGCGTGCAACCGTCGCACGGCCCGCGGGGTGCGCGGCGTTGGGGGCCTGCTTCGCCACCCACGCGAGGATCGACTGCTCGAGGGGCGTGACGCCCTTGCGCGAGCGCTTGTCGAGCTCGAGCGCGCGCAACGTCGGCCCGTCCGCGACGCGGTTGCTCGCGCCGACGCGCACGACGAACTCGGTCGTCCCGTCGGGGAAGAGCACCGCGTGCGGGCGCTCCTTCGAGAACGGGACCCGGCACGCGACGACGCGCGGACCGTTCACCTCGACGACCTGGAGCTGGACGCGGAGGGCGGGGCGGAGCCACTCGAGCGTGAGCTCCGACAGCTTCGTGCACACCTCGTCGGGGTGGTGCACGCCGTGGACTCGGCCCGCGTCCGTGACCCCGACGAGGAGCAGGCCCCCGCTCGTGTTCGCGAAGGCGCACAGGGTCCGCGCGGCGCGCTCCTCCCGCGGCAGGCGGCGCTTGAACTCGAGGCGCGAGCCCTCGCCGCGGCCGAGGCAGGAGAGGAGGTCGTCGGGGGACAGGTTCACGGGTCGAGAGAGTAGCGAGCGCGCGCGCGGGGCGGCGACGGGGCTTGCGCGATCGCTCCCTCGCCGGTACAACGTTGCGCTTTCCAATCGGCAGCACGCCGCACGAACCCCGAGGAGAAGCCCATGGCACGCGCCCGTTACCGCTCGAAGAAGCCGACCCGCGGCAAGTACCTCCCCCGCAAGATGGGGATGGGATCCGGCCGCGACCGCGCCCTGATCAAGAAGCGTCGCAGCTGATCCGTCAGCCCTCCCGCGCCGGCTCGAGCTGCGCGCACGGACGGCTTCGACCGTGATCTCGACGACCCTGGCCTCGTTCGCCGCCCTCGGCGCGGCGTTCACGTGGGGGCTGGGGTCGATGCTTTTCTCCCGCTCGCTCGTTCCGAGCGCCGCGCGCGAGGCGCTCGCCCCAGCGGCCGCGAACCTCTTCAAGAACACGCTCGCGCTCGCGCTGTTCGTCGTCGCCGCGCTCGTCCTCGGCGAGACGCTGCCCGCCTTCGAGGCGTGGCCGCGCCTGCTCCTCTCCGGCGCCTTCGGCTTCGCGCTCGGCGACACGCTCTACTTCGCGGCGCTGCCGCGCATCGGCGTGCAGAAGAGCGCGATGCTCGGCGAGCTCAACGTCCCGTTCACGGCGCTGCTCTCGTTCGCGTTCCTCGGCGAGCGCTTCGCGCCGTGGCTCCTCGCCGCGATGGCGCTCGTGCTCGTCGGGGTCGCGGTCGTCGTCAGCGAGGCGCCCGGGGAAGAGGCCGCGTCGCGCACCGTCGCTCGCGCCGGGATCCTCTGCGCGGTCGGCGCGGCGCTCTTCCAATCGCTCGGCGTGCTCGTCGGACACACGGGGATGGACGGAGCGAGCGTGCTCGGCGGGACGATCGTGCGCATGCTCGGCGGCGTCGGCGCCGCGTTCCTCGTCGCGCCGCTCGGAGCGTGGATCACGCGCGGGAGCGCGCGCCGCGAGTGGGCGCGCCTCGTGCGGCCGGCGACGGATCGAACGCTGTGGAAGCCGCTCGGGCTCGCGGCGCTCTTCGGCTCCGTGCTCGGACTCCCGCTCTTCCACCTCGCGCTGCGCGAGCTCGACGCGGGCCTCGCGATGGTCCTCTTCGCGACCACGCCGCTCTTCACGCTGCCGTTGACGCGCCTCTTCGGCGAACGTCACGGTGCGCGCGCGTGGATCGGGAGCTGGATCGGCTTCGCGGGCGTCGCGTGGATCGTGTGGCTCGTGCAGCGCGCGGTTCAGTAGGGGACGAACCAGGCGGCGAGCGCGGAGAGCCAGACCGTGCAGCCGACCAGCAAGCCCAGGAGCAACACCTCGATCGTCCGTCGGAACACTTCGGAGAACATGCGGAACCTCCTCGAGCGCGCCGTGATGCAGGGCGCGCGGTACCCACGTGCTCCGGGCCCGGGGACGCGGGACGGGGCACGCGACCCGGCGAGGCGCGCCTCCTGAGGCGGAAACCGCTCGTCGACAGCGACTTGCGCGTGTCGCGAGTTCGGGACGTCGCGCTGGAACGCGGTCAGGCGCGGCGGCGGAAGACGAGCAGGAGGACGCCCGGGAGCGCCAGGAGCGCGAACTCGGGTCGCGCGAGCACGGGCCACTCCGCGGAGACCGCGACGAGCGCGTTGTAGCTCGCGTGCAGCGCGATGCAGGGCCACAAGCTCCTCGTCCGCGCGGCGACCGCCGTGAGCACGGCGCCGAGCACGCCCGTCGGCAGGAAGCGGTAGATCGACGCGTGCGCGGCGCCGAAGAGCACGAACTCGTACGCCGCGCACTTCCAGAGGGGCAGATCGCGCTTGAGGCCCGAGAAGAGCGCGCCGCGGAAGAAGAGCTCCTCGCCGAGGGCCGGGAGGATCGCGAGCAGGAGCACCTGCGGGCCGAGCGAGAGCCCGGCGAGGTCGCGCAGGAGACCCTCGGTGCCGTTCTGCTCGGGCATCGGGAGCACACGCTCCTGCCACGCGAGGAGCTGCATCGACACCTCGCGCAGGAGCGGCGCGAGCAGGACCGCGCCGAGCACGTGCGCGACGTTCGGCGCGCGCAGGGCGAGCGCCTCGACGATCGTCTCCTTCGCGCGCCGCGCGGTGCCGCGCACCGAGGCGATCGCGAACGCCGGGACGAGCACCGCGAGCGTGAGCACGAGCCCCGGCACGAGCTTCCACGCCTGGAGCGAGCCGCCGACGAGGTAGATCGCGAAGACGCACAAGACGCCCCAGCGCAGCGCGGTGCGCGACTGGACGGCGCGGCGCGCGTCCTCGTTCTCGTCGCCGGCGCTCGCGAGCACGCGCTCCGCGTCGAGCGCGGTCCCGACGCGCGCGAGCGCGAGCGCGGCCCACGCGGAGTTCGCGACGAACATCCACGCGGTGAGCCCGACCGCGAGCTCGCCGCGCAGCGCGTCGCGCACGCAGAGGGCGGGGCCCGCGAGCGGCACGGCCGCGAGCAGGAGGTCGAGCTGCACGTCCTGCTGCGTCGCGAGCAGCGTGGGCACGATCGAGACGAGCATCAACGGAAGGAGCAGGTTCTGTCCTTCGCGGAACGTCCGCGCGCGCCCGCAGATCGCGCACAGGAGCGCGCACAGGAGCACCGCGGCGGGGAGGAACACGAACGCCGCCGCCGCGAGACGTCCCGCGCCGACCGCGATCGCTCCGCCGGAGCCCGACGCGAGGCCCGGCAGCCCGCCGAGGCCGAGCGCCATGCTCCCCAGGATGCTCCCGGCGTTGAACAGGAGCGTCGCGAGCGCCGTCCCGAGCACCGCGACGAACTTCGCCGCGACGATCGTGTGCGAGCGCACCGGTTGGACGAGCAGCGTCTCGATCGTGCCGCCCTCGCGCTCGCCGGCGAACGCGGAGAGCGCGGCGTACGCTCCGCCCGACAGGAGGACGATCACCGCGATCAGCGGCAGGAGGCGTCCGAGCGCGGCGCCGGAGAGGTCTTCGGCGCTCGCGACGTCGACCGGACTCGGCTCGAGTCCCGCGCCCGGATCGCTGCCGAGCACGGCGACGAGGCGCAGGTGCGCGAACTCCGCGTGGACGTCGTCGAGCGCGTTCGCCGTGCGTCGGCGCGCCTCGTTCGAGAGGTCGCGCGTGCTGTCGAAGTACGCGCGCAGTTCGAGCCCCGGCGGCTCGTCGATCGCGATCGCGGCGACGAGCGCGTCGACTCCGCCCGCGAGGGCGCGGCTCGCGAGCGCCTGCTCGCGCGTCCAAGCTTCGGTCGAACCCTTCGCGAGCTCGGGCTCGAGCTCCTGCAGAGCCGCGGCGTCGCCGTCGACCAGTTCGACCGGCGTCTCCTGCGCGAGGCGCTCGCGCACGCGCGTCGCGGCCTCCGCGGGCGCGCGCGAGAGGTCGAGCGCGAGCGTCACTTGCTTCGCCTCGAGCGTCTCGCGCGACACGCGCTCGAGCCAGCGCTGCCCGAAGAAGAGGAACGGATAGAGCAGCACGGGCAGCACGATCGCCGAGAAGAGCGCGCGGCGGTCGCGGAGGAGCCCGAGGAGCTCGCACCGGAGCACCGCGGCGAACTGCCCGCGCGCTTCGTTCCCAGCCGTCATCGGGTCACGCGCTCCGTCCGCGCGTCGACTCGTCGACGGGCGCTTCGCCGGCGCGCCGGACGAGCTCCTTGAAGACGTCCTCGAGCCACTGCTTGCCGGTGCGCGCGCGCAGCTCGTCCTTCGTGCCGACGTCGAGGACCCGGCCGTGGTAGATCACGCCGATGCGGTCGCAGAGGCGCTCCGCCTCGGAGAGGACGTGCGTGCTGAAGAGCACGCAACGGCCGGCGCTGCGCCGCGACTCGACGAAGTCGATCATCGCGGAGCTCGCGAGGATGTCGAGGCCCGTCGTCGGCTCGTCGAGGATCAGGACCGGCGGGTCGTGCAGCACCGCGCGCGCGATCGAGACCTTCTGCTTCTGGCCCGTGGAGAGCGCTTCGCAGCGGCCGTCCGCGTAGTCGCGCATCGAAAAGGCGTCGATCAGCTCCTCGACGCGGGCGTCGAGCGCCGCGCCGTCGAGGCCGTGCAGCTTCCCGAAGTAGGCGAGCGTCTCGCGCGGCGAGAGGCGCGGATAGAGGCCCGTCGAACCGGACAGGAACCCGAGTCGCCGGCGCGCCTCGAGCGGATCCGCGGCGACGTCGACGCCGTCGATGCGCGCGGTGCCCGCGGTCGGCGCGAGGATCGTCGCGAGCATGCGCAGCGTCGTCGTCTTGCCCGCGCCGTTCGGCCCGAGCAGTCCGAAGATCTCGCCGCGCCGGCAGTCGAGGTCGACGCCGCGCACGGCCTTCACGACGCCGCGCTTCGGATCGACGAAGCTCTTCTCGAGGCGCACGGCCTCGATCGCGAGCTCCGCGGTGCCGCGCGGCGGGTGCGTCGTCGCGCTCATCGCCGACCTCCGCGCAGCGCGCCGAGGAGGCCGCCGAGGCCGCGCGCGCGCTCGGGCGCGAAGAGGCTTTCGCGCGAGAGCAGCCGCACCGACGCCCACACGGCGGCGAGCGCGCTGACGAACAGCGACGCGGCCGTGATCGCGTACTCGAGGGGCAGGGACTCGCCGTTCAAGAGCGAGCGGAACGCGAGGACGACGTTGA
Organism: Planctomycetota bacterium; assembly: GCA_046349615.1. Taxonomy (GTDB): domain Bacteria; phylum Planctomycetota; class UBA1135; order UBA1135; genus JADJNY01. The sequence goes on from JAXMBZ010000002.1 coordinate 435,815, forward strand.
CGACGGGCACGCACGCGAGGCCCGGCGTGAGCTCGAGCCCGGGGATCGCGCCGGCCATCGCGGGGAGGATGAACACCATCTGGACGGGGCCGAGGAGCGCCTGGCCTTCCTTGAACGTGCGCGCGAACGAGGCGATGCCCACGAGCGCGGCGCTGACGAAGAACGCGAAGAGGAGCGCGAGCGGGGCGATCGAGGCGAACGCGGCGAGCGGGAGCTCGATCTGCACGTCGCCGCCGTGCGGGAGCATCTGGAGCAAGTGCCCCGCGGAGAGCGCGAGCGCGAACAGGTTGAGCCCCGTGGCGACGAGCGCGCCGGTGCAGACCGCGAGGATCTTGCCCTGGTGCACCGCCGCGCGCGGGATCGGGAGCAGCAGCGTCGTCTCGGCCGTGTTGCGCTCGCGCTCCCCGGCGGTGACGTCGACGGCGGGGAAGAACGCGCCGAGCACGCACATCACGACGAGCAGCATCGGCAGCACGAACGACAAGAGGTACGCGCCCTGGTCCTTCTTCGGCGCGACGTCGCGCGCGACGTCGACGCGGAAGGGCTCGAGCGCTTCCTTCGGCGTGCCCGGCGGCAGGCGCGCGTCGCGCAGCGACTCGACGAACGCGGGCAACCGGGCCTCGATCCTGCGCCGCGCGAGATCGGAGGCGGTCTGCGTGCTGTCGTAGAAGATCGTCAGCGTCGGCTCCGTCGCGCCTTCGACCGGCGTCGCGCCCGGCAGGAACACGACGGCGTCCGGGAGCTCGCGTGCTTCGTCTTCGTTCGCGGCGTGCGCGCGCGCGGTCGCCCACTCGCGCGCCGCGGCTGCGTCGAGCGGCGAACGGACGGGACCCACGCGCACGCGGTCGATCGCGGCGCGGCGCGCGCGGGCCGCGTCGTCGAGCTCCGCCGCGTCCTTCGCGGGCGGCCGGTTCGCGAGCGCGTCGAGCAGGCCCTCGGGGACGCGCGCGTCCGCGGCGACCGCGACGCCGACGTGGACCTCGGTGCGTTCGCGCCGTCCCTGCACGAAGAGCGACGCCTGGATCAGGCACCAGAAGAGGAACGGATAGAGCGCGATCGGGAGCACGATCGTGTAGAGCGTCGTCTGCCGGTCGCGGAACGCGGCGCGCAGCTCCTTCGCGGCGACGAGCAGCGCGGCGCGGCCGGACGTGAGCGGCTCGGGAGCGGCTCCGCTCATGCGCCCGCCGGCGAGCGCGGACCGCTCTGCCACGCGCCGAAGACCTCGGCGCCGTCGCGCGTGACGACGATTTCGTCCTCGATGCGGATGCCGAAGCGCCCGGGGAGGTAGATCCCGGGCTCGTTCGTCAGCGTCATGCCCGCTTCGAGCGCGACTTCCGACGCACCGTCGAAGTACGGGTCCTCGTGGCCCTCGAGCCCGATGCCGTGGCCGAGGCGGTGCGTGAACACGCCGAAGCCGCCGGGCCATCCGCGTGCCTCGACGAGCGCGCGTGCCGCGGCGTCGACGTCGCGGCAGCGGACTCCCGGCCGGATCGCGTCGAACGCCGCGCGCTGCGCGTCGCGCACGTCGCGCCACGCGCGCTCGACGTCCGCGGACGGCGCGCCGAACGGGACCCACGTGCGCGTGACGTCGCTCTGGTAGCCGCGCCGCGTCCCGCCGCAGTCGACGAGGAGCACCTCGCCGTCGCCGAGCGCCGTCGTGCCCGCGTCGCCGTGCGGGAGCGCCGCCGCGGCGCCGACGAGCGGCAGGCTCCACGAGCCGGAGAACCCGAGGCGCTCGTGCGCGACCGCGACGAGCGCGCCGACGTCCGCGCCGAGCAGGCCCGGGCGGAGCTCGTGCGCGATGCGTTCGAGCGCGCGCTTCGTGAGCTCGCTCGCGCGGCGGAGGAGCGCGAGCTCCTTCTCCTCCTTGCGGCCGCGCAGGAGCACGAGCACGTCCGCGCCGGAGACGATCGCGCCCTGCGCGGCGAGCGCCGCGAAGCCCGCGTCCGCGCGCGCGGCTTGCGCGATGCGCTCGACGAAGCCGAAGCGGAACGAGGGATCGACCGCGAGGCGTTTCACACCGCGCGCGCGCAGCGCCGCGCACAACGGACGCGCCGCGTACTCGTCCTCGCGCCACGTGACGACCTCGCCGCCCGGGCCGGGCGCGGCGGACGTGCCGTCGATCGACTGGCGCGCCTTCGCTTCCTCGAACGCGGGCACGAGCCAGAACGCCGAGCCGTCGGCGAGCACGACGAGCGCGAAGAGGCGCTCGGAGCGGCCCCAGGCGACGTTCGCGAGGTAGGTGAGCGTCGGACCGGGCTCGCACACGTACGCGTCGAGCCCGTGTTCGGCGAGCAGGCGCCCCAGGCGCGCGCGCCGTGCCGCGCGGTCGGCGGCGTCGATCGCGCGCGGTTCGGCGTCGTCGGCGCGGAGGTCGGCCAAGCGTTCGTGCAGCGCGGCACGAGCGTCGGCGGCGCGCGTCGAACTCGGTTCGGGGCGCGCGCTCGGTGCTCCACGGGCACCCGCGGCGCACGCTCCGAGGAGGAGGGCCGAGCCCGCGCCGAGCAGGGCGCGGCGGTCCGGCTGGGACGGTTCGGCGGCGGAGGGGATCGAGGGGACGGGCACGGGCGCTCCGAGCGGGGCCCGAGCCTAGCCAGCGGGATCGAGCGCGGGAAGGCTCGGGGAGCGCCTCAACTCGCCCCGCCGGCCGCACCGATAGGTCACGCCAGCATGTCCTCCCCGGCGACCCTCGGACCGAACTCGGCGCCCTCGGCTTCGACCTCGAGCACCGCCGACGCGCCGCTCGAGTCGACCGCTCCCGCCGCTGCGCTCCCGAGCGCGCCCGACGTCGCGCGCGCTCCCGGCCTTTCGACGTGGGTTCCGCCCGCGACCGCGGCGAACACGGCGACCGTCGACGCGCCCGTGCGCCGTCTGCCGTCGCCCCGCCGCGCCGCGCGCTCACCGCGCCTCCTGCGCTCGCTCTGGACGAGCGCGAAGATCGGCGCGGTGCTCTTCCTCGCGTACGGGATGATGTTCAACTTCTCCGTCGTCCGCGGGAGCTCGATGGCGCCCGGCATCCACGACGGCGATCGCATCCTGGTCGACCACTTGTCCTACGTCTTCGAGGACGTGCAGCGCGGCGACATCGTCGTGCTCCAGTACCCGCTCGACCCGAGCCTCGACTACATCAAGCGCGTCATCGGTCTCCCCGGCGATCGCATCGAGATCCACGACGGCGGCGTCTGGGTGAACGGAGCGCGTGTGTTGGAACCGTACGTCGCCGAGCAGGACGCGCGCGCGCGCCTCGCGGTCACGGTCGAACCCGAGCACTTCTTCGTGCTCGGCGACAACCGCCCGCACAGCTCGGATTCGCGCGAATTCGGCCAGGTCCCGCGCCAGAACCTGCGGGGCAAGGTCGAGGTGCGCGTGTGGCCGCCCGAGCGCATCGGCGCGCTCGAGTGACGAGCGCATTGGACCGCGCGCGACGCGCGCCCTAGCCTCTGCGGCATGTCCGCTCCCGTCTCGCTCGTCACCGGCAGCGCCCGCGGTCTCGGCCTCGCCGTCGCGCGCGCGCTCGCCCGGCGCGGAGACCGCGTGCACGTCGTGTGGCGTTCGTCCCGCTCGCTCGTGCCCGAACTCGAACGCGAATTCGGCTCGCGCGTGCACCGCGCGGACCTCGAGGACGCGGCGGCCGCGCGCGCGCTCGTCGACCGCGTCGTCGAGCGCGACGGACGACTCGACCACCTCGTCCACGCCGTGGGGGAGTACGTCTCGGGCCCGCTCGAGGGCGCGCGCGCGAGTGAACTGCGGCGCATGCTCGCGAGCAACGTGGAGACGGCGTTCCATCTGTTCGACGCGGCGCGGCCGCGCCTCCGGACTGCGCGCGGCGACGCCGTGTTCTTCGGGTGCGCGGGCCTCGACACGCTGCGCGCGCGGCGCGAGACGGCGCTCTACACGGCCGCGAAGAACGCGCTCTTCGTGCTCGCGCGCTCGTGGGCGCTCGAGGAAGCGCCCCACGGGGTGCGCGTGAACCTGGTCTCGCCCGGCGTCGTGCCGCACGCGCACGCCGCGGAGGACACGCTCGACTCGGAGCGCATCGCCCGCATCCCGCTCGGGCGCCCCGGGACGCCCGACGACGTCGCGTCGGCCGTGCTGTTCCTCGCCTCGCCCGCGGCCGCGCACGTCACGGGCGTCGACCTGGCCGTCGCCGGCGGCTGGCTCCTCTGAGACCACGCGCGGACGCCGCCGCGGCCAAGGGATTCCTCAAGAAGTCGCAATCTCGTCTCCGAGAAGAGGAGTCGAACGCGCGTTCCCGCCCGGAAGCGCCTTCCAGGTCGTGCTCGACGGCGCCTCCCTGCGCCGCGCGGGCGGCCGCTCGCGGTTGACTTCGCGCCGCGGTCGATCAACCTGGGGGGCTCACGCCGCCGGACGGCCGCACCCAGGACCCCCATGCCCGAGTTCCGCACCTTGCACGCCGGCGACGACCTCCAAGGGCTCTTCAGCCCGCGCGAGGTCGAGGAGCTCATGCGCGTCGAATTCGCGCGCGCCGGACGCCACAAGTACCCGGTCGTCTGCATGGCGATCGGCGTCGACCGCCTCGTCCAACTCGCCGACCTCTACGGGTACGAATCGAAGGAGGAGGTCCTGCGCGCCGTCGTGTCGGTGCTGCGCGCCGAGACGCGCGACTCGGACTTCCTCTGCCTGCGCCAGGACGACCGCCTCGTCGCGCTCTTCCCGCACACGGCGCCGGAGCTCGGTGCGTTCCTCGCGAAGAAGCTCCTCGCCGCGATCAAGAAGCAGCGCTTCGAGCGCGACGGCCGTCAGCTCCGCGTGACGCTGTCGATCGGCGTCGCGCACAATCGCCACGAGAAGGCGATCAGCTTCGAGACGCTCGTGCGCGTCGCGGAGGAAGGGCTCTCCGTCGCCGACCAGGGCGGCGGCGATCGCTACGTCGAGACCGAGCTCTACCAGCTCTTCGAGAAGAAGCGCAAGCAGGAGGAGCTCGCGAAGGAGCGCAAGGAGCTCTTCGACGGGCTCCTCGCGGCGATTCCCCGGGCTGCGGTGCAACCCGTCGCGGCGCCCGTCGCGGGAGACAAGCTCGGCGAGACGTTGCTCGAGATCCTGAAGTCGCTCGGGATCTCCGTCAGCTCCTTCGAGGACCTCGACAAAGACGTCATCGCCGCCGCGATCTCGAAGATGGCGGACGCGAAGGCGAGCGCGAAGTCCGGCGAGGTCGACGAGGCGAAGCGCACGATCGACATGCTCGAGCGGCGCATCGGCAAGCTCTCGCACGCGCTCGGCGTGACGGAGGAGGAGCTGAAGCGCATCGCCGCGATGAAGAACGTCGAGCTCGGCGAGGCGTCGATCTACCGCACGGTGCAGGGCCTTTCCGACGACTCGAAGGACAAGGAACGCAAGCGGGAGATGATGAAGGACATCTTCCACGCGAACTTCGAGCTCAAGAAGCGCCTGTCCGGCCACGGCGACGGTCCGAAGCCCGCGTGAGCGCCGCGCTCCGCACGAGGGCGAGCTGACAAAGAACGCGCTCGGCGCCAACATGGAGCCCGTTTCCTTCGGAGGCCTCCGGCCTCGGAGCGGCAACCCATGGCGGACACAGAAGCGAAGAAGGACCACGGCGTCCTCTACCTCGGCATCGACCTCGGCACCTCGCGCACCTCGGTCGCCGCGAGCAACGGCATCCGCGCGACCGTCCTGTCGTACGTCGGCTACCCGAAGGACGTCGTCGCGAAGAAGCTCCTGCAGAAGGACGTGCTCTTCGGCGAGGAGGCGCTCGAGAAGCGGCTCGCGCTGCGCCTCTACCGCCCGCTCGCGCACGGCGTGATCCAGGGCGACGGCAAGGACGCCGAGACGCTCAAAGCCGCGCAGGATCTGATCGCCGAGATCCTCCGCCGCGCGAAGCCGCGTTCGGACGAGCTCGTCTACGCCGTGATCGGCGCGCCCGCGCAGGCGTCGATCCAGAACAAGCAGGCGATCCTCGACGCCGCGAGGAAGTCGGTCGACTCCGTGATGCTGTGCTCGGAGCCGTTCAGCGTTGCGTACGGGCAGGACATGCTCGACGATGTGCTCGTGATCGACATCGGCGCGGGCACGACGGACCTGTGCCGCATGCACGGGACGATGCCCGAGGACTCGGACCAGATCACCAACACCTACGCGGGCGACTTCGTCGACGACGAGCTCGCGAAGGAGATCAAGAAGGTCGCGCCGGAAGCGCAGTTCACCAAGGAGATGGTGAAGGCGATCAAGGAGAAGCACAGCTCCGTGATGGAGCGCATGGAGCCCGTGATCGTCGAGCTCCCCGTGAAGGGCAAGCCGACGCCGATCGACCTCACCGAAGGGATGCGCGCCGCGTGCAAGCGGATCGTGCCGCCGATCGTCGAGGGTCTGACGAAGCTGATCGGGACGTTCGATCCGGAGTTCCAACAGCGGCTCAAGAACCGCGTGCTGCTCGCGGGCGGCGGCAGCCAGATCAAGGGGCTCGACGTCGCGATCGAAGCCGCGATGAAGGAACACCTCGGCGGCGGCAAGGTGATGCGCGTCGAGGAACCGGTGTACGGCGGCGCGAACGGCGCGCTCAAGATCGCGCACGACATGCCGGCGGAGTACTGGGAGAAGCTCAAGTGAGCGCCTCGGATCGCGGCGCCGGCCCGGTCCCCGACGGCGAACGCGCGCTCCTGCGGCACGCGCTCGCGACGCTCGTCTATCGCGCGGAGAAGACGCTCGCCGCGCCGCCCGCGGAATTCGCGGAGCTCCGCATCGCACCCGACGCGCGCACGCCGCTCCAACTCGTCGGGCACCTCGGCGACGTGCTCGAGTGGGCGTTCGAGCTGTGCGAGGGGCGCTGGACCTGGAAGGCCGCGAGCCTCGGCGCGTGGGACGCCGACGTGCAGCGCTTCCGCGCGGCGGCCGAGCGCCTCGACGCGCGCCTGGCGGACGCGGCGCCGCTCGGGCATCCGGCGACGCAGATCTTCCAGGGCCCGATCGCGGACGCGTTCACGCACGTCGGCCAACTCGCGCTCCTGCGCCGTCTCGCCGGCGCGCCGGTGCGGCCGGAGAGCTTCGCGCGCGCCGAGATCCGCGCGGGGAACCTCGCGCACGACCCCGACGTTCCGCGCCGCGAGTTCGACGGCGACGCGAGCTTCGGTCGACGCTGATCCGCCGCGTCAGCGCGGCGTCGGACCGTCGAGACGCGCCGCGGGCGGCGCGGAGAGCGCGCTCGCGCCGAACTCGGGCGGGAGACCGTACGCCTCGGGGTTCAAGTAGCGCCCGCGCATCGGGCCCTGCTTCTCTTCCTCCACGGGGATGCGGTTCTTCTCGGCCCACGGGTCCTGGCGCACGCCGGTCACCTGCCACGAGACGAGCACGTGCGGGCGGTCGCTCCGGATCGTGAAGCGGTTCTCGTGCACGCCGCGCGCGACGCGCACCTGCGCGAAGTCGTCCGCGTCGATCACGGTGAGCTGGTAGCGGAAGTCCCGGTTGAGCGCCTCGAACCACGCCGGCATTTCGATCGTCGCGGCGCCGCCCGCGTCCGTCTCGACGTTGCCTTGGTACACGTTCAGCATGTCCGGGCTCTCGACGAACGAGTGCGAGAGCGTCTTGTTCGCCGGGTCGAGCGGATGGTCGATCTTGAACGAGCCGCCCGCCTTCGACAGCGTGCCGTTGACGTGCACCTTGCCGTCGAACACCGCGGCGTACGCGTTCTGGCTGCTCGAACGGTTGCGCACGTAGAGGCCGTTCGACGTGTTCGTGCTCGCGCCCGACGTCGAATCGGCGGAGCTGCCCATCGCGACGCCGGTCGAGCTCGCGACCTGGAACCAGCCGCCGTAGCCGCCGGTCGCGCTCGTGTCCTGCGCGAACACTCCGAAGCCGCTCGGCGCGTCGGACTCGAAGAAGCCGCCGAAGGAGCTCCCCGTCGACGTCCCGAGCGCCTCGCCGTACACGCCGATGCCGTCGCGCGTGTGCGTGCGGCCGACGACGCCGAAGCTGCGCGTCGCGCTCGTCGCGGTGGTCTCGCCGAGCACGGCGATCGCGCCGTCGGCGGTGCTCGCGTTCGCGTGCGTCGAGATCACGGAGCTCGATCCGGCGAGGACGAGCGGCACGGGCATCGAGCGCAGGAACGCCGAGCTGTCGAGGCCGTCGAGGAGGTCCGCGTTCAGGTTCGCGACGCGCGACGTGCTCGTCACCGCGAACGGCGCGGACGCGTTCGTGAAGCTCGGCGTGCCGGAGAACGTCTTCGGGCCGGAGATCGTCTGCGCGCCGAGCGTCAGCACGACGTTCGGCGAGAGCCGCGCGTCCGAGAGCGTCCCCGTCGCGACGCGCGCGGCGTCGAGCCCCGTCAGTGCGGAGCCGTCGCCCGCGAAGCTCTGTGCGCGCGCGGCGCCGGCGACGTCGAGCCGCGCCGACGGAGTGATCGTCCCGAGGCCGACGCGTCCGCTCGGATCGACGAAGAAGTCGTTCGAGAGCGGCATCAGCATCCCGAGCTCCGGCACGGACGACGCGGACAGACACGCGCCCGGCTGTGCCTGGTCCGTGATCCCGTCGACGCAGCGCGGCGCGGGGAGCATCGCGGCGGTCGGCGTCGTCGTGTTCGGCGCCGTTCCCGCGGCGACCGGCGTCGGCGTCGGGGGCGCGGCGCTCGCGGCGGCGGGGGGCGGCGTCGGCGCGGAGGCCGTGGTGCCGAGCCCGAGCGCGATGCGTTCGAAGCGCTCGCCGCGCACGTTCCGCAGCACGCGCTTGCCGCGCGCTCCGTCGAACTCGAGGTCGAGCCAGCCGTCGGCGTCGAAGTCGAGCCAGCGCGCGGCCGCGTCGGCCGAGGGCTGCGCGACGCCGAGCTCCGCCGCGACGTCGACGAAGCCCGCGCTCGTGTTGCGCAGGAGCTGCGTCGGCGCGTTGCGCACGAGGCGCAGGAGGTCGACGCGCCCGTCGCCGTCGAAATCCGCCGCGAGCACGGCCCGCGTGTTCGCGGCGCCGGCGAGTCCGCGCGCGATGGTCACGTCCTCGAAGCGGCCCGCGCCGCGGTTCTCGAGCAGGCGGTCCTCGCGCGCCGGGTCACGCACGTAGAGATCGAGGCGCTGATCGCCGTCGAGGTCGAGCCAGACGAGCTCGACGCGCGCTTCGTCGTCGGAAGACGCAGGCGCGAGCGGTTCCAGCACGATCGCGCCGTTCGGCGCGGGCACGAGCGCGCCGTTCGGCGCCGGCGCGAGCGTCTCGGCCGGCGTTCGCGCGGCGGACGGGGTCTCGGTCGTCGGGAGCGTGGAGGCGAGCTGGAAGAGCGCGTGGACGAGCATCGCGGTGGAGCCGCGCGCGCTCCTCACGTGCTCCCTGCGGCGGAGCGGCGCGCGAAGGCCGCGGTCGGGCCCGCACCGGGGCGCGCCGGGGCCGGGCGGCGGTGGAGGACCGGCACGCGCCGGCATGGAGCTCCGCCGTCGCCGCTCGAGCTCCCGGCAAGGCTATCCCGTCCGCGCGTCCGTGGTCGTCCCGCGCCGCAGGCCGGAGTGCCGACGGGCCGAGGCGCATCGCGGAGTGCCGGAGCCGGGGCCTGCGCCGCCTTCCGGCGTCCGGCCGTTCCGCGCCGCGCGGACCGCCGTCCGGAACTTCCTTCCGAGCGCGCTACGCATCGCGGCCGATTTCGCGCCGCCCGCGGGATGTCGAAGATCGCGCCGGAGACGTACTCTCCTCGCTCGCGTGCCTCGACGGAACCCGCGCATGAACGACGTCCTGCTCCTCCTCGCGCTCTTCGGCGGATACTTGCTGCTGCAGCTCGTCATCCTGCCGCGTCTCGGCGTCTCGACATGAATGGCTCGATCGTGCGCGCCTCGGTCCGAGGCGCGCGAGTCGAAGCGTCCGCCGGGCCCGTGAGTCCGGCCCTCAGCTCGTCGGCCGCGCGAGGTGCGTGACGAGCGCGCCGATGCCCTCGACCGCGCATTCGACGACGTCGCCGTCCTTCAAGGGACCGACGCCGGCGGGCGTGCCGGTGAGGATCACGTCGCCGGGGCGCAGCGTGAGGTGGCGCGAGAGGTACTCGAGCGCGTGCGGCACGTCGACCACGAAGTCCTTCGTCGTCGCGTCCTGACGGAGCTCGCCGTTGACGCGGCACGTGACGCGCAGATCCGCGAGGTCGAGGAAGTCGCGCGGCACGAAGCACGGCCCGAGCGGGCAGAAGTGGTCGAGGTTCTTCGCGCGGAACCACGGGTACTTCTTCTCGCGGTCCTCGCCCTGCAGCGTGCGCGCGGTGAGGTCGTTCGCGACGGTGTAGCCCGCGACGTGCTTCCACGCGTCCTCCGCGCGGAGCATCGAGCCCTCGCGGCCGATCACGACCGCGAGCTCGGCCTCGTGGTCGACGCGCTTCGTGTACCACGGCGGGACGCGCACGGTCGCGCCGTGCGGGACGAGCGTCTCCGGCAGCTTGTTGAAGAAGAGCGGCTCCTCGGGCACGGCCTCGCCGAACTCGGCAGCGTGTTCCTTGAAGTTCTTGCCCAGCGCCAGGATCTTGCGCACGTCGCGCGGCGGAATGGGGACGTCGAGGCCGAACTCGCCGAACACGGGCTGCGCCTTCGGCCAGTCCGTCTCGCGCACGCGGCGTTCGAACTCCGCGCGCTCGAAGAACCCCGTCGCGACGAGGTGGAGCAGATCGAGCGGGATCTTCTGCGTCGAGAGGTAGCGCGAGAGGTCGAGCCAGTGCTCGCCGTACTGCACGACGTAGCTGTTCGTGCCGGACGCGAGGCGGAACACGCGCAGGATCGGGGACGGGGTGGAGTTCGCGGCGCTCATGGTGCGGTGGGGGAGCGAAATCGCCGCCGCCGCGCCGGGCGTCCTCGAGGACGCGCGATCGCGGCGGCGTGCGGCCGTTCGCGGGCGGGGATCCTACTTCGGCATCGCCGCGTCGAGCGAGAGCAGCGCGTAGGTCGTCGCGAGGACGGGGTTCCCTTCCCACCAACGGCCGGCGTTCTCGTTGACCCAGGAGCCGTCCTCCTTCTTCTGCATCGCGACCAGGCGGCCGCAGAGCTGCTTGCGCCACGGGTTCGCCTTGCCGGACGCGTCGACGACGGTCTCCTCGCCGTACAGCGCGAGCGACTTCGCCATCGTGTGGAGGTAGTAGAAGAGCCCCTGGTACGGCGCGTTCGGCTCGCTCGAGCTCTCGAAGCCCGGGTTCACGTCGAGCGTGTAGTGCTTTTGGAGCCACTGCCAGCACGCCTTCATGCGCGGGTCGTCCTTCGGGAGGCCGCAGAGGATGTAGCCCTTGAGCAGCGCGTAGCTCATCGAGCCGTAGGAGCGCGACACCTTCTTGCCGTCGGCGAGCTCGACGAACCCGGCCTTCGACGTGCCGGGGCCGTAGCCCGCGCCGCCGTCGTCGCCGCTGACGATCGTCTTGCCGTCCGTGTCCACCAGCTTGATGTCGTTCGACTCCGAGCGGTTCTGGCAGCGCTGCAGGAACACGAGCGCGCGCTTGTACGCGGCGTCGCCCTTGTCGAGGCCGGAGGCGGCGAGCGCTTCGAGCGCGAACTGCACGTTCGAGAGGTCGGGGCGCTGCTCGTCGCCGTAGCTGTTGCCGCCGTAGTAGGGATGATCCGGCGAGTAGCCTTCGGCCTCGTCGGCCTGCAACGCGACGAGCCACGCGCGCGCCTTCGCGATCACGGGCTCGTACTCGGGCTTCTTCGCGCGTGCGAGCGCCATGATCGCCGCGGAGGTCGTGTAGTTCGCGAGCTGCTCGTTGTGGATCGAGCCGTCGGGCTGCTGCAAGGACACGAGCCACGTCAGGGCGTTGTCGATCGCCTTCTGGATCTCGGCGGGGCGCGGCTCGGGCACGCACTGGAGCGCGCCGACGGCCATCGCGGTGATGCCCGCGCTCGGGTCGCCGGGGCGCGCTTCGTAGATGCCGTTCTTGCCCTTCGAGAGCAGGAACTGGGCGCCGCGCTGCAGCGCCGCGAGCGCCTTCGCCTTGTCCGCGTCCTCGAAGCCGGGGAGCGGCTTCGGCGCGGCGGCGGGGCTCGAACTCGACGAGCTCGTCTTCGCGTAGAGCTCGCAGAGCGCGAGCGCGACACGCGCGGTCTCGACGACCTTGCCCTTCGCGCCGTCCCATGCGCCGTCGGGGCCGCGCTTCGCGCAGAGCTCGTTCGCGAGCTTCTTCATCGCGTCCTTGTCGGCGGGGATCGCGATCCCCGTGGCGGCGGGCGCGGCCGCCGACTGGCCGGCGAACGCGAGCGCCTTCGCGAGCAGCGCCTTGCTCGCGGCGTCCGCGTGACGCGAGAGCGCCATCACCGCGAGCGCGTTCTGCTCCGCGATCTGCGCGCCCTTCGCGTCGGCGTCGTGGATCGAACCGTCCGCGGCCTGGCGCGCCGCGAGGAACTCGAGCGCCTTCGCGACGAACGGACCGTCGGCGCGCCGGTAGTGGTCGGGAGAATCCGCGAGCACGGCGAGCACCCACGCGGTGCCTTCGACGCCGCCGGCGTAGCTGCCCGACTTCAGGTCCTGCGTGCCGCGCAGCCACGCGACGGTCTTGCGCAACTCGCCCTTGAGGTCGACCTCCTTCGCGGGCGCCGCGGCCGCGTTCTGCGCGGGGAGGACGCGCGCCTCGGACGACGGGAGCGCGGAGCTCGGTCGACCGACGGCGAGCGCGAGGACGAGCGGAAGGACGAGGGAACGTGCGGTTCTGGCGATCATGGCCGGGATTCTATCCACGCCGACCGCTCGTTCTACACGCCGCGGGAAGGGCGGTTTGGAGCGCGGTTCCCGGCGCGAAATGCCCGGGTTTCTTTCCGCGCACCCGGGGGCCGTTTGCGCTCCTGCGCAGCTAGGCTGTCGGCGCCCCGCCCTTCCTCTCGACCGTGCGACCCTCCCATGACCGACGACGTTCCCGCGCGGCGCTTCCTCCCTCTCGCGTTCACGCGCCGCACCGAGCCCGAGATGCGCGCGCGCGCCGCGGCCTTCGCGGCGGAGCTCGCCGAACGCCGCAGCGTGCGCGCGTTCCGGCCCGATCCGATCCCGCTCGACGTCCTCGACGCGTGCATCCTCGCCGCGAGCCGCGCCCCTTCGGGTGCGAATCGACAGCCGTGGACGTTCGTCGTCGTCACGGACCCGGCGACGAAGCGCGCGATCCGGTCGGCCGCGGAGGAGGAAGAACGCGCGAGCTACTCGGAGCGCATGAACGACGAGTGGCTCGCCGCGCTCGAGCCCCTGGGCACGACGTGGGAGAAGCCCTTCCTCGAGATCGCTCCCGCCTTGGTCGTCGTCTTCCGCCACGCGTACGGCACCGAACCGGGGCCGTGGAGCCTCTCGGGCCCGCGCGGCGAGCACGCCTATCAGAACTACTACGTCCAGGAATCCGTCGGGATCGCCTGCGGCTTCCTGATCGCCGCGCTGCACCACGCGGGACTCGCGACGCTCACGCACACGCCGAGCCCGATGGCGTTCCTGGCGCGCATCCTGGGGCGGCCCGAGAACGAGAAGCCGTACCTGCTGCTCCCCGTGGGGTATCCGGCCGAGGACTGCGTCGTGCCCGACGTCGCGCGCAAGCCCCTCGAGCTCGTGCGCGTGCGCGAGGCGCCGCGGGTCTGAGGGCCTGCGTCCTCGCGCGGCGCGCCCCTCGCACGCCGGCGGAGGGCGCGGCGCGTGCGAACGTCGTCGGCTTGACTCCGCCCCGCCGCGCAAGGAGCCTCTCCGCAGCGGCTCTGCCGTGGAGGTCGACATGCGTGAGATCCTCGTCCAGGACTGGTGGCCTCTGCTCGGCAAACCCGCGGCGCCGATCGTGCTCGCGCTCGTCGCGGTGCTGTGCGGCGCGCTCGTCGGCACGGAGCGCGAGCGCAAGGAGAAGCCCGCGGGCCTGCGCACGCTCGTGCTCGTCTGCTTGGGCTCCGCGACCTTCACGATGGTCTCGTTCGTCTTCACGACGACGACCGGCGACTCCGGCCGCGTCGCGGCGCAGATCGTCACCGGCATCGGCTTCCTCGGCGCGGGCGTGATCCTGCACGGCGCGAGCGGCGTCAGCGGGACGACGACCGCCGCGACGGTGTGGATGACGGCCGCGACGGGCATGACGGTCGGCGCGGGCTACGCACCGGCGGGGATCGCGCTCAGCCTGCTCACGCGGCTCGCGCTGACGGGCATCCACGGCATCGAGATGCGCTCCTTCGGCGCGGTGCGCCGGGCGCGCATCGAGCTCGTGTACGCGCCGGACCACGGCAAGGCGCGCGTGCGGATCGAGAAGATCCTCGAGGACTTCCACGTGCCGCAGGACGCCGAGCACGAGGAGGGCGAGGCCGACGGTCTGCAGCGGATGAACTTCCGCTTCGAGATGCCGCGGCGCTTCAGCCGCGACATGCTCTACCAGCTCGCCTGCCTCCCCGAGGTGCGCGAGCTCCAGTGCCACGACGAAGCCTGAACGCGCGCGGGCGGGCCGAGCGCGTCAACGCAGCTTGACCGCCGTCCCGTACGCGAGGAACTCGGCCGCGCCCGTCGCGATCTCGCAGCCGGCGAAGCGGAGACCGACGACCGCGTCCGCGCCGCGCATGCGCGCTTCCTCGAGCATGCGGTCGAGCGCTTCCTCGCGCGCTTGGGCCAGGAGCTTCGTGTACTCGTGGATCTCGCCGCCGACGAGGTTCTTGAACCACGCGTTGACGTCCTCGCCGACGTGTCCGCCGCGGACCGTGCTCCCGCGCACGAGGCCGAGCGCCTCGCGGATCTCGCGGCCGGGGACGGTGTCGGTCGTGCAGAGGATCATCGCTTCACCTTGGTGTACGGGTCGTAGGGCAGCGTGCGCACGCGGTTGCGCAGGGTGAGGCCGAGGAGGAGCAGGAGCCCCGTCGAGAGCGCGATCAAGCAGACCTTCGGGAGCAGGTCGAGCTCGCACGTGCACTCCGTCCAGAGGATCCAGCCCGCGAGGCCGAGCGTCGCGAGCACGATCAGCGTCCACGCGAGCGGTGACAGCGCGCGCGTCATGGGCGAACGTGCGATGCGCGCCCACTCGTGGTCCTGCGGTTCGGCGGGGGCCGCGTGGCGCGCGAGCAGGTCGAGCTCGCGCAGCTCGGTGAGCTCTTTCGCGAGGCGCGGTTCGCGCGCGAGCCGCGCCTCGAACGCCGCGCGCTCCGCGGGCGCGAGCTCGCCGTCGGCGTAGGCCATCGCGAGGAGTTCGTCCGGCGTGGGATCGCGTTCCGCGGGTCTCATTCGTCGCCTCCGTCGGCTCCGCCGCCCTCGCCCAGGTCCTCCGCGAACCGCGCGCCGAGCGCGTCGCGCAGACGGCGGCGCGCGTGGAAGAGCCGCGACATCACCGTGCCTTCGGGGATGTCGAGCGAGCGCGCGATCTCCTTGTACGAGCACTCCTGGAAGTGCCGCAGCGCGAGGATCTCGCGGTCGCGCGCCGAGAGCGTCAGCAGCGCGGCGTGGAACGCGGCGCGCCGTTCGTCCTGCAGCACCGCCTCGCCCGGGCCCGCCTCGTCGTCGGCGATCTCGTAGTCGGCGTCGTCCGGATCCGCGCCCGCCGCCTTGTCCGAGACGCTGCGCGCGGTGAGCCGGCCCTTCGAGCGCAGGAAGGAGAAGCAGGTGTTGCGCAGGATGCGGTGGAACCAGGGCAGGAAGGGCTCGCCCTCGCGGAACGAATCGCGCGAGCGGTAGACCTTCAGGAAGGCTTCCTGGCTGAGCTCCATGGCGTCGTCACGGCTGCCGACGAGCGAGTGGGCCACGCGGAAAGCCCGGCCGCGCAGCCCTTCGACGAGTCGGTCGAAGGCCGCGGGGTCGCCGCGCTTCGCGGCGAGCATGAGCTGCGTGGCGTCGCTCGCCATCGGCGGCGCGTCGTACCCCGCGCGGTCGGACTCCTTCACGGGTTCCTCGCGGAAATCAGGCCGTTCGCGCATCTACCCGGGCCCCTCCGCGGAGAGCGCGGTCGAGACGACGATGCGCGCCGCGCGCGACGCGGCGCCCGGCGGTCCGAGGCGCTCCGCCGCGCGGTCGAGCCCCGCGAGGCAGGTCGCGCGCCACGCCTCGTCGCGGTGGGCGCGTACGAGCGCGCGTTCGACCTCGAGGGTGGGGCCCTCCCCGGCGAAGCCGAACTCGGGGAGGAGCTCCTCGCCCGCGAGGAGGTTCGTGACGGAGAACCAAGGCGCGGTGACGAACGCGCGGCCGATCCACTCCTCGCGCCGACTGCCGAGGCGGTAGAGCACGATCGCCGGCAGCCGGTGGTGGAGCACGTCGAGCAGCACGGTGCCCGACACCGTGAACGCGGTGCGGGCGCGCGCGAGCTCCGCGTGCAGCCCGCCGATCGCGACGCGCGCGTCGAGGCCGCGTCCGTGCTCGGCGACGAGGCGCTCGAGGCGCGCGCGCTGCCCTTCGTCGTCGTGCAGGAGCGCGATCTCCGGGCGGCCGAGCGCGTCGTACGCCGTGGTGAGGCGCGCGAGCATCCAGGGCAGGTTGCGCTCGATCACGCTCGCGCGGCTGCCGCACAGCACCGCGATGCCGCGCGCGCCGGCGCTCGGGCGCGTCACGGGCACGTCGCGCAGGTGGTCGAGCAGCGGATGCCCGACGTGCGTCGCGCGCACGCCGTGGCGTTCGAACCACGCGCGTTCGAACGGGAGGATCGTCAGCGCGCGCTCGAACGTCGCGGCGTAGCCCGGCGTGCGCCACGGCGCCCAACCCCAGTACTGCGGCGCGACGAAGTGCACGGAGCGGATGCCGTAGCGCCGACCGAGGCGCGCGAGCGGCACGTGGAGCGCGGGCGAGTCGACGGGCACGATCAAGTCGGGCGGATCGACACGGAAGCGCTCGGCGCAGTCCTCGAGCATCCGCACGTAGTACGAGAGGCTCCCCATCACGCCCGAGAGGCCCATGACGGCGCGCTCGACCGGGCGCGCGAGCAACTCGACGCCCGCGTCGGCGAGCCGCGGTCCGCCGAGCCCGACGAAGCGCGGCGCGGGGAGTCCGCGCTCCGCGGCCTCGGCCCGCAGCGCGTGCACGAGCGTCACGGCGTGCGTCTCGCCGCTGCGCTCGGCGCACGAGACGAAGAACGAAAGCGAGCGAGCGGAGTCCTCTGCTCGCACCGGCGCGGCGCGGTCGAGCGCGAGCGAGGCTCCCGGAACGCGCGCGTCGTCGAAGCGCGTCGCCGGGGCGTCGACGACGTCGCGCAGGAGCTCCGCTTCGGCACGCCGACGCGTCGCGAGGTATCCCGCGGCGTGGAACGGCACGCACGCCGCCTGCACGAGCGCGCGCGCGAACTCACGGCGCACCGCGGACTTCGCGGACGGGCCGCGCGGGGCCGCCCTCGAAGCGGGCGGACGCGCGACGGCGGCCGCCGGACTCGCTCCATCGATCGACACGGGGCGGAGAGCCTAGCGCTCGATCGCCGAGGCGCGAAGCACGGCGGGCGGCTATCCTCCGCGCGTGCTCCGCCTGGTCGCATTCTTCTTCGGCGCCTTCCTGCTGATGCTCGCCCTACGACACGTCCCCGTCGTCGGCCGGATCTTCGAGATCCCGCTGATCGGGTTCTGGGGCGCGGCGATCCTGCTCTCGCTCCTCCTCTCCCGCGTCGCGAGCGTCGGCGTCGACCGCGCGAGCTTGCGGCGCAAGGTCGCGGACCTGGAGCGCGTCGACACGCCGCACAACCAGGGGAAGCTCGGCTCGCTCCTGCTCGCGGGCGGACGCGCGAAGGCCGCGGTGACGCCGCTCGAGCGCGCCGTCGCCGGCGAGCCGGACTCGATCGAGTGGCGCTACCGCCTCGGGCTCGCGCGCCTCGAGGCGGGCGACGCCGCCGGGGCCGCGGACGCGCTCGCCGCCGTCTCCGCTCGCGACGAGGAGTACGCGTACGGCGCAGCGCAACTCGCGCTCGCGCGCGCGCTCGAGCGCACGGGGCGCCGATCGGACGCGCTCGACGCGCTCGATCGGTTCGAGCGGAACCACGGCCCGAGCCCGGAGAGCGCGTGCCGGCGCGGGATCCTCCTGAAGCGGCTCGGCCGTCCCGACGAAGCGCGCGCGGTGCTCGCGAGCGTCGCGGGTCTCGCGAGCCGCGCGGGCGGTCGACAGAAGCGCGGCGCCGCGGGTTGGACCTGGCGCGCGTTCCTCGCGCGGTTCTTCTGAGCTCAGGGAACGCGGCGCGCGAAGGCCATCTGCGCGGCGACGAAGAGCGCGAGCGCGAGGGCAACGAGCGGCAGGGCGAGGTGGAGGTCGAGCGCGTGCTTCGCGTAGATGCGCTGGTAGACCTCGACGTCGCTCCAGCGGAAGACGGACCAGTGCGTCGCCTGCTCGACCATGTAGATCGCGAACTCGAAGATCGCGAGCACGAGGAACGCGAACGCGATTCGCAGCGGCGAGGACGAGACGCACGACGCGAGGAACACCGCCGCGTACACGACGAGCAGGAAGAGCGACTGGTGCGCGGCGCAGAGGAACATCGGGCCCATCTCGAGCTCCTCGTGCACGCGCTCGAGCAGCCACGGCAGCGTCGCGGTCGTCGCGAAGACGGGCACGACGACGGCGAGCGCGCCGGCCGCGAAGCGCGCGCCGAGGAGCCGCCGCCGCGACACCGGGCGGGCGAGCCAGATCTCGAGCGTCCCGCGCTGCGCCTCGCCCGCGACGGCGCCCATCGCGAGGAGCACGGCCGCGACGGAGCCGAGCGCGTTGCAGCCCTTGAAGAAGTGCTGCGCGTTCACGTACGCGACGACGCCTTCGTCGTCGATGCGGTCGACGAGGTCCTTCAGCATCTGCAGCGGCGCCATGCCCCGCAGCGCGTCGACGTTCTTCTCGAAGTCCGGCCAGAAGAGGACGGCGAGCACGAGCAGGACCTCGAGCACGACGAAGTAGCCGAGCGCGAGCCACCGGATCGAGCGCAGCTCGGCGAGCATCAGCAGCCCTCCACGCCGTAGAGGTCGCGGTAGAGCTCGGCGAGCGACATCTGGCCGTACTCGATCGCCGTCGGCGCGGGGAAACGCGGGTGCGCCAGCGCGGCGGCGAGGAAGGGACGCGGATCGTCCGACGCGAGCTCGACGAGCAGTCTCGGCGCGGCCGCGCGCGCGCTCGCCGCGCCGAGCTCGCGCGCGAGCGGCGCGAGGCGTTCGAGCTCCGTCCCCGGCGGGAACGCGAGGCGCACGAGCCGTCGCGCGCGCGCCTGGACGTCGCTCGCGAGCTCGTCGGCGATCTTCACGCCGCGGTCGAGGAACACGAGGTGCTCGCACGCGCGGTCGACCTCGCCGAGGTGGTGCGAGGAGAGGACGATCGTGCGGCCGCGGGCGACGTCCTCCTGGAAGAGCGCGAGCACCTCGCCGCGCTTCGTCGGGTCGAGGCCTTCGGTCGGCTCGTCGAGGATGCGGACGCGCACGTCGGGCGCGAGCGCCGCGGCGAGCAGGAGCTGGCGCTTCATCCCGTGGCTGAACGCGCGCACGCGCTTCTCGAGCGGCAGCGCGAGCCGTTCGGCGATCGCCGTCGCGCGCGCCAGCGCACTGCCGTCGCGTTCGCGGAGGAACCAGGCGAGGTGGTCGCGCGCGCGCAGCTCGCCGTAGAGCGCGAGCTCGCCGGGCGCGTAGCTCGTGCGCCGCCGGATCGCGACGCCGTCGCCTTCGAGCGCGGCGCCGTCGACCCACGCTTCGCCCGCGTCGCGCGGCACGAGCCCGGTGACGAGGCGCAGGAGCGTGCTCTTCCCGCTGCCGTTCGGCCCGAGGAGCCCGACGATGCCGCCGGGCCCGAGCTCGAGCTCGATCGGCTCGAGCGCGACCTTCGCGCCGAAGCGCTTCGTGAGGCCGCGCACGCGCACGACGCCGGCGGGAGCGGCGCTCGCGACGGGCCCGGGGCTTCGGGACGAGGTGGGGGAGGACAACGGGGCGCTCTTCTCCGCGACGGAGCGGGAGCGGAGAATACCCGTCGATGTCGCGCTTCCAAGTCGGAGCCCTGCTCAAGGAGGACCAGCTCGGCCGCGTCGAGCGCATCGACCGGGTCGAGGTCGGTTCGGACGGTCGCGAGCGCCGAGTCCCGTTCGCCGTGCGCCGCGTCGCGTGCGGCGGGCGGCTCCCACTCTCCGGCGTCGTCGCGCGGCTCTGCGCGGGGCGCGAGCGGCGCGCGCTCGAGCACCTCGCGCGCGCGGGCGGGCTCGAGGGCACGCCGCGCGCGCTCGACGCCGCCGAGCTCGCGCGCATCGAATCGGCGGAGCACGGCGCGCCGGATCCGCGCGACGTCGTCGTGCGCTCGTGGCTCGAGGGCGCGCCGCTCTCGAAGGCGGAGCGCCTCCCGCGCGACTTCTTCGATCGGCTCGACGAGCTCGTGCAGGCGCTCCACGCGCGCGGCGTGTGCCACAACGACCTGCACAAGGAGCAGAACGTCCTCGTCGCGCGCGATGGTCGTCCCGCGCTGCTCGACTTCCAGCTCGCGAGCGTGCACGAAGAGCGCGGGCGCGCGTTCGAGGTCCGCGCGCGCGAGGACCTGCGGCACGTCGAGAAGCACCGCCGGCGCTACACGCGCTTCGGCCGCGGACCCGACGGCGCGCACGAGCCGCAGCAAGGCGCGGGCGTCGGGCTGCGCCGCTCGTTCGTCGCGCGCGTGTGGCGCAGGACGGGGAAGCCGCTCTACAACGTCGTCACGCGCAAGCTGCTGCGCACGCGCGACGGCGAGGAACGCCGACCGTCGAGCGGGCCGTGGCCCGTGTGGACCGAGCCGGTCGGGCCGCGGGATGCGTCACGCGCGACGTGAATGCGCGCGCCGCGAGCGCCCGGCGAGGCGCCGCGCGCCGCGGACGCTCAGAGGATGTCCTCGCGATAGACCCAGCGCTTCTTCTGCAGGAGGTCGCGGCGGTGCGCGACGAGGCGCCAGAGATCGGTCGGGCCCGTGATCGCGAGGAAGCGGCGTTCGCCGTCCTTCGTCGAGAGCTCGACCTCGCCCGCGACGAGACCGACGAGGCGTTTCTCGGCGGCTTCGTCGCTCGAGACGACGTACACGCCCGCGCCGATCTGATCGGGACGACCCGCGAGCTGAGCGGGGATGGACGTCACGATCCCGAGCACGCGCGGATCGGACTGCACGGTCACCCAACTCTCCCACGTCCCGTGCTCGTCGAGCCCGACGACGAGCAGGCGCGAACCCGGGGCCGGCTCGACGAACGCGAGGGGCACCTGCGGCAGGCGGATCTCGGTCTCCGCGGTGTAGAGGCCCGCGCCGACGGGCTCGATCACCGCGGGCTCGAGGTTCGGTCCGTCGCCGAAGCGGCTCTCGATCTCGACGCGCCCCGACTGCGCGGTCCGGCCGAGGAACACGATGCCGTAGTCGGTCGACACGCCGAGCTCGCGGCCGCCGCTCGTCTTCAGCGCGAGCGTCGGCTCCTGGATCGTGCGTGTGCCGACGCAGCTCGTGACGAGCGGGAGGGCGAGGAAGAACGAGACGAGCGGGAGTCGCATGGGGGAGCGGGTCACTTCGAGATGCGTTCGTACCATTCGCGGATGCGGTCGTTCTCGGGCTCGAGCTCGCTCGCGAGCCCGGCGTGCAGCTTCGCTTCGTCGCTCGCGGCTTGGCCTGCGGCCTTCTGGATGTCGATCGCGAAGCCGCCGAGCGTCAGCGCGCCGGTCAGCGAGCGCGAGAGCAGGTAGTGGTATCGCCCGTTGAGCGGGTCGAGCTCCACGGCCTTCTTGAAGTCCTCGATGGCCTTCTCGGGTTCGTTCGTGAACGCGAGGCACTGTCCGCGCGCGGAGAACGCGCGCGCTTCCTTGACGCCGCCCTCGATCGCGGCGTTCAGGTCCGTGAGCGCGTTCTCGAAGTCGCCCTCGCCGTACATCAGGTAGATGCCGCGCTTGAGGCGCGCCTCGGGACCGGAGATCGCGATCGCGGCGATGTAGTTGCGCCACTGCTTCTCGAGGTCCTCGGTGTCCTTCACGCCGAGCTTCTTCAGGAGGTAGGCGCGGATGTCCTCGGGCTTGACCTTCTTCCCGCGGCCCGCGGGCTCGAACGGGATGCCCTTCTCGAGCGTGTAGAGGCCCTTGAAGAACTTGTCGAAGGCCTTCTGGTACTTGCCGTTCTCGAAGTTGTTCAGGAAGTACACGAACGACCACGCATGCGCGTACTGGAAGCCGTCGAACTCGTCGCGCGAGAGGAAGAAGAGCTGCTCGAGCTTCGTGAACGGGCGCCCCTCGAGACCGAGCTTCTTGTCGCGGCTGCCCGAGCCCTTGCCCGGACCGCCGCCGGTCTTGTTGCCCTCGCCCGCGATCGCTTGCTGCACGGTGAGCACGCGGTCGGTCTGCAGCTCGCCCGGCTTGATCACGAGCTTGCCCTTCCTGTCGCGCTCGACCTTCGACGAGCCGAAGTAGTCGGCGACGCCTTCGTTGACCCAGATCTGCGGGTCGTACTGCTGGTCGATCAGGAAGGTGAGCAGGTGCGTGCACTCGTGCAGCGCGACCCACGTCGACTCCGCGGGCTCCTCGTAGTTGTGGAAGAAGTTGAGCGAGCAGTCCTCGGGCCGGTCGCGCGGCGCGAAGAAGCCGAGCACACTCTCGGGCACCTCGCCGCCCGGTCCGCCGTAGGGCGCGAGCTTGCGGAAGTCCTCGTGGCTCTTGTAGACGTTCACCGCGAGCTTCGCGCGGCGGAAGCTCGGCGTCGGGCTGATGCCGATGCGCTGGTCCTGCAGCGCGTAGTACGTCTCGAGCAGCTCGCAGTAGTAGTCGAGCAGTTCGGGCGACGTGTTCGAGCGCACGACGAAGTGCTGCGTCTCCTTCTGCCAGGCGTTCGCGAAGTCGGAGTGCTTCGCGATGTCGGCCGTGCGGGCCTTGCTCGTCTCGAAGCTCTTCTTGAGCTCGGCCTCGTACGCGGCCTTCGAGAGCCACTTGCCCTGGTAGCGCACGAAGCCGTCGGCGAGCTTCTTCCGCTCGTCGTCGTTCGCGGGCACGTAGTCGGACATGTCGCCCTCGATCTCGACGGACGCGATCTGCGTCTTGTCGGGGACGAGGAGCTCGCCCTTCTCGAAGACGAGCTTGTACCCCGTGCCCTCCATGCGCGCCTTCTTGCACGTGAGGACGCGGCCGTCCTTCGTGATCAGACGGTCGGCGACGGACGGGACGGCGAGGAGGGCGAGGACGAGGGACGCGGAGAGCGCGAAGCGAAAGCGCGGCACGTGGGGGACCTTCCTTCTCGGGGCGGGCGGGAGCCTACTTCGTGTACTCGATCCACGCCTTCTCGAGCGCGTCGAAATCGACGCCGTCGAACGCCTTGTCGACGGCCTTGTCGATGCTGTTCGTCATCGCGAGCTCCTTGAGGTAGTCCTCGAGGATCGTGTCCCAGCGCGGGTTCCAGCCCTTCGCGTTGGCCTTCTTGCCGGTGCGGAGGAAGTAGATGAAGGACCAACCCTGCGCGTAGTTCTGGCCGCCGTCGAGGCCGAGCTTGTTCTGCCCGTAGTACTCGGCCTGCGACCAGCGGACGAACTCCTTGAGCGGCGCGAAGTTCCCGGACTGGATTCCGTCCTTGATCGTGCTCACGCGCCACTGGAACTTCTCGAGCGTGAAGCGCTTCGCCTTGTACTGGTAGCCCGAGTAGAAGTCGCCCGTGCCCTCGTTGTACCAGCTGTGCGGAGAGATGTTCCCGTAGAAGTAGAAGATGAACTGGTGGAACGCCTCGTGGTTGAGCACGGCCCACGTGTCGCCCTTCCCGCCTTCCTTGCGCGCGTCGTAGAGCACGAGCTCGCCTTGGACCCAGGCCCAGTAGCCGGCCGATCCGCCGGGCCCGCCGTAGCTGTGGTACTGCTCCGCGTCCCTGCACACGCGCACGACCGAGCAGCGTGAAAGCTCGCGCGGATCCGCGTCACCGGTGATCAGCTTCGCGAAGTCGGCCTCGTTGGGCTCCTTCGGCTCGTCCTTGCCCGTCTGCTCCTTCGTCCTCAGGTCGGCGGCGAGCTTCTTGAGCTCCTGGAGCTTCTCGTAGGGATAGTCCTCCTCGTACTTCTGCCGGATCGCCTCGAGGCGGCCCTTGAGCTCGTCGAGGAAGGCCTGGTCGGGGTTGCTCGAGATCACGAAGTAGTTCGGCGTCTCGTAGAGCTTCCAGTCCGGCGTGTCGCGCAGCTTCTCCTGCAGCTCCGCGCGCTTCTTGTCGCGCAGCGTCATCTTCGACGGATCGACGGCGGGCCCACCAGCCTCCTTGACCTCGATCCGCGCGAACGACTTCGCCATCTCCTCGAACGTGTTCTCCCACTTGGTCCACTTCTTCGGCTCGGCGGGGCCGTTGAAGACGATCGCGACGTCGAGGTCGGCCTCGAGGTGGTAGACGCAGGTGTAGAGCTTGACCTCTTCCTCGCTCACCTTCGCGCTCTTGTAGACCGCCTCGGTCGCGGGGACCTTGTGCAC
This sequence comes from Planctomycetota bacterium, assembly GCA_046349615.1. GTDB lineage: Bacteria > Planctomycetota > UBA1135 > UBA1135 > JADJNY01. Next base: position 460,057 of record JAXMBZ010000002.1, read on the forward strand.
GTCGAAGTCGCGCGCCTTGCCGTCGAGCGTGAAGCCGGGGCCCGCGTTGCCCGCCTTGATCCACGCGGCGAGGTCCTTCTCGCCGGCGCCGAAGTCGATCTTCGTCGTCTTGTCGTCCGACTCGGGCTTCTTCCGGCGGTCGAACTTGACGAGCCAGCAGTGGAGCCAGAGGTTGCCCGCCCTGCCCATCGGGATGTACTTCAGGCCCTCGGGGTCGTACTTGACGATCAGGTTCTTCTCGTTGGGTTCGGGCGGGACCTGTTCCCAGTCGAGCGGCACCTTCACTTTGAAGGCGAGGCTTTGGTTCTCGTAGAACTTGCCCACCTTCGGCGCCTGCGCCGCGGCGAGCGTCGTGAGCAGGCAGAAGACGACGGTGGCGATCCAGAAGCGCGGCCAACGAGCCATCGGAAACTCCCTTCGATGCGGGTGCCGGAAGAGCGCGGAATTCGCCCCCGACCGGCGCATGAGAGCATGCTCGCATCCAACGACGCAAGTCACGGTGCCTCCTTGTAAAGGGCGGGTGACTTTCGGTTCGATGTCCCGTGCACGCGCGGAGCTCGCCGAGCTCGCGCGTCGCGCATCGGCGGAGTTCGCGCATCGGTTTCGCCGGGTCCGCGCTGCTCCCCTCCAACACCACGCGTCCCCGCGGCGTAGCTGCGCGCGCTCTAGCGCAGCCTCGGCCGCGACCGAAGACTCCACGAGTCTCGGAGTCCTCCCCTCATGCGTCCGATCCACGCTCTGATCTTGGTGGCGGTGCTCGCCGCTCTCGTCGGCGGTCTCGCCTTCTTCCTCGCGAGCGACGACCCCGGCGGCCACATCGCTGGTCCCACGCGGACCGACCCCGCGAACGCCGCGAGCGCGCACGGCGCCGCGAACCTCACCGCGCCCGAGGACGCGACCCCGAGCGACGGCCCGGGCTCCGGAGGCTCGGTCCGATCGACCGTCGACAACCCCGACGCGCCGCGCGCGCGGTTCGAGCTCACGGGACGCCTCGTCGACGCGCGCGGACGCGCGATCGCGAACGCGACGCTGTACGCGGTGCCGGGCGGCGAGGACTTCCCGATCGACTTCGAGGGCGCGGAAGCGCCCGATTTCCTCCAGCGCGTCGAAGCGCGCTCCGGGGCCGACGGACGCTTCGCGATCCAACCTCCGTCGCGCGCGCAGGTGCGCCTCGCGGCGCGCGCCGGGGGCTTCTCGCCCTTCGACCAGACGCTCGCGCTCGCGGGGGTCGCGAAGGACCTCGGAGACGTGGTGATGGAGGACAGCGCGATCCTCGAGGGCCGCGTCGTCGACTCCGCGCATCGCGGCGTGGCGGGGGCGAAGCTGTACCGGCTCCGCGAACCGTCGGGCGCGCTCTTCTCGATCGGCGGGCAGAGCGGCGTCCTCGTCGCGACCGCCGACGATCAGGGTCGGTTCCGCGTCGACCAGCTCCCCGCGGGGCCGTGGAAGCTGCGCATCGCGTCCGACGATCACCCCGACAAGCAGGAGAGCGGCACGACGGAACACCCCGGCCAGGTCGTCGCGCGCCTCGAGTTCGTCCTCGAGGACGGCCTCGAGATCGCAGGACGCGTCACCGGCGCGCCGGCGGAGCTGCTCCCGAAGCTCTTCGTGCGCGCGTCGCCGCGCCCGAGCGGCAACGGCGGACTCGGCGAGATGCTCGACGGCGCCGACCTCTTCGGCGCCTCGCGGAAGTCGCCCGTCGCCGCCGACGGGACGTTCCGGGTCCGCGGGCTCAAGTCCGGCCAGCTCTACCGCCTCGCGGCGCGCGACTCCGAGTCCGACTTCCTCGGGCAGTCGCGCACGACGCCCGTGAACGCCAACGCGGGCGACGCCAACGTCGTGCTCCCGTACCGAGCGGAGGCCGCGCTCGTCTTCCAGGTGGTCGACGCCGTCGACGGGAAGCCGGTCGAGCAGCTCTCCGTCTCCGCCGGTGCGGGTTTCCAGATCCCCGCGATGGACGAGCGCGGTCAGCCGATCCATCGCTATCCGGGCGGCCGCGTTCGGTTCGCGAACTTCGCCGGGCGGCCGGGTGCCGGCGAGAAGCTCGAACTCACGGTCGAAGCGACCGGGTATCGCACTCTCACTCGCTCGGACATCGCTCTCGTCGAAGGCCAGGACACCGAACTCGGCGTGCTGCGCCTCGAGCGCGCGCCGCTCGTCCGGGTCGACGTCGTCGACGCGCACACGAACGCGCCCGTCGCCGGAGCGCAGGTGGCGCTCGAGGAGGTCCAGCCCGAGCACGGCGGCGTGCGGATCGAGCGGCGCGTCGGCATCTCGATCGGCGGCCCGACGGAGGACGTCGGCGATTCGACTCCCGGCGGCGGCACCGCGCGCACGAACGAGAAGGGCCTCGCGAGCCTGACGAGTCGTCCCGGTGAGACGGTGCGCGTGCGCGTCGGTCACAAGGGGCATGCGCCGTGGCTCTCCGAGCCGATCGCGCTGCCCTCGGACGGCGATCACGAAGTGCACGTGAAGCTCGGCCCCGGCGGGGACGTCACCGTCCGCGTGACGAACTCGCGCGGCGAGCCGGTCCCCGGGCTCGCGATCGAGCACCGCGGTCCCGGCACCGGCGTCGGGTTCCTGATGCTCTCGGGCGCGGGCGAGGAGCGGACCGACGCGCAGGGCCTGGTCCAGTTCGAGCACCTCATGCCCGGTGAGCACCGCTTCCGCGTCGGGGAATCGAGCGGCGGCACCTTCTTCTCGGCCAACGGCGACATCCGCATCGGCACCGCCGTCTCCGGCGACGAGGGCGACGCGAGTTGGACCGCGGCGACGGTCGTCGAGAACGAGACGGCGGTCGTGAACCTCCTCGCGCCGGAGCGCAGCACGGTCGTCGGGCGCGTGACCGAAGCAGGACGGCCGCTCGCGGGCGCGCGCGTCGAACTCGTCACGGCCGAGGGCGACGGCCCCGGTGGAGCGCTCGCCCTCTTCGGCGGCGGTCCCAACGACCAGACGGACACGAAGGGCGAGTACAAGGTCAACGACGTGAAGGTCGGCCGGTACAAGCTCGAGATCACGCACGCCTCGCGCGCGATGCCGTGGTCGGCCGACTACGAGGTGCGCTCCGGCGAGAATCGCTTCGACGTCGACCTGCCGGTCGCGATCCTCGAGGGCGTCGTCACCGGTCCCGACGGCAAGCCCCTCGCGGGCGTGCGCGTCCAGGCCGAGCGCGCGCCCGACGACTCTGCCGGCGGAGGCAACGTGCAGCGCACCGTGATGGCGGTGTTCGCGACCGACGACGGCGACGGCCCCGAAGTGTCCTTTGGCGGCGGTCCCGCGAGTCCGACCGTGCAGACGGACGCGGAGGGCCGCTACAAGCTGCGCGGCGTCATGCCCGACGTGGACCTGATCGTGAAGGCGAAGGCGCCCGACGTGCAGCCCGCGCAGTCGGAGAAGGTGCGCGTCGCCGCGGACCAGACGAAGTCGCACGTCGACCTGCGCCTCGAGGTCGGCGGCGCGCTCGAAGCGACGATCGTGCGTCCGAACGGCCAGCCCGCGAGTTCGTGCATGGTGCTCGCGAGCTGGGAGGGCACCGGCGGACCGGAACCGCGGCACGAATTCTCGGGTCAGAAGGGGGTCGTCAAGCTCAGCGGTCTCAAGCCCGGCCGTTGGCGCGTGCACGTCGACTCGTTCGGCACGTTGCCGAGCGGCAACGAGCGCGCGTCGATCCCGGACCAGACGATCGAGGTCGTCGCGGGAGAGACGGCGCGCGCGCGCTTCGAAGTCCCGTGACCAGGAACTCCTTTCCGAGCGCCGCCGGCGCCGGTCTCCGCGACTTGCGGGGCCGGCGCCGGTGTGCTTCGCTGGAGTCCTTCGCCGTGCCGCGCTCCGACGTCGTCGCCGGGCCGTGAGCGCGCGCACCGACCATGCGCGTCCTCCAACTCATCGCCGCCGCATTGGTGCTCTCCGGCCTGATGGCCGCGCTGTGGTTCTTCCTCGACGGCGAACCGTCGGACGTGCGTGCTTCGGCGCGCGCGGAGGAGGCGCTCGTGGACGGCGCGCGACGCGGTTCGACGCTCGACGCGAACGAGCCCGCCGCGGGGGACGCGCGCGATGCGCGCAGCTCCGCGGCCGAAGTGCTCGCGGGCCCTGCGGCGTCTCCGACGGAGGAAGCGGCTCCACGTGCACCGAGCGTCCAGGGGCGCGTGCTCGACGCGAAGGGTGCGCCGATCGCCGGCGCGCGCGTGCTCGCGCTGCCGGGCGGAGAGGGGATGGTCCCGCTGCCGCTCGACATCGAGCCCGAGGCACGCGGCCGCGGGGCGACGAAGCTGCGCGAGACCGAGACGAATGCGGAGGGCGTGTACCGCTTCGAGGGCTTCGACAAGGGTCCGTTGCGCGTCGCGGTGCGTGCGCACGGCTTCGCCCCGCGCGCGGAGGATCATTGGAGTGCGACCGGCGCGCCGGAGCAGGCGCTCCCCGACCTCGTGCTCGCTGCAGGCGCCGTGATCCGCGGCCGGGTGCGCGATCGACTCGGAGCGCCCGTGGTCGGCGCGGCGCTGCTCGCCTCGCTCGAGACCTCGGCCGCCGGGCGCAACGTCTCGATGCCCGGACGCGGGATCCCGCTCGCGACGAGCGGGGAAGGCGGCGCGTTCGTGCTCGACGAGGTCGCGGTCGGGCCGCTGAAGCTCGTCGTCGACGCGGAGGGCTTCCTCGTGCGCGAGGAGGACGTGCGCACGACGCGTGCGGGTGAGGAGCTCCCCGAGCTCGTGATCGTCGTCGAGCCCGGCCTCGAGATCCACGGCCGTGTGCGCGCGGAGGGAGCACTGCCCGCGGGGCTGCGGATCAGCGCGCGCCGGACCGCGCGCGAGGGCGAGCCGGACTCGGACAACGAGAACGAAGGCGTCGACGGCGCCCTCCAACGCGCGCGTCACGCGACGTGCGGCGACGAGGGCGTGTTCGTGCTGCGCGGCCTGGTGCCCGGCGCGTCGTACCGGATCAGCGCGTCGCTCCCCGGCGCGGAGCCCGGGACGTGGAAGCGCGCGCCGGGCATCGACAGCGTCGTCGCGCAGGCGGGCCAGCGCGGCGTCGAGCTCGGCTGGAAGCCCGAGACCGTCGTCGTCTTCCAGGTCGTCGACGCGCGCACGAAGGAGCCGCTCACCGACCTCGACGTCTGGGCCGGCATCGGACGCGAGCGCAGCGTGCGCGACGAGAAGGGCGAGCCGCAGAAGACGTTCCCCGAGGGCCGCGTGCGCTGCGGCGAGCTGCGGCCGCAGGCCGGCAAGGCGTTCCTCCTGCGCGTGCGCGCGAGCGGGCACAAGGAGCGCGAGGACAAGTCGATCGTGCTCGAAGCGGGCAAGACCCGCGACCTCGGAGTGATCGAGCTCGAGCCGGAGCGCGCGCTCACCGTGCGCGTCCGCGACGCATCGACCTCGAAACCCGTCGCGGGCGCGCGCGTCGTCGCGACGCTCGACCTCGAGGACGACCTCTCGGGCTGGCTCGGCATGCCGATCGAGAAGGACGTACGCGGCCAGCCGCGCGTGTGGAGCGCGCGCACCGACGACCAGGGCATCGCGCGCATGACGGGCGCACCGGGGAAGTCCGTGCGCGTCGCGGCGTCCGCCCGCGGCTACCTCCCGTGCGCGCCGAAGACCGAACTCCTCGCCGAGGGGGCGGACGCGGAGCTCGACCTCACGCTCGCGCACGGCGGTTCGGTGCTGGTGCGCGTCGCGGATTCTTCGGGGCGTCCGGTCGCGGGCGTCGGCATCGCTCACCGCCGGCCGGGCGAGGCGAACGAGGACGAGGGCTGGACCGCGCTCTCGGCGGAGGCGAAGACCGACGCGACCGGCGTCGCGCGCTTCGAGAACCTCGCGCTCGGCGTCCACGCGTTCTGCCTGCACGACGAACTCGGCGAAGTCTGGGTGAACCGCGAGGATTCGAGCGCGGACGCGCCGCAGTGGGTCGAGCGCAACGTGCTCGAGGGCTCCACGCTCGAGGTCGCGTTCACCGCCGCGCCGCGCGGCGAACTCTCCGGACGCGTGCGTGAAGGCGGGCGCCCGCTCGAGGGCGCGCAGCTGCGCCTGACGCGCGTGCGCGAAGGCGAGGGCGGCGAGGTCGACTCCTGGGGCGGTCCGCAGGATCCGTCGCTGACGCAGACGAACCACGAGGGCGAGTACCGCTACGAGGCGTTCCGCTGCGGCGAGTACTGGCTCACGGTGCATCACTCCTCGCGTCGCATGGGGACGCGCGTGCGCGTCACGATCGGCCCCGATCCGCGCCGTGTCGACGTCGACCTCGACGTGGCCACGATCGAGGGGACCGTGCTCGACACGGAGGGCCAGCCGATCGCGGGCGTCGAGGTCGTCGTGTCGTCGACGGACGGCGAGGGCGACGTCGAAGCGCCGTACCAACTCGTGATGCGCGAGGACGACCGCGGCAACACGCAGATGGACTACCGACAGGCGACGCGGCCTTCCGAGCGCACGGACTCGCGCGGCCGCTACACGCTGCGCGGGCTCGCGACGGGGCACCCGCTCGTCGTCTCCGTGCAGAGCGAGCTCGTCGAGGGCGGGAGCTCGCCCGAGATCACGCTCTCGCCCGACGAGGTGAAGACGGGCGTCGACTTCCACCTGCGTCGCGCGGGGGCGATCGAGGTCGCGCTCTCCGGCGGCGGGGCGCGGCAGGACGCGTGGTACGAGGTGCGCGCGTTCCTGCTGCACGATGGACAGGAGGAGTTCCGCTCGAGCACGTGGATCGGCGTCTGGAACCGATCGGCCACGCTGCGCGGGCTCGCGCCCGGGCGCTACAAGCTCCAACTGCTCCAACCGGGCCGCGAACTCCCGGCCGGTGTCGAGGCGCCGGCGATCGAGGTCGAGGTCCGCGCGCAGGAGACGGCGCGCACGAGCTTCGAGGCGTACTGAACGGCTCCCACCGGCCGCGGGTCCCCGCGCGGAGCGCGGGCGGAGTCCTCCCGCTTCCCAGCGGCTCTGCCGGGCTTCGTGCCTTCCGTCTTCGGCTCGGGCGTTCACCGTGCCGCAGGCGCCGCATACACTGCGCGGATGTCCTCCCGCGCCTACGACGCGATCGTGTTCGACCTCGACGGGACGCTCCTCGACGACTCGGGGCGCGTGCGCCCGCGGAGCAAGGAAGCGCTCCGCGCCGCCCAGGCGGCCGGCGTGCGCGTGCTCGTCGCGACGGGGCGTTCGAGCCTCTCCGCGCACGAGATCCTCGTCGACCTCGAACTCGATCTGCCCGCGATCGTGTTCAACGGCGCCGGGCTCTACTGTTCGCGGCGCAAGCGGCTCCTCGAGGAACGGATCCTGTCGAACCGCAGCGTCGCGCGCGTGCTCGCGTACGCGCGCGAGCGCGACCTCCTCACGGTCGTCATGCGCAGCGAGGACAAGCTCTCGACGCCGCCGCACGACGAGGAGGAGCGCCTCGCGCTCGAGTGGATGAGCGGGTTGAAGCACGTCGAGCGCGACGCGCTGGACGGAGTCGAGTACGTGATCCGCGTCTCCCTCTTCTCGCGCGATCACGCGGACTCGGCGCGCTTCGCGCGCGAGGTCGAGGCCGCCGTCGGCGCCCCGTGCTACATCACCGACTTCCCGCTCAACGTCCTACCGCACCATCGGGCGAGCCGCATGGACGTGATCGACCTCCACCCGCCGTGCCTGGGAAAAGGCGAGGCACTGCGCTTCCTCTTCGAGGAGCACGGCGTCCGACCCGAGCGCGTCGTCGCGGTGGGGGATGCGACGAACGACGTGCCGATGTTCGAAGCGGCCGGTCTCTCCGTCTGCATGCGGAACGGGATGGAGGAAGCGCGCCGCGCCGCGCGGCGCGTGATCGGCAGCAACGAAGAGGACTCGATCGCGGAACTCGTCGAGGAGCTCTTCCTCGCGCCGACGCGCTCCACCGTCGCCGGGTGACGGCCGTCGGGACGGGGCGACGTGGATGGGGCGTGGGGGCCGCCGCGCGCCGTCACGAGCGCGTTGCTCGGTCGCGGACCGTCAGCGCTTCGACTTGCCGCCGGACTTCTTCACGGGCTTCGAAGGCGCGCTCGCCTTCGAGTCCGCCTTCGGCGCGTCGCTCGCGGAGGACGTCGAGGAGGGGGGGCTCGCGGCGTTCGATGGACTCGCCGAGCTCGGGGAACTCGCGCCCGCGTCGTCCTTCTTCGCGCCTTCCTTGTACGACTCCGAGCGGTAGTCGGTCAGGTAGAAGCCGCTGCCCTTGAAGAGGAAGCCCGCACCCGCGCCGATGCGGCGTTCGAGCTTGTTCTTGCCGCAGCGCGGGCACTTCTTCTTCGCGGGCTCGCTCATCCCGTGGAAGATCTCGTGGTCCGTGTCACACGCCGTGCAGTGGTAGTCGTAGGTCGGCACGGCGGCTCACGTTCCTTCCGGCTTCGGCGCGGGTTCGGCCGCGACGCGCACTTGCGCCGGCCGCAGGATCTGCCCGCCGGCGGTGTAGCCGCGCCGCAGCGTGCCGAGGATCGTCCCGGGCGTCGCGTCCGTCGTCTCGACGCGCTCGACGGCTTGGTGGAGCGCGGCGTCGAACTGCCCTCGTTCGGGCACGGGCTGGATGCCCTCGCGCTCGAGCAGCGTCGAGAGCTGAGCGCGCGTCATCTGCACTCCCGCGAGCAGCGTCTTCCCCTCGGGGGTCGTGCAGGGCGTCGCGAGCGCCATGTCGAGGTAGTCGAGGACGAGCAGGAGGTCCTGGTGCAGCGGCTTCTTCGCGCGCGCGACGGCGGAGTCGATGTCGCTCTGCATGCGGCGCCGCAGGTTCTGGTAGTCCGCGGTCGCGCGTTGCTGCGCGGCGAGCGCTTCGTCGCGCGCGCGCTCGAGCTCCGCGAAGCGCGTGTCGCTCGCTCCCGCGCCGCACTCGACGTCGTCCGCGGATTCGTTCCTCGTTTCGCTCTTCGGCTCGGTTCCCATGGCGTTCGTCAGCTGAAGTAGCTCGTGATCTTTTCGAAGAAGGACTTGTGCCCGGAGTTCTTCGCCTCGAGCTCCGCGAACTCGCGCAGGAGCTGCTTCTGGCGGTCGTTGAGCTTCGTCGGCACCTCGATGAACACGCGGACGTGCTGATCGCCGCGTCCGCCGCCATCGAGGCGCGGCAGACCCTGGCCGCGCAGGCGGAAGATCTTGCCGCTCGGCGTGCCGGCGGGGATCGTCATCTCGGCTTTGCCGCGCAGGGTCGGGATCTCGACCTTGTCCCCGAGCGCGAGCTGCGTGAACGAGAACGGCACCTCGCACAGGAGGTCCGCGCCCTCGCGTTGGAACACGCGGTGCTCGACCTCGCGGACGATGCAGTAGAGGTCGCCGCGCGGCGCGCCCGGATCGCCCGCGTCGCCTTCCCCGGTGACGCGCAGTCGCACGCCCTCCTGGATGCCGGCGGGGATCTGGATCTGGATCTCGGCCTTCTCCTGCAGCTTGCCCGCGCCGCGACAGCTCGCGCACGGCGATTCGATGATCTGCCCGGCGCCGTGGCAGCGCGGACACGCGGTCGCGACCGTGAAGAAGCCTTGGTTGCGGTGGATCTGCCCGCGTCCTCCGCACGTGCCGCACGGCGTCGGACCGGTGCCGGCCTTCGCGCCGGAGCCTTTGCACGTCTTGCAGCTCTCGTGACGCTTGAGGACGACGGTGCGCTCGACGCCCGAGTCGATCTCCTCGAGCGTCAGGTCGAGCTGGATCTTGAGGTCGTTGCCCGCGCGCGGACCGGAGCGACGCCGGCCGCCGAACATCTCGCCGAAGCCGAAGACGTCGCCGAACGCGGAGAAGATGTCCTCCATGTTCGTGTAGCGCTGGCCCTCGAAGCCGCCGCCGGCGCCGAAGGCCTGGTGCCCGAACTGGTCGTACTGCGCGCGCTTCTGCGCATCGGAGAGCACGCCGTAGGCCTCGGCGGCTTCCTTGAACTTCGCCTCCGCTTCCTTGTCCCCCGGGTTGCGGTCGGGATGGAACTGCATCGCGGCCTTGCGGTAGGCCTTCTTGATCTCGTCCTCGCTCGCGCCGCGTTGGACGCCGAGGATTTCGTAGTAGTCGCGCTTGTCGGCCATGTGGGGGCTTCGGGCCGTCGCGGGAGCGCGCGTCGCGCGTTCGCCGTGGGGTCGTGCTGCGGACGATCGTGGGGGCGGAGGCCGGCGCGTTCCGCGCGGGCCGGAGCGAATCGGGAGCGGCGCGACGCTCGGGCGCCGCGCCGCTCCGTGTCGTTCGTGCGCGCCGCGCGAGTGGCGGCGCGCGAGGAGCTCAGGAGAGGCTGCCCTCGACCTTGGGCTTCTCGTCCTTGAGCTCGGTGACCATCGTGTCCGTGGTCAGGAGCAGGCCGGCGATCGAGGCCGAGTTCTGGAGCGCGGAGCGAACGACCTTCGCGGGGTCGATCACGCCGGCCTTGAACATGTCGACGTACTCGCCGGTGAGCGCGTTGAAGCCGTTGCTCTTGCCCTTCTCACGGACGGTCTCGACGACCACCGCGCCGTCTTCGCCGGCGTTCTCGGCGATCTGACGCAGCGGAGCCTCGAGCGCCTTCTCGATGATCAGCGCGCCGAAGCGCTCGTCGCCGGACAGCGAGAGCTTCTTCACCGCTTCGCTCGCCCGGAGCAGCGCGACGCCGCCGCCGGGGACGATGCCTTCCTGGATGGCGGCGCGCGTCGCGTTGAGCGCGTCCTCCATCAGGTCCTTCTTCGCCTTCATCTCGGCCTCGGTCTTGCCGCCGACCTTGATGACGCCGACGCCGCCCTGGAGCTTCGCGAGGCGCTCCTCGAGCTTCTCCTTGTCGTAGTCCGACTTCGTGTTGGAGATCTGGACGCGGATCTGCGCGATGCGCTCCTCGATCTCCTTCTTGTTGCCCTTGCCGCCGATGACGACGGTGTCGTCCTTGGTGACGTGGACGCGCTTCGCTTGACCGAAGTGCTCCGCCGTGACCTTGTCGAGCGGGAGGCCGAGTTCCTCGGTGATCGCCGTGCCGCCCGTGAGGGCCGCGATGTCGCCGAGGTACGCCTTGCGGCGGTCGCCGAAGCCCGGCGCCTTGACGGCGCAGACGTTCAGCACGCCCTTGAGGCGGTTGATGACGAGCGTCGCGAGCGCTTCGCCTTCGATGTCCTCCGCGATGATGAGCAGCGGCTTGCCGACGCGCGCCGCGGCTTCGAGCACGGGGACGAACTCGCGCACGTTCGAGATCTTCTTGTCGAAGATGAAGATGTACGGGTCGTCGAAGGTGCAGGTGAGCTTCGTGAGGTCGGTCGCGAAGTACGGGGACAGGTAGCCCTTGTCGAACTCCATCCCCTCGACGACTTCGACCTGCGTGTCGAGGCCTGTGTTCTCCTCGATCGTGATCACGCCCTCGTCGCCGACCTTCTCGAACGCGTCCGCGAGCATCTTGCCGATCTCGGGGTCGTTGTTCGCGGAGATCGCGGCGACGTTCGCCTTCTCGTCGCGCGTCTTGATCTTGCGCGACTGCTCCTGGATCGAAGCGACGGCGGCGGCGACCGCTTGGTCGATGCCGCTGCGCAGCGCGATCGTGTTGACGCCGGTGGCGACGTACTTGAGGCCCTCGTTGAAGATCGCGGACGCGAGGACGGTCGCCGTCGTCGTGCCGTCGCCGGCGACGTCGTTCGTCTTGTTCGCGACCTCGAGCACGAGCTTCGCGCCCATGTTCTCGAACGGGTCCTCGAGCTCGATCTCCTTCGCGACCGAAACGCCGTCCTTGGTGACGGACGGAGCGCCGAACGACTTCTGGAGGATCACGTTGCGGCCCGCGGGGCCGAGCGTCACGCGCACGGTGCGCGCGAGCTTCTCGATGCCCGCGCGCATCTTGTGGCGGGCGTTTTCGTCGAACAGGATCTGCTTGGCCATGGTGGGGTTCTCTTTCGTTTGTTCGTGGGTGTGAGGTCCGCGCGCGGGATCAGAAGTCCATGCCTCCCATGCCGCCCATGTCGTCTTCGCCCATGCCGCCGCCGGGGCCGCCCGGCTTCGCCTTCTTGGGCTCGGGCTTGGTCGCGATCAGCGCGTCCGTCGTCAGGAGCAGCGTCGCGACGCTGACCGCGTTCGAGAGCGCGGCCTTCGTGACCTTCGCCGGGTCGACGATGCCGAATTGGAGCATGTCGCCGTACACGCCCTTGTGCGCGTCGAAGCCGAACGACTCCTTCTTCTCGCGCAGGATCTTGTGCGCGACGACGGTGCCGTCGAAGCCGGCGTTCGTCGCGATCTGCTGCACGGGGCGCGCGAGCGCTTCGTGCAGGAGCTCGAGCCCCATGTTGTAGTCGGCGTCGTCCGCCTGCTTCATGGTGAGGAGCTTCGCGCGCGCGCGCAGCAGCGCCACGCCGCCGCCGGGGAGGATGCCGCCTTCGATCGCGGCGCGCGTCGCGTGGAGCGCGTCCTCGATCAGGGCCTTGCGCTCCTTCACTTCCGTGTCCGTCGCGCCGCCGACGTTGATCTGGGCGATGCCGCCCGTCAGCTTCGCGAGGCGCTCCTGGAGCTTCTCCTTGTCGTAGTCGGACGTCGTCGACTCGATCTCGCGGCGGATGCCGTCGACGCGAGCCTGGACCGCTTCCTTCTTGCCGGCGCCGTCGACGATCGTCGTGTTGTCGTTGTCGATCACGACCTTGCGGGCGGTGCCGAGGTCGCGCAGCGTCAGCTGGTCGAGCTGGACGCCGAGGTCCTTCATGACCGCGCGCGCTCCGGTGAGCGCGGCGACGTCTTCGAGCATCGCCTTGCGGCGGTCGCCGTAGCCCGGCGCCTTGACGGCGCACACCTGGAGGATGCCGCGCAGCTTGTTCACGACGAGCGTCGCGAGCGCTTCGCTCTCGACGTCCTCGGCGATGATGATCAGCGCCTTGTTCGCCTGCTTCACCTTCTCGAGCAGGGGGAGGAGCTTGTTGACCGAGCTGATCTTGTCCTCGTAGACGAGGATCAAGGGCTTCTCGAAGCTCGCTTCCATCGTCTGCGCGTTGTTGACGAAGTGCGGCGAGAGGAAGCCGCGGTCGAACTGCATGCCTTCGACCACCGTCACTTCGGTCGTCAGCGTCTTGCCGTCCTCGACCGTGATCACGCCGTCGCGTCCGACCTTCTCCATCGCGTCGGCGATGAGCTGGCCGACCTTCGCGTCGTTGTTCGCGGAGACCGTCGCGACCTGGCGGATCTCGTCGTTCTTGTTGACCTTGCGCGCCATGCGGTCGAGCTCGGTCGTCACGGCGGCAGCTCCCTCACGCATCGCCTTCGTCAGGCGTGCGGGGGCCGCGCCGGCGGTGACCGCGCGCAGGCCCTGCGCGAAGATCGCGTCCGTCAGCAGCGTCGCGGTCGTCGTGCCGTCGCCGGCGACGTCCGAGGTCTTGCTCGCGACTTCCTTCACGAGCTGCGCGCCCATGTGCTCGTAGGGATCCTGGAGGTGGATCTCCTCGGCGACGGTGACGCCGTCCTTCGTGATCGTGGGCGCGCCCCAGCCCTTGTCGAGGATCGCGTTGCGACCGCGGGGACCGAGGGTGGTGACGACGGCTTTGGCGAGCTTCTCGACGCCGCGGCGGATCGCTTCGCGGGCGTCGGACTCGAAGACCATTTGCTTGGCCATGGGGTTCTTCTGGATGCAGGGGGACTGAAGGCGCCGGGCTCCCGCGGGGTTCGATGCGGTGGGGAGCGCGCGCGGCGTGCCTCGGGGTCGGAAACGACGGCGCGCGTTGGCAAGAAGGGTGCCGAGGGTGCGGACGAGCTCAAGCCCTGTAGCTACAAGAACTTCGAACGGGTTCCTTCCGCGGCTCTGGGCTGCCGATTGGGCAGACGATGGGGGCGCTCGCGACAGCCGCTGTCAACGTGGCAGAACTTCCTTCCGAGTCGTGCCGGGCCGGTCGCGCTTCACCAGGCGGGGCGCGGCGGGCATCCTGGCCCCATGCCTCTCGCGCTCTCGACCGCCCTCCTCCTCGCGCTGACGACGCTCCGCCCCGCAGCCGCAACGTACGACACCTACGAGCTCGTGGCGCTCGACGGCACGCGGACGAGCCGTCCCGCGGCGGGGTTCGAGACGAACGACCCTCGTCTCCTCGGCGCGCACGTCGTCCACTTCGACGCGGTCTCCGCGCCGATCGAGCCGACGAACGACACGTGCGAGCTCGCGCTCGCGGGCGGCGAGGTTTGGATCGGCAAGCTGACCGCGCGCGGCGGCGAGGAGCTCGCGGTCACGCTGCTCCCGAGCGTCGTGCTCGTCGCGTCGATCGACGAGCTCGCGACGCTCGTCTTCAGGAAGCGCATCCCCGCCGAATGGACCGGAACGCTCGGGCCCGCGAAGGAAGGCGATCGGCTTTATCGAGTGAAAGGCAACGCGCTCGACGTGCTCGACGGCGCGATCGAGGAGTTCACGCCGCAGGGAGTGCGTTTCCACGGCACGCGCGTCGACAGTCGGCTTTTCACATGGGGCGAGGTCGCCGCGCTCTTCGTCGAGGGCCTCGGCGCGCACGCCAATGAAGAGAAGCCCGCGGCCGGCGCGCCCGTGCGCGTCGAGCTCGTGCAGGGAAGTCGCGTGAAGGGCGGCCTGAAGTCGATCGCAGACGGGAAGCTCGCGCTCACCGCGCGGCGCGAGCAGGTGATCGAGCTCCCGCTCGGCGCGCTGCGCGAGCTCTTCGTCGACGACGGGCGCGCGCAGTGGCTCTCCGACGCCGCGCCGACGCGCGCGGAGGCGAGCCGACCGTTCGGCGACGACCTCGGGATGACGTGGCGGCACCGCGTCGATCGCAGCGTAACGGGCAAGACGCTGCGCGCGGGCGGCCGCGCGTACGCGCACGGACTCGGCGTGCACGCGCCGAGCACGCTCGCTTGGAAGGTCGAGCCGGGTTGGAAGACGCTGCGCGGCCGCGTCGCGATCGACGACGAGACGGAGGCGCTCGCCGCGCGCGGCGCGGTGCAGTTCCGCGTGCTCGTCGACGGGAAGAAGGCGTGGGAGAGCCCGGTCGTGCGCGGCGGGGATCCGCCGATCGATCTGCCGGGGATCGAGCTCACGGGCGCGAGCGAGCTCGTCCTCGAGGTCGATCAAGGGCCGGAGTCGTTCCGCGGCGATCGCGCGGATTGGCTCGAGTTGCTCGTCGTGAAGTGAGGCGCGGCCTGGCGCGCGCGCCGCGCGTCACCCGAGCTCGAGCTGCCGCCGCGCGTCGACGACGTCGCGGTTCATCGCGTCCATCATCTCGGACAGCCCTTCCGCCAGGCGCCTCCGGAGGCGGCAGTCGAACCCGCTGACATGGTTTGCGGCCCTCCGTGCGGGGTCGGGGCGAGCCAGCGCCGTTTGCTTCCGCCGCGCTGCAACGTTTGGCGGCCCGAAATCGCGTGTTCTTCCCGACTTTGAACATCTGCGAAAGAAGACGGAAGCGGACGCAGACGTGGACGTGGCGCGCCGTACCATCAAAAGGGGGTGAAGCTCGGGTCACTTGAGATCTGGAGCCTCTTTTGTTCGGGAACCGTCGATCGCTCGCAACGAATCGCGGCCCTAACGATACCACCGCCCAGCTCGATCTTACTTCCATAAGGAACCTCCGATGAACTCCCTGTTCGGTCTCCTTCTCTCAACTCTCGCTGTCGGTGTCCTTCCGCTCGTCAACATCCAGGATCCCCCGGGTGACCTGAATTGCATCGGAAGTGTGGTTGTCAGCCCGCTAGACACGTGGCTTGTCTGTTCCCCTGAGAACTGCGCTCAGGACTGCGACAAGAAGGCTAGGGCTATCAGCGGCGGTGGATACTCGATCTTCTGCAAGTGCCCGGATGCTTGGAGTCCGACACCTTGCTGTACGATCGTCTTGGTGATTCTGCCCGGAGAGGAGCCCTTCCCGGTGGCCGTGGGCAACTGTGATCCAGTCGGTGGTGAGTGTGATCCTGGCGACGACTGCACGCTCGTCGATGTCTACGAGGACGGATCGCTGTGGGAAGGTTGGTGCTTCTAGGCGGTAGGGGCACCAAAGTGAATCTAACCAAACTCGGACGGCCTCGACGGCTCGCTGTCGCCGTGAGCCTGGGATTTGTAGCGATCCTCATTCTGGTCTGGATCGTAGCTTCTCGCCCCCGATCTGCTCTCATCGTTGGAACGGAGTCGGCTCGGGATCTCGTCGGTCTTGGTGCGGAACCGGGCGTCTCAGACCAGCCAATCGCTCCTGGGCTCGCGCGAGAGACCGCGGTTTCACGAGGCATCGTGCTCGTAGACTGCACCGGGAATCGGCGGCGCGTGGCGACGATTATTGCGTCGATCAATGAATCGCGGTGGGAGATTCACGAGGATACGAGCGGCCGGTTCCCACTACCCGAGGACCAGCCCGCAAGCGACGTGAATTCGCTGATCGTGCTCGAAAGTTCCGGGGCCGCCTCGTACGTCGCCTCCAATCCCGCGAAGTTCGACGGGACCGCTCGGGTGTTCGTCAAACGTCCATCCCTGATCGGCGAGGTCGTCGCACCGGCAGATGTCGTTCGAAACGGAGGATGCAGGCTGCTCTGCCTACCTGCGTCACTCGCACAACGGCTCGCGACCGAGCCCAATGAGGTCCTGCGCTCGCCGCAGGCCTATTCGATTGATGTACATGCCGACGGTCGCTTCTCGGCATGCGACTTGGCCCCGGGCGAGTGGGTTTGTCTTTGCGCGAACCAGAATTGGATCGGGGCTGCGACGGCCTCGATTGAGGTTGGCGAGCAGCGTTCCGTGGTCCTTCGCCTCCAACCTGCGGCTGGGCTGGCACTTCAACTCCTCGATCCAGACGGAGGGCCCCCGCGACTCTCTGAACTGGCCTGGAGTCTGAGCACCTGGTCCGAGGTTCAACTTCCTCCCGAACTCGTTCGACTCGGCTGGCATGAGGCTCACGACCTGCGCCCACTCGCGGTCTTTGCCGGGATGAACCCCGCTCTGTCGGGAACCGCCACCGGCGCATTCCTGCATCTGTTCGTCGGCGATGCCTCGGATGCCGCGGGTTTCGCGATACAACTCGAAGCTAGCTCCGCCGGTTATCGCCGCGTGCGAATGCAGGTCGGTCTGACGCCTGTGGACGAGATGAAGTCCGCTCGAACAATTACGCTGGAACGCCAGGCGGGTGAGGCGCTGCTTCGAGTGCGGATCATCAACGCCCCGCCCTGCACACCGACGATGAGCACAATCGTGCCCGTTTTCCGTCTCCGCCTGTCACTACAGGACGATCCCGAGGTGGCTCCCTTCGAGCTCAATCTCTCTGGCGTCCAAGCCGGGGACCGTGAGTTCCCGCAACTCCCGCCAGGGCGGTATCAAGTGCGGGGGCGAGACCTGCTCCGCAACTTGAAGATCACCCCTAGTCGTTCGATCGACCTTCGTGATGGAGAGGTGACGACGCTGGAATTGGACGCCTCCGCGACGGGCTGCGTCCTTCTCGTCCCGGAGGCAGGTGAGGGTTGTGCGTTCACAGGTCAGCTCCAAGTACAGGTCCTCGAGGAACGGACTCCGCGTGGGACTCCCTTCCGGCTCGTCGAGTACTTGGGGCCCCCATACATCGTGCCCTTCCTCCCGGGTGGAGCGCGTTCGTTCCTCGTGCACGCGAGGCGCGAAGGACTCAGTGCCAAAGTGACCGCGACCGTGGTAGGCGGCGCTGTTACCGAAGTGCGGCCGCACTTGTCACCCAAGTAAGCCGGGGAAAGACAGCACGGAGTGTGCGCTGCGTTCGCGCGGGCGAGTTCGGCATCGAGATTGCGCCCCCTCACCCGAGCTCGAGCTGCCGCCGCGCGTCGACCACGTCGCGGTTCATCGCGTCCATCACCTCGCGCAGCTTCTCCGACAGGTCCCACGACGGATCGATCGCGCGCCGCGCCTGCCGCATCAGCTGCACCGCCATACGGAAGTGGCGCACGACGTCGCCGGGCGTCGCTTCGCAGAGCTCCTCGAGCTCCTCGAACCGCGCCCCGTCGATCCAGGCCATCGTCGCCTGCGTCAGGCCCCACTCGGGGAGCTTCATCTTGTCGGCGAGCCCGTGGTTCGCCGCGCGGAAGCGCAGCGACACGAGCTCCTTCTCGATCGACTTGCGCACGTTCCCGTGCGCCTTCGCGGGCACGAACGTCTGTTCGCCGCGCCGCCGCTCCTCGAACACGAGGCCGACGATCGCGACGCCGAGCGCTTCCACCGACAGGTTCTCGAGCACGCCGCAGAAAAGGAGGTGCGTGAGCTCGATCTCGTGCCCGTTGATCAACTTCGCGATCTTCCCGCGCGGCGAGAGCTCGGGGCCGTCGAGGTAGCCGAGCTCGTCGAGGAACGCGAAGTGCGCTTCGACGAGCCGCCGTTGCTCCCGGCGGATCTTGTCCTGCTGCTTCGGCGAGTCCGCGCGGTGCTGGAACTGGCTGAACGACTTCTCCCACGCCTCGGGCACGCGCTCGCGGCCGAGGCGCTCGACGAGATGCAGCATCGAGCTGAACGAGAGGCGGAAGCGGCTCTCGACCGGCTCGGAGCGGCCGAGCACGATGCGCTTCAGCGGCGCCTCGGTGAGATCGCGCACCGAGAGCAGCGAGATCACGAGCCCTTCGTGGTCGATGCCTTGGCGTCCCGCGCGCCCCGCCATCTGCAGGTAGTCGCGCGTCGGCATGTAGTCGAAGCTCGTCCCGTCGAACTTGCGCAGCGAATGGAAGACGACCGTGCGCGCGGGCATGTTGATCCCGAGCGCGAACGTCTCCGTCGTGAAGAGCAGCTTCAAGAGCCCCGACGTGAACAGGCGCTCGACGAGCTCCTTGTGCATCGGGAGCATGCCCGCGTGGTGGTACGCGATGCCGCGCCGCGCCATCCCGAACAGATCGGAGGGGAGCTCGTGCTCCTGCAGCTGGAACAGCTCGACGAGGTCGTCGAGCAGCACGTGCATGCGCTCGCGTTCGAGCGGATCGAGCAGCTCGCGTCCGGCGTGTTGCAGCGCGAGCCGTTCGCAGTCCTTGCGGCTGAACGCGAACACGAGCGCGGGGAGCAGCGCGCGCGACTGGAGCTCGTCGAGCAAGGGGCCGAGGTCCGGCGCGTCCTGGTCGATGCGGCCGCGGCGCGAGCGGTCGCGCCCGTTCCCGCGCCGCCGCCCGCCGCCGCGGTCGTCGCGTCCGCCGCCCGTGAGCTCGCGGCGCTGGATGCGCGGGACGAGCTCGAGCTCGAACACGCCCGAACGCTGCGTGTAGAAATGGTGCGAGAGCGGCACGGGGCGCCGCGTCGACGCGATGACGACGGTCTCGCGCCCGCGGATCTCGGTCAGCCACTCGCCGAGCTGCCGCACGTTCGGGATCGTCGCCGAGAGGCAGATGAAGCGCATCGACGGCGGCGCGAAGATCAGGCTCTCCTCCCACACCGAGCCGCGCTCGTGGTCGTCCATGTAGTGGACTTCGTCGAACACGACGTACTCGACCTCGGCGAGGTGCTCGGGGTTCTCGAAGATCGCGTTGCGCAGGATCTCCGTCGTCATGATCAGGACCTGCGCGGTCGGGTGGATCGTCACGTCGCCCGTCATCAACCCGACGTCGATCGCCGGATCGTCGCGGAAGTCGCGGTACTTCTGGTTCGAGAGCGCTTTGATCGGCGACGTGTAGATGCAGCGCTTGCCGCGCGCGACCGCGTCCTCGATCGCGTACTCGGCGACGAGCGTCTTGCCCGCGCCCGTCGGCGCGCTGACGAGCACGTCGTGGCCGGCGCGGACCGCCTGGACCGCCTCGATCTGGAACGGGTTCAGCGTCTTGCCCTTCCAGTGCGTCAGGACGCCGTCGCGCGTCCGGTCCTCGGGCAGGTGCTCGCGTGCGCCGGCCGAGGGAGCCGGAGCCCGCGGGGGCGACGTCCGCGGCGTCGGCGAAGCGGGCGGCGGTGCTCCGTCCGCGCGCGGCGCGCGCGAGGGCGGGCGCGGCGACTTCGACTCGCGGTCGGAGCCGCGCGCGCGGCGGCGGTCCGCCCGGCGCGGAGCGCGCGCCGGGCGCGGTTCGTCGTCGTCGCTCGATACGCGCTCGTCGGCGGGGTTCATTCGAGGTGGGGCGGGGCGAGAGGCGACTCGCGCGAGATCGTCACGGCGTGCTTGAGGCGCTCCGTCGACTCCGGTATGTAAGCACCTCGCCGACCCAAAGGACAGCGCGCCGAGCGACAGGCAGGAAGAGCATCGTCATGGAACTCCAATCGAGTGTGAAGGCCCAGAACCCGATCGTGCGCCAGCTCGCGAGCCTCAAGGTGCTCTCGCGCCTGCTCGGGCATGAGCTGCACGCCCAGGGCGCGTCGAAGACGATCACGCTCTCGCGCGATGAGGTCGTCGAACTCCAGACCACGGTCGACCTCTTCATCGAGGAGATCACGCGCCGCGTCCAGACGCGCGGCGAGTCGGCTCCGGCGCCCGCCGAGCCGCAGATGGTCACGTCGCGCAACTGAGCCACGGACACGTTCCGGCATGAGCACCAGAGGGGTGGGGCTCTGCGCCGAGCGCGCATGCGCACCCGAGCGTTCGCGCCGGGGCCGGGTGCGCGTTTGGGTGCCCTTCCTGGTCGTCTTCTTCCTCGGCGTGTGGGTCTGCGAGACGCTCGCGAGCGACGTCTTCGCGACGGGCTACGCGACGATCGATCCGCGGCGCGCGCGCCTCGGGGATCCCACCGAGGTCGAGGGCGGCGGCGGCTTCGTCGACCAGCGGTGGGAGAACCAGCTCCGAGAGACG
Source organism: Planctomycetota bacterium (assembly GCA_046349615.1). Lineage (GTDB taxonomy): Bacteria > Planctomycetota > UBA1135 > UBA1135 > JADJNY01. Next base: position 480,605 of record JAXMBZ010000002.1, read on the forward strand.
CTCGCGAGCGTCCCGGCGTTCCAGGCGACCGATCTCGAGAGTGCAGGCGTGCTCCGCTCCCGCGTCGCGGCGCTCCCGTTCGTCGCGGAGGTGGGGGAGCCGCGCGTGCTGTGGCCGGACGGGCTCGAACTCCCGCTCCGGCTGCGGCGGCCCGAGGCCTGCGTGCGGGTCGGCGACGCCTACGTCGCGGTGAGCGCGGACGGCGTGCTCCTGCCCGGGAGCTGGCCCGCGCCGCCGTGGATCGGCCAGGGCTATCTGCCGGTGCTCGGTCCGAACGACGGCAGCTTCGACGCGGCGCAAGCCGGGCAGCGGATCGCACAGGCGCGCCATCGTGACGCGCTCGCGGTGGCGGTCGCGATGCGCGCGGAGCTCGATGCCGGCGAGTTCGAGACGATGGGCCCGCCCCTCGTCGACGCGACGCGCGCGAGAGAGACCTCGGCGACGGTCCCTGGGATCGAGCTCCGGCTCTCGAACCGCCGCGTCGTCTGGTTCGGCCGCGCGCCGGACTGCGGCGAGCCCGGCGAACTGCCCGCGAGTTCGAAGTGGGCCGCGATCCACCAGGGCCTGCGCGTCCTGCGTGAGTCGCAGGGCGCGCGCGATTGGAGCGTGCTCGACGCGCGCTGGGACGTGCCGCAGATCCAGTGGCGCGAGCCCGAGGGCGGCTAGATGAGCGCGGGCGGTCCTCCCTCGCGCGGACCGTCGCCCGGTTGGGGCGTGCTCGCGTGCGCGTGGTGCGCGTCCGTGCTCGTCGTCGCGGCCCCGCTCGCGGGCGACGCGCGGTCGCTCTCGCGCCTCGCGCTCGCGATGCTGCCCTTCGTGGCGCTCGCGGGGCTCCCGCTCCCGCGCGCGCGCGTCGCGGCGGAACCCGGCGACGGTGCGCCGCGGGGCGGCGCTTCGTTCGGCGCGGCGGCGCTCTGGTGCGCGGCCGCGCTCGGCCCGTTCGCGGTCGCCGCGCGCCTCGACGCGGAACAGGGCCGGGCGGCGCTCGACCTCGCGCGCGCGTTCGGGGTCGGACTCGTCGCCACGTTCTCGCTCGCCTACGCGGCGCACACGGCCCGCGGCGCGCGCCTGCACGCCGTCCTCTGGGCGCTGCTCGTGCTCGCGCCCGCGCTCGCGGGCGGCGTCGCGGCACTGTTCGCGTCTCCGACCGACGCGGAGCTCCTACGGCCCGGTTGGAGCCCGCTCGGCTGGACCTGGCTGGCCGTGCGCGATCTCGAGCGCGGTGTCGCGATGGGAGCCGTCGTCGCGCCGCTCGGCATCGTCGTCGCGTTGCTCGTCGCCGCGCGCTCCACGACGGAGGAGGTCGCGTGAGGCGCGTTTCGCTCGGGAATTCTCGCTTCGCGGCGTGCGCCTTCGCCGCGTTCGCGGCCGCCGCCGCGCCGGCGCTCGCGGGCGGCCGGCTCGCGCGCGCGGAGTTCGAACTCGAGGGACCGCTCGCCGGCTTCACCGTCCACGCCGGGCGCGGCGGACACGTGCGCGTCGAGCGCGCGCTCGCTCCGGGGGAGGTCCTGAACGTCGTGCTCCCGCTGCCCCTCGCGGAGCAGGAGCTCGTCGCGCGGCCCGAGCCGCGCACGACGTTCGAAGTCGGAGCCGTCGAGGGGCCGCGCGGTCGAGCGCGCTTCGTACGATGGGTCGAGGATCCCGGCGCGGACGCGCTCGCCGCGCTCTCTCCGGGGCTCGCGGCCCGCGCGCGACCGCGCGTGCGCGCGGAACCGGCCGAGGTCGGCCTCGCGGGGCTCGCCGCGCTCTTCGCGCTCGCTGCCGTCGTCGTCGCGGCGCGCCGTCGACCGCTGCTCGCGCTCTGCGTCGCCGCGCCGGGCGCGGGGCTCGCCGCGTGGGCCGTCCGGCCGCCGCCGCAGGACGCCCGGGCCGAGCGGGTCGTCGACGGCGCGGAGGGCGTCGACCGCTGGCTCGAGACGCGCGCGGGAGCGGACGAGCTCGCGCTCTCCCGAGAGCTCGTCGAGGGCGGTGGGCGGCTCGCGACGGAGCCCGCGGACGCGCCCATCGAGGTCGAGCTCGCCGACTTCGCGACGGGCCCCGCACGTCTGCGCTCGCGCGGCGCCACCCTCCTCTGGCTGCGCGCGGTCCCGGCGCGGTCGTCGCCGCTCGAGCTCGAGCGCAACGACGCCCTCCCGATCTTCCAGGCGTGGATGCGGGTGGAGGGGGCGTGGTCCGCGCTCGGAGCCTGGCCCATCGGCGCGCCGCGTCCGGCCGGCGCGCCGGGTGAACCCGGGGAGGGGTGGCTCCTCGGCGGGCTCCCGCAGGGCGCCGACGTCTTCGTAGCACGCGGGGCCGACGCCGAAGGCGAGGTCTGGCTTCGGATCACCCGTTGAGCGCGGCGGCAAGAAAATCGTTGCTGCGCGGGGGAGGGGCCGATACCTTGCTCCGCCCGGAATCCGCCCGGAGGCTTCGGTCGTGCGAGCGCGTCTCGCCCCGGCCGCGTCTTCCGGTACCGGGCCCGCGTGGCCAGCCCGGGACACGACGAGATGCTCGCGTGCGCCGCGAACGCCCGTCCCGACTCCACACTTCTCTCCTTTTCCTCGAGACCATGTCCACGACCCACGTCCGTTCCGCGACCCTGAAAGAGCGCTGGCTGCTCTACGACGCCTCGCAATTCACGCTGGGGCAGCTCGCGGCCCAGATCGCGATGAACCTGATGGGCAAGGATCAGCCCACCTACACGGCGAGCGAGCTCAACGGCGCGTTCGTCATCGTCGTCAACGCCGACCAGGTGAAGACGACCGGCCGCAAGAGCGAGCAGAAGAGCTACGACTTCTTCTCGGGCTACCCGGGCGGTCTGAAGACCGTCGGCTTCGAGGACCTCAAGCGCCGCCGTCCGGGCGATGCGCTCCGTCTCGCGGTCAAGCGCATGCTGCCGAAGTCGACCCTCGGCCGCGACATGCGTCGGCGCCTGAAGATCTACGCCGGCCCGGCTCATCCGCACACCGCTCAGCAACCCGTCCAAGTCCAGAAGATCCGCTCATGACCACTGCTCAGTTGACCTGGGGCCTCGGTCGCCGCAAGTCGGCGGTGGCCCGTGTTCGTCTCACGCCGGGCGCCGGCGGCTTCGTGGTGAACGGCCGCGACGCCAAGGAGTTCTTCCGCACGGTGCAGACGCAGATGCGCCTGCTCGCACCGCTCAAGGCGACCGGAACCGAGGGCGCCTACGACGTGTTCTGCACCGTCGACGGCGGCGGCCCGACCGGCCAGTCCGACGCGATCGTGCTCGGCATCGCCCGCGCGCTCAAGAAGATCAACCCCGGCCACGACGACGTGCTCCGGGCCAACGGCCTCCTCACGCGCGACAGCCGCATGAAGGAGCGCAAGAAGTACGGCCGTCGCGGCGCCCGTCGCGGCTTCCAGTTCTCCAAGCGCTGATCTCGACGCGCTTCGTTTCGGAGCCCCTTCGGATCCACACGGGTTCTCGGGGGCTCCCTTCGTTCCCACCACGCTCATGGCCGGCCATTCCCACTCCGCGAACATCGCCGCCCGCAAGGGCGCGGTCGACAAGAAGCGCGCGAAGGCGTTCACGAAGCTCTCGCGCGCGATCATGTCCGCCGTCCGTCAAGGCGGCGCGGACCTCGACTCGAACCTGAAGCTCAAGTACGCCGTCGAGAAGGCTCGCGCGGCGAACATGCCGAAGGACAACATCGAGCGCGTCGTGAAGCGCGCTCTCGGCGAGCAGAGCGGAGAGACCGAGGAGCTGACGTACGAAGGCTACGCGCCGGGCGGCGTCGCGCTCATCGTCGCGTGCCTGACCGAGAACCGCGCGCGCACCGCGCCCGACGTGAAGCACATCTTCGACAAGCACGGGGGCAACCTCGGCTCGCCGGGGTCCGTCGCGTTCCTCTTCTCGTTCCGCTCCATCCTCGTGATCGAGCGCGAGGGCCGGACGGAGGACCAACTCCTCGAACTCGGCCTCGAAGCGGGCGCGGACGACGTGAAGAGCGAGGGCGACTTCGCGACGATCCTCGGCGCGCCGACGGAGTTCCTCGCGCTGAAGAAGGCGCTCGAAGCGCGCCACGTCAAGCTCGTCTCCGCCGAGATCGGCTACGTCCCGCAGACGACGAGCCCGGTGCAGGACAAGGACAACGCGAAGAAGGTCCTCCGCCTGATCGAGGACCTCGAGGACCACGACGACGTCCAGAACGTCTACGCGAACTTCGAGATGCCCGACGCCTGGATCGCCGAACTCTCGGGCTGAAGAGCCCGTTGATGCGGCCCCCGTCGCCGTGCGAAGCTCTCTTGCCCACCCCCCGACCCCCCGACCCGCAGGAAACCACCATGGGTGACGGATTGCGCACGATCCGCGTCGTGACCACGGACGAATCTCTGATGGCCTCGGCCCGCGCCTGCGTCGCGGCGCTCGAGGGCTGGGAGGTCGCGGGCGTCGCGAACGTCGACGAGCTGCTCCAGTCGCCGCCGATGCTCGGCGACGTGATCCTCGTCGACAGCTGGCTGCGCAACACGAACGTCTACGAGGCCTGCCGTCGGCTGACGGGCAACACTCGCTGTCGGACGTTCGTCGTCGTCGACGCGACGAACCGGCTCGCGGAGCCGATCGCGCGCTTCTGCGGCGCGACCGGCGTGCTCCATCGCCCGCTCGTGCCGAGCCGCATGCGCGAGGCGTTGTCGAGCGCGGGCGGCAAGCGAGCGCCGCTTCCGAAGGAGGCGCGGGGGGAGACCAGCGCGCCGGCGTTCCCCGACAAGCTGCTCGTCGACTTGAACGGCAAGACGGACGAGTCGCTCGTCGCCGCGCTCACCGACCCGGAGACCGGGCTCTTCAGCTACGGCTTCCTCAGCTACAAGCTCGACGAGGAGTTCAAGCGCGCGCGCCGCTTCGGCCAGCCGCTCTCGTGCGTCATGCTCGGCTTCGAAGGGCAGGTCGGCGAGGAAGTTCTCCGCGAGTTCGCGAGCATCTTCCTCGAGACGTCGCGCGACACGGACGTGCTCGGTCGTTTCGACGAGAGCTCGTTCCTCTTCTTCCTCCCGAACACCGGCCCCGACGGAGCGCGCGTGATGGCGCGGCGCGTCGGCGACCTCGCGCAGCAGCGCGGGCTCCGCGACCTCGTCGGGGATCCGGTCGTGATCTCCGTCGGCATCGCGACGATGCCGCACCCCGACATCCAGCGGCGCGAGGACCTCTTCGCGCAGACCCGTCGCGCCTTCTTCGCGGCGCGACAGGACGGCGGCGGCGTCGTCGTGTCGAGCTGAGCGACCCGCACGGGAAAATCCGGTTGCTTCGCCTGCGCACTCCGCGTGCGCCCGGCGCCGGGTGAGAGTCCTCCCGGCGGCCGGGCCGAACGTCCCGGCCTCCGTCGAGGCCGCTTCCTTTTCGATCGGACCCCGTGGGTGCGCCTCTGCCTCGATTCCTGCGTCGCATGCTCCTCGTTCGCGAGGCGCGCGCGGCGTTCCTCGCCGGCGAACTCGAGCGCGCGCTGGAACTCGTCGCGGAGCCCGACCTCGAACTCGATCCCGACGCGCGCGCGCTCGTCGCGGCGGCGCTCGAGCGCATCGAACGTGCCGCGACGGCCGCGCGCCACGCCGGCGATGCGATTGCGCTGCGGGCCGAACTCGAGCGGCTCGCGCGGCACGCGCCCGAACGCGCGCTCGCCTTCCAGCGCACGCTCACCGAGTCCGAGCCCGAACGTGCAGAACCGAGCTCGGCGCGTTCGAAGCGCGCGGTCGACGCGCTGCTCCAAGTCCTTCGCGCCGAGAGCGCGCGCGTTGCTCCGCGGACCGCGGCGGCGGAGAATGTCGCCGTGACGAGCGACGCGACCGAGCCGAAGGCGCCGAGTCCGGAGCGACCGCGGCTCTTCCACCTCGCCGTCGACGACGGCGGCGAGTTCCTCGTCGCGAGCGGCGCGCGGCTCGTGTTCGGTCACCTGCGTTCGCGCGCGGCGGACCTGCCGTTCCTCGCGGACGTCGGCGGTGCTCACGCGGAGCTCGTGCGCGCGGAGAGCTTCCACGGCGGGCAACGCTGGCACCTCGCGGCGTGCGCGGCGAACGCGGCGCTCCGTGTCAACGGGGTCGCGCTCCCCGCGGGGGGCGCGTCGCTCTCGGACGGCGATCGCGTCGAGCTCGCGCGCAACCTCGCGTTCCGTTTCGTCGCGAACGACGCGGCGAGCTCGTCCGCGCTGCTCGAGCTCGAGCACGGCGTCGAGTGCCACGGCGCGCTCCGCGTCCTGCTCCTCTGCCCCGGTGCCGCCGGGCGCGTCCGCATCGGGCCGAAGCGTCGGCGGCTCGTCACGGTCGCCGATCTCGAGCACGACGTCGCGCTCGAACTCGCGGGCGACACGCTGCGCATCGCGTGTCCGGGCGGCCTCCGCTGCGGCGGCGAGTCCGCGCCCGCGGGGCCGGGCGCCGCGCTCTCGATCCCGTGCCCGCCGACGGCGCCGATCGACGTGCACGTCGCCGCGCGACCGCGGACACGGCCGCCGTTCCTCCTCCTCTTCCGCCCGCTCGTCGCGGACCCCGGAGCGCTCGGCACATGAAGCTTGCACGCGGAGCGCGAGGCGCGCGTTGGGCCCCCCGGCATCGGCTGCGTAGGATGGGAGCGTCCCCCCGGGACGTCCGCTGACCATGGACTGGGAGTCCTTCTACGCTCGCTTCCGCCAGCCCGACTTCGTCCCGGGCTTCGAGATCCAGAACCGGCTCGGCGGCGGCGCGTTCGGCGAGGTCTACAAGGCGCGCAAGGCGTCGATCGGCAAGGCCTACGCGATCAAGTTCCTCAAGGTCGAGGGCGACGAGCAACGCGACGCCGCGCTGCGCGAGCTCGAGCAAGTGCGACACTTCGCGGCGATCGACCACCCGAACCTCGTGACGATCGAGGATCTCGGCACGGTGATGAACGTGCCGTACCTGATCATGGGATACGCGGGCGAGGAGACGCTCGCGAAGCTGATGAAGCGCGGGCGCTTGGACCCCGAGCAGGCGCTCGCGTACTTCGTGCAGACGTGCCGCGGCGTGCTCGCGCTCCACGATCGGCGGCTCGTCCACTTCGACCTCAAGCCCGGCAACGTCTTCATCAAGGGCGACGTCGCGCGGGTCGGCGACTACGGGCTGTCGAAGATGATGGTCGACGGGCGGATGACGCTCTCGTTCGGCCGCGGCACGCCGCAGTACATGGCGCCGGAGATGCTGAAGAACCGCGCGGACCATCGCGCGGACATCTACTCGCTCGGGGTGATGCTGTACGAGTGCGTCGCGGGCCGGGCGCCGTTCGAGAGCGACGTCCCCGGCGCGTTGCCGGTGCGCGAGAACGACGCGCCGCCCACCTTCCCCGAGGCCTTCCCCGAGTCGCTGCGGCGCGTCGTCGAGCGCTGCCTGCGCCTCGACCCGGTCGATCGCTATCCGAGCGTCGCCGAACTGCTCGCGGACCTCGGGCAGACCGCGCGGCCCGGCGATTCCGTGCGGTTCGAGCTCCCGCGTGGAACCGCGCTGGCCGCGGCGAGCGCGCGGGGGACGCCGCCGTCGTCCGGGCCCACGCCCGTGCCCGCGGCGCCGGCGTCGAGCGCTCCGGCGACGAGCGAGTCCCGGAGCACCGCGGCGGAGCTGACGCGCGGCGCGGTCGAGGTCGCGCGCGGGGTCTGGGACGGTCTTCGCGGCGCGGAGCGGAGCCAGGACGCAGGCGCGTCGTCCGCGCCCCCGAGCTCGCCGACGGTGCGCACCTCCGGCGAATCCGCGCCTCCCGACGGGCTCGAGCGCGAGGCAGGTAGCCCGCGAATCCTGCGCTCGGCCGCACCCTTGAGTGCGTCCGCGTCCGCGCTCGCGGCGCCGCACGCGACGATCCCCGTGCCGCCGGCCGTCGAAGGCGGCGCGTTCGCGGCCCTCGCCGCGGCGATCGCGCTTTCGTTCGAGATGCTCGTCGCGCTCGTGCGCGGGCTCGGGGGAAGCGTGTCGGGCGGCTGGTCGCGCGCGAACGCCGCGGCCCCGGGACGCTCGCGCTTCGTCTCGGGGACCCTGCGCTTCGTGCGGCTCGTCCTCTTCCTCGCCGTCTTGCTCGCGCTCGGCACGCTCGTGTCGTTCGCGTTCTTCTGGCTCGTGCAAATGGGGGCCGCGTGACCGACTGGACGCCCGACATCGCTCGCTTGCAGCGCTTCGACGATCGAGAGTGGCTCGCCGTCGAGCGCAACTACGCCGGACGGTTGATGGCCTACGTGCATCGCCGCGTGCCGGACCGCACGTCGCGTGAAGACGTGGTCCAGGAGACGTTCCTCGGCGCCGTGCGCGGCATCCAGGACTTCGATCCCGTGTTCACGTTCGAGCAGTACCTCTTCGGGATCTGCAAGAACCGCACGATCGACTGGCTCCGCCGCCAGAGGGCGATCGTCCTCCAGCCGCGCAGCGAGGACGAGGACGTCCCGATCCTCGAGACGCTCACGCAGGACGACGAGACGCCGAGCGGGATCGTGCGCCAGACCGACCTCGTGCGCGCGGGCGAGGACCTGCTCGTCAAGATCCTGCGCGAGTGGGTGCAGGAGACCTGGCAGCAGGGCGAGTTCGTGCGCCTGATGGTGATCGAGGCCCTGTTCTCGGGCGAGTGGCGCAATCGCGACACCTGGGAGCGCTTCGGGTTGCGCGACGAGACGGCCGTCGCCGGGATCAAGTTCCGAGCGCTGAAGCGGCTGCGCGAACTCGCCGCCGCGAGCGATCCGCGGCGCAACCTGCTCCCACTCCTCGCCGTGGCGCTCGACGACGACGAGACGCGGCCCGGAATCCGCGTCCCGACCGCCTGGAAGAAGGGCCGCGTGAGCTGCCCGGCACGGCACTGGCTCGCGCGGCACGTCGCCGGATCGCTCGACGGCGGACCCGCGGAGTTCGTGCGCTTCCACCTCTCGGAGATGAAGTGCGAGTGGTGCCAGGCGAACGTCGACGACCTCGAGCGCCTCGAGTCGGAGGCGGACCTCGAGCCGCTGCTCGAACGAGTCGGGCAGTCGACGCTCCAGTTCCTCCGATCGCGCACGCAGCGCTGACCTCCGCGGCGGTCGGTAACGCGCTTCGAACGTGGGGGAGTCGGGCGGGTTGTGCTTGCCGTCGCGCGCGCAGCTAGGATGCGCGATCCGCGCGCCGTCCATCGCGCCCCGCAAACCATGACCCATCCGAACCGCCTCGTGCGCCGATTTTCCGGCGTGGTCTTCGTCTCCGCGTTCCTCGCCTGCGCGGCGCCCGCAGGCGACGTCGTCGTCGAGAACGGAGCGGGAGTCCGCGCGTCCTCCGCGGTCGCGGGAGCCGTCGTCGACTCGCCCGGCCCGAAGGGACCGGGCGCGGGTGCGGCCAAGGCGGTCCCCGCGAAGGACTCGGCCGCGGCGCTGGAACTCGCGCTCGATTCGGTGCGTGCGGAGGAGATCCGCGCCGACGTGTTCTTCCTCGCGTCGGACCTCCTCGGCGGCCGCGACACACCGAGCCCGGGGCTCCAGATCGCCGCGCGCTACCTGCGGGCGAGGCTCGAGCGCCTCGGCTTCGAGCCGGGCGCAAAGGACGGCTACTTCTTCACCTACCCGCTCACGCAGAAGCGCCTGGACGAGGCTGCGTGCTCCGCGAAGGCCGCCCTCGGAGAGCGCACGATCGCGTTCCAACTCGGAGGCGATTACTTCCTTTCGGGGAGCGGTGATGCCTACGACAGCGCGGTCTCCGCGCGCGCCGTCTGGTGCGGCGGCGGCGACGACAAGGAGTTCGTCGCGGATTCGCTGCAGGGCAAGTGGGCCGTGTGCGTGGATCGCGGCCTCTCCGCGTTCCGCGTGACGCGCGCGGCGAAGAAGGCCGGGGCTGTGGGCTTGGTGCTCGTCGAGGCGGTCGACGCGAAGGAGAGCTACGCGAGCCGCTACGGGAAGATGGAGGAACTCCGGCGCGGCGGCGTCGACTACCCGCGCAAGTCCGAGACGCGGGGCGGCGACTCGCAGGCCCAGGAGCACACGCCCCGCGTGCTCCTCTCGCGCGGCTCGTTCGAGCGGCTGCTCGCCCTCGCCGGGAAGAAGGAGGCCGAACTCGCGCCCGGCGCCGATCTCGGGTTCGAGTTCACGGAGACGCGCAAGCTCGACGGCGCGGGGACCGTCGAGGTCGAGAACGTGTGCGGCTTCTGGCGCGGGAGCGATCCGGTGCTCGCGAAGGAGGTGCTCCTCGTGACCGCGCATTACGACCACGTCGGCACGAGCCGCGGGCAGGTCTACAACGGCGCCGACGACAACGGCTCGGGCACGTCCGGGCTCCTCGCGCTCGCGCAGGCTCTGACGAAGTACGGCCCGATGCGGCGCTCGGTGATGATCATGTGGGTCTCCGGCGAGGAGAAGGGCCTCTGGGGCTCCAAGGCCTGGACGGACAATCCGTGGTTGCCCGAGGGCTGCAAGCCCGTCTGCGACATCAACATCGACATGATCGGGCGCAACGAGCCGGAGAAGCTCCTGATCACGCCGACGGAGAAGCGCTCCGAGTACAACGGCATCGTGCGCCTCGCGCAGTCGCTCTCGCCGCTCGAGGGCTTCCCGAAGCTCGGGAGCGCCGACGAGTACTACGAGCGCTCGGACCACTACAACTTCGCGCGCAAGGGCATCCCCGCGGTGTTCCTCTTCTCCGACATCCACGCCGACTACCACAAGCCGACCGACGATCCGGAGAAGATCGACAACGACAAGATCCGCCGCGTCACGCGCCTCGTGCTGCGCGTCCTCGACGGTCTGCAGCAGGACTCGCTCGGGATCTGACCTGCGGATTCAGCGCGCGTCGACGACTCGCAGGTCGTCGATCTTCCACTCGCGGCCGAGGCGCACCTCGGTGACCCGCGCCGGGTCGGTCCCCGCGGGCAGGTCCACGTGCGCCCAGAAGCGCGCCCCGCCGACGTCGAGCGGCGTGGTCTGCGTGTGGGCCTCGAAGCTCGAGTACTCGTCGAGCACGCGCTCCGCTCCCGCGTGGACCTCGACGAAATCGTCGAGGACGAAGGCGACTTCGATCCAGTGCCCGTGGGACTCGAGCACGAGCTGCGCTCGATCCCCCCGGATCTCGGCCGGTGCCTTCGGCTCGGCGTCCGCGATGCCGAGGCGCAGCAGGGGCTCGTCTTCGAGGAGTTGGGCGCGGAACTCGCGGTAGTTCAGGCGCGAGACCTGGTTCCTGCGGCGGAAGTCGCGGGAAAGGCAGCGGTGCTCGAGATCCGGCTCGTCGGCGCGCCAGCCGACCTGGAAGGCGCGGAACGCCTGCTCCGGGGTACGGAATCCGAGCGCGAGGTAGTCCTCGGCGCGCGGCGGGGTCACGAGGAGGCAGCACCCCTGCAGCACGCCGAGCGCGCAGACCGCGAGGGGGGCGAGGGTCCGCGCGCGGCGCGGCGTCGGTCCGGGACGGGTCATGGGGACTCGGAAACTCGGGGCTCGGGCGGAGGATCTTCGCGGACCGAACCGATAGGGAGGGCGACAAAACCTTGACGCAGACTCCAACCCCTGTCGGCAGCGCTACGTACTCGCGCCCATTCCCGGCCGGATGCTAGCATTCCCGCCCTTGCAAGGAGACCGATTCATGTTCTCGACCCATCCCCGCACGCGCCGCCCCCTCGCCCTCGCCCTGTTCGGCGCGGTCCTGATGGGCGCGGCCACCCTCGCCGCCTGCACCCAGGAGTCCAAGCCCGCCCCGGCCGCCAGCACCGCGAGCACCGCGAAGCCGGAGGCCGTGAAGCAGGCCGAGGCCGCCGCCAACAAGATCCAGGAGGCTGCGAACAAGGCCGGCGCTGCGGCTCAGGACACCGCGAAGAAGGTCGAGCAGGCCGCGCACGAGACCGCCAAGAAGGCGGAAGCGGCCGCGACGGACACCGCCAAGAAGGCGGAGCAGGCCGTCCAGGGCAGCGAGGCCGCGGCGAAGGAAGCCGCCGCGAAGGCCGCCCAGGCCGCGCAGCAGGCCGCCGCCGAAAAGGCGAAGCTCGCCGCTCAGGCCGCTGCCGACGAGCACGCCGGCCACGACCACGCGAAGACTCCGGACGCGCCGAAGGCCCCGTTCGATCCGAACAACCCCGAAGCGGTCGACCCGAACTCGAAGGCCAAGCTGACCTTCGAATTCGGCACCGACACGAAGAACTTCGGCAAGGTGCTCCAGGGCGACGTGCTCAACCACGTGTTCGAGCTCAAGTCGACCGGGGAGGAAGACCTCGTCATCCGGCAGGCGAAGCCGACCTGCGGCTGCACCGTGGCGCAGATCACCTGCGAACAGGCCGACGGCACGTTCGCTCCGTACGCGTTCGGGAACCCGATCCCGGTCGGCCGCAGGATCCAGATCCGCGCCACGCTGCACACCGTCAACAAGCGCGGTCACGCGGGCAGCCGCATCAACATCTTCTCGAACGACCCGCGCGGCCAATCGCAACTCGGTCTCGAAGCGGACGTCGATCCGTTCTTCAACATCAATCCGGCGGTGATCAACTTCAACACGTTGTCCGCGAAGGACACGGCGAAGGACAAGGCCTCGATCACGACGGCGCACGGCGAGCGCGTCAAGTTGAACGCCCCGCTCGAGAACGTTCCGCAGGGCCTGAAGATCGAACTGAAGGCGCTCGACGCGGACGCCGACGGCAAGGCCTCGCGCTGGGACCTCGAGGTCAACGCGGGCCCGGGCCTCGTCGAGGGCAGCCTCGCCTACATGGTGCCCCTCAAGAGCGATCTCTCGATCCCCGGCGGTGAGAAGCTCCCGAACGGCCAGATGCCGACGTACGAATCGTCGGTCACCGTCATGGCGCGCGTCACCGGCATGATCGAGTTCGCCCCCGCGTTCGTCTCGCTCGGCCTCATTCGCCCGGGTCAGACCGCGTCGCGCTCGATCCGCCTGACGAGCCACGACGGCGAGTTCAAGGTCACCGAACCGAAGGTCGCGATCCAGGGCCGCGACACCGTCGAGTGGGAGTACGCGAAGAACTTCACCACGACGATCCGCCCGGTCCCGAACGAGAACGCGGTCGACGTCGAGGTCACGCTCACGGGCATGCCCGAATCGCTGTCGGGGTCCTTCAGCGGCAACCTCGTGATCCAGACCGGCTACGCGGCGAAGCCCGAGATCAAGCTCCCGATCACGGGCGTGTGCCGCGGCGGCGCCGTCGCTCCGGCGAGCGGCGTCACGCAGCCCGCGGGCACGCCGCCCGCGCCGGTCCCGGCTCCGAAGTAGAACCTCCGGGCCGCTGGCTTCCACCGCGAACGCCTCGCGCTGCACGCGCGGGGCGTTCGCGCTTTTTGTAGGCTACCGTGCCGCATGACGGAGATAGAGCGAACCAAGATGGTGTCGAGGGGGTCCGGCGAGGCGCAGAGGAGCGACCGAGGGTGACCCAACTCCTCGGGGAGATGCTCGTCGCGGCCGGAGCCGTGACGGAGGCGCAGGTGCGCGAGGCGCTCGCCTACCAGCGCAACGGCTCGCTCCGCATCGGAGAGGCGCTCGTCAAGCTCGGGCACACCGACGAGGCGACCGTCTACCGGACGCTGGCGCGCCAGCAGGGGATGCCGTTCGTCGACCTCGACAAGGGCAAGGTGCCCGAGGCCGTGATCGCGCGCATCCCGGCCGAGCTCGCGCGGGAACAGGCGTGCCTCCCCGTGCTCGAAAAGGCGGGCAAGTTGATCGTCGCCGTCGACGATCCCGCGAAGCGCATCCTGCTCGACCAACTCTCGTTCAGCCTCGGCGCGGAGGTGCAGTGCGCGCTCGCGACGCCGACCGCGATGAAGCGCGCGCTCGACCGCTACCACGGCGCGGCGGCGGAGGAGACGCTCGCCGCGACGATGAAGGTCGAAGGCGAGGACGAGACGTCCGACGCGCCGATCGTCCGCCTCGTCTCGCGCATGCTGCAGCAGGCGCTCGAGCAGCGCGCGAGCGACATCCACATCGAGCCGGGACACGGCCGCGTGCGCGTGCGGTTCCGCGTCGACGGCATGCTCCGCGACGTCGCCGAGCACCCCGAGCACCTCCACGCGCCGCTCGTGTCGCGCTTGAAGATCCTCGCGCAGATGGACATCGCCGAGAAGCGCAAGCCGCAGGACGGACGCATCGGCTTCAAGCTCGAAGGGCGCGAGATCGACGTGCGCGCCTCGATCCTGCCGGGCAACCACGGCGAGTCGATGGTGCTGCGCTTGCTCGACCGCTCGCGCTCGCTCCTCTCGCTGAAGGACCTCGGGTTCGAGGACGACGACTACGGCTGGTTCCGGCGGATGATCAAGAAGCCGAACGGGATCGTGCTCGTGACGGGGCCGACCGGCTCGGGCAAGACGACGACGCTCTACGCGGCGCTCTCCGAGCTGAACCGGCCCGACGTGAAGATCATCACGGCCGAGGACCCGGTCGAATACCACATCCGCGGCATCAACCAAGTGCAGGTGACGCCGCGCATCGGCCTCAGCTTCGCGCGCATCCTCAAGGCGATGCTCCGCTGCGCGCCGAACGTCATCCTCGTCGGCGAGATCCGCGACCTCGAGACGGCGGAGATCGCCATCCAAGCCGCGCTCACGGGGCACCTCGTGTTCTCGACGCTGCACACGAACGACGCGACGAGCGCGCTCACGCGCCTCACCGACATCGGCGTGAAGCCGTTCCTCGTGTCCGCGTCCGTGCAGAGCGTGATCGCGCAGCGCCTCGTGCGCCGCCTGTGCAAGGAATGCCGGCAGCCGTACACGCCTTCCGCGCCCGAGATCGCCGCCTTGCGCATCGACCCTGCGCTCGCCGCGGGCCGCACGTTCCAGAAGCCGCGCGGCTGTCGCACCTGCGAGGGGACCGGCTATCGAGGCCGCATCGCGCTCTTCGAACTGCTCGAGATGGACCCGCGCGTCCGCGAGCAGTGCTTCCAAGGCGCGAGCCTCGACGTGATCCGCACGACCGCGGAGACCGGTGGCGCGCTGCGCTCCCTGCTCACGGACGGCGCCCGCAAGGTGCTGCGCGGGGACACGAGCACCGCGGAGATCCTGCGCGTCACGCGCCTCGCCGCGGAGGTGACGCTGTGAACACGTTTCCGATCCGGAGGGACACGCCTTGAGCCGTGTGCGCGACTTGATGGACGCCGTCGTGAAGCGCGGCGCGTCCGACCTGCACCTGAACCCGGGCCGCCCGCCGGTCGGCCGCATCCACGGCGAGCTCGTGTCGCTGACGAACGAACCGTTGGACGACGCCGCGAGCGAGGCGCTGTGCCGGGAGCTCTGCAACGAGCACCAATGGGGTGAAGTCCAGAAGATCGGCACCACCGACTTCGGCGTCGCGCACCACGACGGCAACCGCTTCCGCGTTTCCGTGATGCGGCAGCGCGGGCGATTCTCCGCCGTCCTGCGCCTGATCCCGTCGAAGCTGCTCTCGTTCGACGAGATCGGGCTCCCCGACTCGATCAAGCCGCTCCTGCGCAAACCGCGCGGGCTGATCCTCGTCACCGGTCCCACGGGCTCGGGCAAGACGACGACGCTCGCGACGATGATCGACTGGATCAACCGCACCGAAGACGCGCACATCGTCACGATCGAGGACCCGATCGAGTACTACCACGGGCACCACAAGGGGCTCGTGACGCAGCGCGAGGTCGGCGTCGACGTGCCCACGTTCCCCGAGGCGATGCGCCGTGTGCTGCGCCAAGACCCGGACGTGATCCTGCTCGGTGAAATGCGCGACCTCGACACGATCTCGGCCGCGATCACCGCCGCGGAGACCGGCCACCTCGTCTTCGGCACGCTGCACACGACCGGGGCCGCGCGCACGGTGAACCGCATCATCGACGCGTTTCCAGCGAACCAGCAGGAGCAGATCCGCGCGCAGCTCTCCGTCGCGCTCCTCGCGGTGATCTCGCAGGTCCTGCTGCCGCGCGCGGACAAGAAGGGCCGCATCGCCGCGTTCGAGGTCATGCTGATGACGCCCGCGATCGGGAACCTCGTGCGCAAGAACGAGACGAACAAGATCGCGTCGACGATCCAGACCTCGCGCAAGCTCGGGATGATCACGCTCGACGACTACCTGCTCGAGCTCGTGAAGAAGGGGCTGATCACGCGCGAGGTCGCGATCGAGGCCGCGCAGGACGACAAGGACCTGGAGGCGCGGCTGTGAGCGCGCCCGGGGCTCGCGGACCGGCGGCGGGCGGGGCGAACCCGTCCGCGGGCGCGCCCGCTCCGGCCCCTGCGGCCGCATCCGGCGCGGCCTCCGCGGGCCGGCGGATGCTCGGTCAGATCCTGAAGGCGCGCGGCGTCGTCAAGGAAGCGCAGATCCAGGAAGCGCTCGCGGTCCAGCGCCGGCAGGGCGGCCTGATCGGACAGTGCCTCGTCGAGCTCAAGCACTGCACGCGCGACGACGTGGCGCGCGCGCTCGCCGAGCAGGCCGGGCTCGAGTCCGTCGACCTCGCGCGCGTGAAGCCCGAGAAGGCGGCCCTCGCGCTGCTCGATGCGACGACCGCGCACACGTACGGCGTGCTCCCGCTGCGCGTCGAAGGCCGCACGCTCGTCGTCGCGATCTCCGATCCACTGAACACCGCCGTCCTCGAGGACCTGCGGTTCACGACGGGCACCGACGTCAAGGCCGCGCTCGCGGAGGCGGACGCGCTCAAGGCGCTCGTGCTCCAGCACTACGGCGCGGAGCCGACGCTCGAATCCGCGATCGCCGACGCCGCGCGTGCGACGGCGGGCACCGACGTCGCGCAGGCCGCGGCGAGCACCCCGGTCGTGCGCCTGCTCAACTCGATCCTGCACCGCGCGATCAAGGACCGCGCGAGCGACGTGCACTTCGAGGTGTTCGAGGGCGAGTTCCGCATCCGCTACCGAGTCGACGGCTCCCTATACGAGATCGAAGCGCCGCCCGCGCACCTCGCGTTGCCGCTCGTCGCGCGCATCAAGGTCATGTCGGACCTCGACATCACCGAGACGCGCTTGCCGCAGGACGGGCGCATCGAGCTCTCGATCGACGGCAAGCCCGTCGACCTGCGCGTCGCGACCCTGCCGGGCATCGCGGGGGAGGGCTGCGTCATGCGCGTGCTCGACCGCAGCGCGGTCAGCCTCGACCTCCAAGCGCTCGGACTGCGCGTGGAGGACCGCGAGCGCCTCGCCGCGCTGACGCGCCTCCCGCACGGCATCGTGCTCGTCACGGGGCCGACGGGCTCGGGCAAGACGACGACGCTCTACGCGATGCTCTCGGAGGCGAACCAGCCCGAGGTCAAGATCATCACGACCGAGGATCCGGTCGAGTACGACATCCAAGGCATCGTCCAGGTTCCGATCAACGAGGAGATCGGCGTCACCTACGCGCGCGTGCTCCGCACCGTGCTCCGTCAGGACCCCGACAAGATCCTCATCGGCGAGATCCGCGACCAGGAGACCGCGTCGGTCGCGGTCGAGGCCAGCCTCACGGGCCACACCGTCTTCTCGACGCTGCACACGAACGACGCGCCGAGCACGGTCACGCGCTTGATCGACATGGGCGTCGAGCCCTTCATGATCACCGCGACGCTCGAGGCCGTCGTCGCGCAGCGCCTCGTCCGCACGGTGTGCAAGGACTGCGCGACGTCGTACGAGCCCGGCGAAGAGGTGCTTTTCGAGCTCGGGCCCGACGCGGAGCGGATGCGCGGGACGCGCTTCCACTTCGGGAAAGGCTGCGAACGCTGTCACCACACCGGCTACAAGGGCCGCACCGGCGTGTTCGAGATCCTGACCGTCGACGACGCGCTGCGCGACGCCATCCTCCGGCGCGCGTCGACGCAGGAGCTGCGCTCGATCGCGATCCAAGGCGGCATGCGCTCGCTCCGCGAGAGCGGACTGCGCCTCGTGCTCGAGGGCCGCACGACGGTCGAGGAAGTGCTGCGCGAGACCACCGGATGACCCGCGCGGGCCGCGCGCCCGCGCTCCCCCCCCGAATCCCATGGCGAAGAAGATCCAACGTTCGAGCGGCGCGAGCGCGCCCGCGACCTCGCGGCCCGAGGCGACCCCGGCCGCCGCACCGGCTCCCGGCGCTCCGCCGCGGCGCAAGGGTGGGCGCGTCGCGCGCCAACTCGTCACGGAGTTCACGATCCAGCTCGCGACGCTCAGCGAAGCGGGCATCCCGATCGTGAAGGCGCTGACGATCCTCGAAGGGCAGACGCGTCCGGGGCCGTTCAAGAACGTGCTGCTCGACCTCGTCGAGGACGTCTCGTCCGGCACGCCGCTCTCCGAGTCGATGGCGAAGCACCCGAAGGTGTTCGACCGGCTCTACACGAGCATGGTGCGCGCCGGCGAAGCGGGCGGCGTGCTCGACAAGGTGCTCCAGCGCCAGGCGATCTTCATGGAGCGCGCGGCGGAGATGCGCTCGAAGATCGTGGGCGCGATGATCTACCCGAGCGTGATCATCTTCGTCGCGGTCGCGGTCGTGAGCGCGGTGATCGTGTGGATCATCCCGAAGTTCAACGACATCTTCCGCTCGTTCAAGATCACGATGCCGGGGATCACGCAGTTCCTCTTGGACGTGAGCGACTTCACGGTCCGGTACTGGTACCTCGTGTTCGGCCTGCCGATCCTGCTCGCCGTGCTCCACTTCGCGATGCTCGCGCGCAGCCAGCCGTACCGCTATCGCGTCCACGCGCTGATGCTCAAGTTGCCGATCCTGGGCGCGATCCTGAACCGTTCGCTCGTCGGCGCCTTCGCGCGGACGTTCGGCACGCTGATCCAAGCGGGCGTGCCGCACCTCGACGCGCTCGCGATCGTGCGCGACGCGTCGCGCAACGAGGTCCTGATGGAAGGCGTCGAGTCGATCCGCAAGACGGTGCGCGAAGGCGAGGGCATCGCGCGTCCGATGGGGGAGACCGGCCTCTTCGACGACCTCGTCACGAACATGGTCGACGTCGGCGAGGCGACCGGCGAGCTCGACAAGATGCTCATGAAGGTCGCCGATGCGTACGAGCAGCAGGTCGAACGCCGCATCAACGCGATGTTCAAGCTGATCGAGCCGGTGCTCCTGATCGTCGTCGCCGGCTTCGTCGGCTTCATCGTGGTCGCGCTCTTCCTCCCGCTCATGACGATCATGAGCTCGGTCGGCACGCAGTGATCCGTCGCGGCCCCCGAGCCGGCCCCCTGCCATGCAGCTCTCCCTGCGCGCGCGCATCCTCCTGCTCGTGACGGCGGTGAACACGGTGGTCTTCGGCCTCGGGTTCCTGTTCTTCCTGAACGCGGGCCGAGGGGACCGCCAACGCGCGGCGCTCGAGACGTGCGACGCGCTCGGCTACATGCTGAGCCAGCTCATCGTGCCGCGCGGAGAGGTGCGCGTCGCGTCGCTCCTGCGCTCGCCGAGCTGGCACTACTTTCAGGACGCGGTCCTCGTGCGCGACAGCTTCACGCGCGGACCGAACGGCGAGTACCTGCCCGCGGGCGCGTGGATCAACCCGATGGGGCGCGCGTCGCGCCCCGCGAGCTTCGACGAGGCCGCGATCCTCGGAGACGTCGTGCGAGCGATCCGCGAGCGCACGCGGATCGAGAGCCACGGCGGGCTCGCGCTGCCCGTCCTCGATTCGGAAGGCGAGGTGTGGGGCGGCTGCTGGCTCCTCCCCGACACGACCGTGGACACCGCCGAGATCTTCCGGCGTCTCGCCGGTTGGTTCCTGGTCTCCACCGCGGTGCTCACGGTCGGGACGTTCCTCGCGCTGCGCCGCTTCGTGCTCGAGCCGGTCGAGGAACTCGCCGGCGGCGCGCGCCGCCTCGCGCAGGGCGAGCTTTCGACGCGGCTCGCCGTTCCAGCCCGACACGACGAGCTCGCCGAGCTCATCCGCGGCTTCAACCAGATGGCGGAGACGGTCGAGGGCTTCAACGCGCGGCTCGCGCACGAGGTCGAGGTGGCGACCGAGAACGCACGGCGCGCCGAGAACGCCGCGATGACGCAGCGCCGTCTCGCGGCGACGGGCGAACTCGCGGCGGGCATCGCGCACGAGGTGAACAACCCGCTCGGCGGCCTGCTCAACGCCGTCGAGGCGCTCGAGAAGAAGGAGCTCACGCCCGAGAAGCGCGTGCAGTACCTCGGGCTCCTGAAGCACGGGCTCGAGCGCATCCAACGCACGGTCGGACAGCTCCTGCGCTTCACGCCGCGCGGGCGCTCGACCGTCCCGCTCGCGCTCGTCGATCCCGTGCTCGACGCGTACGGCCTCGTCGCGTGGCGCGCGCGGAAGCTCGGCGTCGTCGTCGCACTGCAGGGCGAGGACCTCGCCGACGCGCGCTCGGCGTCCGCCGTCGCGCACGCGCGCGCGCTGCCGCCGATCGAAGGCGATCCCGCGGAGCTCGCGCAGGCCGTGCTCAACCTGCTCGTGAACGCGCTCGACGCACTCGAGGACCACCGGAAGTCCGCCCCCGGCGGCCGCATCGACCTCGCGATCGAACGGCGCGGGACGGAGCTCGCGGTCGTCGTGCAGGACGACGGACCCGGCGTGCCGGAAGCGCTCCTCCCGCGCGTCGCGGACCTCTTCTTCACGACGAAGGAGGTCGGCAAGGGCACGGGCCTCGGTCTCTCGATCGTGCACAACGCCGTGACGGCGCACGGCGGGCGCGTGCTCCTCTCGAACGCTCCCGCGGGCGGCCTGCGCGTCGAGCTCCTCTTCCCGATCGTCGCGCCGGGAGCGGGCGCGAAGGACGGCGCGCCGTGAACGAGCTCTGGCGGTGGATCGCGCTGCCCGTGCTGGTCGGGTGCTCCGCGTTCTTCAGCTCGATCGAGACGGCGCTCTTCTCGCTCGACGAACCCGACCTCGAGCGGGCGGGGAGCAGCGCGAAGCGTCTGATGCGCGACCCGCAGCGCGTGCTGCTCTCCGTCCTGCTCGGGAACCTGTTCGTCAACGTGCTCTTCTTCTCGGTCGTGTCGGACCTGCTGCCGCGCGTGCACGAGTACGACGGGCTCGTCTACGGCGGCGTCGCGCTCGTCGCCGTGCTGCTCCTCGGCGAGATCGTGCCGAAGTCGCTCGCGCTGCGCGCGCCGCTCGGCTTCGCGCGCGTCGGAGCGGGCGCGCTCGAGCTCTTCATGACGATCACGCGGCCCGCGCTCGCGATCGCGCGCTTCGCGCTCGAGGTCGTCGTGCGCGCGCTCGGCGGTTTCGCGCGGGAGGAGAGCGGCCTCACGACCGAAGACCTCGCCGAGGTGCTCGAGTCGAGCGCGGGCCACGGCGTGATCGAAGGCGACGAGGCGGACCTCCTCGCCGAGGTCGTCGAGCTCGAGGGCGTGCGCGTGCGCGAGCTGATGACGCCGCGCGTGGACATGCTCGCGCTCGATCTCGCCGTGCCGCTCGAGGAACAGCGCAAGATCGTCGAGCAGGCGCTCGAGCGCCGGCACGTGTGGCTCCCGGTCGTCCGCGGCACGCCGGACGAGGTCGTCGGCCAGGTGCGGCTGCGCGAGCTCCTCGCGGGCGGCGCGCGGCCCTTGAAGGAGCTCGTGCGGCGCGTGCAGTTCGTGCCCGAGGTCGCGAGCGGGCTCGACCTCCTGCGCGTCCTGCGCGAGGGCAAGGCGGCCGAGGCCGTCGTCGTCGACGAGTACGGCGGCACCGCCGGCATCGTCACGATCGAGGACGTGTTCGAGCAGATCCTCGGCGACCTGCGCGTCGAGGACGAAGAAGCTCCGCCGCTCGTCGTCGCGCTGGGCGAAGGCCGGTTCCGCGTCGCCGGAGCGCTCTCGATCCGCGACTGGAACGAGCGCTTCGGGCACCAGGTCGTGCCCGCGGGCTTCCAGACGATCGGCGGCTTCGTGACGGCGCTCCTCGGGCGGATCCCGCGCGCGGGCGACCGCGTGCGCTTCGGTCCGCTCGCGCTGCGCGTCCACGACGTGCGCGGCCGGCGCGTGAAGAGCGTCGACCTCTCGATCGAACGCGCGGAGGTCGCGCGATGACGCTCGGTCTCGAAATCGTCGGGCTCATCGCGTGCTTGATCGCGCTCGCGTGCTTCGCGGGCGGCGAGACGGCGCTGTACTCGATCTCGCGCGTCCGCGTCGAGATGGAGGCGCGCCAGAACCGGCTCTTCCCGCGCCTCCTGCGGCGGCTCCTCTCGGACGACGTCGCGCTGCTCGTCGTGCTCCTGATCGGGAACACGCTCGCGGTCGAGCTGCTCACGTTCCAGAGCGAGCACCTCGCGGAGCTCCTGCACCTCCCCGAGACCGTCGCCGAACTCGCGCTACCGCTCGTCCTGACCCCGATCGTGTTCCTCTTCGGCGAGGCGCTGCCGAAGGAGCTCTTCCGCCGGCGCCCGCACGCGTTCCTGACGCCGGTCACGCCGTTCCTCTACCTCGCGCGGATCGTGTTCTGGCCGCTCGAGCGCCTGCTCGGTTCGATCGCGCGCGGCGCGGCGCGGCTCCTCGGGTTGAAGGCGGAGCTCGTCGCCGTCGTCAGCGGGCGCGAGACGGTGCGACGCCTCCTGCGCGAGAGCGCGCTCGCCGGCGAGCTCCCGCCGCAGGCCGAGCAGATCGCGCAGAACGTGCTCAAGCTCCGCACGATCCGCGTCGAGCGCGCGATGGTGCCGTGGAGCCGCGTCGGCGCGCTCGACGCCCGGAAGAGCCAGGCGGAGCTCTACACGAACGTCGCGCGCTCGCCCTACACGCGCCTGCCGGTCCACGGCCCGAAGGGCGAGCTCCTCGGGTACGTGCACCAGCTCGACGTCCTCGGCGCGGGGCCCGGGGTGCAGGTGCTCGATCACCTCCGGCCGCTCGTCGAGCTGCCGCCGCACACGCCGGTCGACCAGGCGCTCGCGCGCCTGCGGGCGGCCGGCCAGCGCCTCGCGATCGTCGGGACCCGCGAGCGGCCCGAGGGGCTCCTCACCCTGAAGGACCTCGTCGAGGAGATCTCGGGCGACCTCGCGGGTTGGTGAGCGCGCCTCGGCGCGGGCCCGTGGGGGAGCAAGTCGGTTTTCCTCGACCTGGAGGCAACCGGGGAGCCTCGCTAGGATAGGCCGCCCACGCGCCCGCGCGCCGCCCGCCATGAAGCTCCTCCGCCGCCTCGACGACCCCGGTTCTCTCCTCCTGTGCGGGCTCGTGCTCGCGGTCGTCGGACTCGCGGTCGGTCCGTCCGGCGCGTTCGCGCAGACCGGCGGCAACAACGGCAACGGCGGCAACAACCCGAACACGCCGCCGACCGCGACCGTGCACCCGCCGTTGCCGGCGATCGCGACGTCGGACTCGAACGGGCAGATGATCGCCGTGACGGGCATCGACCTGACCGGCTCGTCGGTGCTCTACCTCGTCGACACGCAGAACCGTCAGCTCGCGATCTACCAGGCGAACGGCGGCAGCGATTCGACGCAGGGCGTCAAGCTGATCGGCGCGCGCCGCATCGACCTCGATTTGAAGCTCTACGGCTTCAACGACAAGTCCGAGTACAGCTTCGAAGAGCTCGAGAAGCGCTTCGGAGCGGCCAAGGGCGGCGCGGCGAACCCCGTGCGCTGAACCCGACGAATCACGACCCCCCCAGCCCCCCCAGAGAGACGAAGGAGCCCCCGCGTGGCCGAGAAAGGTGAGTTCTACAGCTTCGAGGAAGCCCTGAAGGAGTTGCGCCTCAAGGAGGAGGAGCTCAAGCGCCTCGTCTCCGAGGGCGAGATCCGCGCGTTCCGCGAGGGCGACACGATGAAGCTGCGCAAGGCCGACGTCGAGAACCTGCGCGCGGAGCTCTCCGGCGGCGAGGTCGTCGACCTCGGCGAGGTCAAGGAAGAGCTCGTGTTCGAGGACGACGTCGAGGTCGTCGAGGACACCGGCCTCGCCACGCAGGAGATCGGCGACGTCGACACGGTCGTCGAGGAAGACGTGCCGGCCGAGGGCGAGATCGATCTCGAGGGCGAAGTCGAGGAAGTCACGGCGGAGGCCGACCTGGACGAAGAGCCGGTCGCCGCGCCGGCCGCCGTCGAGGTCCCCGAGCCGTACGAGGGGATCGCGGTGCGCATCGCGCTCGTGCTCGCGACCGTGATCCTGATCATCGCGCTCCCCGTGGTCATGTCGGCCGGCCGCGAGGTTCCCTCCGGCCTCGCCCAGACGATCGGCGGACTCTTCAAGTGATTCGCTCCGCCCGCCGGGCGGAGACCGAACTCGAACGCCTCGCGCGGAACCCTCCGTGCGAGGCGTTTTCCGTTGTGGATTCGCTCGCGCGCGCTCCCTAGACTCGCCCGCGTTCCTCGCCGTTCCTCCGAGCCTCGTCGTCACCGCGTGCGACGCCGCTCGTGGTCCCGCCGCTCCTCGCGGGCGGGACGGGTTCGGGCCCGGCGAGATCGAGGGGCCGAGGCGCGCGCAGGTCGAGGGGCGAGCGCGATCGGGTGTTTCGAACGGGCCGGAGGCCGCGACCTCCCGCCAGAGACCACGTGATGAAGACCATGAATCAGAAGATCGTTTCGCGCGCGGGGGCCGTGCTCACGCTCGCGCTCTTCACCGCCTGCGCCACGCAGAAGCAGTACGACTCCGTCGCGCAGGACGCGAAGTACTACCAGACGAAGCTCCACGAGAAAGAGCTGCTCGTCAGCAAGCTCCAAGACGAGAACGATCGTCTCAAGCAGCAGCTCAAGCAGAGCGAGATGGGCGCGCTCTCCGAGGCCGGTTTCGGCGACGAGTGGCAGTCGCGTCTCTCGGAGCTCCAGGCGAAGATCGACGGCCTCAACCGTCCGCTCAACGACGTCGAGCGCTTCGAGGTCGACGGCGGCTACGTGCTGATGGTGCAGGACAAGCTGCTCTTCGAATCGGGCTCGTCCGACCTGAACGACAAGGGCAAGGCGGAGCTCACGAAGCTCGCCGCCGACATCGGCACCCGCCCGCACGGCCGCATCTGGGTGCGCGGACACACCGACTCCGACCCCGTGTCGAAGCCGAGCACGAAGGAGAAGTTCCCGCACGGCAACCTCCAGCTCTCGGCCGCGCGCGCGGTCGAGGTCGGCGCGGAACTCGTCGACTCGGGCAAGGTCAACGCGCGCGACGTCGTCGTCGTCGGCTTCGGCCAGCACGACCCGGTGCGCCCGAACAACTCCGCGGACAACAAGCGCCTGAACCGCCGCGTCGAGATCTTCGTCTCCGACGCGAACGGCGGCGGCAAGTCGGCCAAGGAAGCGCAGGGCGCGAACAAGTAGCCGCCGCCCCGCTCGCGCACTACCTTCACGAGCCTCGTGCGCCCGCCGCGCACGGGGCTCGTCGCTTGGAAGACTCGTTCCGCCGCTGCCTCGTCTTCGCCGTGTCGCTCGCGCTGTGCGCGTCGGCTGCGTGCTCGCGCTCGAGCTCCGCGCCCGACGCCGCGCCGCTCGCGGAGCTCGAGCGCATGGCGTTCGTCCCGCCCGGGGAGGCCGTCCTCCTCTCGCGCGGGGGAGCCGCGGTCGTGTGCGAGAACGTGGAGCCGTTGCTCGTCGCTCGCTTCGAGACGACGCGCCGCGAACTCCGCGCCTGGGCGATCGAGCGCTCGGGCTCCGCCGAACTCTCTGCGATCGCGGGAGCGTGGACCGACGACACGCTCGACTGGCCGGCGAGCTCGCTCACGCTGGATGAAGCGCGCGCCTACGGTCGCTCGATCGGCATGCGGCTCCCGACGGCGCGCGAGTGGCTGCGCATCGCGTCGGGGACGCGCGCGCAGCCGTGGCCGTGGGGGCAGAACGAGATCCTCTCCGTCGCGAACACACTCGCGCTGCGCCTCGATCGTCCGTGTCCCGTCGGCACGTTCGAGCAGGGACGCACGCCGTTCGGCACCTACGACATGCTCGGCAACGTCTGGGAGTGGGTCGTCGATCCGATCGGCGCTCCCGCGGACCCGGAGGCTGCGTGGGCGGTCGGCGGCTCGTTCGCTTCGCACCAGCGGCGGCTCTACGGCAGCCGGCTCGACGGCGAGTTCGAGTTCTGCGCGCAGGAGCTCGACGCACAGAGCCGGTCGAGCGACCTCGGTCTGCGCTGCGTCGCGGAGGCGGGCCCGTGGCTGCGGCTGCACGCGCATGCGCTCGAGAAAGGCACCGACTCGCGCGAGCGCCTGCTGCTCATCGGCGCGCGGTGGGGGAGCGAAGCGGCGCCCGCGCTCGAGCGTCTCGCGCGTGAGGACGGCGCGCCGCGCTGCGTGCGCTGGCTGCTCGAAGGAGCCCAGCGGTGACGCACGGCGCGACGCCGAATCGGCCCGCGTGGACCGCGGTGCGCGCCGTGCTCGAGCGCGCGGGCTTCCGGCCTTCGCGCCGCTTCGGCCAGAACTTCCTCCTCGACGAGAACATGGTGCGCGCGATCGTGCGCGACGCCGAGGTCGGTCCCGAGGACTTCGTGCTCGAGGTCGGTCCCGGCTGCGGCTTCCTCACGCTCCACCTCGCCGCGGAGGTGCGCGAGCTCGTGTGCGTCGAGATCGACCCGCGCCTCCTCGAGGTCGCGCGCGAGGTCTGCGCGCAGGCGACGAACGTGCGCTGGATCCGCGCGGACGTGCTCGACGGCAAGCACGCGCTCGCGTCCGAGGTGCTCGCGGCGTTGCCGACCGAGGGACCGTGGCACGTCGTCGCGAACCTGCCGTACTCGGTGAGCGCGCCGCTGCTCGTCGTGCTCGCGAACCTGCCGAACCCGCCGCGCTCGACGACCGTGCTCGTGCAGCGCGAGGTCGCCGAGCGGATCGTCGCGGCGCCGGGGACCTCGGACTGGGGGCCGCTCTCGATTCGGCTGCAGCTCGACCACGACGCGCGCCTGTGCCGTTCCGTCCCGGCGTCGCTCTTCTGGCCCCGTCCGGAGGTCGAGAGCACGGTCGTCCGGCTCGTCCGGCGGACCGCGCTCGTCGACGGCGCGGCGCGCGCGGAGCTCGACGGTCTGGTCACGGCGCTCTTCCAGCGGCGCCGGCAGGCCCTCGGGAGGGTGCTCTCCGAGCGGGTCGGGAAGCCCGCCGCAGCGGCCGCGCTCGCCCGGACGGGCCTCGAGCCCTCGGCCCGGGCCGAGGACCTGCCCCTCCTCGCGCTCGTCCGACTGTCGGCGGCCATCGGCGACCGAGGGGGGGGCGCTCCGCCCTGATTCGGCTTCTCGAGACCGGCCGGGTTGGCTCGCGTGAGCTCGCGTGCTAGAGTTCCGCGCTCCATTTCCCGCCCCGGGAGTGGACGGTCCCCGCACCCCCGCGCCTTCGGACGGCTCGTCCCCGCTCCTGCGCCACCTCCAGGGTCTTCAACCGGGCTGACCGATCGGGGCGTCCGCATCGTCGTCCTTCCGTCCCCGCGCCAGGTTTCCGCTTCGGCTCCGCCGCCCGGACCCCCTCGGCGCAGTACTGTTTAGAACGCCCTTTCGTCCTCCGAGCGGCCGCGTCGCCTTCGGGCTTCCCGCGCGGTCCAAGTTCCCCAACGCATTCCGACGCGCATCTCCGCCGGCCCCGCGGAGATTCCGTGTCGTCGTTCTTTCCCCGGCGCCCATCCGAGCCCACGCCGGGCCGCTCCCCGTCCCCTCCGCCCCACGCCGTCCCCGTGCATTCCGAAGAGTTCCGACGAGCGATCGAGTCGATCAAGCTTCGTGCTCCGATCGAAGAGGTCGTGCGCGAACGCGTCCCCGGACTGAAGAAGTCCGGGGCGCTGTGGGTGGCGTGCTGTCCGTTCCACGACGAGAAGACGCCGTCGTTCAAGGTCGATCCGCGCCGCGGGACGTGGCGCTGCTACGGCGCGTGCGGAACCGGCGGCGATCAGATCAGCTTCCTCGAACGCTTCGACAACATCCCGTTCATCGAGGTGCTCGAGCTCCTCGCCGCGCGCACCGGCGTCGAACTGCCGCGCAAGAGCGGACCCGACCGCCACGCGCGTGAGTCCGAGGACGAGCCGCTCCTGCGCGCGCTCCAGTTCGCGGAGCGCTTCTACGTCCGCGCGCTCTCGACGAGCGAAGGCCGCGCCGCGCTCGAATACGTGCGCGGTCGCGGGCTCCATCCCGACGTGATCCAGTCCTTCGGCGTCGGCTACGCGCCGGCCGGTGGACAAGCGCTGCTGCACGCGGCGCGCGCGGAGGGGCTCGAGTTCGCCGCGCTCGAGGCCGCGGGGCTCGCGCGGCAGAACGAGCAGGGGCGCTCCTACGACTTCTTCCGCGGACGCATGACGATCCCGATCCGCGACCGGGAGGGACGCCCGGTCGGTTTCGGAGCGCGACGGCTCGACGACGGCGACGAGAGCGGGCCGAAGTACGTCAACACGCCGGAGACGCGCGTCTTCCACAAGGGGCGGCTCGTGTACGCGCTCGACAAGGCGCTCGCGCAGGTCCGGCGTTCCGGTCACATCGTGCTGATGGAGGGCTACACGGACGTCATGGCCGCGCACCAGGTGGGGCTCACGCAGTGCGTGGCGGTCCTGGGCACGGCGACGACGGAGGACCATGCCGCGTTGATCCGCCGCAGCGGAGCGCGGCGCATCACGCTGCTCTTCGACGGCGACGAAGCGGGGCGCAAGGCGGCGTGGAAGGCGTTGACGGGCCTCTTGCACCTCGAGATCGCGATCGACGTCGTGGCGCTCGGCGGCGGCGACGATCCGTGCGACGTGCTCGTGCGCGAAGGAGCGGCGCCGCTGCTCGCGCAGTTCGAGCTCGCGCGCGACTGGTTCGACTTCGTGTGCGACGGACTCGCGGGGCTGCGCGGGGTCGAGCTCTCGCGCGCGGTCGACCAGGTGCTCGAGCTGCTCGCGCGCCTGCCGCGGCCGGTGCTGCGCGAATCGCTCGTGCAGGATCTCTCGCGCCGCATCGGGATCTCCGTCGCCGCGCTGCGCGAACAGTGGCGCGCGACGCATTCGCGCACGCCGCGGCCCGCGCGCCGCGACGCAGCGGCACCGGTCGCGAAGCCCGCGGCGGAGCCCGCGTTCCCGCCGCGCGTGCGCGAGTCGATCGGACGCCTGCTCGGCGCGCTCGTGCTCGATCCGAGCCTCGTCCCGCTCGCGCGCGGGACCCGTGAACAGTGCCTCGATGCCGAGCTCGCGGCGATCTTCGACGCGCTCCTCGCGCTCTACTCCGACGAGAACGCCGTGATCGACGAGCACGCGCTCCTCGCGCTGCTCGGCGAGCATCCCGCGCACCACAAGGTCGTGCCCCTCGTCGAGGAGGCGCGTACCGCCGAGTCGCCGCGCGAGCTCGTCGAGGGCGAGCTGCGTTTCCTCGAGGCCGTGGAGCGCCGCCGTCAGGCCGAGCTCGTGCTCGCCGAGGCGCGCCGCCTCGACGCCGAACACGCCGCGTCCGCCGCCCCCGGCGACGCGCGCGACACCGAACGTCCCGACGAGCTGTTCCAACGCGAGACTGCGCTCGATGCGCAGCCCCGCGGGCTCGCGGCTTCCTGATCCCCACCCAACACCGTCCCACCCCACTCCACGCCATGGCCGAGAAACCCGAGGAGATCCTCAAACACCTCGTCGACGAGGGTCGCAAGAAGGGCTTCCTGACCTACGGCGAGATGAACAAGATCCTCGAGGATCAGTTCCTCCCGCCCGACAAGATGGACGCGATCTTCGTGCAACTCGAAGACGCGGGCATCGAAGTCCTCGACGACGCCGAAGGCGCCGCCGCCGCCGGTGAAAAGGAAGACGTCGAGTCGGCGCTCCCCGTCGACGCGGACGACGACAGCCAGGACGACGACGTCCCCGAGACGATCTTCGCGCGCTCCGGCGTGCCCGAGAAGATCGACGACCCGGTGCGCATGTACCTGACGCAGATGGGCGAGATCCCGCTGCTCACGCGCGACCAGGAGATCTACCTCGCGAAGACGATCGAGATCACGCGCAAGCGCTTCCGCAAGAAGGCGATCGGCTCCGGCCTCGCGATGACGAGCGCGCTCAAGACGCTCGAAGAGGTCGAGCGCGGCGAACTCGCGTTCGATCGCACGCTCAAGGTCAACCCCAACCCCAAGCCCGACGACGACCCGAAGATCGTGGAGACGCTCGGCAAGAACTTCCTCGCGAAGCGCTTGCCCGTGAACATCGCGACGATCAAGCGTCTCGTCGCGGCGATCCAGGAGGAGTACAAGCCGCTCCTCGATCCGAACCTCGCGAAGAAGAAGCGCTCGGAGCAGCTCGAGACCGTGCAGGCGTTGCGGCGCAAGCTCGTGATCCTCATCGAGGAGTGCCACCTCCAGGTGAAGAAGGTCCGTCCGTACATGGACATGATGGAGGACCGCTACCGCGAGATGCGCGCGATCGAGCGCAAGCTCCAGGCGCTCCGGGTCGCGAAGAAGGCGCCGAGCGAGATGAAGCCGATGCTCGACCGCCTGAAGGAGATCGAGTTCGAGTGCCTCGAGCCCGCTCCGCGCCTGAAGCGCCGCCTCGACCAGGTGCGCCTGCACTTCGCCGAGTACGAGGACGCGAAGCGCAAGTTGAGCTCGGGCAACCTGCGCCTCGTGGTCTCGATCGCGAAGAAGTACCGCAACCGCGGGCTCTCGTTCCTCGACCTCATCCAGGAGGGCAACACCGGCCTGATGAAGGCGGTCGAGAAGTACGAGTACCGCCGCGGCTACAAGTTCTCGACGTATGCCACGTGGTGGATCCGCCAGGCGATCACGCGCTCGATCGCCGACCAGGCGCGCACGATCCGCATCCCCGTGCACATGATCGAGACGATGTCGAAGCTGCGCAACGTCACGAAGAAGCTCGTGCAGCAGAAGGGCCGCGAACCCTCGGTGGAGGAAGTGGCCGAGGCGACGGGCATCTCGGTGGACGAAGCGAAGCGGGTGATGAAGATCAGCAAGCACCCGATCTCGCTCGACCGTCCGATCGGCGAGTCCGACGATTCGTACTTCGGCGACTTCATCGAGGACGAATCCGCGGAGAGCCCGCTGCAGGCGGCCGGCCACGAGATGCTCAAGGAGCGCCTCGAGGACGTGCTCTCGACGCTGACGTTCCGCGAGCGCGAGATCATCAAGCTCCGCTACGGCATCGGCGACGGCTACACCTACACGCTCGAAGAGGTGGGCCGCATCTTCCGCGTCACGCGCGAGCGCGTGCGCCAGATCGAAGCGAAGGCCGTGCGCAAGCTGCGTCACCCGGTGCGCGCGCGGCAGCTCGCGAGCTTCCTCGACGGCGTCGCCGTGCCCGACGATGCGGACGTCGACCTGTCGATGGAGCCCTGAGTCGGCCCGCCACGGCCGCCCGATCCCGCGGGTCCCGCGCATGCGGGGCCCGCGGGCGTTTTCGGCCTCCGTGGGCGTGCTCTTGTGCCCGTGGGGGGCGCGGGTACACTTTCCGCCCCCATGCAGGAAACGCTCTCCGCCCTGCTTCAGCTCCAGGAGCTCGACCGCGACATCTTCCGCGTCCAGGCCGAGCTGAAGCGCCTGCCCGCGGAGCGCAACGCGCGCAAGGCCGAGATCGAGAAGCGCAAGACGCGCCTCGACGAACTGCGGCACGAAGCCAAGCTCGTGCGCGTGAAGATCAAGGAGATCGAGGACGCTTCGACGGTCCATCGGCAGCGCATTCGGAAGGTCGAGAACGAGGCCGCGGGCGCGCGCCAGGACATGGCCCTCCTCGTCGCCTTCCAGCACGAGATCCGCACGCTGAAGCGCGAGATCTCGAACTCGGAGGAAGAGGGCGTGCAGCTCGTCGACAAGGCGGAAGGTCTCGACGCGCAGGCCGCGGCATTGCAGGCGGAGATCGAGAAGGAGCTGACCGTCTTCAACGAGTTCTCCGCGAACGTCGACAAGGAAGTCGGAGCCGCGGAGGGGAAGCTCAAGGTCCTCCAGGACCAGCGCAAGGCGCGCATGAGCAGCCGCATCCCGCCCGAGCACCTCGCGCTCTACACGCGGCTCCTCGGCGCGCGCGAAGGCGTCGCGATCGCGCACCTGGACGGCCGCACCTGCCAGGGTTGCTACATGGAGATCCCGACCAACATGGTCGTGCGCGTGAACCGCGGCGTCGAGCTCGTGCAGTGCCCGAGCTGCGACCGGATCCTCCACAACCCGCGCTGAGTTTCGGCGTCAGCGCGCGGTGCCGTGGCGCGAGCCCTGGCGCGTCCCGCGGCGAGCGAGCTCGGCCGCGAGTCGAGCGTGGATCGAGTTCTTCTCGAGCTCCCACCGGGGCGCGAGGCGCTGCGTGAGCGGCGCATCGCCCGTGATGCGGTGGAGGACCTGCTCGGGCGCGAGCTCCTCGACGAAGTCGGCGAGCCAATCGACGTACGTCGCCGCGTCCAGCACCTCGACCTCGCCGTTGCGCCACGCTTTCTCGAGCTGCGTCTTCCGCAGGATCATCAGGTTGTGGACCTTGACGCCGCCGACGCGAGCGAGCGCGAGTTCGCGCGCCGTACGTCGCGCTCCCTCGCGTCCGTCGCCCGGCAGGCCGAGGATCGCGTGCCCGATCACGTGGAGCTTCGCTGCGTGCGCGCGCGCGACGGCGTCGCGGAACTCGGCGACGGTGTGCATGCGGCGGATGCGCTCGAGCACCGCGTCGTCGGCCGCCTCGAGGCCGAACTCGACCCACACGGGGACGCGCGCGTTCCACTCCGCGAGCAACTCGACCGCGGACGGCGGGAACGTGTCGGGCCGCGTCGCGATGCTCACGGCGACGACGCGCGTGCCGATCCACGGCTCGACGACGGAGAGCACCTCGCGCAGTCGGTCCGTCGCGACGTACGTGTTCGAGTAGGACTGGAAGTAGGCGATCACGTCGACCGGCTCGCCCTTGTGCCGCGCGTTCGCGATGCCGCGCGCGAGCTGCTCCGAGAGCACGCTCCCGCTCTGGAGCGCCCCGGTGCCGGAACCCTCGACGTCGCAGTAGGTGCACCCGCCGAAGCCCTTCGTCCCGTCGCGGTTCGGACACGTCGAACCGGCGTCGAGCGCGACGCGGCGCACGTCGCGGCCGAAGGTCGCGCGGAGCCAGGGGCGGAGGGTGCGATAGGGGAGCTCGCTCAAGCGCGCGGATTCTACGGGACCGCCTCGCGTGGGCGCGGCGCGCGGGTCTGCTATCTTGCCGCGCCTCGTGCAGATCCAACCCATCGTCATCGGCACCGCCGGCCACATCGACCACGGCAAGTCCACGCTCGTGAAGACGCTCACGGGCATCGACCCCGATCGTCTGAAAGAGGAGCAGGAGCGCGGGATGACGATCGACCTCGGGTTCGCGCGCTTCGCGCTCCCCGACGGACGCAAGGTCGGCATCGTCGACGTGCCCGGCCACGAGCGCTTCGTGAAGAACATGGTCGCGGGCGCGACGGGGATCGACCTCGTCGTGCTCGTGGTCGCCGCGGACGACGGCGTCATGCCGCAGACGCGCGAGCACGTCGCGATCCTCGGCCTGCTCGGCGTGAAGCGCGGGCTCGTCGCGCTCACGAAGATCGACATGGTCGAGCCCGCGCTCGTCGAGCTCGCGGCCGACGACGTGCGCACGACGCTCCGCGGGACGTTCCTCGCGGACGCGCCGATCCTGCCGCTCTCCTCGATCACGAAGCAGGGGCTCGACGAGTTCCAGCGCGTGCTCTTCCGCATGGCGGCCGAGACGCCTCCGCGCTCCGACGCCGGGATCTTCCGCATGCCGATCCAGCGCGTCTTCAGCGCGCACGGGTTCGGCACCGTCGTCACCGGGATCCCGGTCAGCGGGAGCGTGCGCGTCGGCGACGTGATCGAGGTGCTGCCGAAGGGGCTGAAGAGCAAGGTGCGCGGCATCCACGCCTACGGCGAGAGCACCGATCGCGCGCGCGCCGGCCACTCGTGCGCGCTCAACCTCGCGGAGATCGACCACCACGACGTCGTGCGCGGCAACGTGGCCGCGGCGCCGGGCTTCTTCAAACCCGTCGCGATGGTCGGCGCGCGGCTCCAGGCGCTCGCGTCGCTCGATCGCGCGATCGAGAACCGCACGCCGATCCGGCTGCACACGGGCACGGCGGAGGTCGTCGGCGAGGTCGTGCTCCTCGATCAAGAGCGCCTCGAGCCCGGGCAGGAGGGTCTCGTCCAACTGCGGCTCGAGGAGCCGGTCGTCTGCGCGCCGGGCGATCGGTACGTGCTGCGGCTCGCGTCGCCGCTCGTGACGCTCGGCGGCGGCGTCGTCGTCGAGGAGTCGAAGCACCGATTGAAGCGCTTCAAGTCGTTCGTCGTCGACGAGCTCTCGCGCGCCGCGCAGGGACTGGAATCGCCGCGCGATTTGCTCGAGGTCGTGCTCTCGCGCTCGAAGCCGGGGTTGCTCACGGCGGACGCGCTCGCGGTCGAGATCAAGCGCTCGCGCGAGGAGACGACGCGCTTCTTGAACGACCTGAAGTCGAGCGGGAAGGCGCGCGCGCTCGGCGTCGGGCGTTGGATCCACGCGGAGAAGCTCGCGGCGGCGCGCGAGAAGCTCACGACCGAGCTCGCTCGCTGGTTCCAGGAGAACGCGCACCGCGAGGTCGTCGACGTGCGCGACCTCCGTCGCGTCACCGGCTTCGAGCCCGAGTTCCTCGACGCGCTGCTCGCCGACGAACAGGCCGCGGGCAAGCTCAAGGTCGAGCCCGGCGGGCTCGTGCGTCCGGCCGCGCGCGGCGCGTCCGTCGACGAGAAGACGGAGGAGCTCGCGCGCAACGTGCTCGCGGCGCTCGACCGAGCCGCATGGCAGCCGCCGTCGCCGGTCGAGCTCGCGGCGAGCCTCGGGCTTCCCGCGAAGTCCGCGCAGAGCGCGCTCGAGCTCCTCGCCGACCGCGGCGACGTGCACTTCGTGAACCGCGAGTTCCCGCTGTCGAAGGCGCGCTTCGAGGCCGCGCGCGCGGCCATCGTCGAGAACTGCACGAAGAACGGCTCGCTCGACATCCCGAGCCTGCGCGATCGCCTGCAGACGACGCGCAAGTACCTGATCCCGCTGCTCGAGCACTTCGACGGGCTCGGCTTGACCGCGCGTCTCGGCGCGAACCGCGTGCTCAAGAAGCGCTGACCTCCGGCCGGGGGCGCCGCGCCCGCGCGCAGCAGCATCCGCTCGCGCCGGTGTCCGCGCGGCGCGTGCGAGTTCCTCGGGCGGCTCCTCGCGCGCGAACGCGGCCCACCCCGCCGTCGGGGGGCCGAGCAGGCCCGTCCTCGGAAGTTTCTTCCGCACCGCGGCTCCGAAAGTCGGGACGGTCGGGTCCTGGAACGGAGCGCGGCTCGCGTGCCGCCTCGGGTGCGGCCGATAAGCGCGTCGAGACGGAGCGCGATCCCGCTCGCCGCGTGCGCACGCGGCGGGAGGGGCCCCCTCGCGACCCCAGGCGATCGAAGCGGAGCCACAGTGATGCAGAGTTCGGACAACCAGCGCGGGCGCGAGCCCGTTCCCGGAGCGCAGTCGAGCGGCACGCAAGACGCCGCGCAGACCCCGGGCGCTCGATCCACCGAAGCGTGGAGCGCGGAGGGCGCTGCCGCCGACTTCCTCGGTCTCGACCAGGAGGTCTCGGCGTTCGCGGGCTCCGGCGGCGTGCAGGATCCGGCCGGCACACCGGCGCCGGTCGACGGATCGCACAGTTGGCTGCTCGCGCTCGAAGGCGAGCCGACCCAGGCCGCGGCGCCGAGTTCGCAGACGTTCCAGGCGACTCCGCCCGACCGACTGCTCGAGAGCGAACTCCCCGCCGCCGATGCGGTGAGCGAAGAGGCGCCGGCCGTGGAGGAAGACGCACCGCCGACCGAGCCGGCGCGCCGTCGTTCACGCGCGCCCTGGTATGCGCTCGCCGCGGCGTGCGTGCTCGCCGCGGGCGGCTGGTACGGCTGGCAGTGGTGGCAGCAGCAGCACGCTTCGACGGAGACCGTCGCGACGAACCCGACGCCGGCGAAACCCACGCCGAAGGTCGCTGCGAAGCCGCCGACGAAGGCCAACCCCGCGAAGCCCACGCGCCCCGCTCCCGCCGCGGAGCCGACGAGCACGGCGAGCGCCGCGACGGGGACGACTTCCACGGAACCGACGGCGTCGACGGCCGCACCCGCCGCGGAGCCGCGCACGAGCGAACCCGCGCCCGCGTTCGAGTTCGGTCCGCGCGCCAGCGACGACCGAGTCGCGGGCTTCCTCGCCGCGCACGGCGCAGCGAACGACGCGAGCGGCCTCGCTCCGGCGGACGGCCATTCGACGCTCGCGCCCTTCGCCCTCGACGGCGCGGGCTTCGCGCTCGCGACCGAGAACGTCCCGTCCGAATCGTCGCGGCTGCTCGCGGACGCGGGCGACTCCAGCGCGATCCCCGAGCCCGAACCCGAACTCGGCCCCCGGCGCGCGCCGCGCATCCAGCCGCACAGTCGGAGCCGTCTGCGCCATGCGACGGACGAGGACCTCGCCGGCGTGTGGGACGCGGGCACGATCCCGATGGACGCGATCGAGAAGGACCAGCGCATGCTCACGCCCGGCGTCGGCCGCGTGCGGGTGACGATCCACGGAGGAGAGATCTTCGAGGGCGGCCTCTACGCGGTCGGTCAGAAGCTCGTGTGGCTCGACACCGACCTCGGTCGGATGGCCCTCGACGCGAACCAGGTCGTGCGCATGGAGCACCTCTCGTCGAAGGACGGAACCCCCAAGCTCGGGGGCCGGGGTTCCCAGGCGCTCGCCGGCCTCCCGCGGATGCGCGTTCGAGCGCCCGGCGGGATGCTGTACGGCCGGGTGATCGGGCGCGACGAGAAGTCCGTCACGCTGGTGACGGACACGGGCGCGCGGATCACGATCGACACGACGGAGATCGAGCCCGCGCCGGAGAAGCGCTCGCTGATCGTGCGCGGAGCCGAGGCCAAGGCGCCGGGCTCCTGAGACCGGAACTCGCGGACGCAGGCGGGGCCGGCATGCCGGCCCCGCGGCGTTTTCCGGGCGCGAACGCGCCGAGCGGGGGCGACAGTGGATACCGGGGGCGATCGCGCGGCTAGGATGGGGCGAGGAGTACCCCATGCCCCGGAAGCTGCGTTCGATCCTGCTCTCTCTCGTCGGTCTCGCGGTGCTCGCGGCGCCGGTGCGCGCGCAGGCCGACGAGACGATCCAGAACTTCAAGCGCTACTTCAGCACGTACAAGGACACGCCGAGCCGCGTCGAGGCGATCCTGACGCTCGAGGGGATGGAGGACGCGGCCGGGGTGCAGGTCGTCGACGTGCTCCTGCCGAAGCTCAAGGAGCCCGAGCCCGAGGTCGTGCGCGCGGTCGTCAAGGTCTTCGCGGCCTTCAAGACTCGGCCGCCCGTGCAGGCGCTGCTCGACGCGCTCAAATCGGAGAAGACGGACCTCGTGCGCATGGGGCTCTTGCGCGCGCTCGCGGAGGGCAAGTACGCGGACACGCAGGCCGGCATCACGCCGTGCCTCACCGACAAATCGTGGGACGTGCGGCGTCGCGCGCTCCAAGCGCTGCTCGTGACGAACGACCCCGCGCTCGCGCCGATCGTGGCTCCGCTCGCGACCGACCCGGAGCCCGCCGTGCGCTGCGAGGCGATCGAAGGTCTCGCGCGCCTCAAGTCCGAGCTCGTCGTCCCGCCCGCGATCACGGGGATCTCGGATCCGATCTGGCAGGTGCGTGCGAGCTCCGTGCTCGCGCTCACCA
This sequence comes from Planctomycetota bacterium, assembly GCA_046349615.1. Taxonomy (GTDB): domain Bacteria; phylum Planctomycetota; class UBA1135; order UBA1135; genus JADJNY01. The sequence continues at coordinate 517,881 of JAXMBZ010000002.1, forward strand.
AGGTCCGTCATCCGAGCGCGGTCGAGCCGCTCGTCCAGCGCATCGCCCTCGAGGAAGGCCGCCTGATCACGGACATCGCCGAGGCGCTCGCGAACCTCACGGGCAAGGAGTTCGGCCCCGAGCCGGAGAAATGGAAGCAGTGGTGGGCCGGGGAGAAGAACGGCTACAAGCTGCCGACGGAGCAGGCGATCGCGTACCTGCGCACGAAGCGCGAGGCGCACACGGGCCCCGCGCGCTCGACGTTCGAGAAATCGGGCGTCGCCGAGTTCACGGGCATCCAGACGAAGAGCCGCTCGATCCTCTTCGTGATCGACCAGTCGGGCTCGATGGAAGCGCTCGTCGTCGAGAAGGAGCGCTTCGAAGGCGGCAACTACCCCGACTACACGCGCATGACGATCGTGAAGGAGGAGCTCAAGCGCACGATCGACCACCTCGAGCCCTACGTGAACTTCAACATCGTGGCGTTCGCGACCCAAGTGAAGCCGTGGAAGGCGAAGCTCGTGCCCGCGAACGTGCTCAACAAGTCCGCGGCGAAGGAGTTCGTCAACGGCCTCGTCGCGATCGGCGGCGCGTCGAAGGAGGACCTCGCCCAGGCGGGGCTCGTCGGCAGCGCGAACCTCGACATGGGCAAGACGAACACGTACGGCGCGCTGATGACCGCGATGGGGGTGCCGATCGGCGAGAAGGGCCTGGGCTCCGTCGCGACCGGCGCCGGCGAGAAGACCTACAAGACGGACATCGACACGATCTTCTTCCTCTCGGATGGTCGCCCGACGGTCGGCGACTACGTCGATCCCGACGACATCCTGCGCGAGGTGCGGACCTCGAACGAACTCCGGAAGATCGTCATCCACACGATCGCGATCGGCGAGTTCCAGAAGGACTTCATGAAGCGCATGGCCGAGCAGAACGGGGGCGTTTTCGTCGATCTGGGGAAGTGAGCCCTCTGGGTTCCGCGCGGTTTTCACCGACTTCCGCACGCCTTGAGGGCACGCTTGGGTTGACGCGCCCCCTCGGCCGATCTATCGTGGGCCTCCCAAGTCGGGGCGTGGCTCAGCTTGGCTAGAGCGTTGCGTTCGGGACGCAAAGGTCGGAGGTTCAAATCCTCTCGCCCCGACCACTTTTCTTCTCGCGCCCTCCGAGACCCGAATCGAGGGCCATGGCTGACCGGCCATGGGAGTGCGGACCGCGGGTCCGCGAACTCCACGATCCGGTCCGACCGCTCGCGGTCCGCAGGAGAGTTCGCTCCCCGGACGAGGAGCCCGAGGCGCTGCCTCGGCCCCGCGGTCGCCGCTCCGTTCCTCCGTCCTCCCGCCGCATGTCGGGCCGGGACGCCTCACCGCGCGCGAGCGCGCGGGGGTGTTCGGCTCGGACCGCGACGGGACCCCGGCCCGGACCGCTCCGGGGCCGTGCTCGCGGTCGTACCGCGGGTTCGGGCTCTCGGCGCGGGCGGACCACCTCGCACTCGGTTCTCTTCCGAGGCGAGGAGTCAACAGCTCTTCCGAGCGACCACGCGCCGTTTTCGGGCGCGCCACGGCCGCTCTCGCCGCGTCCGCGGACTTCCGTCTCTCCCGCGCGCGGCCGGAGCGCCACCCCCGACCTTTCGAGGTGACGTTTGGGTTCCGACGACGTGTTCGACTCCTCCTCGCTGCCGTTCGGCGCGATGGAGCGACCCGAGAAGCAGACCAAGTCCCCCGCGGCCCAGCCCCCGCGTGCCCGTTCGGCCCCGGAGCCGCGTCCGGCGCGCTCGGTCCGCCCCACGCGTCCGACCGGCGAGGAGCCCGCTCCCCAGGGCGAGCGTCCGGCCAGCAGCGAGCGCCCGGGGCCTCGCGGCGAGCCCGCCCGCGCGCCGCGTGACGACCGCGGTTCGCGCGAGACGCGCGGCGCTCCCGAGGAACGCGGGCGGCGTGACGAGCGGGAGCCGCGCGAGGACCGTGGGGCGCGGGAGGACCGTGCTCCGCGGGAAGACCGTGCTCCGCGGGAAGACCGGCCGATGCGCGACGAGCGTGGCCCACGTCCGGATCGCGGCCCGCGTGAGTCGCGCGCAGTACCGGAAGCGCGCGACGCTCGCGCGCAACGCGACGACCGCGCGCAACGCGACGACCGTGGGCCGCGCGAAGACCGCGGCCCGCGCGACGACCGAGGGCCGCGCGACGACCGAGGGCCGCGCGAAGACCGCGTGGTCCGCGACGTGCGCGACGACCGCGGCGGGCGCGGCGATCTCGGCGGCCGCCCGCCTGCGGAAGGCGAGCGGCGACGCGACGACGACGGTGGAGCGCGTTCGACTCCCACCGGCGACGTAGCCCAGGGCGGCAGTCCCGGAGGTGCGGGACAGCGCGTCGACTGGCGCAGCCAGGACAAGCGCCGCGGCGGTGGTCGGCGCGGTGGTCGGCGCCGGCGGCGTGGACGCGGCGGCCCGCCCCAACCCGGGCAGGAAGGCTTCGCGCCCTCCGCTCCCGACGGAAGCGGCGGGCCCTCGACCGCGGTCGACGAGCCGCGTGAGGACGCGCCCGACGCGCAGGACGGTTTCGATCCCTTCTCCGACGAGGACTCCGGGGAGTTCGAGGGCGCGGGCGAAGGTGGGGACGCGGCCGTCGAGGACCGCGCGCCCGACACCGCGCGCCCGCACGGCGGCCCGCGGCGCGATGCGTCGGGTCGTCCCGACTTCCAGGGTCGACGCGAACACGGCGGTCCGCCGCCCGCGCCGATCCCGAAGGAAGGGACGGGCATGCTCGTGAAGGAGTTCGGCGGCATCCACGTGCTGCGCCAACTCGAGCACCAATACCTGCAGTCGAAGGCGGACATCTTCGTGCCCGATCGGCTCGTGCAGCAGCACCGCCTGCGCGAGGGGGCGATCGTCACGGGCCGCATCGGCCGCGGACAGAAGCACAAGTACGCGCTCAACGACGTCTTCACGGTCGACGGCAAGAACCCCGCGGAGGTGAAGAACCTCCCCGAGTTCAAGACGCTGACCTCGATCGACCCCGACTTCCACTATGCGGTCGGCGACGTCACCGGCGCGGTCGAGATGCGCATCCTCGACATCCTCTGTCCCGTCGGCCGCGGTCAGCGCGGGCTCATCGTCGCTCCGCCGCGCGCGGGCAAGACGACGATCCTGCGTCAGTTCGCGAAGGGGATCGAGGTCGGATACCCCGACGTGCACCTCTTCGTGTTGCTCGTCGACGAGCGGCCCGAGGAAGCGACGGAGTGGAAGCGCGCGACGAAGGGCCAGGTGTTCGTCTCGACGTCCGACGAGTCGGCGAAGACGCACGTGCAGCTCGCGGAAGGCGTGTGGAAGCGCTGCCAGCGCCTCGTCGAGCTCGGCCAGGACGTCGTCCTGCTGCTCGACTCGATCACGCGCCTCGCGCGGGCCTACAACAACCTGCAGGGCGGCAGCGGTCGCACGATGTCCGGCGGTCTCGACGCGCAGGCGATGCAACGCCCGCGCGCGATCTTCGGCAGCGCGCGCAACACGGAGAAAGCGGGCTCGCTCACGATCCTCGGCACGACGCTCGTCGAGACGGGCTCGCGCATGGACCAGTTGATCTTCGAGGAGTTCAAGGGCACCGGGAACATGGAGCTCGTGCTCTCGCGCAAGCTCGCGGACCGGCGCATCTTCCCCGCGATCGACATCGAGAAGTCGGGCACGCGCAAGGACGAGAAGCTCTACAGCGCGAAGCGCTACAAGCAGATCACGACGCTGCGCAAGGTGCTCCTCCGCATGCACTTCATGGAGTCGATGGAGCTCCTGATCACGAAGCTCTCCGACGTCGAGACGAACGACGAGTTCTTGAAGCGCTTCGAGGTCGATCCGGAGGCGTGATCGCTCGTGACGAGCGCGCCCCTAACGTCGAGCACGCGCCGATCGAGCGGCCTCGCGAGGAAGCTCGCGGCCGTGCTCGTCCTCGTCGTCCTGCCGTTCTTCCTACGCGCGGCGCCCGTCGAGCACGGGTTGCCGCGCAACTACGTGCCCGACACGCACATGGTGCGCAGCGCGCTCGGCATGGCGAAGGAGAAGGACCTCGTCCCGCCGGTCAATCGCTACTCGACCTATCCGTACTTCCTGCCGTACCTGCTCCTGCCGTGCTACGCGGCGCAGTACGCCGTCGGACGCGCGACCGGTGAGTGGAAGGGGAGCGGCGAGTACGGCGAGCACCTGCTCGACCACCCGGAAGACGCGCAGCTCGTCGGGCGCTGGCTCGTCGTGCTCTTCGGCGCGTTGACGCCGCTCGTCGTGTTCCGCGCGACGCGCGCGGCGGGGCTCGGACGCGGCGCGTGGGTCGCGGCGTTCCTCGTCGGCACGGGCCTGCTCCACGTGCAGTTCTCGACGCAGGAGCGCCCGTGGGTGCCGCTCGTCTTCTTCATGGCGCTCGCGGCGTGGCCTGCGGCGCTCTACGTCGAGTCGGGGCGCGCGAAGCACCTCGTGCTCGCGAGCGCCTCCGCGGCGCTCTCGTTCGCGTGCCACCAGGGCGGCGCCCCCGCGATCGGCATCCCCGTGCTCGCGTGCCTGTTCGGACCGCTCGGATGGCGCGGGAGCGCGCTCGCGGAGCGCGTGAAGCAGCTCGCGCTCGTCGGGCTCGTCTTCGTCGTCGTCAGCGTGCCGATCGGGCATCCGTACTGGCTGCGCTACGGGCTCACGAGCGCCGCGGACTCCGTCGGCGGCGAGCTCGCGGCGGAGAAGGGCGGCGTGTCGATCGGCGGGCTTTCGATGGTGTACGGGATGCGCCTCGACTCCGTGACGCGCCTCTCGCGCGCGTTCTTCGGGTACGACCCGGTGATCGTGCTGCTCGGCCTCGGCGGGTTCACGCTCGCGTGGCGCGAGAAGCGCGCGCGGCCGTTGATGCTCTTCGCGGTCGTGTGGGCCGCGGTGTTCCTGCCGCAGCAGTCGGACCACGTGCGGTACCTGCTCCCGCTCGCGCTCTTCCTCGCGTGGCCCGCGGGGCTGCTCGCGGAGCGCTTCCTCGCGCACAAGAACACGACCCTCGCGCTTGCGGCGCTGCTCGTCGTGCCGCTCGCGCAGGCGCTGCGCTTCGACCACGTGCTCGCTTCCAAGGACGTGCGCTTCGACGCGGAGGCGAAGCTCGCGGAGCTACCGCCCGGCGCCGTCGTCGCGATCGATCGCTTCGGGCCCGACGTGCCGCTCTCGCGCGCGGCGCTCGAACGGCTCGAGCGACTGCGCGGCGGGGGAGCGAAGTCCGCGGTGGACGGCGCGAACACGGGCGACGCGCTGCGTTCGCGCGAGCGGCGGCGACTCGAGCTCTTGAAGGCCGGCGTCGCGACCGACGCGGGCCCGGGCGTCGACGCGCTCGACGTGGAGGAGCTCCTCGACGTCGACCGCGACGGACACGTCTCCGTGCGCGAGGCGTTCCGATCCCGCGCGAGCTCGCCGCGCGAACTCGTGACCGCGCTCGGAGCGACGCACGTGCTGCTCGTGAACCGCAGGCCCGCGCTCGGGCCGCCGATCGCGCGCGAGCTCGTCCCCGTCGGCGCGCGGCCCCTGTGGGTCGTCGATCCGTCGTCGAGCGCGGAGCATGCGACGCCCGAGTGCTTCCTGCCCGTCGAGATGGACTTCCCGCTCGTCGGCCTGTGGACGGTGAACCGTCCGGGGCCGTGGATGGCGCTCTACGCGCTCGAGTGAGCGCGCGCTTTGGGCTCGCACGCCGCGTCCGAGCCGCGCGGCCCGAGCACGAGCCTCGCCCTCGACGGGGGCGCACCGTCGGCGCGTGCGGCCCTCTCCGCGCGCACGCCCCTGGGGCCCGCGTGCACGCCGAGACCTCCCGCGCGCGAACGCTCGCGCCGTTTCCCGCGACGAGTCGGGTTGCCGGTCGAGGCGAGCGCGGTACAAGGGGCTCGTCCCCGCGCCGCCCCGGCGCCCGCGGACGTCTCCGCATCCCCCCTGGTCGCCCACGAGGTACCCATGCGCGTTCCGCCGCTCGGCTTCGTCGTTCTCGCCCTCGCGTCCTGCTCCGCGCTCGCGCGCGCGCCCTACGCGCCGCTCACGACCGTCCGCGACGTCGACGTCACGTACCGCGCGGAGCTCGCGCCCGCGCCCGTCGCCGATCGGACGCCCGCGCCCGCGAACGCCGGCGCTGCGGCGCCCGAAGGTCGCGCCGCGGGGGCGCCCTCCATTCGTCTTCGCGCCCGCTTCGTCCGCGTCGATCCCAAGCTCGAACTCGAGCTCTTCGGTTCGCGCGGCGTGGACGGTCGCGTGCTCGGGCGCGCCGAGTTCGACGCGACGTGCAACGAGGGCGTGGAGTCCGGGACGATCGCCCTCCTGTCCGAGCCGATGCTGCGCGTCGAGGCCGGCGTGCGCGCGTCGCTCGCCTTGCGCAAGCAGACGGCGTTCGTCCGAGCCTTCGAGATCACGCGCAGCCAGGACAGCCTGCTCGGCGATCCGCAGATCTCCGTCGCGGAGGAAGGGTTGGTCCTCGACGGCACGCCGCGTCTGCGCACCGAAGACGGCGCGGTCGAGCTCGACCTCGCGCTCGAGGCGAACTATCTCGCGCGCCCGCTGCACGAGCTCGACGCCTTGATCCCCGGGACGCGGTCGGCCGTCGTCGTGCTCCAGCTGCCGCTCGCGTTCGCGCAGCGGATGTCGGCGAAGGCCGCGCTCGCGCCGGACGAGGTGCTCGTCCTGCGCGGGATCGTCGACGCGGAGGGGCGTTCGATCCTCGCGTGCGTCGAGAGCGAGGTCGCGGCGCCCGAGGCGGCGGTCGCGCGGTGATCGCGGCTCGAACGGCGGGGGCGACCTGGGCTCGCACGCGAGCGCCGGGTCGCGCCGCCCGTCCGCGGGGGCGCGCGAGCGCGCGAGCGGCTCACGTGCGCGTCGCGTGCTCAGCGCGAGCGCCGCAACCAGTACATCAGCGACACCGCGGCGAACACGTCCTCGACGCGGCCCGAGTCGAGCAGCGCTTCGACTTCGCCGCGGGTGAAGCTCTGCACCAGGATCTGCTCGCAGTCCTCGGGCTCGTGCGCGCCGAGGCTCACGCAGTCCTTCGCGACGAACACGTGCGCGTAGTGATCACTGATCCCGTTGATCGGGTAGAAGCCCGGGAGGCGCTCCCACGAACCCGCGCGGTGGCCGGTTTCCTCGCGCAATTCGCGCTCGGCGCAGAGCTGCGCTTCCTCGCCGTCGAGCATGCGGCCCGCGGGCACTTCCCAGTGCGTCTTGCCGTGCGGGTGGCGGTACTGCCCGATGAGCACGACCCGCCCGTCGGGGAGCACCGGCACGACCGCGACCGCGTCGGGGATCTCGATCACGTGGTACTCCTGCTCGCGGCCGTCCTTGAGCTGGATCCAGTCGCGGCGGAGTCCGCACCAGCGCGAGTGGTAGATGCGCTCCGTGCGCAGCGTCGGGAACGGCGCGAACGGCGCGGGATTGGGCGGAGCCTCGGGCGTCGAGCGTGCGCCGGTCGGAGAAGGCGCGCGCGGAGTTCCTCCGCGCGCGTCGTTCCCGCCGGACTTCGATTCGCGCGTCACGGGCTCAGTGCTTCCCGTGCTCGCCGGCTTCGGGCCAGAGCGCGCGCCAATCGCGCTTCGCGTCGCTCGCGCGGCCCGCGAGCTTCGCGAGCAGAGCGGGGGAGACGCGCAGGTCCTCGAGCGCCGTGTCCGCGAGCACGCGGCCGCACGCTTCCACGATGCTGTCCGCGTCGAGGTGCTGGTACGCGAAGACCTCGTCGGGCCGGCCGCACTTGCTGAACTTGCGCACGGCGAGCGTCACCTGCTTCACGCCGACGATCGAGCCGACGTTGTCGAGGAGGCCCGCTTCGCCGTCGCACACCGCGACGACCGGTACACGCCGGCCGGCGATCGAGACGAGCCCGGCTTCGCTCTCGCCTGCGCCCTCGACGGCGACGAGGTCGCCCGTGACGCCGAGGCCTTCACGCAGGTGGCGGTACTCGTCCTGCTCGCCGAGGATGCCGAGCAGGAGCTCCGGCGAGCTGACGACGATCACGTTCGCGAAGACGCCCTTGTCGAGCAGCGCGCGGCTCGCCTCGACGGCCTCCGTGACGAGCGAGCCCATGACGAACACCTGCACGACGTTGTCGCCGGGCTCGTAGCCCGCGTAGCCGCGCCAGTCGACGAGGTACCAGGCACCCGCGAGGCAGTCGCGGCGCACGCGCGCCAGGAGCTCCGCGTCGGGACGCGTCGGCACGCTCGCTTCGTCGAGCGCGTCGCCCCACTCCGCGCCCGCGCCCGCGGGCTTGAGCACGCCGTCGAACGCCTGCTTGCTCGCCGCTTGCTTGCGCACGTTTTCGAGCAGGAGCGACTGCGCGATGCCGCGCGTGACGCCGCGCACGAGCACGCCGCGCCGGCCTTCGTTGTCGTCCTCCATCTGGCGCCGCACGGCGTCGGAGAGGATCCAGTCCATCTCGATCACGAACGCGGGCTCCCACGTGATCAGGTTCGGGATCTGGATGTCGCTCTTCCACGAGTGCTGCGCGCCCTCGGGCGAAAGCGTCACGCCCGACGGCGTGCCGAGGCACACGAACTCGGCGCCCCAGTAGAGGTTGTAGTAGAGCTGATCGAGCGCGCGTTTGATGAAGAAGTCGTAGACGGTCATCATCGGCATGAACGGCACGCCGATGTAGTGGCCCATCTTCCCGAAGGAGCCCGCCGCGCTCATGCAGTTCGCTTCCGCGATCTCGAAGCGGATGTGGCGCGTCCACGGATCGTCCGCGGTGATCAGGTCGGGGTGCTTCGGATCGAGCTTCAACGCGCGCGTCAGGCCCGCCTGGTGGTCGGGCCCGTAGATGCGCTGGTCGAGGACGGGCGAGATGTTCGTGCTCGTGCCGACGTCCGGCGAGAGCGTGAGGATCATGTCCGCCGCCGTGCGCCAGCGCCGCTCGAGCGGCGAGAGCTCCTTCGCGCTCGAGAGGCCCGTCTTCGGGCCGCCCTCGTCCTCGGTGCCGATGCGCACGAGCTTGGCGGCGATCTGGCCCCACATCCACTGCGTGTGCGCGATCGGGAAGAGCTTCGTGTCGATCTCGAGCGAGTCGGTCACGCCGCCGTCCTGCGCGATGCGGCGGCGGACCTCGGCGCGGTTCTCGGCGCGCATCGCGAGCACGGCCTCGATGCCGCGGCGGAAGTGGTCGCGCCGCGCGGCGAGGTAGTCGGCCTCGGGCGAGCCTTGCAGGAAGAGCGCGAAGGGGTCCTCGACCGAGAGCCCGTTCTTCGCGAGGAGCGCGTGCACCTCGGACTCCTCGGGCAACGTCGAGTGGTTCGCGGGGTGCGCGCGGCACTCGAGGCCCCAACCCTTCAGCGTGTGCGCGACGAGCATGTACGGCGCGCTCGAGTCGCGCCGCGCCGTCGAGTAGGCCTCGACGAGCTTCTCCATGCAGTGTCCGCCGAGGTCGCCGAACGCGCGCACGACGTCCGCGTCGGAGAGCGAGCGCAGGAGCTTGTCGCACTCGGGCGCGCGCTCCGCGCCGAAGCGGCGCATCTCGCCGGCGTCGCCCGCGAGCATGAGCATCTGGAACTCGTAGTCGGTGAGCTTGCCCTCGAAGAGCTTCTTCAGCGCCGCGCCGCCGGGCCGCGTGAAGAGCTCCTCGCGGAACGCGCCGTGGCGGAGCTGGATCACCTTCCAGCCGTTCGCGATCGCGGTCTTCTCGATGCGGTCGCAGTCCGCGCCCGCGAGGCTGCGTTCGTTCGGGATGCGCGTGCCGTCGAGGTTCTGCCGGTTGTAGTCGACGATCCACGTCACGTTCGCGAGCTGACGCTCCGCGACGTCGGGCAGGCACTCGAGCAGCGAGCCCTCGCGGAACTCGCTGTCGCCCATCATGCACCAGAAGTGCACGTCGTCCGGCGTCTTCCAACCGTGGTCCTTCGCGTAGCGGTACGCGAGCGCGAGGTAGACCGCCGCGACGGGCGGGATGCCGACCGAGCCCGACGGGAGGAAGTGGAACGAGTCGGGGTCCGAGCGCGCGTGGTAGCTCTGGAACACCGGCTCCTCGCCCGGCGTCGGGAACTTGCGCAGGCGATGGAGCATCGCCTTCGAGTCCTCGGGTCCGTACCAACCGCCGCCTTCCGCGTCGGAGCGCTTGAAGAGCTGCAGTTGGTGGTGGAGCGTGTGGTCGACCGGCGACGCGTGCGGCTTGCAGCACACGAAGTCCTGCGGCTCGCGCGACACGAGGTGCAATGCGGCGAGCAGGTGCATCGACGATGCGCACGACGCGGGGTGACCGCCGACCTTCGGGTCGCCGCGCCGCTTGTCCACGCGGTGGTTCGCGAAGTGGATCATCGCCTGCGTCTGCGCGAACGCGCGCTCGACGATGCGGGTCAATACGGCGGACTGCGGAAGGGCGGTCGTGGCGGGAGTCATCGGGTTCGGTCGGCTCGGTGCGGCCATCGGTGCGGCGGTGCGGAGCGCGGCGGGGGACCGGGGGAGCCCGTGCGCGCTCACGAATCCGCCAGTCTATCCCCGCACGCAGGGCGAGCCCAGGGGGGAGGACCCGGCCCGCGGCTGCGGCACAATGGTCCCGCATGATCCGGGATCCGCTCTCTTCGTCCGTGCGCGCCGCCGTCTCGTCCCTCCTCCTCCTCGGCGCGTGCTCGACGCCCGCCGGAGAGCCGCCGAAGCCGGAGCGCGCGGTCGAGAGCCGCGTCGACGTCGCCCGCGCGCTGCTCGAAGTGCGCGCGCCCTCGAACCCCGTCGCGGGACGGGACGGCGAGCTCTACGTGCGCGACTGGCCCGACGGCGTGAACCAGGTCTGGCGTCTCGATGCGCGCGGCGGCCGCTCCCGCTTGACCGCGTTCCCGGACGGCGCGAGCTCGTTCCTCCTGTCGCCCGACGGCACACGATTGCTCGTCTCCGCGGCGAGCGGCGGCAACGAAGAGGACCAGGTGTGGCTGCTCGCGACGGACGGCACGGCGTCCTCCACGGGCGCGACCGAGCCGCTGCTCACGCGCCCGCGCACCGTCTTCAAGCCGCAGCTCTGGCTTCCCGACTCGTCGGGCTTCCTGTACGTCGCGAACGCGACGAGCCCCGACGACTTCCATCTCCATCGCTTCGACTTCGACGCGCCGGGGAGCGCGCGCGGACGCTCGACCGAGCTCACGACGGCGGCCGGATCGTGGAGCGCGCAGGACGCGACCACGCGCGCGGAGCGCATCCTCTGCACGCGCTTCGTCTCGGAGTCCGAGTCGTACGCGTTCGAGTTCGACGCCGCGTCGGGGACCTTCACGCCCGTCGGACCGCGGCCCGAAGCGGGCGAGACGTGCAACACCGCCTGCATCGGGTACCTGCCCGGCGAGCGCACGGCGCTCGTCGAATCCGACGCGCTCGACGGGCGCAAGCGAGTCTGGCTCCACGACCTCGAGGCGGGGCGGTCGACGCGTCCGCTCGCGCGGCTCGAGCGGCACGAGGTCGACGACACGCGCCTCTCGGAGGACCGCTCGCTCCTCGCGATCGCGTCGAACGAGGACGGGTACGGCGTGCTGCACGTCTTCCGTCTTCCGTCCTTCGAAGAAGTCGATCTGCCTCCGATCGAGCGCGGCGTCGTGACGCTCTCCGATCTGCGCGGCGGGAAGCTGCTCTTCACGCTCGCGAACGCGCGCACGCCGGGCGTCGCGTTCGAGCTCGCGCTGCCGAAGGAAGGCGCAGCCTCGCTGCGTCCGGTGACGACGGCGGAGTCGGGCGGCGTCGATCTCGCGGCGCTGCGCGAGCCCGAGCTCGTGCGCTACCGTTCCTTCGACGGCCTCGAGGTGCCCGCCTTCCTCTACGTGCCCGCGACGCGGCGCTCAGGCGAGCGCATCCCGTTCGTCGTGCACTTCCACGGCGGGCCGGAGGGCCAGCACCGTCCCGGCTTCGACCGCACCGTGCAGGCGCTCGTCGCGCGCGGCTACGGCGTGCTCCAGCCGAACGTGCGCGGCTCGACCGGCTACGGACGCGACTACCACCGGCTCGACGACGGTCGCAAACGGTGGGACAGCGTGCGCGACGGCGTCGCGGCCGCGCGCTGGCTCGTCGAGCAGGGCTATGCGAGCTCCGGCCGCATCGCGTCGTACGGAGCGAGCTACGGCGGCTTCATGTCGGTCGCGACGGTGATCGAGGGCGGCGCGCTGTTCGGCGCGGGCGTCGACGTCGTCGGCATCGTGAACTTCGAGACGTTCCTCGAGGGGACCGCGGGCTACCGTCGCGCGCTGCGCGCCGCGGAGTACGGCACGCTCGACGACCGCGCGTTCCTGCGCTCGATCTCGCCGCTCCTGCGCGCCGACGAGATCCCTTGTCCGATGCTCGTCGCGCACGGCTTGAACGACCCGCGCGTCCCGATCGGCGAGGCGATGCAGCTCGTCGGCGCGCTGCAGCGGCGCGGCGACGATCCCGAGCAGGTGTACTTCCGCGACGAAGGCCACGGGTTCCAGAAGCTCGAGAACCGCGCCTTGTTCGTCGGACGCATGCTGCGCTTCCTCGACCGGACGATCGGGCGCTGAACCTCGAGCCTGCGGCGCGAGGGCGCGGAGCGCCGGGGAGGTCGAGGGGGCCGTCCCTTCGGCCGCGGAGCGCTCGCTCGCGACGGCTCCGCGGGCGACGCGGGCCTCCGTTCGGGAGGGTGCCGCGGGGGCAGGCCGGAAGCGCGTCCCAGGGAGCGGTGCCGTGCCCGTCCAACCGCAGGAAAGCACCGTTTCAGGTCTGAAATCTCTCCAGGCAGGGGAAGGCCCCATCCGATTCCGCACGCGGTTGGAACCGAACCCCTGAATCCCCTTCACCGAGAGACTTCATGCGGAAAACGCTGCTCACGGCGCGCCCGGCGCGCCTCCTCGCCCTGACCTCCTGCGGCCTCGCCGCGTTCCTCGGCTCGTGCTCGAACGGCGGCTCCGGCGGCAGCTCGCCCTCGGCCGTGCTCGCCGAGGTCGAACCGAACGAAACCACGGCCGACGCGCTCGCGATGACGCTCGATCGTCCCGCGACCGGCGATCTGTCGACGATCGGCGACGCCGACCTCTGGAGCGTCGCGCTCGCGAGCGGCGAGGTCGTCACCATCCAACTCGAAGCGACGCGCTTCGACCAGGATGCGTGGGAAGCGGCGAACAACGTCGCGCGCCTGACCGTGTTCGACGCCGACGGCACGACGAAGCTCCTCGAGCACGACTACACCGGCAACACGAGCGACGGTTGGAGCTGGGGCAAGCACGACCTCGACATCCCCGCGTTCCGCGCGCCGGCGGACGGCACGTACTTCATCCAGGTCACGACGGACGACAACCTCGTTGCCGGCGCGCGCTACGCGCTGAAGGTCACGCTGAACGACCTCGGCACGCAGCAGGTCGAAGCCGAAGCGGTCGGCGTGTCCGGCGCGAACGACACCGTCGGCACCGCCGAGACGATCACGCCCGGCGTCGTCCGCGGCTTCCACGTCGACGACGAATTCGACGACTACTCCTTCACGATCACGGGCCCGACGGTCGTCGACTTCGAGATGCTCGAGTACCGCAACGGCGTGTTCGCGGGCGACGACGCCTACTTCGACCCGGAGATCTCCCTCTACGACACCGACGGCACGACCGTCCTCGCGTCGAACGACGACACGTTCTTCTACGACTCGGGCATCCACTTCCTGCTCGAGACCGCGGGCACGTACACGCTCCAGGTCGGCGAGTGCTGCGGCGCGGGTGACGCGCAGTACTTCCTGCGCTTCAGCACGACGAGCTTCTCGAGCGCGACGGCCGAGACCGAGCCCAACGACACGTCGGGCACGGCCACGGCGATCACCTACGGCGCCAAGGTCACCGGCTCGACGAGCGCGGGCGACGAAGACTGGTTCTCCTTCACCGGCACCGCGGGCGACATCGTCCACCTGCAGCAGTTCGACACGGACAACGCCCAAGGCTCCGTCGACAACGCCACGTTCGAGCTCCTCGAGTCCGACGGCACGACGCCGGTCGCGTCGAGCAACGGCGGCACGTTCGCGGCGACGCGCGCGCTGCTCACGAGCACGGGCACCTACTACGTGCGCGTGACCCCCGACGCGTCGCCGACGTCGACGACGTGGGCGTTCCATCTGGTGCGCTTCTCCCACGCCGGCTTCGAAGCCGAGAGCAACGACACGCAGGGTACCGCGGACGTTTTCGACGCGAACGGCCGCGCGGCGGGCGTCATCGCCACCGCGGGCGACGTCGACGTCTTCTCGTTCTCCGCGACGGCCGATCACCTCGTCTCCTTCTCGGTCTACGCGCAGGCCGGCGAGCAGAGCGACGGTCTCGACGACCTCGGCGTGAACGGCTCGACGCTCGACCCGATGGTCGTCGTCCGCGATGCGGACGGCAACGTCGTGGCGAAGAGCGACGGCAGCGTCGTCAACGTCGACACCGAGAGCATCACCGACCCGCTCGCCACGATCGCGGTCGCCTTCGTCCCGACGACGACGGGCACGTACACGGTCGAGGTGACGGACACGACCGGCACCGGCTCGTCGACGCACACCTACGTGCTCGCGCGCCGCTGAGCTCCGCGTCCCGTGCGAACGCACGGGCCAAGCGAGTCCCGGCCCGGGTCCCCATGGGGGCCCGGGCCTTTTTTCTTCTCACGCGCAGCGCGCATCGGAGACGATTCCGACGCCGGAGCCCTCTCGACCCATGTCCCAATCCCGTCGTTCGAGTCCGCGCGCCGCGAACCGCGTCCCGATCGTGCTGGCTGCGGCCGGCCTCGTCCTCGCTGCGCTCGTCGGCGCGCTCGTCTTCGCGTTGGGCTCGCCTTCGGCCCGACCCGCGGCTCCGACCGCGACCGAGCTGCCGCGTCCGTCGACCGCGTCGAGCGGTTCGGTGCCGGTCGAGCTCGCGCGGGACGGCGGCGCACGCACGGCCGAGGCCGAGCCCGTCGTACCCGCGCCCGCGCCTGCGGCGAAGCGCGCGCTCCGCGGCCGCGTGGTCGCCGACGGCGAAGGCGTGCCGAACGCGGAGGTCGTGCTCGTGCCGCGCGGCGACGGCGCCGACCTGCGCGCGCAGCTCCGCGTGCGGACGGGCCCCGACGGCGCGTTCCACTTCGACGACGTGCTCGCCGGAGCCGGCGTCGTGCTCAAGACCACGCACGCGGGCTTCGCACCGCTCTCGCTCCCCGTCGCCGATCCCGGCGCGGAGGAGGTCGTGCTCGCGCTCTCGCGCGATTCGCGCCTGCGCGCGCGGATCACGGGCGAGGTCGTCTTCGAGGACGGCACACCCGCCGCGGGCGCGGACGTCGCGTTCGGACGTCAGGCGGCGCGCACGGACGGGAGTGGGCGATTCGAGCTCGCGCTCACGACCGACGCCGCGGCCGACGAGCCGCTCGTCGCGCGCCACGCGGGCCTCGTGCCGGCGCGCATCGAGCGTTTCGGCGCGCGCGTCGTCGCCGCGCGTCCCGTGCAGGCCGCGGGCGTCGCACCCGGGGGCGCCGCGAGCGTGCCCGAAGTGAGCGGAGTCCGGCTCGTGCTCGGCGGGCGCTCACTCGCGATCACGGGCACCGTGCTCGACGGGAGCGGCCGGCCCGCGAAGGGGTGGCGCGTCGAGCTCGCGAACGCCGGCGGCGCCGACGAGGTGAGCCGCACGGATCGCCAGGGACGCTTCGTCCTCTCGGGCCTCGCGCCCGGCGCGCACGTCCTGCGCGCGCGCGGCCCGCGGCCGGAAGACGTCGTCGACAGCGAGCCCCTCGAGGCCGGTGCGCGCGACGTCGTGATCACGGCGCCGCGTTGACGTGGGGGGACGCCCCGGTGCGCCGAAGGACCGCCGCGGACGCACGGCGGCGCGAGCTCCGCGTCGGGCTCGCCAGGCTGGACGCGAGCTGACGCCGTCGAGTTCACGACGCCTCCGCGTCGACGAAGTGCTCGACGTAGTCCGCGCGTGCCGCACGCAGCACCTTGCGCGCGTGCTCCGCGTCGTACGCCGCGCCGACCTCGATCGTCTGCGGATCGCCGGGCATCGTCTTGTACGTGAGGAAGTAGTGCCGGAGGCGTTCGATCACGCCCGCGGGGAGTTCGCTCGCCTCGCGGATCGAACCGAACGTCGGGTCGCCGACGAGCACGGCCAGGATCTTGTCGTCCGCTTCGCCGCGCTCGACCATCCGCAGGCCGCCGATCGGGCGCGCCGTGACGAGGATCTCGCCGTGCGCGATCGGACGGTCCGTCAGCACGCACAGGTCGAGCGGATCGCCGTCGCCGCGCTCCGCACGCTCCGCGCCCGCCGGCGCCGTCTTCGCGACGCGCTCGGCGCAGTACGTGCGCGGCACGAAGCCGTAGAGCGTCGGACACGCGCTCGAGAACCGCTGGGGTCGGTCGACCTTCAAGTACCCGGAGACCTTGTCGATCTCGTACTTCACGCCGTCGGTCGGGACGATCTCGATGTACGCGGTGACCTCGTCGGGGAAGCGCGCGCCCGGCGAGAGGCCGTGCCAGGGGTGCGGTCGGAACGGTTGGGGAACCGGCATGGTGAGCTCCTTCAGCGCGCGCCGAGCGCGCTCGTGTAGACCGCGCGGTACGCGGAGAGCATGCGGTCGAAGCTGTACTCCGCCTTGACGCGCGCGCGGTTCGCGGCGCCGAGGCGCGCACGGAGCGGCGCGTCGCGGAGCAGCACCTCGAGCTTCTCCGCGAGCGGCCACGCGCTCTCGCGTTCCTCGAGCGGCACGACGAACTCCGCCTGGTCCGGCGCGAGCATGGGCCGCACGTCGCCGACGTCGGTCGAGACGACGGGGAGCGCGCTCGCCATCGCCTCGAGCAGCGCGACGGGCATCTGCTCCGTGTCCGACGAGATCACGAACGCGTCCATCGCGCGGTAGTGGTCGACGGGATCCGTGACGTGTCCGGCGAACGTGATGCGGCGCTGGAGCGCGGGCGACGCGCGCGCGAACTCCTCGCACGCGGCGCGCTCCGGCCCGTCGCCGAGCACGAGCACGTGGAGCGGGAGCTCGCGGTCGACGCGCGCGCACGCCTCGAGGAAGCGGCGCGGGTTCTTCTCGGGCCGCAGATGACCGACGTAGCCGATGACCAGCGCGTCCGCGGCGATCCCGAGGCGCGCGCGGAGCTTCGGCCGGCCGTCGCGCTCGCCGAAGCGCTCGACGCGGATGCCGTTCGGGATCAGCGCGACCTTCTCGGGCGCGAGCTTCCACGTGTCGCGCGCGATGCCCTCGAGCTTCCGCGACGGCACGACGACGCGCGCGACGCCGGGCAGGAAGAGTCGGCGCGTCCACACGCGCCTGCGCTTGAACTCGACGGCTTCGTCGCTCGTGAAGCCGTCCTCGTGGTGCACGTGCGGCTGCTTCAAGGTGCGCGCCGCGAACACGGCGTCGAACGCGCCCCAGTTGTAGGAGAGCGTCAGGTCGGGCCGTTCGCGCTGGACGAGCTCGCGCAGGCGCTTCAAGGTCGCGAACGTGCCCGCGCGCGGCAGGCTCTCGAGCACGCGGGCGTCCGCGCGGCCGGTGAGGAGCTTCGCCGCGTCCGTGCGACCGTCGATCGCGAGGATCGAATGGCGGTACTCCTTGCCGAAGGCTTCGATCAGGTTCACGGTGCGCGTCTCGGGACCGGCGGGGACGAAGGTCGAGAAGACGTGCAGGAGGTGGGGGGCGGTCACGCGCGGGATCATGGCAACTCGCGCGGTCCGGTGCACGCGTCGGGAGGCGTCGTCGCGGAGCGAGGTTGCGTGCTGTGCGGCGCGCGCGACAATCGGCCGCCCCGAACCGGAGGTCGAATGTCGCTCGCCGCAATGCTCCTGCTGCAACTCGCGTCCGCGCCCGCGGCGGACTCGCGCTACCTCGTCGCGCTCGAACGCGGACTCGTCGGCACCGACTACGCGCGCGCCGCCGACGAGCTCGCGCGCCATCGCGGCGGCGCCGTCTTCGCGTGGGACGGCGAGCTCGCGTCGCTCGCGGCCGAACTCGCGGCGCGCACGCCGCGCTCGGTCGCGTTCGTGCTCGCGCCGAGCTCGATCGACGCGAACCTCCCGCGGCGGATCGTGCCCGTGCTCGCGCGGATCGACGACGATCCGTTCGTCGACTGCGCGTGGGGGATCGTCACCGGCGCGACGGGCGCGGACGCGCTGCGCTTCGTGCGGACGATCGAACGCGCCGAGGTGCGGACGCCGCCGACGCGCAAGCTCTCGATGACCTCGGTGCAGGTCGACCGCTGTGCGACGCTCGAGCGTCCGCGCGAGGCGGGACCCGAGGGCCGCGCGCTCGACACGACGGACGTGTGGCTCACGGGCAAGGACGCGCAATGGCGCGCGACGGTCGAGGCCGCGCGCGGCGGACAGCGGGGCTGCGCGCTCGTCGAGTGGGGGCATTGCGGCGACCCGCAGGGGATCTGGCTCTTCTCGATGTACCGCAACATGGACGCGTCGAAGCACTGGCCGTTCGACCCGGCGAAGGTCGGCTGGGATCCGAATGGGGAGATGCCGCGGCTCACGCCGGAGTTGCTCCTCGGCGGCGCGCCGGCGCACGACGCGGTCGGCGCATCCGAGAGCGGCGTCGACCTCGACGGCGCCGTCGTGATCAACGGGTCGTGCCACTCGGCCGTCGTGAAGCGCGCGATCGTCGGCGGCGACATCGTCAGCACGTTTGGCGACACGGGCGGCGTCGTGCGCTTCTTCGACGTGACGCCGCAGCAGTCGTTCGCGCTGCAGGCGCTCCGCCACGGCGCGGCCGCGTACGTCGCACCGCTCGCGGCGAACCACGCGTCGCGCGCGTCGATCGAGGAGTGGCGCATCCGCGCCGGCGGCGTGTCGCTCGGCGAGGTGGTGCGGCGGAGCTACGACGAGATGGTGATGGGCGCGGCGACGCTGCCGATGTCGTTCGCGCTCTTCGAGGACGGGAAGCCCGATCCGCACGAGCCGCCGATGTGGACCGACGTCGTGCACCGCGTGCTGTTCGGCGATCCGGCGTTCGTGCTGTGGAAGGAGCCGCTCGCGACGCCGCACCGCGTGACGACGGAGTGGATCGAGCCCTCGAAGACGCTGCGCGTCGACGTGCGGTGGGATCCGCTCGAGGAGGATCCGTTCGTGTGGGACCCGTGGGTGCAGGAGCGCGCGGCCGCGCCGCACGATCGCGTGTACGAGCGCGTGCCGCTCGACGTCGAGGTCGGGCACGTCGCGCGCGTGACGATCGTCAAGGCGGAGACGGGCGCGGGCGCGTCGCTCGAGCTCTTGAAGGCCGAGCCGAAAGCGATGCTCGAGCGCGACGCGGACGGCAAGAGCGTGCTCCACGTCCGTGCGCGCTGGCCGCGGTTGGAAGCGAAGGACGGCAAGAGCGCGCTGCCGAAGAGAGTGCGGTTCTTGTTCGAGGTGGGGTTCGGGGCGAGCGCGCAGGCCCCGAGGCGCTGACGGACACCCGGCCGTCCGGACGCGGAGCGGCGCAGCGTTCGGTGGTTGCGCTGCGAGCGCCGGCGCCCTCGTCGCCGGTCGAGTCGCCGCGCACCTGGAATGGACGATCCGCGCTACGATCGACCGGGCCGCGGCGGGAGGAGGCCGCGCTCGCATGGCTCGACGCCTCTCCGAATTCGACACGGCCGCACGCCATCGAGCGTTCCGCGACGCCGGCTTCTGCGTCTTCGACGAAGTCTTCGGCGCGGCGGAACGACGAGCGATGCTCGACTCGCTGCACGGGTTCATCGACGGCCTCGCGCCCGAGCGCCTGGCCGGGTTCGGAGCGACGATCTTCGCCCTCGCCGCGCGCGAGCCGGAGTTGGGGCGCGTGTTCCGCGAGACGTGCGTGCTGCCGTTCGTCGAACAGGCGATGCAGGGGCCGCTCGACCTCCGTCGCACCGGAGCGCGCATCTCCGGGCGCACGAGCCACGAGCGCATCATCTGGCATCACCACCACGGTTGGGCCGAGCAGGACCTCGCTCGCAGGACGGCCTTCGAGCGCGTGCACTTCATCTGCTACCTGAACGGCACCGACCGCGCGCACGGCCCCTTGATCCTCAAGCCGCGCGCGTTCTCCGATCCGTTCCTCGCCGCGCCGGACGACGTCTTCGGGCCGCTCCCCGACGAGGTCGCGGTCGAGGTTCCCCCGGGATCGATCGTCGTGATGGACGCGCCGATCCTGCATTCGGCGTGGCGCGGCACCGGCTCCGAGCTCCGCACGATCTGGGGCGTGCACGTGCAGTCGCGCGCCGTGACGCGCCCGCACCTCGAGGACGACCCGCCGGTCGAGCGGCTTCGCGTGCGCGTGCGCCACCAGGCGTTCCGCTGGGGCCTGCGGGACGGGAAGCGCTGGCTCGAGGAGGCGAACCGCTCTCCTCTGAAGCCGACGCACGGGTACTGAGGCCGCCGATGCGCATGCACCTCCACGCGAACGCACCGTCCGACCTCGTCGCGCACCGCGCCGACGTTCGCCTGCGGAGGAGCGGATGATCGCTCGGCGCAAGCGGATCGTCCTCTACTTCCCGCAGCAGTCCGACGCCGCGAGCGGAGTGCCGTACGCAAAGGACATCCTGCCCGTTGCGCTCCTCGCGATCGCTGCCTGGCCCGTGCGCGACGGGTACGAGGTCGTCGTGATCGACGGCGGGCTCTACCCGCAGGCGGAGGCGCATCGCCGCGTCCTCGAGGCGTGCGAGGGCGCCCTGCTCTACGGCACCACGGGCATCCTCGGCTTCCAGGTCACCGACGGGACGCAGTGCACGCGGCAGGTGCGCGCGCGGTTCCCGTCGCTGCCCGCGGTGATCGGCGGGTGGTTCGCGTCGTCCGCGCCCGAACTCGTGCTCGCGCCCGAGGACGGCCGTTCCCTGTACGACGCCGTCGCCATCGGCCAGGGTGAGCTGACGTTTCGCGAACTCGTCGCGGCGTTCGACTCCGGGACTGCGCTCGAAGACGTCCCGGGCCTCGCCCTGTGGCGCGATGGCGGCGTCGTGCGCACCGCGGCGCGCGGCGCGGCGGACTGGAGCGAACTCGCCGACGTCCCGTGGCACCTCGTCGACTTCGAGCCGTACCGGCGGATGCAACTCGCGCAGCGCGGCCGCCGAGAAGGGGAAGCGATGCCGGCGCCGCCCGATGCCCGCGCGAAAGAGCGAAGGACGCCCTGGGTCGGCATCAGCTACTACTCGAGTTGGGGATGCCCGCTCGGGTGCGCGTTCTGCTGCTCGCCCGAGGTGAGCGGACTGCGCTGGAAGGCGATGCCGGCCGAACGGATGCTCGACGATCTCGCGGCGCTCCAAGAGCGCTGGGGCTTCGACGTCGTGCGTTTCTACGACGCGAACTTCGGCGTGCACGAGAAGCGCGCCCGCGCCTTCGCCGACGGGCTCCTCGCGCGGCGCGAGAAGCTGTGGCACTACGTGTTCATGCAGGCGGACTCCGTCGTGCGCTACGCGCCGTCGACGCTGGATGCGATGGCGGCGTCAGGGCTCTACGTCGCGTTGATCGGCGCGGAGACGGGCAGCGACTCCACGATGGCGGAGCTCCGCAAGACGACGCGCGGCGACACGAACCTCGACGCTGCGCAGGCGCTCGCGCGGCGCGGGGTCGTGGCGCAACTCACGTACATGCTCGGGTTCCCGGGCGAGGAGCGCGCGTCGATGCTCGCGACGATCGATCAGGTGCGGCGCGTCCAGGTCGAGTGTCCGCTGTCCGCGCCGATGCTCTGGCCGTACCGGCCGATCCCGGGCACGCCGCTCTACCGCGCTGCGCTGGAGCAAGGCTTCCGACCGCCGCGAACGCTCGAGGAGTGGGGGCGCGACAGCGCGTACCTCGTCCGCGAGGCGTGGCCGGGCCGCATCCCGCCGGACGTCCAGCGCCGGCGGCGGCTGCTCAACCACTACGTGACGCTCGCGCGCGGTCGCTCGGCGCCCGGTGTGTTCGAGCGGCGCGCGCGGCGGCGACTCGAGCGCGACGACTGGAGATTCGCCGCCATCGAGGCCAAGGCCTTCGACGTGTGGCACCGCCTCGGGCGAGCGTTCCGGACGCGGGGCAGCGAGTGACGGTCGGTCAGGGTTCTGCGCCTCACTCGTCGTCAGCGCGCTCCCGCTCCCGCCTCGACCGCTCCCGCGCGCGGCTTCGCATCGCGCACGTACCGGTCGCACCACTCGAACATCTCCGCGACGACGTCGAGCACCGACTCGCGCGCGCTGTACCCGTGCGCTTCGCCCGGCAGCAGCACGAGCCGCGCCTTCCGACCGTTGCCCTGCAGCGCCTGGAACATGCGCTCGCTCTGGATCGGGAACGTGCCCATGTTGTCGTCCTTCTCGCCGTGGATCAGCAGGAGCGGCTCGTCCACCTTGTCCGCCGCGAGGAACGGCGACAACGTCAAGTAGCTCTTTGGCGCCTCCCAGATCGTGCGCCGCTCGCTCTGGAACCCGAACGGCGTCAGCGTGCGGTTGTACGCGCCGCTGCGCGCGACGCCCGCGCGGAAGAGATCGCAGTGCGCGAGCAGGTTCGCCGTCATGAACGCGCCGTAGCTGTGCCCGCCGACGGCGACGCGCTCGCGATCGGCGACGCCGCGCTCGACGCAGAGGTCGATCGCCGCCTTCGCGCTCGCGACGATCTGATCGAGGAACGTGTCGTTCATCGTCTCCGGATCGCCGACGATCGGCATCGCCGCGTTGTCGAGCACGGCCCACCCGTGCAGCGCGAAGAGGAGCTGCGACGGACCGCGCACGCGCACGAAGCGGTTCGGCGAGCCCGACACCTGGCCCGCGGTCGCCGCGTCGGTGTATTCGAGCGGATACGCCCACACGAAGAGCGGCAGGCGCGTGCCCGGCTTCCACTCGGGCGGCAGGTAGAGCGTCGCGGAGAGGTCGACGCCGTCGGCGCGCTCGTACTTCACGAGCTCCTGCTTCACGCCGCGCAGCGCGGGCTGCGGGTCGGCGAAGGTCGTCAGCGCGCGCGCCTTCTCGCTGCCGAGGTCGCGCAGGAAGAAGTTCGGCGCCTCCGTCGGCGTCTCGTACGAGGTCACGATCACGGGCTTCGAGGTCGCGCTCGACGCGTGCACGAGGACGAGCGACTCGTACGCGCTCGGTGCGCACTGCCACAACCGCTCCGTCGTCTTCGTGCGCAGGTCGAAGCGGTCGAGGAACGGCCGCTCGCCCTCCTTCGTCGCGCCGCGGCCCGTGCGGTACACGACGTTGCCGTCGAGGCGCACGACGCGCTCGCCGAACTCGTTCGGCGTCGTCAGGAGCTGGCCGGGATCGCCGTAGCGGTCGTTGACGCTGCGATCGTCGAGCACGAGCGGGTCCTTCGCCGGGTCGAGCGCGTCGATGCAGGTCGTCTTCGTCCAGCGACGGTCGCGGTCGTACTCCGTCACGATCACGTGGTCGGGCCGCGGGAGGAACTGGATCCCGCGCGCGCGCTGCGCGAGCTCGACGAGCGTGCGCGCCTCGCCGGCGAACGGCGCGGGCCAGAGCTTCCAACGGTCGCGCTTCTCCGCCTTCGTCTTCGGGTCGCCGCCGTCCTGCGCTTCGCACCACACGAGCGTCGCGGGCGCCGCCGCATGCCAACGCACGTCGCGCGGCCCGGTGCGCACGCCTTCCTGCGGGATCGAATCGCCGAGCGGGACCTCCGCGACGAGCTTCTCCCGCTCGCCCTTCAGGTTCCACACCTCGATCGTCTGCGGGAAGAGGCCCGCGGGGAGCACGTACGAGAACGGCCGGTGCAGCGTCGTCACGAGCACGTGGCGGTCGTCGGGCGAGAGCTCCGCGTCGGCGACGAGCGCGGGTTTGCCGACGAGGAACGGCTCGTCCTTCTTCGGGTCGACGACCGCGAGCTGGCTCGTCGCGAGCCACGCGAAGAGCGCTTCGTCGTGCGCGTCCGTGAGCAGATCCTGGTACGTGCGCAGCGCCGTCTTCGCGCCGGTCGTCTCCTGCACGGCGGGGCCGTTCGGCCGCGCGCCGCGGACGGGCATCGCGCCGCGGTCCTTCGGCACGAGGCGCACGAGGAGTCGCTCGCCGTCGCCCATCCAGTCGAAGCCGGAGCTCATCACGGCGTTCACGCCGTCGATCAGCTTGCGCGCGACGCCGGTCCTCGCGTCGGCGAACCACAGCTCGACCGCGTGCTCGCTCGCGAGCGTGAACGCGATGCGGCCGCCCTCGTGCGACCAGCGCGCGTCCATCACGCGCGCGCCGGCGGGGAGCTCGATGCGCGTCGTGCGTCCGCTCGCGACGTCGAGCACGGAGAGCCCCTTCGCGAACGAGAGCTGCTGCGTCGCGTTCAGCGCGGGATCGAGGCGCATGCCCGCGAGCCCGACCCAGGGGCGCAGCACGTCCTCGATCGACGGCATCGCGGGCCGCTCGACGAAGAGCAGCCACTCGCCGCGCGGACTCGGGACCGCCTGCGGCGTCGGCGGCGCGTCGAGCACGTCGACGATCTCCTTCGGCGGCAGCTTGTAGCCGTCGGCGGGCGCGGAGTGCGCGGTGGACGTGGACAGGGCGAACGCGAGCCAGGTGGCCAGGGCGAGCATGCGACGACTCTTCCTCGAGTGATGCGGTGTGGACCGCGGCGAGTCTAGCGTGATTTCCAAGCGTGCTCGCCGTTCCCACCGAGGAGTTTGCCCCACGGCACCGCGTCGCGAGCGTAGGCTGCGGTCGGAGGTGTCCGCATGGAGCTCGTCTGGTTTCTGCTCATCGGGATCGTGGCCGGGTGGCTCGCGGGCGTGCTCTTCAAGGGGAGCGGCTTCGGGCTCGTCGGCGACATGATCGTCGGCGTGATCGGCGCGCTGCTCGGCGGCTGGCTGCTCGGGCAACTGGGCGTGATGCCGCACGGGAGCTTCGGCCTCCTCGTCACGGCGACGGTCGGCGCGCTCGTGCTGCTCTTCCTGCTGTCGCTCGTGCGCCGGCGTCCGGCCTGAGCGCGTTCAGCGCTCGCGCGCGGGCTCGCGCTCGTGCACGAGCCGGCCCTCGACGTACACGCGCTCGATCTTCGAGCGCGGATCGAGCGGGTCGCCGCTGATCACGACGAGGTCCGCGTCCTTGCCTTTCTCGAGGCTCCCGACGCGCGCGTCGATGCCGGCGACCTTCGCCGGCACGATCGTGAGCCCGCGCACGCCCTGCATCGCGCGGCCGTCGAAGCCGTAGTGCAGGCTCATCGTCGCTTGCAGGAAGAGCTCGTCCTGCGGGACGACCGGCGCGTCCGTGTTGAACCCGACGAGCGTCATCCCGCGTCGCTGGTACTCGCCCGCGATGCCCGTGATGCGGCCGTCGTAGTCCATGCTGCGTCCGCCGGGCGCGTCGATCTCGCGCGGGCCGCAGATCGCGGGCACGCCGAGCTCGAGCGCTTCCGGCGTCGCGAGGTAGCCCTTCCACTCGCCGTGGTCGATGTAGACGTCGATGCCGAACTCGCGGCGGATGATCTGTAGCGTGTAGCTGACGAGCGCGTAGATCTGCGTGTGCGTCGAGACCTGCGCGCGCTTCGCGAGCAGGTCCTCGAACACGTCGAAGCGGATGTTGCGCTCGAGCACCGGATCGCCCGCCGCGCGGCGCTTCGCGTAGCTCATGCCGCGCGCGAGCTCCGTGCGGATGTGGTAGTTCATCAAGCCGCGGCCCATGCCGTAGCCCCAGCGCGTCGGGTTGTCGCCCTGCGCGATCTTGAGCGAGCCCGGATCGCGCACGCGCATCTCGTCGTAGGTCGGGAGCGCCGTCTTCAGCAGGATGCCGGCGCCGCTGATGTTCGTGCCGGAGCCCGGGATGAAGAGGATCGTCGTGACGCCCGCGGCGGCGGCGCGCTGGAACTCGAGGTTCTCGGGCTCGACGACGGGCGACACGCGCAACCCCGCGTTCACCTGCAGCACCATGTCGTTGATGTCGGCGCCGTTGCCGCCGACGTGGCTGTGCAGGTCGACGAAGCCGGGCGAGATCCAGTTCGGGCGCACGTCGAGCACCGCGAGCCCGGCGGGCGCTTCGAACTCGCGCGCGGCGACGACGCGCGCGATCTTCCCGTTCTCGACGACGACGATCGCGTCGTCGAGCGTCTGCGGGCCGTCGAACGTCGCGAGCAGCGCCTTCGACGCGTGCAGCGCGAACGTCGCGGCGGACGCGGCGGGGTCGGTGCGCGCGGTGGAGGCGACTCCGCCCGTGACGACGAGCGCGGCGGCGAGGAGGACCGGCATGGCGCGGGAGCGTAGCGTCGGATCGAGATCCGCGCTCCGCTCCCGCGCAAAATCCAGGTCGAACCGCGCGTTCAGCGCCGGTACACGCGCACGCACCGATCGAGGAACGCCTCGCGCTCCTCGACGGGCTTCCAGCCGAGCTTCTCGCGCGCGATCCGCGCGGTGAACGGCGGCGCGAGCTCGCGCGACTTCAGGTCGCGCCAGCTCGGGAACTCGAGGCCCGCGCGGCGGCCGGCCTTCTTCACGATCCACTTCCCGATCTCCATCGCCTGCGACAGCCACAACGCGCGCGGATGGAAGTGGAGCGCGCGCCCGGTGACGCGGCCGAGCTCGTTCACGTACTCCGTCGGCGTGATCTTCGGCCGCGCGCACAGGTTGAGCGCCTGTCCGTGCAGGTCGTTCCCCTTGTATTCGACGATGCGCTTGAACGCGTCCGCGACGTCGTCGACCCACACGCCGGGGATCGCCTTGTCGCCGTGGCCCCAGCCGATGCAGTGGTTGTCGCGCGTCCAGAGACCGTAGCCCGAGTGCTGCATCGCCGTCCCCGCGCCGAGCACGATGCCCGGGCGCGTGATCACGAGCGGGAGCCCTTCCTTGCGATGGAGCTCGAGCAGCGCCTGTTCCGCCGCGATCTTGCCCCGCGAGTAGATCGGCCGCAGCTCCGGCCGCGGATCGGTCGCCGTCGAGTCGTCGATCTCGCCGCCTTCGACGTCGGCGCCCGTGTAGAGCGCCGCGACCGACGACACGTACACGAAGCGCGAGACACCATGTGCGATCGCCGCGCGCGCGACGTCGACGGAGCCCTGCACCATCGAGCGCTCGACCTTCTCCCACGTGTCGCCGCCGCCGGTGGCGAGCTGGATCACGGTGGAGGCGCCCTCGAGCGCCGCGTGCAGCGCGTTCGGGTCCTCGAGGCTGCCGCGCTGGAAGCGCAGCCGGCCTTCCTGCGCCGCCGCGACGATCTCGGGCGGCAACGAGTGCGAGCGCCGCGCGACGATCGTCACCGGATGCCCCGCGTCGAGCAGCTTGTCGACGGTGCGCCGGCCGATGAAGCCCGTCGCGCCGAGCACGACGACCTCGCCGGGCCGCGCGGGGCCCGGCGCGGGGAGCACGGGCTCCTTCGCACCCTCCGCGGGCACGTTCGCGACGCTCGCCTCGCACCACTCGAGCACCTCGGTCGCCTCGCGTCCGCCGTTCGACGGGCGTTCGTTGCGATCGAGCTTCGTGTGGAAGTCGCGGATCGACTCGCGCATGCCGACGAAGAACGCGTCCTCGCGCTTGCCGAGACCGAGCGTGAAGCGCAGCCAGTTCACGAGCCCGCGCCGTCCGTCGCGCGCGAGGCTCTTCGCGCGGCGCGTACTGGCGAGATAGCTGTTCCAGAAGTCGAGGAAGACGGTCTTCTCCTCGCCGGTCAGCGTGTTGTGCTGCAGGTCCGCCTCGAGCGAGCCGTCGGAGCCGATCACCTGGACCGTGCTGCGCGTGAAGCCCTGCCCGAACGCGAGGTAGATCTGCGCGGTCGCGCGCTCGCCGACGGCCGAGATCGACCAGCGGTCGACGAAGGTCTGGCCGGGGTGGAGCTCCTTCTGCGACAGGATCGTCGTCGTGGCGCTCTTCACGCGGCCGAGGAGCTGGTGCACCTGTCCGAACGGGTGCACCGCCTGCTCGAAGACGATGTTGCGCGGCGCGCGGAACATCCAGTGCGAGTAGTCGAACGCGTCGAGCTGCGCGAGCGGCACGTTCCACGTCACCTGCACGTGCTCGACGCGGCCGATCTCGCCGCTCTGGATGCGCTCGAGGAGGCGCGTCCACGCCGGGTGGAACACGTTGTTGTGGTTGACGCCGAGCGGCGCGCCCTTCTTCGCGGCGAGCGCCTCGAGCTCCTTCGACTCCGCCGTCGACAGCACGAACGGCTTCTCGACGAACACGCCGACGCCCATGTCGAGCAGCGTGCGCGCGAGCTTCGCGTGCGTGTCGGGCGGCGTGAGGAGGTGGACGACGTCGACGGAGAGGTCCGCGAGCTCGTTCACGCTCGCGAGCACGCGCGGCACGCCGAAGCGCTTCGCGAGCGCCTCCGCGCGCGGGCCGTAGCTGTCGACGATCGCGACGACGTCGACGTTCCCGAGCGACTGGAGGATCGGGACGTGGTAGTCGGCGATGTACCCGGCGCCGACGACCGCGACGCGCCGACGCGCGCTCGAGGAGCCGCGCTGTCGGGGATCGTTCATCGGGTCGGGGGTCACGCGGGGCGGGGTGGGGGAGGACGAGCGCGGAGCACTCGGACGCTCGATCTCGCGAGCGTTCTTCTTGCCGGACATGCGGTCGACTTTCCAGTAGGGGGCGCCGCGAGGGCGCCGGTTGGAGAGTCCTTTGTCGGCCGTTCACGGGCCGCGAGTGGACGCCCGAACGGCGGAGGACCCCGCTCCGCTCCGCCGCCCGCGGGACGGCACGGAGAAAGAAATCGAGGAAGCGCTCAGGCCCGCGGGGGACCGCGCCGACAAAGGAGCCATCTCCTCCTTCTTGGGGCCCGGCAACGGCACTTCGGTGGCGTTGTCGGGCCCTCTTTTCGTCTCCGGAGCGGTCGGTCGAGGCGCGTGCGGGCTTGATGCTCGGTCGAGCGCCGCTATGCTCGACTTTTTGAAGACCACCGCGGCGAACTCGACTCCCCACCCTCCCGCGACGCCTCGCGGCCGCTCGGCCGCGCCCCGCGCCGTCGCGGTGGAACGCCGCCCTTCGATCGCTTCCGCGCCGCCGGGGACCTCGGGCGACGCGAATCGCGCGCGCGACCCACGCCGCGCTCCCTCGTCATGAGCACCCCCGCCTTCACCGAAGGTCTCACCTTCGACGACGTCCTGCTCGTCCCGCGTCCGTCCGACGTCATGCCGCGCGACGTCAAGCTCGCGACGCGCTTCTCGCGCAACGTCGCGCTCAACGTGCCGCTCTCGTCCGCCGCGATGGACACGGTCACCGAGGAGAAGCTCGCGGTGGCGCTCGCGCGCGAGGGCGGCCTCGGCGTGATCCACCGGAACCTCTCGATCGAGGCGCAGGTGCGCGAGGTCGACAAGGTGAAGCGCTCGGCGAACGGCGTGATCCTCGATCCCGTGACGCTCGAGCCGAAGGCGACGATCCGCGAGGCGCGCGAGATCATGGCGCGCTTCAACATCTCGGGCCTCCCGATCGTCGACGGGAAGAAGGTCGTGGGCATCCTCACGCGCCGCGACTGCCGCTTCCAGACGAGCGACGACACGCCGGTCGGGCAGATCATGACGAAGGAGAACCTCGTCACCGCGCCGCCGGGCACGTCGCTCGACCAGGCGCGCAACCTGCTCTTCAAGCACAAGGTCGAGAAGCTCCTCATCGTCGACAAGGACATGCGCCTCGCGGGCCTGATCACGATGAAGGACGTGAACATGCTCGCGGCGTTCCCGAACTCCGCGACGGACGCGCGCGGACGGCTGCGCGTCGCGGCGGCGATCGGCGTCAACGACTACGAGCGCGCGGAGGGCCTCGTGAAGGCCGGCGTCGACGTGCTCGTCGTCGACACGGCGCACGGGCACTCGAGCAACGTGATGAGCACCGTGAAGGAGCTCAAGAAGCGCTTCCAAGTCGACGTCGTCGCCGGCAACGTCGCGACGGCCGAGGGCGCGAAGGCGCTCGCCGACGCGGGCGCGGACGGCGTCAAGGTCGGCATCGGGCCGGGCTCGATCTGCACGACGCGCATCGTCGCGGGGATCGGCGTGCCGCAGCTCACCGCGGTGATGGACTGCGCGCGCGCGCTCCAGGGCACGGACGTGCCCGTGATCGCCGACGGCGGCATTCGCTTCTCGGGCGACATCGTCAAGGCGCTCGCCGCGGGGGCCTCGTGCGTCATGCTCGGCAGCCTCTTCGCCGGCCTCGAGGAGAGCCCGGGCGAGGTGATCCTCTACAAGGGCCGCTCGTTCAAGTCGGTGCGCGGCATGGGCTCGATCGGCGCGATGATGCAGGGCTCGAAGGAGCGCTACCGCCAGGGCGAGGTCGCGACGGCGGACAAGCTCGTGCCCGAGGGCATCGAGGGCATGGTGCCGTACAAGGGGAAGCTCTCCGACTACGCGTACCAGCTCGTCGGCGGCGTGCGCGCGGGGCTCGGCTACTGCGGCGCGCGGACTGTGACGGAGCTCTGGGAGAAGCGCCAGTTCATCCGCATCACGGCGGCGGGCGTGAAGGAGTCGCACCCGCACGACGTGACGATCACGAAGGAATCGCCGAACTACTACCACGCGGAGTGAGGCGGACCGAGGACCACCGTGAGCACCGAACCGAAAGCCATCCTGATCGTCGACCTCGGCACGCAGTACGCGCAGCTGATCGCGCGCCGCGTGCGCGAAGCGGCCGTCTACTGCGAGATCGCGCCGCCGTCGCGGGCTCTAGAGGTCGCCGCGCGCCTGAACCTCGCCGGCGTGATCCTCTCCGGCGGGCCCGCGTCCGTGTACGCGCCCGACGCGCCGAACGTGCCGAAGGAACTGCTCGCCCTCGGCGTCCCCGTCCTCGGCATCTGCTACGGCATGCAGTGGATGTGCCAGACGCTCGGCGGCCACGTGCAGGCGGCGGACAAGCGCGAGTTCGGGCGCACCTCGCTCCTCGTCACGCGCTCCTCCGCGCTCTTCGACGGCATCGAAGGCCGCACCGTCGTGTGGATGAGCCACGGCGACCAGGTCGAGCGCCTGCCCGCGGGCTTCGAGGTCTACGCGAGCTCCGACACGTGCCCGTTCGCCGCCGCGGGCGACGCCGCGCGCGGATTCTTCGGCGTGCAGTTCCACCCCGAGGTCACGCACACGCTGCGCGGCTTCGAAGTGCTCCAGAACTTCCTCACGGAAGTGTGCCGCCTCGCCGGCGACTGGAACCCCGAGTCGATCGTCGAGCGCGAGGTCGAGAAGATCCGCCGCATCGTCGGCAAGGACGGCGAGGTCGTGCTCGGCCTCTCGGGCGGCGTCGACAGCTCGGTCGCGGCGCTCCTGATCCACAAGGCGATCGGCCCGCGCCTGCACTCGATCTTCGTCGACAACGGACTGCTCCGGAAGAACGAGCGCGACGTCGTCGAGGCGACGTTCAAAGAGCACTACCACCTCGACCTGACGGTCGTCGACGCGACGGACCGGTTCCTCACGAGTCTCAAGGGCGTCACCGACCCCGAGCAGAAGCGCAAGCTGATCGGCCGCGACTTCGTCGACGTGTTCAAGAAGGAGGCGCTGCGCTTCCAGCGCGCGCACTTCCTCGGACAAGGCACGCTCTACCCCGACGTGATCGAGTCCGTCGCCGTGCACGGCGGCAACACGGCGGTGATCAAGAGCCACCACAACGTCGGCGGCTTGCCGAAGGACCTGAACATGGGGCTCGTCGAGCCGCTGCGCGAGCTCTTCAAGGACGAGGTGCGCGCGATCGGGCGCTACCTCGGGCTCGACGAGCGCATCGTGAACCGCCAGCCGTTCCCGGGGCCCGGCCTCGCGGTGCGCATCCTGGGCGAGGTGACGGCGGAGCGCTGCCGGCTCCTGCGCGAAGCGGACCACATCGTGACGAGCGAGATCGAAGCCGCGGGGAAGCACACCGAGCTGTGGCAGTACTTCGCCGTGCTGCTGCCGGTGAAGTCGGTCGGCGTGATGGGGGATGCGCGCACGTACGAGAGCTGCTGTGCCATCCGCGTCGTGTCGTCGACGGACGGGATGACGGCGGACTGGGCGCTGCTCGATCACGAGCTCTTGTCGCGCATCTCGAACCGCATCATCAACGAGGTGCGCGGCTTCAACCGCGTCGTGCTCGACATCTCGAGCAAGCCGCCGGCGACGATCGAGTGGGAGTGAGCGTGCGGGTGCGGCGCTCTGCCGATGCGGCGCGTCGACGAGCGCTCGCCGAGGGTCACTCCACGATCTCGACCGCGAGCGCGACCGTCTCCGGGCCCGTGTCGGCGCCGTCGTAGAGCGCGAGGAACGCCTTCGCTTCCTCCGTCTTCGACGCGCGCAGCGCGTCGGCCCACGCGGGCGGGATCGGCTGGTAGTAGAGCCGCGCGATCACCGTGAGCTTGCCGCTCGCGTCCTTGGGCAGCGCGATCGACGCGTGCACGACGTCGCCGCCCGCCGCGAAGTCCGGGTCGCCGTCGACGCCGACGGGCCGCGTCTCGTCGGCGTGCGGGCCGTCCGCGCGCCAGCCGCGCGGCAGAAGCCGCGTGTCCTTCGCGAGCTTCGCCATCCGCGCGAGCGACGTCGTGCGCTTCCCGTCCGCGTCGTTCGCGAGCATCTCGTAGATCGGCACGTCGGTCGCGAGCGACACGCGGTCGACGTGGCGCGTGTCGAGCTCGTCCTCGAGCACCGGGATGCGGCCCTTCTCGTCCGGCGCGCCCGACGCGAAGACCGTCGTCGACCCGCTGCGCACCTCGAGCGCGAGCCACGCGCGACGCGACGGATAGCCCGAGGGGAACTTGTGCCCCGTCAAGTTCTCGATCGCGACGTCGAACGCGAGGCGGCCGTCGGCGCGCTTCACGTCCTTCAGCTCGAGCTTCGCCGTCGCGTGCGCGAGCTGTGCGCGCGTCGCGGCCGCCATCCGCTCGAACGCGGCCTTCGCCACGTCCGCCCCGAGCGCCGCGCCGTGCTCCGCGAAGAGGTCGAGGAGCAGCGCGTTCCCGCCGACGAACGCGTGGCCGCGGACCGGCGCGCGCGTCGCGATGTTGAAGTCGCGCCCGCCCGGGTTGTGCGCGATCTTCATCGCGCCGAGGTCGGGCATGTGGCACTCCTGGCACGTGCGCGAACTCGCGGTGCGGCCCGCTTCGTCGCTGTAGACGCTGTTGCGCCACTCGAGGTAGGGCGCCTGCTCGAGGAACGCGTCCGCGTTCGGCGCGTGCGCGGTGTGCAGCGTGTGGCACGCGCCGCAGAGCGCGGAGCTCGACACGTGCGCGCCGTGGGTCGGCGTGTAGCCCGTGTGCATGCGCATCGGGCCCGTCGCCGGCGACGCGAACGGACCGAAGATGCGCTTCTCCGGCCGGATGTCGAGGTGACCGGCGAAGCTCGCGGGGGTCCCGAGGTTCTCAGGCTGCGCCTGGTGGCACACCGTGCACGTGACGCCGTCCGTCGCGAGCGGATCGTGCGCGAGGTCCGCGACGCTCGCGAGCGGCGCGTTCGCGAGGCGCGCGTCGTGGTGCGCGGCGGGCGCGTGGCAGCGCGTGCAGAGCTCCTCGATCGCGGCGCGCGCGGCGGGGGCAGCCTCGACTTCGCGCGCGACCTGCGCGCGCCAGTACGGATCGCGGAACGACTGCGCCATCGGCGTCGCCTTCCAGAGGCCGTGCGGCGACGCGTCGTCGCCGCTCGCGGTCGTCAGCGCGGTCGCGCGCGGACTGTGGTCGTGGCAGAGCGCGCAGCGAGCGGCCGGGAGGAACGCACTCGCGGACTTCGCGGGCTTCGCGGCGCTCGAGCTCGCGGACGCAACCTCCGCGGCCTGGGCCGCGGGCGCGTCCTTCGCCCCCTCGGCGTTCGCACTCGGTGCGGCGGCGGAGCTCGCGCTCGACGCGGCCGCGGTGTGCTCTGCGGGACGCGCGGCGTCGGCGTTCGACTCCGGCGTCGTGCACGCGAGCGAGGCGAGGAGGGCCAGTCCGGGGAGGAGTGTGGCGGTCGGGCGGGGAGCGTTCATCCCGCGAGCGTAGCGCGCGGCCCCCGACGCGCACTACGCCCCTCGTCCGGCGCGACTACGCACCGCGCCCTCGGCGAACTTGATCACGGCTTGACGTCGATGGAGTCGACTGGGGGCGCGTGGGACGGAGCGTTCCCGCGCCCACGAAACCATGCCCCGCAGATTCACCCCCGAACGCGTCGAGGAGCTCATCGCGACGCTCGAGACCCTGCACGCCGAAGCGCTGCGCGAGGAGGCCGACTTCCTCCAGGAACTCGAACTCGTCGCCCGCGCGCATCGTCCCAGCGGCCGCAACCTCGTCCACTACCTCGCGCTGCGCAATCACGACGTGCGCGGGCTTCAGGCGGATCTCGCCCGGCTCGGCCTCTCGTCGCTCGGCCGCAGCGAGGCGCACGTGCTCGCCGCGCTCGAGGCCGTGCTCGCCGCCTTGTACCGCATCGCCGGTCGCGCTCCAGCTCCGCGTCCGCCGCTGGCGGTCGACTTCGAGAGCGGTCCCGCGCTGCTCGCGGGGCACGCGGCCGACTTGTTCGGTCCGCCGCGGGGCACGCGTGCGACGCGCCTGCTCGTCACGCTGCCGAGCGAAGCGGCGACGGACGCCTCCGTCACGCGCGAGCTGCTCGCCGCGGGCATGGACCTCGCGCGCATCAACGGCTCGCACGACGGTCCCGACGCGTGGTCCGCGATGTTCGCGCACATCGCGGTCGCGCGCGCGGAACTCGGTCGGCCGTGTCGCGTCCTCTTCGACCTCGGCGGGCCGAAGCTCCGCACCGCGGGGCTCGAGCCCGGTCCGCGCGTCGTGCACGTCGCCCCCGAACACGACGCGCGCGGCGTCGTCGTGCGCCCCGCGCGGGTCCTCCTGTGGTCGGCCGACGCGGCTGCGCCGCCGGCGGGCGCGCACGACGTCGTGCTCCCGCTCGCGGGCGATTCGCTCGCGCGCCTCCGGCCCGGACAACGGATCACGTTCGTCGACACGCGCGGGAAGGAGCGCGAACTCGTGGTCGCCGGGCCCTACTTCGCGGGTTGGACGGCGGACGCGGCGCAGTCCGCGTGGCTCGAGGACGGAACGGAGCTCGCTTCGCGCGACGGCGCGTTGCGCTTCCGCGTCGCGGGGCTCGCGCCCGTGGCGAGCGGCGTGCGGCTCGAGGTCGGCTCCCGCCTCGTGCTCGTGCCCGAGGGCGGTCCGCACGAGCAAGGCGGGCTCCCGTGCGTCGGATGCACGCTGCCCGAAGCCCTCGCCGACGTGCGCGTCGGCGAACGCGTCTTCTTCGACGACGGCAAGCTCGGCGGCATCGTGCGCGCGGCGAACCCGGAGGCCGCGGAGATCGAGATCGTGCACGCGCGCCCCGGCGGCGCCGTGTTGCGCGCCGACAAGGGCATCAACCTCCCCGACACGAAGCTGCGCGTCGCGGGCCTGACCGAGAAGGACCGCGCGGACCTGGACGCGATCGCGACGCGCGCGGACATGATCGGGCTCTCGTTCGTGCGCAGCGCGGACGACGTGCTCGAGCTCGAGCGCGAGCTCGATCGGCGCGGCGCGTCCTCCGCCGGAATCGTCGTCAAGGTCGAGACGCGCCAGGCCTTCGACTACCTGCCGAGCATCCTGCTGGCGGGGCTGCGCTCGCCGCCGTTCGGCGTCATGGTCGCCCGCGGCGACCTGGCGGTCGAGGTCGGCTTCGAGCGGCTCGCGGAGGTGCAGGAGGAGATCCTCTGGCTCTGCGAGGCGGCGCACGTGCCCGTCGTGTGGGCGACGCAGGTGCTCGACAGCCTGACGCGCAAAGGACAACCGTCGCGCGCCGAGGTGACCGACGCGGCGATGGCGGGGCGCGCGGAGTGCGTCATGCTCAACAAGGGCCCGCACGCGGCGCTCGCGCTGCGCTTCCTCGACGACGTGCTCGGGCGCATGCAGCAGCACCAGACGAAGAAGCGCGCGCTCCTGCGGCGGCTATCCGTCAGCGGCGTCGAGCGCATGCGCCACGCGGGCGCGCACCTGCAGCAGCCGTGAGCTCGCGCCGCGCGATCCTCACTCGATCGCGAGCACGACCTCGAGCGTCGCGCCCTCGACGAGCTCGATCGCGCGCTCGACGGAGCGGCCGCTCGTCAGGCGCGCGACGAGCGTGAACGTCCCCGCGGGGAGGAGCTCGGAGACCTGCGTCGTCTCGACCGGGAGCGCGGACGCGAGGTGCGTGCCCGCTGCCGAGGTGCCCTCGAGTTCCCAGCGGAACTCCACCGGGAGCGGCGCACGATCCGCGCGGCGGAGTTCGAGCGTCGCGCGGTGCGAGAAGACGTCGAGGTTCCACGCGCCTTGGTCGCCGGAGCGCGCGAGGAACGCGTCGCGCTCGCGCTCGCCGATCGAAGCGTGCACGGTGAGCTCGACGCGCGCACCGCCGGGCACGCGCGCTTCGACGCGCGTCTCCCGCGCGGGCTCGACGGTCACGAGCTCCTCGACGCGACCGGCGCCGCGCTCGCGCAGCAGCGTGCCGTGCCAGTCGTCGATGTCCGCCTCACCCTCGACGACGACGCGATATCGACCCGCGGGGAGCTCGAACGTCGCGGGCCAGGAAGCGCGCCACGCGAACCCAGCCTGCGCGAGCAGCTCGACGCCGGTCGACGCGTCCTCGACGCGCACCGCGAGCGCGTCCGAGCGCGCGCCGCTCGCGAGCGTCGCGTCGACGACGAGCGTCCCGCGCTCCGGCGGCGTCGTGCACGGGAGCTCGACCTCGGTCCATTCGTCCGCGCGCACGAGGACGACGCGCGGCTCCCACGCCGCGTCGCGCGCCTGGATCCCGACGACGTAGCGCCCGGGCTCGAGGTGCTCGAACGCGAACACGCACGGACGCTCCTGCGTCCCGACGATCGCGGTCGGCGCGTCGACGAAGCGCTCGCCGGGCGCGCGCTCGACGACGAGCCGCGCGCCGCTCGGCCAGGTCCGCCGCGGCTCGGACCAGGTGCTCTTCGCGAACTCGAGCCCGCCCGGCTCCGTCGCGCGGCCCCCGCCCGTCGCGCGCACGCGCAGGCTCCCGAAGCGCGGCACGGCGACGGGCGCGCTCGCCGTCGTGCTCGCCGTTCCGTCGCTCGAAATCGCTCGACCCGCCTCGCTCTCGCCGACACGCTCGCTCCGCCCCAGCGACACGAGAATCGGCGCGAAGTACGCCCCCGTGGCGGCCGCGAGGAACGCGAGGACGTACGCGCCGGCGAGAGGGAGCGTGTTCGAGCTCGGTAGACGCCTGGGTTCCATGCGGGACGCTGAAACGAACGCGGCGGTCGGAGCATAGCGCCCGTGCCGGAAAAACCGTCGCGCGGCCTCGTTCGCCCGCGCCGCGCCCACGCACGCTATCCTTCCGGCCCCACTCCCATCCCAAGCCCCACACGATGCTCCACCCTCGCCTCCGCCCCGCGTTCCTCTGCGCCCCGCTCCTCCTCGCGCTCGCGCCGCTCTCCGACGAGCTCGCCTTCCATCCGAAGGCGGACGCACAGGTCGAGCGCAAGCTCGCGATCGAGCTCGAGGTCGGCCTCGACGACTTCACGCTCTCCGTCAACGGTCAGGACGTCGGCAGCGAAGGCGTCGAAGGGCTCGACGACCTGAAGGCGCTCGTCCACGTCGCGATGACGACGACGGACACCTACGTGAAGTCCGCGGACGGCAAGCCGCTCGAGCTCACGCGCACGTTCGACGATCTGTCGCTCAAGACCGAAGCGGGCGACGAGTCGAACGAGGACGCCGACGTCGACGCGTTCGAGGGCAAGACCGCGCGCTTCCGTTGGAACGAGGAGAAGAAGGACTACGCGAAGTCCTGGACCGAGCCGGGCCCCGACGAGAAGGCGCTCGAGGGACTGCACCCCGACATGGACGTCGCGTGCCTCCTGCCCTCCGGCAAGGTCGAGGAAGGGGACACGTGGGAGGTGAAGGGCGAGGAGCTCGTCGGCCTGTTCTTCCCCGGCGGCCTCTTCCCGTCGAAGGCCGACGACGCGGACGCGTCGGCCGGCCTCGAGGCCGAGAAGCTCCTCGCGCAGCTCGAGGAGAAGATGAAGGCCTTCACCGTGACGTGCACCTACAAGGGCGCGCACGAGGAAGGGAAGGACCAGGTCGGCGAGATCGCGTTCCACTACGACGGCAGCGTCGACCTCGACCTCGGCGAGCTGATCGCCGACGCGATCTCCGGGAGCGGCGGCGAGGACGTGCCGGACTTCGAGATGAAGACCGCGATGAAGATGAAGGGCGAGGGCACGGTCGACTGGCTCCTCGGCGCGGGCCGCCTCCACGCGATGAAGATGAAGTCGGAGCTCGGCCTCACGATCGACGCCAAGGCGTCGATGGAGCAACAGGGCCAGTCCCTCGACATCGAGGCGCACTTCTCCGCGAGCGGCACCGGCGACTGGGACCTGAGCGTGAAGTGAACGCGCTCACCCCGTGAACGAGCGAAGCTCCCCGCCGCGTGCGGGGAGCTTCGTTTCCGCGGGGCTCGCCGCGCGCGCGGCTCAGGAACCCTGCACGAGCCGCAGGAGGATCTCTTTCACGCGCTCGGGGTTCGCGGTGCCCTTCGAGGCCTTCATCACCGGCCCGAGCAGCGCGTTCAACGCCTGCGTCTTCCCCGCCTTCACGTCGGCGACGATCTTCTCCTTGCCGACGAGCGCCTCCTGGCACCACGCCTCGAGCTGGCCTTCGTCCTGCACCTGCTCGAGGCCGAGCGACTTGACGAGCTCCTTCGGCTTGCCGCCGTCCTTCATGAGGACGCGGAGCACCTTGCGCGCGCCCGCGACGTTGACGGCGCCGTCGCCGACGAGGCGGAGCAGCTCCGCGAGGTCGTGCGGCCGCATCGCCATCGCGTCGATGGACGACACGCCGAGCGTCGGATCGGCGAACTCGCGCGCGAGGTCGTTCCCGATCCAATTCGCGGCGTCCTTCGGGCGCTCTGAGAGGCGCGCGACCGCTTCGAAGAAGTCGGCGAGCGCGCGCGAGCTCGTCAGCACGCCCGCGTCGTAGGCGGAGAGGCCGAGCTCCTTCTGGTAGCGCTCGCGGCGCGCGGCGGGCAGCTCGGGGATGCAGCTCCGCAGGCGCTCGACGACGGCCTTCGACACCGTGATCGGCGGAAGATCGGGCTCGGCGAAGTACCGGTAGTCGTGCGCGCTCTCCTTCGAGCGCATCGTGCGCGTGACGTTCTTCGCCGGATCCCAGAGGCGCGTTTCCTGCACGGGGAAGCGCTTCGGATCGCCGGACTCGTACGCCTCGATCTGCCGGCGCGCCTCGAACTCGATCGCGGCCTCGACGAAGCGGAACGAGTTCAGGTTCTTGATCTCGACCTTCGTGCGCCAGGGCTCGCCCTCGGGCCGCATCGAGATGTTGACGTCGCAGCGCAGCTCGCCCTTCTCCATGTCGCAGTCGGACGCGCCGACGAACTGGAGCGTCTCCTTGAGCGTCGTCAGGTACTCGACCGCCTCCGCGGAAGAGGTGACGTCGGCCTCGGTGACGGACTCGATCAGCGGCACGCCCGCGCGGTTCAGGTCGACGAGCGTCGTGTCGCCGCGGTCGTGGATCGCCTTGCCGGCGTCCTCCTCCATGTGGATGCGCGCGAGCCGCACGAAGCGGCCGTTCGAGAGCTGGATCCCGCCGCCCTTGCAGTACGGCTGGTCGTACTGGCTGATCTGGTACCCCTTCGGCAGATCGCAGTAGAAGTAGTTCTTGCGGTCGAACTTGCTCTTCGCCTGCACCTCGCAGCCGAGCGCGAGCGCGGCGCGCAGCGCGAGGTCGAGCGCCTCGCGGTTGAGCACGGGCAGCGCGCCGGGTTGCGCGGTGCACACGGGGCAGGTGAGCGAGTTCGGCGGCGCGCCGAAGCGCACTTCGCAGCCGCAGAAGAGCTTCGTGCGCGTGCCGAGCTGGCAGTGCACTTCGAGGCCGATCACGGGCACCCAGCGGACCCCCGTCCGTTCCGACACGTAGACGCCGGGCGCGCTCACGCGGCACCTCCCTTCACGTTCGCGACGTGGAGCGGCGCGCGCTCGCGCGCG
This sequence comes from Planctomycetota bacterium, assembly GCA_046349615.1. Lineage (GTDB taxonomy): Bacteria > Planctomycetota > UBA1135 > UBA1135 > JADJNY01. The sequence continues at coordinate 557,515 of JAXMBZ010000002.1, forward strand.
AAACCGGTCGCGCTCTCGTACGCGCGCGCGACCGCGAGCAGGCGCGCGTCGCCGCGCGCGCGACCGACGAACTGGAGGCCGACCGGAAGGCGCGTCCCGGATTCCTCGACGAACCCGCAGGGCACGCTGATCGCGGGGAGACCCGCGAGGCTGACGGGCACCGTGAGCACGTCCGCGAGGTACATCGCGACGGGATCGTCCTTCTTCTCGCCGAGGCGGAACGCCGCGGTCGGCGACGTCGGGCCCGCGAGCACGTCGACGTGCTCGAACGCCTGCTCGAAGTCGCGCCGCAGGAGCGAGCGCACCTTGAGCGCGCGTCCGTACCACGCGTCGTAGTAGCCCGCGGAGAGCACGTAGGTGCCGAGCAGGATGCGCCGCTTGACCTCGGGGCCGAACCCCGCGGCGCGCGTCGCGCCGAACATGCTCTGCAGCGAGCCCGTGCCTTCCTTGCGCAGGCCGTAGCGCACGCCGTCGAAGCGCGCGAGGTTCGAGGACGCCTCCGCGGTCGCGACGACGTAGTAGGTCGGGATCGCGAGCTCGGTGTGGGGGAGCGAGACGGGCACGAGCTCCGCGCCGAGGCCGCGCAGGGTCTCGAGCGCGCGCTCGCACGCCGTGCGCACGGCAGCGTCGAGTCCGCCGGCGAAGTGCTCGCGCGGCACGCCGACGCGCAGCCCGTCGAGCCGGCCGCTCCCGTCGGCCGCGCGCTCGAACGGCGGCGCGTCGAAGCACGTCGAGTCCATCGGGTCGGCGCCGGAGATCACGCTCGTGACGAGCTCGAGGTCGCGCACGCTGCGCGCGAACGGGCTCACCTGGTCGAGCGACGAACCGAACGCGACGAGGCCGTAGCGCGAGATCGTCCCGTACGTCGGCTTGTAGCCGAGCACGTTGCACAAGGCCGCGGGCTGGCGCACCGAGCCGCCCGTGTCCGATCCGAGGGAGATCGGCACGAGGCCGCTCGCGACGGCGACCGCGCTTCCGGACGACGAGCCGCCGGGCGTGCGCGTTTCGTCCCACGGGTTCTTGCTCGGGAAGAACGCGCTGTTCTCCGACGAGCTGCCCATCGCGAACTCGTCCATGTTCGCCATGCCGATCACGACCGCGCCCGCGTCGAGCAGGCGCTGCACGAACGTCGCGGTGTACGGCGGCTTCCAACCCGCGAGCATCCGGCTCGCGCAGTTCGTCTCGACGCCCGCGAGGCACATGTTCGCCTTGAGCACGACCGGGACGCCGAAGAGCGGACCCGCGGGCTCGCCGCGGAGGAGCGCGTGGTCGAGCTCGTCGGCGCGCGCGCGCGCGGCGTCGCGCTGCACGTCGAGCAGGATCCCGAGGCGCCGGTCGAGCGCGTCGACGCCCGCGAGCGCCGCGTCCACGCTCGAACGGACGGTGCGCTCGCGCGCGCGGTGCGCCGCGGCGAGCGCGGTCGCGTCGAGGTCGGCGTAGGGCTTCATTCCTCGCCTCCGACCGTCTTCGGCACGGAGAAGAAGTCCTCGACGCGCTCCGGCGCGGCGGCGAGCAGGCGATCGGCCCCGGGCGACGGCCGCGGTTCGTCGGCGCGCGTCACGTCCGCGAGCGGCGCGGCGCCCGTCATCGGCTCGACGCCCTCGACGTCGAGCGCGGCGAGCGCGCGGAAGTGCTCCAGCGTGCGCGCGAACTTCTGGGCGACGTCGCGCACCTCGCCCTCGTCGAGCGAGAGGCGCGCGAGCGCCGCGACGTGGCGCACCGTCGCGAGGTCGATCCCGGGGTCGTTCTGCTGCATGCGTTCCTCGTGGCTCTCCGCGCCGAACCGGCGGGGCCGCGCTCGGCGTCGAGCCCCGAGGGCGTCCCGCTCGCGCTCCATGCGCGGCGAAAGCGGGCGGGATTCTACGCACGTCGAGCGCTCGATCCACAGCCCGAAGACGCGCTTGCTCCACGCTCTCCGCGCGCCTACCGTGCGCCCGATGGACCCGTGGACCGAGGGCGCGGAGCGCGCGAGCGCAGCGACGGACTGGCACAGCGTCGGGCTCGTCCTCGCGGGGCTCGGTGCGTTCCTGATCGCGCTCGCCGTGCTCGCGCGCGGCCGGCGCGGGCTCGTGAGCGAGCTCCTCGGCGACCGGGCGCGGGGGCTCGTGCGGCTGCGCGAGGCGCTCTTCCAGCGCGCGCTGCTGGTCGTCGGGTTCGCCTGGCTCGCGGTCGGGTTCGCGCTCGAGCTGCTCGGGCACCTGCATCCGGTCGCGCGGCCGTCGTTCCCGGTCGCGTGGGCGGGCGGGATCCTCGTCGCGACGCTCGGCGCGCTCGCGGCGTCCTGGGGGTGGGCGCAGCACGCGGCGCGCGCGGCCGTGCGCGCTCACCTGCGGGAGGCCCCGCGCGACCTCGCGTCCGATCCGGGGCTCGCGCGCGAGCTCGGCGAGCTCTTCGGCGTCGCGTCGCGGCCGGACGATTCGGTCGCGACGTTCGTCGAGCGGCTCGAGCGCGCGCTCGACCTCCCGCCGCGCAAGGCGGCGCCGCGCGCGCAGGCCGCGTTCGAGTTCGACGACGCGGAGTGAGCCGGGCGCGACGCGCGCGTTTCCCCGGAACCGACTCCGGCGCGCGCGCGGCGGAGCGCTTCTCGCGATTTGTTCCGTCACCGCCGCGGCCGCGCGGCGTCCTCGCGGCGTGCTGGAGCTCACTCGTGTTCCACTGGACGAGATCGCCGAGCGCAGCGGGCGCGCCCTCGCGCTCGAGGCCGCGTTCCCGCCCGTCTGCGCGCTCTGCGGCGCGCGCGACGCGGGGAACGGGCTCGGTTGCGCGGAGCACGCGCTCGCGCTCGCACTCCCGGGCCCGCGGTGCGGACGCTGCGCGCGGGCGCTGCCGCCGATGCTCCCGGACGGCGATGCGTGCCGCGCGTGCCGCACGGAGCCGCCGGCGTTCGAGCGCGTGCTCGTGCTCGCCGACTACGGGGCGGACCCGGCGCTGCGCGCGTGGATCCTCGCGTTCAAGCACGGCGGACGCGTGGACCTCGCGGCGCTCCTCGGCGCGCTGCTCGCCGCGCGGCTCGCGGACGAACTCGCGGCGGACGATGCGCACGGCGCGCTCGCGCGCTCGGTGCTCGTGCCCGTCCCGCTCCATCCGCGGCGCCGCTTCGAGCGCGGCTACGACCAGGCGAAAGCGCTCGCGGACGCGGCGGGGGCGGCGCTCCGGCTCCCCGTGCGCCGCGCGCTGCGGAGGACGCGCGCGACGCGCGTGCAGGGCGCGCCGCTCTCGCCGCCGCGCGCCGAGAACGTGCGCGGTGCGTTCGCCCCGGCGCGCGGCGCGTGCGCGCCTTCGAGTCGACGATCCTCGAGCTGGAAGCGTGCCCGCGCGGCCTTCCTCGCGCGTTTCGGCCCGGCGCGCGGGCTCGTCGGCGCCGACGCCTGGCTCGTCGACGACGTGATCACGTCGGGCGCGACGGCGGAGGCGTGCGCGCGCGAACTCCTCGCGCTCGGCGCCGCGCGGGTCGGCGTGCTCGCCCTCGCGCGGGCGCGCGGCGGACGCGGCGAACGGGAGCTCGGGTCCGCGGGGCGCGGCGAGGAGGGGCACGCACGCACGGGGCCGGACGACGCGCGGCCCGACGACGCGCTCCACGAACGCGCGGTCGAGCGCGGCTCCGGCGCGAGCGTCGGGGCGGAGGTCGAGCGCGGCGGGTAGACTCCCGCCGCCGCATGACGACGCTCTACATCGAACCCTTCTCCGGCCTCGCGGGCGACATGCTCCTCGCGGCGCTCCTCGACCTCGGCGACGAGCGGTTCCAGCTCGCGCACCTCGAAGCGCTCGCGAAGGCGCTCGTGCCGGGCGAGTGCACGCTCGCGCTCACGACCGCGTGGCGCGGGAACCTCTCGGGCAAGCTGCTCGACGTGCGCACGGACGAGAGCGCGAAGGCGCCGCACCGCCACCTCTCCGACCTGCTCGCGCTGCTCGATCGCGCGCCGCGGGAGCTCTTGCCCGAGCGCGCGAGAGAGCGCGCCGCGAACGTCTTCCGCCGCATCGCCGAGGCCGAAGGCCGCGTGCACGGCTGCGCGCCCGAGGAGATCCACTTCCACGAGGTCGGCGCGGTCGACACGTTGATCGACGTCGCGGGCGCGATGTGCGCGCTCGAACGGCTCGGCGTCACGCGCGTCGTCGCGCACGCGCCGGTGACGGGGACGGGCATCGTGAACTGCGCGCACGGCGAGATGCCGGTGCCCGCACCCGCGGTCGCGGAGCTCCTGCGCGGGCGCGCGCTCGACGTGTCGGGCGGCGGCGGCGAGCGGTTGACGCCGACGGGCGCCGCGCTGCTCGCGGAGCTCGTCGAGCGCTTCGAATACCCCGGCCCGTTCGTGCCCGCGCGCATCGGCTACGGCGCGGGCCACAAGGACCCGAAGGTCGGCCCGCCGAACCTCGTGCGCGTGCAGCTCGGCGAACTCGCGCCGCGCGGCGCGGGCTCCGTCGCTCCCGCGACCGCGGCGTCGACGGCGAGCGCTGCGCGCGCCGAAGCGTGGCTCTGCGAGGTCAACCTCGACGACATGACGGGCGAGGAGCTCGCGCACGCCGCGCGCGCGCTGCGCGAACGCGGCGCGCTCGACGTGTGGACGACGAGCGTGCTGATGAAGAAGGAGCGGCCGGGCGTCGTGCTCTCCGCGCTCTGTCGCGCCGAGGCGCGCGCGGAGATCGAGGCAGCGCTCTTCGAGCACACGAGCACCCTCGGGATGCGCTGGACGCGCGTCGAACGCACGGAGTGCGCGCGGCGGAGCGTCGAGGTCGTGCTCGACGGTCACGCGGTGCGCGTCAAGGTGCGCGAGCGGCCGTGCTACCCCGGCGCGAGCCCGCTCGGCGAGCGCGACCTCTCGCCCGAGCACGACGACGTCGCGCGCGTCGCGGCGGCGACGAAGCTCTCGTTGCGCGAGGTCGAGCGGCGTGCGATCGCGATGGCGTTGCGAAGCCTCGCGTGATCACGGGGGCGTTCGAGGCCTCTGGAACGAACAGCGGCCCATCGAGCACGACGTCGAGTTCTTCGCCGCGCGCTGGGTGCTCGAGTCGAGGCCGCCGCTCTGAAAGGGCAGAGCGATTCGATTCCCCGTGCGCTCCCACTCGACCTCCGGATCGACGGACCGAGCGGTCGACGGTAGGGTGGACCCCATGACGATCCTCCGCGTCTTCCTCGCCTTCGTCCTCGTGCTCGCGGCGCTTCCCGCGACGGGTGCGCAGGCGTCGAACTCGGCGACGGACGCGCGCGCGTCGAGCGCTTCCGCTCCGTGCGTCGTCGCGAGCGACGGGCGAGAGTCCTCTCCCGCGGAGTGCGACGCGCGCCACCGGTGGAGCGTAGAGGAGCGCGTCACTTCCTTGTTGCATGGCGACCCGGGCCTCCGCTCCGCGCTCGCGAAGCGCGCACCCGAGCGGCCCGAGCCGACCTTCGTCGCGCGCGTCGACCGCGTCGAGCCGCTCCAGCCCGACGTGCGCGTCGAGGTCGCGCGCGATCCGTGGGACGCGCACGAAGGCGAAGTCTGGGGCGCGCTCGCGTTCGGCGCGATCGCCGTCCTCGCGTCGCTCGTCCAGATCGGGATCTGGTGACGACGCGGCGCGCTCACCGCGGCCGCGCGAGCATGCGCTCGTAGAGCTCCGCGAAGCGCTGCATGCGGCGCGCGAACGAGTAGTCGCGTTCGATCTTCGCGCGCGCGGTCGTCGCGAGGCGTGCGCGCAGCGCGGAGTCGGTCGCGAGCCGCGCGACGCCGCGCTCGAGCTCGTCCGCCGAGTCGACGCCGACGAGCAGCGCGTCCTCCTCGTCCTTCGCGAACGCCTCCATCCCGCCGCAGCGCGTCGCGAGCACCGGGACCTCCATCGCCATCGCCTCGAGCACGACGTTCGGCAGTCCCTCGCGCAGGCTCGACAGCGCGAACACGTCCATCGCTTCGAAGAGCGCCTTCGCGTCCTTCCGGAAACCGAGCAACTTCAAGCGCGCCGCGTGCTTCGATGCGGCGATCTGCGCTTCGAGCCGCGCTTGTTGGTCGCCCTCGCCCGCGATCCAGAGCTCGAGGTCGAGCCCGCGCTCGACGCAGCGCTCGACCGCGGCGATCAAGTGGTGGAAGCCCTTCTCCTCGGAGAGGCGTCCGACCGCGCCGACGACGAGCCGTCCCGCCGGCGTCGGGCCGAGCGCGTTCGACGGCGCGGTGCTCGATTTCGTCGCCGCGCTCTTCGACGGCGCGGAACCCGCGGGCGTCGCAAGCCCCGCGGGTGTCGCGGAACCCGCGGGCGACGGAGCGCTCGACTTCTCCGCGCGCAACGGCGCCGCGCTCGGCGGGCCCGCGCGCCGGAACTCCTCCGTGTCGATCGCGTTCTCGATCAGCGTCAACCGCTCCGCCGGCACGCCGAAGCGCGCGCACTCGTCGAAGAGGTCCTGCGACACGCACACGACCTCCTCGTGCCGCTTGATCGCCCAACGATCGACCGCGAAGTAGAGCGGCGTCCGCGCCGTGTACTTCACCCAACCGTGCACCGTCGTGAACAGGCGCAGGTCGCAGTACCGGCGCAGCAGGACGCCGAACAAGTTCGACTTGTAGTCGTGCCCGTGCCAGATCACGACGCCGAGCTCGCGGCAGAGCTCCGCGCAGCGTTTCAGCGTGCGCGGGTCGAGCGGCCAGCGATCGGCGAGCGTGTGGAACGGACAGCGCCGCTCGCGCGCGCGCTCGCGCAGCACCTCGATCCCCGGATCGCCGGGCGCGTGCAGGTAGAGCGCTTCCTCGCGCCACTTCGTCCCCTCGAGGAAGCGCGGCGAGTTCAGGATCGTCTTCTCGGGCCCGCCGCCCGTCCCGCTGACGATGCGGGTGTGGAGGACCGTGATGCGCTCGCTGCTCATGACCGCGCGCGCGCCGTGAAGTCGCGGACGCCGCGCTCGAAGCGCGCGAGCCCTTCCTCGAGCTGGCCGAGCGGCACGCCGCAGCCGACGCGCACGTGCCCCGCGCGCCCGAAGAACTCGCCCGGCACGACGTCGACGAGCTGTTCGCGCACGAGGTGGTCGCAGAGCGCGCGCGTGTCCGCGACGCCCTTCACGCGCGGAAACGCGATGATGCCGTGCGCGGGCACCGTGCTCTCGATCGCCGCGCACTCGCGCAGCCAACGATCGAGGCGCGGCTTGACCTCGGCGTGGTTGCGCGCGACGGGCCGCCAGAGCTCCGCCTCGCGCGCGAACGCGACGCGCGCCGCCTGGAGCGTCGTCGTCGGCGGGTCGACGTGCGCGAGGTACGTCGCGTCGCGCACCGTGCGCGCCTCCTTCGCGAGCCCCTCGCCGAGCACGATCCAGCCGAAGCGCAGCGGTCCGACGCCGTAGGCCTTCGTGTAGCTCCCGATCGTGACGCCGTTCGGCGCGACCTGGTGCGCGAACGTGCGCTCGGCGGCGGGGACGTACTCCATGTAGACCTCGCACACGATCAGGTTCCCGCCGGTGCGCGCGGCGGCGGCGGCGAGGCGCGCGAGGTCCTCGACGCTCGTGCGCGCGCCCGTCGGGTTGTGCGGGTTCGCGAAGAAGACGTGCACCGGGCCGCGCGCGCCGGCGCACGCGCGCTCGACCGCGGCGACGTCGAGGCGCCAGCCGTCCTCGAGGCGCCGCTCGAGCACGACCGTGTCCGCCCCGAAGTGGCGCGGCAGCGCGCGGAACGGCTCGTAGGACGGCGCGTCCGTGACGACGCGCACGCCGGGCCGGAACCAGCGGAGCGCGGCGACGTGCATCCCACCCGAGGCGCCGAGCATCGCGAGCACGCGCTCCGCCGGGACGCCCTGCCGCTTCGCGATCGCGGCCTCGAGCGCGGGCAGCGCCTCGGCGCTCGGGTGGCCGAGGTCGATCCGCAGGTCCGCGAACAGGGACGCGTCCGCCGTCGGCATCCCCGACTGGGTCAGCGGGTAGGGCGTCCGCGCGGGCTCCGAGTGCGCCCAGAACATGTAGGGGAAGAGAACCTCGCCGTGGTCGTGGGGGTGCATGCGGGCGCGAGTCTGCCAGTGCTCCGAGCACGCGCCAAGCGCGCGCCGCTCGCCGGGGCGCCCCGTGGGGCGGTCGAGGACGGACTCCGCGTTCCGCGCGGAGCTCCACGAGGCCGTGGATTCGCCCTCCGCGCGCCGCTAGGATCCGCCCGATCGACGACGACGAAGCGCGCGCGACGCGCCTCGTCCTCGACGGATCCCGCCGCGCGTCGGACTCGCGCGCGGCGTGGGCGCGGCGCGACCGCGCGCGAGAGGGTCCGTCGCACCGAGATCGCTGCCGAGAGACGACGAAGAGGGGATCTTCACCGATGAAACTGTCGATGCCGAGCACGTGGACGTTCGTGGCCCTGGGCTTGTTCGCGGCGGGCGCCGCACCCGCGAGCGCGCGCGTCGCGACCACGCAGGAAGCGAAGGCCGAGCTGCGCTACGTGCGCGTGAAGGACGGCGGCGCGAAGATCCTCAACCTCGCCGACAAGGGCGCGGACGTGCTGCTCAAGGCGAGCGCGAACACCGTGCTCCAAGTGCACGGCGAGAGCGCCGGCTTCCTCGAGGTCTCCGCGCCGAGCGGGCTCGAGGTCTGGGTCTACGGCGAGTACGCGATGGCGTCGTCCGCGCCGGGCATGCTCGAGATCACCGCGAGCGGCGTGCGCATGCGCCCGCAGCCCTCGGCCGACCAGAAGAGCTACGCGCTGCGCCAGAGCCTCGGCAAGGGCGACCAGGTGCGCTTCCTCGGCCGCAACGACCCGACGAAGGCGATGGGCGAGGACTGGCTGCGCGTGATGTCGCCCGCGAGCGCGCACGGCTGGATCGCCGCGACCGACACGACCGCGCTCGCCGCGGGCGAGGACGGGAAGACGCTCTTCGAAGCCGCCGTCGCCGACGCGGCCGCGAAGGCGCAACTCGTCGAGGTCCCGCGCGGCGGGGACGCGCCGAAGACGGCGAAGACGGACAAGCCGGCCGACAAGGGCGCGGAGAAGCCCGCCGCCGCGACCGACAAGCAGGCGAAGCCCGCGGCCGCGCCGGCCGCCGACTCGCTCGCGAACGCCGAGGCGTTGATGGAGGCCGCGCGCAAGGCGGCCGACCCCGACTTCTCCGCCGCGAAGGCCGCGTACAAGAAGATCCTCGACGCGAACCCGAACGGCACCGCCGCGGACACCGCGCGCGTGCGCCTGCAGGAGATCGACGCGCGCGAGGAGCTCGCGCAGCTCAAGGTCCAGGCGAAGCAGTCCGAGGCGCAGCGCCAGGAAGCGCTCGCGAAGAAGGCCGACGAGCTCCGCGAGGCGAGCCTCTACCAGGACCCCTTGTGGGGCCGCTTCCAGGCGCGCGGCTGGCTCGAGCAGGAAGGCGACCGCTTCGTGATCCGCTGGGCGAACCGCCTGACGGCCGAGGTCGTCTGCACGCAGCGCCGCTACGACCTCGCGAACTTCGTCGGGTTCGAGATCGGCGTCACGGGCATCACGAGCCGCGCGGCGGTCCCGGGCTCGACGCCCGCGGACTCGAAGCCCGCGCGCATCGACATCTCGCGCATCGAGGTCCTCTCGGGCGCGGGCACGAAGCGCTGATCCGGGAGCGCGCGCGCCGTGGGCCGGGACGTCCTGCCGATCACGCGCCGCTTCACGGAGTTCCTCCGTCGGCTGTTCGCGCTCGGCTCGAAGCGCTACCTCTGCGATTCGTGCAAGTGGGACTACGGCAACGCGTGCACGCGGCCCGAGCGGCCGAACGCGCTGAAGTGCCCCGACTACAAGAAGAAGTGAGCGCGCTCCGTCCTTCGCGCGCGTCGAGCGTCGGTCTCCGTCCGACGACGGCGCGCGCGCTCGTTTTTCCCGCGGAGCGGAGCGGGTGAGCGCGGACGATCTCGAGCGGTGGCGCGCGAAGCAGGCGCACTACCAGGACGAGCGCGTCGCGCGCGAGTACGACGCGGCGCGCTTCACCGGCGCGCGCGGCGCGGGCTCGACCGCGCGCAAGTGGAACGCGATCCGGCGCGCGCTCGGGGACGAGTTCGAGCGCTGCGCGACGTTCCTCGACGTGCCGTGCGGCACGGGGCGCTTCGCGGAGTCGCTCGCGAGCGCGGGGAAGCGCTTCGTCGGCGCGGACCTGTCGCACGCGATGCTCGGTGAGGCGCGGCGCGCGGTCGATGCGGAGAGCGCGAGCGCCGCAGAACGTGCGTGCTTCGGCCTCGTGCAGTCGGACGCGGCGCGCCTGCCGTTCGCGGACGCGAGCTTCGACGTGGTGCTGTCGATCCGCTTCCTCTTCCACGTGCCGCGCGAGCTGCGGCCCGCGATCCTGCGCGAGATGGCGCGCGTCGCGCGGTGCGCGGTCGTCGTCGACGTGCGACACAAGTACGCGCTCGGCGCGTGGACGCGGCCCTTGCGCGCGCGCTTCACGGGCAAACGCGTGCCGTACCGCGCGAGCCTCGCGGAACTCGAGGCCGATTTCGCCGCCGCGGGCCTCGTGATCGCGCGGCGCGCTTGGATCGCGCCCTTCTTCAGCGAGAAGCTCGTCGTCGCGGCGGTGAAGCGCTGACGCGCACGCGTCGGTGGTGCGACGCGCGCGCCGTCGAGCGCGCTCACTCCGCCGCGTCGCCGCCCGCGGGCGAGAGCCGCCCGTTCATCGCGGGCAGAGCTTCCGCGCGCAGTTCGTCGAACCGATCCGCTTCGATCGCAGCGCGGATGCGCTCCATCAGTCGATGGAAGAAGCGCAGGTTGTGCAGCGTGAGCAGCATCGGCCCGAGCATCTCCTCGCTCGTGCACAAGTGCCGCAGGACGCCCTTCGAGTACCGCGTGCACGCGACGCAGTCGCACTCCGGATCGAGCGGCGAACCGTCGCTCTTCCACCCGCCGTTGCGCAGGTTCACCTTGCCGCGGCTCGTGAACGCGTTGTGGTTGCGCGCGTGGCGCGTCGGCGTCACGCAGTCGAAGAGATCGATGCCGCGCTGGATCGCGTCGAAGAAGTCCTCCGGCGTCCCGACGCCCATCAAGTAGCGCGGCCGGTCCTCCGGCAGGAACGGCGCGGACGCGTCGATGCCCGCGCGCACGTGCTCGCGGTCCTCGCCGACGCTGACGCCGCCGACCGCGTAGCCGACGAGATCGTGCGCGACGGCCGCCTCGAGGTTCGCGCGCCGCAGGTCCGCGAAGATCCCGCCCTGCACGATGCCGAAGAGCGCCTGCCCCGTCTCCTCGCCGCCGAGCTCGCGGTGCCGGCGCACGCAGAGCTCGAGCCACCGCCGCGTGCGCTCGCACGCCGCCTCGACGTCCGCGCGCGCCGTCGGATCCGCGGGGCACTGGTCGAACGCCATCGCGACGTCGGCTCCGAGCGCGCGCTCGATGTCGATCACGCCGCGCGGCGTGAAGCGCACGAGCGCGCCGTCGACGACCGAGCGCAGCGTCACGCCGTCGTCGTCGATCTTCGCGATGTGGCCGAGGCTGAAGACCTGGTAGCCGCCCGAATCGGTGAGGATCGGCCCGTCCCAATCCATGAAGCGGTGGAGCCCGCCGAGCTCCTTCACGAGCGCCTCGCCCGGCCGCAGGTGGAGGTGGTACGTGTTCGCGAGGATCATCGTCGAGCCCACGGCGCGGAGATCGCGCGGGAAGACGCCCTTGACCGTGCCCTTCGTGCCGACGGGCATGAACGCCGGCGTCTCGACCGCGCCGTGCGGCGTGAGGAAGCGCCCGCGGCGCGCGCGCGTCGTCGACGAGCGCGCGAAGAGATCGAACCCGAAGCCCGCGCGGCGCGACGATGCCATTGGACGCGCGCTGCGCGTCGCTCCCTCGGCGCTCCCGCCCTTCACGCGAAGAGCTCCGGCGTCCCGCCGAGCCCGCGCGGATCGAGGTCGATCGCGCGGCAGCCCGCGTGCGTGATCAAACGGCCGCGCGCGGTCTTCTGCACGAAGCCCGAGCGCAGGAGATGCGGCTCGAACACGTCCTCGATCGTGTCCTCGGCCTCGCCGACCGCCGCGGCGATCGTCTTGATGCCGACCGGGTTGCCGAGGTTCTGCGCGAGGCAGCGCAGGATGCGCCGGTCGAGCTCCTCGAGCCCGTTCGCGTCGACGCCGATGCGCTGGAGCGCTTCGCCCGCGAGCGCGGAGCTCACCGCGTCCGCGCCGCGCACCTGCGCGAGGTCGCGCACGCGCCGCAGGAAGCGGTTCGCGATGCGCGGCGTGCCGCGCGCGCGCTCGGCGATCAAGCGGCCCGCGACGGACTCGAGCGCGACGCCGAGGATGCCCGCGGAGCGCGCGAGGATCTGCTCGAGCTCCTCCACCGGGTAGGGGGAGAGTCGCTCGGCGATGCCGAAGCGGCCGCGGAACGGCGCCGTGAGGAGCCCCTCGCGCGTCGTCGCGCCGACGAGCGTGAACGGTTGGATCGCGAGCGGGAGCACGCGCGCGTGGGGGCCCTGGTCGAGCGTGAAGTCGACCGAGAAGTCCTCCATCGCCGTGTAGAGGTACTCCTCGACCGGCGCCGGCACGCGGTGCACCTCGTCGATGAAGAGCACGTCGTGCGGCTTCAACTGGGTCAGGATCCCGACGAGGTCGCGCGGGCGTTCGAGCGCGGGGCCGCTCGTCGCGTGGAGGTTCGATCCGAGTTCGCGCGCGAGGATGCGCGCGAGGCTCGTCTTCCCGAGGCCCGGCGGGCCCGAGAAGAGGACGTGGTCGAGCGGCTCCTTGCGCGCCTTAGCGGCGGCGATCGCGACCTTCAGGTTGTCGAGGACGCGCGTCTGCCCGACGAACTCCGCGAGGTGCTGGGGCCGCAGGCTCGACTCGACTTCGCGCTCCGCGAGGCCGGAGGCGTCGGGCTCGGCCTCGAGGGCGGTGGGGTCGAAGACGTGTTCGCTGCTCGACATGCGGGCGAGGATAGCGGCTCGCGCGCGTCGGCTGGAGCCTGGAGCGGGTGCGATCGGACCCGCGCGATCCTCGCGGTGCCTCCATGCAGTCGCCCGCTCCGGCACGCGCGCGTCGGCATCCTCCGAGCCGCGAGGGCGCTCGGTGTGGGCCCTCGAGGCGAGGGACGGGGCGCCGCGCGGGGTGGGCGCGCCGACGCCGCGCGTCCCCGTCGGCTTGACAGCCCTCGACCCAACCCTAGACTGACCCGCCCCTCGTCGTCTCCGCCGCCCGCCGGATGTGCGGAGGCGCACGAGCCGTGCCGCGCACGCCGCACGCGAGCCCTCGAGACGCGCTCTCGAGGACTGCATCCCGCGCGCCGCACGAGGTTCCTTGCTCCAGCGGTAACTACCGGAAACTCAAGAGGTAAGCTGCGGACGGCTCGCGTCCTGGGACGCGCTCCCCCGAGACGGCACGTGGCTTGACTTCCCAAAACCCAGCGTGCCGCGCTCGAGTTCGCTCGAGCGGAAACTCCTTCTCCTCCCCGCCCCCCGACGCGATGCGACGGGACGTGCCCCGCGCGCGCCCCTCCATCTCGAGTTCGACGAGACCGCCGCGGGCGGCCGCGAGCTCGGGTCGCGCTCCAGCACACGACGTTCGAACCGACAGGTGTTTGTGCACATGAACAAGCTACGGCTGTCCCTGGGCCTGATGGGTGCTTCGGTCCTGCTCTTCCCCGCGTGCGGCGGCGGAGGCGGGAGTTCGACCGGCGGCGCCGGCTCCGCGATGGACATCGAGCAGGTGGCGAACGGCTTCGGCCAGCTCCTGCCTCACACGATCCGCAAGGTCGACGCGGCCGGAGCGCCGACACAGACGATCATCTCGATCCGCAAGGAGAGCGACTTCGTCACGAACGTCGTTCCCGGCAACCCGGTGCTCCCCACGCCGCAGTGGCCGACCAACGCGATCCTGCCGAACGGCGCGGACGGGAACCACTTCCTCTACGCCGAGTTCCGCCAGGAGCTCGACATCGACAGCGTGCTCTCCGCGCTGCCGGGCGCGCAGGCCCAGTCCGGCCTCATCGGCTCGATCACGCTCGTCGCGCAGGATCCGAACACCGGCCAGAGCGAACCCGTGCCCTGCCGCGTCCTCGTCAACGGCTACACGTACGCCGGCACGCCCGCGGGCACGCCTCCGCTGCTCGAGCTCCAGCACTGGGTGCAGCTCGACACGAACGGCAACCCCGAGGCGCTCTCCGTCAGCGGCGGCACTCCCGGCGCGGGCTTCCCGGGCGTCGCGACCAACTTCCAGGGCGCCGCGAAGCTGATCTCGCCGCGCACGATCTGCTTCATCGCGGACACGGACAACGACCTCTCGACGATCGAGAAGTTCCCGACCGGCCGCCAGATCAAGCTGCGCATCTCGACCGCCGTCCGCGCCACGAACGGCAACTTCCTCCGCAACCCGGGCCTCGCGATGAGCACGGTCGGCGCCGACACGACGCGGCCCGAGGTCGCGACCACGCCGCCGCCGATCAACAGCCCCGTGATCACCCCGGGCCTCGGCGACACGGATATCGATCCCCTGACCGACATCCAGATCGAGTTCACCGAGCCGATCCAGCCGGTGTCGCTCGGCTCGATCAACAACGGACAGCCGCCGCTGCCGTCGGCCGCGGTCGGCGTCACGTTCGGCCCGTCGGCGTCGCTGGTGAACGTGCCCTTCTGGGTCATGCCGGTCAGCGTGTTCGACCTGTCGCGCTACCGCCTCATCCCCGCGTTCAACTTCCCGGGCCAGAGCCCGGTCGGCGTCTCGAACTGCGGCGACTTCAACAACGTCACGATCACGGTCAACGGGGGCACGTTCCAAGACCTCGCCTCCCTGACGAACGTGCTCGGCGGCATGACGTTCTTCCGCACGGGCGACGGTCCCGGCCTCGTCAACGCGCCGGTGAACCCCGACACGATCTACCTCGGTCGCTCGGGCGCCGTGCCCGGCCTCTCGGTCGTCGACCTGAACGGCTTCGGCCAGTCGACCGGGAACCCGACCTTCGACTCGACCTACACGTCGTTCCCGCAGGGCAACTCGAACTTCCCGAACAACCCGAACGTCAAGCTCCAGGGCTCGACGCTGATCCCGCCGCTCCAGCCCGGCACGTGCACGTTCAACGGCGGCTCGGCGGGCGTCTTCACGCTGACGCTCGACAGCGCGCTCAACAACCTGCTCGTGCGCGCCCCGCTGATCACCTCGATCGGCGACATGATGCTCGGGCACTCGCTCGACACGTCGTTCAACAACGGCCCCGCGCCGTTCGGCTGCCAGGCGGGCGGCGGCAACCTCTGCGCGGTCGACGGCAACAA
The DNA here is from genome assembly GCA_046349615.1 of Planctomycetota bacterium. Taxonomy (GTDB): domain Bacteria; phylum Planctomycetota; class UBA1135; order UBA1135; genus JADJNY01. Next base: position 572,629 of record JAXMBZ010000002.1, read on the forward strand.
GGTCATCAACCCCGCCGTCAACGGCAACACGATGCAGCCCGCGCTGCCCGGCCAGGTCAACGGCATCATCGGGACCGGTGCGGAGAACCTGTGCTGCTGGGCTCCGCACCCCAACCCTCCGCCGCTGATCTTCCCGCCGATCTGCGTGTCGCCCTTCATCAACGGCCAGGAGCCGACCTCGATCGGCACGCCGGTGGCGAACCTGCTCGGCCCGGGCAACCCCTTCGGCGCGCCGCTCCAGGGCGTCCCGCCCTCCGGCCTCCTGACGCCCGAGCAGAACTCGTACTTCCAGGGCCCGTCGCTCCCGGCGACCAACCCCGCGGCCTGCGCGCCCTACATGATCCGTCAGCAGGTCGGTCAGTACCTGTACCTGATCGACCGCGGCCGGCGTGAGATCGTCGTGCTCAACAGCAACCGCATGACGGTCATCGACCGCATCCAGACGTCGGATCCGACGACGCTCGCGATGTCGCCGAACCTGAACCTGCTCGCGGTCGTGAACCAACTCGGCAACACGGTCAGCTTCATCGACATCGATCCGACGTCGGCGAGCTTCCACCAGGTGATCCAGACGACGGCGGTCGGCTCGAGCCCGCGCGGCATCGCGTGGGATCCGGGCAACGAGGACATCCTCGTGGCCAACGAGCTCGACGGAAACGTCTCCGTGATCTCGGCGCTCTCGCTGCAGGTCAGGAAGACGGTGAGCTCGCAGCTCTCGCAGCCGTTCGACGTCGCGATCACGCCGCGCCAGGTCGCCTGGGGCTTCAACCGCAACGTCTACTTCGCCTACATCCTGAACCGCAACGGGCGCGTCGCGATCTACGAGTCGGGCCCGAACACGGTCAACGGTTGGGGCTACGACGACGTCATCGGCATCGCGACCCAGACGTTCCGCAACCCGAAGGCGATCCAGCCCGACCACGTCGACCTCCGTTCGGCGGTGTGGATCGCGCACGAAGGCCCGCTCGACCTGTCCAACAACCAGCCGGGCGCGTTCGGCACGGGCGCGGTCTCGAAGCTGGCGATCGTCTCCGGTCTGTCGGGCGCGCTGCCGCTCAACGTGCAGTCGCTCTTCACGCCGCAGTTCCGCGACATGTTCCTCGGCGTCACGGTCTCGACGGGCACCCCGACGATCTCGGGCGTCCCGGTCGACATCGCCTTCGACGACATGCGCAGCCTGTCGGCACTCCCGAACTACACGACCTTCTTCAGCGCCGGCGCGCCGCAGCCCATCAACGGCAAGCAGCTCGTCCGTCAGCTCCCGAACGGCGCGATCGCGAACAACAACGAGCCGCGCTACATGTTCGTCGCGGTGCCCAACCCGACCTCGGGCACGGGCGTCGTCGACGTGCTCCGCATCGACTCGGGCACGACGCGTCAGGACACGGACCCGTACACGGCGGGCACCCAGTCCGTCCCCGCGCCGAACGTGTCCGTGGTCATGGACTACTTCCGCCAGTAACCCGGAACCGAGTCCCGGACTCACGCGGCGCGCGGCCTTCCGCGCGCCGCGCTCGTTTCAGCGGCGCCCGCGCACCGCGCTCGTTTCGGCGGCGCGCGCGCGGCGCGCTCGTTTCAGCGGGGCGCGCGCGCGTGGCGCGCCGTGATCGCCAGAGCCGCTGCGCGCGAGTAGAATCTCGCGCCCCTCGAGTCGACTCCATGGCCGAACCCCGTCAGGTCCGCGCGATGTTCGCCCGCATCGCGACGAGCTACGACCTCCTGAACCGGGTGCTCTCCCTCGGCATCGACCAGCGCTGGCGCAAGGCGATGCTCGCCGCGGCGGGGGACGTGCACGGCCGGGTCGTCGTCGATGCGTGCTGCGGCACGGGCGACGTCGCCTTCGCCTTCGAGCGCGCCGGCGCGCACGTCGTCGGCGTCGACTTCACGCCCGAGATGCTGCGCCGCGCCGAGCGGAAGAAGGGCGCGCGGGTCCCCGCGACCGTCTTCGCGCACGGCGACGCGCTCGCGCTACCGGTGAAGAGCGCGTCCGCGGACCTCTGCACGAACGCGTTCGGCATCCGCAACGTGCAGGACCGCCGTCAGGGCCTGCGCGAGATGCGGCGCGTGCTCCGTCCCGGCGGCCGCGTCGTGATCCTCGAGTTCACGATGCCGCCCGGCGCGATCCTCGGCGCGCTCTACCGCTTCTACTTCACGCGCGTGCTGCCGTTCGTCGGGAGGCTCGTGTCGAAGGACGCCGACGCGTACTCGTACCTGCCGCGCACCGTGCTCGCGTGGCCGTCGCCGCAGGAATTCCAGCGCGAGATGGAGCTCGAGGGCCTTGTCGACTGCGGGCACCGCCTGCTCACGCGCGGCATCGCGTGTCTGCACTGGGGTCGCGTGCCGGCGTGAGCGCGCGCGCGAAGGCCGTCGCGGCGGAGGAGCTCCCCGCGGACGCGCCGTCGATCGACGGCCGCGGCATCGCGATGGGTTTCCTCGCGATGCTGCCGCTCTTCGTCGCGTACGAGGTCGCGCTCGCGCCGACGGGCGGGAGCGCGCGCAACCTCGGCGAGGTCGTGCTCTCGCTCCCGTTCACGCCCTTCGGCGCGCATGCGGACCTCGCGCGGCGCGTCGCGCTCGGCCTCCTCGCGTTCGCCGCGGCGTGGCGCTGCTTCCACGTCGAGCTCGGCCTCGGTCCGCGCGTCCTGCGCATCGCCCTCGAGGGGCTGCTCGCGGCCGCGCTGCTCGGCCCCGCGCTGCTCGTGCTGCTCTCGCTCGTCGGCGGGCTCGACGCGCTCCGGGGCGTGCAGCTGCCGAGCGCGCCCGACGGCCCCGGACTCGCGAGCGCGGCGTTGCTCGCGGGCGGCGCGGCGTGGGAGGAGGTGCTCTTCCGTCTCGGCTTGCAGAGCCTCCTCTTCCTCGTGTTCCGGCGCGCGTTCGTGTTCTGGCTCGGCGCCGAGGAAGCCGCGCGCTGGGCGGCGGAAGGCGCGGCGCTCCTCCTCGCGAGCCTCGTGTTCGCCGCCGCGCACCTCGCGGTCTTCACCCAAGTGCTCGGGCCCGGCGGGGAGCCGTTCCACGCGGGCGTCTTCCCCTGGCGCGTCCTCGCGGGCATCCTGCTCGCGCTGCTCTTCCGCTTCCGCGGCCCCGGCGTCGCGGCGTGGACGCATGCGTTCTTCAACCTGGCGCTCTCGATCGGCGCCGGCCCCGGAGTGTTCCTGTGACGCGCTTCTTCGTCGGCCTCACCGGTGCGAGCGGGCACGCGTACGCGCGCGCGCTCGTGTGCGCGCTCGTCGACGCGGGGCACGAGGTCGACCTCTCGGTCACCGACGCCGGCGCGAAGGTGCTGCGTCACGAGCTCGGCGTCGAGGCCGGCGCGAAGGGCGAGCTCCTCGCGCAGAACCTCGCCGCGTTCGCGGGCGCGGAGCGTGTGCGCGCGCTGCGCGCGTTCTCGAGCGACGCGATCGAGGCGCCGCCGTCGTCGGGCACCGCGCTCACCGGCGGCGTGATCCTCTGCCCGTGCAGCATGGGCACGCTCTCGCGCGTGTCGATCGGCTTCAGCTCGAACCTCGTCGAGCGCGCGGCGGACGTCGCGCTCAAGGAGGGGCGCAAGCTCGTGATCGTGCCGCGCGAGACGCCGCTCTCGATCGTGCACCTCGAGAACCTGCTGCGCATCGCGCGCCTCGGCGCGACGGTCCTGCCCGCGATGCCGGGCTTCTACCATCGGCCGAGCACCGTCGACGACCTCGTGAACCACGTCGTCGGCAAAGTGCTGGACCGCCTCGGCGTCGAGCACCGCGTGTCCGCGCGCTGGAAGGGGCTCGCGCCCGCCGCGGAGGACGCGGGCGTGCCGCGGCCCGCGGACCTCGACGACGACGCGCGCGGACGCGCTCCGCGCGGCGGGGGAGCGAGCTGAGATGGCGAACGTCGCGCACTACCTCTCGCTCGTGCGGTTCAGCCACTCGGTGTTCGCGCTGCCGTTCGCGCTGCAGGGCGCGTGGCTCGCGGCGCGCGGCCGGCCCGCGTGGGCGACGCTCGCGTGGATCGTCGCGTGCGCCGTCGCGGCGCGGACGAGCGCGATGGGCTTCAACCGCCTCGTCGACGCCGACGTCGACGCGGAGAACCCGCGCACGCAGAAGCGCGAGCTCCCGAGCGGCGTGCTCGCGAAGCGCGCCGTCGTGCTGCTCGTCGCGCTCTCGGCCGCGGCGTTCGTGCTCGCGGCGTTCCAGCTCAACGCGCTCTGCGGCTGGCTCTCGCTGCCCGTGCTCGTCGTGCTGTTCGCGTACAGCGCGTTCAAGCGCTTCAGTTGGACGGCGCACCTCGTGCTCGGGCTCGCGCTCGGGCTCGCGCCGCCGGCGGCGTGGCTCGCGGTGCGCGGCGAGATCACGCGCGACGCGGCGCCGGTGCTCGTGCTCGCGTTCGCGGTGCTCACGTGGGTCGCGGGTTTCGACTTGATCTACGCGTGCCAGGACGCGGAGTTCGACCGCCGCGCGGGGCTGCACTCGATCCCGGCGCGCTTCGGGATCGCCCGCGCGCTGCGCGTCTCCGCGCTCCTGCACGTCGCGACGGTCGGGGCGCTCGCGGCGGTCGGCTGGCTCGCGGGGCTGGGATTCGTGTGGTGGGGCGCGGTCCTCGTGGCGGCGCTCCTGCTCGTGTGGGAACATCGGCTCGTGGCGCCCGACGACCTCTCCCGCGTGGACGCGGCCTTCTTCACGATCAACGGTTGGATCGGCGTCGGGCTCTTCGTCGGGCTCGCGCTCGACCTCTGGCTCGCCGGAGGTCGGAGCTGATGGCCGCGCGTTCGAAGGGCGAAGCGTCGCCGTCCGACCAACTGATCGCGCTCGAACGCGCGCTCGGCGAGCCGGAGCTCCCGCGCGCGTTCCTCGTGCGCGGCGAGGAGCGTTGGTTCCGAGATCGCGCCGTCGAGAAGCTCGCGGCGGCTGCGCGCGCGCGTTCGCTCGAGCTCGCGCGCTACGACGGCGCGGACCCCGACGTGCGCGTCGGCTCCTTGTGCGACGACCTGGGCGCGCCGCCGATGTTCTCCGGCGCGCGCGCGATCGTCGTGCGCAACGCGAGCGCGCTGATCGAGAAGAAGGGCGGCGCGGACTCGCCGTTCCAGCGCGCGGCGCTCGCGTTCGTGCGCGACACGAAGGTGCCGGGCGTGCTCGTGCTCGAGGCGGAGTCGTTGCGCGCCGACTCGGTGCTCGCGAAGGCCGTCGCGGCCGCGGGCGGGCCCGTGCTCTCGCTGCGTCGGCTCTGGGATTCGCCGCCGCCGTGGGATCCCGACCCGCGCAAGTCGGAGCTCGTCGCGTGGCTCGCTGCGCGCGCGCGGGAGCGCGGCATCCCGCTCAAGCCCGACGAAGCGCTCTACGTCGCCGCGGCCGTCGGCAACGACCTGTACGCGCTCGACGCGGCGCTCGATCGACTGCTCCAGCGCGGCTCGAAGGGCGTGCGCGAACTCGTCGGGTGGACGAGCGCGGCCTCGCCGTTCCAGATCGCCGAGGACGCGCTGCGCGGCGACGCGCCGAAGGCGATCGCGGGGCTCGAAGCGCTGTTCCGCAGCGGCTTCCAGGAGAAGGACGGCTCGCGCGAGCTCGACCGCGGCGCGCTGCTCCCGGTGCTCTTCGGCAGCCTGCGCTCGAAGCTGCGGCCGACGCTCGCGGGCGCGCTCGTGCTCGAGCGCGGCGGCGATCTCGCCGCGGCCGCGGAGGCGGCGGGGATCTCGCCGCAGCCCCGCGCGCGGTCCGAGTTCGAGGCCCGCGTCCGCGCGCGCACGGCGCGCGAGTGGCGCGCGATGCTCGGCGACCTCGCGGAGCTCGAACGCCGGAGCCGCTCGGGTGCCACGGTCGACGGGAACGACCTCGCGGCGCTCGCGCTGCGCTGGGCGCGCAAGGCGCCGCCGCGGACGGCGCCCGGGGCCTCGTTCGGCGGCCCGCGCGCGGGCGCGCCGCGCTAGAATCCCGCGCCGATGTCCGACGATCGCAAGTCCGCAGCCGCGCGCGCGCCGCGCATCGCCGTGCTCTCGGAGCACGTCAAGAACCAGATCGCGGCGGGCGAGGTCATCGAGCGGCCCGCGTCGGCGTTGAAGGAGCTCGTCGAGAACGCGCTCGACGCGGGCTCGACGCACCTCGTGATCGACCTCGAGGAGGGCGGGGCGAAGCTCGTGCGCGTCACGGACGACGGCGTCGGGATGAGCCGCGCGGACCTCGAGCTCGCGTTCGTTCCGCACGCGACGAGCAAGCTCGCGACCGTCGACGACCTCGAGCACATCGCGTCGCTCGGCTTCCGCGGCGAGGCGCTCGCGTCGATGGGCGCGGTCGCGCGCTGTTCGATCCGCACGCGCGAGCGCGAGAGCCTGACCGGCTGGCGCATCGAGGACGAAGGCGGCCGCTTGTCCGCCGCGATCGAGGCCGGTTCGCCTGCCGGGACGTGCGTCGAGGTGCGCGACCTCTTCTACAACGTGCCCGCGCGCCGGCGCTTCCTCAAGACGCCCGCGACGGAGCTCGGGCGTTGTCTCGACGTCGTGCAGCGGCTCGCGCTCGCGCACGTCGGCGTCGGCTTCGTCGTGAACCACGACGGACGCCGCGTGTTCGACGTCGAGGCGGGCATGGACCTGCGCGCGCGCATCCGGCGCGCGTTCGGGGCGGAGCTCGCCGACGCGCTGCAGGAGGTCGAAGCGCGCGACGGCGACCTCGTGCTCACGGGTTACGTCGCTCCGCCGCGCTTCGCGCGCAGCGACACGTCGCGGCAGATGTGGTTCCTGAACGGGCGCGCGCTCAAGGACAAGGTGCTCCTGCGCGCGCTGAAGGAGGGCTACCGCGGGTTCCTCTTCGAGACGCGGCAGCCCGTCGCGTTCCTCGTGCTCTCGATGGATCCGTCGCGCGTCGACGTGAACGTGCATCCGGCGAAGTCCGAGGTGCGCTTCCGCGACGAGCGGCGCCTCTTCGGCTTCGTCGTCGCCGCCGTGCGCGCCGCGGTCGCGCGCATGGACCTCGCGACGCCGGCGGAGCGGCTCGTCGACACGGCGCTCGAGCGCGAGCGGCGCGCAGGGCCGGATCTGTGGAGCGCGGCGAACCGCTCGCGCGCTCCGGCGGAACCGTTCGTCGTGCGCGATCTACCCGGCGGTTCCCCGTCCGATACGGAGCGCGCGCCCGTCGGAGAGCGCGAGCTCGGAGCGAGCGGCGCGGACGCGCGCGCGCACGGCGCGGACGAACGCCTCGACGCAGGCGCGCTCGCGGCGGCGTTCGGCGCGCTCGAGGCGCGCGCGACGTCGACGGAGTGGGCGAGTGCGACCGAGCGCGCGCCGCGCCCGCGCGGGCGCTATCTCCAGATCGCGCGCACCTACCTCGTGCACGAAGTCGACGGCGGCTTCGAGATCGTCGACCAGCACGCGCTCCACGAGCGCATCACGTACGAAGCGCTCGCGGCCGACCTGCGGCGCGGCGCGTTCGAGGTGCAGCGCCTGCTCGTGCCCGAGCTCGTCGAGCTCGCGCCGCACGAAGTCGCGCTCGTCGTCGCGCGCGCGGAGGAACTCGCTGCGATCGGCATCGAGCTCGACGCGTTCGGCACGACGACGATCGCCGTGCACGCGCTCCCCGCGCGGCTCGCGCGGCCGAAACCCGCGGCGATCGTGCGCGAGATCGTCGCCGTGCTCGAGGAGGGCCGCGCGCCGTCGCGCGAGCGCCTGCTCGAGGAAGTGCTCCACCGCGCGGCGTGCCGCTCGTCGGTCATGGCGGGGGACCCGCTGACGGACGACGAGATCACGGCGCTCTTCGAACGCGGCGCGGCGCTCCTGAACGACCAGACCTGCGTCCACGGCCGACCGACGCGCGTGCGCTTCACGCTCGCGGACCTCGAGCGCGCGTTCCTGCGCCGAGCGTGAGCGCGCGAAGGCGCGCGACGTCGAGTCGAACCCCACGCGCCGGCCGCGCGCGACGTCGAGAGAGCTCACGCGCCGAACGCGCGCGAGCGTGGAGTCCGTGTCGCGCGCTGCGCGTTCACGTCTTCTTCGGCGGCCGGAACGAGTCCGCCGTCAGCGGCGGGTTGATGCGCGCCTGCTTGAGGAAGACGTCCGACGTCGGATCGAGGCGGAAGCGCAGCTTCGACGCGTCGCCCGCCGCGCTCGGGATCGACGCCTCGTCGACCTCGAAGGTCCGGATCACCTTGGGCACGCGCGCGCCGTCCGCGTCGTACCACTCGGCGAGCTCGAGGAAGAGCGTGCTCGGCCCGATGCGCGCCTTGCCGCCGGCTTCGTGCACGAGCGCGAGCGCGGGCAGCGCCGTCTTCGGGTCGAGCCCGAGCTGCACGCGATAGAGCGCCGCCGCCTCGTTCGCCTTCGGCGCCTGGACGAGGCGGAAGTCGGGGCTCTCGACGTCGAGCCACGTGAGCTCCATCGCGCGCGCCGCGTAGTCCTTGCCGATGCCCGTCGGCGGCGCCGCGAGCTTCGCGAGGCGCGCGATGCGCAGGCTCTTCGGGTCGGTGAGCGCGATGAAGTTGCGCGCGACGGACACGAGGTCGTCGAGTTGGCGCGCGTCCTGCTCGGAGTCGCGGTCGCGCTCGATCCGCTTCGACTCGCGCGTCGTCGGATCGATCAACCAGTCCCCGTCCGGCCCGCGCACCGTCTCGCGATTCGAGCGCTCGAACCGCGCGCGCACGTTGCCGGGCGCGACGTACTCGTAGAGCGCGGTCGTGTTGTTCGTGCGCGCACCCTGCTTGTACTCGACGTCGATCTGGAGCGAGAACGCGGTCACCGGCTTGCGCGCGCTCCCCGTCCCGAGCGTCGCCGCGAGCAAGGAATCCCACGCGGCGCGCGCGTCCGCGGCGGTGTCGGTCGGGATGCGGCCGGGCGCGAGCGGCTGGCCGTCCGAGCCGACGAGCACGGGCGCCGCTCCGCCCGCGTTCGCGCCCGCTCCACCGACGGCGGGGGGCACGGGCTTGCCGTCGGACGGCGGCGTCGGCTTCTCGCCGGGCGGCGTCGGCTTCGGCGCGGGCTCCTGCGCGAACGCGGGCGCGGAAACGAGAGCGAGGAGCAGCGCAGGGAGCGTGGAACGGACGCGGATCGACATCGAGGCCTCCGGGCGCAAGGTACGGAGCCCGCGCGCCGACCGCTAGACTCCCGCGCTCGTGGGAAGCGTCTCGAACCGACTCGATACCCTGCTCGAAGGCGGCGTGCGCGCGCTCGTCGGTCCGACGGCGAGCGGGAAGAGCGCGCTCGCGCTCGCGGTCGCCGAGGCGGCGGGGGCGGAGCTCGTCTCGCTCGATTCCATGCTCGTCTACCGCGGCATGGACGTCGGCACCGCGAAGCCGGATCCGGCGGAGCGCGCGCGCGTCCGGCACCACCTGCTCGACCTCGTCGCGCCGAACGAGGAGTTCGACGTCGCGCGCTTCCAGGCGGAGCTCGTGCGCGCGCTCGAGGACGCGACGGCGCGGAACGCGCGCGTCCTGTTCGTCGGCGGGACGGGCTTCTACTTGAAGGTGCTCCTCGAGCGCATGTTCGAGGGCCCCGACGTCGACCGCGCGCTGCGCGCCCGCCTCGAGGCGCGCGTCGCGAGCGAGGGCAACGCCGCGCTGCACGCGGAGCTCGCGCGCGTCGACGCGGCGAGTGCCGCGCGCATCCACGCGAACGACACGAAGCGCGTCGTGCGCGCGCTCGAGGTCTTCGAGCAGACCGGCCGCGCGCTCTCGGAGTGGCAGCGCGAGTGGAGCTCGTTCGGCGCGACCGCCGCGGGCCGTGCGCGGCGGCTCGTCGGGCTCGCGCTCGACGTGCCCGAGCTCGACCGGCGCATCGCGGAGCGCACGCGCGCGATGCTCGACCAGGGCTGGGCGGAGGAAGCGCTCGCGATCGAGCGTTCGTGCGGCTTCTCGAAGACGTCGCTGCAGGCGCTCGGCTACCGCGAGGCGCTCGAGCTCGCGCACGGCCGCGCGACCCGCGCCGAGACCGAAGCGAAGATCGCGCTCGCCACGCGGCAGTTCGCGCGACGGCAGCGCACGTGGTACCGCAAGTTCCAGGAGACGACGTGGCTCGCCGCGGCGGAGCCCGGAGAAAGCGCGAGCGCGGAGGCTGCTCGCGTTCGAGCCGTCCTCCGCGCCCTGGATTGGACCTGAAGGTCCGCGCTGCGCGCGTTCAGTCGCCGCGCCAGGCGGTGCCCTTCGACTCGGGGAAGCCGAGGCCGTCGTGGAGGAAGCTCGCGGTCAGGACGCCGAGCGGGCGCACGAACTCGCCGACGCCCTGCACGAACTCCTCGGTGCCGCCCTCCTCGAACGTGCCGATGATCGAGTCGAGCGGGAGCGGGATGATCGCCGGAGCGCCGCCCGCGTAGGCGATCGCACCGAGCGCGATGCCTTCCATGTGGATGTAGTTGTAGGCGCGCGGAAGCAGGCTGTGGTTCGGGCGCGGCTTGTAGAAGTCCGGGCTCTCGGCCTGGAAGGGGTTCTCGGGGTTGTGGTTGAAGAGGTGGCGCGAGATCGTCAGGTTGATCGACTGCTTCTTCTTCCACTGGAAGTCGCGGTACGACCCGTCGTTCTCGGGGTCGTAGCTCAGGAACGCGCGGCTCATCCGCGGCCCGATGGAGCGCTCGCTCCAGTGCTGGTTGACGTACGGACCCTGAGAGGCGCAGCCGGCGAGGAGAGCCAGACCAGCGAGGGGGGCGATCAGCTTCATGGGATGGGGGCGGTGATCCGAACGAAGGAGGCTCGGGTGGGGCCGAGGGGCTCCGGCCGAGAGGCTCCGGTAGGGGGGTCGGGAGTTTCTCCGCCGGAGGGCGCGAAGTAAAGCCCCGGGCGGGGAGGGATCGCGCGGGCGCGCCGCGTGGGCCCGATTCCGGACCGCGCGGGGCGGGGAAGCGGGTCCTCGCTCTATCCTCGGGAGCGTGGAGGTAACGGTGGAAGCGGCGCGAGAACCCTCGGAAGGCGGCGGCGGGCGGCGCATCGGGCTCTTCGGGGGCTCGTTCGATCCCGTCCACGAGGGGCATCTCCACGTGGCGCGGGCCGCGGCGGAGCGCTTCCACCTCGACCGCGTCGTGTTCGTCCCGGCGGCGCAGTCCCCGTTCAAGCCCGAGCAGCGGCCCGCGGCGGGAGAGCACCGGCTCGCGATGCTGCGGCTCGCGACGCGCGGCGAGCCCGCGTGGACCGTCAGCGGGCTCGAGCTCGAGCGCGCGGGCCCGTCGTGGACGATCGACACGGTGCGCGCGCTGCCGAAGGCGATCGGTGAGCGGGAAGACTGCGCGCTCTACCTCGTCCTCGGGAGCGACAACCTGCCGGGGCTCCCGAAGTGGAAGGAGTCGCGGGCGTTGCTCGAACGCGTGCAACCGATCGTGATCTTCCGCGAGGGCGACCCCGATGCGCAGCTCGAGCCGTTGCGCGCGGCGCATGGGGAGGCACTCGCGAAGAAAGTCGAGGCGGGGTACCTGCGGTTGCCGCCGGTCGAGGTGTCGTCGACCGCGATTCGCGCGGCGCTCGCGCGTGGAGAGCGCGCGGTCGCGGGCGTGCCGAGGAGCGTGCTCGCGTACATCCGCGCGCACGGGTTGTACGGGGCGCGGGCGTGATCGAGTCCGAGCTCCTCCGAGGGGTGCTCGCGGGGCTGATCGCGAGCGGAACAGCGCTCTTCCTGCGAACCTTCGCGCGCGACGCGGGTTGGACGGACGACGGCAGCGAGGCGCCCGAGCGGAAGATCCAGCGCGCCGCCGTCCCGTTGGTTGGGGGCGTTGCCGTGTTCCTGGGCCTGTGGTTCCTCGCGGGGAGCACTCCTGTGAACTCGGAAGGGGGCGTGATGGCTCCCTGGCCTGCAGGGTTTGCCCTGCACGTCGTACGCGGCTACTCCGGCGTCGCCCTGCTCGGCGCGCTGCTGCTCGGCGCGATCGACGATCGCGCGCGCGTTGGTCTGCGGCCCTCGATCAAGTTCGCCGGGCAGCTCGCGATCGCGGTGCTGTGCGCGCGCGACGCACTCGATGTCGTCGGGACGCCCTCGATCGAACACGCGCTCGCATGCGGCACGCTCGCGCTCCTCGCTATGAACGCCTTCAACACGTTCGACAACGCGGACGGGTGCGCGACGTCGCTCGGCGCGCTCGGGCTCGGCGCGGTCGCACCGATGCTCGCGGCGCCGCTCCTCGGTTTCCTCCCGTTCAACCTGTGGCTGCGGCGCACGGCGCCCGACGGCTCGACGACGCCGCTCGCGTACCTCGGCGACGCGGGGAGCCATCTCCTCGGCGCACTCGTTGCGCTGACGCCCGGCGCCTGGCCCGTGCTCGCGCTTCCGCTCCTCGACCTCGCGCGCCTGTCCGTCGTGCGCTGGAAGCAGGGCAGCCGTCCGTGGATCGGCGACCGCCGCCACCTCGCGCACCGCCTCCAGGCGCGCGGCCTCGGGCCGACGGCGGTCGTGCTCGCGCTCCTCGCGGTCGCCGCGCCGTCCGTCCTCGGCGCGGCGTTCGCCTCC